>JADJVL010000034.1 GCA_016710635.1 Holophagaceae bacterium | reverse complement strand
GCGAGGAAGGGCCGCAGCACCACCGCCAGGGAGGCTATGGGGCACGCCCACCATGGGCGGCCTCCTCATCGTCCTGGTGATCACCCTTTCCACCCTGCTGTGGTGTGACCTGAAGGCGGGCACCATCTGGGTGGTCTCATCTCGCTCATCGGCTTCGGCGTCGGGCGCCTTCTGGACGATGCGAAGAAGCTCCTCAAGAAGCAGAACCTGGGCCTGGAGCACCTGGCAGAAGATGGCGGCCCTCACGGCGATCTCGGTGGTGGTGGGCTTCCTCATCCTGACTTCGGCTTTCGGGGCAGCACCACCAGCCAGCCTCTCGGTGCCTCTTCTTCAAGAACTTCGTGCCGGACGTGGGCATCTTCCTCATCCCTGGATCGCCTTCGTCATGAAGGGCACCAGCAACGCGGTGAACCTCGTCGACGGCCTCGACGGCCTGGCCGCCGGGGGCACCCCTCATCGTGTCCCCGACCTCCGCCGTGCTGGCCTACGTGGCGGGCAACATCAAGATCGCGAACTACCTCGTCGTCCCCTGCGTGCCCGGCGCCGCGGAACTGTCGGTCTTCATCGCCGCCATGGTGGGCGCATATTCGGGTTTCTCTGGTTCAACGCCCACCAAGCGGAAGTCTTCATGGGCGACACCGGCAGCCTGGCCCTGGGCGGCGCGCTGGGCACCGTCGCCTGCATGATCAAGCAGGAGCTGCTCCTGGCCATCGCCGGCGGCCTCTTCGTCATCGAGGCCATCAGCGTCATCCTCCAGATCGGCAGCTACAAGCTCCGGGACGGCAAGCGCATCTTCCGCATGGCGCCCTTCCACCACCACATGGAACTGGGCGGGCTGGCGGGAGACGAAGGTGGTCATACGCCTCTGGATCACGGCCATCTGCCCGTGCTGGCGCTGGCTTCGCTGAAGCTGCGGTAGGGCGGTCCGGCTACACTGGAACGTCCCATGCCTGACCCGGAACGCCTCGAAGACCAGGTCCAGTTCTCCTCAGCACGCTGATCCAGCGGGAGGTGCGGGATCCGGATCTCGGCTTCCTGACCATCACGGCGGTGCGCCCCAGCGGGGACCGGGGCGTGGCGAAGATCTACTACACGGTCATGCCCCTCGCCGGCGAGAACGAGGGAGGCCACCACGGCGCGGAGCCGCAAGGCCTCCCGGGCATGCGCCGCGGGCTTCCTGCGCACCCAGCCGGCGGCGCGCCTCGGGCTGCGCCGGGTGCCCGGAGCTGGCGGTTCTTCCCGGACGCGACGCTGGAAGAGGGCAACAAGATGGAGGAGCTCTTCACCGAGCTGGAGAGCGTCGCCCGGCCGCCCTCCGACGAACCGGCAACCGACGGGGAAGAAAAATTCGATGGAGCCCGCCCCTTCAGCGGCGCTCGCCTCGTCCACAAGCCCGTCGGTCCTAGCAGCTCGGCATCGTGAAGCAGTTCAACACGAAGCCTGGGGAGGCGGGGGGAAGGGCAAGATCCCGGTGGGCCACGGCGGCACCCTGGACCCCTTTGCCGAAGGGCTGCTGCTGCTGCTGCTGGGCCAGGCCACCCGGCTGATGGAGCTGATGCACCCGCTGCCGAAGACCTACGAGGCCGAACTCGTCTGGGGTGTGGAAACCGACACCTGCGACCTGCAGGGGCGGCCGGTGGCGATCCGCGGGCGGTTGACCTCGATCCCGAACGACTGCAGGCGGCCCTGGGGACCTTCCTGGGCTGGACCGAGCAGGTGCCGCCGGCCACCAGCGCCAAGAAGATCGGTGGCGAGGCCGCCTACCGCAAGGCCCACCGCGGCGAGGAGGTGATCCTGCCCCCGAGCCGGGTCTACCTCCACGAAGCGGCCTGGCTGCGCCACGAGGCACCGGACCGCAGTTGGCTGCGGCTCGACCTGCCGGGGCGGCTTATGTCCGCAGCCTGGCCCGGGACCTGGGCGCGGCCTCGGGTGCGGCTCCCACCTCGCGGCTTGCGGCGCACCGCCGTCGTCCCTGGGCGGATCCAGGCGAAGGGCAGCGCGTGTGGGTCCATGGCGAGGCCCTCGTGCCCTGGTGCCGGTCCCGCGCACTCCTCGACGACGCGTGAAGCCGCTGCCCTGCTGCGGGGTCGCCCATCCCCATGGGCCTGGAGGCGCCCCACCTGGACCGTGCCGACCGGTTTTCCCGAGCCCGAAGCGCCCCTCCGCGGCGGCCTCCACGCCGGGAAGCTCGTGGCCCTCCTCAAGGAGAAGGAAGGGGCCCACTCTGGACCACCGCCAACCTCCGCGGCGGGAATCTAGGCGCTGCCGGACCCGGCCCGATTACCGGTCGCCCCAGTGCAGCTTTCTCCCCGCAGCAGGGCGAAGAAGCGGGCAGGGCGGGGGTTCTGCAGCAGGGTGACGGTGGCGCCGGAGCGCCGCAGCCTGATGCGGTCCCCGGCTGGAGGGCGTAGCCGGTCCTGGCCGTCCAGGGTCGAGTAGCCCTCCTCCGCATGGCCCCGGTGATGGTGACGTCCAGGCTGCTGGGCACCACCACATGGGCCGCAGGGTGGGGCTGGGGGCAGATCGAAAGGGCGAGATCACCAGGGCGTTCAGGGCTGGATGCAGGATCGGTCCGCCGGCGCTGGGGGGGTAGGCCGTGGAGCCCGTCGGCGTGGAGACGATGGGCCGTCGGCCTTGAGGTCGCCGGCGTCCTCGCCGTCCACCTGCAGGTCCAGGTCCATGATGCGGGCCAGGCCCTGCGCGATGACGGCATCGTTGAGCACTTTGGCTCATATGGTCCCGCCGTCCCGGTGCAGCTCGGCATGGATGAGACCGCGGACCTCCCGGTGCAGGGCGCCCCTGGAAATAGGCGTCCACCATGGCCCGCGCTTCCGGCGCCGGGTGGGCGGTGAGGAAGCCCAGGGAGCCGAGGTTTAGTGCCGAGAGGGCGTGCCCGACAGCCCGCCCGCCGGGCGCGGCCAGCAAGGTGCCATCGCCCCCAGGACGAGGCAGAGTTCGGAGACTTCTGGGAAGGGCCGTATCCAGCGCCGCTTCGGAAGACCCGCGGCCCCAGGCCGGCAGAAGGTCCGCGTCCCCGTGAGCCGCCAGCCCCGCTCGAGGAAGGGAGGCACCACCGCGTGCAGGGTCTGGGCCAGCAGCGGGGATTTGGTCTGGCCACCAGCACCAGGCGGGAAGGGGACATGAAGCCAGCATACCTGTCCGGCGGCGGCAGCGGGTGGCGGCGGCCTTGGGCTGAAGCCGGAAGCCGAAGGCCGTAGCCAACTGAGGAATGCCCGCAAAACCGCCCGCCAAGCCCGCCTCGGGGAGTCCGGTGGCCGCCGCACCCTCCCCTCGCAAAGATCTTCCTCGTCCTTTTCACTGGCGGTGGTGGGGCGGCGGTTTCCTCAGCCTCCGGCTCTGGAGCTCCTACTCCCGGGAGGCGGACAGCTTTCTTCCCTCTTCGTCCTGCGGGTGCCCCCAAGACCATCACGAAGGTGCTGGACCGCAACGGCGACGTGATCGGCGTCTTCGCCGGGGAGCACCGGGTCGTCATCCCCTACGGCGACATCCCCAGGCCTTCGTCGGCGCGCGTGGTGGCTACGGAGGAGCGGACTTCTGGAGCCACGACGGCAGTGAGGGCCGCGGCCTCCTGCGGGCGGGCTTCACCAGATCACCTCCTTCGGCAAGCGCAAGGGAAGGCGCCTCCACCTTGACCATGCAGCTGGTCCGTACGGTCACCGCCAAGCGGCAGAAGCAGCTCAATCGCAAGCTCAAGGAGATCGTCCTCGCCCGCAAATTGGAGAAGGCCTACAAGAAGAAGCAGATCTTCGGGGCCTACGCCAACGAGGTCTACTTCGGCGGCGGCCGCTAGCATCGAGGCGGCGGCCCAGTACTACTTCGGCAAGAGCGCGCCCCAGCTCAACGTGGAGGAGTGCGCCCTGCTGGGACTCGTCCAGAACCCCAGCTGGTACCACCCCTACAATCCCGATCCCGAGGTCCAAGCGCGGCGGTGAAGGCCCGGCGCAACCACGTGCTGCGGCGCATGGTGGCGGAGAACTACCTGAAGGAGGCGGACGCCAAGGTCTTCATGAGCGCCCCATCCGCCTCGCAAGGGAGAATGCCGTGGAAGAGGCCATCGCGCCCCTATGCCGTGGAGGAGGTGCGGAAGTACCTCTACGAGAAGTACGGCAAGGATGCGGTGCTGAATGGCGGCCTGGAGGTCAAGGCACCACCATCGATTCCGCCTGGCAGGTCGCCGCCAACGAATCCGTCCGGAAGGGCTGCGGGCCGTGGACCGGCGCCGGGGCTTCCGGGCAAGGAGACGGTCCAGGCCATGAATGATCCGAGCAGGCCCAGCTCCCGGGCTGGCGCCGCTTCATGGAGGACGGCGACCAGGTCCGCGGGGTGACTCGAGTGGAAGGATCCCGGCACAGGAAAGCCACGCCCTCGTCCGCTTCGGAGTCGCCCCTCAAGGTGCCCATCGCCGCCTTCTGCGTGGGGCGGGGGAAGGACATCGCCAAGCGCGCCGCGGGGCTCGGCGCCCCTCTTCCTGGTGAAGGACGCCGACGACAACGGCCGACCCGCAGGTGGAGCTCGACCAGGAACCGGACGTGGAAGCAGCCCCTGCTGGCGGTGGAATCGAAATCCGCGCGCAGTGCGCGCCATGGTCGGCGGCTGCAGTTATGCCCGCAGCAAATTCAACCGGGCCTGGCAGGCGGAGCGGCAGATCGGCTCCACGGTGAAGGCCTTCGTCTATGGCACGGCCTTCGAGCAGGGCATGACGCCCGCCACCCTGGTGAACGATATTCCCACGCGCTTCGTGGACCCGGTGATGTTCAGACGTGGTCAGGGTCCCGACGGTCGGCTGGACGCCCGCCCGGCCCGGCCCGGCGCTATAGTACGCGCCCAAGAACTACGGGCGGGACAACTGGGGCCCGATCCCCATCTGGGAGGCGCTCCGGGACGCCAGGCCGCAACGTGCCCGCCGTTGCGCACCCTGGACGAGGTCGGCATCGGCCACGTCCGGGACTTCGCCGCCAAGGTGGGCGTGACCGGCACTATGCCGCCCTATCCAAGCCTGGCCCTGGGCGCCGCGGACCTGCCCCTCAATGACATGGTGCGGGCCTACGCCACCTTCGCGAACAACGGGCAGGGCGCCGTTCCCCCCTTCCTCATTAAGAAGGTGGTGGACCGGAACGGCCGGGTCCTGGAGACCCACGAGGGCGTCCTCGGCGAGGAGGTCGTGGACCCGAAGGTGAACTTCGAACTCATCCAGTGCCTGCAGGGCGTGGCCACCCAGGGCACCGGCGCACGCACCAACGGCCTGAACTGGCCGGTGGCGGGGAAGACCGGCACACCGACGAACACACCGACGCCTGGTTCTGGGCTTCACCACCCGCATCACCTGCGGCGTCTGGGTGGGCCTGGACGCGAAGAAGACCATCTACCGCGGCGACGATGTTGCCAAGGTGGCGGTGCCCCATCTGGACCGATTTCACGAAGGTCGCCGTCCAGGGAACCACCCGGAGGGGACTTCAGGCTCCGGAAGGCATGGAGGGCAGCCAGGTCGACCGCTACACGGGGCTGGTGGCCAGCGGCGCGACCACGGATTCAAGGTGCTCAGCCTGGCCTTCCGCCGGGCAGCACGGCCCCAAGCAGGAGAGCACCGCCGGAGGCCATCGCCAGGATCCGGGGAGCCCGGGACAAGGCCCACAACGCCGTGGCGGAGGTCCGGGTGTGGGGCAAGGGCCGGCCGAAGGAAGACGGCGACGCCCCCATCGACTGGAACAAGATGATGGAGCCACCCAAGGTCGAAGCCGCGAAGCCGGAGGCCAGAACGGAAGCCAAGCCCGATGCCAAGCCCGAGGTCAAGCCCGAGGCCAAGCCCGACCACCGGGCCGTCCCGGAGAAGGTGGAGCCCCGGAAGACCGGGCCCCAGAAATCCTGGTGATCCGGGAGCCCTTGGGATGGCTGTAAGATTCCCCATGCCCAAGCTCAGCTTCCAAGACATCCAGCGCCTCCCCAAGACCGATCTCCACGTCCACCTGGACGCTCCCTGCGGGCTGGAGACCATCCTCGAGCTCGCGGAGCAGCAGAAGGTCAAGCTGCCCGCCGGGGACGTGGACCGGCTGCGGCCCCTGGTGCAGGTCGGGGACGACTGCAAGTCCCTGGTGGAATACCTCAGACCTTCGACGTGACGCTGAGCGTGATGCAGACCCGTTGAGAGCCTGGTGCGCACGGCCTTCGAACTGGCGTGGAGGACGCCGCCAAGGAGAACGTGCGGTTTACTGGAGGGTGCGCTACGCGCCCATCCTGCATCAGCAGCAGGGGATGACCCTGCACAGCATCGTCCAGGCGGTGCCTGAGGGCCTGGGCAGGCCAAGAAAGAAGTACAACATCCAGACCGGCGTCATCATCTGCGGCATCCGCCACATCAGCCCCGAGATGAGCAACAAGCTGGCGGACCTCACCGTGGCCTTCCAAGAACAAGGGCGTGTGCGGCTTCGACCTGGCGGGGGCCGAAGAGGACTTCCGGCCAAGAAATTCGAGGAGGCCTTCGGGCGCGTCCTCCGCCAACAACATCAACTGCACCCCTGCACGCCGGCGAGGCCTTCGGCCCCGGAGAGCATCCACCAGGCCATCCACCTCTGCGGCGCCCACCGCATCGGCCACTGCGTGCGCCTCATCGAGGACGGGGACCTGCTGAACTACGTCAACGACCACCGCATCCCCATCGAGGTGCCGCCGCTGTCCAACGTCCAGACCAAGGCGGTGAAGCGCATCGGCGACCACCCCATCCGCCTCTTCTACGACCTGGGCCTGCGGGTGACGGTCAACACCGACAACCGCCTCATGACCAACACGAGCGTGTCGAAGGAGTACCTCACCATCCACGAGGAGCTCGGCTTCAGCCTCGACGAGATCAAGGAGATCATCATCATGGGCTTCAAGAGCGCCTTCCTCCCCTACGCCATCAAGCGCGCCATGCTGGCGGAGGTAGTGGAGGAGTTGAAGGCGTTCAAGCCGAAGAGTTTGGAATCCAAGCGCGAACAGCTCTAGGGGGTCGGTGGCGCGGATCGGCCGGGCCTCTGCGCCGGCTCCGTCCGGCTCGCGCCCTTCCCGTCCGGCTCGTGCCGCCTGGGCGGGACTGGAACCAGTGGAGGGGGAATCCTGGGACATCCAGGAGTTCCCCATGTCCGACCCCGAGACGACCAGCCCATCGCAATCGAACCGCCGCCCCGACCTGGACTGGCTGCGGGTGGCCTGCATCCTGGCTTCTGCCTCTACCACTCGGCGCGGATGTTCAACGCCGACGATCCCTGGCATGTGAAGGCACCGGTCCTGCTGCCGGTGCTGAACGGGACCATGGACATCC
>JADJVL010000033.1 GCA_016710635.1 Holophagaceae bacterium | reverse complement strand
GGAGTATATGAATCGGAAACTTCCCATATCAGATGCGATGTGTCCATGAGAGCAGCAGGCCTGCGCTCCAATCGAATCTTCGCGCAGGATGGTTCGCGCCTGGATGCCGAGAATCGCCACACCCGGGATTCCCGGCGAGGCTGTAGCCGGATCCGGGCTTTGCCCCCGCAGCGCTGCGCTCCGGCGTTGGCTTCTCCGTGACGCAGGCCACACGGCGGGGGCTTCTGCACTCATGGCCGCGGAGGGCGTCGACCCGGAATCTAACCCGGATCACCGTTGTTGCGGGAGGTCCAGCATGCGCCTCCTGGTCCGTCTGTTCTTCGCCGCCCTGAGCCCTGTGGGCCGCGGCGAACCTGCTGGGCTTCCTGCCGCCGGACCATCTGGCTGGTAAAGGCTCGATGCCGGCGCGGACGGTGACGGACCGCGCCCGCATCCGACCTGACCGTCGCCGCAGGGGCGGGGCACTGCGAATGCGGCGGCAAGCCCCCGGCGGCTGGAAGGGGCCATGGAACCGCGGCTGAAGGCCCAGGGATTCTAGACACCGGCCGCCCGAGTCCGCCGGGTCTTCATTCCCGGTTCACCTTCGGGCCATCTGCGCCGATACTCCTGGTCATCCATCCAGGACAGGGAGCGCCAGGGACCAGGAAGGCCGTGCTGTGGGCGCTGGGGTTCCTGTGGCCGGCGGGGGGCGATGGTGGCGGCATTCTGCGGCGCCGGCGCTCCCCTGTCAGGGCCAGCGCGTCCCTTCGTGGTGCTTGGGTCCCGATGACGGCCTGCCTTCGGCGGGCCCATCGCCATCACCCAGGACAAGGCGGGCTTCATCTGGTTCGGGACCGAGGGCGGGCTGGTGCGCTGGCAACCGCGGCCAGTGCCGCCGCTGGACGACGAGCAGGGGTTGCCTTCCGCGTATGTCGGCGCCCCTGCCGGATCCCCAGGACGGGCTCTGGCTGGGCAAGGCCCAGCGGGGCCTGGTGCGATTCCGGGATGGGGCGCTTCGAGCCGGCTCCGGCCCCAGGCCAGCTCTCCCAGGCGCCGGCGAGCCAGATGGTCCGCGACGGGCAGGGCCGCTCTGGCTGGTGACGGCGGGGCTCTACCGGCAGCGGAGGGCCTGATTTGAAGCTCCTCCCGGGGCCGAGGAGGCCACTGGTGCCCTGGCGGCGGGACGGGCGAGCGGCGCCATGTACCTGGCGGTGGCCGGTGGGAATCCGGGCCTTTACCAGCCCGATGGCACCGCGCGGACCTGGGGCGCCGCCGACGGCTCGTTGCCGGGGATGCCGACCCCGGTGGTCGAGGATGGCCAGGGGCATGGGGGCACCGGCGCGGGCCGGACCCCGGTGATGAAGGGAGCTCCGGTGGCGCCCGCTTCCTGACCGGTCGAAGCTGCTGCCCGGGAGCCTTTCCCCAACAGCACGCCCTTCGTGGACGGCGACGGCTGGCCCTCTGCCGCCCACTCCAGAACGGGGCCCTGCAATCTGGCCGGGGACCTTGCCGAGGGCCTGACCGGGAGTACGGGCTGTCTTTTCCCGCTGGGTGCGCGCCCTCTTCCGGGACCGGGACGGCACCTCTGGGTTCTGGGGCTCACGGTGGCGGGCGCTTCCAGGGCGGCGGCCGGGTCTGGAACTACACCCTCACCAAGGGCGCGTCCGGCGAGATGGTGGGGCCATCGGCTGGCCCGGTCCGGCGCTCCCGCTGGTGGGCACTGACGACGGGGCCGCCCGCCTCGAAGGGCGCCTGGTGCGGATCCTCGGTACCGCCGAGGGCTGGCGCATCATGCGCCCCTGGCGGAAGATGGCCAGCATCCTGCGGATGGTCGGCACCATCGGCCTGCCCTGTGGCTCCGTCCCGGGCAGACCCGGGCCGAGCAGCCGCCCCTGGGGACCTGGGCCTGATCCCCTTCAACAGCGTCATGGAGGATTCCGCGGGCCAGCTCTGGCTGGGGCACACGTCGGGGCTGCTGCGGTGGGATCCCAAGGCCTCGCAGCTGGTGCTGGCAGGGGGGTCCGACTTCATCCAGGCCAAGGGCCTGGGGGCCTTCCAGATCCGGGAGTGACGCCTGGGGCCGGCTCTGGTCGGCACCACCGCCGGCCTGTTGGTCCGTGTGGCCCCGGGCCCGTGGCGGCTCTTCACGGACATGGATCGGCCTGCGGCCCCACCGGTGCGGGGCATGGCCTTCCTGCCGGATGGCACCGCTCGGCTCCACTACCAGGAGCCCCAGGGCCCTCACCCGGGTGCGCCTGGACGGGGACCGGCGCACGGTGCTGGAGCAGCGGAGCGTCCGCACGGGCCTCCGCTCGGATCTCAACCACGCGGTGCAGGCGGTAACCGCCACGGCAAGGTCTGGGTGAGCACGGACCAGGGCCTGGACCAGCTGGACTCGGGCCTGCACTCCTGGCGCAACGAAGGGATGATCGACGAGGACTGCTCCATCCACGCGCTCCTCCTGGAGGAGGGCCGGGTCTGGGTGGGCACTTCCGGGAGGCCTGGTGCGGGTGGACACCAGTCCTTCCGACGCGCCCTCGCCGCCGCCCCGGGCGCAGGTATTAGCCCAGTTCGGGAGCCACCCGCTGGATCCACCCTTCGCCGTTCTGGACGCGGTGCCCTACCGGGACAACACGGTGGCGCTGAAGATCGCGGCGCCCGCCTACCTGAACGAGCGGGATCTCCGCTTCCAGGTGCGGCTCGTGGGGCTTTGAGGACATGTGGCGGGACCTCGAACACCGCTTTCAGCCACCCGGCGCTGCCCAGCGGGAACTACCGCTTCGAGGTCCGCGCCGCCCAGGGCACCGGCGAGTTCGGCCCGGCGGCGGGCTGGACTCCCGTCATCCGGTCCCCGTGGTGGAAGAGCTGGTGGTGCCTCGCCCTGGAAGGCCTGGCGGGGCTGGGCCTGCTGCTGGGGCTGGTCCGCCTGCGGGTGGCCGCCCTGGCCCAGAGCCGGGCCGCCCTGGCGGCCCAGGTCAGCCCAGACCGAGGAGCTCCGCACCCGGAACGAGGAGCTCTCCACCGCCCTGGCGCATGTGCACCAGCTCTCTGGGCCTGCTGCCCATCTGCGCGAACTGCAAGATGATCCGGGATGACGGCGGGGCCTGGACGCCTCCTGAGAACTACATCTCCGAGCATTCCGAGGGCGAACTTCACCCACGGCATCTGCCCGAACTGCATCCGCCAACAACTTCCCCGGACTTCGAGCAGGGCTGAGAAGCCCGGCGCTTTGGCGCCTGAACCCTCGCCGCCTTGTCCCCGCCGCGCCTTCATGGTCCTGAAGGCGATGAAGCCCTCCCGCTGGATCAGCGCCGGCCTCCTCCTGCTCCTGGCGGGGGGCGACGGCGGCGGGCTGGCGCTGCGGACCTGGAAAGCAGCCGGCGGCGGCGCTGGCGCAGGTGGATCCTGGGAAGGCCCAGGCCCCGGGCAAAGGCCGGCGGCGGCCGCTGCTGGTGGACGAGACGCCCATCCAGACCGCCGAAGGCCCCGGCGGCCCTGCCCATGGCGGCGGAGGACAGGCCTTCGCCCTCCAGGCGGTGCAGCTGGCGAACCACGAGGTGGACATCGCCTTCGCGGACGTGCTGCGCCGGGGCGGTGGACCGCCCCCTACGCCCACGCCGGAGACCCAGGGCCTCTTCACCGCCAAGGCCCAGGCGGAGGCCTCCCTGCCCACCGAGCAGGCGGCCCTGGCGGCCCTGGAGGCGGAGCTCGCGAAGGCGCGGGAGGCGGCGCGGCGGACCTTGAGGACCGCATCACCGTGCAGAAGGCCCAGGTGGACTCCGGCCAAGGACGAACTGGAGGACGCGGAGGCGGATCTGGAGAAGGCGGGCCTGGATCCCCAGGCCAGCATCCAGCGCCTCATCGAGGCCCACAAGGCGGCGGAGCAGGTGCAGGCCGAGCACGAGACGCCCCTGGCGCTGCCCTTCCAGGTGCAGGCGGGCAGCCTGGTGGCGCGCTACCGGAGCTGGAGCCTGCTGCACCGCAAGGTGTTGAAATTGGCGGAGGCGGAACGCGCGGCCCAGGCCCGGGGGCCGTGGCTGCTGGAGGAGCGCGCGGCCTTCCTGAAGCGGCTGGCGGAGCGGGAAGCGGCGCGGCGGGAGGCGGCGGCGCAGGCGGGGGCCGAGGCCGCACCGAAGGCTGACGCTGCGCCGAAATCCGCGGCGCGAAAACAGATGGGACGACCTGAAGCGGAAGGTGCGCCGGCGGCGGGTCCTCACGGGCTTCACGGAAGCGGGCCCAGGACGCCCGGGACCAGGCCCAGGTCTACGGGCCTGGGGCGATCTGGTGGAGGGCCCAGGCCCCGGCTGGCCCTGCACGGGCTGCTGGGCAAGGCCTTCTGGATCCTGCTGGTGCTGGGGCGTCTTCCTGGCGGGTTTCGCGCTGGAGCACCGGCCCCAGGACGATGACGAGGACCTGCGCCGGGCCCGGGCGGTGCGCACCGTCTCCAAGGTGGCGGTGCAGGTGCTGGCCCTGCTGGTCATCGGCTCCTTGCTCTTCGGGGCGCCGGGCAGGCGACCACCATCCTGGGCCTCGCCGGGGCGGGCCTGACGGTGGCCCTGAAGAGATTTCATCGTCGCCTTCTTCGCGTGGTTCCTGCTCGTGGGCCGCAATGGCATCCATGTGGGCGACTGGGTGGAGATCAAGGGCGTGGGCGGGGAGGTGGTGGAGATCGGTCTGCTGCGCACGGTGCTGCTGGAGACCGGGAGCTGGAACTGATGCGGGCCATCCACGAGGGCGCCGGGTGGCCTTCGTGAACAGCTTCGCCATCGACGGCCACTACTTCAATTTCTCAAGACCACGGGGCAGTGGATGTGGACGAGCTGACGCTGCTCTTCCCGCCGGGGCAGGATCCTATCCGGTGCTGGCGGGGTGCGGCGCCTGGTGGAGGAGGAGACGGACGCCAATGCCCGCCGGGCGGAGGCGGAGTGGCAGCAGGCCACCACGCGCTACCGGGTGAAGGCCTTTTCCGCGGTGCCGGGCATCCAGATCGTGCCGACGGCGCTGGGGGTGGAGATCCACGCCCGCTACATCACCCGCGCCCACGAGCGCCACGAGACGCGCCAGCGGCTGAACCAGGCGGTGGTGGAGCTGCTGCACGGCAAGCCGGAGGGCGGGGCGGAACCGGCCGCGGGCGATGCCCCGGCCTGAGCTTTACTCGATGGCGGTCACGCGGGGCGGAGGTGCCGGGGCGACGAAGACGATGGTCTCGCCGCGGCGCAGGCAGTAGCCCAGGAAAGGAATCGCCCCGCACATTGCGCGGGCTCTCCCAGTACAGACCTCGTCCCCGGGCATTCGAAGACTCTCAACTGCTTCCACCGCCGGCAAACCTCCCGCGACGCCCCGGCGACCCCTCCCGCAATCCGCGAACAGCTTCCCGTCCTCCTGCTCCACCACCACCGGCCCTTCAGCCAGGCCCGGGGAAGCTGTTGGGCTCCCCGGGAAGCTAGGACAGCGCCGCCGCGTCCGGGTCGGGGACGCGCAGGCGAGGGTGGCGAGAGGGCAGGGAGGAGGAGGAGGAGGAGGATGGGCGTATGTCGGTTGGCCTGGAGACTGAGGGGACCGCGGGACATCGCGGTGTCCGATTCTACGAGCGGTTGGGCGGACGCGCATCGGACGCGTTGATGTTCACGGGAACACCGGCCTGGATTCCCGGGGCAGGACAAGGCGCTGTGCCGAAATGCGCCCATCACGCAGGTCCGGATCCGCGGAGGCCCCGATCATCCAGGCCTACCTGATGGCTACAGGTCACCAAGGGTGAGGCCGGTCGCGTTTCGAAATGCGGACCAGCATTTTTAGGCCAATCTCTTCGCCATCGTGAAATGCGAAAACAAAATCGGGCCAATCAGCGCGAGTCAGGGTTTTGTGGGAACCCGTTTGCCACTTGACCTGCCAACCCAATTTCAACAAACGGCGAGGAGACGCGAAGCCTTGATTGAGGCCACTGGCTCATGGCGAACGGAATCAACGGTGATCTGAATGCTCACGGCGCGGCTTTCGCCGTGCTCAAGATTTGTCGGCGATGACGCGAAGTAAGAACCTCCGCCTTGGACATGGCCTCTTCAGCGGTGGAAACCAGGCCATGACACCGGGCAATTCGGGAACCTCAGCCAACCAACGGCCATCGTCTTCTTGTTCGTTCTGGATGGTGAAATTCACGGCCCGCCTCGGATAATCCATGGTGGGAGCCTGAGTTTAGCAACAGTGATCCACCTAAGAAACGAATTGAGTCAGCCAAGGGCCCAACGGCCACTGAAACTCTGAGCAGCCATGACGATCCAAGTTCTACCCAGACACTGAGCGGCGAAGAGTCGGGGAGCCAGATGCGTCAACAGCGCATGCCCGGATCTGTGGTAAGCCTGGGTGAGTGATCACCAGGCTTACCCGACTTAACCAAAATCGATTAATCATTGGTTAATTGAGTTTAAACGTGACATTTACTGGAAGCAGAGACGGGGATTTCTCCGATCATAACCGTTGTATTGGTGTCGGGCTCAGTTTCCATACGAGCGAACAACTTGTGAACCACCTGTGCTGCGATTAAATGAATAGCCTGGATACCAGTAAAAGAACCCCAAAAAAGAGTTTTCTGAAATGGTGTGAACGGCACCCGAAGTTGCACACCAAGGGCAGATGAGTTTTTCTGCCTTCTCTTTTGTGCCTTAATGGCGAGATCTCTCGCTTGCTCTCTGTATTTTTTAGATTCAGAGGTTCGAAAATCTATTCCATAAATGTTAGTCGCACCATTCGTTATGCAGCCGAAATCAACTTGTCTATTGCGGCTGCTGAATGCATGGGTGATAGAAACGTCTTAACCACACTGTAATATTTTTATATTATTTTCTTCATAATTGCTGAATACTGGGTTTATAGTCAAAATGCCTGTTTGAATGTCCTTTGATGCTATTCCATAATCACGGAGAAAAAGCCAACAATTTCAATCACTGATTGGTCATTATCTGACTTCGCCGTATCAAGGTTTGGCCTTCTGGTTTCAATACCTAAATTTATATATATTAAATCTGGATTGATTTTAATATCAGCTGATCCCGATACGGAAAATGGTTCTTTTTGGCGAGATTTGGACCGATTGCGAAAAGCAGTACGCCGAGTGCAAAGGCATATGGCGATCTGAGGGAAATAGAGTCTGTTCATGCTTTCTCCTTGGGTGAGTGGTTGCCTTACGAAAAAGTTAAACGGCCCGGCATTGAAGTCCCGCTTGAATCACGGCTTAGACCTATTTGGGATATTTGAAAAATGCATCTTTGCCTCGAAAAGATACCCTGACAAAGTCCCGAAAAAAGATGAAGTGAATAACGGATTTACTTTTTTGGAGCACGACCACATGAATAGCACCGTTTGAGGTTCGAAAATTACCTTCTGAAAAATCAATCGGATATTGTTCTTTCATCTGGGAAACTGAAAGAAGTTTTGGGTTTTTTGAAAGTTGCAAAAGGATATAGTCCAATTTCTTAGTCACCAGTCCTGAAGTGTTATTGTCGAGGATAAGCGCTGCTGGAATATCGTCGGAAGGTAGTATCTCGGCAATTTTGGGTACTCTATTTCAAGGCCATCGACAGGATAATCTGCAATACTACGAGATATATCACCGGTATATAAAACCGGGAAAATTCTCCCATTAAATTGAGATTTAGTCATACCTAATTTGGTCGTACCGAAATTAGGTGGCATCGGACTTCTGTGACATCCAAGAGCCAAAATGCAGAAATTAAGACCAACAAAGAAATTCTTCATAGCCACGTCTCACTCCTTAATATGCGACCAGTACGCGACAATTTAGAGGCCGCCGAATCGAGACTGAAAGATGAATCAAAGTTAAAATACTTTGCTTTACTATCGAGGCCAGGAAGAAACCCAACCGAGAATTCGGCGGATGAACGCCCGTTCAGAAAGATCTGCACCGCTCGAAGCCAAGGACGGGTAGTGACGAGAGGAACCCGCGACTCGCAGTGGCCTGAGAAAAGGGCTGTGTCTCGAATCCGGGCTTTCATCGCCCACCATGCTATTCGCCCTCCACGCTGCCTGTCCGGCCTGAATTGCCTCGCCAACCGCCCTCCCCGCTGGCCGTCCACCTACCCTGAGCGGCAAGATAACCCCTCCTTCCCCAACTGAGTCCCCCATGCGCCTTCCCGCCTTCGTGATGGTCCCCGCGCTCGTCACCTTGTCCCTCGTGGCGCAAACCCCGAAGGACGCCACCCTGCAGCCGGTCTGCGACCAGATCCGGGCTCGGCATGCGGAGTCGGTGAAGCGCTGCAGGACTGGATTGCGCTGCCTGAGCATCGCGGCGGAGGGGCTAATTCCGAAGCCGGGGCGGAGCGGATGATGGCGCTGCTGAAGGAGGCCGGGTTCCAGCGCGTGGAGCGGGTCGCCACGGACGGCAAGCCCGGCGTCTTCGCTAATTCTGGACGCCGGCGCGGCGAAGACTGTCGGGCTCTACTTCATGTACGACGAAGCAGTTCGATCCCGCGAGTGGTCCTCGCCCCGTTGGAGGCACGGATCGTGGACAAGCCCGGCTTCGGCAAAGTCGCCATGGGCCGCGGCGCCGTGAACCAGAAAGGGCCCGAGGCCGCCTTCCTCGCCGCCCTCCACGCCTACCGCGGCGCCGGCCGCAAGCTGCCCGTCAACCTCGTCCTCGTCGCCGAAGGCGAAGAGGATCAGCTCCCCCCACTTCGCCCAGGTCGTGCGCCGCCCGACATCCAGGCCGCCCTGGCGAAGACCATGGGCGTCTTCATGCCCGGCGCCGGCCAGGGCTCCGATGGCGAAGTCACCGTGTCCTCGGCGCCAAAGGCATCGTCGAGCTCGAACTCATCGCCGACGGCGCCACCTGGGGCCGGGTCCCGCCAAGGGACGTCCACTCCGCCGTAATCCGGGCCCGCCTTCTGACAGCCCCAGCTTCCACCTCGTGCAGGCCCTCGCTGCCTCGTCACTGCCGACGGCGACCCCGCCATCGACGGCTTCGCCGACGCCGCCCGGCCCCTCTCCGCCGACAGTCACGGATGATCGACGAGGCCGCCCGGCGCCAGAGCGAGGCCGGACGCTAAGAAGCAGCTCGGCGTTAAGTCCTGGGCCCACGACGCCACCTGGCGGCAGTCCCCGGTGAACTCGTCTCGAGGCCCACGGTGAACATCGAAGGCCTGGTGGCGGGGATCACCTGCCCGGCGGTAAGACCGTCCTGCCCCACCGCGCCGTGGTTAAGCTGGACCTGCGCCTCGCGCCCGGCATGACCTTGACGGCGCCGCCGCCGCCTAAGTCCCACCTCGCCAAGCGCGGCTTCGGCGACACCGCCGTGGTGCCCAGCGGCGGCTACGACCCCACCCAGACCGCCCCTGACGCGCCCTCATCCAGAAGCAGATCGCCACCTACCAAGCAGTACGGCATGGAGTGCCCCTCTGGCCCCGCAACGCGGGCTCCTACCCGGGCTGGGTCTTCACCGGCGCGCCCTGAACCTGCCCAGCGGGCACTTCGGCCCGTCAATACGGCAGCGGCGCCCACGCGCCGGACGAGTACCTGCTCACCGAAAGCTCGAACCCCAAATTGCGGGGCTTCGACGACGCCGTGCGCCCTAGTGGACTACCTGGAGGAGCTGGCCCGCTAGGTAGGGTTCAGTCTTTCCGGGTCTTCCGGGTCGGCGCCGGCGCCGCGGGAGGCCTTCCCCTGAGCTGGGCGATGTGCTTGGAGATGGCCGGATTCTTCGGATCCAGCACCACTGCCTGGTGCAGCGCCACCAGGGCGGCGCCCGTGTTGTCGGGCTTGGGGCGACGTCTCGGCAGGAGTCCGGCGGCGCAGAGGGCCTTGTTGCCCTTGTACTTCCCGGCGATGTCCTCGGACCTCCTTGAGGTACTTGTCCCACTGGGCCACGGCGGCGTCGTGAAGGCGGCGGTACGGCCCCGGAGGTCCTTCGTGGCGTTCGAGGGGCGCCATCGCCTTCTCGGGCGCCTTTCCACGTTCTCCCTGGAAGGTGGTCTCGTTGGACTTCAGGAAGGCCAGGCGCTGCACGTCCTGGGCCTTCTTCTGCTCGGCCTCGGCCCGGCGCATCAGCTCGAAATTCGCCTCGTCGAAGGACTGCTTGGGATCGGGCTTGGTAGGCGGCGGGCGCGAACACGGCTTGCTTGTCCGCGGCGACCTTGGCTTCCAGGGCCTTCAGTCTGGCGAGGGCCTCGAGGGATTCCTCCCCGGCCTTGTCCCACATGGCCTTGTAGGCGGCGAAGCCCCCCGCGGCCTCCTCCTCCAGCGCCTGGGCCACTTCCCGCCCCTTGCCGGCCCCCTCCCGCGCCTCCTCGAAGCGAGCCGCAGGCCACGCCGCTGGGTCATAGGCGAGCTGGTAGGCGTCGAGGTGGACATTCCATTCCCGGATGCCGGCGAAGGTGGTCTGCAGGCTGGTGCGGTCGAAGGCCGGCCTTGCGGCGGGCAGCAGGGCCTTGGCGCGGGCGAAGGCCTCCGCGGGGTTCTGGGCCTTGAGGGCCTTCACGGCCTTGAGATCCTCCGCCAGCCGCGCGGACGCCGGTGGCGCGGCGGGGGCCTGGGCCAGGAGGGCGGGGGCCAGGAGGGCAGGGGTCAGGTAGGCGAGGGTCAGGTCGGAGGCGCATGGTCGTCCATTGAAAACAATCTCCAGCGTACCCAGGATTGGTCCCGGGTCCACATCACCTGTGGGACGAAGGGCGGGTCTTCCGGGGCCTGGCCCGTCCTGGGCGGCCGCGGCTCGCCCGCAGGGCCAGTGGGCCAGGGAGACCACCAGGGCGGGGCGGTCGCCAAGCGCCGGCGGGACGAAAGGCTGGGCGGAGGCCGGACGGAGGTCTGGGGTGGAGGACTGGGTGTGGTGGACGGGGGGCGTCCCCTCCCGTCGCCGGGCCAGGCGGGCTGGAGCTGGTGGATGGGTTCGCAGGGTGCCGGCGGCGGCTGGGGCCTCCGAGTCCGGAAAGGTCATTCGAGGATGTGGGCGGCCGGGGTGGCCGGCCGGCAATGAGCGAAAAGACGAACTAAATCCAGGAATTTGCGAAAACTCATCCACCGGCCGCAGGGCCGTGGATGCAGGCGCTTCACGGGGCGCGGCCAGCTGGGCACCCAGGGCCTCATGTTTTCCTGCGGGGACTCCAACCGGATCCATGCAGGTTCTGAGCCAGCGCCTAAGCGCCAGCAGGGCAGCACTAGCCCGGCGAGGCCGCCGGAAGGCCGGAGCCGGGTCCATCAGAAGGATTCCCCCGCTCCTTCGAAATGATCAGGACCTTGGGGTCGGAAAGGGTCCTAACGCTTCAGCTCCGGATGCCGCGCGGCCACCGCGTCCGGGGCGTCGGGCTTGAGGCGCTTGGCGTGGGCGGGCATGCCGATGGCCACGTTGTAGTCGTCGAGGTCCTTGGTGAAGAGGCCGAAGTGGTGCCCACCATGCTCCACTTCGCCCACCTTGGTGCCGCCGCCTACACCGTGGCGTGGTAGGCCACCCGGGCGAAGTCGCCGATGACCGTGTCGCCGAGGTGCACGTTCCGGGGATCCACGAGCTCGTGCCAGTGGCTGTAGACATTGGCGTAGTTTCGCTGATGCTGGCGCCCTCGCCGATGGTGATGGTGCCCGGTCGTCCAGCAGGACGAAGCGGTGGACGATGGTGTCGTCGTCGATGCTGACGTTGTAGCCGAAGCTGAACGCGACGCCGGTGAAGAACTTCACGTTCTTGCCGCACCGTTTGCAGGGGATGTGGGGCGCAAGCATGGCGCGGAACTTCAGGCCCAGCCAGACGTTGGCGTTGAGGGGCGAGTTGTCGAACATCTGCCAGAAGCACAGGAGCGGCTTCACCGGCGTCCACTTCCTGAGGATGAGTTCGCTGTAGTACTCGGCCTCCAGGGTGGCGTTGCGAGGGTCGAAGTTGAGGAGCAGGACTTCGTCGTGGATGTTGCGCGGCGCGTCGGGGATGCAGTAGAAGGACAGGCGCCGCCTGATGCAGAGCTCGTTGCGGTCCACCGGGTCGCGGATGCGGGCGTCGATGCCCGCGATCCAGGCGTCGCACTTGCCTTCTGCGGCGGCGTTTTCCAGATCGACGGGGCGGTTACGCGAGGCCTCAAATTCAAACCGGGTCAGGCCAACTTATCGGAAGAGGTTGTGTATGCAGTGAGCTGCCTTTGACGGAACGGGAAAGGCCTGCGCTAGTGGTGGCCGTGGTCCGTGGCGTGGCTGTGGTCCGCGGCGTGGCCAGGATCCGCGGCGTGGCTGTGGTGGTCGCCCCGCGCTGGGCTTGCCCAGGAACCCCACGCTGCGGGCCGGCGAAGACCACCCAGGCGCCGTAGGCCGCCAGGAGTGATGAGGCCGACATCTCCGCATGGGCAGGACGGCGGAGGCGAACCAGGCGTAGGCGTGGCTGAGGAGGCTGCCGGTGCCCAGGGCGTAGCAGGCCCAGGTCAACAGGGCGGCGCCCCACTTCTGGCTGGCGCCGGTGGCCTGGGCGGCCTCTTCCAGCAGGG
>JADJVL010000032.1 GCA_016710635.1 Holophagaceae bacterium | reverse complement strand
GTCCCTTCGTGGTGCTGGTCCGATGACGGCCTGCCCCCGGCGGCCCATCGCCATCACCCAGGACAAGGCGGGCTTCATCTGGTTCGGGACCGAGGGCGGGCTGGTGCGCTGGCAACTGGTGGCCAGTGCCGCCGCTGGACGACGGCAGGGGCTGCCTGGGCGGCGCTCGGCGCCCTGCCGCCGGATCCCCAGGACGGGTTTCCGCCGGGCACCCAGCGGGGCCTGCGGCGATTCCGGGATGCCGGCGCTTCGAGCCGGCCCGGCTCGGTGGCCACTCTCCTGCAGGCGCCGGCGAGCCAGGATGGTCCGGTGACGGGCAGGGGCCGCTCTCTGGTGACGGCGGCCTCTACCGGCAGCGGAGTGGCCTGATCGAAGCCCTGGGGGCCGGAGGAGGCCACCTGGCGCCCTGGCGGCGGGATCGGGCGAGCGGCGCCAGCGTAATTCCTGGCGGTGGCCGGCGGGATCCGGGCCTACCAACCCGATGGCACCGCGCGGACCTGGGGCGCCGCTGACGGCCTGTTGCCGCGGATGCTGACCCCGGTGGCCGAGGATGGCCAGGGGCGGCTGTGGGCCGGCGCGGGCCGGACCCTGGTGATGAAGGAGCCCGGTGGCGCCTGCGGGCTGGACCGGTCGAAGTTGCTGCCCGGGGAGCTTTCCCCAACAGCACGCCCTTCGTGGACGGCGAGACGGCTCCCTCTGGTTGCCCATCTGGTAATCGGGGCCCTGCACCTGGCCGGGGACCTTGCCGAGGGCCTGACCGGAGCAGGGCTGCTTCCGTTGGGTGCGCGCCCTCTTCCGGGACCGGGACGGCACCCTCTGGGTTCTGGGGCCCACGGTGGCGCGCCCTCCAGGGCGGCGGCCGGTCTGGAACTACACCTCACCATGGGCGCGTCCGGCGAGATGGTGGGCCATCGGCCGGGCCCGGTCCGGCGCCCTGCTGGTGGGCACCGACGACGGGGCCGCCCGCCTCGAAGGGGAAGGTCCGCGGATCCTCGGCGCATCAAGGCCCTGGCGGAAGATGGCCGGGGCATCCTGTGGATGGTCGCACCATCGGCTTGCTCCCGTACCTGTCCCGGGCAGACCCGCCGAGCAGCCGCCCCGCGGACCTGGGCCTGATCCTCAATAGCGTGATGGAGGACCTTCCCCGGCCAGGTCTTGCTGGCGCAGCCCCGCCGGGGCCGCTGCGGTGGGATCCCAAGGCCTGGCAGCTGGTGCCGGAGGTGGTCTGGACTCATCCAGGCCAAGGGCCTGGGGGGCTTCCAGATCCGGGAGGACGCCCGGGGCCGGTCTGGTCGGCACCACCGCCGGGCTGCTGGTCCGTGTGGCCCCGGGCCAGTGGCGGCTCTTCACGGACAAGGATCGGCCTGCGGCCCCACACGGTGCGGGGCATGGCCTTCCTGCCGGATGGCACCGCCTGGCTCCACTACCAGGAGCCCCAGGGCCTCACCCGGGTGCGCCTGACGGGACCGGCTCACGGTGCTGGAGCAGCGGAGCGTCCGCACGGGCCTCCGCTCGATCTCAACTACGCCGTGCAGGTGGGACCGCCACGCAAGGTCTGGGTGAGCACGGACCAGGGCCTGGACCAGCTGGACTCGGGCCTGCACTCGGGCGCAACGAAGGGATGATCGACGAGGACTGCTCCATCCACGCGCTCTTCCTGGAGAGGGCTGGTCTGGGTTGGGCACCTCCGGGAGGCCCGGTGCGGGTGGACACCAGTCCTTCCGACGCGCCCCCGCCGCCGCCCCGGGCGCAGGTGATGCAGGCTCCAGTTCGGGAGCCACCCGCTGGATCCACCCTTCGCTGTTCTGGACGCGGTGCTCTACCGGGACAACACGGTGGCGCTGAAGATCGCGGCGCCCGCCTACCTGAACGAGCGGGATCTCCGCTTCCAGGTGCGGCTCGTGGGCTTTGAGGACATGTGGCGGGACCCTCGAACACCGGGCGCCGCGCTACCCGGCGCTGCCCAGCGGGAACTACCGCTTCGGAGGTCCGCGCGGCCCAGGGGACCGGCGAGTCCGGCCCGGCGGCGGGGCTGGACTTCGTCATCCGGTCCCCGTGGTGGAAGAGCTGGTGGTGCCTCGCCCTGGAGGCGCTGGCGGGCTGGGCCTGCTGCTGGGGCTGGTCCGCCTGCGGGTGGCCGCCCTGGCTCAGAGCCGGGCCGCCCTGGCGGCCCAGGTCAAAGCCCAGACCGAGGAGCCCGCACCCGGAACGAGGAGCTCTCCACCGCCCCGGCGCATGTGCACCAGCTCTCGGGCCTGCTGCCCATCTGCGCGAACTGCAAGATGATCCGGGGATGACGGCGGGGCCTGGACGCCTCTGGAGAACTACATCTCCGGAGCATCTGAGGCGAACTTCACCCACGGCATCTGCCCGAACTGCATCCGCAACTAACTTCCCGGACTTCGAGCAGGGCTGAGAAGCCCGGCGCCTTGGCGCCTGAACCTCGCCGCCTTGTCCCCCGCCGCGCCTTCATGGTCCTCTGAAGGCGATGAAGCCCTCCTGCTGGATCAGTGCCGGCCTCCTCCTGCTCCCGGCGGGGCGACGGCGGCGGGCTGGCTGCGGACCTGGAGCAGCTGGCGGCGGCGCCGGCGCAGGTGGATCCCGGAAGGCCCAGGCCCCGGGCAAAGGCCGGCGGCGGCCGCTGCTGGTGGACGAGACGCCCATCCAGACCGCCAAGGCCCTGGCGGCCCTGCCCATGGCGGCGGAGGAGCAGGCCTTCGCCCTCCAGGCGGTGCAGCTGGCGAACCACGAGGTGGACATCGCCTTCGCGGACGTGCTGTGCCGGGCGGTGGACCGGCCCCTACGCCCACGCCGGAGACCCAGGGCCTTCACCGCCAAGGCCCAGGCGGAGGCCTCCCTGCGCACCGAGCAGGCGGCCCTGGCGGCCCTGGAGGCGGAGCTCATGAAGGCGCGGGAGGCGGCGCGGGCGGACCTTGAGGACCGCATCACCGTGCAGAAGGCCCAGGTGGACCTGGCTAAGGACGAACTGGAGGACGCGGAGGCGGACCTGGAGAAGGCGGGGCTGGATCCCCAGGCTGCAGCATCCAGCGCCTCATCGAGGCCCACAAGGCGGCGGAGCAGGTGCAGGCCGAGCACGAGACGCCCCTGGCGCTGCCCTTCCAGGTGCAGGCGGGCAGCCTGGTGGCGCGCTACCGGAGCTGGAGCCTGCTGCACCGCAAGGCGTTGAAATTGGCGGAGGCGGAACGCGCGGCCCAGGCCCGGGGGCCGTGGTTGCTGGAGGAGCGCGCGGCCTTCCTGAAGCGGCTGGCGGAGCGGGAAGCGGCGCGGGAGGCGGCGGCGCAGGCGGGGCCGAGGCCGCACCGAAGGCCGACGCTGCGCCGAAATCTGCGGCGCAAAACAGATGGACGACCTGAAGCGGAAGGTGCGCCGGCAGCGGGTCCTCACGGGCTTCACGAAGCGGGCCCAGGACGCCCGGGACCAGGCCCAGGTCTACGGGGCCTGGGGCGATCGGGTGGAGGCCCAGGCCCGGCTGGCCCTGCACGGGGTGCTGGGCAAGGCTTTCTGGATCCTGCTGGTGCTGGGGGGCGTCTTCCTGGCGGGTTTCGCGCTGGAGCACCGGCCCCAGGACGATGACGAGGACCTGCGCCGGGCCCGGCGGTGCGCACCGTCCTCAAGGTGGCGGTGCAGGTGCTGGCCCTGCTGGTCATCGGCTTCCTGCTCTTCGGGGTGCAGGCGACCACCATCCTGGCCTCGCCGGGGCGGGCCTGACGGTGGCCCTGGAAGGATTTCATCGTCGCCTTTCTTCGGGTGGTTCCTGCCTGCGGCCGCAATGGCATCCATGTGGGCGACTGGGGAGACTGGGGCGTGGGCGGGGAGGTGGTGGAGATCGGTCTGCTGCGCACGGTGCTGCTGGAGACCGGAGCTGGAACGATGCGGGCCATCCCACGGCGCCGGGCGGCTTTCGTGAACAGCTTCGCCATCGACGGCCACTACTTCAATTTCACGACCACGGGGCAGTGGATGTGGGACGAGCCGACGCTGCCTCATCCCGCCGGGGCAGGATCCCTATCCGGTGCTGGCGGGGTGCGGCGCCTGGTGGAGGAGGAGACGGACGCCAATGCCCGCCGGGCGGAGGCGGGAGTGGCAGCAGGCCACCACGCGCTACCGGGTGAAGGCCTTTCCGCGGTGCCGGGCATCCAGATCGTGCCGACGGCGCTGGGGTGGAGATCCACGCCTGCTACATCACCCGCGCCCACGAGCGCCACGGAGATGCGCCAGCGGCCGGAACCAGGCGGTGGTGGAGCTGCTGCACGGCAAGCCGGAGGGCGGGGCGGAACCGGCCGCGGGCGATGCCCCGGCCTGAGCTTTACTCGATGGCGGTCACGCGGGCGGAGGTGACGGGGGCGACGAAGACGATGGTCTCGCCGCGGCGCAGGCAGTAGCCCAGAGCGAAGTCGCCCCGCACATTGCGCGGGCTCTCCCAGTACCAGACCTCGTCCCCGGGCATTCGAAGACTCTTCAACTGCTTCCACCGCCGGCAAACCTCCCGCGACGCCCCCGGCGACCCCTCCCCGCAATCCGCGAACAGCTTCCCGTCCTCCTGCTCCACCACCACCGACCCCTTCAGCCAGGCCCGGGGGAAGCTGTTGGGCTCCCGGGAAGCCAGCGACAGCGCCGCCGCGTCCGGGTCGGGGGACGCGCAGGCGAGGGTGGCGAGGAGGGCAGGGAGGAGGAGGAGGGAGGATGTGGGGCGCATGTCGGTTGGCCTGGAGACTGAGGGTGGACCGCGGGACATCGCGGTGTCCGGATTCTACGAGCGGTTGGGCGGACGCGCATCGGACGCGTTGATGTTCACGGGAACACCGGCCTGATTCCAGGGCAGGACAAGGCGCTGTGCCGAAATGCGCCCATCACGCAGGTCCGGATCTGCGGAGGCCCCGGGTCGGCGATCATCCAGGCCTACCCGATGGCTACAGGTCACCAAGGGTGAGGCCGGTGTGTTTCGAAATGCGGGCCAGCATTTTTGGGCCAATCTCTTCGCCATCGTGAAATGCGAAAACAAAATCGGGCCAATCAGCGCGAGTCAGGGTTTTGTGGGAACCCGTTTGCCGCTTGACCTGCCAACCCAATTTCAACAAAACCGCCAGGAGACGCGAAGCCTTGATTGAGGGCCACTGGCTCATGCAACGGAATCAACGGTGATCTGAATGCTCACGGCGTGGTTCGCCGTGCTCAAGACGGTCGGCGATGACGCGAAGCGCAAGAACCTCCGCCTTGGACATGGCCTCTTCAGCGGTGGAACCGTAGGCCATGACACCGGGCAATTGGGAACCTTCAGCCAACCAACGGCCATCGTCTTCTTTGTTCGTTCTGATGGTGAAATTCACGGCCCGCCTCCGATAATCCATGGTGGGAGCCTGAGTTTAGCAACATGGAACCACCTAGAAACGAATTGAGTCAGCCTAAGGCCCAACGGCCACTGAAACCTGAGCAGCCATGACGATCCGGGTTCTACCCAGACACTGAGCGGCGAAGAGTCGGGGAGCCAGATGCGTCAACAGCGCATGCTCGATCTGTGGTAAGCCTGGGTGAGTGATCACCCAGGCTTACCCGGACTTAACAAAATTGATTAATCATTGGTTAATTGAGTTTAAACGTGACATTTACTGAAGCAGAGACGGGGATTTCTCCGATCATAACCGTTGTATTGGTGTCGGGCCTGCGTTTCCATACGAGCGAACAACTTGTGAACCACCTGGTGGTGATTAAATGAATAGCCTGATACCAGTAAAAAGAACCCCCAAAAGAGTTTTCTGAAATGGTGTGAACGGCACCAAGTTGTACACCAAGGGCAGATGAGAGTTTTTCTGCCTTCTCTTTGTTGCCTTAATGGCGAGATCTCTCGCTTGCTCTCTGTACTTTTTAGTTCAGAGGTTCGAAAATCTATTCCATAAATGTTAGTCGCACCATTCGTTATGCAGCCAGAAATCAACTTGTCTATTGCGGCTGCTGAATGCATGGTGATAGAAAACGTCTTAACCACACTGTAATATTTTATATTATTTTCTTCATAATTGCTGAATACTGGGTTTATAGTCAAAATGCCTGTTTGAATGTCCTTTGATGCTATTCCATAATCACGGAGAAAAGCCAACAATTTCAATACTGATTGGTCATTATCTGACTTCGCCGTATCAAGGTTTGGCCTTCTGGTTTCAATACCTAAATTTATATATATTAAATCTGGATTGATTTTAATATCAGCTGATCCCGATACGGAAATGGTTCTTATTGGCGAGATTTGGACCGATTGCGAAAAGCAGTACGCCGAGGTGCAAAGGCATATGGCGATCTGAGGGAAATAGAGTCTGTTCATGCTTTCTCCTTGGGTGAGTGGTTGCCTTACGAAAAAAGTTAAACGGCCCGGCATTGGAGGTCCGCTTGAATCACGGCTTAGACCTATTTGGGATATTTGAAAAATGCATCTTTGCCCCGAAAAGATACCCTGACAAAGTCCCGAAAAAAAGATGAAGTGAATAACGGATTTACTTTTGGAGCACGACCACATGAATAGCACCGTTTGAGGTTCGAAAATTACCTTCTGAAAAATCAATCGATATTGTTCTTTCATCTGGGAAACTGAAAGAAGTTTTGGTTTGAAAGTTGCAAAGGATATAGTCCAATTTCTTAGTCACCAGTCCTGAAGTGTTATTGTCGAGGATAAGCGCTGCTGGAATATCGTCGGAAGGTAGTATCTCGGCAATTTTGGGTACTCTATTTCAAGGCCATCGACAGGATAATCTGCAATACTACGAGATATATCACCGGTATATAAAACCGGGAAAATTCTCCCATTAAATTGAGATTTAGTCATACCTAATTTGGTCGTACTGAAATTAGGTGGCATCGGACTCTGTGACATCCAAGAGCCAAAATGCAGAAATTAAGACCAACAAAGAAATTCTTCATAGCCACGTCTCACTCCTTAATATGCGACCAGTACGCGACAATTTAGAGGCCGCCGAATCGAGAGACTGAAAGATGAATCAAAGTTAAAATACTTTGCTTTACTATCGAGGCCAGGGAAGAAACCCAAACCGAGAATTCGGCGGATGAACGCCCGTTCAGAAAGATCTGCACCGCTCGGCCAAGGACGGGTAGTGACGAGAGGAACCCCGCGACTCGCAGTGGCCTGAGAAAGGGCTGTGTCTCGAATCCGGGCTTTCATCGCCCACCATGCTATTCGCCCTCCACGCTGCCTGTCCGGCCTGAATTGCCTCGCCAACCGCCCCCGCTGGCCGTCCACCTACCCCGAGCGCAAGATAACCCCACCCCTTCCCCAACTGAGTCCCCCATGCGCCTTCCCGCCTTCGTGATGGTCCCCGCGCTCGTCACCTGTCCCTCGTGGCGCAAACCCCGAAGGACGCCACCCTGCAGCCGGTCTGGCGACCAGATCCGCCCGGCATGCGGAGTCGGTGAAGCGGCTGCAGGACTGGATTGCGCTGCCGAGCATCGCGGCGGAGGGGCTTAATTCCGAAGCCGGGGCGGAGCGGATGATGGCGCTGCTGAAGGAGGCCGGGTTCCAGCGCGTGGAGCGGGTCGCCACGGACGGCAAGCCCGGCGTCTTCGCCACCCTGACGCCGGCGCGGCGAAGACCGTCGGGCCCTACCATGTACGACGAAGCAGTTCGATCCCGCGAGTGGTCCTCGCCCCCGCTGGAGGCACGGATCGTGACAAGCCCGGCTTCGGCAAAGTCATGACGGGCCGCGGCGCCGTGAACCAGAAAGGGCCTGAGGCCGCCTTCCTCGCCGCCCTCCACGCCTACCGCGGCGCCGGCCGCAAGCTGCCCGTCAACCCGTCCTCGTCGCCGGAAGGCGAAGAGGAGATCGGCTCCCCACTTCGCCCAGGTCGTGCGCCGCCCTGACATCCAGGCCGCCCTGGCGAAGACCATGGGCGTCTTCATGCCCGGCGCCGGCCAGGGCTCCGATGGCGAAGTCACCGTGTCCTCGGCGCCAAAGGCATCGTCGAGCTCGAACTCATCGCCGACGGCGCCACCTGGGGCCGGGGCCCCGCCAAGGACGTCCACCCGCCAACCGGGCCCGCCTGACAGCCCCAGCTTCCACCTCGTGCAGGCCCTCGCCACCCTCGTCACCGCCGACGGCGACCCTGCCATCGACGGTATTCGCTGACGCCGCCCGGCCCTCTCCGCCGACGAGTCACGGATGATCGACGAGGCTGCCCGGCGCCAGAGCGAGGCCGACGCTAAGAAGCAGCTCGGCGTTAAGGCCTGGGCCCACGACGCCACCGGCGGCAGTCCCTGGTGAACCTCGTCTCAAGGCCCACGGTGAACATCGAAGGCCTGGGTGGCGGGGTACACCGGCCCCGGCGGCATCGTCCTGCCCCACCGCGCCGTGGCTAAGCTGACCTTGCGCCTCGTGCCCGGCATGACCTTCGACGGCGCCGTCGCCGCCCTTAAGTCCCACCTCGCCAAGCGCGGCTTCGCGACACGCCGTGGCTGCCCAGCGGCGGCTACGACCCCACCCAGACCGCCCCCGACGCGCCCTCATCCAGAAGCAGATCGCCACCTACAAGCAGTACGGCATGGACGCGCCTCTGGCTCCGCAACGCGGCCCTACCCGGGCTGGGTCTTCACCGGCGCGCCCCGAACCTGCCCAGCGGGCACTTCGGCCTGGCGACGGCAGCGGCGCCCACGCGCTGGACGAGTACCTGCTCATCGAAAGCTCGAACCCCAAATTGCGGGGCTTCGACGACGCCGTGCGCTCCTACGTGGACTACCCGGGAGGAGCTGGCCCGCTAGGAGGGTTCAGCCTTCCGGGTTCTTCTCCGGGCCGGCGCCGGCGCCGCGGAGGCCTTCCCCGGAGCTGGGCGATGCGCTTGGAGATGGCCGGATTCTTCGGATCCAGCACCACTGCCCGGTGCAGCGCCACCAGGGCGGCGCCCGTGTCGTCGGGCTTGGGGGCGACGCCCCGCAGGAGGCCGGCGGCGCAGAGGGCCTTTGTTGCCCTTTGTACTTCCCGGCGATGTCCTCGGACCTCCTCTGAGGTACTTGTCCCACCGGGCCGCGGCGGCGTCGAAGGCGGCGGTACGGCCCTGGAGGTCCTTCGTGGGGCGTTCGAGGGGCGCCATCGCCTTCCGCGCCTTCTCCACGTTCTCCTTGAAGGTGGTCTCGTTGGACTTCAGGAAGGCCAGGCGCTGCACGTCCTGGGCCTTCTTCTGCTCGGCCTCGGCCCGGCGCATCAGCTCGAAATTCGCCTCGTCGAAGGACTGCTTGGGATCGGGCTTGGCAGGCGGCGGCGCGACCACGGCCTGCTTGTCCGCGGCGACCTTGGCTTCCAGGGCCTTCAGTTCGGCGAGGGCCTGGAGGGATTCCTCCCCGGCCTTGTCCCACATGGCCTTGTAGGCGGCGAAGCCACCGGCGGCCTCCTTCTCCAGGGCCTGGGCCAGCTCCCGGCCCTTGCCGGCCACCTCCCGGGCCTCCTCGGAAGCGGCCGCAGGCCACGCCGCTGTCATAGGCGAGCTGGTAGGCGTCGAGGTGGCATTCCATTCCCGGATGCCGGCGAAGGTGGTCTGCAGGCTGGCTGCGGTCGAAGGGCCGGCCTTGCGGCGGGCAGCAGGCCTTGGCGCGGGCGAAGGCCTGCGGGGTTGGCCTGAGGGCCTTCACGGCCTTGAGATCCTCCGCCAGCCGCGCGGACGCCGGTGGCGCGGCGGGGGCCTGGGCCAGGAGGGCGGGGGCCAGGAGGGCAGGGGTCAGGTAGGCGAGGGTCAGGTCGAGGCGCATGGTCGTCCATTGAAAACACCCAGCGTACCCAGGATTGGTCCCGGGTCCACATCACACCTGGGACGAAGGGCGGGTCTTCCGGGGCCTGGGCCCGTCCCGGGGCGGCCGGGGCGGCTCACCCGCAGGGCCAGTGGGCCAGGGAGACCACCAGGGCGGGGGCGGCTTCGCCGGGCGCCGGCGGGACGAAAGGCTGGGCGGAGGGCTGGACGGAGGTCTGGGCGGAGGACTGGGTGGCAAGGTGGACGGGGGCGTCCTCCCGTCGCCGGGCCAGGCGGGGCTGGAGCTGGTGGATGGGTTCGTGCAGGGTGCCGGCGGGCATGGGGGCCTCCGAGTCCGGAAAGGTCATTCGAGGATGTGGGCGGCCGGGGTGGCCGGCCGTGGCAATGAGCGAAAAAGACGAACTAAATCCAGGAATTTGCGAAAACCATCCACCGGCCGCAGGGCCGTGGACAGGCGCTTCACGGGGCGCGGCCAGCTGGGCACCCAGGGCCTCATGTTTTCCTGCGGGGACTCCAACCGGATCCATGCAGGTTCTGAGCCAGCGCCTAAGCGCCAGCAGGGCAGCACTAGCCCGGCGAGGCCGCCGGAAGGCCGGAGCCGGGTCCATCAGAAGGATTCCCCCGCTCCTTCGAAATGATCAGGACCTTGGGGTCGGAAAGGGTCCTAACGCTTCAGCTCCGGATGCCGCGCGGCCACCGCGTCCGGGGCGTCGGGCTTGAGGCGCTTGGCGTGGGCGGGCATGCCGATGGCCACGTTGTAGTCGTCGAGGTCCTTGGTGACGAGGCCGAAGGTGCCCACCATGGCCCACTCGCCCACCTTGGTGCCGCTCAGCACCGTGGCGTGGTAGGCCACCCGGGCGAAGTCGCCGATGACCGTGTCGCCGAGGTGCACGTTCCGGGGATCCACGAGCTCGTGCCAGTGGCTGTAGACATTGGCGTAGTCGCTGATGCTGGCGCCCTTGCCGATGGTGATGGTGCCCCGGTCGTCCAGCAGGACGAAGCGGTGGACGATGGTGTCGTCGTCGATGCTGACGTTGTAGCCGAAGCTGAACTCGACGCCGGTGAAGAACTTCACGTTCTTGCCGCACCGCTTCAGGATGTGGGCGCAAGCATGGCGCGGAACTTCAGGCCCAGCCAGACGTTGGCGTTGAGGGGCGAGTTGTCGAACATCTGCCAGAGCCACAGGAGCGGCTTCACCGGCGTCCACTTCTCGAGGATGAGTTCGCTGTAGTACTCGGCCTCCAGGGTGGCGTTGCGAGGGTCGAAGTTGAGGAGCAGGACTTCGTCGTGGATGTTGCGCGGCGCGTCGGGGATGCCGTAGAAGGACCGGCACAGCTCGATGCAGAGCTCGTTGCGGTCCACCTTCGGGTCGCGGATGCGGGCGTCGATGCCCGCGATCCAGGCGTCGGTACAATTCGCCTTCGCGGCGGCGTTTTCCAGATCGACGGGGCGGTTGGGCCGGGGGATTCCTAATTCAAACCGGGTCAGTCAACTTATCGGAAGAAGCTGAAAAGGCAGGAGGAGCTGCCGCCTTTGACGGAACGGGAAAGGCCCGCGCTAGTGGTGGCCGTGGTCCGCGGCGGTGGCCGTGGTCCGCGGCGTGGCCAGGATCCGCGGCGTGGCCGTGGTGGTCGTCCGCGCTGGGCTTGCCCAGGAACTCGACGCTGCGGCCGGCGAAGACCACCCAGGCGCCGTAGGCCGCCAGGAGGATGAGGCCGACATTCCGCATGGGCAGGACGGCGGAGGCGAACCAGGCGTAGGCGTGGCTGAGGGGAGGCTTGCGCCCAGGGCGTAGCAGGCCCAGGTCATCAGGGCGGCGCCCCACTTCTGGCTGGCGCCGGTGGCCTGGGCCTCTTCCGGCAGGGTCCCGAGGGGCGCTTCCGTCTCCTGGAAGAGGCAGGCCCCTGGAAGAGCAGGACGGCGGCCAGGATGTAGGCAAAGACGTATTCGAGCAGGACGGCATGGAGGCTCCGCAATGCTCCAGGAATAGCATGGATCGGCCCTTGGCACGCTTCTGGGATGGGGCCCCGGGGCCGGGCCCGGCCCGGGGCCCCCGCGGGCCGCGGGAAGGCGGCTAAGCTACGGGCAGCCCCCCCGAAAGGTCCTCGATGAAGACCGTCACCTTCCCCGTCCGCGGCATGACCTGCGCGAGTTGCGAACCATGTGGAGAAGGCGCTCAAGGGCGTGGCGGGGTCCAGGACGCGACGGCGTCAACCCCGCCATGGAGGAGGCCCGGTCAGCTACGACGGCGCCAGCGAGGAGTCCCTGTCCTGGGCCGTTCCGCGCGGGCTATGCCCTGGTCACCGGAAGCCGCCGTGGAGACGCCGGTGGACGACCTTTGATCGAGCTGCGCTGCGCATGACCCTGGCGGTGGTCCTCGCCGCCCCTGCTGGTGGACATGCTGCCCTGGCTGCCCTTTCACCTTTCGCCGTGGCTCCAGCTGGGACTTTCCATGGCGGTGGTCTTCACGCGGCCGGGGCATCTTCGCCGGGCCCTCGCCCAGGCCGCCCAGGCCGGACCTCCCTGGACACCCTGGTGGCCCCTCGGCGCCTTCACCGCCCGGCCTTCGGGCTAGCGGAGTGGGTTCGGCCCGCCCAGCCCCTGGATCCGGGCTGGCCCGGCACCTCTCCTTCGAAACCGCCGCCGGCCTGGTGGCCTTCCTCTTGGTGGGCCGCTACCTGGAAGCCAAGGCACGGACCCGCGCCGCGGAAAGCCTGCGGGGCCTGCTGCGCCTCGCCCCGCCCACCGCCACCTGGCTGCCCCCGGCGGAGATCGGCGGCGGGGAGAAGGAAGCGCCGGTGGGGGACCTGGAACATCGGCGACCTGGTGCGGGTGAAGCCCGGCATGGCCATCCCCGCGGATTTGCGGTGGGGGCTACGCCGAGATCCAGACGACCCTGTTCAACGGCGAGCCCCTGCCGGTCCCCGCGGGACCCGGCGATCCGGTCATCGCGGGCACGCTGGTCCACGGCACGCCCATCACTGTGCGGGTGGAGGCCACGGGCCGGAACACCTTCCCCCCGCATGGCCGTGTGGTGGCCCAGGCCCAGGCCTCCCGGCCGCCCCTGCAGGATCTGGCGGACCGGGTGAGCGCCATCTTCGTGCCCACCATCCTGGTGCTCGCCCTGCTCACCCTGGCGGGCTGGTGGTTCACCAAGGGCAGCTTCGCGGAAGCCTGGCGGCCCGCGGTCACGGTCCTGGTGGTGGCCTGCCCCTGCGCCCTGGGCCTCGCCACGCCCCTCGCCATGTCCATGGCCCTGGGCACCGCGGCGCGCCGGGGCATGGTGGTGAAGGACCTGGCCTCCTTCGAGGCCCTGGGCCGCCTCACGGACCTGGCCTTCGACAAGACCGGGACCATCACCAAGGGCCAGCCGGTGGTGCAGCAGGTCCAGGTCCTCGGCGACATGAGCGAGGAGGACATCCTCGCCATCGCTGCCGCCCTGGAGGAGGATTCCATCCATCCCATCGCCCGGGGCATCCGCAACGCGGCGCCTGCCATTCGCGCTCGGAGGTCTACGAGTTCAAGACCCAGGCGGGCGGACTCTCCGGTAAGGTCCGGGCCGGCACTACCGCCTGGGCAGCGTGGAATTCCTGGGCATCGAGACTCGCCCTCCGGGAGGGCACCACGGTGGTGGGCCTCGCCGAGGATGAAAAGCTGCAGGGGCTCATCCACCTCGCCGACGAGCGGCGGCCCGACGTGCTGCTGGTCCTGCGGGCCCTGGAGAACGACGACCTCACCCTGCACCTCTGGAGCGGCGACCGGGAGGAGCCGGTGAAGGCCACTGCGGAGGCCATGTCCCTGAAGGGCTGGAAATCCGGCTGCTCCCCGGAAGGCAAGTCCGAGGCCCTGAAGGCGCCCCAAGGCCGAAGGCAAGGTCGTGGGGCTTCCGTGGGGACGGCGTGAACGACGCCATGGTCCTGGCCAAGAGCGATTGCGGCATCGCCGTGAAGGGCGCGAGACCGCCCGCAGCGCCGCGGGCCTGCACCTCGTCCGGGACGGCTTCGAGCCCATCCTCATCGCCCGCCGCCTGAGCCGCCGCACCGCCCTCGTCATCCGGGAGAACCTGGCCTGGGCCTTCGCCTACAACGCCGTCCTCATACCCCTGGCCGCCTTCGGCCTGCTGGAGCGCTTCGGCGGACCCGTGCTCGCCGGCGCGGCCATGGTGCTGAGCTCCCTGACGGTGGGGGTCAACGCGCTGCGGCTGCGGCGCTGAGGCTTCGGCCCACATTCCAACATCGAGAGCACTTTAATCTCCTCCAACGGCGAAATATGAAATTTCTATCCTTCTGCGCGGCAGTACAGTTGATCTCACAGGCACAGGGCACGGTGAATCCTGCTGCGACGCAGGTACAGCCGGATCTGATGACCGTGCTTTCAAGCGATGAAGGTCAAGGGCTTGCACACCTGTTTTATAAAGGAGTGAATGGCAGTGCCAGAGTTGAAAGCCTGTGGCAGCCTGACGATATTCAAGTCCGAGATCTCATGGGCGAATTACCACGATTCTTGAACATGAAATTCGGTTCAATGCCCTACAAGAACTGGAGATTCCAATTAATTGGTTATACATGTGAAGGTAGAAAATATATTTTTATAAATGCTCTTGGCTGGTTATGGCTTCAGCGTATACACAAACAATATGAGTGGAAAACCAATAGGATAATATTATCGG
>JADJVL010000031.1 GCA_016710635.1 Holophagaceae bacterium | reverse complement strand
TTGGAGGTGTCCTCCTCGCTGGAGCCCGCGATGATCAGCGGCGTGCGGGCCTCGTCGATGAGGATGGATTCCACCTCGTCGACGATGGCGTACTTGAAGCCGCGGCGCGGTGAACTCCGCCAGGTCCCACTTCTGGGTTGTCGCGGAGGTAGTCAGCCCAGCTCGTTGTTGAGTGGCGTAGGTGATGTCACAGGCGTGGCCGCCCGGCTGGTCGTCGCCCTTGAGGCCGTGGTGATCTGCCCACGCTGAGGCCCAGCCAGTGGTAGAGGCGCGACCATCCTCGGCGTCGCCGGGCCAGGTGGTCGTTCACCGTGACGAGGGTCGCGCCCTGGCCGGCGAGGGCGCGGAGGGTAGAGGGGCAGGAGTGTCCGTGAGGTCTGGCCCTGCGTTGCGCTTCAGCGACCTTACCCTCGTGGAGCACCATGCCGCCGATGAGCTGACGTCGAAGTGGCGCATCTTCCGGGACGCGCCGGAGGCTTCCTGGCCACGGCTGGAAGGCTTCCCGGCAGGATGTCATCGAGGGTGGCGCCCGCCGCCAGCCTCCTTCAGGTAGGGGGTCTTGGCCTTCAGCGCGTCGTCGCTGGAGGCGTGAGCTGTCAGCCTCCAGGGCGTTGATGCTGGACCTTCCCCCGCAGGCGCTTGCTCCATGTTCTTGGAGCCGATGATCTTCTTCAGGACCTATCTGAGCATGGGGATTCCTACGTACGGCCGTAAACCTCTGAGTGTATCCGGCAAAACCCCTGGTTTCCCAGCAATGAAAGCCGGGCTCCCCCGCCCTTTGCCAAGTTTCCCCCCGCTTCTTTGGCCTAGCCCTGCCTTCAGACTGGAACATTGGAAAACGGAGCATCCATGGCCCTCGAACGCCCTTCGCCATCACCAGGCCCGACGCAGGCGCCGGCCATGCCGAAGGCATCATCGCCGCCATCGAGAAGAGCGGGCTCAGCATCCGCGGCCTGAAGCGGGTCCGGCTTTCCGGGCGACCTCTGCAAGGGGCTTCTACCACGAACACGTGGCCAAGGGCTCTACCAGGAGCTGGAGGACTTCGTGACGGAGGGCCCCGTGTGATGATGTGCCTCGAAGGCGAAGGAGCGCCATCGCCAAGTGGCGCGACCTCCTGTAAGGCGCCACCAACCCGGCCAACGCCGCCGAAGGCACCCTGCAAGCAGTACGGCACCAACATCGGCCGCAACGCCACCCACGGGAAGGCGACGCCCCCGCAGCCGCCTTCGAGGTCAGTACTTCCTTCAGCGCGTTCGAGCTGGTCTAGGCCGGTCAACCCACCCAGTCCTGGGCCTGATCCCATCCTGATCGTTCTGCGACGCCCGACTGGGCGCGCCGTGAGTTTCTGGACGAGAGGAGAGAGACAGAACGAGGCCGAAGGCCACCCTTGACCTGGCAGGTTGACCTTCGCCGTTGACCTTGAAGGGTGCAGGCAAGCGATAGCGCGCCAGGTCCCGCCGGGATGTCCATCCGGTGCCGAGGGAGGCGGTGGGTCGGGATCGGTCTTCAACACCAGCCAGCACTTCCCCGACCCCGCCGCCCCTTCCTCCCCCGGTCATCCTCCGGCTCATGGCCTGCCGCGCTCCGCTTAGCCGCACCCGAGTTGATCGTGTTTCGCCAAGGGCGCGAAACACGGCCAGCTCGGGCAAGGTGCCTTTCAAGGTCAACGGCGAGGTCAAGGTCAAACCAGGTCAACATCCACGACCATCTCAACGGCATCACGCCCGAAGTCTCGGTCCCCTCAGGACTCCCGCACCGCCTTGAGCCCGGCTTCCCAGAGCTTGCGGACGGCGGAATGTCCTGGGTGGCCAGGTCCAGCTCGCTCATCCAGGGCGCGCCCATGGGGCTTCCAGGGGCCCGTCGGTGGACTTGGTCTTGAGGGGAGGTTGAAGGTCAGGTAGAGGCGCTGCTGGTTCTCCAGGGCTCTCCACCCGCAGCAGCCAGGGATTGGGCAGGCGGGAGGTGCGCTCGTCGAAGACGGGGGGAGCTTGCTGGGGTCGTGGAAGCGGGAAGGGGGACAGCCGGGGCGGCCCAACAGGGCCCATGACCCCGGCGGAAAGTAGCCCGGGGCCCGGGGGCCTCGGCGGCATGAAGATCCCCGGTGGGGGCATGCTGGCAGGGCACATTCAGCAGGGTATGGGGTTCTCCTTGCCGTGGACCAGCACCCTCGATAGGGAACGTGGTCACCAATGCGCGCTGGCGCCGCCCATCAAGTGCCCCTGGACTTCCTCGGTCATCAACGCCCTCCGGCCTCGGCCAGCGAAGCCATGATGCGCGCCTTGGCGGCCTGGACGGAAGCCACAACTTCTTCGGGGCGCAGCTTTACGAGCTCCTTGGTGCGGCGGTCGCGGAGTTCCACCACGCCGTCCTTCAGGCCCTTGGGCCCGTTCATGAGGCGCAGGGGGGGCCAGTCAGAGTCAAGTCCTTGGAACTTGGCACCGGGGCTCAGGCCCTCGCGCTCGTCATGGAGCACCTCGAAGCCCGCCTGCTCCAGCTCGGCTTCGAGCTGGAAGGCCACCTTCGAGACTTCCTCGCCCCCGGGATCCAGGTTCAGCAGGTGCACCTGGAAGGGCGCGATGGGCCAGGGCCAGACGATGCCGTCGGCGTCGTAATTCTGCTCGATGGCGGCCACCGTGCGGGTCACGCCGATGCCGTAGCGGCCCATGATCATGGGCAGTTCCTTGCCTGCTCGTCGAGGAAGGTGCAGCCCATGGACTGGGAATCCGATTCCGAGCTTGAAGACCTGGCCCACTTCGATGCCGCGGAAGGCCTGGTAGTGGCCCTTGCCGCAGCGGGTGCAGGTGTCGCCTCAGCGGCGATGCGGATGTCGGCGAAGACCGCGCCGGGCGGGTCCCGAGCGGATCAGGCCGAAGTGGTGGAAGTCGGTCTTGTTGGCGCCGCACGTGTAGTTCACGCCGCCTTCGAGACTCTGATCCACGATGATCTGGACGTCCTTGAGGCCGATCGGCCCCATGAAGCCCGACTTCCTCGCCGGTGAAGGCCTCGGCCTCCTCGATGGGGAAGAGCTCCATGTCCGTGGCGCCCACGAAGTTCTTCACCTTCACCGGGTTCACGTCGTGGTCGCCCCGCACCACGGCGCCGACCAGCTTCTGGGTCTGATCCGCCATCGTCGCGTGGTAGAGGAAGAACTTGCTGGTCTGGGCGATGGGCATGCCGCCCGGGTGCTCGGGGTCCTTCATGGCGGCGGCCTGGGGTTCCTGGCTCACGATGCCCGGGGTGGCGAAGTGGTCGCGCTTGAGCGCGAAGGCCGCGCCATGGTCGCCCGGGGCCAGCTTCGGCGCCTCGGTCTTCTCGATGTTGGAGGTGTAGTCGCAGGCGTCGCAGCTGAGGATGGCGTCTTCCCCAGAGCCCGCCAGCACGTGGAACTCGTGGGTGAAGCTGCCGCCGATGGCGCCGCTGTCGGCCTCCACGGGCGGAACTTGACCCCCGCGCGCGCGAAGATGCGCTTGTAGGCCTCGAACATGGCCCAGTACTCCCGGTCGCAGTCGGCGTCGCTGGCGTGGAAGGAGTAGCCGTCCTTCGCGATGAACTCACTGCGGCCCCGCATCAGGCCGAAGCGGGGCGGATCTCGTCACGGAACCCGGACTGGATCTGGAAGACGTTCGCGGGCAGCTGCTTGCCGCTGCGCACGGTGCGCCGGACCATGTCGGTGACCACTTCCTCAGGTGTGGGACCGAGAGCAGAACCAGGCGTCCTTGCGGTCCCGGAAGCGCAGCGACTCCTTGCCGGTAGAACTTCCAGCGGCCGCTCTCCTCCCAGAGCTCGGCAGGCTGCACGGCGGGCATGAGGATCTCCTGGCAGCCGTCCTTCTCGAGCTCCTCGCGGACGATCTGCTCGAACTTGCGGATGCTGCGCAGGGCCAGGGGGAAGTAGCTATAGATGCCCGCCGCCTGCTTCTGGATCATGCCGGCGCGCATCATCAGCTGTTGGCTGACGACGTCGGCGTCCTTGGGGGTTTCGCGGAGGGTCTGGAGGAGGAGCTTGGATTGCTTCATGGGGGTTCCTTAATCCGCCGGAAGGCGCTGGCGCGGCTCCGGGGTGGCGTTCAGATCAGTTCAGAAAGGGGACGGGTCAATTCAGAAGGCTCTGCACCAGGGCGGAGGCGGCCTTGCCGTCGAAGGACTGGCCGTGGGCGACCTGGAGGGCCTTCATCACGAGGCCCATGTCCTTCTTCACGGTGGCGCCGCTCGCCGCGATGGCTTCCCGGACGGCGTTCTCGAGCTGGACTCCTCCAGCATGGCGGGCAGGTAGGCTTGAGCAGGGCGATCTCCGCCTGCTCCGCCGCCGCCCGGTCCAGGTGCCCGGCCTTGGCGAACTGCTCGACGCTGTCCTCCCGGCTCTTCACCAGGCGCTTGATGACCTGCACCGCATCGGCCTCGCTCAGCGCCCCCTGGGGCCCGAGGCCCTTGGCCACGGCCTCATTGCGGTAGGCCGAAAGTGCCATGCGAAGGGTCTGGGTCCGCAGGGCGTCCTTGGCCAGCATGGACGCCTTCAGGTCGGCTTGGATTCGGTCGAGCATGGGGGTTCCGATCGGATGAATCTTCCATTTTGCCCGAAGGGGGCGGAGGCCTCCAGCGGGAACGTCCGTAAAACATGAACCGGCGCCCCGCGGGGCGCCGGTCTGCGATCCGATGGCTGAAGGCTCAGGCCTGGTCGTACTTGATCACTTCCACGGGGCAGCCGGCGGCGGCGGCGATGATGCTGTCGGCCAGGGAGGACTGGATGTCGTCGTTGAGCTCCGCTCATCTCGTCGCGGTTCTCGCTGTCCACGCCGTCCTTGCGGACGCTGCCGTTGATATTGCAGCTCGTGTCGTCACGTGGAACACGTCAGGGCACTCGGCCTCGCAGGCGTTGCACACGATGCAGCCTTCTTCGATCCAGACCTTGGTGATCGCCATGCGTCGTCTCCTTTTCCACTCGCGGGAACCTTGGAATCCTAACATCCGGACCCGCCCTGTTCCACGGCATGATGCTTGACGTGGCTCACGATGAATCCAGGATCCTCGACCGCCTCCGCCGGGTGCTGCCCGGCGGGGAGGCGCTGACGGACGACTGCGGGGCCATCCCAGAGGCCCCGCAGGGTCGACGCTGCTGGTCACCTCGGACGTCATGCAGGAGGGCGTCCACTTCCGCCTTGACTGGCATCCGCCCCGCCTGCTGGGTCGCAAGCTGCTGGCGGTGAACCTTTCGGACCTGACGCCAGCGGGGCCGCGCCCTGGGCTACACCCTCACCCTGGCCCTGCCACCGGGAAATTGACCAGGACTGGCTCTGGGCCTTCCTGGACGGCCTGGGGAGGCCAGCCGCCAGTGGCGGGTGCCCGTTCTCGGCGGCGACACCGTGGCAGCCGGACCGGGCCTCTCCTGGACCTCACCGCCTTCGGCGCCGCCCCGCGCTGGCTCACCCGGAGCGGCCTGGAACCCGGCGACACCTTTCGTGGACGCGCCCTGGGCCGCAGCGCCGCGGGCCAGGCGAAACTCGCCGCTGGCCTGCGCTGGGACGGCGCGGACCCGGACTCAAGGCCATCTGGATCCCGCGCCGAACCTGGGTCTGGGGCCGCGGCTCTGCCGCCCTGCCGGGCGTCCACGCCTGCATGGACCTTTCCGACGGCCTCGCCGAGGGCCGCCCCCGCCTGGCGGAAGCCTCCGCCGTCACCTTGCGCCTTTCCGGGTCGATCCAGGGCGTGGCGCTGGCCGGTCCCGGAGGGGAAGGCTTGCTGGCCGCCGGCGAGGACTACGCCCGCTGCTTCGGCGCCGCCTGCCACAGGAAGTGCTGGAACGGGCCCTCGGCCTGCCTTGCATCCCATCGCCACCATCGAGGCCGCGGCCTGCCGCCGTCATCCACTATGATGGAAGTCCGCTCCGCGTCCAGGGCTTCGACCACTTCGCCCCATGACCGCACCCGCACCCCGCTCCGCCGAGGCCAGGCCCAGCTACTGGGCGCGGCTGAAGGCCCACCCATCAATGCACCCCGAACTCACGCAGAACCGGTGGGCTGGAGCTTCGGCCTGGGGCTTTCCGTGGCCTTCAACCCGATCCTGGGCCTGCCTGGCCCCTTGTGGTGACCCTGTGCTTCCTCTTCAAGGGACTGCACCGCCCCCTCATGCTGGCGGCCTCCTTCATCAACAATCCCTGGACCAGCGTGCCCATCGCCACGGGCACGGCGTACTTTGGGAACATCCTCATGGGCCGCGGCCTCGACCTCAACATGGAGGCGGTGCATTGGGGCTCCATCGGACTGAAGAGTTTCACCACCCGGGAGGGCGCACAGGCGATGTTCACCATGCTGAAGCCCATCCTCGCCCCCTACCTCGTGGGGGGCTTCCTCCTCAGCCTGCTGGCGATCCCCATCGGCTACCTCCTCGCAGGCCACATCGCGCCGCGCCTGCGGCACCCTCCACGCCTGGCCCACGTGCCGCCGCCATGCAGGCCGCCGGCCAGACCGAAGCCGGACCTTCCGGAACCCGAATAGGAGCACCCATGGACATCCGTTTCCTCGTGCGGCAGGCCCAGGCCATGCAGGAGAAACTGCAGGCCGCCCAGGCGAGCGTGCGCGTCGAAGGCACCAGCGGCGGGAATCGGTCAAGGGTCGCCCTCAACGGCGCCAAGGAGGTGCAGGCCATCTCCATCGCCAAGGAGGCCATGGATCCGGAGGATCCCTCCATGCTGGAGGACCTCCTGATGGCGGCCTTCGGGACGCCACCGCGAAAACCGACGCCGAGATGGCGAAGCACACCGCTGGCTTCGGCGGCGGGCTGTACATTCCCGGCTGAAGTTCTGAAGGCCGGAACCCGGCTGGCGAAGCTCCCGGCGCCCCTGGCGCCGTCATCAGGCCTACGCAGCATGCCGGGAGTGGGCGCCAAGTCCGCCCAGCGCATGGCCCTGCACCTCCTGAAGGAAGGCCCCGAAGCCATGAACCACCTGGGGGACCTCCTGCACCACGCGGCGGAGAAGGTGGGCTTCTGCGAATGCTGCGGCGCCTTCGCGGACCAGCCCCTGTGCCCCGTGTGCGCCGATCCCCGGCGGGACCCGGCGGTGCTGATGGTGGTGGCCGAGGCCAGCAACGTGCTGAGCTTCGAGCGCGGCAGCCAGCTTCCGGGCCGCTACCACGTGCTGGGCGGCCTCATCTCGCCCCCTCAAGGGCCTCGGCCCGACCGGGCCTCCGCATCCGAGCTTCTGAAGCGCCTGGAGGACGGCGCCATCCGCCAGATCGTCCTGGCCACCAATCCCACCCTCGACGGCGAGGCCACCGCCGCCTGGCTGGCCCGCATCCTCGAGCCCGTGGGGATGAGCGTCTCCCGCATCGGCGTCGGCCTCCCCATCGGCAGCGACCTCGAATACGCCGACGACCTCACCCTGGACCGGGCCCTGGAGGGGCGAAGGAAGGTTTAGGGGGACTGGACCGAGGGTTCATCATCAGCGGGGCGTGCCGTTACGCGTGCCGTTGCTTGGCCGTTGACCGTGCGGTTCACCGTGCCCTTGACCTTGACCATGGAAAGGCACCCTTTCAGGTTGTGGTTCGCCTGCCCTTGGCGAACCATGATCTGGAAGGGTGCGGCCAAGCGATACCGCGGCAGGATGGGTCGGATGGCTGCTCGCGGTGCCGGAATCCTGAACCTCATCACTCTGCAGTTCCATCCCCCCGTTCCCATCCGTCCTGGGCTCGCTTCGCTCGCGTTGCGCCGTGTTCGCCATGGCCCTCAGAAGCCGGGCCATGGTGAACGCGGGCACCTGCCACTGTCAGGTCTACTGCGTGGTCAACGGCAAGGTCAACGGCCAGGTCGACATCCACCAGCGGTGCATCGCTTCGGGGTTCATCCTTCGGTCGGCTCAGCCCCCGCCGCACCCTCCTCGAACCATCTCGGCAAAATCACCGTAAACGTGCTGCCCCGACCCGGCTCGCTGGCCACTTCGATGCGGCCTTTCAGCAGGCCCACCAGCTCGCGGCTGAGGGGAGCCCGGGCCCGTGCCGCCGTAGGTGCGCTGGATCTCGGGCCCGCCTGGGTGTAGGCCTGGAAGAGGCGCTGGAGCTGGTCCGGGGCTCATCTCGCTGTCCTGCACCTCGAAGACCACCCATTCGCGGCCCTGCCCCTCCAGGACCGCACCCGCAGGGTGATGACGCCGCCTTCGGTGAACTTGGAGGCGTTGCCCAGGAGGTTGATGAGGACCTTGCGCAGGCGGTGGAGGTCCGTCTGGATCTCCGGAGGGCTGGACGCCACGTCCACCTGGATCCGGTCGCCCCTTAGCTCCGCCGGGGCTGGATTTGGCATCCGCACCTCCACCAGCGGCGGTGGGGAAGATCTCAGGGTGGAGGTCCATGCGCCCGGCTTCGATGGAGGCCAGGTCAGCGGCTCGTTCACCATGCGCAGCATCCTCGCCTCGCTCTCCTGGATGCTGCGCGCCATGCCCGCCAGGTCCTCCCGGCCTGGCCGCCGCCTCGGCCCGGAGGGCTTCGGCGATGAGGCGGCTGCTGGTGAGGGGCGTGCGCAGTTCGTGGCTGACCCCGCCAGGAAGTTGCTCTTGAACTCGGAGGCCCGCTCCGCGGTGGCCTTCGCCGAGGCGAGGACTTCGTTCTGGCGGGTGAGCCGGTCCAGCAGGGCGCGGTTCAGTCCGTCCGCCCGGCGCGCCTTCCGCCGCAAGGCCTGCGCGACCTGGCCGAGGCTCACGAGGAAGCCGCCCCCCAGGAGGAAGACCATCTCGTTGGCCACGGTGGCGGTCCAGGGCAGCGGACGCCCCGCCGAGCTTGCGGCGAGCATGACCATGCCGAAGTAGGCCGCGGCGGTGCCCAAAAGCAGCGCCAGCGCCCGGCGCGGGCTCTCGAAGGCGTGGGTCGCGATGCCGACCACCAGGAGCGGGAAGAGCCAGGACGACTCTGCACCGCTGAGGTAGACCACGGCGAGGGGGGACCTCGTCCCCATCGCCACCAGCAGGACCGCCCCCGGCGTGGCGCGGGGTCTCGATGCTGGCGAGCAGGAAGGCGCGGGCGGCGAGGGCGTAGAGCCAGGAGCACCGCCGGGAAGGCCAGGACAGCGCCGTGGGGCACCGACGGAATCCGGTGCAGCTTCGTGCGGGCCACCACCGGGATGGCGATGAACGCGAAGCCCAGCAGGCGGCCGCGGGAAGACCCGGTGCCCGTAGTACCAGCGGCGCCGCTTGGCGCTGCCGGCGCCGTGGTCGTCGAAGGGAACCTCGAGGGGTTCAGGCTCCAGGGAGCGGGTGGATTCCATGGGCGGTCTGGGGGATTGGGCCCAGCGTAGCAGGAGGATCCGCCGCCGCTTCCTGGCCGGCGCGGTCCGCCGCCTCCTGCTCGGGGATCCGCTCCGGCCAGGGACTGGGCGCGCCGACGCCCCAGCGCGCCTGGTACCACACCTCCTCCAGGCAGAGCCCGTGAGGAGGCGGCGCCGTGGGTCCCGGGCCAGGGTGCGGTCCTTCGCGTCCACCAGCCCGCGCAGGGGCCCGCCTCGCGGCGGCCCCGGCCCACCTCCACCAGGGTCCCCGCCATGATGCGCACCTGGTGCATGAGGAAGCGGTTTCCTTCGAAGACCAGGTCCAGGCCTTCGGGCCCCGGGACCAGCCGTCCGCCTTGAAGATCGTCCGGACGGGGTGGGCGGCCGCGCAGTCCACGGCGCGGAAGCAGGAGTGATCGTGGGTGCCCAGCAGCGCGCGCCGCTTCCGCATCGCGCCGGCGTCGAGGCGGGCCTCCCCCGCGCACGTGCCACCGGGTGGCGTGGCCGAAGGGTCCTCCGCCGGGCCCTGGGCGAGCCGGTAGACGGCCGCTTGGCCACCGCGTGCTGGCGGGGCCAGAAGTCCGGGTGGGGCGGAACGGGCCGCCATGACCCGCACGCTGTGGGGCAGGCGGGCGTTGAGGGCCGCCACCAGGCGGAAATCGTCCTAGGTCCGGCTGGGCTGGATGGGCACGCCTGGGCCCGGGCGTACCCCCGGCGTCCGTGCGGCCCGGTGCCCTGGGGCAGGGGGCGCCCCCGGGCTCCAGAGCCCGCAGCGAGGTCCACAGTGCCGCCTGCACCGAAGGACTGACCGTCTGGATCTGCCAGCCGGAAAGGTCGGTGCCCAGGTAGGCCACCTGCAGGAAATGGGGATGGGACATCCGGTCATTGTAGGTGGCCGGAGGAGGACCGCCTAAACCCGCTGTGGAACGGGGTTTGACAGTGCACCTGGAGAGGCAGGTCCCACGCGGATCCCAAGCATTTCAACCAATTGCAGGCCTTGGTTTCCGGGCCTTCGCGTATGTGGAACAAGTCAAAGTCGGCTGCTGGCGCGGTTTCGCGAAGTTTTTTTGGTGGAAAGCCTTGACGGGCCTCACTCTCAGCCGTACCTTCCAATCAGTTTAGGAAAACCAAGCAATACCGGGCATCTGCAGACAAGCATCTTTGCGAAGTCCCTGGAAAACGGTCATCCCGAGAGGGGTGAAACCGTCATCCCTAACCCTGGGGGGTTCAGTCCCCCCCAATATTGGAGGTTCTCCAGGAACAAAGCCGAAATGGTCAACGCCGTCGCCGACGCATTCTGGCATCACCGGGGCTCAGGCCGCGGCCGCCCTCATCACGATGGTCGCCAGCATTGGCTCCGCCCTCCGTGGCGGACAAGGTCACGCTGGTGGGCTTCGGCACTTTCTCCGTGGTGCAGCGCGGCGCCCGCACCGGCCGCAACCCCGCGACAACAAGCCCATCAAGATCGCCGCCGGCAAGCACGCGGGGTTGGGCCTGCAAGCTTACTGACGACGTCAAACGGCAAGGGAGGCAAGAGAAGAAGAAATAGCCACCTGTCTTTCCCAGAATGAACAGCCCGAGCTATCGGGCTGTTCTTTTTTGTCTTTAATCACCGCGCAAAGTGAAAATACATAAAACCAACGTAAGTGGGCGCGGTTCGCCCAGTTTAACTCGCTTTCAAAAATATAATTACAGGGACATTTAATCAACAGGAATTGGGGGGGACAACTCTCAAACTTTCCAACCCCAAGCGCCGCGCCTAGCTTTCTTGTTCCACGGCAATCCAGACCATGTTCCATGGCCTGTGGCACTCTTGAAGGCCCGCTGGCGGACCACGCCGCCCCTCCCATCCCCCCGTCGCCCTCTCTTCTGCCTGGGCGGCATGAAAGCTTGGCGGTGCGGCTGCGGACGCCGCCACGGTGGCCGCTTTCGGGGTCCTGCCCATGGCGGTGGCTACGGCGGAGACCCTCCAGAACGGCATCGCCTGCACCCGGCATCCTGCCCCCCGGCGATGGACCCTGTCGCCGCATCGAAGCCTCCCGGGCCCCACCTTGTCGGCCGCTGGGGCGTGAAGCTGGCCTCCTGCGCCCCGGAGGGGCACCCCTGCGCCAGCCTTGCCGCGACCCTCCGCGCCCTCGCCCCGGCGGTGCGCATCCGACCCCATCCTCGCCCCCAGCGTGCTGGCGTGGCTTCCCATGACAGCAGTTAGCGGCGCAGCTGGCGGACATCCTCCCGGCCGGCGGCGGCCGGGTCAGCAGAGCCCCAACCGGGGCGAAGGCCGCCACGCCTGCGCGGGCCTGCCCTCGAGGCGATCCAGGGGTGGAGATCCTGTGCCCTCGCGGCGTCCTTCCTCGGAGGCTTTCATGCCGAGGCCGTGTATTGAAGGCGGCTATGCCGCGGGCGACACCGTGCAGGACCTTCTGGATCACCGCTGCCGGCGTCGAAGCCCTCGCCCCAGTCCGCGGCCTGCGGCCAGGCGCTGGGGCATCGGCTGCAACCCGGCGTCCGCCTCAGTTGTCTGGCACACTGCGGGGCCAGGGCGGGCGCCGCTGCCCGCGGCGGAACTTGCGGCATCGGCCAGAACTGGCTTGGGGCGGCCTCAGACGCCCTGGTGAGTGCCTTAAGCGGTCCCAGTTCCTCGCGGATGCCTGGGCGGTGTGCCGGCGTGAGGGTCCACGAAGGCCGCGGCTTCCTGGTGCGTGGCGGCGCTGACGCGCTCCTGGGCGGGGAC
>JADJVL010000030.1 GCA_016710635.1 Holophagaceae bacterium | reverse complement strand
GGTGATCCGGCTGTGGATCGCGCCATCATCTGCTCCGTGCTGGCGATATGTCGCTGAAGCTGCGGTAGGGCGGTCCGGCTACACTATCCCCCCATGCTCCGACCTGACCGCCTCGAAGACCAGGTCCAGCGTTCCTCCTCAGTACGCTGATCCAGCGGGAGGTGCGGGGATCCGGATCTCGGCTTCTTCACCATTACGGCGGTGCGCCTCAGCGGGGACCGGGCAAGGGAAGATCTAACACACGGTCATGCCACTTCTGCCGGGAGAACGAGGAGGCCACCACGGCGCGGGGCTTGCAAGGCTCCTGCAGCCGCGGGCTTCCTGCGCACCCAGCTGGCGGACACTCAAATTGCGCCGGGTGCCTCCGAGCTGCGGTTCTTCCCGGACGCCACCTGGAAGCGGGCAACAAGATGGAGGAGCCTTCACCGAGCTGGAAAAGGTGCTGGGCCGCCCGGCCGCCTTCCGACGAACCGGCAATCGATTTCAGGGAAGAAAGCCTGATGGAGCCCGCCCCTTTCAGCGGCGTCTGCCCTGTCCACAAGCCCGTTTGTCCCAGCAGCAGCTTCTGGCATCGTAAAGCAGTTCACCCACGAAGCCTGGGAGGCGGGTCTGAAGAAGCACCCCTGTGGGCCACGGCGGCACGCTGGATCCCTTCGCGGAAGGCCTGCTGCTCATCCTCGCCGGTCAGGCTACGCGGCTCATGGAGCTGATGCATCCTGCCGAAAACCTGGCGTGGCGGAGCTCGCCTGGGGCGCGGAGACGGACACCGGTGATCATCTCGGTGTCATGGTTATGAGGGCGACGCGTCGGCCTGGACGCGGCAGCACTGGAACAGGCGTTGGCGCCCCACCTCGGCTGGCACGACCAGATTCTCAGCCAAAGCGTTAAGAAGATCGGCGGCGAATCCGCCTACAAGAAGGCCCACCGCGGCGAGGAGGTAGTTGCCGCTGTCGCGGGTCTTCCTGCATTAGCGCCCGCTGGCGCCGCGCCACGACCTGCCCTGACGAGCAATTCCTCGAACTCACCGTCAAGGGCGGCTACTACGTCCGCAGCCTGGCCCGGGACCCGGCGCGGCTCTCGGGTGCGGCGCCCACCGCGGGCCTGTGCCGCACGGCCATTGGCCCATGGGCGGATCCCCGGGGAAGCGACAGCGCGCGCGGTTCCGCGGCGAGGCCCTCGTGCCTCTGGTGCCGCTCCCGCACCCTCGACGATGCCGCCGCCTCCTTGCTTCAAGGCCGGCCCGTTCCCATGGGCTTGGTGGAGGCGCCCACCTGGACAATGCCGGAGGGGTTTCCCGAGCCCGCAGCGCCCATCCGCGGCCTTCACGCCGGGAAGCTCGTGGCCCTCCTCAAGGAGAAGGAAGGGGCCTCTGACCACCGCCAATCTCCGCGGCGGGATCTAGCCTCAGCCGGGCCATTAGACTACCGGTCGCCCCAGCGCAGTTTCTCCTGCAGCAGGGCGAAGAAGGGCAGGGCGGGGTTCGCAGCAGGGTGATGCGGCGCCGAGCGCCGCAGCACGAGGCAGGTCCCTGGGCTGGGAGGCGGCCGGTCTGGCTGTCCAGGGTGAGGTAGCCCTCTCCGTGCCCACGGTGATGGTGTGACGTCCAGGTTGCTGCACCACCAAGGGCCGCAGGGCAGGCCGCTGTGGGGGCAGATGGGCGAGATCACCAGGGCGTCCGGGCTGGATGCAGGATCGGTCCGCCGGCGCTGAGGAGTAGGCCGTCGAGCCCGTGGGGGTGGAGACGGTGAAGGCCCGTCGGCCTTGAGGTCGCGGCGTCCTCGCCGTCCACCTGCAGGTCCAGGTCCATGATGCGGGCCAGGGCCCCCTTGCCGATGACGGCATCGTTGAGCACGCCCTGGCTCATGATGCATCCCGCCGTCCCGGTGCAGCTCGGCATGGATGAGGCCGCGGACCTCCCGGTGCAAGACGCCCTGGAAGTGGCGTCCACCATGGCCCGCGCTTCCCCGGCGCCGGGTGGGCGGTGAGGGCCCAGGGAGCCGAGGTTGATGCCCAGGAGGGGCGTGCCCGGACATGCCCACCCCGCCGGGCGGCGGCCAGCATGGTGCCATCGCCCCCAGAACGAGGCAGAGTTCGGAGTTCTGGGAAAGGGCCCGTATCCAGCGCCGCTTCGGGAAGACCCGCGGCGCCCCAGGCCGGCAACAGGTCCGCTTCCCCGTGGAGCCGCCAGCCCCGCTCGAGGAAGGAGGCACCACCATGTGCAGGGTCTGGAGCCAGCAGCGGGGATTTGGTCTTGGCCACCAGCACCAGGCGGGGAAGGGGACTATCCAAGCCAGCACACCTCCGGCGGCGGCAGCGGGTGGCGTTGGCCTTGGGCTGAAGCCGGAAGCCGAAGGCCGTAGGCTTGAGGCATGCCCGCAAAACCGCGCCCTGCCCGCCTCGAAGTCCGGTGGCCGCCGCCCTCCCCTCGTCAAGGTCTTCCTCGTCCTCCTCGGCCCTGGCGGTGGTGGGGGCGGCGGCTTCCTCGCCTGGCTCTGGAGCTCCTACTCCCGGGAGGCGGACAGCTTCCTCACCCTCTTCGCCCTGCGGGTGCCCAAGACCATCACGAAGGTGCTGGACCGCAACGCGATGTGATCGGCGTCTTCGCCGAGGAGCACCGGGTCGTCATCCCCTACGGCGACATCCCCAAGGCCTTCGTCGGCGCGCTGGGGCCACGGAGGACGCGGAGGACTTCTGGAGCCACGACGGCGTGAGCGGCCGCGGCTTCCTGCGGCGGGCTTCACCATGATCACCTCCTTCGGCAAGCGCAAGGAAGGCGCCTCCCACCTTGACCATGCGGCAAGCTCGTCCGCACGGTCACCGCCAAGCGGCAGAAGAAGCTGGACCGGAAGCTGAAGAGATCGTGATCGCGCGCAAGCTGGAGAAGGCCTCCAAGAAGCGCCAGATCTTCGAGGCCTACGCCAACGAGGTCTACTTCGGCGGCGGCCGCTACGGCATCGGGAGCGGCGGCCCAGTACTCTTCGGCAAGAGAGCGCCCAGCTCAACGTGGAGGAGTGCGCCCACGCTGGCGGCCTCGTCCAGAATCCCAGCTGGCACCACCCTACAATCCCGATCCTGGGTCCGCGCGGCGGTGAAGGCCCGGCGCAACCACGTGCTGCGGCGCGTGTGGCGGAGACCTACCTGAAGGAGGTGGACGCCAAGTCTTCATGGAGCGCCCCATCCGCCTCGCAAGGGAGAATGCCGTGGAAGAGGCCGTCGCGCCCTATGCCGTGGAGGAGGTGCGGAAGTACCTCTACGAGAAGTACGGCAAGGATGCGGTGCTGAATGGCGGCCTGGAGGTCTACACCACCATCGATTCCGCTTGGCAGGTCGCCGCCAACGGATCCGTCCGGAGCGGCTGCGGGCCGTGGACCGGCGCCGGGGCTTCCGCAAGGGAGACGGTCCAGGCCGTGAATGATCCGGAGCAGGCCCAGCTCCCGGGCTGGCGCCGCTTCATGGAGGACGGCGACCAGGTCCGCGGGGTGATCCTCGAGTGGAAGGATCCCGGCACCAAGGAAAGCCACGCCCTCGTCCGCTTCGGAGAAACCACCCTCAGGGGTGCCCATCGCCGCTTCGCGTGGGCGGGGAAGGACATCGCCAAGCAGCTGCCGGGGACTCGGCCCCCTCTTCCTGGTGAAGACGCCGACGACAACGGCCGGCCCGTGCAGGTGGAGCTCGACCAGGAACCAGACGTGGAAGCAGCCCTGCTGGGTGGAATCGAAACCGGCGAAGTGCGCGCCATGGTCGGCGGCTAGCCATGCCCGCAGCAAATTCAACCGGGCCTGGCAGGCGGAGCGGCAGATCGGCTCCACGGTGAAGGCCTTCGTCTATGGCACGGCCTTCGGGCAGGGCATGACGCCCGCCACCCTGGTGAACGATATTCCCACGCGCTTCGTGGACCCGGTGATGTTCAGCGTGGTCGGGGGTCCCGACGGTCGGCTGGACGCCTGCCTCGCCCGGCCGGCGCCAAGGAGTACGCGCCCAAGAACTACGAGCGGGACAACTGGGGCCCGATCCCCATCTGGGAGGCGCTCCGGGACAGCCGCAACGTGCCCGCCGTGCGCACCCTCGACGAGGTCGGCATCGGCCACGTCCGGGACTTCGCCGCCAAGGTGGGCGTGACCGGCATTATGCCGCCCCTATCCAAGCCTGGCCCTGGGCGCCGCGGGACCTGCCCCTCAGGACATGGTGCGGGCCTACGCCACCTTCGCGAACAACGGGAAGCTGGCGCCGTTCCTTCCTCATCAAGAAGGTGGTGGACCGGAACGGCCGCGTCCTCGAAACCCACGAGGGCGTCCTCGGGGAGGAGGTCGTGGACCCCAAGGTGAACTTCGAGCTCATCCAGTGCCTGCAGGGCGTGGCCACCCAGGGCACCGGCGCCCGGACCAACGACCTGAACTGGCCGGTGGCGGGGAAGATCGCACCACTGACGAACAATTTTACCGACGCCTGGTTCCTGGGCTTCACCACCCGCACACTGCGGCGTCTGGGTGGGCCTGGACGCGAAGAAGACCATCTACCGCGGCGCCGATGGCGGCAAGGTGGCGGTGCCCCATCTGGACCGATTTCATGAAGGTCGCCGTCCAGGGAACACCGGAGGACTTCAGACTCCGGAAGGCATGGAGTGGGCGCAGGTCGACCGCTACGCCCAGGCCTGGTGGCCAGCGGCGCGACCACGGACAAAGGTGCTCAGCCTGGCCTTCCCGCCGGGCACGGCCCCCAGCAGGAGAGCACCGCCAGGCCATCGCCAGGATCCGGGAGGCGGGACAAGGCCCACAACGCCGTGGCGGAGGTCCGGGTGGTGGGGCGGGCCGGCCGAAGGAGGACGGCGACGCCCCCATCGACTGGAACAAGATGATGGAGCCACCCAAGGTCGAAGCCGCGAAGACCCGGAGGCCAGAACGGAAGCCGCCTCGAGCGCCCGAGGTCAAGCCCGGGCAGGAAGCCCCAGCGGGCCGTCCCGGAGAAGGTGGAGCCCCCGGAAGACCGGGCCCCAGAAATCCTGGTGATCCGGGAGCCCTGCGGGATGGCTGTAAGATTCCCCATGCCCCAAGCTCAGCTTCAAGACATCCAGCGCCTCCCAAGACCGATCTCCCACGTCCCCACCTGGACGGCTCCTGCGGCTGGAGACCATCCTCGAGCTCGCGGAGCAGCAGAAGGATCAAGCTGCCCGCCGGGGGACGTAGGATGGCTGCGCCCCTGGTGCGGGTCGGGGACGACTGCAAGTCCTGGTGGAATACCTCAGGCCTTCGACGTGACGCTGAGCGGATGCAGACCTACGAGAGCCTGGTGCGCTCAGCCTTCGAACTGGCGGAGCAGCCGCCAAGAGAACGTGCGGTACATGGAGGCAGCTACGCGCCCATCCTGCATCAGCAGCAGGGGATGACCCCGCACAGCATCGTCCAGGCGGTGCTTGAGGGCCTGAAGCAGGCCAAGAAGAAGTACAACATCCAGACCGGCGTCAACATCTGCGGCATCCGCCACATCAGCCCCGAGATGAGCAACAGCTGGCGGACCTCACCGTGGCCTTCCCCTCCTTCTCAAGAACAAGGGCGTGTGCAGCTTCGACCTGGCGGGGGCCGAAGAGAACTTCCCGGCCAAGAAATTCAAGGAGGCCTTCGGGGCGCGTCCTCGCCAACAACATCAACTGCACCCTGCACGCCGGCGGATCCTTCGGCCCCAGAGCATCCACCAGGCCATCCACCTCTGCGGCGCCCACCGCATCGGCCACGGCGTCCGGCTGATCGAGAGCGGCGAGCTGCTCAACTACGTCAACGACCACCGCATCCCGATCGAGGTGTGCCCGTCGTCGAACGTCCAGACCAAGGCCGTGAAGCGCAGTCGGCGACCACCCCATCCGCCTCTTCTACGACCTGGGCCTGCGGGTGACGGTCAACCGACAACCGCCTCGCGATACCAACACGAGCGTGTCGGTACCTCACCATCCACGAGGAGCTCGGCTTCCTTCTCGACGAGACTCAAGGAGATCACCATCTGGGCTTCAAGAGCATGCAGCTACTTCCTCCCTACGCCATCAAGCGCGCCATGCTGGCGGAGGTAGTGGAGGGAGTGGTAGGCGTTCAAGCCGAAGAGTTTGGAATCCGGGCGCGAACAGCTCTAGGGGGTGGCGCGGATCGGCCGGAGCCTCTGCGCCGGCTCCGTCAGGCTCGCCCCCTTCCCGTCCGCTCGTGCCGCCTGGGGGGGGACTGAACCAGTGGAGGGATCCTGGGGACATCCAGGAGTTCCCCATGTCCGACCCCGAGACGACCAGCCCATCTGATGAGATGCGGCTTCGCCGACTACCCCCAGATCGGACAGGCCATCAAGTCCTGTCCTCCCGTTCGCGCGATGCGCTCACGGATGGGGCCCCGTCCCGCCGCCCTGACCTGGACTGGCTCCGGATGACCTGCATCCTGCTGTTGCACCTCTACCACTCGGCGCAAATGTTCAACGCCGACGATCCCTGGCATGTGAAGGCACCGGTCCTGCTGCCGGTGCTGAACAGGACCATGGACATCCTGCACCCTTGCTGCGCATGCCCCTCCTCATGCTCATCGCCGGCGCCGCCACGGCCTTCGCCCTGCGCAGGCGGGGCGGGCACTTCGCGTGGGACCGGATCAAGCGACTGCTTCCTTCGGCATGCTGGTCATCGTGCCGCCCCAGATCTGGGTGGAACGCGTGTGGACGGGGCAGTACAGCGGCAGCTACTGGAGCTTCTGGCCCTCAGTGCTGCAGGGCGTGCCGTATCCAAAGGGCAGCACGAGCTGGCACCACCTCTGGTACTGCTGCCGCCGAACGAATTCCCCTTCCCGCTGGAGCACCTCGCGCTCTACGGCTTCATCTGGGCCACCCTCTGCGCGGCGCTGGGCTACGCGAAGGCGCGGGTTACGAGGCCACTGCCCTGGCTCACCCGCGCCCAGTCCGGCCTACCCCTTCTATATCTTCCATCAGACCGTGATCGTGGTGCTGGGCTGGTGGGATGCTGCGCCTGCAGCTCGGGCCGTCGACCTTCTTTGCGTCGCTGACGGGTGGCCTCCTTCACCTCCTCACCGTGGCCCTCTGCGAACTGGTAGGCGGCGGTGTCCCCCCTTGCTGCGGCCCTGCCTGGGCATGGGACCGAAAGCCGCCAGGTGGAACGCCCAGGCCGGCTCGGCTCCCGGAAGGCCCGTTGGCGGCCATACTCTCGGACGAGCCCCAAGAATGGAGACCACCGCGAACAGAGTCCTCCTGGCGCTGGCCGACCATCCAGCTCCGCTGGGCGCTCATGTCCGGGGCCTTCTTCTTCCCCTGAACGCCCTGCGCCTCGCCCTGACGGTGGCCCTGGACCTGAAGGCCTCCGGGTTCGCCCACGCCCTGGCAGGAACCGGTGGTGTGGAGCTCACCTCGGCCCTGGTGGTCTCGGGGCCATGCTCCCCTGACCCAGCTCGCCGCCCTCAACGCGCCCTGGCGGCGCACGGGGGCTGAGACTTCCTCGCCCTGCACCTCGGGGCCGCGCTGATCTTCTGGATCCTTCACGTCGCTGGGATGTGGGCCTTGCGCACGGTGGTGTACCGCCTGGCCGGCTGGGGCGCCTACGACTACGGCAACCTCGCCTTCCGCGCCCCCATGGAGGGGTTGAAGGACCTCATCGGCTTCGCGGCCCTCGCCGCCCTCTTCCACGTGGTGGAGATCCGGCGCCGGCGCTCGGGCGGAGAGCGCCGCCGCGCTCTTCTCGAATCCGAGCTGCGGAAGGCGCGGCTGCAGGCCCTCTCCGCCCAGCTCGATCCCCACTTCCTTTTCAACGCGCTCAACACCTTGAGCTCGGTTATGTACGAGGACCTCGCGAAGGCCGACCGGCTCCTGGGGGACCTGGGCCTCATGCTGCGGGACGGCCTGGAAGCCGGCGGCGCCACCTGGACCCTGGACCGCGAGCTGGCTGCCTGGACCATTACCTCTCGTTCGTGGAAGCGCGCTTCGGCGACCGGGTCCAGGTCACCCGTTCCATCGAGTCGGGCCTCGGAGGCCTCTGCGTCCCCCGCTTCGCCCTCCAGCGCCTCGTGGAGAATGCCCTCAAGCACAACGAGGACGCCGTGGGACGGAGTCTCCAGGTGACCGTCAGCGTCCAGCGGAGCGGCGATACCGCCCGGCTCTCGGTGGCGGACGACGGCGGCGGCTTCGTCGACGCGCGGCCCATGGGGATCGGCCTCGAAAACCTGCGCCGGAGCCTGGACCTGCTTCACGATGCCCGCGCAAGGCTGGAAACCGGCAACCGGCCGGGGAGGCGCCGAAGTGGTCATCCTTGCTGCCCCCTGGAGGCGCGCCATGGCTGAGGCCCTCCGCATCGTGGTGGCGGACGACGAGGCGCCGGCCCGGGCCAAGATCAAGCGCCTCCTGAAGGAGGATCCCCGCTTCGCGATGGTCGGCGAAGCCGAGGACGGGTCCGCGACGGTGGCCCAGGTCCAGGCCCTGCGCCCGGACCTCCTCATCCTCGACATCCAGATGCCGGGCCTCACGGGTTTCGAGGTGTTGCAGGCCCTGGCGCCGCCGCTCCCGAGGTGATCTTTTCCACCGGCCTACGACCGCTTCGCCCCTGACGCCTTCGAAGCCCCGGCAGTGGACTACCTCCTCAAGCCCTACGACGCGGCGCGCTTCGCCAAGGCCCTGGACCGGGCCCAGGCGCTGCACGGCGGTCGGAAGGGCGGGGAGCTGAAGGCCCTGCTGGCGCGGGTGGCGCAAGCGCCCCTGGAGCGACTGCTGGTGAAGGGGGAGGACCGCTGGTTTCCTGCAGAGGCCGTAAAGCGCCTCTGCGCCGAGGGCAAGCAGGTGCAGGTCCACGCGGACGGCGCCGTGCACGTCCTGCGCACCAGCCTTGCGGAACTGGAGCGACGCCTGATCCGCGGCGTTTCATCCACGTCCACCGCAGCGAGATCGTCGCCCTCGACGCCATGGCCCACCTGGAGCCCTGGGATCATGGGGATGGCCTCCTGGTGCTGAAGGACGGCGCCATAGGTCCTGATCAAGACCTACCGCGCCGCCTTTCTCGAACGGTGGGGTTGGAGGCCTGAGCCCGCGCCATCGCGTCCTGGTTGCGGGATAATCGCCGGAGGTGCCCGTGTCCTTCGTGATCGTGTGGTCCCTCAGGCCCCCAGCCTGGCTCAGGGATGGAGTTCGAGGCTGCCTACGGGCCGAAGGGCTCCTGGGCCGAACTCTTCCACCAGTCCCTGGACTTTCTCGGCACGGAACTGCTCCGGGATGCCAAGGTCGAGGACCGC
>JADJVL010000029.1 GCA_016710635.1 Holophagaceae bacterium | reverse complement strand
AGTCGTAAAGCAAAGCATGTTGTCAAACAGATCCGGCATGGTCTCGCCTTGTTTGACGGTGCTGCCGAAGAGCAGCGGCGCGGAGCCTCGGGGCGGGCCGACGAGTTCGAGAGTGTAGGCCCCGCTTCCGAGGTACTGGGGCGCGGCGGGGAAGGCGTATCGGGTCATGATGTTGCGGCTGCGGAACTCGTCCACGTCCAGGAACGGCGCTTTCGATTTCCAGGCTGCGCATGCGGTCCTGGCTGGGGGTGTCGCCGCGGTACAGGTTGATGGTGGACGGCACGGGCCCGTCCCCGTAGGCGGCGCGCCGCCGCCAGGCCCACCTTCCAGCTCAGGCGCGCAGGTCGCCTTCGGGTGGAACATCACCCGCAGCGAACCCCGCGGCCCCGGGCGGCGCTTGTTGGACTGCAGCCACCACACCCCCAGCACCCTCGGCACCGTCGTGTCCGCCTCCACCCCGAAGGGCTCCGCCGCCGACCAGTAGGGCCCCTCCTCGAGGTCCACGTTCCAGTCGTAGACCCGGAGATTGCCCGCATCGTCCAGGCTGGCCTGGTACTGCGTCCCCGCCTTCCCCGGCAGCGTCGACAAAAGCTGCCGCAGCCCCCACACCCGCCCCCGGTCATCCTCCGGCCCCGTGCCCCGGCAGATCGCCAGATCCCCGTCCGCCCGCATGATCATGAAATGCGGTCCCGCCGGCTGCGCCTCCGCGGGAAAGGCCAGCACCTCCCGGCTCGCCGGATCCGTCGGCCCCGAGCCCTCGCAGGTGCGGAAACGCCCATCCACCCCCAGCAGCCCGTAGAAGCGCCCGTTGGCCGAGGTCAGCCACTGGCCCGAGCGCAGGATCTCATCGCTGAAGAGGAAGTGCCTGGGGCCTGGACGCATCGGGTCTCCGGGAAGGCCCGGACGGTGGGGCGCCAGCAAAGGCAGACCAGCACAACGCGATTCCGGACGGCGGGAATGGAAGGTGAAGGAGGAAGTCCTGAAACTTCCGTGCCTGAACCGTCTGGCCCATGAGATCCAAGGCCAAGGCCTCGGATCCCAGACCCCTGACCCGCCCCCCGACTGTCCCGATTCGGGACGCAATCCAGAATCGGGACGGTTTTCAGGCCCCTTCGGTCGCCAAGTCCGCCGCGTCCGGTTCCTGGACGGCCGAACCCGCCGAGCCCACCGAACCCTTCCACCGCCACAGCAGCACGATCGCCAGCAGATCCACCACCACCCCGAAGACCGAAGCCTCCAGACCGAAGGCGCCCCCAGTGATCCACTCCGCCTTCCCCAGGAAGACCGGCTTCACCCAGCCCGCCGTGGCGAGCCCGCTGACCCCGAAGCCCAGCAGGTGCCCCTGGGCCCAGTTCCAGCCCAGGTGCAGACCCACCGGCAAGGCCAGGCTCCCGGTGCGCAGGTAGGCCAGGCCCAGGAACACCGCCGCCAGGGCGATGTCCACGGTGGCCCAGACCTTCGTCGCCCCCGCCATCCCCGGATTGCCCCAGTGGCCCGCCGCGAAGAGCAGGGCCAGCGCGATCTGCGCCACCCAGACCCCCGAACCCGCCACCAGGCGCTGGAAAAGGAAGCCCCGGAAGAGCGTCTCCTCGAAGAGGGCCACGAACAGGAACATGTAGGCGCCGTAGCTGAGGGTCTTCAGGCTGCGGGCCGGATCCAGCTCGAAGCGCACGCCCCCCACCGCCCACACCATCCCCGCCGCCGCCACCATGAAGCCGATGCCCAGGGCCGTGCCCCAGCCCAGCTCCTTCAGCCAGCGCCGGTCCAGGCGGAAGCCGATGCTCGCCAGGGGCTCCCGCCGCAGCAGCGTGCAGGCCCAGGTCACCCCCAGGACGAAGAGGAAGAGGACGGGCTCGAGCCAGGCCTTGCCCACCCCCAGGTGCTTCAGGCCCCGGATGGCCGGCCCCAGACCCAGGCGGGTCGCGGCGAGGATGAGCACGAAGATGAGGATCCACCAGCCGTTGCGCAGACGATGGTCCTGATTGAAGAAGATCTTTTCCAAGGCGGGCTCCAGGCTGAACCTGAGCTACGGGGCAGGGGGCCCATCTGTTTACCGAGGCTTTTGGAATGTGCGCCCACCGCGGTGCCGGAGCACCCGTGGCAGCATCAAGCTCTCCCCGGAGCCACCGATGCCCCTCCTCACCCGCGCCGAAGCCACCGCCTACCAGTTCACCTCCCTGCACGCGGACGTCATGGCCTTCATCGCCGGCCTCGCCGCCAAGGGCGATCCCCGCCTCCACATCACCTCCTTCGGCACCAGCCCGGGCGGCCGGGACCTGCCCCTGCTGGTGCTGTCCGCCAAGGGCGCGAAAACCCCCGCGGAGGCCCGGGCCCTGGGCCTGCCGGTGGTGCTCATCATCTGCGGCATCCACGCCGGGGAAGTGGAAGGCAAGGAAGGCTGCCTGATGCTGGTGCGGGACCTCCTGGAGGACAAGCCCGGCCTCGACGCCGCCCAGATCCTGGAGAACCTCACCCTCGTCCTCGTGCCCCTCTTCAACCCCGATGGCAACGACGCCATCGATCCCGGCAACCGGGCCCTGCACCTGCCGAAGCTCACCGGGCAGCTCGGCCCCGAAAGCGGCGTCGGCACCCGCGTCAACGCCGCCAAGATCAACCTCAACCGGGACTACCTGCGCCAGGAAGGCGCCGAGATGCGCCTCCTGCAGACCCGCGTCTGCCAGCCCTGGGCCGCGGACCTGACGATTGATAACCACGCGACGAACGGCAGCGTGCACCGCTTCTCCATGACCTACGACGTGCCCCACACGGTGGAAAGCGGCCGGGGCGAACCCATCGACTACATGCGCAAGGTCCTCCTGCCTCCGGTGACCAAGGCCCTCAAGGTCAACCACGGCCTGGATTCCGGCTGGTACGGCAACTTCGTGGAGGACGAGCGGGTCCTCGACCTGGACGGGATCGCGATCCGGCCTCCACGGTGAAGGAAGGCTGGATGACCTATCCCCACCATCCCCGCTTCGGCGCCAACTACCGCGGCCTCACGAGCCGCATGGACCTGCTGCTGGAGTGCTACTCCTACATCAGCTTCGAGGAGCGCGTCCGTACCGCCTACGGCTTCAACCTGGAGACCCTGCGCTTCGTCGCCGCCCATGGGGACGCCGTGCAGCAGACCGTCGCCGCGAGCCAGACCCCCCGGGACCGCATCGCCGTGCGCTACGGCCTCAAGACTTTCGATACGCCCGTGGAGATCCTCACCCGCACGCCCCGCACCCTGGACGGCGCGCCCAGTTCCGTGTCCCTGCCCTACCTCGCCCGCTTCGTGGGCACCACGGTGGTGGAGCGCCCCCACGCCTACCTCGTGCCCGCCGCCGTCGGCGCGCACCTGCGGGCCCACGGCCTGCGCACGGAGGCCGCCCACGGCCGCCACCTCGTCGCCGTGCCGGTGGTGGAGGCCCTCAGCACCGAAGGCGGCCGGGCCATCCTCGAAGCCGCCCAGGTGGGCGAGCTCGCCGTGTCCTGGAAGACCGGCCCCCGGGAAGCCCCGGAAGGTTCGGTCCTCGTCCCCACGGACCAGCCCCTGGGCGCCATCGCCGTCTACCTGTGCGAGCCCGAAAGCGACGATGGCGCCGTGGAGAACGGCCTGCTGCCGGTGCCGAAGGTCGGCGACGAACTGGGCATCTGGCGGGTGGCGGAGGACTGAACCCAAACGCGGACTCCGCTCCGCCGCTCCCTGGCCTTCGGGGACACCTACGAATATGCTCGTAGGACGCCGCGCCTCCCACGACGGCGAGCCAGGAGGATCGGATGCTCGGCAGAGGTTTGGTTCTGGTGCTGTGCTTCACGCTTTCCGGGGCCTTCGCCCGGGCGGGCGGGCCCGTGACCATCGGCGCGTCGCACCGCCTGAAGTCGGCGATCCTCCGCGAGGACCGGGCCTACAAGGTCCACCTGCCGGCCAGCTACGCGCGCTCGCCGGACACGCGCTATCCGGTGCTCTACCTGCTGGACGGCGACACCCACTTCCTCCACGCCACCGCCGCGGTGGACTTCCTCAGCCAGCAGGGCGAGGTGCCCGAGATGATCGTGGTGGCCATCGCCAGCACCGTGCGGGTGCGGGACTTCACGCAGACCGACTGGCCGAAGGCCTGGGTGGGCGGCGGCGGCGCGGGTCGTTTCCGGGACTTCCTGGCGAAGGAGCTCATTCCGGAGATCGAGCGGAACCACCGCGCCTCGGACTACCGCGTGCTCTCCGGCCATTCGGCGGGCGGGCAGTTCGCCCTCTACTGCCTGGAGTCCCAGCCGACGCTCTTCCAGGCCTACTTCGCCCTCGCCCCGAGCCTCGACTGGGACGACGAGCTGCCCCTGCGGTCCCTGGAGGCCTTCTTCGCCACCAAGCCCGCGCTGCAGGCCTTCGTGTTCGCCGCCCGGTCCGATGACCAGGGCAGGCCCCTGGCGGAGTTCGAGCGCCTGCAGGACCTCCTCACCCGCAAGGCGCCGCCGGGGCTGCGCGCGCGGTGCCAGGCCTATCCCGACGAGACCCACATGGGCGTGCCCCTGCTGGGACAGATCGATGCGCTGCGCGCCCTCTACGCGGGGTGGCGCGTGCCCGAAGCCGTGCTCGACCAGGGGCTGGCCGCGGTCCAGGCGCATTACGCCGCCGTCTCGAAGCGCTTCGGCCGGCCCGTCGCCATCCCGGAAGCCGCGGTGAACGAGCTGGCCTACGCGGCGCTGGGGCAGGACAGAGTCCAGGAGGCGATCATGCTGTTCCGGAAGAATGTCGAGGAGCACCCGACCTCCGCCAACACCTACGACGGCCTCGCGGATGGCCTGACCCGGGACGGCCAACTGCGGGCCGCCAAGGAGGCGGCGGATCACGCCGTGCGGCTCGCGCGGCGGTTCAAAGATCCCAACCTCCGCGAATTCGAGCGCCACGCGAAGAAGCTCGACGCCTTGCTGAAGGCGCCGAAGCCCGCCGCGAAGTAGGCGGCGCTCCATCAGAATGGCGGCCATGCGGTCATTTGGAGGGGATCGGCGTGCGCTCCGTGACCCGCGCTTCCCGCCCCGGCCCGCGCCCTGTCCGGGTCCGGCGGTCCCGGCACGGGGCATGCAGTGGGACAGGCGGGAGGGTTTGCCATGAAACTCATCGGTCTGGCTCTGGTGGTATGCGGCGTGCTGATCCTCGCCTACGGCGGCTTCAGCTACATGCGGCGGGAGAAGGTGGTGGACATCGGTTCCCTCCACGTCACCGCGGAGACCCGCCGGGACGTGCCCATCGCCCCCATCGCCGGCATCGCCGCGATCGTGGGCGGCATCGTCCTCGTGCTGGCGGACGCGAAGCGCGGCGGGTTGAAGGGCTGAGGCCCCGAGTTCCCAACGGACCCATCCGGCGTGGCGGGATCCCTTCAGCGCCCCGGCTTCGCGGCGTACTTCCGCGGATCCTTGAGGAAGGCCTGCCTGCAGCCCTCGGAGCAGAACCAGTAGGTCCGGCCCTGGTACTCCGCCCGCGGCGTGTCGGGCTCCGTCTTCACCACCACGCAGGCCAGGTCCCGGTTGTAGGCGCAGACGCAGTCCACCGCCTCTCCGGGGCCGGGCAGGGGATCCACCGGCCGGCAGGCCAGGGCCAGGCCGAGGGCCAGGAGGGCGGCGAGGCGGGCGAGGCGGCTCCGGGGTCGGCGCATGGCTAGAAGGCGACGCTCAGCGCGGCCACCGCCTTGAGGCGGGTCTCGATCTGCGCGCCGTGGAGGGACTGGCTCAGGGGCAGCTGGGCCGCCACCGTCAGCGCCATCCGCGGCGTGAAGCCCACCCGCAGGCCGGGACTTGCGAAGAGGGCGCGGCCCCCGCTGTTCGCCTCCGCTTCGCCGTCGATGCGCAGGCGCCCGAGGCGCCGGTGGTTCAGTTCCAGGAAGGCCGAAGCCTGCGGGAAGCTGCGCAGGTCCCGGGTGAAGCGATAGGCCACGCCGACCCCCGCGTCCAGGCGGTCCCCCAGGCGCGTGTCCCGACGGGTGCCGCGCCAGGTGTGGGTGAGTCCCGCGTCCAGGGTCCACCGGGCCGTGAGGAAGGTCGAATAGCCCAGTCCCAGCAGCGTGTCCACGGCGCCGGAACCCGGCGTGGAGGCCAGGTCCACGGGTTCGCCGGCCTCATCGCGCGCGTCCGTGCGGCCCGTGGGGAGTTTGAGGCCGGCGAAGGCCGCGAAGCGGCCGACGGGACCGCGATGGAAGGCCCACTTGCCCTGCAGCCACAGATCGGTCAGGCCCTGGGGCCGGTTCGCGGTGCGGACCAGCTCCCCCGTCTCCGGATCCAGGCTCGCGGTGGCGCCTCCGCTGGGCGTGTAGGTGCCGAGGGTCGCCGAGACCTGGCAGGCATCGCCGAAGCCATAGGCCAGGGTGAGGGAATGCGGCAGGCTGCGGTCCAGGAGGTCGATCTCCCCGTCGCCGGCCTTCGCCCGCAGATCGGCCTCCGAGGGGCGGCGGAAGGTCGTGACGTCCGTGCGCCACTCCAGGCTGAAGCGCCCCGCCTTCAGCGTCTCCCCGCTGGGCACCGAAAGGCCGCCGCCGGAGGTGCCGGGCCCATGGTCCGCCCGCAGGGCCGGGCCCGCCATCAATAGGGCGACCAGGGCGAGACGCTGGAGGGGGGCAGGTGCGCTCAAGGGCTCCTCGGGGCGGGTCGAAAGGGCTTCCGGGCGGGCACCCGCTTGGAAGGCGCCGCAGAAGTCCCACGGTGAACCGGCGGTCCGCGTCCCCACAAGAGCCGGTTCCGGAATTGGGAGCCCTCCGGTGGCTGGTGTCCTCATGGTCGGACACCGTGGATCAGGCTGGTCGACAGCCGCCAGCCCGTTTCAGTAGTGGTAGCGCAGCATGGCGATGTGCAGGGCGTCCGCCGTGGCCTTGTAGACCATGCGGTGCTCGTCGTTGATGCGCCGGGACCACCAGCCGGACAGCCCGTGGCGCAAGGGTTCGGGCTTGCCGAGGCCTGCGAAGGGATGGCGCTTCGCGTCGGCGATGAGGGCATGGATGCGCTTCAGCAGCTTGGCGTCCGTGGCCTGCCAGTGGAGGTAGTCCTCCCAGGCCTGGTCCGAAAAGATCAACTCCATGCGGGGCTACTTCGGAAGCCTCGGCAGCTTGCGGGCCGTGCCGTCGCCGCCCTCCAGCTGGGCCATGCCCTCCAGCAGCCGCCGCGCGTTCTTCGGGCTGCGCAGCAGGTACGCGGTCTCCTCCAGGGCCCGGTAGTCCTCCAGGGACATCATCACCACGGCGTGCTCTTCCTTCTTGGTGATGATGATGGGCGCGTGGTCCTCGCAGACCCGTTCCATGGTCTCGGCGAGCCTGGCCCGGGCCTTGGTGTAGGTGATGGCGTCCATGGGCATCCTGTACGGAATGATGTACAGGATCGGTTGCTCCGGCGGCCGCGTCAAGGTGCCCGTCGGGCCGGTCTCTCGCCCTGGCCCTCCCGCCCTAGCCCCTCCCCCAGCTCCTTCGCGCAAAGCGCCAGCACCTGGGCCACGTTCGGGTTCCCCGGGTCCAGGCACAGGGCTTCCTGCATCGCCTCCCGGCCGATGCGGAAGCGCAGCCGCGCGGCGCCGTTGTCCTCGGCCTTGAGGGTCTGGGCCCAGCGCACGTTGGCGAGGCCCTTGCCGCAGAGGCCGTCGAAGTCGCGGGGCTCCAGGGCCAGGGCGCGGCGGTAGGCCAGGTCGGCGAGGGCCCACTGGTGCCCGTCCAGGAAGACGTCGCCCCGGTCCCGCCACTGGGGGGCGGTGTCGTGGGCGCCCTGGACCACCAACTGGGCGGCGGTGGCGCAGAAGGCGCGCATGGTGCGGGGCCGCTCCGCCGCCGGCGCCAGGGCGATGGCCGCGTCCCAGACCGGGAGGGCCTCGGCATAGCGCCCCGTCTCCTGCAGGATGGCCGCCAGACCCACCTGGGCGCGGAGCTCCCCGGGGGCGAGGTCCACGGCCTTCCGGTGGGCGGCGAGGATCGCATCGTCGTCGGCTTCCACCGCCACCAGCGCCGTGGCCAGGTGCAGCCAGTAGGGGCCCGAGGCCGGCGCGCCGGAGGTGGCCCGCTCGAAGCAGACCCGGGCCTGGGCCGGGTGCTCCGCCAGGAGTTCGCATGCCCAGGTCGTCCCAGGCCTCCGGGGGCAGGGCGCCCGCCGGGGGCAGCACCGCGGCGGGATCGTCCGCGGCCACCTCGCCGCCCGCCTCCAGGTCCTGGATCAGGGCGTTGAATTTCTCCGCCCGGGCGCGGTCCTCGGGGATGCGCGCGGGCTCCAGCAGGGCCAGGGCCGCCTTCATCAGGGGCAGGGCCTGCGCCTTGCGGCCCGGCGTCACCGACAGGTGGCTGGCCTGGTCCACCAGCTCCTTCAGCTGGGGCTCCCGGGCCCGCCGCGCCTGCAGCAGACGGCCGGCCGAGAGCGCGCCCAGGGCGAGGAGCTCCGCCACCGGGTTGGCCTTCGCCAGCTGGGCATAGGTGGTCCGGGCCTCGGCGAAATGCGCCGCGGCCTCCAGGAATTCCTGGCCCGTCGCGGCAGCGATGCCCAGGGCGCAGTGGCCGGACGCCTGGGCCATGCCCGTCGGGCCCACGGCCTGCACCATGGCCTTCAGCCAGGCCTCCGTCAGGGTGCGCAGCAGGCCCATCAGGTCGTCGGGATGCAGCTCCAGGAAGAAGCGGGACATGAGCCGCTCCGTGGTGTCCACGTCCTGCTTGAGGTAGTCGGCGTGGGCCAGGGAGAGCAGGGCCGTGGTCGCCGCGACGGTGGTGAGGGCGGCGGGTTCCATCGCCTCCGCCGCGGCCACGGGACCGGCGGCGGGGCGGTCCGCGGCGGCCTGCTCCGGCAGCACGGTTGCGGGGGGCGCTTCCGTCCCGCAGTACAGGCAGGCCTTCCGGGCATCGGGCACCGGGCGCGCGCAGCGGGGACAGGGACGGGGCATGGCGGGGAAAGCCTAGCACCGGGCTCCGTTCTCCGCCGCCCCCATCAAAATGCCGGACCAGGCCATCACTTCGAAGGGATCGGGCCATGGCCGGCGGTTCCGGACCAGGAGAGCCCGGGCTTCAGGGCCGCGGACCCTGGGCTCCAGGCCCCGCCAGGCCTGGGCTTGCGTGGGGGTCGGGCTCCGCTTCCCGGTGCCAAGGGCCCGTGGCATGGACCCTGCTCCAGTCCTCCGGGGAGGGTGGCCATGGATGCGTTCGTTTTCCGCTGCGTCACCCCGGAAACCGGTACGACACCGCGCGGGTCAGGCGGGTGCGACAGCGCCTTCGACCAGGGGGCAGGCCGCGGCCGGGAGCTCTCCGTGACGTTGCAGCCAGTGGGCCCGGCCGTCGGCGCCGAGGCGCGTCCAGCGGGCCTCCCACATGGCCTGGAGGCCGTCCTGGTAGGTGGGATGCGCCGTCTCGTGGTCCGTGGCCCGGACCAGTCTTCCGCTGCGTTTCATGAGTCTTCTCCTGAGTGGTTCCCAGGTCTGAAGAGCCGAACCCTGAAAGGAAAGCGTCGCGGTCGTTCCCGCGTCATCCACAACCCCGAGCATCCCACGAAAACCTTCGAAAACCTAATGAAATCGGGGCTTTGGCACAGATCGCGCCCAGCCCTCCGTCCGCCTTCGCGGCCCTTCCGGAGCCAACATGCCCACCAAGCCTGATGTCAAACCCACCCCGTCCAGCCCCGCCGTCGATCCCGGCATCGCGCCTGCCCCGCCCGTCCCACCCGCCGCCCAGCCCGACATCGGAATCGCGGTGAAGCCCGAACTCCCGCCGGTGGTCGAGGCGGAGAAGCAGGGCTAGCCCAGCCCGCATTCCCCCAGCGCAGCCTCAGGGGCGGCTGGTGCCACCGGGCGACCGGAACCGCGCCGCATCCACCGGCAGGTCCGCCTCGACCCGGTCGAAGCGGATCCGCAAGCCTTCGGCTTGCCCCTTGGGCCGGATGTCGAGGGCGAAGGGCAGCATGACGCCGGCCACGGAACGGTAGTCGCCGAGAAGCGTTTCGACTTCCACCACCCGGCCGCCGCTCACCGCCGCGTTGATGGCCTTGACCTCCATGTAGGTCTTCGCGTCGAGGTAGGACGTGAGGGCATCGCCGTTCTTCATGGAGACCTGCAATGCGTAGGTCTCGGCACCATTCACGATGGCCATGCCCGCGAAGGTGATCCGGTGCCCCTTGGCGCGCCAGTCCACCAGCGGACCGTCGAAGTCCGCCTGAAGTTCGGCCTGCCGCAGTTGGGCCGGGCCCATGGGCTGGGGGGCGGTGACACCGGCGAAGGGGTCGAGGATCCAGCCCGCGCGCCCGTCCCAGGCTTCGGTCTTCGTGACGCCCTGCAGGCTGGTGTCGCTGCGGAAGGCGCGGCGCGGATTCTCGATGCGCAGGGTGAGGACCATGGGACCGACCTCCACGCGACCCGTTGAGGTCAGGGACTGGATGGCCCGGATCTTCGCGAGGCCGCCCCGGGCCTCGAAGTGGCGGGCGAGGATGGCCTCGACGGTGGGTGCCTCCGGGGCCTGGGCCAGGAGGGCAGGGGCGATCAGGAGCAGGGGCGCAAGGGCGGGAAAGGCGAGGAGCATGCAGACCTCCGGGAGGGGCTCGCGGGCTGCGAACCGGCTTGGAATGGTTTGAAACGGGTTGGCGCGAAGCTCAGCGCGTCATTCGCGCTCGAAGTCCGCGAGCTCGTCCAGCAGGCGCTGGGCGCGGGTCAGGCTGGCGCCGGCAAGGGCGTCCGCCCACTTCCGGGCGAGGGTTGGGCGGCCCTGGGCCCAGCGGTGGAAGCCGAAGGTCAGGACCAGTCCGCCCACGCCGATGGCGAGGCCGCTGATGAACAGGCCCGGCGCGTTCACCCACAGGTCCGCGCCGAAGAGGCCCATGAAGACCATGGTCATGAAGGGGAGCCAGAGCAGGAACCAGGGCAGTCCGATCCACAGGCCGCCCACCACGTAGAAGCGCCGGAGGCGGGCCAGCCGCTTCTGGATCTCGAGCACCGGGGCGCCGAAGTCGACGCGGTGGAGCAGCACCTGCATGCGGGCCCCGAAGAGGATCATGACCAGGCCGTAGGCATGCAGGAGGAGACCGGTCAGGAGCAGGTGCGGGACCTGGCGGTGGGTCGTCCAGAACCCGGCGGAGACCAGGGCGAGGAGCAGGCCGAGGCCCATCTGGAGGGCCTGGCCCCAGACCAGCGGGCGCAGGCCGTGGCGGGCCTTCTCCTTCCGGCTTTCCCGCAGGAGGGCGAGGTTGAGGGCGTTCTGCCGCTCCAGGTTGGCGTTCAGGGTCTGGAAGGTGGCTTTGAGGTCGTCGAGTTCCATGGGAGTTCTTTCAGGAAAGTGGGCCGGGCGCGAGGCCCCGGCGAAGGCGTTCCTTGATGCGGAAGATTTTCGTGGCCACGTTCGTCGCCGTGAGGCCGAGGATCTCGGCGATCTCACCGTGGCTGTGGTCGTCGAGGTAGAGGAGGACGAGGGCCTTGTTGAGGCCGTCGAGCCCTGCGATGACGCGTTGGAGGGCCTGGACGTCCTCCGGCGGCGGACCCGTGTCCGGGGCCGGCAGGTCGCGGAGGTGATCGTCCCCGGAAAGCAGGTGCTGATGGGCGCGCTCGGAGCGGTGGAAGCTGATGGCCACGTTGAGGGCGATGCGGTACATCCAGGTGGAGACCTTGCAACGGCCGTCGAAACGGCGGTAGGAGCGCCACACCTGCAGGGACATCTCCTGGATCAGGTCGTCCCGGTCCTCCGCCCGCGGGCAGTAGGCGTTGGCCACCTTGAAGAGGATCCCCTTGTGCTCGTCGAGCAGGGCCAAGGCCTGGTCTGGATCGGGGGATGCGGTCATCGGGGGCCTCGAAGGGCGTCTCGGGGTGAGGCCGCCGTTAGGACATGATTCGCCGGGCCGGAGGAAAAATCACAGGGGCCTGAAAAAAGGGCCCCTTCCGGGGCCCGTTCGGGAGGCGATGCCGGCTCAGAGCGTCTTCATGTCCAGCACGAAGCGGTAGCGCACGTCGTTCTTCATCATGCGCCCGTAGGCCTCGTTCACCTGCTGCACGGGGATGACCTCCACGTCGCTGACGATGCCGTGCTCGGCGCAGAAGTCGAGCATCTCCTGGGTCTCCTGGATGCCGCCAATGAGGGAGCCCGCCAGGGTGCGCCGGCCCATGATGAGGGGGAAGGCGGCCACCGGCGTGGGCTCGGGGGGCACGCCCACCACCACCATGGCGCCGTCCAGGCGGATCAGGCCGAGGTAGGCGTTGTAGTCGTGGGGCGCGGAGACGGTGTCGAGGATGAAGTCGAAGTGCCCGGCGAGGCGCTTGAAGGTGGCGGGATCGGTGGTGAGGCCGAAACCGCTGGCGCCGAGGCGGCGGGCGTCGGCCTCCTTGGCGGCGGAGGTGCTCAGCATGGTGACCTCGGCGCCCATGGCCGCCGCCAGCTTCACCGCCATGTGGCCCAGGCCCCCGAGGCCCACCACGCCGACCTTGGAGCCCTTGCCCACCTTCCAGTGGCGCAGGGGCGAGTAGGTGGTGATGCCGGCGCAGAGCAGCGGCGCGGCACCGGCGAGGTCGAGCTTGGGGGAGAGCTTCAGGGCGAAGGCCTCGTCCACCATGTAGTCGGAGCTATAGCCGCCGTAGGTGGGCGTCTTCCGGTCCATCTCCGTGCTGTTGTAGGAGAAGGCGGCGCCCTTCTCGCAGAACTGCTCCAGGTCCCGGGCGCAGGGCGCGCAGGTGCGGCAGCTGTCCACAAGACAGCCCACGCCGGCCAGGTCGCCGACCTTGAACTTCGTCACCTGCGCCCCCACGGCGGTGACGCGGCCCACGATCTCGTGGCCCGGCACCATCGGGTAGGTGGCGTTGCCCCACTCGTTGCGTACCTGGTGGATGTCCGAATGGCAGATGCCGCAGTAGGCGACTTCCAGCTGGACGTCCAGGGGGCCGACGGCCCGGCGCTCGAAGGACCAGGGCGCGAGGGGCGAGGTCGGGGAGGTGACGGCATAGGCTTTCGTGGTCATGGCGGCTCCGGAGGTGCGGTCCTGATTCTCCCCCGGTCGAAGGGGAAGGGAAGCAGGCACTTTCCCGTGCGCGTGCCCCGGTGCGGTCATGTCGAGCTTTCAGCGCGACCGGTCGAGCCGCTTCAACCCTTCCCGGATGCTGAGGCCTGAGAACTTGGACCGGTGTGTCTCGAGAAAGACCCGGACCGCTTCGGGGCGCGTCTTGCCATGTTCCCGAAGGGCCCAGCCGATGGCCTTGCGGATGAAGAAATCCTTTTCGGGGGCCAGCCGGAGGCAGTGCTCGAAGAGCTGGGCCTCGTCCGTGCGCTCCCGGTGCTTCTGGTGGGCCAGCAGGGCCGCCCGGCGGATCCAGAGGCACTCGTCGCGGATCCAGCGCTCCATTTCGGGCTTCACCGCGGCCCGCTGCTCCAGGAGCAGGGCGCCCACGGGAAAGCGGGCCAGCTCGTCCACCGTGTCCCACCACGCGCCCTCGCGGATCATGCGCTCGTAGCTGGGCAGGGCGTCCAGGGTCCGGAAGGCCGGGAAGCGCTTGATCCATTCCACCGCGGCGTAGCGCGCCTCCCGCTGGGGCAGGGCCCAGAAGGCCGCGACCTGGGCGAGACACGCGGCCGTGTCCTTCGGCGGGTGGGCGAGGGCCAGCTCCTTTACTGTGTGGCGCATGGCCTCGGCGCCCACACCGAAAAAGGGATCCGTGGTCTTCATGTAGGCCTGGGCGCCGGGGATGCGCGCGGGATCGCCGGCGGCTTCGAGGCGGCGGGCCAGTTCCCGGGCCAGGTTCTGGGCCTGGTTCTGGAGTTCCCCCGCGGCTTCACTGGCCGCGCCCGGCTTCCAGCAGGGCCTCGATGCGCTGCAGGCGCACCAGCATGCCTTCGCGGATCTCCTCCACCTTTTCGTGGAGGTGGGCGATCTCCAGCTCGGCCTTCACGTTGATCTCGTATTCCAGGTCGTCGCGGACGTGGTCCTTGGCGGACTGCCGGTTCTGGGCCAGCAGCACGAAGATGCTGAGGAAGATGGCCTGCAGGCTGACGATCATGGTGAGCAGGCCGAAGGGGAAGGGATCGAAGCGCCAGACGCCGCTCACGTTCAGCCAGATCCAGCCGCCGAACCAGAGGGCGTTGAGGAAGAGGAAGCTCATGCTGCCGCTGAAGGCGGCGATCCAGTCCGCGAGGCGGCCCACGAAGGTGACCTGCTCCTCGATCTCCTCGTTGGCGTTCCGCGCCACCCGGGTGCGCAGGAGCAGGTCGGCCTTGCGGGTCATGGCGCCGAGGGCGCCCAGCATGTGGAGGGCGGATTCGGGCTTCTGGGTGACCAGCAGCAGCACGTCGGAGCGGTCCAGCTCCACCAGCGTGGTCTCCTCCACCGCCCGCGCCGAGGCGGAGCGCGGTCCCGCGTCCAGCATGGCCAGCTCGCCGAAGGTGTCGCCCCGGTGGCAGTCCGTGAGGACGATCTTCTGCCCCGCCCGGTCCGTCACGGAGATCTCGATCTCCCCGGAGACCACGATGTACATGGCCTGCCCCGGATCCCCCGCCTTGAACAGGAACTCCCCCGCCGGCACCGTGCGCAGGTCCACCACGCCCGCCAGCAGCGCGCGCTCGTCCCGGCCGAGGGATTCGAAGAGCGGCAGGTCGGTGAGGAGGGATGCGGCGACGGGCATGGGTGCTCCTGGCGGGTCGGATCAGGAACGCTACCGCAAGGCGGGGCGGTTCGCACGGGGCGGGAGAGCAAGGGCTACGCTCGGACTGCTTTTGCCCTGGTCCACCGAGGGTTGATTCCGACCCAGCCTGACGCGCTATCGCTTGCTTGCGCTTGAGTCCGACGCGTCGAACTGCCGCCGCGCCGGACTCAAGCACCTTTTGAAGGTCAACTTCAACTTCAACTTCAAGGTCAAGGTCAACGGCCAGGTCAACGGCAAACCGCCCATTGGTCCCGGCCGCCCTGAACCCGCCGAACCGCCGGGGTTTTAGAAACAGGCACCACTTCCAAGTGCGGATCGCGCTCTTTGCGATCCGTGCTTGGGAGCGGTGCTCGCAAGCGATAGCGCGCGAGGTTGGTGCCGGAATGTTTCCCGCGGGGCCAGGGAGCAAGGGCTGCGCTCAGGCTGCTTTTGCCATCCTCCACCGAGGGTTGATTCCGACCCAGCCTGACGCGCTATCGCTTGCTTGCGCCGAGTCCGGCGCGGCCAGCTGCCGCCGCGTCGGATTCCAGCTACGAAGGTCAACTTCAAGGTCAACTTCAAGGTAAAGGTCAACGGCCAGGTCAACTTCAAAAAGTCCACATCGAGGTCGACGTGAGCTGGCAGTCCGGATTTCAGGACCCCACTTCCCGCCACGCTTCCGCCATCCGCTCGCAGGCGGCGTTCTGCTCCTCCACCGTATGCGCCGCGAACCCCATGCAGACGAACGGCAACGGCTCGCGGTTGAAGGCGTAGAGGCGGCCGGGGTAGAAGACGACGCCTTTGGCGGCGCAACGGTCGACCCAGGCGTCGAGGGCTTCGGGCTTGCGGATCTGCACCCAGAGGGAGAGGCCTTCGTGGGGATCCTCCACGCTGGCGAAGGCGCCGAGGTGGAGCTGGATGCGGTCCACCATGGTGGTGCGGCGCTCGTCGGCGACCTTGCGGATGCGGCGCAGGTGGCGGGCGATCTCGCCATCCCGGAAGAGCTCCTCCAGGGAGGCCTCCTGGAACAGATTGCCGGGCCACTCGATAAGTTGATGGTGCTTGGCCATGGCCTTCACGTCCGGCGCCGGGCCGGCGATGAAGCCCACCTGCAGTCCCGGCGCGAGGATCTGCTCCAGGGTGGCGAGGTAGAACACTAGGCCCTCCTCGTCCTCGCTGGCGAGGGCCAGGCTGGGCCGCGCCTCTCTGTGGAAGCCCAGGCTCAGGTCCGCCTCCAGGATGCGGGCCCCCTTCGCCTTCGCGAGGGCGAGGAGACGCTTCCGGCGCTCCGGGCCCATGAAGGCGTGGGTCGGGTACTGGGGGTTGGCGGTGACGCAGATGAGCTTCACCGGCTCCCGGTCCATGAGCGCCTCCAGGGCGTCCAGGCTCATCCCCTCCCCGTCCACCGCCACCGGCATCAGCCGCGCGCCGGCGTTGCGGAAGGATTCCACCAGGCGGAAGGGCCCCGGGTTCTCCACCACCACCGCGTCCCCCGGGGCGAAGAGGCCCAGGGTGCAGAGGTGCAGGGTGTCCATGATGCCCCGGGTGAGGACCAGGTTGCCGGGCTCCAAGGCGATCCCCCGCAGCTCCCGCAGCAGCTGGCAGAGGGAGGCCCGCAGGTGGAGCAGGCCCCGGGGATCCCAGCCGGGCTGCAGGGCCTGCTGCTGCTGGAGCCGCAGGGCCCGGCCGTAGGCCCGGTGGATGGCGGCGGTGGGGGCGAGGCGCACGTCCGGCATGTCCGGGAGGAGCTGGAAGCCGCCCCGCTCCACCGCCGGGGGCTGGAAGAAGGGTTCCGTGGAGGGCGAAGGGCTGGTCCAGGAGCCCGAATCCGCCGCCGCCACCGTGGAGGTGGGGCCGAGGTCCATGGGCGGGTGCTCGCTGACGAAGGTGCCGCTGTCGGGCTCCGTGTCCACCCAGCCCTCCGCCGCCAGTTCCCGGTAGGCCGCCAGGGTGGTGTTGCGGTTCACGCCGAGCTGCTCCGCCAGGGCCCGGGTGCCCGGCAGCGGATCCCCGGGGCGCAGCCGGCCCTTCCGGATGCCTTCCTGGACCGCGGCGGCGATCTGGAGGTAGAGCGTCGCCTCGCTGTTGCGGTCGAGGTCGATGGGGAGGTCCCAGGTGGCCATGGCGGCGGCGTCTCCAAGGGTGGAGTCCTCACCTTCCGTGGAGGCGGGCCGCCGGGTCAAGGGGGAGGCGAACCCGGCCTGTCGGGAATTTTTGGACCGGATCTTTCAAGGCCCGCCGGGGATGGCGAAGCTTCGGAACACCTCAAACAAGGAGTCGGCGATGGAATTCTCACTTCCCAGGGCAGGCGTGCTCGGCCGGAACGGTCTCCACCTCGCGCGGGTCGGCGCGGTCCTCCTGGCCATGAGCTGCGGCGGCGGGGGCGGCGGGGGCGGCGGCACCAACTCCGGCGGCACCGGCGGCACCACCAATCCGCCTCCGGCGAACACCATCAACGTGGGCGACGTCGGCGACTACGGCACCCAGAGCAATGTCTTCTACCCGTCCACCCTCACCGTCGCCCGGGGCACCACCGTGGCGTGGGTCTGGAAGGGCGCCGGCCACGCCATGCAGTCCGGGGACGGCTGCGCCCCCGACGGCAAATTCTCCAGCAACGGGGTCCAGTCCCCGGGCTACCAGATGACCCACACCTTCGACACCGCGGGGACCTACAACTACTACTGCACCACCCACTGCGGCCAGTTCATGAAGGGCACCGTCATCGTGCAGTGACGGCGGAGAGCGGCGCTGGCGGGCGGCTCAGCCCGCTGGCTCAGCCCGCCGGCGCCGTCGCGCCGCGTCCATCCATCAGCCAGGCCTCCGCGGCCGCCCGGTCCTTGGTCACGTAGAAGCTCATGACCTTGCCGTCCTTCGAGAAGTGCAGGGTGTCGTAGAACCAGCCGCGGTCCGTGCGCAGGGGCTCCATGCGGCCCTCGTCCAGGTCCACGGTCCGGCTCTTGAAAAGGCCCCGGTAGATGAAGTGCCAGCGCTGGTCCGTGCGGACCAGGAAACCCTCCGCCAGCTTCGGGGCGCCCTTCACGGACTTGGCGTAGGCCTCCAGGATCCGCGCCCGGCCGCTGGGATCCGCCGCCAGGGCGCGTTCCAGCACCCAGCCGGGCACCGCCGCGGGCCCCGCGGGGCCGAACCAGGCGCGGACCCGGCCCGCCAGGCTGGTGAAGAGGAAGCCCAGGGTGCGCAGCAGGCGCGGGATGAAGAAGGCCATCAGCGCCAGGAGCGCCACCAGCACCGCGGAGGCGAGGGCGGGATGCCGGTAGGCCAGGGCGAGCAGCGCCACGACGCCGAGATCCTCGGCCACGCTGATGGCGGCGTGGGTGGCGGGCTCCGGGGCGGTATGGGCCAACAGGCGGAAGCCCATCTTGGTGCCGTGGGTGGAAAGGGCGATGCCGCCCCCCGCCAGGGCGGCGAGCACCTTTACCACCGGCGGCAGGTCCCCGGCGGCGGCCAGGGCCAGCAGGGCGCCGCCCACGGGCCGGACCACCGTGTGGATGAAGTCCCAGATGACGGTGACGAAGGGGATCTTGTCGGCGAAGAACTCGATGAGGTAGAGGAGCCCCGCGGCGATGAGGATCGCGGGGTGGCCGAGGATGTTCAGTTCCCCGGGCAGGCCCGTGACCCAGTGGTAGCGCACGCAGAGGCCCGTCACCAGGACGCCGAGGTAGAGGTTCACCCCCGAGGCGAAGCTGAGGCCGAGGATGGAGGCGAGGTGGATCATGGGCTGCATGGAGCCTCCGGGAGGCGCAAACGACGAAGGCTAGAACCTGCGGGCGGACGGGTCAACCGCGGGAATTCCGGGCCGGCGCCTCGGGATTGGCGCGGGCGGCGGAGCTCAGACCTCTCCCCGGATCCAGCCGCCGAGGAAGGCGCCCAGGGCGCCGGCGAGGGGCAGGCCCAGCGGGTACCAGGGCGGGCCCGTGGCGGACTTCTGGTTCACCGCGTAGGCCACCCCCGCCAGGAGGCTCAGCACCGCCAGGACATTGGCGGGGCCGCGGTGGTGGGCCACCCGCGTCGCCACGAAGCCACCGCCCAGGGAGGCCAGGAAGAGGGCCAGGATGTTGCCGGCGCAGACGATGAGGAGGGGGCCCTTGCCGGCGGCGAAGAATTTCACGACGGCGCCGGCCACCGGGTCCAGGAGCAGGGAGAGCAGCGCGATGGCGGCGCAGCCCAGGACCACCGCGAGCACTTTGCGCAACATGGGACCTCCGGGGTTTCCCCCATCCTACCGGGGCCCTCCGGCCTTCCAACCCGTCAACCCGCGCACCCGGCACTGGCTCCGTGCGGGTCCCGGTGGTTGGATGAAGGCCGGAGGCTCCCATGACCCTGAACTCCGCCGAACGCGCCGCCTTTCTGGACCGCTACGAGCGCGGCCCCGCCCTCCTCCGCCATGCCTGGTCCGAGGTGCCCGCGGAGGCCCGCCGGTGGCGGCCCGCCGAAGGGAAGTGGAGCGCCCACGAGATCATCGTCCACTGCGCCGATTCGGAGACCTACGGCGCCACCCGCATCCGGCTGGTGCTGGCGGAGGCGGAGCCCCTCATCGTGGGCTACGACGAGAACGCCTGGGCCCGCGCCTTCGACTACCACGCCTGCGACGTGGACCTCGCCTTTCGGGCCATCGAGGCCGTGCGGGCCAACACGGTCCCCATGCTGCGCCGCCTTCCGGACGCCGCCTGGGGCCGGACCGGGCGCCACTCCCACTCCGGCGCCTATACGGACGGGGACTGGCTGCGGATCTACGCCGAGCACCTGGAGGTACACGCCGCCCAGATCCGACGGAACCTGGCGGCCTGGGCGGGTCGGCCTTGAATTGGGCCTGACCCGGTCCTGACCCGGCCCGGATGTGATGCAGGTCCGAGGGCTTGGTCTGGCGTCCGCCGGGCGGAGGGCGATGCTTGGGGATTCCTTCGAGGTCCCCCCATGCCTGACCGTGCCCTTTCCGTGGACATGAGCGTCACCCAGCAGGCCACCCTTCAGTCGCTGCTGAAGGGCGAGGCCCCCATCCAGGCCCCGGCGTGGCTGGCCCAGCAGTGCGCCATGGATCATCCGGCGGAGACCGCCAAGGCTGAGGCCGACCTGGACGGCTTCTGGGCGGAAAAGGCGGAGGCCCTGGACTGGGATGCGAAGTGGACCTCGGTCCTGCGCTTCGAGCCCCCCAACCACGCCTGGTTCGAAGGCGGCCGCCTCAATGCCACGGTGAACTGCATCGACCGGCACGTGCACTCGGACCGCCGCAACAAGGCCGCCCTCATCTGGGTCGGCGAGGACGGCGAGGAGCGCACCTACACCTACAACCGCCTCTACCGGGAGATGAACCGCTTCGCCAACGTGCTGAAGCGCATGGGGGTGGAGACCGGCGACCGGGTCGTGATCTACATGCCCCTGGTGCCCGAGGGCGTGATCACCATGCTGGCCTGCGCCCGCATCGGCGCCATCCATTCCGTGGTCTACGCCGGCATGGGCACGAACTCCCTGAAGGCCCGCATCGAGGACGCCGGCGCCAAGGTGGTGGTCTGCTCGGACTTCGTCTTCCGCCGGGGCAAGAAGGTGCCCCTCAAGCCCACGGTGGACGAGGCGGTGCGCGACCTCTCCTTCGTGGACCACGTCATCGTCCACCGGCGGGGCTCCCGGCCCGGGGACGAGGAGTACCGCTTCGAGAGCGAGCGGGAGCACGACTTCTACGACATCCAGCAGCCCCGGGACATCCACTGCGATCCCGTCAGCGTGGACGCCGAGCACCCCCTGTTCATCCTCTACACCAGCGGGACCACCGGCAAGCCCAAGGGCGTGGTCCACGCCACCGGCGGCTACCTCGTGGGGGTGAACTACCTCGCCACCGCCTTCTTCCAGATCCAGGAGCGGGACATCTACTGGTCCACCTCGGACATCGGCTGGATCGTGGGCCACAGCTTCATCGTCTACGGCCCCCTGTCCATCGGCGCCACGGTGCTGATCCGCGAAGGCGCGCCGGACTATCCGGGGCCGGAGGTGGCCTGGGAGCTGGCGGAGCGCTTCGGGGTGAACGTGATGTTCACCGCTCCGACGGCGCTGCGCATGTGGATGAGCCACGGCAGCGAAGCCCCCAGCCGCTTCGACCTCTCCCGCCTGCGCCTCCTCGCCTGCGCCGGCGAGCCCCTCAACCCGGAAGCCCACCGCTGGGCCCAGCAGGTCCTCGTCAGCCAGGGGAACGGCATGGTGGTGGACAACTGGTGGCAGACGGAGATCGCCGGGCCGGTGCTCGGCACCCTGCCCACCTTCGAGGCGCGGCCCGGCCGGGTGGGCAAGCCCATGCCCGGCGTCCACGCCGCGGTGGTGGACCGCACGGGCCAGCCGGTGCCCGACGGCCAGGGCGGCCTGCTGGTGCTCACCCAGCCGCTGCCCCACATGCTGCGCACGGTCTGGAACGATCCGGCCCGCTACGAGGCCTACTGGGAGGACATTCCGGGCTGCTACTGCGCCGGGGACGTGGCGGTGAAGGACGCCGACGGCTACTACGCCGTGCTGGGCCGCTCCGATGACGTGCTGAATGTGGCCGGGCACCGCATCGGCACCGCGGACGTGGAGAGCAGCCTCCTGCGCCACCCGGCGGTGGCGGAAAGCGCGGTGGTGGGCCTGCCGGATCCCATCAAGGGGGAATCCATCAAGGCCTTCGTGGTGCTGCGCCCGGGCACGCCCCACGGCCCCGGCCTCCTGGCCAGCCTCCGGGACCACGTTCGCGAGGATCTGGGTCCCATCGCCACGCCCGCCGACATCGAGATCCGCGACAGCCTGCCCAAGACCCGCAGCGGCAAGATCGTGCGCCGCTACCTCAAGGCCCAGGCCCTGGGGCTGGATCCCGGCGACCTGAGCACCCTGGCGGACTGAAACTCCTTCATCCTGGGGCCGCCCCTGGGCATCCTAGGGGCGTTGGAGCGCCCCATGGATCAACCCCTGCCCATCGTGCGGCACCTCGATCACCTGCTGATCGAGGCGGAGGACCCTTCGACCCTGTTCCGGCTCTTCAGCGAAGGCTTCGGGCTGCCGGTGGCGTGGGAGTTCGGGGACTATGGCGAACGGGTCAGCGGCAGCGTGTGGGCGGGCAACGTGAACCTGGAGTTCGCCCGGTTCAAGGAGCTGCGCTTCGGCCACGTGGCGGTCTGGGACGAGGTGGACGCGGGCCGGGCCCGGATCGGCGGCCTCGCCTTCGAGCCCACCATGCCCGTCTTCGAAGTGGCCGGCCTGCTGGGCGGCCTGGACCTGCATCCCGGCGCGGGCCACACCTCGGAAAACTGGACCAGCCTGGAGGTCAAGGAGCTGCTGGATCCTCCAGGCGTGGTGTACCTCACCGAGTACGCCTTCGACGCCGAGGCCTGGCGCGCGGGCCTGAGGGAGGCCTTCCTGGCGAGCGGGGGCGGCGCCCTGGGCTTCGAAGGCGTGCAGGAGGTCCACGTGGGCCTGCGGGACGTGAACGAGGCCACGCCCGCCTGGGCCAGCCTCCTCCAGGGCCTGCCGGTCTACGAAGGCACCGCCTGGGGCGTGGCGGAGCGCGGCGCCCTGCGTCTCATCCCCTGGGGCAAGGACGAGGTGGCCAGCCTGATGCTGCGGGTGCGCTCCGTGGAAGCCGCGGCGGCCTTCCTGGAATCCGCGGGCATGCCCGCCCACGAGTCGCTGGACGGAGTCTTCCTGGAAGCAAGCCTCGTGCAGGGCCTCCACCTGCAGCTGGTGGACGGGGAGAGCCCGGCCTTCTGGGAATTCGCGTGAGCCCTGGGCTGGACCTGGACGCCTATGGCCGGCGCACGGGCTACGCGGGTCCGCGGCGGCCGGACTTCGAGACCCTGCGCGGCCTGCACGGCGCCCACGCGACCGCCATTCCTTTCGAGAATCTCGCCATCCAGCTCGGCGAGCTGCCCCTGCGCCTCGACCTGGAAGGCCTGCAGGAGAAGCTGGTGGTCCGGCGGCGCGGCGGCTACTGCTTCGAACAGAACCACCTCTTCCAGGCGGTGCTGCGGAGCCTGGGCTTCGCGGTGGAGGCCTTCGAGGCCCGGGTGCGCATGGGCAGTCCGACCCTGCTGCCCCGCACCCACATGCTGCTTTCGGTGGCCCTGGAAGGCCGTGCCTGGCTGGTGGACGTGGGCTTCGGCGGCGAAGGGCTGCGCCAGCCGGTCGCCATGGACGGCGCAGTCTCGGAGCAGCCCCAGGGGCGCTACCGCGTGGCCACCGAGGGCGCGCTCCGAGTGCTCCAGTCCGAGCAGCCCGCGGGCTGGATGGACCTCTACGCCTTCGAGCCCGTGCCGCGCCAGCCCATCGATTTCGAAATGGCGAACTGGTACACCTCCACCCATCCCGACTCCCGCTTCGTGAAGACCCTCACCGCCCAGCTCCTGCTGCCCGACGGCCGGCGCATCCTGCGGGGGCTGGACTACACCGAGGTCCGGAACGGCGAGGCCAGCCACCGGGTGCTGGACCTATCCGAGATCCCCTCCGTCCTGCGCCGGGACTTCGGCCTCGACATTCCCGACGGCGCACGGTTCAGGGCCTTCGGGCCCGCCTGAGGCCCGCTCACTGCTTCCGCGCCCACATCCGCGCGAGGTAGGGCAGGGGATCCGGGAAGGCGCAGGCGGTCTTTCCGGGATCGAAGGCCACGGGGCCGATGCGGCCCACGGCGGCTTCCGCGGCCTTGCGCAGGGCGGCGCTGCGGCCGCCGATGCCGAGGAGGGCGTACATCATGGTCCGGCGCGTCCAGTTCTCGGCCTGGTGGATTTCCGCTTCGATGCGCGCGAGGTGGCCCAGGGCGGTGGCCTCGTCCAGGCTGCCGTCCGGCTTGGCTCCGTGGGCGACCAGGGACCAGCCCACCCGCTGCCGCGCCGGGTCCGCCAGCCAGGTTTCCCGGACCTGCGCCGCCACGGGCGTCCGCGCGGCGAAGGCCGCCAGGGCCTCCGCGGTCCCGGCATCCTTCACCTCCCCGGCCCACGCCCTCAGCTCCGCCTCCGTCGCCTTCGAGGGATCCGCCACCAGGCAGGCCAGCAGCCGCGCGTCATGGTTTCCGGTGCGCCACAGGGCCTGCGCCAGGGGGTGATCGACTTTGATGCGCTTCTGCAGCTTGCCGAGGTCGGCGAACTTGACGCCGAAGAGGGGCTCCGCCGCCCCGTGGCGGCGCCAGGTCTTTCGCGTCTGCTCGCTGCCGAGGGCTTCGAGGGCCTGCATGGTTTCGGTCAAGTTCATGGGCTCACCATGGGATCTCCCGCCGGTCCTGGAGGAACTTGCCCGTGAGGCTCGTCGGCGCCTCCAGGGCCAGCCACAGGGCCGTGTCGGAGCCCTGGGCAGGCGTTTTCGGCGCAGACGCTCCGCCCATGTCCGTCGCCACCCAGCCGGGACACATGCTGTTCACGGCGATGCCCCTGCCCTTCAGCGCCGCCGCGAGCTGGAGGGTGATGGCGTTGAGGGCGGTCTTCGACGTGTTGTAGGAGGGCGCCACCCAGCCGCCCATGGAGGCCAGCTGGCCGCCGGAGCTGCTCACGTTCACGATGCGTCCCCCGCGCCCCATCAGGGGGACGAAGGCCTTGGCCACACGCCAGGGGCCCAGGGTGTTGGCCTCGAGGGTGCGGCGGAAGTCGGCCTCGTCCACCTCCAGCATGGGTACGCCCTCGTCCAGCAGGATGCCGGCGTTGTTCACCAGCACGTCCAGGTGGCCGGCGGCTTCGCGCACCCGGGCCGCGGCGGCGGCGACGCTGGCGGCGTCACTGACGTCCAGCACCAGGGTCTCCGTGCCCGCCGGGCCCGTTCCCGAGCGCTGCCCGGCGAAGACCCGGCAGCCCTTCGCCGCCAACAGCCGCGCGAGCTCCCGCCCGATGCCGCGGGAGGTGCCGGTGACGAGGACGACTTTGGGATCAGACATGTTTGGGATCAGACATGGCGCCACGCTACGCGGAGGCGCCCTCGAGTGCAACAGGGGCTGGGGGGGTACTTTGCCTCCTTACATCAAGTGCGACCCAGAACAGACAGCCAGCGAGGAAGCCCAAAGGGACCGGGAAAAACCATCCAGGGCTGTGGAGGGGAAACATCAAGGAATGGCCGAATAGCCAGTAGTGCGACTGATACACGCAAAAGGCCACAAGGACGGGGAGGATGATCGTGGTTCGCCGGTCTCTCGTGAACCACATCATCAGGAAACCGACCGCCATGCCCGACAGCGCATCATTGGCATGCATGAATTCGACGATGTAGCGGGTCTTCCAGATGGCGTGTTGCCTCAGCCAGAGGACGGATTGGATGAGCAACGCGCTGGAGAACTGGACCACGAAACCGTAGAGCCACAGGGCCGCCCATGTGCAGAGGCCGCAGCCCGGAGCCGGTTGGGAACCGCTTTCACCCTGGGGACGCGGAAGCCAGCGGCTCCCAATCCATGCAGCCAGGGTGATGAAAGAAAGCAACAGCGCGGCCTGATGCCAGCCATCCGCTTTGTCCATGTCAGCAGCGACCTGAACCAAGCTTAGGAGTACGCCAATGAACGCCCAGGTCCATAGACCGGTCCGGACTGAAACCAACCTTCCCAATCCCCAAGCTCCAATCGTGGTGAATAAAACCTTGGAGACTACTAGGCCGTTTATAGGGCTCCCGCCTCCAGACTCGCTCCACTTCGCCGTAGACCATGACTCCAGGGTCGTGACGACCATCAGACCCGCCAGGAACACAAGGTCCACGGCCCCGAAGGGAGCCGCGACCGGTTGTGTGCTGGTGGCTGTGGGCGCGGTGGGCTCGGAGTCTGAACGCATCGAGTCAGACTAGAGAGACTGAAACACCAGAGTCAATTCACGCGTAGGCGAAGCTCCCCAGGCTCATGTTCCTGAACTGGAAGCCGCGGTAGATCTCCGCGGGTGCTTCGCCTTCCCTCGAAGCGCCCAGGGCGACGAAGAGGGGATCGAAGTGCTCGGTGGTGGGGGCCACCTTCCGGCCCTCGGGCCAGGTCTCGCGGTAGGCGCAGAGCTCGTCGAAGCGGCGGTTCCGGACGCGGTCCATGATCCAGGCCTCGGCCTCCACGGCCCAGGGATCCGCCGGCGCGAACTCCGCCTCCCAGTCCATGGTGCGGAAGTTGTGCACGAGGCCGCCGGAGGCGAGGAGCAGCACCCCCTCGTCCCGCAGGGGACGCAGGGCGGCGCCCAGCCGGACAAGGTCCGCCGGCGGCAGGACGGGCAGGGAGAGCTGGACCACAGGGATCTCCGCGCCGGGGAACAGGTGCCGCAGCACGCTCCAGGCGCCGTGGTCCAGGCCGCGGACGCTCTCCTCCTCCGTGGCGAAGCCCGCGCCGGCAGCGAGGTCCAAGGCTTTGGCCGCCAGGGCCGGATCGCCGGGCGCCGGATACTGGACGTCGAAGAGGGCCTGGGGGAAGCCGCCGAAGTCGTGGACTGTGGCGGGCCGGTCCTGGACCGTGGCCATCACGCCGTCCCGGGTCTGCCAGTGGGCCGAGACCGCCAGCACGGCGCGGGGACGCGCGGCCAGCCCGGCGGCGAAGCGCGCCAGGGCTAAGGCGTAGGGATGCTCCGAAGCCAGGGCCAGCATCGGGGAACCGTGGGACACGAAGACCACCGGGGCGCGCATGGGAGACCTCGAAATTGGATGTTACGGCATGCCTTGCGATTGGCAACGCCATGCGCCCTGCCGATGATGGACCCATGTCCAAGGCCCCCAGCACCAACGCCACCCGCCTGCTCCGCCAGGCCGGCGTCCTCTACACCGAGCACCTCTATCGTTACGAGGAACACGGCGGCACCGCCGTCTCCGCCCGGGAGCTGGGGGTGGACGAGCACGCCATCATCAAGACCCTCGTCATGGAGGACGACCGGGGCGCACCCCTGATCATCCTCATGCACGGCGACCGGGAGGTGAGTACGAAGGCCCTGGCGCGGCAGATCGGGGCGAAGTCCGTGATCCCCTGCAAGCCCGAGGTGGCGAACCGGCATTCGGGTTATCAGGTGGGCGGGACCTCACCCTTCGGCACGCGCGCGGCGCTGCCGGTCTACGCGGAGGCGAGCATCCTCGGCCTGCCGCGGCTCTTCATCAACGGCGGCAGCCGGGGCTTCCTGGTGGGGCTGGAGCCTGGGGATCTTGAAAAAGCACTGCAGTTCACGGCCGTGACCGTGGCGATCTAGGCAGGCTGGCGGCGCGCTCGCCCGGCGGCGCCGCTATGCTGCTGGGACCTCCCTTCCGGTCATAGGCGCCCATGTCCCCCCTGGACCCCCAGTTCCAAACCCGCCTCGATGCCTTCTTCCGGGCCTACGAGGGCGAGGACCGGGAGGCCCTCGTCGCCTGCTTCGCGGAGGACGCCGTCTACTTCGGCAGCATGATGGGGGTCGAGCTGAAGGGCCGGGAGGCCTGCCGGAGCCTCTTCGAGGCCGCCTCCGGCGCCTATCCGGGCCTCCGCCTGCGCCCGGGCCGGATCTTCGGCACCGGCCCCGAGCTGGCGATGCTCGTGGACCTGCGGGTCGGAGACGACCTGCTCGAAGGCGTCTTCGCCTTCCGTTTCGACGCCGGCGGTGAAATCGAGCGGCTGTCGGTGATCTTTGATCCCCAGCCCTTCCAGCTCAAGCGGGCCCGGGGTGGCGGGCCCGCCGGCGTCCCGCTGGCGGAGGCCTTTCCGCCCCTGCCCCTGGACGCCCCGGTCCAGCAGGCCCTGGAATCCTACGTCGCGACCTTCAACGCCGGCGACGAGGAGGCCCACATGGCCCTCTTCGATCCGGAGGTCCGCTTCTTCGGCTCCATGAGCCGCATCGACAGCGGCGGCCTCTCGACGGTGCGGGGCGTCTTCCACGCGGCCCGCAGTTCCATGGGCGTGCGGCGGCTCACCGCGCTGCGCACCTATGGGCGGCGGAAGGAGCTCGCCCTGCGGCTCGCCTTCGCCGCCGAGGACGCCGCGGGGCCGCCCGCCGAAGGGATCTGGATCTTCGGCCTCAGCGACGAGGGCCGCATCCAACGCCTTTCCACCCTCTGGACGCCCACCTTCCTGCCCCGGCGCGCGCCCTGATCAGGCGGCCTCCCGGGTCCGCTCGATCCAGAGACCCCAGAAGGGCGGCAGCCAGCCGATGAGGGCGCTCCAGGCGAGGACCCGTTCGCTGGGCGGCACCGCGAGGCCCAGGCTGTTCCCGGCGTACATGAACGAGAACGTGCTGACGAGGCTCCAGAGGGAGAGGTGTCCCGCCAGGCCCTTCGCCCTTGTGGCCTGGAGGTACAGGGCGAGGCCGGCGAGGAACAGGGCCGACTCCACGGCGACGGTGGCGGCCACGCTGTTCCACAGCCCCAGGCCGTGGCCCACGCCGCCGGGGAAGAGGGGCAGGTCCGGCGCATGGGAGATCCAGTCCAGGACCCAGTGGGACAGGACCAGAGCGCCGGTCCAGAAGGCCGTCCGCGCGTTCCGGGTGGCGGTGAAGGCCGCGCCCCCCAGCAGGAGCGCCCAGAGGAGCACGCAGAGCAGGCTGTGGGTCCACGGGTAGTGCTCGAAGACCAGGGGCGTGTAGGCGGTGGCTCCCGGGGCGATGCGCACCCGCTCGACGCCCGCCAGCAGCAGCACGGGCCACACCACGTCCAGCCAGGAGGTGGCGAGGAGGAGCAGCCCCAGGTTGGCCTTGGGGGCGGCCTTCTTGGCGGCGAAGGCGAGGGCGTAGTGGCCGATGAACATGGTTCAGGCATTCCTCTGGTAGGCGGTGGCCATCCAGGCTTCCACGAAGGCGTCGATGTCCTCAAGGCTCTGGATGCCAATGCGGTGGGTGATGCGGTCCCCCTTCGCGAAGCCGCCGGTGTCCAGGAGGCGGCCGCTGGGATCGTCGATGGCCGCGGGGTCCCCGAGGGCGAGGCCCAGGTCGAGGCGGGTGAGGGTGGCGGGCCGGAGCTGGGCGATGACGTGCCGCCGGTAGAGGGGGACGAAGGTCTTGCAGGGGCAGGCCATCACGTCCTTGCCCAGGGCCAGGCCACGGCGCAGCAGGGCGTCATACAAGGGCCGCAGCGCCGCCTTCTTCCCGGCGAACAGGGCCTCGACGTAGGCTTCCGCCGTCCGCAGGTAGCCCTCCGGAGTGTCCTCGGCGAAGGCGTGGCGGTCCGGCAGGGCCAGGGCGCGTTCCGCCACGAGGCCCGCCTGGGTCCCGCCGAGCCCCTCCGCCCGCAGCCAGGCCACGAGGGCTTTGGCGTCAGCGCCCTTCGGGGCCGCCTTCGCCGCGTGGGCCAGCCATTCGGCGAGGCTGCGGCCGGTCTTCGCCTTCAGGTTCTCGAGGATGCTCTGCTGGTAGGCCACGGCGGGATGCACGCCGTAGAGGGACTTGGGGCTGGGCATGGCGGCTCCGGTGACGGCTTTCATCGTAGTCCGCCCGCTGCCACACTGCCGCCATCCAGCAAGGAGGGCGTCATGGGTCTCATGGACATGGTCGGCGGTCTGATGGGCGAGGACGGCGGGCCGGGTCGGAGTCCCCTGCTCAATGCGGTGGTGGGGATGATCCAGCAGCACCCGGGCGGGCTCCAGGGACTGCTCGGGCAGTTCCAGCAACAGGGCCTCGGGGACCAGGTGCAGAGCTGGATCGGCACGGGCCAGAACCAGGAGATCGACGCCGGTCAGGTGCAGCAGGCTTTGGGTCCCGGCCAGATCGCCGCCTTCGCCCAGCAGCTCGGCATCGGGCAGGGGGACGCGGCCTCCGGGCTCGCCCAGTTCCTGCCCCTCGTCATCGACAAGCTGAGCCCCCAGGGCACGCTCCCGAGCGAGGCGGAAGCCGAGGGGGGCGGCGGCCTCATGGGGATGCTGGGCGGGCTGCTGGGCTAGGCGGTGGGCGTCCTGCGGCCGGTCCTCGTCACCCTGCTCTGCCTATGCGCGCTGCCCCTGGCTGCGCAGAAGCGCATCGCCATCACCCTTGATGACCTGCCCTTCCATCCGGCCTCGACCTCCCTGCGGGACCAGCGCGCGCTGACGCGGAAGCTGCTGGCGGCCCTGCGGCGCCACCGCGTGCCCGCCATCGGCTTCGTGAACGAGGACAAGCTACTGGTGCAGGGCGAAGTGGACGGCCGCATCGGGCTGCTGGAAGCCTGGCTCGACGCCGGCATGGAACTGGGCAACCACAACTATGGCCACCTGGGATTCCAGGCGACGCCCCTGCCGGCCTACGAGGACGCCCTCATCCGTGGGGAGGCCGTCACCCGCTGGCTGCTCGCCAAGCGTGGCAAGACGCCGCGCTACTACCGCCACACCTTCACCCAGACCGGGCCCACGAAGGAGGCGAAGGAGGCCTTCGAAGCCTTCCTCAAGGCCCGGGGCTACGCGGTGGCGCCCTTCACCGTGGAACACGATGACTTCATCTTCGCGGCGGTCTACGAGGACGCAGTGCGGCGGGGCCACCTGAAGGAGGCCGCGAAGATCCGCGAAGCCTATGTGGCCCACCTCGATCCCGCCCTGGAGACTTTCGAGGGCATGGCGGCGGAACTCTTCGCGAGGGAGGTGCCCCAGATCCTCCTCATCCACGCCAGCCGACTCAACGCCGACGCCCTCGACGCCATGCTCGCCAAGCTCGAGGGGCGGGGCTACGCCTTCGTCTCCCTGGAAGATGCCTTGAAGGATCCGGCCTGCCAAAGCCCTGACGGCTACATCGGGCCCCGCGGCCCCTCCTGGCTGCTCCGCTGGTCGAAGGGGCTGGACCGGCCGACCACGAAGAAGGGCCAGCCGGATCCGCCGGGCTGGATCACCGCGCGCTACGAGTCCCTGTCCCGCTGAGGCGGGCCCGTCAGCAGAAGATCAGGGGTACATCAGCGATACATGGGCAGGCCGGCCCTTTGCCAGGCCTTCATGCCGCCCTTGAGCACGTAGATCCAGCCGAAACCCTTGGCCTTTACCACCAGGAAGGCGCGGTGGGAGAGCTCGTCCGTATCGTCCACCAGCACGATCGGACGCTTTTCGCGGAGGTCGAACTTCTCGAGCTCCCTTGGGAGGAAGGCCAGGGGGATGTTCACGGAACCCCGGATGTGGCCCGGTTTGCGGCTGAACACCTGGGGCGGGCGCAGGTCGATGATCACTGGGCCCGAGCCGCTCATCAGCTCCTCCACCTGCCTGGGCTCCAGGGTCGGGCCGCCCCGCTTGGCGCGCCGGTTCGAAGGCAGGTCCATCAGCCATTTGGCCCCGCCGAGGAGGAGGATCAGCACAAAGGTCCCGCCGAGGACGATCCAGCCCGAGTGCTCCTTCCACAGCGCCTCGTAGTCGAGGGCCGCGGAGGCGGCCTGGGCGGGGGCTTTGGGGGCTGCGAGCAGGGCGAACCCGCGGACGGATTCGAGCATGGGAACCTCGGGAGATGCTCCCAAGATAGCCGCATCGCCCTCGTTTTTATACCGGAGCAGGGGAGGAACAACCGGCCCCGCTCTGGCATCCTGGAAGGGAAGCGGAGCCTAGAGCCTTGAGAACGAGCCATTCCGGAATCCTCGTGTGCGCCCTCGCGGGCCTTCTGTTGGCCTGTGGCTCCGGGGCCTCCGCGGGCCTTTCGACCGAGCCGGCGGCTCCTGTGGTGATGGTCGGGGAGCGGCTGGAGGTGACCCTGGTCTCCGAGGAGCCCCTCAAGGGTGAACCCGAGTGGGAGGTGCAGGAACTCTATGGCGGCGGACTCCTCGCGAGCCGGGGCCGGACGGTGACCTACCTCGCGCCGCCGGCCGCGGGGACTTTCCACCTCGTCGCCCGGGGCCTCCGCGCCGATGGCACCGCCGCGAGGCTGGTCCAGCCGGTCACCGTCACCCCCCAGGCGCGCCTCGAGCCCCAGGCCGCGAACCTCCGGCCCGGCGCGACGCAGCTCTTCGTTCCCCGCATCAAGGGCCTGCCCCGGGGCACGGTGGCCTGGAAGGTCGAGGACGCCGATGGCGGCGCCATCACCCCCGAAGGCCTCTACACCGCCCCGGGCCGCGCCGGCACCTACCGGATCCTCGCCACCAGCACCGAGGACGCCTCGGTGGTGCTCGTGGCGACGGTCACTGTCAATTAGGCAGCACCAGGCCGAAGCGTTCCGCCGCCTCCCGGAAGGCTTCGGGAATGGGGGCCTGGGCCTCGACGCGCCGCCCATCGCCCGGATGGTCCACGGCGAGCTTCCAGGCGTGGAGCAGGGGATGGGGCATGTCCAGGGGCTTGCGCTCGGCGTCCAGCCAGCGCCGCGCCCCGCCGTAGAGGGGATCGCCAAAGAGGGGCGCGCCGAGGTGCTGGAGGTGGACGCGGATCTGGTGGGTGCGGCCCGTGAGCAGCTCGCATTCCACGAGGGCGGCCTGGGGGGTGCGGCTCAGCACGCGGACGCGGGTCTGGGCGGAGCGGCCCGCCGCGCCGATGGTCATGCGCAGGCGGTCCGTGCGGTGGCGGGCGATGGGCTCGTCCACCAGCAATGAGCCCAGCTCCGGCAGCTTGCGGGAATGGCGCACCAGGGCCAGGTAGCGCTTCTCCACCTTGCGGGCCTTGAACTGGCCCTGCAGGGCCGTCCAGGCTTCGAGGTCCTTGGCCATCACGATGCAGCCGGAGGTGTAGCGGTCCAGCCGGTGCACGAGGCCGGGGTAGGGCGAGCGGGACTCTTCGTCGAGGTCGACCTCATCCGGATCAAAGGCCTCCCCCTGGGAGCGGATGTCCTGCAGGCTCGAGCCCGAGGCCTGCAGGCGGAAGAGCAGGGCGTTCAGCAGGGTGCCGCCTTCGTGGCCGGGGCCGGGATGCACCACCATCCCGCTGGGCTTGTCCACGATCCAGAGCCGGTCGTCTTCGAACAGGGTGACGAGGCCGAGGTCCTCTCCCACCAGATGTCCCGCCGGGGCCTTGAGCTCGGGCGCCTCCGCCTCCACGAGGTCGCCGGCCTTCAGCCGGTGGCCGCCCTTGAGGGTCACGGCGCCGTTCACCGTGACGCGGCCTTCGTCGATCCAGCCTTCCCAGCGGGCGCGGGAGATGGCGGGATCGGATTCGGCGAGGAAGCGGTCCAGGCGGCCGGGCTGTTCGACTTTGAGCTGCATCAGGCTTCCCGGGGTTTGGCGGCGCGTTGGAGGAAGAAGGCGAGGGTGAAGCCGATGGCGACGAAGAGCAGGGCGGTGGCCCGGCCCGTGGAAAGCCAGCTCAGGCCGAGCCAGAAGCCCCGGTCGCCGTCGCCGCGCCAGGTTTCCACCACGGCGCGGGCGAGGCCTTCGAGGATGAAGTAGGCGCTCAGCACCTGGCCTTCGAAGCGCCGCCGGGGCCGCAGCCAGAGCAGGAGGCCCATGACGGCGAGGTTGGCGGCGAAGGTGTAGAGCTGGACGGGATGGAGGTGCTCGTAGAGGGGCGTGCCGGAGAAGCGGTAGGCGTCGGCGTTGGTGAAGCGGATGGCCCAGGGCTGCTCGCAGACGGTGCCGTAGCAGCAGCCCGCCATGAGGCAGCCGAGGCGGCCGATGGCCTGGCCCAGGGCGGTGGCGGGGACCAGGGCGTCGCCGGTGACGCCAAGGCGCAGGCCCAGCTTCTTCGAGCGCCAGAGGAAGGCCGCCAGGGCCGCCAGGATCCCGCCGTGCACGTGGCCCGCGGCCCGGAGCATGCCCAGGGAGAAGACCTGGCTCGGGGGCGCGCCGTTCACCAGCTCGACGATGATGTAGAGGACCCGGGAGCCCAGCAGGCCCGCCAGCAGCACGGTGATCGCCAGGTCGGCGACGGCCTCGCCGGAGATGCCGTCCAGCCGGGCCTGGCGCTTCGCCAGGGCCATGGCCAGGAAGAAGCCCAGGGCGAGGATGAGCCCGTAGGTGCCCACCTCGAAGGTGCCGATGCGGAAGAGGACGGGATGCATGGGGTTCCTTGGTTCCGGGAGGTCAGTCGTTGGGCAGGGCGCGCAGGCGCATGGGCGGCAGGTCCAGGGCCTTGATCTCGAAGCTGAGGATCTCGCCGTAGGGCTGCAGCAGGGGCCGCAGCTCCGTGGCGACGAGGGGGCGGAAGGCCTTGTGGAAGTCCTGGGCGAGGTCGTACTTCGGCCGGCCCTTGATGCGGAACTCCCGCACGGCGCCGTTGGGCATCTCGATGAAGTCCACCCCGTCGAGGTGGGGCGCCAGCTTGGCGAGGACGGCTTCGCGCACGGCGGCGGGCAGGGGTCCGTGGTTCACGGGGCCAAGGGCGGCGGGGGCCGGCAGCCGGGTGAAGCGGGCGAAGGTCCAGGTGGCGCCGAGGAAGACCACCGCGAGGAGCCCCAGGCTCCACAGGGTCCAGCGGCTTTCGCGCCGGGTTTCGGCTTCATTGGCGGGGCGCTCCAGGTCGTGACCGGTGCCGGAGGCGGGCGATGAAGGCTGGGACACGTCGGGACCTTGAGCGAAACTGGGGGAAGGAGGCCGCCATGGCCAACGGGCAGGACCACACCCTTCAAGCCGGCGAACTGGCCGCGCGCCTCGGCGGCGAACTCCGCCATTGTCCCCCGGATCACCGTATTTCCGAAGTGAGGCCCCTGGAGGAGGCCGGGGCGGCCGCCCTGTCCTTCCTCGCGAACCCGCGCTACGCCCCGAAAGCCCATGCCAGCGGCGCCGGTCTGATCCTGGTGGATCCGAGGACCGAGCTGGGCGACCGGCCGGTGCTGGTGGTGGAAAACCCCTACTGGGCCTTCGCCCAGGCCATCGGCTGGCTGCATCCCGAACCGGCCCAGGAATGGAGCGCCACGCCGGTGGATCCCAGCGTGCAGCTCGGTCCGGGCTGCCGCATCGCCCCCGGCGTCACCATCGGCGCCCGCAGCGCGCTGGGCCCGGGCTGCGTGCTGCACCCCGGCGTGCACATCGCCGAGGACTGCGTGCTGGGGGCGGACTGCGAGCTCTTCGCCGGGGTGGTGCTGTACCGCCGGACGCGGCTGGGGGACCGGGTGCGCATCCACGCCAACACGGTGCTGGGCAGCGACGGCTACGGCTATGTGCTCGTGGACGGCCGGCACCAGAAGGTGCCCCAGGTGGGCTGGGTGGAGGTCGGCGACGACGCCGAGCTGGGCGCCTGCGTCACCGTGGACCGGGGCGTGCTGGGCCCGACCCGCATCGGCGCCGGCACCAAGGTGGACAACCAGGTGCAGGTGGCCCACAACGTCACCGTCGGCGAGCACTGCCTCCTCGTGAGCCAGAGCGGCATCAGCGGCAGCACCAAGCTCGGCGACTACGTGACCCTCGCCGGCAAGGTCGGCGTCGTCGGCCACATCGAAATCGGCTCCCGCAGCATCGTCGGCGGCAACAGCGTCGTCGCGAAGAGCCTGCCGGAGGGGAGCTTCGTCACGGGCTTCCCGGCCCGGCCGCATCGGGAGTGGATGGAGGTGCAGGCGGCGGTGAATAGGCTGCCGAAGCTGATGAAGGAACTGCGGCGGAAGAAAAGTTGAAAACGATTCTCGGGTTAATTAGTAGAAACAACTCACCGAGAATTATTGACGGGCTTAATCTCCTAAATTCAACGAGCGAGCAAGACGCTGGACCCACTGCATAATGAGAAGAGCGAAGCGGAGGAGACAAACCCGGATGGCGTGGATCCGCAAGCGTACCGAAATGAGTACTCATCCAATAAATCACCGGATGAAATCGCATGATTTCGCAGTAAACGCGGCTCGCGGTTCGAATTATGAACACTGAAATAATAGAGGCGTGAAAGGGTTTTACCCCATTCAATGGCTTAATAGAATTCTATGAGGATAGATTAAAAGACTCAGCAATATCTGCCAGTGATCGAAGAGTTTTCACGTGGGAATGAAATGGCATCTGTGATCCGAGTGTAATTATCATTCCTTCATAGTCTTGAAATTGCTGAACAAAAATATCCAAATCATCGCGGGATATCATTGATTTAAAACGAAGTGGAGGAAGCGTTGACATAACTTGAGTGGTAGGGCTAGTGTTCACCTTGCATGCGATATTATAAGGGTGAAAAACTACATCTAAAAGACGATCAAGATAGGCTGAACGCACCGGTCCGTTTAATAATTCCATTAATTTAGGATGCAAAAAACGTTCTAACTTGCAGTTTATTTTTGCGCCAAGAGTCCTAGTCCGATAGATATCAAGATCTCGATTATTTGTATTCGCAAAGAAGTCATCAGGAAGCCGGAAGTGTTTAATGAGTAACTCATAGTATGGTATAATTCTAGGCCAAACCTGATAGACCTCATCACTTTCTGTTAGTATCCGGCCTTCCATTTTTGCAATGATGAGAATAGAGTCATTATCAATTATTATTTTGTTAATAAGCAATGGGTTTTCATCACTTATTTTTGAGTTTTCTAAAATGACTTGATTTAATCGTTCATCCTCTGTTCTCGCCTTGGCAGACACCCATTTGGAATCATCTGTGGTATTCGAATTGAGAAAATCAGCTAAGCGCACCGTATCAAAGTCAGATCTCACAAAACCGGGTGAATATTGATGCAGCTCTTGAATTTCGATCTGATCGACTTGGACGTCCATGTGTACCTCGATTGTGTGTTATTTGAAAATATTTGACAGCTACTCGTTAACAGCCAGTGAGGGCTTTTGCTTATTGCTGAACAGACTTTCTGACGGATTGATTGGATCAAGCAAGTAGTTTTTTGTTAACATTCGGTTATTAGATTTGGATTTAGTCCATTCACTCCAATCTCCCTTTTTAAAATCTGAGTTATTTCTAGATTGTCGATGCGTTAACAATGATTCTATGTTTTGTATATACGCAGTATATTCAAGATCAATTGATAAATCCTGCGTAGGTGAGCCCCCTAGAACGCTTTCATAGATGGCGCTTGTGCCAATACCCAATTGATATTCACGAATTAGTAGCTCAATCCATGAGTGAAAATCAGAAGCATCTACATATTCGCTAGCATAGTCTTCAAGTAGTTCGACTTCAGCTGGCTTCGATTCAAGTTGTCTCATCGCCGCCTGCAGAGCTAATGCCAACCATAATCGGGGGTCCGCGGCGCAAGCCCATCGAGCCAAAGATCTAGCAGCGTCGTACTGGCCAAGAAGGAATTTTGTTTTCGCTAACTTATATCGCTCTCTGGCTTGGGCTTGTAGGTCGGCATTAACTTCTTTATGAGGGCCGTAGTGCGGAATCAAGTTCTCATCAATCCACAACAGGGAGGAAGGACATGCGGGAATTGGGGCACCTAATCGAGTAGCTCTGTGTGCACTTATTCCTGCTTCAAGATCGCTCATCGGGGCAACTGTCCCATTCAAAACAAATTCATCAATCAGGCGGAATGGGGGGAAGACGCCTCTTGCGCGTGCATCGATGAGAGTTTTGTCTTCAATGTATCGAAAGATAGGTGCCACGCGACGAGGAATCGTACCGGCTCGCAACACATCCGCATACCCCACGATTTCAAGTTGACTCAACTCGATCATTCGCAGTTCACAATGGGCCATGGGTCACCACCTGGCGAATGTGTTGGTCCAAAAACTTTTGCCCTTGCTCTTTTAAGATTTCCCAATCACTACCATCAACAGTATCGAACAGAGTGAATACTACTCCACGAGATTTCAGGACCATCATCATATCTTCGGCCCAGTCACCAGACTGCGCTAGTGCTCGCTCGATGATTATAGCCATTAGAGGTGCATCCATCGGGACGGGCCCTTGGCAACGCACTTCAAATGTCCACTGACGCGCGTCGGCATTAGGGTCTTTTGACTTGACCAACATTGGGGTATCACATGCAGGGGCATTGTCATCATGTAGGTAGTCTGTTGGCTCGTGAAAGGTCGTAGCAATGAACTCGCCTAAATATGTTCGATAGTCAGGGACGGGCATTTCATTCGCCCGCACAAACTCAATCGGAGTCAAACTTGTGTTCAGAGGTTTAAAATGATTCAATAACCCACCGGAATCAAATGGGGTAGCTATTTTTCGATTAGATAGTTTGGATTCAATCTCTGGGGAAAAAATGAGTCCACATGGCCCAGAATTTACCGGATATCTGAAGGGGCCAGCGAAGAAGAATACATCATCATCAGTGTGCAATATGACCTCATCAGTATAGCTCCCATCTGACTTCTTCTTTGATAATCCACCATTTAGGTCACGTTGGGACTTGATGGTTTGAGCCCCCCAGATAGATTCCAGCGCGTCAGAACTCGTAGCTAATGATAATGGAAGGTTCATAGCCAAGGGAATTGCCTGCCCTAAAGATGTATTATGACGAGACAAACAAGCATTACATAAGTCTCGATGCTTGAGCAGTTCACCCCGGAGCCTGACCAGATTTGCATTCAAATCCGTTGGTGACATTGTGTTCAACTTCCTCATGTGTGATCTGGTTTCGAAAAAATGGCTTTAAACCACAAGTTGGATTAGCGAGGTGGTGGGAAAAAAATTGATCGCTCTAATCTAATTCATCTAGGGAGATCCGCAATACATACCGAAACTTGGTCGTCTCTTGTGACCCAAAAACCGAAAACGGAGCCAGTTGAAAGGTGAAATTCGGGCGTGACACACGGATGGAGAGCCGGGCGCTCAGGGGGAGTCGCTTTTGGGAAAATCTGTAAAGAAGAACCTCCTCTTACCGTCCGAAAAACGATCAACAACTCGGTACCCATTCCGAGTCGCGATTGTCACCAGTCGTTTCCCATCGCGTTCTGGAGACCAGTCCAAATCGCTCCAAGCATGTGCCTCTGCGCTGCTATCCATGGCAGAGAGGAGTGCGGAGGCAGATACCCCGTCGTCTCCGGTGTATACCTCCGGCGTGTTCTGCAACTCATCGTCCAAGGGTGTGTTTTCGACCACGTCTCCCTCGCTCATTGTGGGTTTGCAGGGACTGGAGTGGCGCTCCCAACAAGCGCCATCACAGTGTCCGGGAGGATGGGTGCTACAGTGCCCGTCCGGACTCTGGACTTTGTGTAGAGGAGCTTCCGCTTGACTCGGTCGAGTTGGTAGACCTCGACTGTTTCCATGCCTCGCTCGTCAACTGAAACCCCAACGAGTGTCGACTCTCCGAGTTTCACAAAATTCAAATCAGATCCAGTGACTGTCCCATTCTTTTCTCCGAGACAGATCAACAATGGGTGAAGCCCATTTTCGGAGAATTTCCTGTACTCATCCAGCGAGTCAGCGGAGTAACCCTTTAATTTCGAAATGGCCCACCACTCCTCCTTGGGGGCCTGCTGGGGCCATAACGGAATGCTTACGAGAAGAAAGAGTAGTTCAAGCCTCATGTGACTTCCTCGTAGGCAACAACCGTGGTGGGCTCCGGGATCGCACGGCCATCTTCGCGGAGTTGGGCCAGGTACAGGGTGATAGCCTCGTGGATGTTGGCGGAAACCTCTTCCAATGCGTCTCCCACAGAGACGCAGCCAGGAAGGTCCGGCACATAGGCCGAGAAGTTGTCCCCGGCGCGTTCGATGACGACTCCGTAGCGCATGGTCAATCCTCCTTCAAGCCTGCCTGTTTCAGGATGCTCTCTTCCGTACCGCGGCCCAAGTCCTTCCCTTCATGGACAGGGACCACGACGATGCCTGGCTTGGTGGGGTGCTTGAAGACCCTGTGACTCCCGCTTTGACGAACCGCGACCCAGCCATCCTTGGCCAGGAGTCTCAGGATTTCGCGGATCTTCTTGGGCATCTTGGCCTCGTTGCCTGGGACATTTTGCATCCCTACACATTGAATGTCAGGTCCGCTTCCAGACCGAATCCTCCAACCACCCAGCCGGGCCATGAACCCGCCCCACGTGCTTCAGAAAGTTCGCGCCCCTTGAAGCACATCCAGCCAAGCCTTCAAAACAAACGCCGTCGCTCCCCATAGCGGCACGCCGGGCAGCTCCAGCCGCGGCACTTCCAGGGCCAGTCCCTGCCGGTCGAGGATCTCGGTGGTCCAGGGAGCGCTCAACAAGGGCTCGATGGGCAGCATCCGTGCGTCGTGCACTTCGCCGTCGTGGAAGGTGAAGGCGGGCTCCTTCGCTTCCCAGCGGAAGAGCACGGGGGTAAACCGCGTGCGCGCCTTGCCACGCCGTCGGGGAAGCAGCCGAGTTCCCAGAGATCGGTCGCGACGCCCAGCTCCTCGTAGAGCTCCCGCCGGGCGGTGTGGCGGAAGTCGAGGTCGCCGGACTCCACCATGCCGCCGGGGAAGGCCAGCTCCCCGGGATGCTGGGGCGCGGTGAAGCCCCGCTGCACCAGCACGATCTTCCGCGCCCCCGCCGCGTCCCCCCACAGCACCATCGCCACCGCCGCCCGGCGCTCCGCTTCGGGGATGCGCAGGCTCAGCTTGTGGGGGTTCGGGCCCCGGTGCGCCGCCACGACACTCTGCTCGATGCGCGCCCAGGGGATGGACGGGGCTTCAGCGGGCGGCACCCAGACCGCGGAGAAAGATTCAGCGGAGCTTTCCAAAAACGCTCCCCCGCACCCTCGCCACGGTGAACACGCCCTTCACCCGGCGCACCTGGCCGATGAGGTCCACCAGGTGCTCGCGGTTGCGCACCCGGCAGGCGATGTGGAAGAGGCCGCCGCCTTCGTCCAGGGTCGAGGCGTTGAAGCGCTGGATGTTGATATTGGCCCGCTGCATGGCGTCGCTGATGGCCGCCACCATGCCGGGCCGGTCTTCCGTCGTGATGGCCAGCTCCGTGTCGAACATCATGTGGCCCGGCTGGCCCCAGCCCACGCTCACGCGCCGCTCGGGGTGCAAAGTCTTCGACGAGAGCTGCGGACAGTCCGCGTGGTGGATGGCGATGCCCCGGCTCCGGGTGGTGTAGCCCACGATCTCATCGCCCCAGATGGGCTTGCAGCAGTGGGCCAGGGCGAAGAGGATGCCCACGTTGTCGTCCACGAGCACCGCGTCGTCCGCGGCCTTCTGGGGCTTCTCCGCGGCCCTGGAGCGGTCCTTCTCCGGGATCAGCGGCTCCAGCATCTTGTGGACGGTGATGCGGTTGAAGCCGACGGCGGCGTAGAAGGCGTCCCAACTGGGCTGCTTCAGTTCCTTCAGGCGGGCTTCCAGGATCTCCCGGGCCTCCGCAGTCTCCAGGTGCACGCTGGCGGCCCGGGCCTCCCGCTCCAGGCGGTCCCGGCCCATGGCGATGGCGACCTTCCGTTCCTCCTCGCGGATGAAGGCCTGGATGCGGCTCTTGGCGCCGGCGCTCTTCACCAGCATCAGCCAGTCCCGGCTGGGCTTGTGGTCGGGGCGGGTGAGCACCTCCACCCGGTCGCCGTTCTGCAGGGTCGCCTTCAGGGGCACCATGCGCCCGTTCACCTTCGCCCCCACGCAGCGGTGGCCGACCTCCGTGTGGATGGCGTAGGCGAAGTCGATGGGCGTCGCGCCTTCCGGCAGGCTCTTGAGGTCGCCCTTGGGCGTGAAGACCTGAATGCGCCGGCCGCCGAGCTCGCCCTTCAGGTTGGCCACCAGGTCCCGGCTGTCGCCGCTGTCCTGGTGCAGCTCCACCATGCGGCGCAGGAAGGCCACCTGGTTGATCTCGGATCGGTTGGCGATGTGGCCTTCCTTGTAGGTCCAGTGGCTCGCGATGCCGTTCTCCGCGTGGTCGTGCATCTCCGGCGTGCGGATCTGCACCTCGAAGGCGTCGCCGGTGGGCATGAAGACCGAGGTGTGGATGCTCTGGTAGCCGTTGTCCTTGGGCAGGCTGATGTAGTCCTTGAAGCGGCCGGGAATGGGCCGGTACAGCGCGTGCACCAGGCCCAGGGCCGTGTAGCAGCTGGCCCGGTCCGGGCAGACGATGCGGTAGGCCAGCCAGTCGTGGATCTCGTCGAGGCCCTTCTCCTGGGCGCCCATCTTCCGCCAGATGCCGTAGAGGTGCTTGGAGCGCCCGTAGACCTTGCCGGGGATGCCGTGGGTCTCCAATGCGGATTCCAGGCCCACCTTGATGGCCTCGATCATCTCGGCGCCCTTGGCGCGCTTCTGCTCCACCTTCTCCTTCAGCTCCAGGAAGCGCTCGGGCTCCGTGGTCTCGAAGGCCAAATCCTCCAGCTGGATGCGCACCTGGCCCATGCCCAGGCGGTTCGCCAGGGGCGCGTAGAGCTCCAGGGTCTCCCGGGCGATGCGCCGGCGCTTCTCCTCCCGCATGGAGGCGAGCGTCTGCATGTTGTGGAGGCGGTCCGCCAGCTTCACCATGAGCACCCGCACGTCCTTGCCCATGGCCACCAGCAGCTTCCGCACGTTCTCGGCGTTGAGCAGGTGGCGGTCCGTGAAGGCCAGCTTGCTCATCTTGGTGAGGCCGTCCACGATCTCCACGATCTCGTTGCCGAACTCGGCCCGCACGTCCGGCAGGGTCATCAGCGTGTCCTCGACGGTGTCGTGGAGCATGCCGCAGGCCACGCTCACCGCGTCCAGCCGCCACTCGGCGAGGCTGCGCGCCACGGCGAGGGGATGGAAGAAGTAGGGCTCGCCGCTCTTCCGCAGCTGGGTCCTGTGGCACTCCCGCCCGATGCGGAAGGCCTTGTCCAGCAGGGCCACGTCCCCGTCGGGATGATGGCGGAGGAAGGCCTCCTTCACTTCCTGATAGGCGCCTTCCAGGGTGAGGCAGGCGTCCCCCACGCAGGCGGTGCCCTCGCCCTCGTGGAGGGTGATCTCCATGGGTTCGGAGGCATCGGCCATTTCCCAGTGTGGGATGGGCGGGACTTCCTCGCCAGGGGCCAAGTGATGGAATAGCGGGGGAAGGACTCACCAGACCCCAGGCTTGATCGGGGTCTCCGGGCTTCCGGGACGCGAAGAAGCCGCCCCGGGGGGCGGCCTCTTCGCGGCAAGCTGCAGGAACTCAGTGACCCAAGCTCCGCCGGCCGGGTTGATGACGATGGTGCCCCCGCCCGTGAGGGTGCCGCAGGCGATGCTGGGACGGGAACCGAGGCTGGCGGAGGGTGGTGTTCGGGATCAGGCAGATGCAGGTGTTGGCGAGGTCACGAAACCGCCGCCCTGGACCGCGTGGACTTCGCTGTCCAGCTGGCGGAGGTTTTCGCCCCGAGGTGAGAGCTTCAGGAGGGACATGGCCGTCTCCTGGGGAGAAAGGGAAGGGGGACCCGGTTCCTGGCCATCCAGTGCCGGGGGTGATAGGTGGAGTGTGGGGAGCGCCCGCGGCTTGCGCTCCAGGAGAGGCCCGCGAAGGGGACGGGAGCAGGGGCGGGAGGCAGGGGGCGGAGGGGCCGCGAAGGGAGCGCCTTCCGGGGGCCGGGGCGCGCGACCGGGCCCAGGAGGGCCGAGACCCGGGAACGGGGCCTCAGGCCGGGTGGTTACGGCTCAGGGCCCTGCTGGCCGCGGGCGAGGCCGAGGATGCCCCGGAGGCGCGGGGTCATGCTTCGCGGCTCACCTCCAGCTCCTTCCCATCGGCCAGGCGCACCCGCGCCGCGGCCATTGGGCGAGAGCTGCGGTGGCCGATCACCGCCTCCGGGCCGCACCAGGAGGCTGCGCTGGATGCGCAGCAGGCCCCGCGTCGGGAAAGGTGCCCTCCACCTCCGCGAGGCTGTCCCAGGGCGAGCGGAAGCGCTGGCCGCCGGCCCAGGCGAACACAGCCCCGTCCACCACTCGAAGTGGCTCACGGAACTCCAGGAAGAGGTGTCCCCCGCCGGCCCGGGCCGGAACACCGCGCCGGCGTTGGCGCTACCGGCTTGCCGGTCTGGCCGGCGATCAGCAGGGCCGGTGCTGAGTGGACCCGCTCAGGGCCCAGGCAGCCGGTCCTCGTAGACGGAAGCTTGAGGATGTAGTCCACCGCGGTGGTGTCGAAGGCGCGGACCGCGTGCTCCAGGTAGAGCGGTGATGAAGACCACGGGCACCGGCGCCGGGAGCTCCGCGGAACCTCAAGCCCGAAAGCCCCGGGCATTTCGATGTCCAGGAACAGGGCGTCGGGGCGCAGGCCCGCCGCCAGGGGCCTCAGGAGCTCTTCGGCGTCCTCGAGCTCGCCGCCACCCGACAGCCCAGGGCCGGCAGCAGCCGGGAGACCCGGCTGCGGGCCGGGGCTCGTCATCCGCAGGCGACATTCAGCGGGGGCGCGCTGCTATTCCGGGGGCGGCATTCAGCGGGTTCATGGCGTTCCTGCAGGGTGGGGACGTGGAGATCGAGGTCCGCCGTCGTCCAGTCGTCCCGCCGCTGGACCTCGGGGCTGGCCGTGTCGCCGTAGGCCGGGGCCAGCCGGGACCGGGTTTCTTCCGGCCCGATGCCCTGGCGGGCGCCGCCGGCCGGCGGGGGCGGGGCCTTCGTTGGCCACCTGGAGGCGGAGGCGCGGGCCCTCCCGCCAGGCCCGCCAGCCGGAGGCGGCCACCCCGGCGGTTCCGGCGCCGTGCTTGAGGCGTTCTCCACCAGGGGCTGGATGAGGAGGGGCAGCATGGGCAGGTCGTCAGCCCGCGGTCCCACGCCCATTCGATCTGCAGGGCGCCCTTGTGGCAGACTGATTCCACGGCGGTCGTCTCCACCGGGGCCCGCTCCTCGCCGAGGGGTTGTGTGGACTTCCGCTAGCGTCAGGATGCGCCGGAGGAGGCTGGCCATGGCGCGCGGGCATAGGTCGGCCTGCTTGGGGTCCTGCTGCGGCAGTTCGGCCAGGCTGTTGAGGGGCGTTGAAGAGGGACGTGCGGGTTCATCTGGCCTGCAGGTGGCGCACCTGCGCCTCCACCACCTGCTCCCGCATGTCCTCCTGCTCGTGTTCGAGGCGCGCCTGGCGCAAAGTGGCGACAGGCCCACGAGGAAGAAGGCGGGCCCCCAGGGCGGGAGGTCGAGGGAGGTAGACGCCCAGGCTGTTGGCCTTGGCAGGCCCCGCGAAGCGGCTGAAGCCGCTGTCGAGGTGGTGATGGCGACCATCACCGCCTCGCCGCGAGGAAGGCGCAGGGCGGCCCCCAGCTCAGCACCGGCTGGCCTGAGGGGGCTCCGCCATTCCCAGGGCACCGGCGAAAGCCAGATGAGGCCCATCATGAGCATGTGGCTTAGTTCGTCTCCCGCCCGGCACCGGCGTGCCCATGGCCTGCCGCTTCAGAGGAGGAAGGGCACCGCAGAGCACGACGAAGCAGAAGGCCCCCAGAGGGCCTTGCTGTGCAGAGCGCCTCAGAGGGCGGTTCCGGGACAGAAAGGCTGGAGCTGGCGAGGCTAGTGCGGCCGCCGGCAGCGCACGGTCAAGGTGCCGAGCGTGGCGGCGATGGGCGACGCTGGTGCAGCCCAGGCTGTTGCCGGTCACGCCCATGCTCACCGGAACAGAGGCCGAGCTGGCCGGCGGAACCACCTGGAAGGCAAAGGTCGGTCCAGGCCGACGGCGACCGCCTCGGCCTCGCCGAGGAAAAGACGGCGCGGCGTCTCGCGGTTCAGGAGCAGTCGGGCGTCAGGGCGCACAGAGACCTCCGGGCTATGGCGAGGTTCGTACGGAAATGCTATTCGAAGGGGGCCCGCCCGTCCCGCGAGAAGCCGCGAGCCTGCCTGAACAGGGTGGCGAATGGTCGGTTGGGGGGTCGCGAACCACCGCAGGTCGGGCAGACCGAGGTGTGCAACACGGGAGGTGGAACCAGATGCCGTGCAACCCGTGCGGAAAGCTTGGGGA
>JADJVL010000028.1 GCA_016710635.1 Holophagaceae bacterium | reverse complement strand
AGGGCCAAAGCGCGGGAAATGGGGACTGGGCTGAACCGCGTGCGCCTCGTCAGCTTGCCCAGTTGGAACACAGGCGCAGAGGTTCGATCTGGAACTGTGGCTGAAGAAGCGGTGCGGCTCTTACAATCCGGGCGGCTTCAGATGACTTCCTCGTATGCAACAACCGTCGTGGGCGCTGGGATCCGGACGGCCTTCTTCGCGGAGTTGGGCCGGGTACAGGTGATGGCCTCGTGGATATTGGCGGAAACCTCATCGAATGCGTCTCCCACGGACACGCATCCAGGAAAGGTCCGGCACATGGGCCGAAAGTTTGTCCCCGGCACGTTCGATGACGACTCCGTAGCGCATAGTCGAAATCCTCCTTCAAGCCTGCCTGTTTCGGATGTCTCTTCCGTACCTGCGGCCCCAGTCCTTCCCTTCATGGACAGGGACCACGACGATGCCTGGCTTGGTGGGGTGCTTGGGAACCCTGTGACTCCCCGCTTTGACGAACCGCAGCCCAGCCATCCTCGGCCAGGAGTCTCAGGATTTCGCGGATCTTCTTGGGCATCTTGGCCTCGTTGCCTGGGACATTTTGCATCCCTACACATTGAATGTGAGGTCCGCTTCAGACCGAATCCTCCAACCACCCAGCCGGGCCATGAACCCGCCCCACGTGCTTCAGAAAGTTCGCGCCCCTTGAAAGCACATCCAGCGCAAGCCTTCAAAACAAACGCCGTCGCTCCCATAGCGGCACGCCGGGCAACTCCATGCCTTGGCACTTCCAGGGCCAGTCCTGCCAGTCGAGGATCTCCGTGGTCAGGGACGCTCAACCAGCGGCTCGATGGGCGGCATCCGCGCGGTCCTGCACTTCGCCGTCGTGGAAGGTGAAGGCGGACTCCTTCGCTCCCAGCGGAAGAGCACGGGGTGAACCGCGTGCGGGCCTTCGCCACGCCGTCGGGGAAGCAGCCGGGTTCCAGAGATCGGTCGCGACGCCCAGCTCCTCGTAGAGTTCCGCCGAGTGGTGTGGCGGAAGTCAGCTCACGCGGACTCACCATGCCGCCGGGGAAGGCCAGCTCCCCGGGATGCTGGGGGCATGGTGAAGCCCCGCTGCACCAGCGCACGATCTTCCGCGCTCCCGCCGCGTCCCCCACAGCACCATCGCCACCGCCGCCCGGCGCTCCGCTTCGGGGATGCGGAGGCTCAGCTTGTGGGTTCGGGCCCCGGTGCGCCGCCACACTCTGCTCGATGCGCCCAGGGGGATGGACGGGGCTTCAGCGGCGGGGCAGTCTCACCCAAGACCCGCGGACAGGAAGATTCAGCGGAGCTTCCCAAAAACGCTCCCCCGCACCCGCGCCACGGTGAGCCGCCCTTCACCCGGCGCACCTGGCCGATGAGGTCCACCAGGTGCTCGCGGTTGCGCACCCGGCAGGCGATGTGGAAGAGGCCGCCGCCTTCGTCCAGCGTCGAGGCGTTGAAGCGCTGGATGTTGTTGGCCCGCTGCGTGGCGTCGCTGATAGCCGCCACCATGCCGGGCCGGTCTTCCGTCGTGATGGCCAGCTCCGTGTCGAGACATCATGTGGCCCGGCTGGCCCCGCCCCTCCACGCTCACGCGCCGCTCAGGGTGCAAAAGTCTTCGACGAGAGCTGCGGACAGTCCGCGTGGTGGATGGCGATGCCCCGGCTCCGGGTGGTGTAGCCCACGATCTCATCGCCCCAGATGGGCTTGCAGCAGTGGGCCAGGGCGAAGAGGATGCCCACGTTGTCGTCCACGAGCACCGCGTCGTCCGCGGCCTTCTGGGGCTTCTCCGCGGCCCTGGAGCGGTCCTTCTCCGGGATCAGCGGCTCCAGCATCTTGTGGACGGTGATGCGGTTGAAGCCGACGGCGGCGTAGAAGGCGTCCCAACTGGGCTGCTTCAGTTCCTTCAGGCGGGCTTCCAGGATCTCCCGGGCCTCCGCAGTCTCCAGGTGCACGCTGGCGGCCCGGGGCCTCCCGCTCCAGGCGGTCCCGGCCCATGGCGATGGCGACCTTCCGTTCCTCCTCGCGGATGAAGGCCTGGATGCGGCTCTTGGCGCCGGCGCTCTTCACCAGCATCAGCCAGTCCCGGCTGGGCTTGTGGTCGGGGCGGGTGAGCACCTCCACCCGGTCGCCGTTCTGCAGGGTCGCCTTCAGGGGCACCATGCGCCCGTTCACCTTCGCCCCCACGCAGCGGTGGCCGACCTCCGTGTGGATGGCGTAGGCGGGTCGATGGGCGTCGCGCCTTCCGGCAGGCTCTTGAGGTCGCCCTTGGGCGTGAAGACCTGGATGCGCCGGCCGCCGAGCTCGCCCTTCGGGTTGGCCACCAGGTCCCGGCTGTCGCCGCTGTCCTGGTGCAGCTCCACATGCGGCGCAGGAAGGCCACCTGGTTGATCTCGGAGCGATTGGCGATGTGGCCTTCCTTGTAGGTCCAGTGGCTCGCGATGCCGTTCTCCGCGTGGTCGTGCATCTCCGGCGTGCGGATCTGCACCTCGAAGGCGTCGCCGGTGGGCATGAAGACCGAGGTGTGGATGCTCTGGTAGCCGTTGTCCTTGGGCAGGCTGATGTAGTCCTTGAAGCGGCCGGAATGGGCCGGTACAGCGCGTGCACCCAGGCCCAGGGCCGTGTAGCAGCTGGCCCGGTCCGGACAGATGATGCGGTAGGCCAGCCAGTCGTGGATCTCGTCGAGGCCCTTGGCCTGCACGCCCATCTTCCGCCAGATGCCGTAGAGGTGCTTGGAGCGCCCGTAGACCTTGCCGGGGATGCCGTGGGTCTCCAATGCGGATTCAGGCCCACCTTGATGGCCTCGATCATTTCGGCGCCCTTGGCGCGCTTCTGTTCCACCTTCTCCTTCAGCTCCAGGAAGCGCTCGGGCTCCGTGGTCTCGAAGGCCAGATCCTCCAGCTGGATGCGCACCTGGCCCATGCCCAGGCGGTTCGCCAGGGCGTAGAGCTCAGGGTCTCCCGGGCGATGCGCCGGCGCTTCTCCTCCCGCATGGAGGCGAGCGTCTGCATGTTGTGGAGGCGGTCCGCCAGCTTCACCATGAGCACCCGCACGTCCTTGCCCATGGCCACCAGCAGCTTCCGGACGTTCTCGGCGTTGAGCAGGTGGCGGTCCGTGAAGGCCAGCTTGCTCATCTTGGTGAGGCCGTCCACGATCTCCACGATCTCGTTGCCGAACTCGGCGCGCACGTCCGGCAGGGTCATCAGCGTGTCCTCGACGGTGTCGTGGAGCATGCCGCAGGCGACGCTGACCGCATCCAGGCGCCACTCGGCGAGGCTGCGCGCCACGGCGAGGGGGTGGAAGTAGGGCTCGCCGCTCTTCCGCAGCTGGGTCCTGTGGCACTCCGCCCGATGCGGAAGGCCTTGTCCAGCAGGGGCCACGTCCCCGTCGGGATGATGGCGGAGGAAGGCCTCCTTCACTTCCTGATAGGCGCCTTCCAGGGTGAGGCAGGCGTCCCCCACGCAGGCGGTGCCCTCGCCCTCGTGGAGGGTGATCTCCATGGGTTCGGAGGCATCGGCCATTTCCCAGTGTGGGATGGGCGGGACTTCCTCGCCAGGGGCCAAGTGATGGAATAGCGGGGGAAGGGCTCACCAGACCCCAGGCTCGATCCGGGTCTCCGGGCTCCCGGGACGCGAAGAAGCCGCCCCGGGGGGCGGCCTCTTCGCGACGAAAGCGCGGCTCAGTGAGCCACGAAGCTCCCGCCGGCCGGGTTGATGACGATGGTGCCCCCGCCCGTGAGGGTGCCGCAGGCGATGCTGGGGCAGGAGCCGAGGCTGTAGCGGAGGGTGGTGTTCGGGATCGGGCAGATGCAGGTGTTGGCGAGGGTCACGAAACCGCCGCCCTGGACCGCGTGGACCTCGCTGTCCAGCTGGCGGAGGGTTTCCTTGTTGAGGGTGAGCTTCTTGGAGGACATGGCGTCTCCTGGGGAGAAAGGGGAAGGGGGGACCCGGTTCCTGGCCATCCAGTGCCGGGGTGATAGGTGGAGTGTGGGGAGCGCCCCGCGGCCGCTCCAGGAAAGGCCCGCGAAGGGACGGGAGCAGGGGCGGGAGCGGGGGCGGAGGGGCCCGCGAAGGGCGCCTTCCGGGGCCGGGAGCGCGCGACCGGGCCCGGGAAGGGCCGGGAACGGGGCCTCAGGCCGGGTGGTTACGGCTCAGGCCTGCTGGCCGCGGGCGAGGCCGAGGATGCCCCGGAGGCGCGGGGTCATGCTGCGGCTCACCTCCAGCTCCTTCCCATCGGCCAGGCGCACCCGCGCGCGGCCATTGGGCAGGCTGCGGTGGCCGATCACCGCCTCGGGCCGCACCAGGAGGCTGCGCTGGATGCGCAGCAGGCCCCGCGTCGGGAAAGGTGCCCTCCACCTCCGCGAGGCTGTCCCAGGGCGAGCGGAAGCGCTGGCCGCCGGCCCAGGCGAACACGGCCCCGTCCACCAACTCGAAGTGGCTCACCTTGCGGAACTCCAGGAAGAGGTGTCCCCCGCCGGCCCGGGCCGGGAACCGCGCCGGCGTTGGCGCTACCGGCTTGCCGGTCTGGCCGGCAGTCCGCAGGGCCCGGTGCTGGTGGACCCGCTCCAGGGCCCGGGCCAGCCGGTCCTCGTAGACGGGCTTGAGGATGTAGTCCACCGCGGTGGTGTCGAAGGCGCGGACCGCGTGCTCCGGGTAGGCGGTGATGAAGACCACGGGCACCGGCGCCGGGAGCTCCGCGAGGGCCTCCAAGCCCGAAGCCCCGGGCATTTCGATGTCCAGGAACAGGGCGTCGGGGCGCAGGCCCGCCGCCAGGGCCTCCAGGAGCTCTTCGGCGTCCTCGAACTCGCCGACCACCCGACAGCCCAGGGCCGACAGCAGCCGGGAGACCCGGCTGCGGGCCAGGGGCTCGTCATCCACCAAGGCGACATTCAGCGGGGCGCTGCTATTCGGGGCGGCATTCAGCGGGTTCATGGCGTTCCTGCAGGGTGGGGACGTGGAGATCGAGGTCCGCCGTCGTCCAGTCGTCCCGCCGCTGGACCTCGAGGCTGGCCGTGTCGCCGTAGGCCAGGGCCAGCCGGGACCGGAGGTTCTTCAGGCCGATGCCCTGGCGGGCGCCGCCGGCCGGCAGGGGGGCGGGGCCTTCGTTCGCCACCTGGAGGCGGAGGCGCGGGCCCTCCCGCCAGGCCGCCAGCCGGAGGCGGCCACCCCGGCGGTTCCGGGCGATGCCGTGCTTGAGGGCGTTCTCCACCAGGGGCTGGATGAGGAGGGGCAGCACGGGCAGGTCGTCCAGCCCGCGGTCCCACGCCCATTCGATCTGCAGGCGCCGCCCGTGGCGGACTGATTCCACGGCGAGGTAGTCCTCCACCAGGGCCCGCTCCTCGCCGAGGGGATGGCTGTGGACTTCGGTGGCGTCCAGGATGCGCCGGAGGAGGCTGGCCATGGCGCGCAGGCACAGGTCGGCCTGCTTGGGGTCCTGCTGCAGCAGTTCGGCCAGGCTGTTGAGGGCGTTGAAGAGGACGTGCGGGTTCATCTGGCCCTGCAGGTGGCGCACCTGCGCCTCCACCACCTGCTCCCGCATGTCCTCCTGCTCGTGTTCGAGGCGCGCCTGGCGCGAAGTGAGCAGGCCCACGAGGAAGAAGGCGGGCCCCCAGAGGCAGAGGTCGAGGAGGTAGACGCCCAGGCTGTTGGCCTTGAGGCCCGCGAAGCGGCTGAAGCCGCTGTCGAGGTAGGTGATGGCGACCATCACCGCCTCGCCCATGAGGAAGGCGCGCAGGGCGGCCCCCCAGCTCAGCACCGGCTGGCCTGAAGGGCTCCGCCATTCCCAGGGCACCGGCGAAAGCCAGATGAGGGAGCCCATCATGAGCATGTGGCTTAGTTCGTCTCCCGCCCGGCGCAGTACCGGCGTGCCCATGGCCTGCCACTTCCAGAGGAGGAAGGGCTGCACCGCGAGCACGACGAAGCAGAAGGCCCCCCAGAGGGCCTTGCTGTGCAGGCGCCTCCAGAGGGCGGTTCCGGGACGAAGGCTGGGCAAGGGCTAGTGCGGCCCGCCGGCCGCCACGATGGAGGTGCCCAGCGTGGCGGCGATGGACACGCTGGTGCAGCCCAGGCTGTTGCCGGTCACGCCCATGCTCACGGAACAGAGGCCGAGCTGGCCGGCGGAGACCTGGAAGGCAAAGGTCCGGTCCAGGCCGGCGGCGACCGCCTCGGCCTCGCCGGAAGAAAGACGGCGCAGCGTCTCGCGGTTCAGGAGCAGTCGGGCGTCAGGGCGCACAGGGCCTCCGGGCTATGGCAGGGTTCGTACGGAAATGCTATTCGAAGGGGCCCGCCCGTCCCGCGAGAAGCCGCGAGCCTGCCTGAACGGGGTGGCGAATGGTCGGTTGGGGGGTCGCGAACCGCAGGTCCGGGCGGGCCGAGGGTGTGCAGCACGGGAGTGGAACGAGGATGCCGTGCAACCCGTGCGGGCTTGGGGATTCACTCCGCGCTGCGCGCTACGTTCGAATCCCCCACTCTCCGTCAGACGCAGAACCGCCCGCCGAATGGCGGGCGTGCGTCTGGCGGAGAGTGGGGGATTCGAACCCCCGGTCCCGGTTTACCCGAGACTTTCGCTTAGCAGGCGAACCCATTCGGCCACTCTGGCAACTCTCCGAAGCCTCCACCTTATCGCGCGAGACCTGTCGCGGCAAGGCTTCTTGCGGCTTGGCACCGGTGCGGACGATGATGGAAACAGGGTGGGATGGCCGAGCGGTTTAAGGCACCGGTCTTGAAAACCGACGACGGGAAACCGTCCGCGAGTTCGAATCTCGCTCCCACCGCCACTCCCGCCCGGGGCTTCAGCCCTGGGCCTCGGGCTCCCGGCTGGCCTCCTCCGCCTTCCGCAGCTCCCGCTCCTTCTGGAAGCGCAGCAGCCAGGCGAGGGACTTCACCAGGTGCAGCGCCTGTTCTTCCAGGGCCTTGGCTTCGGGCTCCGGTAGCAGGCCCACGCGCAGGCCGAGGTCCACGAGGTAGCGGGTCTCCTCGGCGGAGCGCTTGGCGGCGCGCAGTCCGGTGGTGAAGCCTTCGTCCCGGGGCTGGCGGCAGGCTTCCAGGATGTGGAGCACCGGCGCCAGGGCCGCCCGCTGGAGGACGGCGACGAGGCTGCCGAACTCCTCCCGGGCCCAGTGGCGGCCCGCCTGATGCAGCTCGAAGGCGAGGCCATCGGCCACGGCGAAGACTTTCAGTTCTTTGGGGTCGCGGTACATGGATCTCTCCTGGGCTGGGCCGGGGCCTAGCAGTGGTCCCAGCCTTCCGCGGCGCGGAAGCTGTGGAAGGTGTCGGATCCGACCACGAGGTGGTCGGCGAGGGGGACGCCGAGGCTTTCGCCGGCGGCGCGGAGGCGGCGGGTGAGCTGGATGTCCTCTTTCGAAGGCGCCGGATCCCCGCTGGGGTGGTTGTGGAAGGCGAGGGCGGACGAGGCGCCGAAGCGCAGCGCCTCCCGGAAGAATTCCCGGGGACTGATGAGGGTGGCGGTGGCGGTGCCCTGGCTGAGGATGCGCTCGGCGAGCAGGTCGCCTTTGGCGTTCAGGGCCAGGAGGCCGAAGCGCTCTTCGGTCCAGCTGCGGCAGAGGGGCAGCAGATAGGCGCCGGCGGCCCGGGGGCTGTTGATGCGCAGGCGGGTGCCGCCCCGGTGGGCGCGGCGGCAGAGCTCCTGGGCCGCCCAGAGCTGGCAGGCCTTGGCGGGGCCCACGCCCTGCTGGTCCATCCATTCGTGAAGGCCCATGGCGAGCAGGCCCGGCAGGCCGCCGGTGCGGGCGAGGAGTTCCTGGCCCAGCTCCACGGCGCTCCGGCCCCGCTGGCCCGTGCTCCAGAGCAGGGCCAGGAGCTCGGCCTCGCTGAGGCCTTCGCCCTGGCCCGCCAGCAGGCGCTCCCGGGGGCGCTGGTCGGGGGCGAGGTCGAGGATGCGCATCTCAGACCTCCGTCCAGCGGCGCAGCAGGGGACGGAAGCGCAGCACCTTGACTTCGCCTTTGGCCGAGATCCGCACGCACAGGGCCCGGGAGCCGGCGTGGAGGAACCACATGCCTTCCGTGGCGGTGTGCCAGGGGGTGAGGGTGAAGGTCTTCGGGGCTTCGGCCCACCGGGCGTCCAGGGTGCGCGGGGGCAGGGGCACGCGGGCGGGCTTGCCCCAGGCGAGGGTCTTGGGGATGAGGGGTGCGATGCGGCCCTTCCCGCGGCGGGGCTCGGGCTCCACCGTGACGAAGCCGTTGGTGCGGGCGGCGAGGCGGAACGCGGTGTCCAGGGTCTGTCGGATCTCGAGGGCCGTGGCCCGGGCGTCGGAACGGAAGCTCATGCCTTGCCCCACGTTCTCGCGTCCTTCTTCCAGCGCAGCAGGGTCAGGCGGCCCTTGCCGGAAAGGCGCATGCACACGACCTCGCGGCCGTCGTTGAGGAACCAGGTGGTGGCGGTGGCCGTGTGGCGGGGGCTCACGGTGATGGTCGCGTGGGCTTCGCCGGTCTGGTCGGCCACGTCGGGGTCGTCCATGCCCTTGGGCAGGGGGACGCCCGGGAGCGAGCCCCACTTCACCCGGTTCGGGAGTTGCAGAGGCAGCACGTCCGGGGCGACGGGGGTCGCGCCGGTCCGCTTCACCATGACCTTGATGCTGTTCCCCTTGTGGTGGGCCAGCATGAAGGCCTGGTCGAGGGTGGTGCGGAGTTCGGTCTGGGCCGCCGTCAGGCTGTTGCGCTCCAGGTCGGTGGCGCAGAAGCCCAGGGCGAGGGAGCCTGCGATGGCGAGGGTGAGGACGGTCTCGGCGAGGGAGAAGCCGGCCTGGGAGCACCGGCGCGGGCCGGTGAAAAGCGTGGTGTTGCGGATCGCGCCGGTGCCCATGGCCGCCCCCTACTTCTTCGCGGCGGCGGCGGGAGCCGCGGCGCCGAGGGTGAGGAAGGGCTGGAGCTTCTTGAAGCCCTTCTCGCCGACCCCCTTCACGCCCATGACTTCCTCCGCCCGGCGGAAGCCGCCGTTCTGCTTGCGGAAGGCCACGATGCGCTCGGCGGTCTTCTGGCCAACCTTCGGGAGCTGCATGAGCTCCGTCACGGTGGCGGTGTTGAGGTTCACCGGGTGGGCGGGGGCCTTGGTCTTGGCCTTGTCCGCCGCGGCGGTGAGGGGAAGGGCCAGCGCCAGGATGCCGGCCAGGGTGAGGTGTTTCAGGGTGTTGTTCATGATCGCCTCCTTTCAAGGGCGATCAGGTCATATCGAGAACGATGCCAAAGTTATAAGTGTAAATAAATCAATTAATATCAAATTCAATGAAGCACAGCTTTGAAATAATATTATTATTATATTTAAAAAATAATTGACAAGCTAACTATTGTAAATATTTATGACATACATAATACTATTATCAATATCAACGATTATTACATGAATATCCCCTCGCTCTGGCCTCGGCGGCCGGAACGAGGGGCTGGTTCGATGATTGGAGGGCGGGACCTACTTCAAGCCCTTCAAATGCTTGTCGAGGAACTCGAGGATGCCCTGGTAGGCGGCCACCTGGTTCTTCTTCTTGGAGAAGCCGTGGCCTTCGTCTTCGAAGACGAGGTAGGTGACCGGCGCGCCGGACTTCTTCGCGGCGGCCACGATGTCGTCGCTTTCGGGCTTGATGACCCGGGGATCGTTGGCGCCCTGGACCACCATCAAGGGCATGCGGATCTGGTCCGCGGCGAAGAGGGGCGAGGTGGCCTTCAGGAAGTCCCGGTCCTTCACCGGGTCGCCGATCTCCTGGTACAGGGCCTTGCGCTGGGCCTCCCACCAGGCGGGGATGCTTTCCAGGGTGCGGATCCAGTTGCTCACCCCGAAGATATCCACGCCGACCTTGAAGGCCTCGGGCCGGTAGGCCAAGGCCGCCAGGGTCATGTAGCCGCCATAGCTGCCGCCGATGATGCCGATGCGCTCGGGATCGATGCCCGGCAGGGAGGCCAGGAAGGTCTTGGCCTCCACGCAGTCCCACAGGGGCTCGCGGCCGTGCTTCCCGTCGTCGGCGGCGAAGAAGGCCTTGCCGTAGCCGCTGGAGCCGCGATTGTTGATGCCCAGCACGGCGTAGCCGTGGTTCACCAGGTACTGGATCTGGGCGCTGTAGCCCGTGCGGGTCTGGCCGCCGGGACCGCCGTGGACCCAGACGAGGGCGGGCACCTTGGCCGTGGCCGACGCGGTCTTGGGCATGAAGAAGACGGACGGGATCACCATGCCGTCGAAGCTCTTGAAGCGGACGATGCGGCTGTCCACGAGGTCCGCGGGGTTGAGGTCCTTGCTGAGGCTCTGGGTCAGGACCTGGGCCTTGTTCGTCTTGAGGTCCCAGACCCAGAGGTTCGAGGGACTGCGGTCCCCGTTCACGTAGAAGGCGGCCTTGGTTCCGCCGCGACTGAAGCGCAGGCCGCGGATCTCGCCCACGGGCACCTTGGGCAGGGTCACGGGCTTGCCCGACACGGTATCGAGCACCCGGATCACCGTGGCGGCGTCCTGGTTGATCAGCGTGACGCGGTAGCGGCCGTCCTCGGAGAAGTAGCAATCGACGATGTCCCAGTCCGCCTTTTCGGTTTCCGTCGCGACGCCCGTGGCGAGGTCCACCTTCACTACCCGGGCGAATTCGCTGCCGTCGTTGCTGAGGGCCAGGAGGGCCTTGGAGTCCGGGGTGAAGGCCGCGGGGCTCACATCCGCCACCCGCCCGGCGTGGGCCAGCACCTGCTTGACCACACCGGTCTGCAGGTCCACCACGTGGCATTCGGTGTCCGAAGTGGTGTTCACCTTCCGGAGGGAGAGCCAGCGGCCGTCGGGGCTCATGTCCCCGGGCTGGAAGCCTTCGTTCTTGTAGAGTAGCTGCCGGGTGAAGTCCTTGGCGTCATAGCGGTACACGTCGATGAACTTGGGATCCCGCTCGTTGGTGTACACGTAGAAGCCCGTGCGCTCGCCCTTGGCGTTCTTCGCCCAGCCGTTGAAGGAGGCCTTCACCTTGGCCCCCGGGGTGAGGTCCTTCAGGCTGCCGTCCTTCTCCCGCACGTAGAGGTGGTTCTGCTCGTTGCCCCCCTGGTCGCGGGTGACGAGGACGCGGTCGCCGTCCGGGAGGAAGGCCACGGCGTAGGTGCTGTCCTTGGTGGAGTCCGTGAGGGGCTTGAAAGCCCCGCCCTTCACATCCACCGTGCCGGCGTTGAAGATGCCGCTCTGGTTGGAATGGAGCAGGAGCTTCGATTCGTCCGGGCTGAAGTCCGCCCCGCCGAAGCTCGTGGTGGCCATGAACTGGTCGATGGTGTAGGCCTTGGGGGCGCGCTTTGCGGCGACTTTCGTTTCCGGCTTCGGCGCCGGGGCCTGGGCGGACAGGGGCAGGGCCAGGGCGAGGGCCAGGCTGGACAGGGCTCGGGATTGGATCATGGGCATCTCCGGGTTGGGGGTGTTCCGAGGCTACGCGCGTTGCCCCCGCCCGGTTGATGGGATCGGCGAGCGCCCTACAGGGCCCGGTGAACTGCCTCCCCGAAGAGCCCCGCCACGTGGCTGGCGTCGTTGAGGCGGACCACCTGGAGCGACGCCACCGTCTCCCCCTCCAGCAGGTTCAGGGTGGCGGGCGCCTGGCGGAAGGCCCAGAGCCGCGCCATGGGCAGGCCCAGCACTTTGCAGAGGAGCGCCCGGTTCACGGCGTCGTGGGCCACCAGGAGGAGCGTGTCCTCGGCGCCCAGGCCTTCGGTGATCTCCGCAAAGGCCTGCCAGCTCCGCTCGAGGACCTCGTCCATGCACTCCCCGCCGGGCATCTTCACCGCGTGGGGCGCGTCCCGCCACTGTTCCAGGCGGGCGGGATCTGACGCGCGGATCTCGGCGGCCAGCTTGCCCTCCCACTCGCCATGGGCGATCTCCATCAGACCCTTGTGGACGGTGAGCATCCCCGCGCGGTCCCCCAGCGCCAGTTCCGCGGTCCGCTTCGCCCGGGACAGGGGCGAGGCCATGGCCTTGGTGATGGGCAGTTCCTTCAGCCGCTCCCCCAGGGCCCGGGCCTGGCCTTCGCCGACATCGGAAAGGGGGATGTCCATCTGGCCCTGGTAGCGGCCGGCCTTGTTCCAGGGGGTTTCGCCGTGCCTGCATAGAAGAACTCGCATTAAACCATCTCCAGATCAACGATGCCGGGGATGGCCCGCAGGGCCTCCACCTGCTTCTTGGGGACGACGCGGTCCACGGTGATGGCCGCCACCGCGTCACCGCCGCCGGTGGCGCCCAGGGAGAAGTTGATGATGTTGATGCCGCCGGCGCCGAGGTGGGAGCCCACCAGGCCGATGACGCCGGGGCGGTCCTCGTTGCGCATGAGCAGGAAGTGGGCGCGGGGATCGAAGTCCAGCTCCACGCCGTCGAGTCGGACGACCCGTGGGCCCCGGTGCAGGGTGGCCTCGATGTCCCGAGCGCCCTTGGCGTTCTCCACGCGGACCCGCAGGAGGCGGTCGAAGCCGTCCCCGTCGCCGCCCACGGTCTCGCTCACCTCGAGGCCGCGGAGCGAGGCCTCCTGCAGGGCGTTCACGGGCGTCACGCGGCCCGAGGCGGAACCCAGCAGCGCCGCCACGAGCATGCGGGTGAGGGGCTTGGGATCCAGGGCGTCCACGCGGCCAGCATAGGTGAGGTGCAGCTTCACCGGCGCGGGCACGAGGCGGGCGCAGAGCTTGCCGAGGCTCGTCATCAGGGGCATCCAGGGGCCCATCTCCCGCGCGGCTTCAGGGGAAAGCGGCGGCAGGTTGACGCAGCCCGCCACGGCGCCGCTCTGGAAGAAGTCCAGGATCTGCCGCGCCAGGATGGTGCTCACGGCCTTCTGGGCCTCGCCGGTGGAGGCGCCGAGGTGGGGTGTGAGGATGAGCTTCGGATGGCTGCGCAACAGGGAATCCGCCGGCAGGGGCTCGTGGACGAAGGTGTCCAGGGCGGCGCCGGCGAGGTGTCCCGAATCCAGGTGTTTGAGGAGGGCGGTTTCGTCCACCAGGCCGCCCCGTGCAGCGTTGATGAGAAAGGCGCCCTTGCGCATCTTCTTCAGGGCCTTCTCGTCCAGGAGGTTGGTGGTCTCCGCGGTGCGGGGGATGTGCAGGGTCACGATGTCGCACCAGTGGAGCAGTTCCTCCAGGGGCATCATCGGCACGTCCATGCGTGCGGCCACGGCGGCGGGGAGGAAGGGATCGAAGGCGGCCACCTCCATGCCGATGCCCCTTGCCTTCCGGGCCACCGTCGCGCCGATGCGCCCCAGGCCGATGATGCCGAGCTTCTTGCCTTCCAACTGGAAGCCCGTGAGGCCGGTCTTGGGCCACTCGCCGGCCTTCATGCCCGCGTCCGCCGGCGGGATGTGGCGGGCCAGGGAAAAGAGCAAAGCCAGGGCGTGCTCCGCCGCGGCGAGGGTATTCCCGTCCGGCGCGTTCATCACCGCGATGCCCCGTTCCGTGGCGGCGTCCACGTCGATGGTGTCCACGCCGGCGCCGGCGCGGCCGATGACCTTCAGCTTGTCGGCGCCTTCCAGGGCCTCCGCGGGTACCTTGGTGGCGCTGCGCACCAAGAGGACGTCCGCGTCCTTGAGGGCCGCCTGGAGCGCCTTCGGGTCCTTGATGGGGTCGGAAACGTCCACGGTCCAGCCCGCCGCGCGGAAGGACGCGAGGCCGTCTTCGTGGATGCCGTCGCAGGCGAGGATGCGCATGGGGAACTCCTGGATGAAGGGAATGGGAATGGGGCCGCGGCGGCGCCAAGGGGCGCCGCGCGCGGTCCGGAACTCGGAGCTAGGCCTTGAGGTAGGGCGCCAGCACGGCCTGGGCGGCTTCGCAGCCGCTGGCGGCGATCTTCACGCCGTGGGCCTTGAAAGCCATCTCGAGGGTGCTGACCACCATGAGCGTGTCCAGGCTGTCCACGTAGCCCAGGTGCGCCACGCGGATCATGTGGTCCTCCAGCTCGCCCTGGCCGTTGGCGAGGCTGAGGCCCGCCTTGTCCCGGAGTGCCTTGAGGATCGCGCTGCTGCCGTCCACGGTGACGGCGGTCAGCGCATTGCCCGGCGCCTTGGAGAAGAGGGGCAGCTCCCAACACGCCAGGGCGGCGCGGAAGGCCTTGGCCTGCAGCTCTGCGTTGGCGATGAGGGTCTCCACGCCGCCGATGCCGTCGAGCCAGGTGCAGGCCGCGTCCAGGGCCGCCACGAGGCCGATGGCCGGGGTCCAGGCGGTGCCGCTGTCGGCGTGGGCCTTCAGTTCGGTGCGCAGGTCGAAGTAGAAGCGGGGCAGGTGGGGGGCGTTGAGCTGGGCCTGGAAGCGCGGGCTTAGGGCCACGAAGGCGAGGCCCGGCTGCAGGGCCAGCGCCTTCTGGGAGCCGCAGACGAGGGCGTCGATGCCATCGGCCATGCGCACGTCGTGCACGCCCACGCCGGTGATGCCGTCCACCAGGACCAGGCACTCGGGCTGGACTTCGTTCAGGGTCGCGATGAGTTCCTTCACGGGATGGCGCACGCCGGTGCTGCTTTCGTGCTCCTGGACGCAGAAGGCCTTGAGCTTCGGCGCGGTCTTCAGCACGTCACGCAGCTGCTCCGCCGTGAAGGTCTCGCCGTAGGCCGCCTGGAGCTCGATCACCGTGAGGCCGTAGGCCTTGGCGATCTTCACCCAGCGCTCGCCGAACTTGCCGGCGTGGAGCACCAGCACGGCGTCGCCGGGGGCGCAGGCGTTCACCAGGGAGGATTCCAGGCCCGCGGTGCCGCTGCCGGAAAGGATCACCACCTCCTCGCCTTCGACGAGGCGGAAGAAGCGGCGCAGGCCTTCCCGGGATTTCCGGAAGAGGGCCTTGAAGGCGGGCGTCCGGTGATGGATGGTGGCCATCGACTGGGCTGAGAGACCCTCCGGCAGGAGTGGAGTGGGGCCGGGGGTCAGAAGGCGGGGCTTCGCGAGCATGGGCTCTCCTGACTGGACTTCAAGGCTGCGCCCTGGCCCAGGCCACTTCAAGCCGCGAAAGCAAAAATAGTTTCGGCTATGCTGGGGTGTTTGCCGGGGTCCAGGCGTGCGCCCTTCCGATCCTGGCGACGATGAGGCCGGCCTTGCAGGACGCGGTGGACCGATGCCCTCCTTCAGGCCTTCGGCACGACGTGCCCGCGCTCCGCGAGGCGGCTGGCGAGGCGTTCCGCCAGGTCGATGGCGTAGTCGATGTCCGCGTCGGCGAGCCCCAGGTTGCCCGCGGCGGCCATGCCGTTGAGGATGGCCAGTGTGTAGTGCTCGACCCGGTGGAGGTTGCTGCCCTCGGGGGTTGCTTCGGAGGTGGACTCGCTCATGGTGGCTCCCGCTGAAAGGTAGTCCCCGGAAGGCGCCGGAGGGCCGGGAATCAGCTCTCGAGGCCCTTCAGGTGGATCTGGGTCGCGTCGAGGGTTTCGTGGTCCCGGATCATGGCCACGTTCATCAGGATTTCCGTGATGGGCAGTTCCATGGTGCGGTGCATCCGGCAGGTCTCCACGAACTCCACCTCCGGCCGGTCCCAGCCGAGGATCGTATAGGCCGCGGGAATGCCCTCCTCGTTCTGGAAGGCGGCGTGGATCAGCTCGCCGTGCTTCACGTAGAGGTAGCCCGTCTGCATCTGGCCCTGGTCGTCCTGGCTGCGGACCGTCAATGTCGAGGACTTCTGCTCCCAGTTCATGAGCTGGAGCAGGCTGCCCAGGGAGATGCCTCGCACCTTGCCCGCGGGCTCCTGGGAACCCGCCGCACGGATCTCGTCCATGAGCACGGAGAGCTTCATAGGCTTGTGGAGGATGCGCAGGCCCTTGATCTGGTGGACCTCCGGCTTCATCTCGCCATCGCCCATGCCGGTGATGACGATGATGGGCACGGACGGGTAGTGGCGGGTCATGTGGGCCACCAGCTTGTAGCCGTCCATCACGGGCATGTTGAGGTCCGTCATGAGGACGTCCACCCGCTCCTTCTGCAGCACCTCCACCGCCTGCTGGCCGTTGGCGGCGAGGAGGAAGCGGAACTCCTGGAGGGGGCGCAGTCCCGTCTGGTAGAAGCGCATGGTCAGGTCATCGTCCTCGACCACCAGGATCGTCTTCTGCGTGCTGGGATCTACCTTGGCCGCCATGCGGGGAAGAATAGCGCAGGGATCGGGCAACAAAAGCCCAAAGCGTGGATTGCCATCCGTTTATCTCGGACTGCCCTTGGGGATTTTCCGCGCGGGAAGGGGTTCCTCCGCCAGGATCCGAAGGGCCGCGGCCCGGTCCGCGGGATGGGCGGCCTCCCAGGCCACGACCCATTCGGGCAGGCTCGCGTCCTCGTAGTCCCGGAGACGGCGGTGCTGGGAGGTGAGGGTCTGGACCATCGCCTCGCGGATGTTCTCGGGCCGCGGCGGAATGTGCCCTTCGAAGATCGGCAGGGCGAAGTAGGCCTTCACTTCGGCTTCCACGGGCTTGCCCCAGATGGCGTAGGTGCGGTCCCGCGGGCCGCCCACGGGCTTTTCGTTGAGGTTTTCGCCGTAGAGGTAGTAGAAGACCGCCTCCCCGTCGCTCCAGTGGCGGAGCACGCCGAAGGCGCCCCTCACAAGGAAGTTCTGCAGGTCGAGGTCCAGGGGCTTCTCCGTGCGGAAGTCCCAGGGGCCGACGTGGGCGTGGGCGACGGAGGGGTAGCCCACTTCCGTGATCATCACGGGCTTCCGGAAGCGGGCCTCGAGGGTCCGCGCCTTGTACACGATCCACCACCACGCGTCGCGGACCTGGGTCTCGGTGGGGTAGTCGTCGTACTTGGCGATGGGGTCGTAGGTGTTCATGCCGATCACGTCGAGGGCATCGCCGAAGGTGAAGCTGTCATGGCTGTCGAAGTTGACGCTGTAGGTGACCTTGCCCTTGTAGACCTTCCGGACCTCGGCGCAGAGCCGCCGCCACTGGTCCGGGAACCGGTGGGTGCTCTCCATCTCGGTGCCCACGCTGAACCATTCGACGCCTTCCTCCTGGGCGAGGCGGGCCAGGTCGACGTTGAAGGCGGTGTAGTTCGACCACCACGCGTCCCAGTCCTTCGGCTGGATGTTGCCCCGCCACCAGGTCGCGTTCTCCGCCTCGTCCCGCAGGTTGAGGGTGGGGAAGAACATCATCCGGAGGCCCAGGGCCTTGGCCTGGCGGAAGGTGCGGCGCAGGCCCAGCTCCGTGGGGCTGCTGGTGGGGTGGCGGCGGATCTCGACGCTGTCGTGGCGGTCCATGCGGTAGATGGCCTGGAGGCTCACGGCCGTCGCGCCGGTCCCGCGGATGCGGGCCAGCTCCTCGCCGTAGTCGTAGTCCGGCAGGCCGGCATAGAGGCCGAGCACCATGCCCCGGGGCTGGGGCACCAGGCGCGTCCGCGTCTTCCGGCGGATCACCCCCAGGGCGATGGGCAGGGCCAGCAGGGCCGCCGCGGCCAGCAGTTTCCTGGTCGCCGATCCCCTCATGCCGCGCCCGGATCCGGCGCGACCAGCTCCAGCTTCACCTGGGCCACCCGGTGGCCGTCCATGCGGATGACGGTGAGGCGGGCGCCTTCGACGTCCACCATCTCACCGGCGGCGGGAACTCGGCCCAGCCTGGCCATGACGAGGCCGCCCAGGGTGTCGAAGCCGTCCCGCTCGAAGTACATGCCCAGGCGGGCCTCCACATCCTCCACGTGGGTGTGGCCGCTGACGAAGTAGACGCCTTCGCCGGCTTCGACGAAGTCCCGCTGGCCTTCGTGCTCGTCCTGGATCTCCCCGAAGACCTCCTCCAGCAGATCCTCGGTGGTGGCGACGCCGGTGACGGTGCCGAACTCGTCCACCACGATGGCGAGCTGGAAGCGTTCCCGCTGGAACTGCCGCAGCAGTTCCAGCACCGGCATGCTCTCCGGAACGAAGACCGGCGGCAGCATCAGGTCGGCGGGGCGGGCGGCGTCCTCGCCCACCTGGATCAGATCCTTCAGCAGCAGGACGCCCTTCACGTGATCGATGCTGCCTTCGAAGAGGGGCAGCCTCGCGTGACGGGTCTCGCGGAAGGCCTCCCAGGCCTCGTGGGCATCGCAGGCGACGGGGAGGGCCTTGATGCGGGTGCGGGGCGTCATGACTTCCCGCACCACCGTATCGCCGAAAGTCACCACGTTGCGGATGAGCTCCCGGTCGGACTCCTCCAGGATGCCTTCGGCCTCGCCCTCCTCCAGGAAGGCGGTGACGGCGTCCTCGGTGACGTCCTCCTCGTCCTCGTCCCGGGCCTTCTCGAAGACCGTGCGGCGGCGCTCCATGACCCGGGCGATGGGCATGAAAAGCGGCGACAGGATGCGGTGCATGGGGGCGTAGAGGGGAAAGAGGCGGGCGATCCACTTGTAGGGCTCGTGGGTGGTCAGCAGGGTGGGCAGGGCCAGGTCGAGGGCCCAGATGTAGATGACGGTGAAGCCCGCCAGCAGCCACACGCCGCCAGGAAGGGCCAGGCGCAAGGGCCAGAGCAGGCCCAGCAGCAGCACCAGCAGGCCCTGGTTCCAGAGGTTCAGGCCCATGCCCAGAAGGTGGGGCCGCTCCAGCAGATCCTGGAGCAGGGGATCGGCGAAGGCGCCCTCCTCCAGGAGGCGGCGCCGCTGCAGGCTGGGCATGGCGTGGAAGGCGGCCAGCAGGGCCGCCATGGCGGCGCGGTAGGCGAGCACCAGCACCCCGCAGAAGAGGAGCAGGGCATGGTGGCTTTCACTGGGCAGTTCGGTCACGGCTCCAGTCTACAGGCTCCCGGCCCGGGACCCGTCGGACCCGGGCCGGGCTAAGGCTTCCGCGCCAGGATGGCCTCGGCGATCTTGGCCCGGGCGGCGTCGTTGATGCGGAGGTCGCGCTTGGCGGCCTCCCGGAAGTATTCCTCGGGATCCCGGGCGAGGCCGTCCGGCGTGGGGGCCAGGCCCTTCCGGGCCCGGGCGGCGTTGAGAAAGGGATAGGGCTCCCGGGCCAGTTCCGGGCTCTGGAGATAGTGGCGGAAGGTCCACCAGCCGCCCATCAGGAACCACACCGCCAGGGCGCTCAGGCCCGCCCGCTGGAGGCGGCGCATGCGCTCGGGCTCCTGGCGCACCCGCTGCCAGAGGAGGCCGCCGGCGAGGGTCGTGCCCGCAACGAGGGCGGTGAGCAGGAGCGTCATGGGCAAGCGCTGGCTGTTCCAGTCGAAGCCGGTGAAGGCCACCACCGCCGTTGACATGAGGACGCCGTAGATGAGGTTGAGGTGGAGCATGTAGAGGAGCAGGCTCTCCTTGGCGGCGGCGTCGATGGGATTGGGACCCTTGAACCTGGGGCGCCGGAGGTCGATCCAGCCCAGGAGGGCGCCGCCCATGCAGATCCAGCCCAGGCGCTCCAGGACCGAGGGCAGGGTGGTGTTGTGCAGGCCCTGGAGCTCGTTCCAGGACCAGATCCCGAAGCGGCCCACCATGCGCCAGACCCCGTCCGGGAACTGCTGCCAGGTCCCGCCCCAGAGCCAGGTGGCCTTGAAGTGCCAGCCGAAGAGCATCAGGGCGAGCCCGGCGAGGGCGAGGCCCGCCAGGAAGCGGGCTTCGGTGGTCCGCGCCCGCCCCTCCACCGCTTCCACCCTTGCCAGGCGGTAGAGGCCGCCGAGGAAGGCGCCGAAGGCCACGAAGGCCAGCCAGGGGAAGAGGGGGAAGAGCGCCTGCAGGCCCCGGTCGGCGTTGCCGTTCAGGAGACCCCGCACCGGCAGCCAGAGGCCGTCCCCCACGCCGGTGGCCCAGAGGTAGGGCGACACCAGGGTGACGTAGACCGCCAGCAGCCCGGCCAGGCCCATGAAGATCCGCGGGTTCCGGATGAGGCGGGCGAGGCCCTGGAGGATCAGGAGGGAGAAGACCAGGCACTGGAGCACGTCGATCTTGAAGATCTCCCGGCCCTTGTGGAGGGTGTTCAGCACGGTCCAGTCCGCGAGGGTGAAGCCCGGGGCGTGGAGGGCGTAGGCGCAGAGGAGGATGAAGGCGTAGCGGCCCGCGCTGTCCTTGAACGGGCGGATCGTCCCGTCGGGCCGGAAGGTGCTGAGGACCAGGCTGAAGCCGGCGCACATCAGGAAGCTCGGCGCCACCAGGCCGTTGACATAGTTCAGCCAGTCCGGTCGCAGCTTCAGCTCCAGCCAGGTGTTGACGCAGTGCACCTCGATCATCACGAGGACCGCCCAGCCCCGAAGCTGGTCCACCCAGTCGCAGCGGCGGGAAGGGGCCAGGGCGTCGGACATCGGTTTCCTCGGAGTGGGCAAACCCTAAGACTGCCCCATGTCTTCACTTCCTTCCAGACGCTGGGCCCGGCTGGCCCCTGGATGCCTCGCAATGCTTGGGCCGGGGGCGGTTCTTTGCTAAGGTTTGCGGATTGTCAGCCCCCATAACCCAAGCAGTGGAGGAAGGTCCATGGCAGGACTATTCGTGAAGAAGGATCTGGACCGGCTTATCGCCGATGCTGGCGATCCCAACGCCGCCGAAGGTGGTCACGGGGGCGGAACCCTGAAGCGCCACCTGGGCGCCTTCAATCTCACCATGCTGGGCATCGGCGCCATCATCGGTGCCGGCATCTTCTCCCTCACGGGCACCGCCGCCGCCAACTACGCGGGCCCGGGCATCGTCTACAGCTTCATCATCGGCGGCATCCTCTGCGCCTTCGCCGGCCTCTGCTATGCCGAGATGGCCGCCATGATCCCCGTGGCAGGCTCGGCCTACGCCTACTCCTACGCGACCATGGGCGAATTCATCGCCTGGATCATCGGCTGGGACCTGGTGCTGGAGTACGCCTTCGGCGCAGTGACGGTGAGCGCCGCCTGGTCTGGCTACCTCTATTCGATCCTGCACAAGACCCTCGGGATCCAGTTCGCGGACACCTTTATCAAGTTCACGAAGGGCCCCTGGGAAATGGTGGCCCTGGGCGATGGAACCCAGGTCCGCGGCATTTGGAACCTGCCCGCGACCTTCATCGCGCTCCTGGTGGCGGCCATCCTCTACAAGGGCATCAAGGAGAGCGCCACGGTGAACAACGTCATCGTGGTCATCAAGGTGACCATCGTGGTGGTGTTCATCGTGCTCGGCATCGCGATGATCAACGGCACGAACCTGCACGTGAACCCTGCCGGCGGCACCTTCACCTCCCTCGTGCCGGCCCAGGAGGTCGTGAACGGCGTGAACCGCTACGGCTGGCTCAACGGCGGCGTCCTCACAGGTGCCGGCGTGGTCTTTTTCGCCTACATCGGCTTCGACGCCGTGAGCACCACTGCCCAGGAGGCGAAGAACCCCAAGCGGGATCTGCCCATCGGCATCATGGGCTCCCTGATCATCTGCACCATCCTCTACATCCTCGTGGCCCTGGTCCTGACCGGCGTCGTCCCCTACAAGCAGCTGGGCGTCCCCGATCCCATCGCCGTGGGCATCGACCGCATCGTCGAACTCCGCGGCTGGTCCCCGGCGGCCCAGAAGATCTTCACCTTCGTCATCAAGCTGGGCGCCATCTCGGGCCTGACCTCCGTGATCCTCGTGATGATGATGGGCCAGACCCGCGTCTTCTACGCCATGAGCAAGGACGGCCTCCTGCCCTGGTTTGGCAGTGCCCATCCCAAGTTCGGCACGCCCCACGTCGCCACGGTGATCACGGGCATCTTCGTGGCGCTCTGCGGCGGCCTCATGCCCATGAGCCTCGTGGGTGAGCTGGTCTCCATCGGCACGCTGCTGGCCTTCGTCCTCGTCTGCATCGGCGTGCCCCTGCTCCGGATCGCCAATCCCACCATCGAGCGGCCCTTCAAGGTCCCCGGGGGCCTCGTCGGCGCCTGGGCCATCGGCGGGGCCGGCGCGCTGTCCTGCGCCTGGGTCATGAGCGGCCTGCCCCACGACACCTGGATCCGGCTGCTGCTCTGGCTGGAAGTGGGCCTCGCCATCTACGCGCTCTACGGCTGGAAGCACAGCCGTACCGCCGTGGCCAGCGAGGCGCGGAACAAGATGCATATGGGCGTGCTGGCCCTCGCCGTCCTCGGCTTCATCCCGACCCTCATCTGGGCCATCAAGACCTTCGGCCACAACTGAGCAGGGAATCCTGACGAAGCTCCCCGGTCCGCCGGGGAGCTTCCTCGTTAAGCTGATCCATCCATTCCGAGGTGACCATGAGTGAAGGCGGCTACCAGCGCCACGTGGGGCTTTTTTCCGCGACCATGCTGATCGCGGGCTCCATGATCGGCAGCGGCGTGTTCATCGTCGCCTCCGACATGATGAAGGAGGGCGGCAGCGGCTCCTTCCTGATCTGGGGCTGGGTGCTCACCGCCTTCCTCACCGTCGCCGCGGCCCTCAGCTACGGCGAGCTGGCGGGCATGTTTCCCAAGGCCGGCGGCCAGTACACCTACCTGAAGGAGATCTACGGGCCGCTGGTGGGCTTCCTCTACGGCTGGACCTTCTTCGCCGTCATCGAGTGCGGAACCATCGCCGCGGTGGCCGTGGGCTTCGGCAAGTACCTGGGCACCTTCTGGCCGGCGGTGAGCGAATCGAGCTGGCTGCTGGGGCCCTTCCACGTGAACCCCTGGCAGGTTACCTCCGAGATCACCGTCGGGCCCTACGACCTGGGTCTGACCACCGCGCGGCTGTCGGGCATCGCCATCGTGCTGCTCCTCAGCTACGTGAACTTTCACGGCGTGAAGATGGGGGCCCGGGTGCAGAACATCTTCACCGTGGTGAAGATCGCCAGCCTCGCGGGGCTCATCCTCCTCGGGCTCCTCCTGAACCCCGGCACCGCCCCGGATCCCGCGCCCCTGGCGAACGCGCCCACGGGGACGGCGTGGCTGGTGGCCCTCCTGGTGGTCCAGACCGGCAGCCTCTTTTCCGCCGACGCCTGGAACGCCATCACCTTCATCGCCGGTGAGGTGAAGGAGCCCAGGCGGACCATCCCCCTCTCCCTCTTCATCGGCACCAGCCTCGTATGCGGCCTCTACATCCTGGCCAACGTGATCTACCTGAAGGTCCTGGGTCCCGCGGGCATCGCCGCCGCGCCCTCCTCCCGGGTGGGCAGCGCGGCCCTGCAGGCGGTGCTGGGCGCCGGCGGCGGCAAGCTCATGGCGGCGGCCATCCTCATTTCAATGTTCGGCTGCGTGAACGGACTGGTGCTGAGCGGCGCCCGGGTCTACCAGACCATGGCGGCGGATGGCCTCTTTCTCAAGAAGGCCGAAGGCCTGAACGCCGCCGGCGTGCCGGCCTTTGCCCTGGCCATCCAGGCCGTGTGGACCTGCCTCCTCACCATGACCGGCAGCTACGGCCAGCTCCTCGACTACGTGATCTTCGCGGCCCTGCTCTTCTATGTCCTCACCGTGGGCGGCGTCTTCTGGCTGCGGATCACGAAGCCCGACCTGGAGCGGCCGGTGAAGGCCTGGGGCTATCCCGTCCTGCCGGCCCTCTACCTTGTGGGCGCCCTGGCCATCATGGGGGCGCTGATGGTGAAGAAGCCCTCCTTCACCTGGCCGGGCCTGGCCCTCGTGGCCCTGGGCTTCCCCCTCTACGCGCTGACGAAGGGTGCTCCGAAGGAGACCTGAGGTGCGCACCCCCAGGCTGGGCGGCGGCCTGGCCCGGGGCCTCGGCGTCCCCTGCCGGGGCTGCCTGCGCAGCCTCGACGGCGCGGCGGAGGCCGGGCTCTGCGGCCGCTGCTGGGCGGGACTGCTCCCGCTCCCCGCCGGCCGCTGTCCGCGCTGCGCCCTCCCTCATGATGCGGGCCTGGAATGCCCGGAGCCCGTGGCCTGGAGCCACGGGGACGGCCTCTGGGACTACCACGGCGGCCGTCCTGCCCTGGGCGCCCTGCTCCTGCCCGCCATCAAGGCCGGCGAGTGGGGTTGGCGTGCAGCCTTGTTGAAGCGCCTGGCTGGGGCGACCCTGCCGGCGTGGGCCGGGGAAGCCGATCTGGTGACCTCCGCCCCCACCTTCTGGTGGCGGGACCTGCGCCGGGGCGGGGATTTCGCCGAGGACGCGGGCCGCCTGCTCGCCGCGCGCCTGGGCCGGCCCTTCCTGCGCCTCCTTCGCAAGCACTGGCGGGCGCCGGGGCAGACCGGCAGGCCCGAGACCGAGCGGCGGAAACTGCCCCGGAAGGCCATCGGCCTGAGGCCCGGCGCGGACCTCGATGGGAAGTCCGTCCTTTTGGTGGACGACGTATGGACCACGGGGACCACCCTCCTGCGCTGTGCCCAGGCCCTGACGGCGGGAGGCGCCGCCGATTTGCGCGTCCTCGCCCTGTTCAGGGCCCTCTGAAGGGTCGCGGGATGCCGTGAGCCTTTTCGCGGGGCCTCGTGAACGCTGGGTTTCAGGGGCCTCGGATTCGTTGAGAATTAAGGGCTCTGGATCTGGCATCCAAGGTGCCTAAGATGCCTCTGGGAATCCCCCCTCGACATCCACGGAGGCACGCATGGGCAACCTCAACGGCAGCAAGACCCACCAGAACCTGAAGGACGCCTTCGCCGGCGAAAGCCAGGCGAACCGCCGCTACCTCTACTTCGCCAAGGTCGCCGACATCGAGGGCTACCCCGAAGTGGCCGGCAACTTCAAGGAGACCGCCGACGGCGAGACGGGCCACGCCCACGGTCACCTGGACTACCTGAAGGCCGTCGGCGACCCCGCCACGGGCCTGCCCATCGGCGACACGGCCCTGAACCTGAAGGCCTCCATCGCCGGGGAGACCCACGAGTACACGGACATGTATCCCGGCATGGCCAAGACCGCCCGGGAGGAGGGCTTCGGCGAGATCGCCGACTGGTTCGAGACCCTCGCCAAGGCCGAGAAGAGCCACGCGGGCCGCTTCCAGAAGATGCTCGACAGCATCAGCTAGCCGAAACCCCGCGGTGCGGCGGAACGCGAAGCTCGCTTTGCGTTCCGCCGCGACCGCCCGGAGGAGGGTCCATGGCCGAGCACTACGAAGTGGGCGACCACGACCGCCCGGATACCACGCCGGGGCACCGCATCAGCTATCTGGCAGGTCCGTCCACGGTCTACGACCCGTCGGAGCCCGCCTACTGGGACGAGGCCCTGCTCAAGGAGGAGACCGAGCGGGCCTTCGAGATCTGCCACGGCTGCCGCATGTGCTTCAAGTACTGCGACAGCTTCCCGGACCTTTTCAAACTCCTGGACGACAAGCACCAGGGCGATGTCCGGGCCCTCTCGGAGCCGGAGCGCGACGGGATCATGGATGCCTGCTTCCAGTGCAAGCTCTGCGAAGTGCAGTGCCCCTACACCCCGCGCGAGGGCCACGAGTTCAAGCTGGACTTCCCGAAGCTGGTCCACCGCTACCAGGCCGTCCGCTGGAAGAAGAAGGGCGGCCGCCTGCGGGACAAGGTGCTGGGCAATCCGGACCTGGCGGCGAAGCTGGCCCGGGCCAGCTTTGGCATGGCCAACGCCATGAACCGCTTCGCGGTGCACCGCTGGTTCATGGACAAGGTGCTGGGGGTCCATCCGGAAGCCCACCTGCCGGACTTCGCATCGGCCACCTTCGAAAGCTGGGCGGAGAAGAGCGGGAAGGTCGCCGAGACGCCCGGCCGGGAGGCCGTCCTCTTCCAGACCTGCTTCGTGCAGCACAACGAGCCCCAGATCGGGAAGGACACCCTGGAAGTGCTGGAGAAGAACGGCTGCGCCGCGGGCTGCGTGCGGGGCCTCCAGTGCTGCGGCATGCCCGCCTGGGAGCACGGCGATCTGGAATCCCTGCGCCGGCAGGCCCACGCCAACCTGGACGCCCTTATGCCCCACGTGGAGGCGGGGTCGAAGGTCATCGCCATCAATCCCACCTGCGCCATGATGCTGCGCCGGGAATACCCGGAGCTGCTGGAGGGGGAGGACCGGGCGCGGGCGAAAAAGCTCGCCGAAGCCGTGCGGGATCCCGGCGAGTTCCTCTGGTCCATCCGTAACGAGGCGCGGGCGGACTGGAATTTCGAATCGAGTCCCGGCCCCATCGCCTACCACGCGCCCTGCCACCTGCGGGCCCAGGCCGTGGGCTTCAAGGGCCGCGACCTGATCCGGAAGATTCCCGGCGTCACGGTCGCCTCCGTGATGGAGTGCTGCGGCCACGACGGCACCTACGCCATGAAGACCGAAAGCTTCGAGGACTCCAGGCGCATCGGCCAGAAAGCCTTCGCGGGCATGCAGGGAGCGCCGGGCGCCGAAGTCTGGGTGACGGAATGTCCCCTGGCGGGCCTCCAGTTCGAGCAGCACGCGGGCCGGAAGGCCCTCCACCCCATGACCGTCCTGGCCCGGGCCTACCGGAAGGACGGCTTCCCGAACCCCGTGCCGAAGGACCCCGCATGAAGAAAGTCGAGCGCGCCGACCTGATGGACTTCGTCACCTACGGCGAGCGCAGGGATTCCGTCCGCGCCGCCGCCATGGCGGCGAAGGCGCCCCGCCGGGTGCACCTCGGGGAGCACCTGACCTTCCTCTTCGAGAATGCCGAGACCATCCGCTATCAGATCCAGGAGATGATCCGCGCCGAGCAGCTGGTTCGGGAGCGGGACATCCAGCACGAACTGGAGACCTACAACGCCGTCCTGGGCGGGCCCGGCGAACTCGGCGCCACCCTGCTCATCGAGATCCCCGACGAGGCGGACCGCGCCGGGCTGCTGCGGGCTTGGCGGGACCTGCCGGGCCACCTGTGGATGACCTTCACCGACGGCACCCGCGCGCAGGCGGCCTTCGATCCCGAACAGATGAACGAGGAGAAGCTCTCCTCCGTGCAGTTCCTGAAGTTCGCCGTGGGGAACCGGACCCCGGCGGGGCTCCGGTCGGAACTGCCGGCCCTGCGGGAGGAGGCGGACTTCAGCGACGCGACCCGGCGGGCGCTGCAGGAGGATCTGGGCCAGATCGTGCTGAGGGGATGAGACCGGACGCCGGAGGGGTCCACATCCTCCGACCGGATCTTCCCGCCCTCGTCCCGATCCTCGATCTTGGGGTTTCCATCCTCTGGATGCCTTCCGAGCGTGCGCCATGCCCATCCCTGCGATCCTGCGGTCCACCCCCGTCTCCGCCATCCTCGTGCTGACCCTCGCCCTGCTGCTGGCCTGCGGCGGTGGCGGCGGAGGCGGCGGCAACCCCGCCCCTGGCGGAGGCGGCACCAACACGGCCCCCGCCATAACCGGCCAGCCCGCCGCGAGCACGGTCACCCTGGGCCAAGCCGCCGCCTTCACCGTCTCCGCGAGCGGCAACCCGGCCCCCTCGTTCCAGTGGGAGCGCAGCGGCGATGGGAGCGCCTGGACCGGCATCAGCGGCGCCACCGGCGCCGCCTTCACCTTCCAGCCGGCCAAGGCCGACCACACCGCCCAGTTCCGCGCCAAGGCGAGCAATGTGGCGGGGACCGCCACTTCCAACGCCGCGGCCCTGACGGTGCAGTGGGCGCCCGCCTTCACGACGCAGCCGACGACCCAGGCCATCAGTTCGCCGGCCCCCGCCACCTTCAGCGCCCTCGCGGAAGCCAATCCGCCGGCGACCTACCAGTGGCAGTCCAGCACGGACAGCCTGCTGTGGACGGACCAGCCGGGCGCCACGGCTTCGACCTTCCAGACCGGACCCACCAGCCCCGCCATGAACAACCTGCAGGTCCGCTGCGTCGCCACGAACGCGGTGGGCTCCGCCACGAGTTCCGCGGTGACCCTCCTGGTGAATGTGCCCACCTTCACCTTGACCGTGACCGTGGGAACGGGCGCCACCGGCACCCCCGCGGCCACGGCGGTCCACGCCCTGGGCACCGCGGTCAACTACGCCTACACCGCACAGCCGGGCTTCACGAACCTGCAGGTCCTGCTGGACGGGACCCCGGTTGCCGCCGCCGGCATCCTCGTCATGAATGGCGCCCATACCCTGGCGGTGACCGCAGCGCCGATCCAGCGGACAGTCACCTTCACCGCCGGGGCCGGCGGGACCCTGACCGGCAGCACTGTCCAGACCGTGGCCAACGGTGGGAGCACGAGCCCCGTCACGGCGGTGCCCGATGGCGGCTTCAATTTCGTGAACTGGACCGGGGCCGGTTTCGCCACCAGCACCGCCAATCCCCTCACCCTTGCGGGCGTGACCCAGGATTTCGCCCTCACCGCCACCTTCAGCGCGGTCCCGCCGGTCACCTTCCTCCTCACGGTGAACCGGGGCAACGGCGTGGCGGGGACGCCCGCTGCCGGCGGCAGCTTCGCCCAGGGCACGGTGGTGCCCTTCAGCTACACCGTCCTGGCCGGATTCACGAACCTCGCCGTCACCGTGGACGGAGCCCCCGTGGCCGCCGCCGGCACGGTCACCATGAACGCCGCCCACACCCTGGCGGCCACCGCCCAGGCTTTGCCCAGCGGGGCCACCATCGTGGTCGGGAGCGGGGGTTTCGTCTTCGCCCCCGACGAGGTCACCGTCACCGTGGGGACCCCGGTGACCTTCCACTGGGCCGCCAGCGGACACAGCATGGTGATCGGCAATCCGTGCTCCCCCAGCGGCGTGCTGGACAGCGGCATCCGGAGCTCGGGGTTCGAACTCGTCTTCACGCCGACCGTGCCCGGGGACGTGCCCTTCTTCTGCTCGCCCCACTGCGGGCTCGGCATGACCGGGGTCATCCACGTGAACCCCTGAGGGGCCCAGGGCCCGCCAGGCCCGCCGAGGGCGGGCCTGGCGGCTTTCGGGACTAGGCCCGGGCGCCCGCCAGCGCCGTGGGCTCCGGCACCCGCGGGCCGGGGCGGGACGCGAGGGCTTCGCGGACCGCTGCCTCCAGCTGGCCGGGAACCGTCTCGGTCAGTTCGTAGGAGGCCCGCACCATGGGCTTGTCCACCTTCAGCACCCTTGTGATGTCGATGGGTGTCGCGCTCAACACCACGTCGCAGGGGGTCGCCGCAATGGTGGCCTCCAGGTCACGGATCTGGGCGTCGCCGTAGCCCATGGCCGGCAGGATGCCCTTGGCGTTGGGGTACTTCCGGTAGGTGGCGGCGATGGACGCCACGGCGTAGGGCGAGGGGTCCACGATCTCCGCGGCACCGGCGGCCTTTGCCGCCACGACGCCGGCGCCGAAGGTCATGGAGCCGTGGGTGAGGGTCGGGCCGTCCTCGATGACCAGGACCTTCCGTCCCTTCACCAGCTCGGGCCGTTCGCAGGTCACGGGGCTGTTGGCGCGGAGCACCGTGGCCTTGGGATTGAGCTTCGCTGCGTTCGCTTCGATGAGCGCGATGTCCGCCTCCTTCGCCGTGTCGCACTTGTTGATGACGATGAGGTCCGCCCGCCGGAAGTTGGCTTCGCCGGGGTGGTAGAGCAGCTCGTGGCCGGCCCGGTGGGGATCGGCGATGCAGATGTGCAGGTCGCTGGCGTAGAAGGGCAGATCGTTGTTGCCGCCGTCCCAGAGGATCACGTCGGCCTCGGCCTCGGCGGAGCGGATGATGCGCTCGTAGTCCACGCCGGAATAGATGACGAAGCCGTTGTCGATGTGGGGCTCGTACTCCTCGCGCTCCTCGATGGTGCATTCGTGGAGGTCCAGGTCGGAATAGGCCGCGAAGCGCTGGCAGGCCTGCTTGGCGAGGTCGCCGTAGGGCATGGGATGGCGGATCGCCACGACCTTCACGCCGAGCTTTTTCAGGATGCTGCTGATGTAGCGGGTGGTCTGGCTCTTCCCCGCGCCCGTGCGGACGGCGGTGATGGCGATGACGGGCTTCGAGCTGCGGAGCATGGTCTTGTCGGCCCCCAGCAGCTCGAAGTCCACCCCGAGGGCGATGCAGCGGCTGGCGAGGTGGCCGATGTGCTCGTAGGTGACATCGGAATACGAGAACACTGCGACGTCCGGCTTCTCCCGGCGGATCACCTCATCCAGGTCGGCTTCGTCGAAGATGGGGATGCCGTTCGGATAGAGCCCTCCCGCCAGGGCCAGGGGATAGCGGCGGCCGGCGATGTCGGGGATCTGGGTGGCGGTGAAGGCGACCACCTTGAAGGCGGGGTTGTCGCGGTACACCGTATTGAAGTTGTGGAAGTCGCGGCCTGCGGCCCCCAGGATGAGGACGCGGCGGGGTTTGGACATGGGTTCCTCCCTGAAAAAGGTCGACCGATACGCCAGGGCCCGAACCAGGAGCCGCGACCTCGGGACCACATTCAATGGGCCCAGCTTAGAGCGGACGAATCCGGCCCACCGCCGGATCTCCGTTGTCCCAGATCACATCCGCGAATATGAGGCGTGGATGCGGTTGGAGCCTGGCCCCGGAGGCGGTCGCCAGAAACACCGCGGGCGCCGTTCGGCGCCCGCTCGTGGTGAATGAAGGATAGTGAACCCTACTTGCTGGCCGCCCACTCCTTCAGGCCGGCGGAGGTCGCCTTGGCTCGCCCCTCCGGGGCTCGGGGCTTCGCCCCCGCCATCGGCTGCTCCGATGCGGCCCTATCCTCCCTGCGCTTCGCTGCGGTCGGATGGTCATGGCCTCCCGGCCATTCCGGCAAGCCTCCTTCCTCCTGAAACACCGCAGGCGCCGTTCGGCGCCCGCTCGTGGTGAATGAAGGATAGTGAACCCTACTTGCTGGCCGCCCACTCCTTGAGGCCGGCGGAGGTCGCCTTCATGGCCTTCTCGCCCTTCTTCCAGTTGGCGGGGCAGACTTCGCCGTGCTCCTCGCTGAAGTCCACGGCGTCGAGGAGGCGCAGGACCTCGTCAACATTGCGGCCCAGGTCGTTGTGGTTGATGGTGATGTGCTTCAGGATGCCGTCCTTGTTGATGATGAAGAGGCCGCGCAGGGCGATGCCGATGGACAGCAGCACGCCGTAGTCCTGGGCGATGGTCTTGTTGAGGTCGGCCACCAGCGGGAAGGTGATGCCCTTGATGCCGCCTTCCTTGCGGTCCATCTGGGTCCAGGCGAAGTGGCTGAACTTGCTGTCCACGCTCACGCCGATGACCTGGGTGTTGCGCGCCTCGAACTCCTTGATGGCGTCGCTGAAGGCCAGGATCTCGGTGGGGCAGACGAAGGTGAAGTCGAGGGGGTAGAAGAAGAGGACGACCTTCTTGCCCTTGTAGTCGGACAGGGAGACGTCCTTGAACTCGCCGTTCACGAGGGCGGCGGCCTTGAAGTCGGGGGCGGGCTGGGTGACGAATGCGGCCATGGGTGGCTCCAGAAGAAGGGGGCAGAACCCCGTTGAAGTCGGAATCTCCAGACTACGCCTGGGTTTGCGAGCCATCAAGGAATAAGGGTGACTAACGCGGTAAAGATTCCGTGTGGTGAATGATATGCGATATATTGATGCATATGCACAAGCAGGATAGGCTCGTAGATTCCGTCCGGAGCGTCATGCAACCCGCCCAGCCCATCCAGCTTTCGGTCTTTTCCGAGATCCACCGCCTCAAGCAGGTGGTCGTGCACAGTCCCGGCTCCGAAGTGGACCTGATGGTGCCAGGCATGATGGAGAAGCTCCTCTTCGACGACATCCTCTACGGTTCCCACGCGCGTTCGGAGCACCGGCAGTTCCGCCAGGTGCTTTCCCGGGTCGCGGACGAGGTGCTCGACATCCAGGACCTCTTCGTCGAGGCCCTGTTCGATGAAGGCGTGAAGCTGGCCTTCGTGGAGGATCTGCGGCGCCTGGTGGACCTGCCGGACGAGACTTCGAACCGCCTGCGGGCCATGTTCCCCGTGGAAGTCGCCCGCAGCGTCATCGGCGGCATCGCGTGGCCGGACATGCAGCACCAGACCCACTGGCAGCGCGAGTTCGACTACATGCTGAACCCCATTCCGAACCTCCTCTTCATGCGGGACCCCGCCTCGGTGGTCGGTGACGGCTACTGCGTGAACGCCATGGCGACCTGGGCGCGGCAGCGCGAGCCCCTCATCCTCAGCTACGTGTTCAAGCACCACCCGCGCTTCCGCCACCTCACGGACAACGACAAGTGGTTTGACCAGGTGACGCCCCTTATCCGCGGCGAGATCCGGGTGCCCCAGAGCCTGGAGGGCGGCGACACCCTGGTGCTCAGCGACAAGGTGCTGGCGGTGGGGTGCTCGGAGCGGACGACCACCGACGCCATCCACATCCTCGCCGAAAGCCTGCGCCAGGACTTCCGCCGCGGGGAAGGCACCTTCGAGCACCTCTTCATGGTGCTCATGCCGAAGAAGCGCAGCGCCATGCACCTCGACACCATCTTCACCCGCATCAACCACCACGAGTGCCTCGTCTATCCGCCCTACTTCACCGACGGCTCCCGGGAACTCCTCAACGTGGTGAAGATCGACCTGCGCCACGAGGACCTGCGCTTCACCACCCAGCCGAACCTGCTCACCGCCCTCCGGGAGGTCGGCATCGACCTGCAGCCGATCTTCTGCGGCGGGAAGGACTACATCAAGCAGCAGCGGGAACAGTGGACCGATGGTGCGAACGCCTTCGCCCTGGCGCCGGGGGTCATCGTCAGCTACTCCCGCAACATCGCCACCGCCGAGGAACTGAGCAGCGCCGGCTACCGCGTCCTCGCCGCCCGGGAACTCCTGGCGGACCCCAAGATCAACCTCCTGGACCGGAAGAAGTACCTCATCCAGCTGGACAGCGGCGAGCTGAGCCGGGCCCGGGGAGGACCGCGCTGCATGACCATGCCGCTGTCCCGCGTGGAAAAATAGGGCGCCTTCCGAACTGTTAAGGCGTCTTAACCGGAATTAACAACTCTTAACTTCCGCCCGGAAGGAGAGGGTCGGCATCGTGATGCCTCACCTCCCTGTTCCTTCTTACGTTGCGATCGCGCCAAGCCTGCAGTCGGGCGGGCCGGTCGCTTTCGCGTTCCCGCCGTGCCTGGTTCCGGCGGCGGGGCGCCGCCTCCGCGCCTTCCACCCTCTTTCTCTTTCGGAGAATCCCCATGGCAAAGCTGAACGGCCGCCTGACCCTCACCCTCGTCGCGGCCCTCCTCGCGGCAGGTCCCGCCTCCGCCCAGCGCGCAACTGAAGGCAAGCAGGCCCTGGCCGCCCGCTTCGCGGAAGCCGCCACGAGCCGCCTGATGCAGAACCGCGCCGAGATGGGCCTGGACGAGGCCCACGCCTTCCAGATGCAGCGCTTCCACATCGACGAGCTGGGCCAGACCCACACCCGCTTCCAGAAGACCTACCAGGGCGTGAAGGTCTGGGGCGGCGACCTCGTGGCGCACACCGGTCCCGAGGGCGAGTCCCTGGGCCTGTCGGCGACCCACAAGGAGCGCGTCAGCCTCAACACGACCCCCAGCCTCAGCGAGGCGGAAGCCCTCGCCGGTGGCCCACCGCCACCTGCGTCCCCAGGGGCCCTACGCCCACCAGCCTTCGGTGGAGCTGGTGGTCTACCCCGAGACGGCCGAGATCCGCCGCCCGGGCCGCGCCCGCCTGCAGGACGACGAACTCGCCGCCGATGACGTGGTCCGCACCTTGACCCGGCACGTCCTGGCCTACCACGTGCACGCCGAGTTGGAGAACGGCGCCTCCGAGACCACCCACCGCGACTACCTGATCAACGCCCACACGGGCCGCATCATCAAGACATGGGACACCCTGCACACCACCGCCGCCAACGGCACCGGCCGTTCCCAGTACAGCGGCACCGTCAGCCTCAGTGTGAACAGCATCACCAGCGGCTACGAGATGAGCGACGTGGTGCGCTCCATGCCCTTCAAGACCTACAACTTGAACCACGCCACCAGTGGCACCGGCACCATCTATACCGACGCCGACAACACCTGGGGCGACAGCGCGAACTATGTGGAGGGCTCTTCCACCACCGCCGACAACGGCCAGACCGCCGGAGTCGATGCGCACTTCTGGCACCTGGGTCCTTCGACTTTTTCAAGAACGTCCTGGGCCGCAACGGCATCGACGGCGCCGGTCGCGCTGCCTACAACCGGGTGCACTACAGCAACAACTACGACAACGCTTTCTGGTCCGACAGCTGCTTCTGCATGACCTACGGCGACGGCAGCAGCTTCACGACGCTCACGGCCCTGGACGTGGCGGCCCACGAGATGAGCCACGGCGTCTGCGCCAACGAGGCGAACCTCACGTACAGCGGCGAGTCCGGAGGCCTGAACGAGTCCAACTCCGACATTTTTGGCGCGGTGGTGGAGGTCTACTCCCGCAACGGCAACAGCATCCCCGCCACCGTCTCCAATACCGACAACGGCTGGAAGATCGGCGAGCAGTTGAATGCCAGCCCCCTGCGCTACATGGACAAGCCGAGCAAGGACGGCTCCTCCAAGGATGCCTGGTACAGCGGCCTGGGCTCCATCGACGTGCACTACAGCTCAGGCCCCAACAACCGCATGTACTTCTTCCTGAGTCAGGGCTCGGGCACCACGTCGGGGCCGACAACTACAGCTCCTACCTGCCTGGCGGCATGAGCGGCATCGGGATGGATAAGGCCGCCAAGATCTGGTATCGGGCCCTCTCCACCTACCTGACCTCCAGCTCCAACTACAGCGCGGCCCGCACCGCCGCCATCAGTTCCGCCAAGGACCTCTACGGCGCCGGGGGCGCGGAAGAGCAGGCCGTGTGGAACGCCTTCGCCGCCATCAATGTGGGTTCGCCTTGGGGTGGCACGCCGCCCCCGCCCCCGCCGCCGGCCAACACGTTTGCCGAAGTGGAGACCAACGACACCGTCGCCGGCGCCAACACCGTCGCCAAGACCTTCACCGCGATCCAGGGCAACCTCACCGTCGCCACGGACAAGGACTTCTTCGCCCTGACCCTGAACCCGGGCGAGACGGTGGCCATCGCCATGACCGGTCCCTCCGGTCCGGACTGGGACCTCAAGCTCGTGGACTCCGCCAGCACCCAGCTCGCCATCAGCCAGGGCAGCACCACGACCGAGAACCTCAGCTACACCAACAGCGGCGCCACGGTGAAGACCGTCTACGCCAACGCCTACGCCTACAGCGGCACGGACACGGCGCCCTACACCCTCGGCCTGACCTACAGCGGCGGCACCGCCGCTGACACCACGGCGCCCACCTGCGCCGCCACCGAGTCCGGCACCAGCGGCACCATCACCTTCAGCGCCACCGCCTCCGACAACGTCGGCGTCGCCAAGGTCGAGTTCTACGTGGACGGCGCCCTCAAGGGCACGGACACCTCCTCGCCCTACAGCATGACCCTCGACTCCACGACCCTGGCCAATGGCAGCCACACCCTGGTGGCCAAGGCCTACGACGCCGCCGGCAACATCGGCACCTCCACCAGCGTCGCCTTCAGCGTGAGCAACACCACGCCGCCGCCCGCCACGACCTACAACGAGGTCGAGAGCAACGGCACCACCGGCGCCGCCAACGTGATCGCCAGCACGGTGACCAAGATCGTGGCCTTCATCGGGACCTCGACCGACAAGGACTTCTTCAAGATCACGGTGCCCGCCGGCCGCACGCTGACGGTCAACATGACCGGCCCCGCCAAGGACTACGACCTCACCTCCTCAACAGCGCCGGGACGACGCTCAAGAGCAGCCTGGGCAGCACCGCCACGGAATCCGTGACCTATGCCAATACCGGGACGACCACGGCGACCTACTACATCAAGGTGATCGGCTACGCCGGCGCCTTCACCACGACCACCGCCTACAACCTCGCCCTGAGCCGATTCACGCTCCGGGTGCCTGCGGAGGCCGCCGCGAGGCGGCCCTTCCTTGTTTGGGCTCGCCCACCGCTTTCGGTCGCACCCTGGGCTGACAAAACTCCTTCTGGTACATTCCTTCAAGCGCCCCCGATTCCCCGGGGCGCCCCTTTTTTTTGTCCCGCCTTGGCCACTCCGACCCTGCGACACCACCTGGAATACGGCCTCTTCCGCGTCGTCGAGGGGCTCGTCCGCGGACTGCCCTATCCCACGGCGCTTGCCCTGGGGCGCGGCCTGGGCCGTGCCTTCTGGCTCGTGGACGCCCGGCACCGCCGCGTGGTCCGGGACAACCTGCGGAACGCGGGCATCGAACTGGATGAGAAGGCCGTCCGCACCCTTTCCCGGGAATGCTTCGCCCACTTCGGCGGCCTGCTGCTGGGGACCCTCCGCCTGATGCGGATGGACGGAGACGAGCTGGACCGGTGGGTCCGGGTCGAAGGGATCGAACATTTCGACGCCGCCGCCGCCGGGGGCAAGGGCTTCATCCAGCTCACGGGCCACTACGGCAACTGGGAAGCGGTGGCCCTGGCCCAGAGCCGGCGGGGCCGCTCCCTGGCGGTGATCGCGCGGGAACTGGACAACCCCCTGCTGGAACCGGAACTCGCGCGGGCGCGCAGCCGCTTCGGGAACACGGTGATCTCCAAGGACGGGGCGATGCGCGACACGCTGAAGGCCTTCAAGGCCGGCCGCGGCGTCGGCTTCCTCCTGGACCAGGACGCCCTCACCATGGGCGTGTTCGTGAGGTTCCTCGGCCAGTGGGCCTCCACCTTCGGCACCGCCGGCAGCCTCGCGTCCCGCTACGGCCTGCCGGTCCTGCCGGTCTTCTCCTGGCCCAACGAGGACGACACGGTGACCGTGCGCTTCGACGCGCCCTTCCAGGTGCCCGCCACCGGCGATGCCGCCCGCGACGCCTGGACCGCCACCCAGCTCATGAGCGCCCGCATCGAGGCCCAGATCCGGCAGGACCCCCGCTGGTGGTTCTGGATGCACCGCCGCTTCAAGACCCGCCCCGGCGAAGGGAATCCCTTCCCGCGCCCCTTCCTCCCCCCGAGTGGCTAGAATCCTTAGCCGCCCTCCCTTAACCGGCCCGGCCGAATCGAACGCCAGAAGGACCCAATCATGCCGAAGCACGTGCTCGTCAAGCTGGAATCGGACCTCAAGGAGCTGCGCAACGCGCTGCTCAACGAGATTCCGCAGGAAATCGCCAGGGCCGCCAGCCAGGGCGACCTCTCGGAGAACGCCGAGTACGAGCAGGCGCTGGCGAAGCGCGACATGTTCCAGTCCAAGGTCGTGGCCATGGAGAAGCGGATTTCCGAAGTCGCCACCCTGGACATCACCCGCCTCCCCAAGGATCGCGTCGCCTACGGCTCCCACGTGACCCTGCTGGACCTGGATTCCGAAGTGGAAGTGGTCTACCGGCTGGTGCTCCCCGAGGAGCTGGGCCAGCACAAGGAGCAGCTCAGCATCAGCAGCCCCATCGGGATGGCCCTGGTGGGCCAGGAGGAAGGGGCCGAAGTCCGCGTGGTCATCCCCGCCGGCATCCGCCGCTACGAGATCCTCAAGCTGCAGACCGTGCACCATGTGAACGGCAAGAAGAAGTAATGGCGGAAGGAAAGAACGGGAAGGGAGGCTCCATGAACAAGCCGAAGAAGGACCAGCGATGCTCGTTCTGCTCCAAGGCCGCCCATGAAGTCGAACAGCTGCTGGCGGGGCCGGAGAACCTCGGCTACGCCTTCATCTGCAACGAGTGCATCGACGCGGGCCAGCTGCAGCTGCGCATGAGCCGCCAGGGCAAGCCCGTGGGCCGCGTGGAGACCAAGCTGGCGCGCCCCAAGGAGATCAAGGCCTTCCTCGACGACTACGTCATCGGCCAGGAGGCGGCGAAGAAGCGGCTCTCCGTCGCGGTCTACAACCACTACAAGCGCATCCTCGTCCCCAAGCGCTCCCTGGGCGCCCAGGAGGTGGAGCTCTCCAAGAGCAACATCCTCCTGATCGGCCCCACGGGCACCGGCAAGACCCTCCTGGCCCAGACCCTGGCCCGGGTCCTGGACGTGCCCCTCGCCATGGCGGACGCCACGACCTTGACGGAAGCCGGCTACGTGGGCGAGGACGTGGAGAACATCCTCACCAAGCTGCTCCAGGCCGCGAACTACGACGTGGAGCGGGCCCAGAAGGGCATCGTCTTCATCGACGAGATCGACAAGGTGGGCCGCAAGAGCGAGAACCCGAGCATCACCCGGGACGTGAGCGGCGAGGGCGTGCAGCAGGCCCTGCTCAAGCTGGTGGAAGGCACGGTGGCCAACGTCCCGCCCCAGGGCGGGCGCAAGCATCCCCACCAGGAGTTCATCCAGCTCGACACGAAGGACATCCTCTTCATCTGCGGCGGCGCCTTCGTCGGCATCGAGGACATCATCAAGCAGCGCGTGCGGGCCAAGGCCGTGGGCTTCGGTGCCCAGGTCACCAGCCGCGAGACGAACGACGCCTTCCTGCACCTGGTGGAGCCCGAGGACATCATCAAGTTCGGCCTCATCCCTGAGCTGGTGGGCCGCATGCCCGTCTGCGCCGCCCTCGAGCCCCTGGACTGCGCGGCGCTGGTGCGCATCCTCCAGGAGCCCCGGAACGCCATCACCAAGCAGTACATCCGCCTCTTCGAGATGGACGACATCGAGCTGTCCTTCGAGGACGGCGCCCTGGAGGCCATCGCCCAGCAGGCCACCACCCGCAAGCTCGGGGCCCGCGGCCTGCGCAGCCTCATGGAGCAGGTGCTCCTGGAGCCCATGTTCGACCTGCCCTCCGAGGAGCGCGAGGACCGGGGCCACCTCCGCGTCACCCGCACGAAGGTGGAGGAGATCCTCGGGATCCCGCCCACCCCCATCAGCGTCGCGGGGTGATCCCAGACTCCGAGATCCCAGCCGAAGCGGCCCCTCCTGGGGCCGCTTCTTCGTCCTGGCCTGGGTGTCCGCGTCCATGGAAGTGCGCTACGCACCTGCCAGGGGGCTTGCGCGGACTCCGTAGACTGGATGTGAGCCCTTCGATGAAGGGGCTCAGGAGCCCGCCGTGAGCCTGCCCAAGACCTTGAACCTCCCCGCCATCCCCATCCGGGACATGGTGCTCTTCCCCAACGCCCGGGTGCCCTTCGTGGTGGGCCGCCGGGCTTCCGTGCGCACCCTCGAACTGGCCATCAAGGCCGGCGACCATCTGGTGCTGCTGACCCAGCTCGATCCCAAGACCGAGGAACCCCGCCAGGACGGCTTCCACGCCACGGGCACCCTGGCCCTGGTGGAGTCCTTGATCCAGCTTCCCAAGGACTACTACAAGGTGGGCGTGAAGGGCGTCGCGCGGGTGCGGCTCGAGGCCTACCAGACCGACGGCGAGGTGCAGCGGGCCGAGGTGACCGTGCTGCAGGAGCCGCCGAGCCCCGTGGGCGACGAGAACCTGACGAAGCCGTTCCACCACGCGGTGGAGGAGTTCCTTTCCCGGAACCCCGACGCCCTGCGGCTCACCTCCCTCGACCAGATCCGCGAACTGCCCCTGGGCAAGGCGGTGGACGCCGTCGCGGCCCTGGTGCCCCTGGAGGTGAAGGACAAGCAGCCCGTCCTGGAGGCGTTGGAGGTCGAGGCCCGGCTGGAAGCCTGCATGAAGCTCCTGGACCTGGACGCCGCCCGCAGCCAGGTGGACCGGGAGGTGGACGAGAAGACGCGCCAGCGCCTGGACCAGGACCACAAGCAGTACGTGCTCAACGAGAAGATGCGGGTCATCCAGCAGGAGCTCGGGAAGCAGGACGAGAAGGACGAGTTCAAGAAGCTGCGGGAGCAGATCGCCGCCTCAGGCATGAGCGAGGACGCGCTGAAGAAGGCCGTGGAGGAGCTGGAGCGCCTGGAGGCCATGCCGCCCCAGAGCGCGGAAGCCACCGTCAGCCGCACCTACATCGACTGGCTGCTGGCAGTGCCGTGGGTGAAGATGGCCGACGAGCGCCTGGACCTGGACGCCGCCGAGACCGTGCTGGACGAGGACCACGCGGGCCTGGACCGGATCAAGGCCCGCGTCCTGGAATACCTGGCGGTCATGAAGCGCCTGAAGGACGCTGCCCGGGCCGAGCCGACGGAGGGCGTGGCGGACGAAGCTGCAGCCCGGGTGGAAGTTCCGGATCCGCCCTCCCTGAAGGGCCCCATCCTCTGCCTCGTCGGACCGCCCGGCGTGGGCAAGACCTCGCTGGCCCGCAGCATCGCCCGGGCCCTGAACCGGCCCTTCGTGCGCATGGCCCTCGGGGGCGTGCGGGACGAGGCCGAGATCCGCGGCCACCGGCGCACCTACATCGGCTCCATGCCCGGCCGCATCATCTCGCTGCTGAAGAAGGCCGGCGTGCGCAATCCCCTGCTGCTGCTGGACGAGATCGACAAGATGGGCAGCGACTGGCGCGGGGATCCGAGCTCGGCGCTGCTGGAGGTCCTGGATCCTGAGCAGAACCACGCGTTCCAGGACCACTACCTGGACGTGGGCTATGACCTGGGGCAGGTGCTCTTCATCGCCACCGCCAACGTCCGCCACGAGATTCCCATCCCCCTCGAGGACCGGCTCGAGATCCTGGAGCTGTCGGGCTACACCCTCAAGGAGAAGCGCGCCATCGCCGAAAGCCACCTGCTGCCCAAGGCCCTGGAGCGCCACGGCCTGCTGGATCTCGACATCTCCTTCACCTCCGGGGCCATGGAAAAGCTGGTGCAGGACTACACCCGCGAGGCCGGGGTGCGCCAGATGGAGCGGGAGATCGCCTCGGTGCTGCGCAAGCTGGCCCGCCACAGCCTGCAGCCCGGCCGGGTGGAGGGCCTGAAGGACGGGCCCTTCGATCCCGTGGTCACCGCCGAGCGGCTGCCGAAGCTGCTGGGCCCCGAGAAGTACAGCGACATCCGCCCCGACGAGCACGCCATGCCCGGCGTGGTGAACGGGCTGGCCTGGACCAGCACCGGCGGCGATCTGCTGACCATCGAGGCCGCAACGCTGCCGGGCAAGGGCAACCTCAAGCTCACGGGCAAGCTGGGGGAGGTCATGCAGGAGAGCGCCCAGATCGCCCTCAGCTTCGTGCGGGCGCGGGCGGAGCGCCTGGGCCTGGCCCGGGACTTCCTCGACACCATCGACCTCCACATCCACGTGCCCGAGGGCGCCATCCCCAAGGACGGACCCAGCGCCGGCATCACTCTGGCGACGGCCCTGATCTCCGTGCTCACGGGCATCCCGGTCCGCAGCGATCTCGCCATGACCGGCGAACTCACCCTGCGGGGGAACGTGCTGCCCATCGGCGGGCTCAAGGAGAAGCTGCTGGCGGCCCACCGCCTGCAGCGGAAGGCGGTGCTCATCCCCGCGGAGAACGCCCGCCACCTCGAGGACGTCCCCGTCGAAGTGCGGGAGCAGCTCGCCATCCATCTGGTCTCCCACATGGACGAAGTGATCCCGCTGGCGCTGACCCGGCTGCCGGAGCCGCTGAGCGCGCGAGCCCCGGAGGAAGCCAAGGCCCCGGCCCTGGGCAGCGAGGGCCAGACTTCGCACTGAAGGCCGAATCCCTTGATATCCTGCGGGTATGCGTTTTCTCGGCAGCCACGTCATCCATTTCCTCATCATGGGCTCGGGCATCTCCCTGATCCTGGGGCTCCTCACGCCCACGACCCGTCCCGAGCGGACGCGCACGAGCATCCTCAAGCACGCTGCCGGGCTCATCGGCATCGGCCTGGTCCTGGCGTGGGTCATGTACCTGCTGCCCCGCCACCCCATCCGCTACTGAACCGGAAGGACCGGATGATGGCCCCGATGGTGGATCGCGCGCGGGCCTGGGGGGCGCGGACCCAGGCGGTCCAGGCGAAATGGACCCGCCGCGCCGAAGCCCTGCAGCGGCTCGGGGCCCGAGCGTGGCTCCGGGTGGAGACGGCTTCGCCCCAGACGGGCCTTGTGGGGCGCTTCGCCTGGGAGATCCTCCTGAAGTACCGGAAGGACGATTGCCTGAGCTATGCCGCGGGGCTCAGCTTCTGGCTCATGGTGAGCCTCGTGCCCCTCACCGCCCTGCTGTTCAAGCTCCTGGCGCTGGTGGTGGGCGGCAACAAGGCCTATACGGCGGCGGCCCTGCGCCTGCTGGAGAACCTCGTGCCCTACTTCCCCGAGGACATCCTCCGGGACCTGGTGGCCAACAGCCGCAGCGGGGGCGGCGTCGGCCTCTCCTGGTTCGTGCTGCTCATGGGCAGCTACTGGGGCATCGGCAACCTGGACAACTGCCTGGCCCACATCTTCGGCCTGCGTATCAAGAAACACCGGCAGACCCGTCGGGCGCCCATCCTGCGGCACCTCGGGCTGCTGCTGGGCGGGCTGGTATTCCTCGTGATCTTCATGGCCATGTTCCTCGGCGGCGCCCTGCGCAGGTTCCTCCCCTTCCGCCAGAGCGAGCTGCTCCCCTTCCTCGCGCCTCTGCTGGGCCTGCTGGTCACCACCTTCATCCTCCAGCACCTCCCGCGCATCCACGTGCGGTTCCGCCACGCCTTCCTCGGCGCCCTGGTCTCCACGCTCTTGTGGTGGGCGGCGAAGACAGGCTTCGGCTTCTACCTGGCCCACTCCTTCACCTGGGGCATCATGTACGGCTCCCTGCTGGGCGTCATGGCGGGGCTGCTGTTCCTCTACTATTCCAGCGCGATCTTCCTTCTCGGCGCCGAGGTCACCGCCGCCTTCTACCGCCACGAGACCGGCGCCCACACGATTCCAAAGGGGCTGCGGATTCCCGCCGAACTGCGGGAGCCGAAGGCATGACGCCCAAGGCGAAGGATGAGCTCCTCGCCCTGCCGAACGTGGGGCCGTCGGTGCGCGGGGACCTGCGGCGCCTGGGCGTGGATTCCCTCGCGGAGCTGGCCCGGCAGGACCCGGACGAGCTCTTCGTGCGCATCGGCAGGATGGACGGCCGCTTCCATGATCCGTGCCTGTGGGACACCTTCGCCGCCATCATCCACATGGCGCGGGGAGGCGGGAAGACGATGTGGTGGGAGTTCACGCCCCAACGGAAGGCGAGGCAGGCCAAGGGCGAGTTTCCCACCGAGCTTTGAAGCTGAGGCTTGGATGGTCCGGCTCCGCCGACCACCCCCCGATCGGACGCCACATCTAGTGCCGTCCTCCCGCTCCCGCGGCGGCTCCGCCTTGCGATCGCGGAGGGGGCGCGGCTCCGCCGACCACCCCCCGATCGGACGCCACATCTAGTGCCGTCCTCCCGCTCCCGCGGCGGCTTCGCCTTGCGATCGCGGAGGGGGCCCCGTGGTGGGAGTTCACGCCCCAACGGAAGGCGAGGCAGGCCACGGGCGACTTTCCCTCAAGGCTCTGAGATCCGGCGCTTCCGGAGCCGCTTCGGGCCCGGGTCCACCGGCAGCTCCCCGCGCACAGGATCGCCGTGCCGGGCGATGAGCAGGTAGAGCTGCCGGCGGCTCACGCCGAGGCGCTGGGCGGCTTCCACCCGATTGCCATAGCTCCGCCGCAGGGCCCGGTGCAACAGGACCCGCTCCAGCTCGTGCAGGTGGGTGGCGAGATCCTCGGCGTCCATGGCCAGCTCGTCCATCGGCGAGCCTACCGTCTCCGGCAGCTGGCGAAGCAGCTTCCAGCGCAGCAGGCGGTTCTTCAGGCCGCGGAGGTGGCCCGGGCAGGGCAGGGCGGCCAGGGCCGGCGGCACGTCGATCTCCCGCTCCTCCCGCGCCAGGGCCCGGAGGCAGCCGGGCGCGGATTCGGGATCGTCCTCGAAGGTGGGCAGGCGAAAGGCGAGGCAATTGGCGGCCACCGCCTGGAGCGGGGAGGATTCCAGGTCCTGGTGCGCGGCGAGGATGCCCTTCGGGTTCAGCTCGAGCCAGCGCGCGACTTCCGCCTCGGACCGGCGCTCCGCGTCGTCCAGCACGCCGCACCCGCGGGCCAGGGCGAGGTGGTCGGCGAAGGTGCTGACTCCGCTCCCGGCCGCGCCGTGGATCCACAAGGGGCCCTCGCAGTCCCGGAGCGCATCCAGGCGCGGCCCCCAGACCCGGTATCCGGGCAGGAATTCGAGGGAGATCACCGGTGCTTTCCGGCGGCACGGCAGGCCATGTGCCTATGCTACCGGCCACCGCGGTCGAGCCGGTGCTCTCCAGGGCGATTCGCCCCGGCCGCTTCTCCCGGTAGCATCGGCCCAGGCGGTTTCAAGGGGAGCAAGACATGGGTCGTTGGCGCATCGGAGTACTGGTGTCCATGGCGTTCGCGCTCCTGGCGGGTCCGGCGGCGGATCCGGTGGCAGGTCCATCGCGGAATCTTCCGGGCCTCCTCCGTGGCATGGTGGTGGCCCAGGAGCGGCAGGCCGCGGAAGCCGGAGCCCAGGTGCTGCGGGAGGGCGGCACCGCCATCGACGCCGCCGTGGCCACTGCCTTCGCCCTGGCGGTGACCCATCCCGTCGCCGGCAACCTCGGGGGCGGCGGCTTCCTGCTGGCACGGTCCGCGAACGGCGCCGCCCAGGTCTACGACTTCCGCGAAACGGCCCCCGGGCGCGCCCGCCCGGGCATGTGGCTCAGGGCCGGACGCTACGACCAGAGGGAGCACCACGACTCCCTGCGGTCCGTGGGCACGCCGGGCAGCGTGGCGGGCCTGCACGCCGCCTGGAAGGCTGGCGGACGGCTTCCCTGGGCCCGGCTGGTGGAGCCGGCGCGGAAGCTCGCGGCGGAGGGCTTCATCGTCAGCCCCACCCTCAGCGATTCGCTGAAGCAGTCCCTGCCGGCCTTCCGGAAGCATGGTCCCACCCTCGCGGTGTTCAGCCGCAAAGGGAGGCCCTTCGAGCCGGGCGAGCGTCTGCGTCAGCCCGACCTGGCCCGGACCCTGGCGCGGATCCAGATCGAGGGTCCGGAGGACTTCTACCGGGGCCGGACCGCACGCCTTCTGGTCCGCATGATGGTGAAGGAAGGCGGGCTCCTCCGCCGCAGGGACCTGGCCGGCTATCGGGTGGAAGTGCGGGCGCCTCTGGCGGGCACCTACCGCGGCCACGAGGTGCTCACCGTGCCCCCGCCGAGCGGCGGCGGCATCGCCCTGCTGGAGATGCTCAACACGCTGGAGGGTTATGACCTGGCGGCGAGGGGGCCGCTGACGACCGAGGGCTCCCACCTCGTGGCCGAGGCGATGCGCGCGGCCTACCGGGACCGGGCCCGCTTCGTCGGAGATCCGGCCTTCGCACCGGCCATGCCCGTCGAAAGGCTCATCTCGAAAGCCTACGCGGCGGAATTGCGGTCGGCCATCGACCCGCAACGGGCCTTGCGATCCAGCCTGGAGGGTTTCGAGACCGGGGAGCCTGAGCACACCACCCACCTCTCCGTGGTGGACCGGGAGGGCAACGCCGTCAGCCTCACCACGACCCTGGAGGACTACTACGGCCTGAAGCGGATCGTGCCCGGGGCGGGCTTCTTCCTGAACAACGAGATGGGGGATTTCAACGCGGTCCCCGGCCGCACGGACGCCACGGGAATGGTCGGCACCGCACCCAACCTCTCCCGTCCCGGCGCCCGGCCGCTCTCCAGCATGAGCCCGACGCTCCTGGTGAAGGACGGCGGCGTCTTCCTGGTCACGGGCAGCCCCGGCGGCCGCACCATCCCCAACACCACTCTGCACACCATCCTGAACGTCGTGGATGCCGGGCTGGACGCGCAGGCGGCGGTGGACGCCCCCCGCTTCCACCACCAGTGGTTCCCCGACCGCGTCCAGGTCGAGCCCGGGGCCCGCTATCCGCCGGGCTTCCTGGATGCCCTGCGGGCGAAGGGGCACCGGGTGGTGGAGCGGGAGACCCGGCAGGGCGTGGCCCAGGTGATCCTGGTGCGGCGGGGCCAGCCTTCCGGTGGCGCCGATGGGTCGCGCGGTGCGGACAGCGCCGCGGTGGCGGAGTGAAGGCGGGGCTTCCGAGCCACGAAAAAGCGCCCCGGAGCGGGGCGCTTTTTCGTGGCGGGAGAGGACCTCAGTCCTCGCGCTCGGCCTTGTTGAACGCGTCGGCCAGGGTCGCCTTCTTGAAGGAAGGGGCGTTGGTCTTGGCGGCGTCGTAGTCGCCGCGCTCCTGGTCGAGGAGGAGCTGCTTCACGGAGAGGCCGATGCGGCGCTCCACGGGATCCAGCTTCACGATCTTCATGGCGAGATCCTGGCCGGGCTGGAACTCCTTGGTGATGTCCTCCACGCGGTTCTTGGAGATCTCGGAGATGTGCACCAGGCCTTCGATGCCTTCGCCGAGGTCCACGAAGGCGCCGAAATCCGTCAGGCGCGCGATGTGGCCGTTGACCATGTCGCCCACGTGGTGGGTCTCGAAGAAGGTCTCCCAGACGTTGGGGCCCATGTGCTTCACGGAAAGGCTCATGCGCTGGGCGAGGGGATCGAGGTTGAGCACCTTGGCGGTGATCTCGTCGCCCTTCTTGCAGACTTCGCCGGGGTGCTTGATCTTCTTGGTCCAGCTGAAGTCGGACACGTGGATCAGGCCGTCGATGCCCTCCTCCAGCTCGATGAAGGCGCCGTACTCGGTCACGTTGCGCACGATGCCGGTGACGATCATGCCGGGGGTGTACTTCTCGGCGATGGCGAGCCAGGGGTTGGGGGTGATCTGCTTCATGCCCAGGCTGATGCGGCGGTTCTCGGGATCCACCTGCAGGATGATGGCTTCCACCTGGTCGCCCAGGTTGACCATGCCCTTGGCGGACTTGACCTTCTTGGTCCAGGACATCTCGGAGACGTGCACCAGGCCTTCGACGCCGGGCTCCAGCTCAACGAATGCGCCGTAGTCGGTGATGGAGACGACCTTGCCCTTGACCGTGGCCTGGAGGGGGAAGCGCTCTTCCACCGTCAGCCAGGGATCGGGGAACTTCTGCTTGTAGCCCAGGGAGACGCGGGCGGTCTCCTTGTCGTACTTGAGGATGGCCACTTCGACCTTGTCGCCCACCTGGAACATCTCGCTGGGGTGGTTGAGCCGGCCCCAGGACATGTCGGTGATGTGGAGCAGGCCATCGACGCCACCCAGGTCCACGAAGGCGCCGTACTCGGTGATGTTCTTGACGGTGCCCTCGACCAGCTTGCCTTCCTCGAGGCCCGCGAGGGTCTCTTCCTTCAGGCTCGCGTTGACGGTCTCGAGGAACAGCTTCCGGCTGAGGACGATGTTGCCCCGGCGCCGGTTGACCTTGATGACCTTCATGTCGAAGGACTTGCCGAGGAAGGGATCCAGGTTGCGGACGGGCTTGGTGTCCACCTGGCTGCCGGGCAGGAAGGCGCGGATGCCGATGTCGACGGCCAGGCCGCCCTTCACCTTCTCCAGCACCACGCCGTGGACGGTGAGGTTGGCGCGGAAGGCCTTCTCCACCTCGTCCCAGATCTTCATCTTCTCGGCGCGCTCGCGGGAGATGCGCACGTTGCCGTTCGCGTCCTCGAGGTGCTCGAGGAGCACTTCCACCACGTCGCCCTGGGCCACGCCCACGGAGCCGTCGGGGTTGTTGAACTCGTCGATGTTGACGGTGCCCGAGCCCTTGTAGCCGATGTCGATGATCACGTCCTTGCCGCGGATCTCGACGACCACGCCGCGGACGACCTCCTCCTCCTTCAGGGCCCGGGATTCGCCCTGGAGCGCCGTGAGGAATTCATTGGAGTCGGGGGTCTCATCCTCGATCTGGGCGGAGTCCAGAATCATGATGCGGCCCATCTGTTTGGAGCCATGACCTTTGATTTGGGAGAGAAGCTTGGACATTCAGTCCACCTCGTTTAGTTGCCCCGCGTTCCTGGCAGGGCTGGATTCCCGGCACATGCGTCCGGCAGAAGGATCAGACTAGCGAGGAAAACCGAGGGAAACCAGGGAAATTCGTCAAAACGCGCCCTCCTCCCGGGGGCCGGGAAGGCGGCCCTGAACCCCGCTGGGCCCCCGCCGGGATCGTCCGCGACGGGATTCCGGCGAGGGCTGGCTTACCTGGATCTTTTACGGCCAGAGGGCTACCGTGGCAGACCACCCACGCACACCCCAAAGTCACTGGCCCGCCGCCTTCCGGCGCGCGGATCTCCCACCACCCGGCTGAACCCCATGACGGCGTCCACCTTCCTGTTCCATCGAGCCCGCTGGATCGCCGTGGCCCTCGGACTGGCCGCCGCCCTCGCCGGGGGCTGGGGCTGGCGCGCGCAGGCAGCCTCCAGGGTCTTCCGGGTCCTGCTGCTGGAGCCCGAACTGCCGCCGGACGGGCACCTCAACTCCCGTGAATGCGCCGCCATCAACATCCTCGTGAAGGACCAGCTGGAGCTCGTGGCGGGGGCCTCCATCTCCCAGACCCTCGGCATCCCCGACGCGTCCTCGTGGTCCGGACTCCGGAAGGACGCCCTGGTCCTCCGCCTGGCGCCGCGTCGCGTGGGGGAGCGGCTGGTCCTGGGCGCGTCCTGGATCCGGGTGGATGAGCTGCCGCGCACCGGTGCTTGGCACCGGCGCGAGCCCGCGGGCGTGGCCCCGGCGGAAGCCATCGCGGCCCTGGTCGAAGCGCTGCCGTTGCCCCGGAGGAAGGCCAGCCCGGCGCAGCTGGTCCCCCGGGCGCCCGCGGTGTTCTGGAACTATCTGGCCGCCCAGGGCGGCGCTCCCGGCGGCGATTTCGCGAAAGGCAAGGCTTTACTGGATGCCTGCGCGGCGGCGGAGCCCGAGTGCGCGACCCTGCCCATCGCCCAGGGCGAGCTGCAGTTCTTCCAGGCCCTCCAGGCCGCGAGCCACGATGCCGATGGCCTCCGGGCCGCCGAAGCCCACCTGCAGCGCGGACTGGAGCTCTGCCCGCATCATCCCCGGGGAACCTGGCTCCTGTCGCGCCTGCGCACCGACACGGGCAGTTCGAAGGAAGCCCTGGAGCGCCTCATCGAGGCCCGGCGGGTCCATCCCCACGCCCTGCCGCTCCTCCTTGGCATCACCTACGCGGGCCGCTACGCGGGGCTGCTGGAGTTTGCCGCGGTGGCGGAGACGCGCACCGATGACCTGTCCGCGGACACGGGCCGGCCCACCCGGCTGCAGGTGACCTTTCTCTACCGCGGTGACTGGGACCGCTACGAACGGACCCTCTGGACGCGGCCCGGAGACATCACGAATTCGACCGTCCTGCTCTTCCGCGGCCAGCTCGCCCTCGCCCGCGGCCGGCGGGACGAGGCCCTCGAGGCCTTCCGGGAAGCCTCGGAAAGCACCGTGGGGTATTCCCAGAACATCCGCCTGGGCCGCGTGTTCCGCCTCCTCCTCGAAGGGGAGCGGGCCACCGCCCGCCGGGAGCTGGACGCCCTGGCGGAAAGCCGGGTGGGTCTCCGGGTCCCGGATGGGGAATTCATCCTGAACCTGGCGGAGGCCTACGCGCTGCTCGAGGATCTGCCCCGCGCCCAGGAACTGGCGGAGCGGGCCTTCTACACGGGTTTCACCTGCGCCCGGTGGTTCGAGACCGACCCCATGCTGAAGCCCCTCCACGGCACGGCGCGCTGGGTCGCCCTGATGCAGCACGTTCGGGAGCGGCAGGCCATCCTCGAGGCGCGCTTTCACCGGAGCAGGTGGGGGCTCTAGCGGGCGCAATCCCGGCCCGCGGGCTCAGACCGAGATGACCACCAGCTCCGGGTCGATCTCCTTCTGCAGCATGCCCTCGATGGCCGCCAGCGTTCCGGTGAGGGAGCTGGGGCAGCTGTTGCAGGCGCCCATGTAGCGGATCATCACCTGCTTGTCGTGGCGGCCGACGATCTCCAGGCCGCCGCCGTCGGCGGCGAGGGCCGGCAGGATGGCCTCCTCCAGGACGGCGCGGACTTTTTTCAGAACCTCGTCGTTCTCGTCGTGCACCTGGCTGAAATCCCGCTTGGCGGTCTCTCCCGGGACGCCGCCCAGGGCGGAGGGGGCGCTGCGGATCGGCGCCGCGAGCTTCGGCAGGAGGTCGGGCCAGGAGGCCTCCTCGGCCTTGGTCACCGTGAGCCATTTGTCCTGCATGAAGACCGAGACCACCTGGCCGACGGCGAAGAGGGCCTTCGCCAGCTCGTCGTTCTGGGCGATTTCCGCGGACGGAAAGCTCTTGGGGAAGCCGACCGCCACGCTCTCCTTCAGGAGGAACTTCACCGCGTTGGGATTGGGGGTGTATTCGATCTCGGCGATCTTCGGCATGGCTACTCCGTGCTCGCCTGGGCTTCGCCCTTGAGGGCGCTGCTCAAGGTGGCCCAGGGCAGGACGGCGCACTTCACCCGGACGGGAAGGTTCTTGACGCCTTCGAAAAGGGTCAGCTTGCCGATGTGGTGGGGCATGGCCGGATCCAGCTCGCCCCGCACCAGGGCGCGGAACTCGCTCGCCATCTGCTCGGCCTCTGCCACCGTCCTGCCCTTCACCGCGCCGGTCATGAGGGAGGCGGAGGCCACGTCGATGGCGCAGCCACTCCCGTCGAACTTGATGTCGGCGATGCGGCCGTCCTCCACGTTCAGGGTCAGCTGGAGCTGGTCCCCGCAGAGCGGATTGTGGCCTTCCGCGTGGTGGGTGCAGGGCGCCAGCTTCCCGAAGTTGCGGGGCTTCTTGTTGTGCTCCAGGATGACGGCCTGGTAGAGCTCCCGGGGATCGCCGCTCATCCGAAGATCTCCTTCACTTTGAGCAGCGCCGCCACCAGGGCGTCCACGTCGGCGGCGTCATTGAAGTAGGTGAAGCTGGCCCGGGTGGTGGCGGGCACCTTCATCCGGGCCATCACGGGCTGGGCGCAGTGGTGGCCCGCCCGCACCACGATGCCCTCGTGGTCCAGGATGCTCCCCACATCGTGGGAGTGCACGCCGTCGAGGACGAAGGAGAGCACGGACGCTTTCGCTTTCGCCGTGCCGATGATGCGGAGGCCTGGAATGGCGGAAAGCTGCTCCGTGGCGTAGGCCAGGAGCGCGGCGTCGTGGGCGGCGATGCGCTCCAGGCCCAGGGCGGCCAGGTAGTCGATGGCGGCCCCCAGGCCGATGGCCGCGGCGATGGGCGGCGTGCCCGCCTCGAACTTCCCCGGCAGGCCCATGTAGGTGGTCTTCTCCCACGAGACGGACAGGATCATGTTGCCGCCGCCGTGCCAGGGGGGCATGGCCTCCAGCAGCTCCTTCCGGCCGTAGAGGACGCCGATGCCCGTGGGGCCGCTGAGCTTGTGGCCGCTGAAAGCGTAGAAGTCGCAGTCCAGGTCCCGCACGTCGACGGGGAGGTGGGGCACGGCCTGGGCGCCGTCGATGACGGTGACGACGCCCCGGGCCTTCGCTTTCGCCACGATGGCCTTCACCGGGTTGATCGTGCCGAGGGCGTTGGAGACGTGGGTGAGGCCAAGGACCTTCGTGCGTCCGGTGATCAGTTCATCGAGGCCGTCGAGGAGCAGCTCCCCTTCGTCGTTCATGGGGATGACCTTGATCGTCGCGCCCTTCTCCGCCGCCAGCATCTGCCAGGGCACGATGTTGGCGTGGTGCTCCATGGCGCTGAGGAGGAGCTCGTCCCCGGCCTGGATGTTCGTCCGGCCCCAGCTCTGGGCCACCAGGTTGAGGGCTTCGGTGGTGCCGCGGGTCCAGATGATCTCTTTGGTGGAAGGCGCATTGATGAAGGCGCGCACCTTCTCCCTCGCCTCCTCGAAACGGTCCGTGGCCTCCTGGCTGAGGGTGCTCACGCCGCGGTGCACATTGGTGTGCTCGAAGCGCTCGTAGTGGGCCATGCGCTCGATGACGGGGCTCGGCATCTGGCCGCTCACGGCGCTGTCCAGGTAGACCAGCTTCCGTTCGTGGAAGGGCGTGGCGAGCAGGGGGAACTCCGCGCGGATGCGGGCGGTGTCCAGGGGCGCAAGGGCCGTGCTCATGGCGTCTCCACCAGGTCGGCGGCATTCGTCCGGGCCATCACCTGCTGGCGCAGGGAGCGGCGCAGGCTGGCCACGGGGATATGGGCCAGCAGGTCCGAGGCGAAGCCGTAGGTGAGCAGGTTCCGGGCGGCGGCGGCGTTGAGGCCCCGGCTCTGGAGGTAGAAGAGCTCTTCGGGATCCAGGGCGCCGACGGCGGCGCCGTGGGCGCACTTCACGTCGTCTGCGTCGATCTCCAATTGGGGTTTGGCGTCCACCCGCGCCGAGTCGGACAGGAGCAGGGTGCGGCACTGCTGCTGGGCATCGGTCTGTTGCGCGCCGTGGCGCACGAAGATGCGCCCGTTGAAGATGGCGTGGGCCTGATCGTCCACGATGCACTTGTGGAGCTGGCGGCTGGAGCCATGGGGCTGGGTATGGTCCAGGACCGAGTGGGTGTCGGAGACCTGGTCGCCGTTCAGCAGGGCCAGGCCGTCCAGGCTGGCTTCGGCGCCGGGACCGGTCAGGCGCACCTGGGGCGTCTGGCGGCTGAGCTTCGCGCCGAAGGAGACGGTGCGGCTGTGGTAGCGGCCGTCCTTCGCCACTTCGGCCCGGAGGTTCGAGATGTGGATGGCTTCCGGGGCTTCGCGCTGGATGCGCTCATGGCGGAGTTCCGCGCCCTCGTGGACGAGGATCTCCACCGCGACGTTGGTGAAGGCTGGACTGGAGCCGGCGTACTCCTCGATGAGCTCGGCGGAGGCGTTCCGCTCCACTTCCACCAGGATGCGGGGCTGGGTGGAAGGGATGCCTTCGCCGCCGCCGCCATCCTCGCCGACCGTGATGAACAGCAGGTGCAGGGGCGCCTCGGCCTTCACGCTCTTGGGGACAAAGACGTAGGCCCCGTCCGCGAAGGCGGCGGTGTTCAGGTTGGCGAAGAAGTCGGACTCCGCGGGCTTCAGCAGGGAGCCCAGCCGCGTCGCCGCCTCCGAGGCCGCGTGGAGCGGGAGGAGGCGCAGGCCCTGGGGCAGGGCGGAGGTGCAGCTGTGGTGGGGGTCGAAGCGCCCGTTCACGAAGACGAGACGCGTACCCCGGGCTTCGGGAAGGATGCGGTCCCGGATGTCCACCGAGGCGGGCGCCGCGGGGCGGAAGGCGGCCCTCCGCAATTCCGCGAGATCGCAGTACTTCCAGTCCTCGTCCCGCTTTGTGGGTAGTTCCTGCCTGGCCAGGGCTTCCCGGGCCGCGGCCCGCAGGCTATCCCAGCCTTCGGCCTGCGCCGGGAGCAGGTCGGGGACCAGGCTGCAGTCGGAGGCAGTTCCGGTGTCTGGGGTCATGCACCGACCTCGGCGTTGATCCAGTCGTAGCCGTTCTTCTCGATCTCCAGGGCCAGTTCGGGACCGCCGGTCTTCACGATGCGCCCGCCGCTCAGCACGTGGATGCGCTCCGCGGGGATGTGGTCCAGCAGGCGCTGGTAGTGGGTCACCAGGAGGATCGCGCGGTCCTTCGACTTCATGCCATTGACGGCCTCGCCCACGATGCGCAGGGCGTCCACGTCGAGACCCGAGTCCAGCTCGTCGAGGATGGCCAGCTTCGGCATGAGCACCGCCATCTGGAGGATCTCGTTGCGCTTCTTTTCGCCGCCGGAAAAGCCCTCGTTGAGGCTCCGGTCCAGGAACTCGGGACGCATGCCCACCACGGCGATCTTCTCGCGGATGTAGTCGTCGAACTCGAGGGGATCCAGCTCCTCCCGGCCATTGGCCTCAGCCTGCTTGTTGTAGGCCAGGCGCAGGAACTGGGCGTTGGAGACGCCGGGCACCTCGATGGGGTGCTGGAAGCCCAGGAAGATGCCGGCCCGGGCGCGGGCGTCGGCCTCCAGCTCGAAGAGGTCCTTCCCTTCGTAGCGGATCTCGCCGCCGGTGACCATGTAGGCCGGATGGCCCGCGATCACCTTGCCGAGGGTGGATTTTCCGGACCCGTTGGGCCCCATGATGGCGTGCACCTCGCCGGCCTTGACCTCGAGGTTGATGCCCCGGAGGACTTCCTTGCCGTTCACTTCGGCGGTGAGGTTCCTGATGCTCAGCATGCTCGCTCCGTCTTCCATTGATCAGCCCACGCTGCCTTCCAGCTTGAGGCTCAGCAGCTTGGTGGCCTCCACGGCGAACTCCATGGGCAGCTCGCGGAAGACGTCCTTGCAGAAGCCGTTGATGATCATGCTGATGGCCTCTTCGCTCGGGATGCCGCGCTGCTGGAAGTAGAACAACTGCTCCTCACCGATCTTGCTGGTGGTGGCCTCGTGCTCCACTTTGGCGGTGCGGTTCTGGACTTCCAGGTAGGGGAAGGTGTTCGCCGAGCAGTTGGCGCCGATGAGCATGGAATCGCACTGGCTGAAGTTTCGCGCCCCGTCGGCCTTGGGCATGACCTTCACGAGCCCGCGGTAGCTGTTGCTGCTCTCCCCGGCGCTGATGCCCTTGCTGATGATGGTGGACTTCGTGTTCCGGCCGATGTGGATCATCTTGGTGCCGGTGTCCGCCTGCTGCTTGTGGTTGGTCAACGCCACGGAATAGAACTCGCCGATGGAGCCGTCGCCGATCAGGACGCAGCTGGGGTACTTCCAGGTGATGGCGCTGCCGGTCTCCACCTGGGTCCAGCTGATCTTGCTGTTGCGGCCCTTGCAGAGGCCGCGCTTGGTGACGAAGTTGAAGATGCCGCCCAGGCCGTTCTTGTCCCCGGCGTACCAGTTCTGGACGGTGCTGTACTTGATGCTGGCGTCGTCCAGGGCCACGAGCTCCACCACCGCCGCGTGGAGCTGGTTGGTGTCGAACTGGGGCGCCGTGCAGCCCTCCAGGTAGCTCACGGAGGCGCCTTCTTCCGCCACGATGAGGGTGCGCTCGAACTGGCCCGAATCCTTGTTGTTGATGCGGAAGTAGGTGCTCAGGTCCATGGGGCAGGTGACGCCCTTGGGGATGAAGACGAAGGAGCCGTCGGTGAAGACCGCGCTGTTCAGGGCGGCGTAGAAGTTGTCGGAGAAGGGCACCACGCTGCCGAGGTACTTTTTCACCAGCTCGGGATGCTCGCGGACCGCCTCGCTGAAGGAGCAGAAGATGATGCCGACTTCGGCGAGCTTCGCCTTGTAGGTGGTGGCGACGCTCACGGAGTCGAAGACCACGTCCACCGCCACGCCGGCCAGGGCCGCCTGCTCGTTGAGGGGCACGCCGAGCTTCTCGAAGGTGCGCTTCAGCTCGGGATCCACCTCGTCCATGGAGGCGTACTTGGCCACCTTCGGCTTGGGGGCCGAGTAGTAGACGATCTTCTGGAAGTCGGGCCGCTCGTAGTGCACGTCCGCCCAGGCGGGCTCCGTCATGGTCAGCCAATGGCGGTAGGCCTTGAGCCGCCAGGCCAGAAGCCACTCGGGCTCGCCCTTCTTGAGGGAGATGAAGCGGATGGTGTCCTCGGACAGGCCGGCGGCCACGCTGTCGGACTCGATGTCCGTGACGAAGCCGTACTTGTACTCCTGGCCGGTGACGGCCTGAAGGGACTGGCTCATGGAGGTCTCCCCAACCTCCCATTCTGGAATCTTGACTGAAGCTGTCAACAATAAAAGCTGTGACGGTTGACGCCTTCGGCCGGAGGCCTCAGTGCCGGGCTTTCGGCCGGCCTCCCAGGGTGGTGAGCAGGGACTCGACCTGCTCCATGAGGTGCTTCGCCTGGTCGTCCGCGAGATCCGCGGGATCGGCGTCCAGGGCCGCCTCGAGGACCATGCGGGCGTCCTCCTTGGCGCCGAGGGCGGCGAGGGCGGAGCCGAGCTGGTAGTGGTTCAGGAGGGTGGGCTCCTTTTCCATGACCGGGTCCAGCAGTTCCACCACTTCCCGAGGGCGGTTCAGGCTCATGAGGAGCTGGCCCAGGAGGGACCGGGCCCGGGATTCCTGGCCGGGCAGGGGGTTGGCGTAGAGGCCGCGGACCTCTTCAAGGTCCTCGGCGGTGGCATGGCCTCCCAGCAGACGGTAGGCCTGGCGCATGAGGGCGGCCTCCCAGGCGCCGCTGCTTTTCGGATGCCGATGGAGGAAGCCTTCCAGGGCCTTGCGGATGTCCTCCTCCCGGTTCTGGGCCATGAGGTGTTCCAGGGCGGTGCGCAGGGCGAGGAAGCAGAGCCGCGGGTGGCGGTCCGAGGCGGAATAGGCCAGCAGCTTCGCCAGGGCCCCTTCGGGATTCTTGTGGAAGGCGATCTGCAGTTCCACCCAGTCGGCCCGCTGGGTCTTCTCCTTGCGGCGGGCCCGTTTCAGGCAGCCTTCGGCGAGGGTCAGGTCGCCTTCCGCCGCGGCGGTCTCGGCCTCGTCCAGCAGCACCGCCGCGGCGGCCTTGCCACCCCGGGCCTCCCGGAGGGTCCTGGCGTCCGGCGCGTCGAGGATCAGGAGCAGTCCCGGATCGCCGGGGTGCTGCTGCAGCAGTTCCTGGAGGATGGCGAAGGCTTTGGCGCGCTCCCCCGCCACGAGGTAGGACTCCGCCAGCAGTTCCCGGACCCCCAGCTCGCCGGGCTGGTGGCTGCTGGCCTCCTTGAGGATCGGAATGGCCAGGGCGGCTTCGCCCCGGGCCAGGCGCACCTCCCCCAGCAGGCTCAGCGTCTCGCCGCTGCGCCGCAGGCCCACCGCCTCCTGGGCGTTTTCCAGGGCGCCCTGCAGGTCCTCCTCGTCCAGCAGGACCTCGGCGAGGGTGATGCGGGGCTCCGCCTCCTCGGGCCGCAGGTCCGCGGCGGTGCGCAGGGCGGCGATGGCGTGGTCCAGCTGCTCGGGGACCTCGAGCAGCAGCTTGCCCAGGAGCATCCAGGCCTCGTAGTGGCGGGGGCTGAGGCTGACCACCTTGCGGGCGTGGACTTCGGCCTCGTCGCCATCCTGGGCCATGTCCTTCAGGAAGGCCACGGTGAAGGCCAGCTCGTAGTTCTTGGGATCCAGGGGCAGGGCCAGGGCCAGCCGGTCCGCGGCCTGGGGCAGCTGGCCGTCCTCCAGCAGGGCGGCGGTCTCCAGGAGGGCGCGGCGGAGCTGGGCCAGGGATTTCGGTCTCGCCAGGGGCAGGATCCTGGCCCGGTAGCGGGTGAACATCTCCCGGGCCTCGATGAGGTGGAGGTTGTCCTCCACCAGGGCTTCCCAGCGGGCGGAAAAGGCCGCCGCGTCCAGCTTGCCCCGGGCTTCGAGCTCGCCCACGAGGGCCAGGAGCCCGTTGCGGAGCATGACTTCGGAACGGTCCAGGCGGCCCAGCTGGTCCGACACGGTCTCCAGGTAGGTCTCCACCCGGCGCATGGTCTCTTCCAGCCCGGTGATGCGCTCGAGGAGGTGCTCGTCGAGGTCCTCGTCGGACTCCTCGGGCTCGTCGGGCTCCTCCCAGCCCTGGTCCCCGGTGACCAGCAGCAGGCGCGTGCCGCAGCGCCTGCAAGTCTCCCGTTCGCCGGGATTCCAGGTCATGCAGTTCTGGCAGTAGGTTCCGGGCAGGGGTTCGGCGGCCATGGGACGAGGATAAAGGGAAACCCGGCCCGGTGATCAGACCTTCGAGATGGTCACCGCCGTGACCTTGTATTCCGGGGTGTGGGTGACCGGGTCCCGGCCCTGGCCCGTGGCGCGGTTCACGAAGATCCCCTTCGAATGGAAGGTGCACCAGAGGTCGCCGGGGCGCACCTGGTCCGTGATGTGGGTCTTCATGGTGAAGGTGCCGTGGCGGCTTTCCACCTTCACGGGATCGCCGTCGGCGAGGCCGTGGGCGAGGGCGTCGTCGGGATGGACGTCCAGGCGGTCGGTGGGCTGGAGGAGGGCGTTGTCGGTCCGGTCCGTCATGGTGGCGGCGTTGAAGTGGAAGAGGCTGCGGCCGGTGTTGAGCTGCAGCGGCCAGCGGGCGTCCGGGAACTCGCTGCTGGGGTTCCAGGCCTGGGGACGGAAGGCCGCCCGGGGTCCCACGGGGAAGGCGTCCGTGTGCAGGACGGCGGTCCCGGGATGGGCCTCCGAGGGGCAGGGCCACTGCAGGCCGCCCTCTTCCAGCCGCGCATAGCTGATGCCCGCTACCGCCGACCAGAGTCCGCGGATCTCGTCCCAGACCTCCGAGGGTCCCGCGTAGGTGAAGGCTTCCGCGAAGCCGAGGCGGGCGCCAAGGGCGCAGAGGATGTCCTGATCGCTCCGGGCTTCGCCCCGGGGCTTCACCGCGGCGCGCACCCGCTGGACGCGGCGGTCGCCGTTCATGAAGGTGCCTTCCTTCTCGAAGCTGCTGCAGGCTGGGAGGAAGACGGTGCCGAAGGCGCGGGCGGTCTCATTCATGAAGAGGTCCACCACGACGAGCCCTTCCAGGTTCCCGAGGGCGGCTTCGCTGGCGGCGGCGTCGGGATTGGAGAGGAAGACGTCGTAACCGATGGCGACGAGGGCCTTGAAGTGCCCGTCCCGGGCCGCGTCCACCATCTGCAGGACGTCCAGCCCAGGACCCGGCAGCTTGGCGCCCCACCTGGCCTCGTGGGCGGCGAGGGCCTTGTCCATGGGCTGGTAGCCCGTCATCCGCTTGGGTTCGCAGCCCATCTGCGCCGTTCCCTGGACGTTGTTCTGGCCCCGCAGGGGGTTCACGCCGCCGCCTTCGACACCGAGATTGCCCGTAAGCATGGCCAGGTGGGCGAGACCGGTGACCGTCTCCGTCCCCTGGATGTGCTCGGTGACGCCCAGGCCATGGCACATGTACGACGGCTTCGCGGTGGCGTAGATCCGGGCCGCGGCGCGGATGTCGTCGGCGGTCACGCCGCAGACCTCGGCGGCCCGCTCCGGGGGCCAGGCGTCGAGGGACTGGGCGAAGGCTTCGAAGTCCACGGTGCGGGCCTCGATGAAGGCTTTGTCCTCGAGGCCTTCGTGGACGATGACGTGGGCCAGGGCCAGCAGCAGGGGCATGTTGGTGCCGGGCTTCAAGGCCAGATGGACCGTGGCCATGCGCGCCAGTTCCGTGCGCCGGGGATCCACCACGACCAGGGGAACGCCCCTCAGGGCGCGCTGCTTGATGCGGGTGCCCACGATGGGATGGTTCTCGGTGGGGTTGGCGCCGAAGACCAGGAGGCTGCCGGCCTTCTCGATGTCGGCGAAGCTGTTGGTGGCGGCGCCGGTGCCCAGGGCGAGGCCGAGGCCCGCGGCGCTGGGGGCGTGGCAGACCCGGGCGCAGCAGTCCACGTTGCCGGTGCCAAGGGCGAGGCGCGCCAGCTTCTGGGCCAGGAAGCCCTCCTCGTTCGTGGCCCGGGAGGAGCCCAGGACGCCGATGGCCTCGGGGCCGTGGGTCGCCTTCACGCGCCGGAGCAGGTCCACCGCGGCGTCCAGGGCCTCGTCCCAGGAGACCCGCACCCACTCGCCATCCCGGCGCACCATGGGATGGAGAACCCGGTCCTCCGCGTCCACGAAGCCGGTGCCGTAGCGGCCCTTGACGCAGAGGTGGCCATGGTTGACCGGCGAATCCAGGGCGGGCTTGACGGCCACGATGCGGTCCCCGGCCACGCCCACCTGCATTTCGCAGCCGGTGCCGCAGTAGGGGCAGACCGTGCGGGTCCAGGCTGCCGCCGGGCCGAGCTCCAGCCGCGAACGGTCCACGATGGCGCCGGTGGGGCAGGTGTCGGCGCAGGCGCCGCAGGAGACGCATTCGCTCTGCAGGAGGCTGCCCCCCGTGGCCTCGACGCGGGTCCGGCCGCCCCGCTCCAGGACCTTCCAGACGAACTGGCCCTGCACTTCGGCGCAGATGTGCACGCAGCGGTAGCAGTCGATGCACTGGCTCAGATCCACCTGCATGTAGGGATGGGTGCCATCCGCCTTCGCGGGATCCCGGTGTCCGGTCGGCTCGACGCCGTAGCGGGCGAGGAGGCGGTGGAAGGGCGCTTCGGGGATCTGGGCCGGGGCATCGGCGGGGTAGTTCCGGGCCAGCATTTCCAGGACGCCGCGGCGGTAGGCCTCGAGCTCCGGCGTGTGGGTGCGGACTTCCATGCCTTCCGTCGCCGGAGTCGCGCAGGCGCAGAGGGGCCGTTCCTGGCCCTTGACCTCCACTTCGCAGAGCCGGCAGGCCGAGGCGGCGTCCAGGCGCCGGTCGTGGCAGAGGCTGGGCACGTCCAGGCCCGCGGCCCGGGCGGCGTCCAGGAGGGACATGCCCTCGGTGGCGTGGAAAGGCAGATCGTTGATCAGGAGTCGGGCCATGACAGTTCAAGGTGACGCCCCGAGCCTGCGACCTCCATCACAACGCAAGACCCCGCCCGCGCTTGGCTTGGGCAGGGCCTTTGCGAGTGCCGGGAACGCTCAGAAGTGGCTGGGGGGGACGTCCATCTTGCGCCGCGTGCGCCAGAGGGCCGAGAGCAGCAGCTGGCGCATGGGCGGGAACTCCTTGGGCAGGCGGTCGTAGAGCTTCTCGAAGAGCTCCTCGTGGAGCAGCAGCTCCCGCCGCCATTCATCCTTGTCGATGGCCATGACCTGGTCCCACTTCGCGGGATCGAAGCCTTCGATGCCTTCGAGATCCACGTCCTCCTTGCGGGGCACCCAGCCCAGGGGCGTCTCCACGCAGGTCACGCGCCCGTGGACGCGGTCCACGATCCACTTCAGGATGCGCATGTTCTCGCCGTAGCCGGGCCAGAGGAACTTGCCGTCGTGGCCCTTGCGGAACCAGTTGACGATGAAGATGCGGGGGGGATCGGGGATCTCGCGACCGAACTGGAGCCAGTGGTTGAAGTAGTCGCCCATGTGGTAGCCGCAGAAGGGCAGCATGGCGAAGGGGTCCCGGCGCACTTCCCCGATGTTGCCGGCGGCGGCGGCGGTCATTTCCGAGCCGATGGTGGCGGCGGCGTAGCAGCCGAAGCTCCAATTGTGGGCCTGCACCACCAGGGGAACGGTGGTGGCGCGGCGGCCGCCGAACATGAAGGCGCTGAGGGGGACGCCGGCGGGGTCCTCCCACTTCGGGTCGATGGTGGGGCACTGGGCCGCGGGCGCCGTGAAGCGGGCGTTGGGATGGGCGGCGGGCTTGCCGCTGGCCTTGTCGTGGGGTTTCCCCTGCCAGTTGGTGAGGCCGTCCGGCACCTCGTCGGTCATGCCCTCCCACCACACGTCGCCATCGGCGGTCAGGGCGACGTTCGTGAAAATCGTGTTCTTCGTGATGGTCAGCATGGCGTTGGGGTTCGACTTCATGGACGTCCCCGGCGCCACCCCAAAGAAGCCAGCCTCGGGATTGATGGCATACAGCCGTCCGTCCTTGCCGGGCTTGATCCACGCGATGTCGTCGCCGACGGTGGTGACCTTGTGGTCCTTGAAGCGGTCGGGGGCGTTGATCATGGCGAAGTTTGTCTTGCCGCAGGCCGACGGGAAGGCCGCGGCCACGTAGGTCTTCTCGCCCTTGGGATCCTCCACGCCGAGGATGAGCATGTGCTCGGCGAGCCAGCCCTCGTCCCGGGCCATGGTGGACGCGATGCGCAAGGCGAAGCACTTCTTGCCCAGGAGGGCGTTGCCGCCGTAGCCGCTGCCGAAGGACCAGATCTCGCGGGTCTCAGGGAAGTGGCAGATGTACTTGTTGTCGGGGTTGCAGGGCCAGGCCGAGTCCTGCTGGCCTTCGGCCAGGGGCGCCCCCACGCTGTGGAGGCAGGGTACGAAGTCCCCGTCGCCCAGCACGTCGAAGACGGCCTTGCCCATGCGGGTCATGATCTTCATGTTCACGGCCACGTAGGGGGAATCGGAGATCTCCACGCCGATGTGGGCGATGTCCGAGCCCAGTGGCCCCATGCTGAAGGGGATCACGTACATCGTGCGGCCCCGCATGCAGCCCCGGAAGAGGCCCCGCAGCTTGGCCTTCATCTCCGCCGGGTCCATCCAGTTGTTGTTGGGGCCCGCGTCGTCCTTGCGGGGAGGGCAGACGAAGGTGCGGTCCTCCACCCGGGCCACGTCGCCGGGATCGCTGAGGGCCAGGTAGGAGTTGGCGCGCTTTGCCGGGTTCAGGCGCCGCAGGGTGCCCGAATCCACCATCAGCTGGCAGAGCCGGTCGTATTCCTCCTGGCTGCCGTCGCACCAGTGGATGTCCTTCGGTTCACACAGCCGGGCGACCTCTTCCACCCAGGCGAGGAGCTTCGGGTTGGTGACGAAGCTGGGGGCTTGGACTGGGGCAAGGCTCATGGGCTCTCCTCTTCGCGGGTGGGCCTCAAGGCCTCGCATGCCCCGCGTTGGTTGTCAGGCCGGAACGGCCAGTTTACCAGTGGGCGGGAAGCTGACCAACGCCCGGTATTCCCCGGTTCCCCTCGGCGCGACGATGGGAAATGATGAAGGTTTCGGACCTCGCATGCTTGAAACCTGGCTGAACCAACCCCACGCCGCCTCCTGGCTCCTGGTGATGTGGGTGGCGGGCGTGCTGGGTTCGGTCGGGCATTGCGCCGGCATGTGTGGCCCCATCGTCGCCAGCTTCGGCATGAGCCAGGCCCGGCTGGGGGGCCGGCTCTGGCCGAGGCACCTCGCCTTCCAGCTGGGCCGGGTGACGACCTACGCGCTCCTGGGAGCGGCCATCGGCTTCGCCGGCGGCTTCGCCAGGCTGCAGACCGTGGAGGACATGCATGCCTGCTGCCGCCCGGAAGGCCAGGCCCTCCTGGCGGCGGAAGCCTGGCCCTGGCAGATCTACGTGAAGCTGGCCCTGGGGTTCCTGATGCTCCTGCTGGGACTGTTCATGGCCCTCGGAAGGCGGGCCGACGCGCTGATGGAGTGGACCCTTCCCAAACCGATCCAGAACCTGCTTGGGCGGGGTCTGAAGTCCGGGGGCGGCCCGGTGTTCCTGGGCCTCCTCTGGGGACTGATCCCCTGCGGTCTTGTCTACATGATGCTGATCAAAAGTCTCGACGCAGGGACCTGGCGCATGGGCGCGGCGGGGATGGCGGCCTTTGGGCTTGGCAACCTGCCCGTGCTGATGGGCCTCGGGCTGGCGAGCTCGAAGCTGAGCCAGGCGTGGCGGCACCGGCTGCTGAGACTGGGTGGCGTGCTGGTGGCTGGAATGGGGACTTACATCCTCTGGCAGGCGGTGCACCTTCTCAGGCTGCAGGGACAGGCGTAGGTTGGAACAAGTGGTGGAACACCGGTGAGGGGCATGAGCGACGAGAAGCGCCAGGAAGCGATGGAGTTGATGGGCAAGGCCTACCAGCTCCATATGAAAGGCGAGGTGGACGGCGCCATCGAGCTTTACGACAAAAGCCTCGCCGTCCTGCCCACGCCGGAGGCCTACACCTTCCGGGGCTGGGCCAAATCCTTCGGCCGGGATTTCGAAGGGGCCATCGAGGACTGCCATCTGGCCATCGACCTGGACCCGGAATTCGGCAACCCCTACAACGACATCGGCGCCTACTACCTTGAACTGGGCGAGCCCGAGGACGCGATCCCCTGGCTGAAGATGGCCCTGAAGGCCAAGCGCTACGAGAGCTACTGCTTTCCGCACTACAACCTGGGCCGCATCTTCGAGGCGGCGGGGCAGCTGGATCTGGCCCGGCAGCACTTCGGCCAGGCTCTCGAATCCAATCCGGGCTACGCCCTCGCGGCCAAGGCGCTGCGCCGGGTCCAGGAGAAGCTGACCGCCCAGGACCCGAAGGAAGCCCGCACCAGCTAGCCACCCCGCTAGCCACCAAGGAGCAGCCATGACCGATTTCAAGGAACAGGCGGGCCCCGCCCTGGGCAAGGTGCCCAGCGGGCTCGCCATCGCCACGGCCCAGCATGGCGGCGCGCGCACCGGCTTCCTCGCCTCCTGGTTCCAGCAGATCAGCTTCGAGCCGCCCCTGGTGGCGGTCTGCATCAAGGCGGGCCGGCCCATCGAGGCCCTGATGGAGGGCAGCGGCCATTTCGCGCTCAACCTCCTGGCCGAAGGGGATTTCGGGAGCCTGAAGCGGTACGGCAAGGGCTTCGAGCCCGGGGTGGACCCCTGGGCCGAGGATCCGGAAACCCTGATGGACGGCGCCCCGGCCCCGGTCTTCGCCAACGGCTTCGCCCACCTCGTCCTGAAATGGGTGAAGGTGCTGGATGCCGGGGGCGATCACCTGGTGCACATCGGCGAGGTGGTGGGCGGCGAGGTGTTGAACGCCGACGCCAAACCCTACATCCACGTCCGGAAGAACGGGTTCGGCTACTGATGCGCTTCACCGTCGCCCACAGCCCCGACAGCGACGACGCCTACATGATGGCGCCCCTGGCCCTGGGCTGGCTGGACCCGGAAGGCTTCGAGCTGGACTTCATCCGGGAGGACATTGAGCAGCTCAACGCCCGGGCCTCGGAATCCCGGTACGACGTCACCGCCATCAGCTTTGGCGCCTATCCAGCGATCCGGGACCGCTACGATCTGTTGACCGCGGGCTCCAGCATCCAGGAGGGCACCGGTCCGGTGGTGGTGGCCCGAAAGACGGTTCCCCGGACGGCGTGGGCGGATCTGACGATCGCCGTCCCTGGACTCCGGACCAGCGCCTACCTGGCCCTGCGCCGCCTTGGCGACGGTCTGGGCTTCGAGCCGAGGATCGAAGTCATGCCCTTCGACCAGATCCTGCCCTCGGTGGCCGAAGGCCGTTCGGAGGCGGGCCTGCTCATCCACGAGAGCCAGCTCCAGTACGGGGAATTGGGCCTGCACCTGCTGGTGGACCTCGGGAAGTGGTGGAAGGACATCCACGACCTGCCCCTGCCCATGGGAGGGAATGCGATCCGCCGCGACCTCGCCCCCGACCTGAAGGCCCGCTTCGCGGTCCTCATGCGCCGAAGCGTGGAGATGGCCATGGCGCGCCATGACGAGAGCGTCGACTACGCCCAATCCTTTGGCAGGGGGATGGATCGGGAGATGGTCAGCCGGTACGTCCGGGGCTGGGTCAACGCGTTCACCGTGGATCCGGGCCCACGGGGTCGGGAGGCGGTTTCCCGACTCCTGGGCGAAACGCCAGTTTGGATCCAAGGTTGAGCCGGGCGATTCTCCGTCGTCAGAAACCCTAAGATGGTCTGAACCTTGCTTTGATCGGTTCCCATGGTCTCCCGCGGGTCAAACTACCGACCCATTCATCCCTGTGCTGTCCCTCCACGCGAGTGGGGGGTGGGTCGAGGAAGGACCGATCAGGGAGCGCCATTGCGGAATAAATCCAAAGCAACTTATGAATGTGCTAGGATTGACGAACGCTTACCCCATGTCTATCTATGTAATCACCAGTCCTTCGAGTGATTTTCTCTCCCATTCCCACCGAGGCCTATATGCGGCAAAGGAATGACTTCCTGCTGAAAGCCCTCCCCATCGTCCTTGGGGCGATCCTTGCCGGTTGCAACGGCGGAGGATCAAAAGTTGGCGGCGACGGCGGCGTGCGGAGGGGGAACACCCTTCCAACCGTCACCCTGGTGACCTATTCGCCGGGTGACGAAACGCTCAAGCGTTACGGTGTCTATACCTTCCAGGCCACGGCTTCGGATCCGGACATTGGCGACAGCATCACCAAATACGAATGGGATTTCGGCGATACCTCGGGACAGACGGTTCTGACGACCGTCCCCACGGTCAAGCACAGCTTCACCCTCTCTGGGACCCAGTCCGTCAAGGTCCGCGCCTACGACACGACCAATCTCCCCGGCGAGTATTTCCTGGGTGCCGTGGATGTGGACGCCGCGGCCTCCCCCATCACGGTCGCCTTCACCAATCCGACCACGAACCTGACGGCCCAGGCGGATCCCGGAGGCGGGGTGAACATCGCCTTCACGGTCCAGGTCGCTTCCACGGGGGCCGGCACCATTGGTCTCGCCAATGTTGCCTTCAATCCTGGCGACGCCAATGCGGCCATCACCCAGTCCACCGCCAACGGCGGGGGAAGCTACTCGTTCACGGTGCGCTACAACGGATCCGCCACGGCGGGGACCCGAGTCGCGACACCAACGGTCAAGGTCACGGATTCCCTCGGGGTGAGCAGCGACGAGGTCCCTGGACCCCAGATCACCATCAACACTCTTTCCAGCGCGAACAACCGGCCCACTATCACCATCACGAACCCATCCAGCACCACGGTTTCGGCCTTCACCTCCAAGGCGGTCACCCTCGGATTCACGCTGACGGACCTGGATGGCGACACCCTGACCTACACGGTGGACTGGGGCGATGGCACTCCGGTGACTACCGGCACGGCCGCGGCCACGGCCACCGGCTCCCCCCAGACCCTCACCCACACCTTCCCTGACGCCTTCACGAGTTCGACGCAGGCCGTCCTGGTGCGCGTGAACGCCACGGACAGCCGTTCGGTGAACGGCTCGGCCATCGAGCAGACCCGCACCTTCAACGTCACCTACAACGCGTTCCCCACGGCCACCATCACCACCCCCCAGGCCAGCGGCACCCTGCCGACCCCCACGGAACTGCCCAGCAACAGTGGTATCGGCCTCTTCAATCCTCCCGGCAGCAATGATCCCGACCTGGTGGTCATCCCCAGCGGTGGGAAGATCCGCTTCGACGGCACCGCCACGGTCCCCGGCAGCGGCGACGGAACCCTCACCTATTCCTGGACCTTCCAGGGCGGCGTCCCCGCCACTTCAAGCCTGCTTACCCCAGGTGAGGTGGTCTTCTCCGCCAATCCGGGATCCATCGTCGCCTACCTGGTGGAGTTCAAGGCTACGGACGCCTTCGGCCGATCCTCCGCCAACGCCCCCGGCGCCAACAAGAAGTCCTACCGCAAGTGGGTCGTGGTGGACGGCACCAACACCCAGAGCTTCAACATCGCCCTTCTGTACCGGTTGAAGGCGGACAACAATGCCGTCGCCAGCCTGACTCCGGCCCGGTCCGCGGCCAACGGCCTCGGTGCGGTCATGACCCTGTTCCAGGACGGGTTGTCGAACACCTACGCGATCTCGGACACCTCCGGGCAGGCGCAGGCGCAGGTCCCAGTCCGCTCCAACCTCCCCTTCTACGTCCAGATCCCGGGCTTTGGCGCCGACACGACGGGCTACCTGATGCGCGTCCCCAACGCGCCGACGGGCCCCTTCGCGGACCCGACCCTGGGCACCGTGGTCAACCTCACCCGCTCCAGTTTCGGGTTCGAGAATTCCAGCAGTCCGTTCAACCCGACCCTCCGCATCGTGACCGGGGAGGGCTTTGCTCCAGAGAACTCGGCTGCGACCCAGCGCCGGATCCAGGGCTTCGTCAACTCGGATCTCCTGATTGGCACCACCCCTCCGAACACCCGGTGGCTGGACCGTCTGGCCATCCCCCTGGATTCGTCGGATTCCCTCGGTGCCCTCAATCAGTGGGTCCAGAGCAATAACCTCATCTACTCGTTCTCCGGGCTGCGAGCCAACCAGACCTTCGCCGAATGGCTCGGGTTCCTGCTCGCCCCGGCCACCAGCAGCCTGGCGGAACTCCCCCCTGATCCCACGACGACCTCAGGCAATCCCGGCAACATGGGTTTCGTCCTGGACGGCCCCAAATACATCGCTGATAGCGCGAATGCGGACACTTTCGCCGCGACGGCCTTCCAGGCCTTCCGCATCCCCGGCGGCGTGACCGATCCCTACGACATCACCCTTTCCGGCTCGACCAATCCCAGCACGACATCATTGCTGAACCCCACGGCGATGGATCCGGCGGTGGCCACGCTCTTCTCCCAGGCCGTCTACGGTGTCCCAGGAGTGCTTCCCTTCAAGGGCGGCATCGATGGCTTCGCGATCCCCTACGATGCCAATGATCCGGACCGGAGCCCCTACCAGAACCGCGCCTATTTCTTCGCACCGACTCGGACCGTGTTCTCCATGTCCGAGTACCTCTGGTCGAAGGTCTGGGCTCGTCCGTTCGTGCTCAACCAGGCCTCGCTCTCCTGGGCGACGGACATCAGCACGTTCCCCTATTTCCGGCACAGCACCCCGGCCGCCTGGCCCAGCCTGAGCGGCATCGCCCCGGACAATTCGGCCTTCAACCTCACGGCCCGCGGCGGGCCTGGCTTTGACGCCTCCTCTCCAGTAGCGGTGAACGGCGGGACTCCCAGCAGCACGGGCGTAGGCCGGTTCTTCTGGGCCGCCTATGCGCCCTACTACAACAGCGCCTCTGGTTCGGCCATCAGCCGCACCTGGTTGGCGGACGACCTGACGGCCCAGCCACCTCTGACTGTGACCGGATCCGCAACCGACGCGGTCCAGGTCTTCGGCTTCGCACCGCCCCTCGATACGGTGGTGGACAAGCGCGGCCGCACCGCCATGGGCGCCCTGACGGGCAGCCTGACCGGCGGCTACCGGGTCACCTGGTACAACCCAACGGTGGATGGCAGCGGCAATCCGGTCGCGCCTGATTTCTGGGTGGTCGAGTTGCGGACGACCTCCACCCAGCACTTCCTCCTCCCCGGGAACTTTCCTGTCGCCGCCCAGTCGACTTCCGATCTGATCCTTACGGACGCCAGGACCTACCTGCCTTCTGGCCGCACGGCCGCGGATGGCCCGGCTCCTGGCGGCACGGACAAGGTCGCGCCGGGCTATTGCTGGTTCGACATCCCCCTGGAACTCCGCCCGACGGCCGGCACTGCGTCGCTCATCGTCTACGGTGTGAGGTCCATCCTGAAGAACCATCCCCCTGCGGGCGCACGCGCCCTCAGCCGGCCGGACTGGATGGACGCCATCAAGACCGCTTCGGCCACCATGCGGATGCTGCCCGGCGGTGTGAACGTGAACAACGCCCACAAGGTGCCCTTCAACTACTACTGGGACATCGTGGTGGTGAACGGGCCTTTGACCTTCGTGGCACCCTGATTGCTCATCGACTCCACGCGACATTTTTTAGACGCCCCTCGAACACCCCTCTTCCTTAGCCCCCAGGAGGTCCTGTGAAGAAGCTCAGCCTTTTGACCGTCGCCCTCAGCGCCGGCGCCCTTTTCGGGCAATCGTCGGGCGGCGAAGCCCGCATCCAGCTCTTCGGCGACATGATGCGTCCATCCGATCAGGTCATCGCCAAGATCGGCAGCGTCAGCGTCACGGATCAGGCCAAGGCCCAGACCGGTTTCGGCGTCCGCTTCATGGGGGAGATCCCTGGCACCAGCAACTGGTTCTACCAGCTGGGCGGACGGCTTGAATCCACCTCCAAGTTCGAGACCAACGGCACCGTGTCCCCCGGCATCGGCGTGGACGCGACGGATGTCAAGTTCGGCTACTCCTACTGGAGCATCGGTGGCGGCTACATGTGGCATTTTGATGCCTTCACCCTGGGCACCCACCTGGAGGGCCGTGGCGAGGCCATGAACGCGAGAGGCTACCTGTACGTCAGCGGCGGGACCGGCAGCGGTCCCGTCGACCATAGCGTCACCTACCTGCGCCCGTGGGTCCGCGTCAGCGGCGACTGGTCCTGGAAGGCCGGGAGCGTCCAGCCCTACGTGGGAATCGACGCCAGTCTGGCGATCACCAAGACTTCGCAGAACTCCGTGTCCGGGCTGACGATCCTCGATGACCGCAACCTCAAGGCGATGGCGCCGAACGCTTCGTTCGGCCTCTATCTCGGCATCAAGTTCTGATCTTTCCCGTCGGCAGTAAGCCCCCGCCTTTGCGGGGGCTTTGCTTTTGGTGGCTCATCAGGGCTTGAACACGAGCACGGTCACGCTCTGGGCCGGCAAGGTGAGGCGAAGTGCATTCCTCAGCGCCAGGGAGACGTCCGTGAGGCGCTGGGGAAGGGCTGAGCCTCCGGAAACTGGAGAAGAGGCCGTGAGCTGGTAGACCTCGACGGTCGCGAAGAGCTGGGTATGGGTGAGGGCGAGCCCTGCGGAATGGGCCGTGGTGTCCTTGTTGAGGAGCACGGCCACCACCCTTGCCGCCTGGCCGGCATCGAGGCTTGCGTAGGCGCTGGCCTTGGCGACATCGCTGGCGACCGCGCTGAAACTGGTGTCACCGAAGGCCGCGCCAGCGCCGTCGAAGTTCCTGAAGATCCGGAAGGCCCCGTAACTGAAAGCGCGGTTGGAAGTCATGGGCCAGACGTTGGCGGCGAAGACCCCTTCGCGGCCAAAGATGCCAAGGCAGTCGGCCTGGGCCAGGGCTCCGCTGATGTGGTCCTCCCCCCCGTGGTTGTACTCGCTGAAGGCGAGCCGGGTGCCCGGGTTCTGGGCGGCGATCTTGTCGAGCATCCGCGGGATAAGGCGGATGGGCCCGTTGGTGGACCACTGGGTGATCCAGCTCGTTTCCACATAGCCCGGGTCCCACAGGCTTCGGGGTGCCTGGATGCGCGCGGCGGCCACGGCGGCGCTGTTATCCCCGCCGACCACGCGCTGCCCGCCGCCCTGGGCCTCGGAGTACCAGTGGAGGTCGAGCACATCCAGCAGCCGCCGTCCCTGGCCGTCCGAGGCGGTCCGGAGCTGGGCCAGGTAGGTATCGAGGAAATCGCGGCCGCCTGCGTCGGGGGCGTCCTGGAGGTTCACGAAGCCGTTCCATCCATAGCTGGCGGGGCCGAAGACCAGGGCCTGGGGGATCACGTCCTTGATGGCTCCGGCCAGGGCGATGCCGCCGGGGATGACCTGGTCGTAGCTCGCCTTGCTCCGCTGGACCTCGAGGTGCGTGTCGGACCAGAGGTCCGGTTCGTTGTCGAGCATGTAGAAGACCGGGCGGTTCGGGTCCGTCCGGGCCGTCGGGAACCTGCCGTCCAGCCAGGCGACGAACTCGTCCTGATGGACCTTGCCGTCGGTGAGGCTCGGCGGGTTGACGAAGGCCGTGCCCTTCTTCGCAAGACTCTGGAGGAAGCGCGTGCTGACGGGCTGGCTCACATCCACGTTCCCATTCTTGTCGGCGGAGACCCAGCCCTGCATGGGCACCGTCACGATGATCCCGGCACCCGCGGTCTGGGCATTGGCCACGTAGGGTCGCACGGCCTCGCCCGGCGTGCTGCTCGCGCTGAGGTAGGCATCGTTGCTGTAGGGCCCCCAGTCGCTACCGGCATTGGAGGCATTCGTCTCCCAGTTGTAGGCCGTCCAGCGGTTTCCTCCCAGGCGTCCCAGGGTCGTCCCCGGCGCCATGGAGGTGTCCCAGGTCCCGCCGTTGTAACCGTAGATCCATTTCGAAATGGGGCGGACCTGCTGCCCAGTGTGGAGGGTGAACCGCAGGTCCGCCGTTCCGGGATCATCGGGGGTGATGAAGGCCGCCCCGGTCACGGTCACCGTGGCGGTCCGGGTGCTGACGCCCCCGGCATTGGTGGCGGTGAGGGTGTAGGTGGTGGTGGCGCCGGGACGGACCGAGACGCTGGTCGCGCCGCCGGTGACCACGCCGACTTCCGGCGTGATGATGAGGGTGCTGGCGTCCGTGACCGTGAAGCTCAAAGTCGAGGTCTGACCCGCGGGGATGCTCGCGGGGGAGGCGCTGAAGGCGGAGATGGCCGGGGGCGTCCCGGCGGGCACGGCGGTGACGATGGTGTTCATCTTCACGACTTCCAGGTCCGAGCCCTTGACCCGGGAAAGCTCGGCGATGGCCGTGTTGTTCCAGCGGTCGTCCGGGGCGCCGCTGATGTACCAGTCCGAGCCGTTGTCCGCGAGGATCATCCCGTACTTCTTCAAGGCGCGCAGGACCACCTGGGTGGAGGCGCTGAAGGTGGAGATGTCGAAGCCGGCCTTGAGCCGGACCCGCATGCCCATGGGCGGCCGGGCGGGATCCGTGCTGCTGGAGGCCCAGTGGGTGGCGGGCGGCGTGAAGGCCCTCCGCGTGAGGTTCGCCGTGAAGCGCAGGGCGTGGCGGATCTCCCCCGCGCTCACTTCGTCGAAGCGCACCAGGCCAGGGAACACCGGCAGCCCGGCGGCGTCCGCGGAGGTCCAGCCCAGGGGCCGCTGGGTGTCGCCCTTCAGGTCCCAGACCGCCCCGCTATCGGCGTTCCAGGAAGCGCCGCCGCCCGCGGGGAAGGAGCGGTACAGCTCGTATAGGGTGCAGGTGTCCCGGTCAAGGACGAGCACATGCCGGTCGCCGTCGTTGGGCACCGCGGGGTCGCCTTCGATGGGCGCGGAAGGTGGCACCGGGTAGGGCCCCGGATCGCTCTCGTCGCCGTAGGCCGTGAAGTTGATGGGCACCTTGGACTGTCCGGCCACCACCACGTAGGGGATGCCGATCTTTCCGCCGGCCCAGAGCCCCGCGCCGTAGTCGCCCTTGAGGCCCTTGGTGGCGCCGATGGTCGCGATGAGGGTCGCCGAGTTGGTGTCCACCGGATCCGCGCTCACATCCCGGTTCCACGCGCTGGTAGTGGAGAACACCTGGGTGCCCTTCAGGTCCGCGCCGATGCCCAGGTCCATGGTTCCGCAGGACGGTGGCAATGGGGGCTGCACGGTCACGGTGGCCTGGGCCGAAATGGTCCCGCCTCCGTTGGAGGCGGTGAGGGTGTAGGTCAGGGTGCTCGCGGGACTCACGGTCATGCCCGTGCCGGTGACCGCTCCGATGCCCTGGTCGAGGGTCAGGCCGGTGGCGCCGGTGACCGACCATGCAAGGTTGCTGCTGCCGCCGGGAAGGATGGATGCGGGGGTCGCCGTGAAGCTGGCGATCACCGGCGGGGGAGGCGGTGCGGCGAGGACGGTGACGGTGGTGGTGGCGGTGGCGGGGCCGGCGGCGTTGGTGGCGGTGAGGGTGTAGGTGGTGGTGGCGGCGGGGGTGACGACGCGGCTGGCGGTGCCGGTGACATCCCCAACGCCCTGGTTGATGGAAAGACTGGTGGCGCCGGAAACGGACCAGGCGAGGGTGCTGCTCTGGCCGGGGTTGAGGGAGGCCGGGGCGGCGGTGAAGGCCGTGATGACCGGCGGCTGGGGCGGGGCGGGGCTCACGACCAGGGTGGTCGTGGCGGTGGTGGAGCCGGCGGCGTTGGTGGCGGTGAGGGTGTAGGTGGTGGTGATGGTGGGGGAGACGTTGCGGGCGGTGGAACCGGTGACGTCCCCGACGCCCTGGTTGATGGAGAGGCTGGTGGCGCCGGAGGTGGTCCAGGCCAGGAGGCTGGTCTCCCCTTCGGTGATGGAGACGGGGGAGCCGGTGAAGGCGGTGATGGCCGGCAGGGCGAGGACGGTGACGGTGGCGGAGGCGGTGGTGGAACCGGCGGCGTTGGTGGCGGTGAGGGTGTAGGTGGTGGTGGCGGCGGGGGTGACGACGCGGCTGGTGGTGCCGGTGACGGAGCCGAGGCCCTGGTTGAGGGCAAGGCCGGTGGCGCCGGAGACGGACCAGGCGAGGGTGCTGGACTGGCCGGGATTGAGGGTGGCCGGCGTGGCGGTGAAGGCGGTGATGGTGGGGAGCTGGGTGACGGAGACGGTGACGGCGGCGGTGGTGGAGCCGACAGCGTTGGTGGCGGTGAGGGTGTAGGTGGTGGTGACGGCGGGGGTGACGGAGCGGGTGGTGGTGCCGGTGACGTCCCCGACGCCCTGGTTGATGGAAAGACTGGTGGCGCCGGTGGTGGACCAGGCGAGGGTGCTGGACTGGCCGGGGTTGAGGGTGGCCGGGGTGGCGGTGAAGCTCGCGATGGCCGGGGGCTGGGGAGCGGCGGTGACGGTGACGGTGGCTTCGCCGAAGCGGCGGGTGTCGGCGAGGGAGGTGGCGCGGACGGTGAAGGTGCCGGGCGCGGCGGGGGCGGTGTAGAGGCCGGCGGCGGTGATGGCGCCGCCGGTGGCGGACCAGGTGACGGAGGTGTCGGCGGCGTTGGCGACGGCGGCGGTGAAGGCGCGGGTGGCGGCGGGGGCGAGGGAGGCGGTGGCGGGAGAGACGGTGACGGTGACCTTGCGGCGGACGCGGAGGGTGGCGTCGGCGGTGGCCCTGGGATCAGCGACGGCGGCGGCCCGGACATGGAAGGTGCCATCGGCGTCGGGAGCGGTGTAGAGGCCGGAGGGGCTGACGGAGCCGCCGCCGCCTTCCATGACCTGCCAGGTGACGGCGGGGTTGGCGGCGTTGGCGACGGAGGCGGCGAAGCCGAGGGTGTCGCCGGATTCCAGGTCCGCGGAGGCGGGCAGGAGGGCCACGGCGACGGGAGGCGGGGTGCCGGACCCGCCGCCGGGATTGCCCCCGCCGCCCCCGCCGCAGGACAGCAGGCCCAGGGCCGCCAGGGGCAGCATCCAATGCGACATTCGGCTCAACGCGGACATGGCTTCTCCCAGAGGGGGCGAAAGCTGCCGTGCAAACCTGGGACCGGTCGGCCCTTTCCGTGGACCCAGGGCCGCGCGGCCCCTTCAAAGGATCGCGTTCCTGGACCACCGGTCGCCTGGGCTGGACGAACCGGCCGGCCCCGGGGCGGGCCCCTTCCCGAAGGATGGGACGCCTCGGGGCAGGGCGGTCCGGAGGCTGACCCGCCGGGTCAGCCCCCGCTTAAGGATGAAGTTCAGGGCGCGGCGGGCGCCGCCGGCAGGGTCTTCCAAAGGGTCAGCAGCTGGCGCAGGGCCTCGGGCTTGTTCTGGGGAACGGTGCCGCCGGTCTGGCTCCGGGTGTTGAGTCCATGGCAGCTGACGCAGGTCCTGATCTCTCCGGGCTGGAAGCTGATCCAGTTCCGCTCCCGGACGACAGCCTTGCCGGTGGCATCCGTGAGCTGCCAGGTGAGCGCCCGGGACGACGGGACGAAGGCCGCCATGGAACCGTCCGCGGCCACCTTCACGCTGCCCGTGGGCCCGCCGGGGTTGGCGGGGTTCTTCGCCACCGCCGTGGCCTGCATCGTCTGGGCGAGGACCCGTCGTCCAGGCCGCGGCGTGGTGGTCCCGCCGTAACCCCGCACCTGGTCTCCCTGGAAGATCTGGAAGTGCGGAACGTCATAGACCTTGCCGGAGGCGGACACCGTGCTCGCCCCGCCGGGGACGCGGAGATTGAAGGGCTGCTGGAGGTCCGCCCGGTCCCGGGTGGTGACATCCCGGCTGATGATGAGGGCGAGCCCGTTGTTCCGGAGCCAGGTCCTCAACAGGGTTTCGTTGACCCCTTCCTCCGCCAGCACCTGCTGCTCCGGGAGCTGGAGGGGTGTGCTCCGCAGGGCCGGGCGCGGCCGGGCGACCACTTCCACGGGGTCCAGTTCCCAGAGGGGCCCGTTGTAGGAGACGAGGACGTCCGGGTCGTACCAGCTGACGGATTTCGTGATGCCGGGGGTGAGGAGCTGGTCGACGATGTAGTACCCGCCGGACGGTTGGAGGGTCTTGAGCCTGAACTGGTAGCGGAAGTTGGGATTCGCTCGGGTTCCGAGATTGGCGTCGCCCTTGACTTCCGCCGTGTGCGCCGCCACCAGCTTCCCGTCGCTCATGGGCAGCGGGTTCCGGTAGCGTCCCGTGGCGCCGGCGGGTGGAGCCTGCCCATCGGGAACTTCGAACTTCGTGTCCGGGTGGGTGATCCAGGCGACCTGCATGGATTCGGGGTTCACGTCCGGCGCACCGGAGAGGGTCACGATCTGGCCGGCCCGGCCGCCGTTGAATTCCCGCATGTTGGCGGCGAAGAAGAGGCCCGGGTGCGTCGGATCCTCCCGGAGCTGGAAGATGCCGCCATCGCCGTTCAGGTAGTTCCGGTTCACATGGTTGGCTTCGGGGGCGTATTCGCTCAGGTTGGGATCATCGGTGAAGGCGGTCTCGCCGAGGTAGAAGCCGCCGATCTCGTGGCGCCCCACATGGTTGAGGGTCTCCTCCTCGGTGCCGTCCTCGTTCATCTGCCAGGGGAAGAACTGGTTGAACCGGTGGCCGTTGGCGTGGTTCGCCACATTCTCCGGATGGGCGGTGTCCCGGGGTTCGGGGAACACTTCGGCGCGGCTGGCGAGGCGGGCCGCCCCGGCGCTTTCATCGCCGTAGTTGAAGGAGCCGTAGGTGCCGCCCGCCGCGTCCGCGTCCGCCTGCTGGTCCCGCTGCAGGTGGTCCCACTTGCTGAAGACCACCCGACCGAAGGAGTCCACGAAGGGGTGGAAGGCGCCGCTCGGAGCGTGCTCCAGCAGCTTGAGGTCGCCGGAGACCGGGTTGAGGCTCCAGATCCCGGAAAGGCTGATGGTGCTTTCGTACTCGTCGAGCTGGGGATAGAGGTGGGCCTCGCCACCGCGGCTGCGGTCGGAGGCGAAGATGATGCGGTCGTCCGAGCCGTAGACCGGACTGATGTTGTTGGCGTTCGCGGGCTGGTTCGGAACTTTCGTGATGGCCACGGCCTGCCCCTGGCCCAGGCCGGACACCTCGTAGAGCTGCCAGAACCGCGTCTCCCACTGGTACTGCTGGGTGGTGGAACCGACGGCCATGGCGAAGACTGCCTTGGCGCCGTTCCAGTGGACGGAGGGTTCGCGGACCGCGATGGCGTTGGCGCCCTGCAGGCCCGTCATGCCGAAGCCCGCCTCCTGGGTGAGGTTCCTCAGCGTGCCGTCCGGGTAGCGGATCCAGAGGTCGCCGCCCCGGGGCGCCGTGTTGCTGCCGCCGTCATGGTTCGCGAAGGGCATGGAGATGGTGGCGAAGCCGTCCATGGGGACCTGGGTGACGAAGAGGATGGGATTGGCCAGGGCGCCGGCCTGGGCGGGGCTGACGGTCACCGTGGCGCTGGCGGTGACACTGCCGGCGGCGTTGGTGGCGGTAAGGGTGTAGGTGGTGGTCGTGGCGGGTGCGACGCTGCGACTGCCTCCCGTGACTGCGCCGATGCCCTGATTGATGGAGAGCGTGTCGGCGCCGGAGGCGGTCCAGGAGAGCAGCGTGGACTGCCCCGCGGTCAGCGCAGCCGGGGAGGCGGCGAAGCTGCCGATCGTGGGCGGCTGCAGGCCGCCGCCGTCGCTGAAGGTCACGAGCCCCTGGGCGTCCGCGGCATGGGCGGAGCCCGCCCGCACGGTCACGGTGGTGCTCGCCGGTCCCCGGACGACGTCGACGTCGTAGGTCCCGGAGAGGTTCGCGAGGATGTGGCTGTGGGTGCCCGCATCGGGGACGGTGTAGGAGAAGGGCAAGGCGGGCGTGGCGCCGCGGGCCTGGTCGCTGAAGAGGACGACGGTGCCGTTCCAGAGCAGCCCCTGGACCCCGGTGGCGGTGATGAGCTGGCCTTGGGACGCAGGAGCGCCCCCCGTCGCCACTTGCACGAGGTGCAGGAAGCGGCTCACCGCGCCAGTGGCGTTGACGGCCACGCGGCTCGAGGTCATGCCGGCCTCCAGGTCGGCGTCGGACACCACCGCGCCCGGGCCACCCACGAGGGTCTGCAGGGCGATCCCCGCGCCGTTCCGGCTGAGGGTGTAACGCGCGCCGGAGGCCGCGGGGGCCGCAGGGAAATGCATGAGCCACTGGTAGCCGAGTCCCGCGGGTTTCGCGTCCACCCGGTCGAAGACCACGAGGGTGTCCGGCCGCAGGTAGACGAACTCCCGGGTGTGCTCGTTCAGCAGGTTCTCCAGCTGGCTGGCGGCGTCCCGGCGCTTGTAGACCCCGGTTGCGTCCACCTGCGCATAGACGAAGCTGCCCTTGTCCACCTGCTTCTGCAGGCCCGGCACCGGCGTGTCGTCGAAGTGCATGACGATGCCCGGCACTTTGAGGAGGTTCTGCCCCTGGGGCTCCCAGAGGAGGCCGCTGTGGCTGTAGGTGCTGGCGTCGGCGGCCAGCCAGTCCCGTTTCCAAAGGAGGAAGTGGCCCGTGTCCTGGTGCTGGTGGCTCTGGACGATGCGCGGGGCCCCGCTGATGCTGAGGGAGGTGGCATCGTCATCCCACCCGGAGCGGGCGTTCAGCCATTCGGTGCCTGCGGCGCGGTAGGACAGGGGCTCGCCGGTGGGCGCGGTCTCCGGCAGGTCCAGCCGGAAGGCCACGTCCAGCCAGAGGCCCGTGCGGTAGTTGAAGGACCGGGAGCCGTCCATGTAGCTGGGCACCACGTGGGTGAGGTACCACTGGCCGAGCTTCCGCTCGGTGCCGTCCGTTAGCCAGAAGACCGTGGGCTGAAGGTAGGCCCGGGTGTAGGGGGAGACGCCCATGGACGATTCCCGGGCGAGGTCCCCACCGGGGTAAAGGAAGTTCCATCCGGGCTGGGTGGCGTACACGACATACCGCAGGGAGCCCGCGAAGAAGGGCCGCGTGAAGTGGTTGGCGCCGGCGCCGGCGAGGACGCTGAGGCAGATGGAGAGGTGCATCTTCGAACCTTCGCCATAGTTCGCGCCCTCTTCCCAGTCTCCGCCGGGGAGGAGATCCAGGTAGGCGAACACGCCGCCGACCTTGGTGAGTTTTTCGTTCACCAGGTCCAGCCAGGCCTGGCCCCGGGGATCGCCCGCGGCCTGCAGGGCGTAGCCGGAGAAGGCCGTGCCCGCGAGGAAGGAGAGGTGGTAGTTGTTGGCGGGATCATCCAGGCCCCAGCCGCTGCCCAGGTTGTGGAACCACAACTCGTCGCAGCTGGCGTGGAGGTAGTCCCGGAGCGTCTGCACCTGGCCGGCGCTCAGGGCCGGCGCGCAGTAGTTCAGGGTCATGGCCACGGGCCGGACCATGGACTGGAAGTAGTAGTAGCTGTCCGCCCTCAGGGTTCCGGCCATGGCCTGCTGGGACCACCAGTAGGCCCGCGCGGCATAGCGGGCGTCGCCGCTCACCAGGTAGGCCATGGCCATGTTCTCGGCGCCGGTGGCGTACTCGTCGGTGCTGGTGAGGGTGCTCTCGACATTGGTGCGCAGGGCGGTCCAGGCGGGACCGCTGGCGGTGGCGTCCGCGCGGATCTGTGCCAGCCTCGGCGCGGTCAGCAGCAGGTAGCCCGAGGGCGGCGGGGGAGGCGGTGCGGCGAGGACGGTGACGGTGACGGTGGTGGTGGCGGGGCCGGCGGCGTTGGTGGCGGTGAGGGTGTAGGTGGTGGTGGCGGCGGGGGTGACGACGCGGCTGGTGGTGCCAGTGGCGTCGCCGAGGCCCTGGTCGAGGGCAAGACTGGTGGCGCCGGAAACGGACCAGGCGAGGGTGCTGCTCTGGCCGGGGTTGAGGGAGGCCGGGGCGGCGGTGAAGGCCGTGATGACCGGCGGCTGGGGCGGGGCGGGGCTCACGATGAGGGTGACGGTGGCGGTGGCGGGGCCGGCGGCGTTGGTGGCGGTGAGGGTGTAGGTGGTGGTGATGGTGGGGGAGACGTTGCGGGCGGTGGAACCGGTGACGTCCCCGACGCCCTGGTTGATGGAGAGGCTGGTGGCCCCGGAGACGGACCAGGCCAGCAGGCTGGTCTCCCCTTCGGTGATGGAGACGGGGGAGGCGGTGAAGGCGGTGATGGCCGGCAGGGCGAGGACGGTGACGGTGGCGGAGGCGGTGGTGGAGCCGGCGGCGTTGGTGGCGGTGAGGGTGTAGGTGGTGGTGACGGCGGGGGTGACGACGCGGGTGGTGGTGCCGGTGACGGCGCCGAGGCCCTGGTTGAGGGCAAGGCTGGTGGCGCCGGTGGTGGTCCAGGCGAGGGTGCTGGACTGGCCGGGGTTGAGGGTGGCCGGGGTGGCGGTGAAGGCGGTGATGGCGGGGAGCTGGGTGACGGAGACGGTGACGGCGGCGGTGGTGGAGCCGGCGGCGTTGGTGGCGGTGAGGGTGTAGGTGGTGGTGGCGGCCGGCGAGACGACGCGGGTGGTGGTGCCGGTGACGGAGCCGAGGCCCTGGTTGATGGCAAGACTGGTGGCGCCGGTGGTGGTCCAGGCGAGGGTGCTGGACTGGCCGGGGTTGAGGGTGGCCGGGGTGGCGGTGAAGCTCGCGATGGCCGGGGGCTGGGGAGGCGGCGGTGACGGTGACGGTGGCTTCCGCCGAAGCGGCGGGTGTCGGCGACGTGGCGCGGACGGTGAAGGTGCCGCAGGCGCAGCGGGGGGCAGTGTAAAGGCCGGCGGCGGTGATGGCGCCGCCGGTGGCAGACTTCAGGTGACGGAAGTGTCAGCGGCGTTGGCGACAGCGGCAGCGAAGAAAACGCAGGTGGCGGCAGGGGGCGAGGAGGCGGTGGCAGGAGAGACGGTGACAGTGACTTTGCGGCGGACGCCGGAGGGTCGCAGCGTCGGCGGTGGCCCTGGGATCAGCGACCGCGGCAGCCAGACGTGGAAAAGGTGCCATCGGCGTCGGGAGCGGTGTAGAGGCCGGAGGGGCTGACGGAGCCGCCGCCGCCTTCCATGACCTGCCAGGTGACGGCGGTGTTGGCGGCGTTGGCGACGGAAGCGGCGAAGCCGAGGGTGTCGCCGGATTCCAGGTCCGCGGAGGCGGGCGCAGGAGAACCACGGCGACCGGCGGCGCGGCTCCGGACCCGCCGCCAGGGTTGCCCCCACCGCCCCCGCCGCAGGACAGCAGACCCAGGGCCGCCAGGGGCAGCATCCAATGCGACATTCGGTTCAGCGCGGACATGGCTTCTCCCAAGGGGGGACCCGGAGGTGCAATCCCGGGGCCTGTGGGCCCTCTCCGCGGCCTTTGGACCCGTGGAAGGGCCATCCGGCTGGACCAGCGGAAGGTTGGCCTGGATCAACCGGAAGGCGCGGCTCCAAGGGGCTGAAGGCCAAGGGACGCAGGGCGGCAGCCAAGCCCGGGAATGGCCCTGAACCGTCACCGTTGGCGCTATCTCAGATGCCCAGGCGTTCCTTCAGGGCGTGGGCGGCGCTGCGGCTGGCCTCGAGCTCGACGCCATCCTGCACCAGGACGGCCCGGCGGCCGGAATTGAGGGACCGCACGCCGAGCACGGCCTCCGGGCGGACCAGCAGATGCCGTTGGATGCGGAGCAGGCCCGTGGCGGGGAAGGCCGCTTCGACCTCCGCCAGGGACACCCAGGAGGTCCGGTACTTCTGCTTGCCCGCGTGGGCCCAGACCACCTGGTCCACCACCTCGAAATGGCTGACCCGGCGCAACTCCAGCAGCAGCTTTCCTTCGCCCGCCCGGACCGGGAAACGCAAGGGCTGGCCCGGCGTGGCATGCGCCGCGGGGCCCGGCGCCGGGAGGGCCGCCCGGAGCTCGCTGACGGAACGGCGGGGAACCTGGTTGCCGGCGATCCGGGCCAGGGTCTTGTTCAGCCGGTCGGCGGTCACGGGCTTCAGGAGGTAGTCCACGGCGGCGTGTTCGAAGGCGGCGAGGGCATACTCCGAGCGGGCCGTCACGAAGATCACCGGCGGCGGTGGATCCGGCAGCTCGCCCAGGACTTCGAGGCCGGAGAGGCCCGGCATCTGGATGTCCAGGAACAGCGCGTCCGCAGGGTGTTCGCGGAGATGGTTCAGAAGCAGCTTGCCGTCCTCGAAGGCATCCACGTCCCAGCCGGCCTCCGACAGAAGGGTCCGCAGCCGGTGGAGGGCGACGGGTTCATCATCAGCGATTGCGGCACGAAGCGTCATGGGCGTTCCTCTGGCATGGTAAGCGAGGGCCTTGCTCCCCACCATTCCCTTCTTGATCCGCATCTTGCGAACAGCCTTCCGCGTCCTCGCCGCCCTGGTCCTGCTGGGCCATCCACCCCTGCGCGCGCAGGGCGCCGGAGCCCTGGCGGTCCAGAGCTACGGCCCCGAGGAGGGGTTGGGGAATCCCAATGTGGAGGCCATCGCCGAAGACCCCGAAGGGTTCCTCTGGTTCGCCACGGAAGGCGGCCTGTATCGCTTCGAAGGCCGGCGCTTCCGCGGTTACGGTAGCGCCGAGGGGCTGGAAGGAACCCGGGTCCGGGTCCTCGCGAGCGATGGCGGGGCCATCCTGGTCGGCACCTCCGCGGGCCTCTTCCGAATGGCGGGGGGCCGTTTCGCGCCGGTCAAGGGATTGGGCAGGCCGCTGCGGGCCCTCTGCGTCCAGCCGGATGGGACACTTTGGGCCAGTTCGGACGAGGGGCTTCACCGGCTTCTTCCCGGGCAGGCTCCCGAGCGGATGCAGGACTGGACGGGCCCCGGCCCTTCCCTCCTGGTCCCGTCGGCGGCCGGCGTCTGGAGCCTGGACGCCACGGGTGCGATCCGAAGCCTCGCCTGGCGCGATGGGCATATGCGGGACCAGGCAGTGGAGCGCCCCCGCGGGCTGCCGGCGGGCGAGCCCATCGAGAGCCTCGCGGAGGATGCCTCTGGCCGTTTGCTGCTGAGGACGCGGGCTGCCCTCTGGCGCAGGAGCCGGGAAGGGGCGTGGGAAGACCTGTCCCGGCGGCTCCCCCTTGGCGCGGCGGGGGCGGGGACGCTGCAGCGGGACCGGTCGGGGCGGCTCTGGGTCCCGACGCCCACGGGCCCGGTGGTGCTCGAAGGCGAACGCATCTGGGCGCCGCGCCTGGAGCTCGGTCCCTCCGTGCCGCCGTGCACCCTGACCTTCGTGGACCGGGAGGGAACCCTCTGGCTCGCGGGGGAGGGCTTGCACAGGGTGCTCGGGCGAGGGCTCTGGCAGGCCTATGGAAGGGCGCAGGGCCTTCCGGCCACCGCCGCCCGCGCCCTGCTCCGGGACGCCTCTGGACGCCTCTACGCGGGCACGGACCGGGGCGTTGCCATCGCCTCCTCCATCGGCTGGTCCGCCCAGAAGGGCACCGAGGGTCTCCGGGTGCTTACCTTCGTGGAGGGACGGCGTGGCCGGATCTACGCCGCGGGCGTTCCGGCGCGGGAGGTCGCGGTGCTGGAAGGCGGGCGCCCGGGCCTGCTGCTGTGGCCGCTGGCGGGGCTCCCGGGGGGCACGCGGGCCATCCTGTCCATGGCGGAGGATGAGGAGGGGCGCCTCTGGGTCGGAACGGCGGGACAGGGCCTGTTCCTGGGCCGGCACGGACCCGCGGGGCTGGAGCTGGAGGCGGCAGCGCTGCCGGAACCGGTCCGGGGGGAGTCCTTCCCGGCCTTGACCCGCGACCGGCGCGGGCGCCTCTGGGCGGCGGGCAGCGGCGGACTGCTGTGCCGGGAGGCGGGAGGCTGGCGCCGCTTCGGAACCCAGAATGGACTCCCCGACCAGCCGCCCCTGTGTCTGGCCCAGGGCGAAGGGGATGATCTCTGGGCTGGATTCGGAGACGGGTCGTTGCTCAGGCTCAGGCTCCGGGAAGGGGTCATGCGGGTCATGGACCGGGTGGAGGGCGTGGGCGCCCCCGCCGAGGTCCATAGCGGAAGGCCCTGGGGGTCTGCTCTGGATCGGGACGGACCAGGGCCTCTACCGTCTCGAGGAACGCGGACTGGAAACCTTTACCCGGAAGGATGGCCTGCCCGGGGATGCCTGCGCGCCGTCCGCGCTGCTGGCGGACGCATCGGGGGAGGTCTGGGTGGCCACCGCCGGTGGCCTCGCCCGATTCGCGGGTGGGGCCGCCGGGCCGCTGCTGGCCGCGCCGCGGGCCATCGTGGCGGGCCTGTCCTTCAACGGCACGCCGAGGCGGGCGGAGGCAGGCGTCCTGCTCCGCTTGCCGCCGGGCCCGAACACCCTCGAAGCGGAAGCCACAGCCCTCTCCTTCTCCCGGGCCCATGCGCTGGCCTTCCAGTCCCGGCTGATCGGCTTCGATGAAGCCTGGCGGGAGGCCCCGGGGGGAAGGGTGACTTATGCGAAGCTGCCGCCGGGCACCTACCGCCTGGACTTCCGGGCCAGCCGCCAGCGCGGCCCGGCGCCCCTCGCGTGGGGGGAGTCCGCGCAGGTCTGGTTCAGCATCCGCCCGCCCTGGTGGCGCACGGGCTGGGCCTACGCCCTGTGGGCGGGAGGCCTCGCCGCCGGGGCCTATGGGCTGTACCGCTGGCGGACCGGGGCCCTGCTGCGCCGCAACAGGGACCTCGCCCGGGCCGTGCGCGAGCAGACCGAAGCCTTGCGCCAGGCCGTGCGCACCGCCCAGGCGGCGGACGAAGCGAAGAGCGAGTTCCTCGCCACCATGAGCCACGAGCTGCGCACGCCCCTCAACGCCATCCTCGGCATGGCGGGCATCCTGCTCGAGTCGAACCTCGCCCAGTCCCAGCGGGAATCCGCCCGCACCATCCAGGGCGCCAGCCGCGCCCTGCTGGCCATCATCAATGACCTGCTGGACTTCTCCCGCCTTGAGGAAGGGGGGCTGCGGCTGCACCGGGTCTCCTTCGACCTTTCGGAAATCCTCGAGGAGATCCTCGACCTCCTGAGCCCACAAGCCGAAGAGAAGGGCATCGACCTCGTGCTGCGCCTCCAGCCCGGCATGTCCCGGCGCTTCATGGGCGACCCCGACCGCATCCGCCAGGTGGTGCTCAACCTCCTCGGCAACGCCCTGAAGTTCACGGAGCGGGGCCATGTCCTCGTGGCGGTGGAGTGCATGCGCGCCTCCGGCGAGATCCGCGAGATCCAGCTCAACATCGAGGACACGGGGATCGGCATCAGCGAAGACAAGCAGGCGCGCCTCTTCGAGCGCTTCAGCCAGGCGGACAGCGGCATCACCCGGCGCTATGGCGGGACGGGCCTCGGCCTCGCGATCTCCCGCAAGCTCGTGGAACTCATGGGCGGACGGATCGGCCTGCAGAGCCGGGTGGGCATCGGCTCCTGGTTCTGGTTCACCCTGGAGCTGACGGTGGATCCCCAGGCCCCGCCGCCGGCTCCAGCGCCGGACTGGCCGGACTTCCCCGCCCTCGTGGTGACGCCCCGGGAGATCGCCGGCAAGGCGCTGGCGGAGGTGCTCGAAGCATGGAAGGCGCCCTGCGCGGTGTGCCCCTCGGTGGCGGAGGCGGTCGCCCTCCTGGAAGCGGCCCGGGGGGAGGGCCGGCCCTACCTCGTGGCGCTGCTGGACGCGAGCCTCGCCGTCGATCCGGTGGACGCCGCCGCGCTGGCCCAGGAGGTGCGGGCCATGCTTGTCCTGGTGCCCATGCACGGAGGCCTGGAGGCCGTGGACTGGCGGGCCCTTGGCGCCGAGGGCGTCCTGCGGAAGCCCATCTACGACTGGGCCCTGCGGGAGGCCCTCGAGCCGGTCCGCGACGCGGTGCTGGCAGGCCGGCAGGTGCTGTGGATGGGCAGCGACGAGGGCGACGAGGCCCCGTCCGTGGCCAGGCCCCTGGAAGGCAAGCGCGTGCTGCTGGCGGAGGACAATGAGCTCAACCAGCGGGTCGCCATGCACATGCTGGCCTCCCTGGGAGCCGAGGTGGTCCTCGCGGAGGATGGGAAGGAGGCCATCGAACGCAGCCTCGAAGCCCGCTTCGACCTGATCCTGATGGACGCCCAGATGCCGGAGCTGGACGGCTACAGCGCCACCATCGCCATCCGGACCATGGAGCAGGGCCTGCGCCGCACGCCGATCCTGGCGCTCACGGCCCACGCCATGGAAGGCGAGGAAGACCGTGCCCGGGCTTCCGGAATGGACGGACTGCTCACCAAGCCCATCGAGAAGCCGGACCTGCTCCGGGCCCTCCGGCCCTTCCTGGAGGGCGGACCGCCGGCCCCGGCGGAACCCTACGACAAGAGCGCCCCGGGCCGTCTGGGACAAGGCGCGGGCGAGGTGGTCAGGCTATTCCTCCAGCATGCGCCCGCCCGGATGGGGGACATCCACCAGGGCTTCGCCGATCGGGAGGTGGAGCCCCTCCGGCAGGCCGCCCACGCCTTGAATGGCATGTCCTCCTATGTGTACGCCAAGACCCTGTCGAGGCTCTGCGGGGATCTGGAAGACGCCGCCGCCGCAGGGCGCTTCAAGGACGCCGAGCTCCTGGTGGCGCAGGCCCAGGCCGAGTTCGACCGCGTGGTGGCGGGCCTCGAGTTCCACTTCGGCGCTTGAGGGGCTTCTTCCGTACCTGCGGGGCTGCGGCCGCCGACGGAGGGCTCAGGTCCGGACGCGGGCGATGACCCGGTTGCCGCGGCCTTCGTAGGCGATCTCGTCGAAGCTGAGGGCCTTGGCCATGGCGATGCCCCGGCCATGGGTGTGGAAGGCCCGGGCCGGCGCGAGTTCGAGGAAGGGCCTCCAGTCGAAGCCCGGTCCTTCATCCTCCACCGTCAGGGTGAGCCCCTCGGCATCCTGTTCCAGCACGGCCACCGCCGTCCGGTCCTGGAACTCGGGCCGCTGCAGGCGCTCGGCCACCTCCGCCAGCATGCGCCGCTCCTGCATGTAGCGCGTCTTCTCGGCGTAGGTGATCTCCAGGTTGCCATGCTCGACGGCGTTCACGAGGAGCTCCCAGACCCCCACCGCCACCCGTTCCGGATCCGGGTAAACCCGCACGAGCAGGGCCGCCAGGGCCCGGGCCTCCTCATGGGTGCGGTAGTGGAACTCGGCGCGCTTCAGGAGGCCCGCGGCGTGGGCGACCTGATCCACCTCCCGCGCGGTGCGCAAGGCCTCCTGCCGGCTTTCCAGGGCCGCCCGCACGACGCTGCGCAGCACCTGCAGGTTCAGGGGCTTGGTGAGGTAGTAGAAGGCCCCCGCCCGGATGCCTTCGGCGATGCGCTCCGGCGCGGCGTCCGCGGTCTGGAGGATCACGGGGACCTGCCGGAAGCGGGGGTCCTCCTTCATGCGCCGCATGAGTCCCAGGCCATCGAGGCGGGGCATCATGAGGTCGAGGAGGACCAGGTCGAAGGTGGGATCGGCGTCCAGGACCGCCCAGGCGGCCTCCCCGTCCTCCGCCGTCTGGATCATGTCGCTTTCGGGCCGGAGGGCGCTGGAGAGCGCCGCCAGGTTCATGGGCGTGTCGTCCACCAGGAGGATCCGGGGCGCGGATTCGCTCATCGAGTGCTCCGGTCTTGGCTTGGGTTGGGGGACTGGCCGGAAATTCTAACGGAAACGGGGCTGGGACGCCTGTCCGCCCCGCATGGGACCGGGATTCCGCGCGTTGCCTTCCCATCCTCCCGGGCTAGTCTGGAATGGTGTCCGAACCCGTCCAGGAACCTGCGGCCGAGGCCGGCCCGCCGACCCTGGCGGCGGGCTTGCGCATCGTCCGCGAACGCGGACCCATGACCCGGCAGGTGAAGGATGCCGTCCTGCGGGAAGGCGGGGTCCAGGCCTGGGAGGATTTGCTGGCGTCCCTCTCGCCGGCGTGCCGGGAACGGTTCCGTGGGCCCGTGGGCTACTTCGAGTGGGTGGACTCCGGGCTGGCCCTTGAGCTGCACGCGGCCTGGGCCCTCCGGCGCGGTGCGGACTTCATGGCCCAGCGTGGCGAGGACGCGGCCCGGGAGATCCTCGGCGGCGCCCATCGCTGGATGCTGCGGCTCGCCACGCCGGGGCTGCTGGTCCACGCCTTTCCCAAGCTCTACGCGTTCTATTACGCGGGCGGCCTGGCCTCGGTGGAGGCCGTGGAGCCCCAGGACGCCGACCTCAGCCTCCGGGCCTGGGGCTATCCGGAAGCCTGGTTCCGGGACGCGGTGCCCGCCTGGCTGAAGGTGGCCCTCGAATGCACCGGCACCCGCGGCGTCGCCGTCGCGTACGAGGCTCCGGAACCCGGCGGCTGCCTGCACCGCTACGGCGTGCGGTGGCAAGGGTGAGGCCGCGGCGCATCGCCCTCCTGTTCCACGAGCAGGACACGCGGGTGCGGCCGGAGACCACCGGTGTGGCGGGCCTGATCCCCACCTGGGAGGCGGACGGGCACACGGTGATCCCGCTCTATGGCACCGGCGTCTTCGAACCCGCGGACCTGGTGCTGGTCCACGTGGACCTTTCGGTGGTGCCCGAGGCCTACCTGGATTTCGCGGCGCGGTACCCCGTCGCCCTCAACGGCCGCGTCCGCGACATCCGCAAATCCACCTTCAGCCCAGGCCTCCTCCGCGCCGGCGACCCTTGGAAGGGGCCCGTCATCGTCAAGTCCGACCGCAACTATGGCGGGCACCCGGAAGCCCTGCGCGGCGTCGCGCGGATGGATGGACAGGGCCTGCTGCCCTCCTTCGGGAGCCCCCTGGACTACGAGATCTACGACTCCCTCGGGGAGGTTCCGCCGGACCGCTTCGAAAGTCCGGACCTGGTGGTGCAGGCCTTCCTGCCGGAGATGGAGGACGGGCGCTTCTTCGTCCGCAGCTACGCCTTCCTCGGCGATCGCCACACCACCCAGCGGGCCGGCGCCGACGAACCCATCGTGAAGGGGCAGACGGTGACCTCCACCGAGCCCGCGGAGCCCCATCCCGACATCGTGGCCCTGCGCCACCGGCTGGGTTTCGACTACGGCAAGTTCGACTACGTGGTGCGGGACGGGGCGGCGGTGATCCTGGACATCAACAAGACGCCGGGGGCGATCTACCGGGCCTCGCCCAGGATCCTGGAGAACCGGCGGATCCGGGCCCAGGGGCTCTACGGTTTCTTCAGGGACTGAGGTTCTTCAGGGACTGAAGCCTTCAGGCCTGAAAGTCCCGGGCCATCTCCTCACCGCGGGCTTCCGCCTCGGCCCGGGACGCCGCGAGGAGGACGCCCCGCAGCCGCGCGGGGCCGCCCTGGGAGCCCACGGCGGGATCGTACAGAGAGAGCGGCACGAGCCAGCCGCGCCGGAGGTGGCGCCGCGCCGCGGCGAGCAGGGTCGGCCCGTCCCGCGCGGTCCACTGGGTCAGCTTGAGGGTCGTGGCGCCGGTGGCGGCATGGATCGCCGCGCGGTACAGGACGGCGGTGCTCGAAGCATTGAGGCGGAAATTGGCGTCGAGGATCCGCCAGCCGCCGCCATGCAGGAAGCCCACATCGAAGCCCGCCAGGCCCCGGTAACCCCGGGCGGCAGCCCGCGCCGCCGCGTCCACGACGGTCTTGGCCACCGCCTCCGAAACCTCCGAAGCCCCATCCACCCAGTTGCCGGCATGGCGGAAGGGTGCGGCGAAGATCTGTTCCGCGGCCCCCAGGTACACGGCGCGGCCGTCCGCCAGGACGCCGGCATGCACGCAGACGGAGCGCTCGAAGGGCAGCCACCGCTCCAGCACCCAGTGGCCGCCTTCAGCCAGCTCTGCGCAGGCGAGGGCGGCCTCCTCCCTTGTGCGGACCGGACGCACGCCGAGGCCGCCACCGTTGGGCAGGCCGGTGGCCACCTTGAGGACCGCCGGGCCCTCCCGAAGCAGCTCCGCAGGGTCGTCCGGCAGGTCCGCGAGCACCCGGCGGGGAACCAAGCGGTCCGGCGCCAGGATCTCGTCCAGCCGGGCCTTGTCCATGAGCGCGGCGATGAGGTCCGGGGCCACGGCGCAGCACGCGGGATCAACCTCTCCCGGTGGATGGGGATGGAAGGTGGCGAGACGGAGTCCCGCCGCGGCCGCGCGGACGAGGGTGGCCAGATAGTCTCCTGGGTGCGCGTAGGTCAGCACGCCGGAAGGTGGCGGCAGGCCGGCCTCGGCGAGGAGGCTAAGGATCTCCGGCGTCGCGGTGGAGGCCGCGCAGACCGTGGGCATGGCGCCAGAGAAGGCCAGCACCGCCCCGGACAAAGCGTCCTGCAGCCATGGTGCCTGCGGTGCCCAGGGCCCGGCCTGGAGGGGCAGGCGGCCGACGAGGGCCACTCGCGGACCGAAGAAGTCCGCGGCCATCCACTGCGGACGGAGGGTTGCCATGGCCCACGCTAGCAGGGATGCAGCCGTTGCCGCCGCATCGGCGCAACCCATGAACTGGATCACGCCCGGGTGGCGTAACTAGATTCATTTCTATTTAAGACACGCCAAGTTGCATTTGGTGTGACCGGCCGCACACGGCTGGTCCGGGATGCTGCTGAATTCATCCCCCCAGGAGGAAGCCCTTGCGCCAGCGCACGATTGCGGAGCCATACAAGATCAAGATGGTAGAGCCCATCCGGATGACCACCCGCGCCGAGCGGGAGCGGGCCATCGAGGAGGCCGGGTACAACACCTTCCTGCTGCGCAGCGACGATGTGTACATCGACCTGCTCACCGACAGCGGCACCACCGCCATGAGCGACCGCCAGTGGTCCGCGATGATGCTGGGGGACGAGGCCTACGCGGGCTCCCGGAGCTTCTATAGGATGGAAGCCGCCATGCGGGAGATCTACGGCTTCCAGCATCTGGTGCCCACCCACCAGGGCCGCGCCGCCGAGCACATCACCAGCCAGATCCGCATCAAGCCCGGCCAGTTCGTGCCCATGAACATGTACTTCACCACCACCCGCGCCCACGCGGAACGGGCCGGCGGCGTCTTCTTCAACTGCATCGTGGACGAGGCCAACGATCCCTGGAGCGACTTCCCCTGGAAGGGCAACATCGATCTCGCCAAGCTGCAGGCGCTCGTCGATGAGCACGGCGCCGACAGCATCGCCTACCTGAGCCTGGCTCCCTGCGTGAACATGGCCGGCGGCCAGCCCTTCAGCATGGCGAACATCCGCGAGGTCTCCGCCTGGGCGAAGCAATACGGCCTCGCGATCATCTTCGACGCCACCCGGGCCGTGGAGAACGCCTACTTCATCCAGCAGCGGGAGGAGGGCTACGCCAACCGGACCGTGAAGGCGATCCTCCGGGAGATGATGGGCTACGGGGAAGGCTGCACGGTCAGCTCCAAGAAGGACAACCTGGTGAACATCGGCGGCTTCCTCGCCACCAACGACGACGCCTTCTTCCGCAAGGCGAAGGAGATGGTGGTGATCTTCGAGGGGATGCCGACCTACGGCGGGCTGGCGGGCCGCGACATGGAGGCCCTGGCCCAGGGCATGGTGGAGATGGTCGAGGATGACTACATCGCCAGCCGGGTCCGGCAGGTGGAGTACCTGGGGAACAAGCTCATCAAGGCCGGAATCCCCATCGTGCGGCCCATCGGCGGCCACGGTGTCTTCCTGGACGCGAAGGGCTTCCTGGCCCATCTGCCCCAGGACGAGTTCCCCGCCCAGTCCCTGGCGGCGGCCCTCTTCGTGGACAGCGGCGTGCGGGCCATGGAGCGCGGCATCGTCAGCGCCGGCCGCGACCACCGGACCGGCGAGCACCACCGCCCGGCCCTCGAACTCGTGCGCCTCACGATCCCGCGGCGCGTGTACACCAACCTGCACATGGACGTGGTGGCGGAGAGCTGCCAGGAACTGTGGGAGACGCGGAGCGCCATCCACGGCCTGCGCATGGTCTACGAACCCGAAAGCCTGCGCTTCTTCCAGGCGCGATTCGAGCCCCTGGTGCCCGTGCTGCACGGCTGATCGGCCGGGCGCCTCGGACCGGTCCCGCCTTTTCCTCACATCCGTTCGTGGGGCAGGGCCGGGGTCGGGGCGTAGAGGGTGGCGCCGGGATCGACCATGCGGAGGTTGCTGATCTTGCCGGTGTAGGCGCAGGCGTACTGCTGCATCTGGTCGGCGAGGCGCGTCTGCTCCTCCCGATCGCGGAAGAGCGGGCCCCAGAGCGGGTTGAAGGCGGCCTCCACCGAGGCGTTGAGCTGGGTGGCGCGGGTCTGCAGGGCCTCCGCCCGCTGGTCCGCCTCGTCGGCCTCGGCCTTGAGCTGGGCCATTTCCCGGTCGAAGGCCTGCAGGGCTTCCGGGCTGAGGCGCGGCGCCAGCACGTGGCGGCGGTGCCGGAGGCGGGCCCACTCGTCCAGGAGCAGGGAGATGCGGCGCTGGCAGCGGCGGCGGCTGGTCTCCACCCGCAGCAGTTCCCGCAGGTCCTCGCCCTGGGCCTCCAGCTTCAGGAGTTCGGTCTCCAGCTCGGGAATGAGCATGAGGGTGCGCCAGGCCAGGGTCTTCTTGGAGCGCAGGATGTCGCCGTAGACGTGGTCGCCCACGTAGAGGACCTCCTCGCCGCTGGCCCGGAGCGTCGCCTCGACCCACATCGCGTTGCCCCCGGTGTAGGCGTGGTCGCAGCCGCTGCCCGCGATGGGAATGGCCGGCGGCGATTCCATGAAGAAGAGGGGCTTGCGGGTGCTCACGCAGATCAGGTCGAAGTAGTCGGTCCAGCGCGGCCGGGCGTCGTCCTGGCCGTCCAGCAGGTGGCCCATCACGCCGTTGGTGAAGGTCCAGTCGCTGTTGGTGGCGACGAACAGCTTCTTCCCGCCGCGCCGCCAGCGGTCCAGGGCGAGGGCGAGGTTCGGGTCCTTGGGGATGAAGAAGTCCCGGTGGGTGAGGATCTCGGCCTTCATCTCGCCATTCCGGTGGACGGAATCGATGGCCCAGCGCACGTCGTGGAAGAGCCGCACGTAGTCCTTGCCGGGGAGCCTGTCGGCGTCGAGGAAGTCCACCAGCCGGGCGTAGAGGCCCGATTCGGGGATCTCGAACATGGTGTCGATACTGCGGAACCCCTTGGCGCTCACCGCCAGCCGGCGGCGGCCGTAGCAGGCCTCGATGGCGCCGGGGGCCATGGGCCGGGTGCCGTGGGTGGCCCGCAGGACCTGCCGCTCCCGGCTCACCTTCAGCAGGTTCCCCCGCACGCCGTCGAGGATCAGGCCCCGGATGGCGAAGTGGGGATCGAAATCCACCTCCAGGAGCCAGGACGGATAGCCGCGCTCCCGCACCATCAGGCGCACGGCCTTCTTGAAGGCGAGGGCGTCGATCTCCGGGGACCGGTAGCGGGCCAGGGTGTAGTCCATGTCGAAGCCCACGGCCTTCACCTCGCCGAGCTCGAGGGTGCGCAGGGCGAAGACCTTCAGGGCCGGCGGCAGGCGGTCGTCGTCCTCGCTGTCCCAGGACCGCGGGACGGGGAGCAGGCTGGGATCCAGGACGGACATCCGGTGAGTGTAGCGGGTCGGGCCCAACCCTTTCGAGGTTGGCGCCCGCATCGGCGAAGATGGAAGCGAGGGCCGCATGGACGAGGCGACGAGCAGGGCACGGCAGGCATCGCGGATCACGGTCCCGAGGCTCGATTCGCCACCGGCGACAGTGCTCGACTTCCTGCGCGGCCATTTCAACCGCATCCAGGACTGGGCTTCCCGCGTGGACCGGGGCCTCGTGCGGCTCGAAGGCGGCGAGACCGTCACGGCGTCCACGCCCTGCCGCCCCGGGCTCGTCATCGAGTACTTCCGGGAAGTCGCCGAAGAGGCGGCGATCCCCGGCGAGGTCCGCATTCTGCACCGGGACGCGCACCTGCTGGTGGCGGACAAGCCGGCCTTCCTGCCGGTGGTGCCGGCGGGCGGGTATGTGAAGGAGACTCTCTTGGCGCGGCTGCAGGCGGAAACAGGACGCGCGGACCTGGTCCCGCTGCACAGACTCGACCGCGAGACCGCCGGTCTGGTGCTCTTCTCCGTGGAGCCCGCGACGCGTGCCGCCTACGCAGGCCTCTTCGCCGGCGAGGGGATCGTCAAGACCTACGAAGCCGTGGCGGAAGCACCGACGAAGCCCGCGCAGACCGAATGGCGCGTGGAGAACCGCCTGGGGGAAGGCGAACCCTTCTTCCGCATGGCCATCGTGGAAGGGCCGCCCAATGCGCGAAGCCTCATCCGGTTGTTGGACTGGAAGGACGGCCGCGGCCGTTTCGAGATCAAGCCCGCCACCGGCAAGAAGCACCAGATCCGCCTGCACATGCTGGCCATCGGGTACCCGATCCTGCACGACCGCTTCTATCCGGAGCTGCAGCCGGAAGGACCGCCGGACTACGAGCGGCCCTTGCAGCTGTTGGCGAAGCGCCTCGAGTTCGTGGACCCGGTCAGCGGCGAGGCCCGGCGCTTCGATTCGGAGCGGGCCTTGCAAAGCTGAGCCGTCTACTCCTCCACGCCGATCCCATGGGTGATGCTCTGGTGCCCGAACGCGCTCCACGCGATCTGCCGGAAGTCCTCCGAGTGTCCCCAGTCCTTCGCGCCATCCTTCCAGAGCTTGTAGTGGATGAGCTCGTGCTCGAGGATGCGCAGGAGGACGCTTTCCGGATCGTGGCAGTTCACTCCGCAGACCTGTTGTGGCCACGGCCAGTCCCGGCGGCGCAGGAGGGGGATGGAAAGGCGGATCTCCGCGTGGTGCCTGCCCCGCGCGTCCCGCTCCACCACGAACAGCCCGGCGCAGCGCACCATGCGCGCCGACCAGAGCACGGGAATGCGCGGCAGCGCCCAGCCTGCGGCGCGGACGATGGCGGCGGCCCGGGCGTTGAGGGTGGTCATGGTCGCCTGTTCATCCCCAGCAGCCCATCAAGATGTTTCTCAAACAAGACGGTCAGCCATTTAACAAGGGTGCCTTGGCGGAAGAACGCCTTCACCTCGGATACGGGCCAGAACCCTGCGACGAACCAGGCCCACCCAAGGCTGAATCCGTAAGCGAGGAAAAACCAAGCTGGAACGAACGCAGAGAAGAGGACTCGGGCGCACCTGGGGGAGAACAGCCACTGCCCATGGAACCATCGATGGACCACTAGGGCGAAGGCCGCCGACAGTGGAAACGCAAACAGCAGGTGACCTCCGATCAGGGTTGAGTAGGCCAGGGCCCGTCTCCACCCGATCAGGATTCTGGGCGCTTCGAGTTGGGACCCCGGCGTCGCGTAGGGATTTTCCGCCATCACGAGGTGGCCTCGCCGATCCTGGCGGGACCCCGATGCCTACTCGAAATCAAAACTCGGCCCGCCCAGGTTCGACGTCTCGACCCGCAGCACCTCCCCATCCATGGTCAGCGTGCTGGTCTGCTTCTGCGCTGCCGTGGCGGTCATGTGCCGCAGGGCCTGCAACGGCGCCTGGGCTTCGATGGGCACGGTCTCGAAGAACATGACGCCGGCGCGGTACTGGGCGGGCTGGGCTGTCTGGATCTTCAGCTCCCGGAGCTGGCGAGGGTCCACGGGGCTCGGAGCGTCGGTCATGAGACATCTCGCCTGGGCGGTCTTGGGAAACGCGATGACCTCCCGGATGGACGTCTCGCCGCAGAGCAGCATGGCCAGGCGGTCCAGGCCCAGGGCGAGGCCGCCCATGGGGGGTGCGCCGTAGCTCAGCGCGTCCAGCAGGAAGCCGAACTTCTCCCGGGCTTCGGCCTCGCCGATGCCCAGGGCGCGGAACATGCGGGACTGGGTGAGGGCATCGTGGATGCGGATGGAGCCGCCGCCCACTTCGTAGCCGTTGAGCACCAGGTCGTAGGCCACCGCGCGGCACTTCCCGGGATCCGTGTCCAGGAGGTCCAGGTCCTCCGGATGCGGGCTGGTGAAGGGATGGTGGCAGGCCACGAAGCGGCCCGCCTCCTCGCTCCACTCCAGCAGGGGGAAATCCACCACCCACAGGAAGTCGAAGCGGGATTCGTCGATGAGGCCGAACTGGCGGGACAGGCGCAGGCGCAGCTCGCCGAGCACCTTCGAGGTCGCGTCGTCGGTGCCCACGGCGAAGACGACGAGGCCCTCCGCCGCGCCGTCCAGCTTCGCCTTCAGCGCCGCCTCGAGCTCGGGCGTGATGAACTTCTTGAAGCTCGACGAGAGGCCGTCCTTCCCCCACTTGGCGTAGGGCAGGCCGCCGGCGCCCAGCTGCTTGGCGACCTCCTGCAGCTCGTCCAGCTGCTTGCGGCTCATGGCCCCGGCGGCCTCGCCGGCGAAGGCGAGGGCCCGCACCCGGCGCTGGCCGTGGCTTTCCGCCGCCGCCCGGAAGAGGTTGAAATCCGACACCGCGAAGAGCTCCGTCAGGTCCTGGAGGCGCACCGGCGTGCGGGTGTCGGGCTTGTCGGAGCCGTACCACTCCATGGCGTCCTGGTAGGCCAGGCGCGGGAAGGGCGTCGGGGCGGGCTTGCCCACCAGGGCCGCCAGCTCCACCATCAGGCCTTCGAGGATGGCCTGCACGTCCTCCTGGCGCACGAAGCTCATCTCGATGTCTACTTGCGTGAATTCCGGCTGGCGGTCCGCCCGCAGGTCCTCGTCCCGGAAGCAGCGGCAGATCTGGATGTAGCGCTCGAAGCCCGAGACCTGGAGGAGCTGCTTGAAGAGCTGGGGGCTCTGGGGCAGGGCGAAGAACTCGCCGGGATGCACGCGGCTGGGCACCAGGTAGTCCCTTGCGCCTTCCGGCGTGGACTTGGTGAGGATGGGCGTTTCGAACTCGATGAAGTCGTGCTTGCGGAAGTAGTTCCGCACCAGGTTCGCCGCCTCGCTGCGGAGGATCAGGTTGCGCTGCAGGCTGGGGCGGCGTAGGTCCAGGAAGCGGTACTTGAGGCGCAGGTCCTCGGAGGCGTCGGCGCCGCCTTCAGGAACATCATCGACCGGGATGGGCGGCGTCTGGGCCGTGTTGAGGATGCGCAGGGCCGAGAGGCGCACTTCCACGTCCCCCGTCGCCATGTTGGGGTTCTTGGCTTCCCGCTCGGCGACCACGCCTTCCGCGGCCAACACGAACTCGCTGCGTACGGCCTTCAGCTTGGTGAGCAGCTCTGGAGCTACCTGGGTCTCGTCCGCCACCAGCTGCACGACGCCCCAGCGGTCCCGCAGGTCGATGAAGATCAGGGAGCCCAGGTTGCGGGCGCGCTTGCACCAGCCGAGCAGGCGGACGGTCTCCCCGGCGTGGGAGAGGCGCAGCTCGCCGTTGCGGTGGCTGCGGGTGAAATCGCCGAGAAGGTCGAGCTGCATGGGAAACTCCGGACCTTCCAGTTTATCGGGGGAAGCCTCGGCGCTCCAGGCGGGCTTCAACCCTCACTTGGGCCGGCGGCCGGCGGCGATGTCGAAGAATTTGTCGTAGGACAGGAACTTGCCGAGGGGCTTGAAGTCGCTCCAGGTCTTGTGGTCGAAGGCCTCGTCCAGTTCCTTGCCGCTCAGCTTCGGGTTGGCCTTCACGTGGGCCTGGACGGCCTTCAGGAAATCGCGGAAGCGCGCGTAGTCCTTCTTTCCGCCCACGGGGCCATGGCCGGGGATGAGCTTCACGTCTTCGGGAATCCAGGCCAGGAGGCCGTCGGCGTTGGCGATCATGCCCTCCAGGCTGCCGCCGCTTTCCAGGTCGATGTAGGGGATCAGGCCGTTGAAGAAGAGGTCGCCCAGGTGCATGACGTGGGCAACCGGGAGACCGAGGACGAGGTCGCCGTCCGTGTGGCCGGCGGCCTGGTGCAGGAGGTGCATCTCCACGCCGCCCAGGTGGATGGCCATCACGGCCCGCTCCTTGGGGTCGGGGAAGCCCACAGTGATCTCCGGAAGGCCGCCCTTCTTCTCGCCTTCCTTGGCCTGGGCCTTCTCGAGGCGGGACCGCACGTTGGTGTGGGCGATGATGGCGGTGACCTGCTTCTCCAGCACGATGTTGGCGCCGGTGTGGTCCCCGTGCCAGTGGGTGTTGACCAGGTACTTGATGGGCTTGTCCGTGATGGATTTCACCGCCTCCAGCAGGCCCGGCGCGATGTCCTCGAACTGGTCGTCGATGAGCACGGCGCCTTTGTCCGTCACCACCAGGCCGATGTTGCCGCCGTTGCCGTAGATGCAGTAGACGTTCTCCGCCAGCTTCTCGATCTTGTGGACCTTTGCGGGCGCGGCGGCCGCCTGGGGCTGCCGGACGTGGGCGGCCAGAGGCAGGGAGGCGGGCAGGGTGGCGAGGGCCAGGGCGGCGAGCGCGGGGGCGGATGGGCGCATGGGGACTCCGGGGGGGAGAAGGATCGTAGCGTCTCGGCCGCTCCGGAGCCAGGGGGCCGGAGGGAACCCGGACCTAGGCCGTGGCCTTCGGCTCGCGCCCGGGGCAAGCGGAGCCCACCGCGGACCCGCACCAGCAGGGCAGACAAGGGTGGGAAAGCCCAAGCCTTGCCTGGCGGAGGCAAGGCAAGCTGTGGAGGGGACGGCCCAGGCCGGCAGGCCCGGCGCGCCACCGTCCGGAATCTGAGCCCGGTTTCAGAGCCGTGTGGGCAGCCCTGTCAGGACGCCGCGCAGACCCTCGTAGGGGGCGCCGACTTCGAGGCCGGCCGGCGTGAAGAGCAGCCTGCGCACCTCCGTCGCGTGGCGCACGCCCCTGGCTTTCAACACGGAGATGCCGCGCTCCAGCCGGCCGTCCAGCTCGACGTACTTGAGCTGGACCACGTTGTCGGCGGCGAAGGAGACCCCGTGGCCGGAGAGCTGGGCGGAGCCCAGCAGCTCGGCGATCTCCATGTTCATGTTGAAGGTGACGCCGCGGGCTCGGAAGTGCTTGGCCATGGCGTAGGTGAGTTCCTTGAAGCGCCGGTCGGAGGGCACGCCGAGGCCCATGCTGGTGAGGCTGTCGAGGACGGCGCGCCTGGCGCCGGTTCGCTCCACCAGGGAGAGGGCCTGATTGAGGAAGGCGTCCGTGGAGAGTTCCACCGGCGAAACGTGGCAGATGGAGAGGAGTCCCCGCAGCTCCAGGTCCTGCAGGTCCCAGCCGAAGCCGTGGGCGATGCCGCGCAGCTGGTCGGAGGTTTCCTCCAAGGTAAGGAGGACGCCGGGCTCCCCACGCTTCGCCCCCTCCAGGAGGAACTGCAGACCGAGCAGCGTCTTGCCCGTGCCGGTGCCCCCTTCGATGACGGTGGATGCGCAGCGGGGCAGGCCACCGTCCAGCATCCCGTCCAAGCCCGGGATGCCCGATGGCACCCGGTCGGCGAAGGAGGCTACGGTGGTGCCGGATTGAACTTCGGGGCTCCGCACCCGAGGGAAGAAGGTGAGGCCGCCGGGGCCGATCTCGAAGAAGTGACGTCCACTGATGGGGTTGGCGCCCCGGAGCTTGAGGACTTCGACCTGGCGCACCGCCGTCAGCTCCTCGCGGTTGGTGCCGAAGCGGATGATGCCATCGGCGATGGCGAACTCGGCGAGCTGGGCCATCTCCGCTTCGGTGTACTCGCCGATGAGCAGGGTGGCGGCGCCCCAACCCGAGATGTGGACCGCGAGGTCGTACACGAAAAGCCGCAAGGTCTGCGCGTCACCCAGGATTTCGCGCATCGCCTTGAAGCTGTCGATGACCACCATGGTCGGCTCCTCCCGTTCCACCCGGTCCACGATGGCCTCGAGGGCGGCATCGGCGTCCTTGCCGCGGATCACCGCGCCCAGGTCAATAAAGGCCAGCTGTGTTCCGATGGCCGCCTGGTCGAAGAAGGAGAACTTCTGCATGTGATGGATGAGCTTCAGGGAGGGCTCGGAGAGGGTGGTGAAGTAGAGGCACTTCCGCCCTTGGGCCGCCAGGTGGAAAAGGGCCTGGAGGGCGAAGAGGGACTTGCCTGCACCAGGCTCGCCAGCGATCACCGTGAGGGAGCGGACTGGCAGGCCGCCGCCCAGGATGCGGTCGAAGGCGGCGCTGCCGGTGGAGAGGGATTCCATGGCGAGGGCTTCCGGGCTCATCTCAGGTCCTCCCTGGGCGCCGGGCACGGCCGCGCCCGGGGGGTTCACGCGACCCAGCCCTGGAGCTCAGGAACGCGGTCGAAGCTGCAGAGCACCACCTGGCCCGTGAGGTCCGAAAGCAGGGTGCGGATTTCATTGAGCAGGTGGCGCAAAGGAAGCGGATCGCATCCGGCGTTGTGGAAGGACTCCGGCAGGGTGTAACGGTACTCGTGGCCCACCCGGGTGATGGCCAGCTCTCCAAGCTCTGGGTAGTGGGCCTCGGCCCGGCGGACCGCACGGCGTAGCACCGTCGCAGCGCCCGCGGGCCCGAGAACATCCGTGAGGGTGTTCCAGAGGATCTCGAAGAGAGCGGCGCCATTGACCCGGGCGGGTCTGAGTCCGAAGGTCGTGCCGTGGCCCAGGGCCATCACGGCTGGCCGCACCTCGCCGACGTCGAAGAGGAGGACCGTGGTGTCCTCCAGGCCGGTGAAAGAGAGTGCGGGCTCGCCCTCGATGCCCGCCCCGTCCCCGGCGTTGAGAATGACGTCATCCATTGCGATGCGACCCTGGAGGACCTGCAGCCAGGCGCCGCGTCCCGGGGCCAGGGCATGGAAGAGGTGCTGCCCGCGCGGGACGATGGACCAGAAGGCGAGGACGTCCTGGGCCAGGTGGAGCGAGCCGTCCCGTGCATCAGGGGAGGCGATGAGGCTGAGCCGGCCGCGCCGCTCCCCCGCCGTGAACAGCTTCAATTGGCAGCCGGGAGAAGCCGGTGGATCCGAGGATCGAATGCTGGCGCGGAAGACGCGCGCCGGGTCGGTCTTTGAGGCGTTCCACAGCCGGGGCAGCTTCGCTCCCGCTGGGACCACGTGCAGGCAGCTCCCCGTCTGGATCAGCTTCAAGCGCCCGTCCGCTTCCCGGAGGGCCAGGGCGCCTTCTTCGAGGAGCGTGAGGGAATCCGTATCCAGGGACGGGAGGCTGGCGCCCGGAGGCAGCACCTCCTCGTGCAGGCGTAGGATGGGGCCGAAGCCTTCCACGAGGGATTCGGTGCGGAACGGCACGGGAACAGTCCCGCCCTGGCCTGTCCGGATGGGGGTGGTGTAACGCTGCCTGGCCCTGCGGACGGTGATCATCGAAGACCCGCTTCTAAATCCAAGTATTCTTTTTTTTAATTATTTCGCCATGACTTTGATTTTCCAGGGGCCCCCGGCCATCTCCTCAAATGAGGCAGGCGAGAGGGTTGCAGAATCCAGGTGGCGCCACCGCCAGGGATGAAATTTCCCGAGGGCACAAAAACCGGGCCAGGGGCTGTCGCGCTGGCCTGGCCACACTCCACGTGCATATGCCGGCATGGGACTTTTACATCCCCGAGCCACTCCCCTTCCAGTTGCAGCGCTGTCCGGGGGTGACTCACTTTCAGGTTGTGGCCCGGAGCGGCCACACCTTCGTTACTTCCCCCGCTGGCTGGGCCGGTTGTGGGGATGGCCCTTCTGGGCGGGCCGGCCGCCGCCGCCGGGGCGGGGTGAACGGGGACCGCGGCTGCCGCCGCCGGCGCCGGAACGGCCCTGGGTGATGGGCTCGGGGGCGATGTTGGGGTCCGGGGCGAAGCCGTGGACCAGTTCCTTCTCGATGGGGCGGCGCAGCACCTTCTCGATTTCCTTCAGCAGCTTGTGCTCGTCCACGCAGACCAGGCTCAGGGCCTCGCCTTCGGAGCCGGCGCGGCCGGTGCGGCCGATGCGGTGGACGTAGTCCTCGGGGACGTGGGGCAGCTCGTAGTTCACCACGTGGGGCAGGGAATCGATGTCCAGGCCCCGGGCGGCGATATCGGTGGCGACGAGGACGCGGATGGCGCCGTCCTTGAAGTCCTGCAGGGCCTTGATGCGCTGGGGCTGGCTCTTGTCGCCGTGGATGGCGGCGCTGTCGATGCCGTCCCGGTCCAGCTGCTGGGCGAGGCGGCTGGCGCCATGCTTGGTGCGGGTGAAGACCAGCACCTGGTCCAGGTTCTTGGCCTTGATGATGTGGGAGAGCAGCTCGCGCTTGCGCTCCCGGTCCACGGGATGGACGACCTGCCGGACCAGCTCCGCGGCGGTGTTGCGGGCGGCCACCTGCACGAAGGCGGGATCCGTGAGGATGGTGCCCGCCAGCTTGCGGATCTCGTCCGTGTAGGTCGCGCTGAAGAGCAGGTTCTGCCGCTTCTTGGGCAAGAGGGAGATGATCTTGCGGATGTCGTTGATGAAGCCCATGTCCAGCATGCGGTCGGCCTCGTCGAGGACGAGGATCTCCACGGTGCTGAGGTCCACGGTCTTCTGGCCCACGTGGTCCAGGAGGCGGCCCGGGGTGGCCACCAGCATCTCGACGCCGCGGCGCAGCTCCTTGATCTGGGGGTTGATGTTCACGCCGCCAAACACCGTGGTGGAGCGGATGGGCACGTACTTGCCGTACATGCGCACGCTCTCCTCCACCTGCATGCAGAGCTCGCGGGTGGGGGTGAGGATGAGGCAGCGCACGGGATGGCGGGCCGGGGAGGCCGAGGTGCTGGCCTGGGGCATCAGGATCTGCAGGATGGGCAGCACGAAGCCCGCGGTCTTGCCCGTGCCCGTCTGGGCGCCGGCGAGGAGGTCGCGGCCCGACAGGACGATGGGAATGGCGTCGGCCTGCACGGGGGTCGGGACTTCATAGCCCTTTTCGCGCACGGCACGGAGGAGTTCCTCGGCGAGGCCGAGGTCGGTGAACTTGGTCATGGATTGCTCCTGGTTCGGCCCACCCACGGTGCATCAGCAGCGCGCGGGCCCGGTCAGGGCAATGGGTAAAGGATTCGGATTGAGAAGGGGCGCAGACCGGCAGGCCCCACGAACTGAAAGGCCAGTATGGGCGCGCCAGGAGGTATTCCCTAGCAAAATCCTAAGGATTATAGGTGAAGACCCGGGCGGACTGATCCAAGATGGGTCCCAATTTCCCGGAGTCTCCTATGGAAGGCACGAGTGCCGTGCACCAGGCGAAGGTCCTGGTGGTGGAAGATGCTCCCATCAATGTGGACATCGTGCTGGGGCTCCTGGGTCAGGATCCAAGCCTCACCTTGTCCGTGGCCCGGACGGGAGGAGAGGCCCTGGCCGCTGTGCGGACTTCGCCCCCGGACCTCATCCTCCTGGACATCGGCCTGCCGGACCTGGACGGCTACACCGTGTGCCAGAGCCTGAAGGCCGATCCCCAGAGCCAGCGCATTCCGGTCATCTTCCTGACCTCAAGGGAGGAGCCCGAAGACGTGGCCCGGGGCTTCGAGGCGGGGGGCGTGGACTACATCACCAAGCCCTTCGAGCCCCTGGAGCTGAAGGCCCGGGTGGACTGCCACCTGGCCCAGAAGCGCTGGGCGGACGCCGAGCGCGCCCTCATCGCGAAGCTGGAGGCGGCCCTGGCGGAGGTGAAGACCCTCTCGGGCCTCATCCCCATCTGCGCCTGGTGCAAGCAGGTGCGGGACGACCAGGGCTTCTGGCAGCAGGTGGAGCGCTACATGGCGGATCGGACGGATGCCAATTTCACCCACAGCGTCTGTCCGAACTGCCTTCCCAAGCTGAAGGCGCAGTTCGAAGAGGGCGGCTGATGGCCGAGCCCCTCCGGCCCCGCCTGCTGCTGGTGGACGATGCCCCCATCAACCTCCAGATGCTGGAGGCCGGGCTGGAGGACGCCTTCGAATGCCGCTGCGCCACCGGCGGGGCCGAAGCCCTCGCGTTGATGGGGTCCTGGCTCCCCGACCTGGTCCTGCTGGACGTGGCGATGCCCGGCCTGGACGGTCTCGCCGTCTGCCGCCGGCTGAAGGCGGATCCGGCCCTGCAGGACATCCCGGTGATCTTCGTGACGGGCCGGGACGACGAGGCCGACGAACTGGAGGGCCTGGAGGCCGGGGCGGTGGACTACATCACCAAGCCCTTCAGCCTGCCCATCGTGAAGGCGCGGGTGGGCACCCACCTGGAGCTGAAGCGCTGCCGGGACCTGCTGCGGAACCACGCCTTCGTGGACGGCCTGACGGGCATCGCCAACCGGCGGCGCTTCGACGAGGCCCTGGCCCAGGCCTGGGCCCTGGGGGTGCGCCAGCGGAGCCCCGTCGGCCTGGTGCTCCTGGACGTGGACCACTTCAAGGCCTACAACGACGCCTACGGCCACCCCGCCGGGGACGGCTGCCTTTCGGCCGTGGCTCGCGCCCTCGCGGGAGCCATGCCCCGGGTGTCGGACCTAGTGGCCCGCTACGGAGGCGAGGAGTTCGTGGTCCTGCTGCCGGGCACGGACTTCGAGGGCGCCCGGGCCGTCGCCGAGACCCTGCGCCGCGCCGTCGAAGCCATGGGCCTGCCCCACGCCCACTCCAGCGCCGCCGACCACGTCACCGTCAGCCTCGGAGCCGCTTCCTGCCTGCCGCACCTCAAGCTCGTCTCCGCGGCCCTGGTGGAGGCCGCCGATGAGGCCCTCTACCGCGCCAAGCAGGCCGGGCGGAACCGGGTGGGGGGCTGAGGTGGGGGCCCTGCGGAGCCTGGTCGGCGTGATGCTGGGCCTGCTCCTGGCGTGTTCCGCCTGGGCCGCTGAGACCGGCCAGCCAGTCCATCCCCTGGACTCCATGCAGGTCAAGGTGTGGTCCCAGGCCCAGGGGCTGCCAGGGACGCTGAACGCCCTGGCGCGCACCACCGATGGATATGTCTGGATCGGGACCTACGAGGGGCTGCTCCGCTTCGACGGCGTGCGCTTCACCGCGTTCTCGGAGGAGAACACGCCGGCCCTGAAGGGGAACCAGGTCCGCTCCCTGTTGGCGGACCCTCGAGGAGGACTCTGGATCGGCCTCACAGGAACCCTGGCGCGGATGGATGCCTCTGGATTCCGCACGATTCCCGTCCCGGGCCTGAAGGGCGGGGACCCGATCCAGCAGCTGGCTCAGGACGACGCCGGAAGGCTCTGGTTCACCAGCGCAGTCGGCGGGATCTGGTGCAGGGACGGTGACGCTTTCGCGCCAGTCGTTCCCGCGGCCCAGATCAGGGGAGGCGTGACCCGGATGGCGGTCCTGCCGGGGGCGGGACTCATCTTCTGCGGTCGGGCGGGCCTGATGAAGGTGGATCGGGGGCGGGTGGAGCCCTTCAAGGATTCTCCCCTGGCGCCCGGGGAGCAGGCCTTGAGCGTTGCATCCGGGGCGCGCGGGTCCCTCTGGATCGGGGGCGACAAGGGATTGCACCGTCTGGGACCAGGGACGGAACGCCTCTTCATTCCCCGGGCGCGCATCCCCCTCGCCCAGATCGGAAGCATCTTCTCGGAGCCCTCGGGATTGCTCTGGTTGAGCGACCTGAATGGCGGGATCGCCCGCTTCGACGGCGAGCGGTTTGAACTTTCGCCCGTGGCCTTCCATTCCGGCGCTTCGCTCTCGGGCTGCCAGGTCGATGGCGAAGGTGCCATCTGGCTGGTCACCAACATCCACGGCCTGGTGCGGATGAACCCGTCTCCCTGGTTCTCCAGAGGGGGGCCGGAGGGCTACCCGGAGAAGATCAGGGCCATCCTGAAGGACCGGTCCGGGCGGACATGGCTGGCCACGAACGGACAGGGCCTCTACGTGTTGGAGGGGGGGAAGCTCCGCGTCCTTGGTGCGGCGGAAGGGCTCCCTGAATCCCTGGTGGTCTCCCTTGAGGAGGAGCCGGACGGGACCGTGTGGGCTGGAACCTACAGCAATGCCTACCGGATCCGCGGAGGGCGAGCTTCCAGGGTGGACCTGCCCATGACCGGCCGCCGCACTCCCGTGCGGGCGATCTGCCGGGATGCCCGGGGAAGGATCTGGATCGCCGTCGAGGGCTTCGGCCTGGTCACATGGGATCGGGGACGGATCGGCACCTGGACCCGAAAGGAAGGATTCCCCTCCAGCAACCCCTACTCGCTGGCCCTGGCTCAGGACGGCGCGATGTGGGCTGGCACTTTCGATGGGTTCCTGGTCCGCATCCATGAGGGCCGTTGCCAGGTGTTCGGTGAGAAAGAGGGGACCCCAGCCCGCATCTACACCGTGATTCCGGAGGCCACGGGAGGATTCTGGCTGGGCACGGGCAGCGGGGTCGCCTATTTCAAGGACGGGAAGGCGAAGGTGCTGGGCAAGGCCCACGGCCTCCCGGAGCCGGTCCTCAACCTGATCCAAGACACGAAGGGCAACCTGGTCATTCGGACCCAGACGGACATCTGGATCGTGCCCGTGGACGACCTGAAGGGTGTTCTGGAAGGCAGGATCCAGCGCGTGAGGAGCGTCGTGGTCGGCAAGCAGGATGGGATCGGCAGCACTTCAGGGCCCGGCCAGCCCGGGTCCTGGCTGGACAAGGATGGCCTGGTGTACCTCGGGTCCGCTTCAGGGCTCGTCATCCATCCGCCCGTCGAACTCGCGCCCAACCTGGTGCCACCTCCGGTCATCGTCGAATCCGTCAAGGCCGATGGCCGGGAACTCCTAGGCCTCGGCCCCCTCCGCTGGGAGGGCGGCAACCTCGAGATTGAGTACACCGCCACCAGCCTCCTCAATCCGGACAAGGTGCGCTTCCGGTACAAGCTGGAGGGCTTCGATCCGGAGTGGGTGGATGCCGGGACGCGGCGGAAGGCCTTCTTCACCCAGGTGCCGCCGGGGAGCTACACCTTCCGGGTCATGGCCTGCAACGACGCAGGCGTCTGGAACGAGACGGGGGCCACGGCCGCGTTCAAGCTCCGCCCCCGCTGGTACCAGGCCTGGTGGTTCAAGGGCCTCCTGCTCCTGGCGGGCGCGGTCCTGCTCTGGCTGGGCGTACGCTGGCGCATCCGGGCGCTGAAGGAGCAGAAGGCCCAGCTGGAAGCCCTGGTGGCCTCCCGCACCGAGGAGATGCATCGGGCGCTGAAGGAGGCCGAGGCCCGGAGCCTCGAGCTCGAGGATATGGACCAGACCGTGAAGGCCCTGAACCGGGAGACGGATCTCCAGGAACTGCTGAAGTCCATCCTGGTGCAGATCGGGCGCCATTTCCCCGGCATGCAGCGGGGCCTCTTCCTCCTGCGGGAGGAGGCCACGGACCGGTTCCGGGGCCAGGCCCACGTCGGCCTCGGGGAGGCGGAGGCCCGCGCCGGCGCGGCCTTCTTCATCGAGGGGCCCGAACTGGTCTCCTGGCTCGAACAGGAGCGGGCGAAAGCGGGGCGGGACGTGCTGCTGATCCGGGATATCGAAGCCATCCCCGGCTATGCCCGCATCCAGTTCCGGCCCAAGGCGCTCCTGGTCCTGCCCCTCGAGATCGCAGGGAGGCTCGAGGGCCTGCTCTCCCTCCAGAACATGGAGGATCCCGAGGCCTTCCACGAGGCGGACCTGGGCCGCCTCATCCGCTTCCGGGAGCACGTGGTCAGCGCCCTCGCCAAGGCCCGTACGCTGAGCCAGCTCGAAGCCCAGCAGCGGGCGCTGAAGGAGAGCGAAGAGCGCTACGCGCTGGTCCTGAGGGGCGCCAACGTGGGCATCTGGGATTTCGAGTTCGGAACCGGGCGCATCTACCTCTCGGATCGCGTCGGGGAACTGCTGGGTGTGGACCCGGCCTCATTGGACTTCCAAGCCTTTTCGAACCTCACGCACCCCGACGAACTCCCCGGAATCCAGGCCGCCTTCTGGGCCCATGTGAAGCATCGTGCCCCTTACGACATCGAGCACCGCATGAGGATCGGCTCTGGGAGGTACCGGTGGTTCCGGTCCCGGGGCCAGGCCCTCTGGGGGCCCGACGGGCAGGCCCTCCACATGGCCGGCAGCATCGAGGACATCACCGAGCGCAAGGAGGCGGCGCGCCAGGTGCTTTACGCCATGGAGGCCGCCGAAGCGGCGCAGCTCGACCTGGAGGCCCGCAACCGGGAGATGGAGCAGCTGGACGAGACCGTCAGGGCCATCAACCGGGAGATGAACCTGGAGACCCTGATCCGGGAACTCCTGGTCCAGATCTCCGCCCGCATCCCGGCGGTGCAGCGGGGCATGTTCCTGGTACGCCGGGAGGGGGACCGGACCTTCCGGACCGAAGCCGTGCACAGTCCCGGTCCGGAGGTGGCCGAGGCCTCCTGGGACTACTCGCTGTCCATCAGCGCCGCCGATGCCTGGTTCCGCCTGCACCCCGAGGAGACCGCGCGCGGGATCTGCCGGGTGGAGGATCTCTCGACCCTGCCGGGCTCCGAGAAGATGCGCTTCCCGCCCAAGGCCCTGCTCCTGGTGCCCATCTTCATCGGCCCGACCCTCGAAGGCATCCTCGCCCTCCACAACGACACGGACCCCAAGGCCTTCGAGGCCGCGGACCTGGAGCGCCTGCTGCGCTACCGGGAGCACATCATCTCCGCCCTGGCCAAGGTGCGCACCCTGGACCAGCTGGCCAGCCAGCAGCGGGCCCTCACCGAAGCCAAGGAGCGCGCCGAGGCCGCCACCCAGGCCAAGAGCGCCTTCCTGGCCAACATGAGCCACGAGATCCGCACCCCCATGAATGCCATCCAGGGCTTCTCCCAGCTGGGCCTCAAGCTGGATCTGGAGCCCCGGGCCCGGGACTACTTCCAGAAGATCGTTACTGCCTCGCGGTCCCTGCTGGGGGTCATCAACGACATCCTGGACTTCTCCAAGGTCGAGTCGGGAAAGCTGGAGCTCGAGAAGGTCCCCTTCTCCCTCACCAACGTGCTGAGCAACGTCACGGACCTCTTCGCCCAGGCCGCCTCGGACAAGGGCCTGGAACTGGTGCTGGACCTTGAGCCGGGACTGCCGACCCAGATTGTGGGGGATCCCCTGCGCCTGGGCCAGGTGCTCATCAACCTCATGGGCAATGCCATGAAGTTTACCGAAGCAGGACACGTGATCCTGAAGATCCGTTCCCGCATAACCCTCCCTGGCCGCGCCGCACTGGACTTCATCATTGAGGACACAGGCATCGGCATGAGCCCGGACCAGGCGGCGCGCCTCTTCGAAGCCTTCTCCCAAGCGGACAGTTCCACCACCCGGCGCTACGGCGGGACGGGGCTGGGCCTGGTGATCTCGAGGCGCTTGGTGACCCTCATGGGCGGCGGCATCCGCGTGGAGAGCGAGCCCGGGCGCGGCAGCACCTTCACCTTCTCCGCGACCTTCGAGGTGGCCGCGGAAGCCGTGGCCGAGCCCTTCCCGCGCAGCCTCCGGGTGCTGGTGGTGGACGACCACCCCACTTCGCGGACGGTGCTGGAGGTCCAGCTCCGCCACCTGGGCTGCACCGTGGCGACCGCCCCGGACGGGGAGACCGCCCTGGCCATGCTCCAGGGCGCGCCCTTCGACGCGGTGCTCATGGACTGGCGCATGCCGGGCCTGGACGGCATCGAGACCGCCCGCCGACTGAACGCCCTGCCGGGGATCAACGCCGCCACCACAGTCATCATGGTCACCGCTTACGCCCGGGAGCTGGTGTGGCCCCAGGCCCAGGCTGCGGGCATCCGCCACTGCCTCCTCAAGCCCGTGAATCCAGACCTGCTGCGCCACACCCTGGCCCAGGTGATGGGCTGGGAGGCCGTGCCCGCGGCTGCCGTGCATCCCGGGACTGGCGACGATGCCCAGGCCCTGGTGGGCCTGCGGGTACTGGTGGTGGAGGACAACGCCATCAACCAGGAGGTGGCCCAGGAGATGCTCCGGGGCTGGGGCATCGAAGCCCGCATCGCGGGCTCGGGACCCGAGGCCTTGCGGATCCTGGAGGCCGAGGGATTCGACGTGGTCCTCATGGACGTGCAGATGCCGGAAATGGACGGCTTCGAAACCACCGGGCGCATCCGCCAGATGGCTCGGCACGCCTCCCTGCCCATCCTCGCCATGACTGCCAACGCCATGGAGCAGGACCGCCTCGCCTGTCTGGAAGCGGGCATGAACGATTTCATCACCAAGCCCGTGGAGCCCGAGGCCCTCTTTGGAGCCCTGAGCCACTGGGGCCGTGGTACCGCACCGGAGCCCAGCCCTTCCGGAGCCCCACCGGCCGAGGCACCTGAGGTACTACCCCTGCTGGATTCCGCCGGTGCGCTCCGCAGGATGGGCGGCAACATGGCCCTGCTGACACGCCTGCTGGGGGACTTCTGCCGCGAACAGGCAGGGGTGGCGGCGGCCTTGGATGCGGCTCTCCGGGGCGGCCGGCACGCGGAGGCCGAGCACCTCGCCCACACCCTGAAGGGCGTGGCCGGCAACCTGGGGGCCAAGCGCCTCGCCGCTGAAGCCGCACGGCTGGAAAAGGCCCTGGCCCAGGGAATGCCTGCGGCCGCGCATGGACTGGCGGCCACCCTGGAGGCCACTCTGGAGTTCATCCGGTCTCAGGCCACGGCGGACGGGACATCCTAGGCCTGACCAGGCTGCCTCAGCGTAGCTTGGCCAGCTCGCCCTCGATGCGGGCCTTCTGGTCCGCCTGCGGCACCATGCCCTGGGCCTTGAGGTAGAGGGCGGTGGCCTGGGCCTTGTCGCCCTTGGCGGCATAGCCTTCGGCGAGGCTGTCGTAGGTGTTCCAGGAGCCGGGATGGTCCTTCGCGTTCTTCTGGAAGAGGGCGATGGCCTCGTCCACTTTCCCTTGTCCCAGCAGCGCGTACCCGAGCTGGTTCACCTCCGCCTCCGTGGCGATGGCGAGGGCCCTGGCGCGCAGCGTCTCGGCCTGGGCGGCATCGCCCTGCTGGGCGAGGATGGCCGCCTTCACCCGCAGGGCGGCGAAGGTCTCGCGCAGGGCGAGGGAGCGGTCCGCCCAGGTCCGGGCCTCGTCGAGGTTCACGCCGTTCTGGGCGCACCAGCCGGCGGCGCCGCTCCAGCCTTCGGGGAAGAAGCGCGGCAGGCCCCGCAGCTGCTCCCGCAGGCTCGCCACCACCACCGCCTTCGTGTCCACCTCGAGCTTCACCGGCACCCGGAGGTTCTCCCAGCGCAGGGAGAGGACGACGCCGTTCTCCGCAGGGTCGTCGAAGGTGTAGGCGAGGCGGTTGGTGGTCTCCGCGACCACGGGCACCACGCCCACCCGCGCCGCGTCCTCCTTCGGGTCATAGCTGAAGCTGCCCCAGGCCTGGGCTTCGCGGCTGAAGATCACCGTCCATTCCTTCGCCGTGGGCAGCATGTGGAGGCCGTAGCTGCCCGCGGGCAGCTCGGTCCCGCCCACCCGCACCGGCGTGGAGAAGGTGACCACGGTGTTCTCGTTGGCGCCGGCCCGCCACACCTGGCCAAAGGGCACCAGCCCGCCCCAGACCTTCCGGCCGTTCACCGCCGGGCGGGCGTAGGTGACGGTGATGTCCGTGAGGCCCACCTTCTGGCTGAGCTGGGCCCTGGGGCTGGCCTGGGGCAGGACGAGGGCGGGCGCCTGGGCGGCGAGGGCGAGGCCGGTGAGGCCCATCAGTGCGGGGACGAGGAACGGGCGCATGGGCACCTCCAGAGCAAGCCTGGGCCAGGGGACCCGGGGGCGGGGCCCCCGGCGGGGCAGGACTTGGGAATCCCGGGGCCGTCCGTGGTGGGGCGGGGACGGGCCGCCCTAGCCCGCCGCCTCCTCCGGCAGCGCGGTGCTGCGGCGATAGACCCAGCAGCCGAGGCCGAAGGCGGCGAGGCCGCCGAGGGCGAGGAGCCCCGCCACGGTGCCCAGCCAGCCGGGCAGGCCCGCCATGAGCTTGTTGATCATGAGGAGGAGCCAGAGGCCGAGGGCGCCGGCGCCGCCGGCCATGAGGAGGGCCCAGTTCGTCCGGGCCTTCAAGCCCTCGGGGAAGCGCCGGCTGAAGAAGACCGTCGCGTCGTCGAAGAGGACGTAGGCCACCGGCACGATGAGCAGGGTGATGATGAGGCTGAGGGCCTGGCCGCCGATGATCACCTTCGCCATGGACGCCCGGCTGGAGGCGCCGGGGCCCTTGCCGAGGGCGATGGGGATCATCCCGGCGATGAGGGTGACCGTGGTCATGAGGATGGGCCGCAGGCGCACCAGGTTGGCCTTGTAGACGGCCTCCTCCAGGGGCATGCCCTGCAGCCGCAGGGTGTTGGTGTAGTCCACCTGCAGGATGCCGTTCTTCTTCACGATGCCGAAGAGCATGAAGAGGCCGATGACCGAGTAGAGGTTCAGGGTCTCCCGCAGGAAGAGCAGACTCAGCAGGGCGAAGGGGATGGTGAGGGGCAACGAAAGCAGGATGGTGACCGGGTGGAGGAAGCTCTCGAACTGGGCCGCGAGGATGATGTACATGAAGATCAGGGAGAGCAGGAAGGCGATAGCGAAATTGACGCCGGTCTCCGTGAAGGTCTTGGCGCGCCCCAGCACGAGCGTGCGGTAGCCCGGAGGCAGGTCCGCCTCCTTCACGAACTGGGCGGTCCTGTCCACGGCGGTGCCCAGGGGCAGGTTGTCCAGGTTCGCCACCAGCGTCACCTGCCGCTGCCGGTTGATGCGGTCGATCTGGGCGGGGCCCGCGTCGTCATTGAGGTGCACGAGGTTCGAGAGGGGGACGAGGCCGCCCTTCACGGAAGGGATCTCCAGCTGGAAGAGGCCCGCCTCGTCGGACCGGTCCTCGGGCCGCAGCCGCAGCCACACGTCGTACTGTTCCGCGCCTTCCCGGAACTTGGAAACCCGCTCCCCGGCCACCAGGGTGCGCAGACTGTTGGCGATGTCCGCGGCACGCACGCCGAGGTCGGCGGCCTTGCGCCGGTCGATGGTGACCCGCAGCTCGGGCTTGCGCTGGGCGGTGGCGGTGTCCACGTCCACAAGGCCGGGCACCGTCCGCATCTTGGCCATGATTCCGCCGGCGATCTCGTCGAGCTTTTCGAGTTCCGGCCCCTGGATCGCGTAGTTGAATTGGTAGGAGCCGGCGCCGCCGCCGCCGATGTCGCTGATGGGCTGGACCGAGGCCCGCAGCTCGGGGAACTCGGCGAGGATTTTCCGGGCCCGCTTCATGACCTCGAACTGGGTGATGCCGTCCTTGCGGTCGTCGAGGCCCTTCAGGCCCACGTAGAGGGTGGCCAAAGTGACGTCAGCGTTCCCGTTGCCCGTGTCGCCGATGGTGGTGAGCAGGTGCTCGACGTGGGGCAGGGCCTTGACCCGCGCCTCGAGCCGCCGCATCACCTCGTCCGACCGATCCAGGGTGGAGCCCGGGGGCGTCTGCACCGAGATGTTGAATTCGCTGCGGTCGTCCAGGGGGATGAAGTCCTTGCCGACCAGCTTGAAGATGGGAATCGTGGCCAGGACGCAGGCCAGGGAGATCCCGATGATCAGGGTCTTGTGGGCGAGGGAGAAGCGCACCATGCGCCCATAGGCCTTGTGGATGACCCGGTTGATCCAGGTGCCGCCCTCGAGGTCGTCCTGGGCGTGGGGATGCTTGTGGGGCTGCAGGAAGCGCGCGCAGAGCATCGGCGTGAAGGTCACGGCGATGACCAGGGAGAAGGCGATGGAGATCGCCACGGTGATGCCGAAGCTGTTGAAGAAGCGGCCCACCCGGCCCGCCATGAAGGCGATGGGCAGGAAGATGACGATCAGGGACAGGGTCGTCGCCATCACGGCGAGCATGATCTCCTTCGTCCCGTCGATGGCGGCCTGCAGGGGCGGTTTCTTCAGCTCGTCGATGTGCCGGTAGATGTTCTCCAGCACCACGATGGCGTCGTCGATGACGATGCCCACCGCCAACACCAGGCCCAGGAGGGTCATGTTGTTGAGGGTGAAGCCCAAGTACCGCATGGCGGTGAAGGTGGCGATGAGGCTGGTGGGGATGGCCACCGCCGCGATCAGGGTGGAACGGAGGTTGCCCATGAAGAGCAGCACCACGATGGAGGCCAGGACGCCGCCCAGCACGAGGTGCAGCTTGACCTCGTCGATGGAGCGGCGGATGAAGCCGGAGATGTCCCGGACGACCTCGACCTTCACGCCTGGAGGCAGGAGGGCCTTCATGGCGGCCACCTTGCCTTTGATGCGGTCCACGACCTCCACGGAGTTCGTGCCGCTCTGCTTCTGGATCACGAGGGCGACCGCGTTCCGCCCGTCATAGCGGGAGAGGGAGCGCGCCTCCTCGATGCCGTCTTCGGCCCGGCCCACGTCCCCGAGGGTGATGGGGGCGCCGTTGCTGGTGCCGACGATGAGGTCCTTGAAGTCCCCGACCTCCTCGATCCGCGCCATGGTCCGGAAGACCTGCTCGCTGGTCTCCCGGCTGACCCGGCCGGTGGGGATCTCGACGTTCTGGGCGGCGAGAGCGTCCTTCACCTGCTGCACGGAGAGGTGGCGGGAGCGGAGGCGGGCAGAGTCGAGCCAGACGTTCACCGCGCGTTTCTGGCCGCCGACGAGGGCCGCCTGGCCCACGCCGTTGACGACCTGGAGCTCATCCTTGATGCGCTTGTCCGCCAGTTCGGTGATCTCCTTCAGGGAGAGGCTGCCGGACACCACGATGGTGGCCACGGGAATGGCGTCCGTGTCGAAGCGGGTGATGACCGGCGGCTCCACGCCCTGGGGCAGCCGGGACAGGATGCCGGCGACCTTGTCGCGGACGTCCTGCACCGCCTCGCTGGTCTTGCGTTCCAGCACGAAGGTGACATTGACGATGGAGAGGCCTTCGGTGGTGGTGGAGCGCAGCTCGTCGATGCCGCTGGCGGTGTTCACCGCGTCCTCGATGGGCTTGGTGACCTGGGCTTCCATCTCCTCGGGGGAGGCGCCCCGGAGGACCGTGGTGATGGTGACCACCGGCAGGTCCACATTGGGGAAGAGGTCGACGCCGAGGCTCTTGTAGCTGAAAAGCCCGAGCACCACGAGGAAGGCCACCACCATGGTGGCCAGGACCGGCCGGCGGATGAAGACAGCCGCGAAATTCATGCGTCACCTCCCCTCAGGCGTGCGGGTCCGGACCTCAACGGGGCCGCCTTCACGGCACCACCGTCACTTCCACACCCTCCGCCAGCCGGGCCAGCCCTGAGACGGCCACCTTCTGCCCGGCCTGCAGGCCCGCGCCACGGATGACGACCAGGCCTCCGGGGAGGCGGCGATCCACTTCCACCCGTCGTTCCCGGGCGGTGGTGCCTTCGATGACGAAGATCTTGTTCACCCCCGCGAAGGCGGTCAGCGCCAGTTCGGGCACCGCCAGCGCGCCCTGTTCCGTGCCCGTGCCGGCCTTGGCCGAGGCGAAGACACCGGGCTTGAGCTGCCCCTTCGGGTTCTGCACCCGGGCCTCCACGCTGAAGGCGCGGCTCTGGGGATTCACCGCCGGCGCGACCCGGGTGATGCGTCCCTCGAAGGTCCTGCCGGGGAAGGCGTCCAGGGCCAGGGTCACCAGGCCGCCGGGCTTCACCGTGCCCAGGTAGCGTTCGGGGATCTCGCCGATGAGCTTGAGCGGGTTGGTCATCACCAGCTGGAAGACCGGCTGGCCCACCTTCAGGTATTCGCCGGTGCTCACGAGGCGCTTGGCGATGGCGCCGGCGAAGGGCGCCCGGACCTCCGTGTCGCGGTAGCGCTTCTTGGCGAGGTCCGCGTCGGCGGCGGCCCGGGCGGCGTTGGTGCGGGCATCCTCGAGGCCCGAGGCGGAAACGATGTTCTGCTTGGCGAGCTCCTCCGTGCGCTTGAGGTTGGCTTCGGCCTGGGCCTGGGCGGTCTCCGCCTGGGTCTTGCGGTAGAGGTACTCGTCGGGGTTGATGCGGGCCAGGACTTGGCCTTTGTGCACCTCGTCCCCGAGGTCCGCCAGCAGCTCGACGACCTTGCCCTCCACTTCGGCGCCAAGGGTCGCGTCCTCCGGGGAGGCGAGGCTGCCGCTGAAGTCGACGCTCAGGGCCAGGGTCTTGGACTGGATCACCCCGACGCGGATGGGCACCGCGGTGGACCTTGCCCCGGGCTTCGGGGCCTGGGCGGACAGGGTGGCGGCGGCGAGGAGGAAGATCATGAGGGGGCGAGGGTTCACGTCGGCTCCGCGGGGAAGGGTTTGGGGGTGCGGCCCTTGGCTTCCAGGACATCAAGGTTGTGGAGCACCCGGCCGAGGGAGGCCCTGAGGGCGTCCAGCTCCGCAGGATCGAGGCCGGCCTCCAGGCCGTCGTGGAAGCGCTGACCCAGGGCGGCGAGCTCGGGCGCGATCCGGGCGCCCTCTTCGTGCAGGCTGATCAGCCGCCTCCGGCCGTGGTGGGGATCCGATTCGGACTTCAGGAGGCCTCGCTCCGAAAGGGTGCGCACCACCCGGCTGGCGGTGGGGTCGTCCGCCCAGATCCGTTTCGCGAGCTCATGGAGGGACAGGGGCCCGGTCTCCCGCAGCACTTGCAGGATCCAGAACTGCTGGGGCGTGAGTTTGTAGGGCTCCAGCCAGCCCCAGATGACCTGCTTGGCGCGCCGGCGCACGGCGCCGACGAAGAATCCGAGCCTCGCGTCCAGGAGGCCGTGGGGGAGCTGAGGTTCTTGCATGAGCAAGATGTTCCGGTGGACCCAAGGGCAAGTCAACGGCCGTTGAAATAACGCCCCCGGGGAGTCCCCAGAAGGGGCATTCCAAGGCCTCAGGCCTTCAGGCGGCTTGGCACCTCGTCAAGGCGCCAGGTCTCCTGCACCCCAGTCTCCAGGTGCTTGGCGGCCACGAGGCCCTGCTCCAGTTCGCCATCCCCCAGGATGAGCGCCACCTTCACGCCGGTGCGGTTGGCGGTCTGAAGGGCCTTCTTCAGGGCGCCGCCCCGGGTCTCGAGCTGGACCTCGCAGCCTGCCGCCCACCAGTCCCGGGCCAGTTCCAGGGCCCGGGCCATGGCGGCCTCCCCCAGGGGCACCAGCAGGGCGGGGGCGGCAGGCTTGGCCTCGCCCTGGAGCTTGGCCAGCACCGCCGCCAGACGGTCCAGGCCCAGGGCCCAGCCGAAGGCGGGCACGTCGGGACCGCCGAGCTGCTTCACCAGGCCGTCGTAGCGGCCGCCTCCCAGGAGGGCGCTCTGGGCCCCCAGATCCGAACTCAGGAGCTCGAAGGCCGTGCGGGTGTAGTAGTCGAGGCCCCGCACCAGCCGCGGGTTCTCCTCGAAGGGGATCGCCAGCTGCGTCAGCAGCTCCTTCAGGCGGTCGTGGTGACGCTTCGAACCCTCGTCGAGGAAGTCGGTGATGACCGGGTGGCCTTCCAGGGCCGCCTGGCAGCTGGGCACCTTGCAGTCCAGCACCCGCAGCGGGTTCTCGTGGATGCGCCGGTGGCAGTCGCCGCAAAAGCTCGCTTCCCGTTCCTGGAAGAAGGCCCGGAAGGCCGCGTGGAAGGCGGGCCGGGATTCCGGGGTGCCCACGGAGTTGATGGAGAAGACCAGCTGCTTTAGGCCGAGCTCCCGGAGGAAGTCGTGGAGCATGAGCAGGCTTTCGGCGTCGCTTTCCGGGCTCGCCACGCCGAAGCTTTCGGCGCCGATCTGCCAGAACTGGCGGTAGCGGCCGGCCTGCATGCGCTCGTAGCGGAACATGGGGCCGATGTACCAGAACAGCTGGGGATCGCTGGAGCCCAGCAGCTTGTGCTCCACCATGGCCCGCACGACGCCGGCGGTGTTCTCCGGGCGCATGGTCACGCTGCGGTTCCCCTTGTCGAGGAACTCGTACATCTCCTTGTTCACGATATCTGAGCTGTCCCCCACGCTGCGCTTGAAGACTTCCGTGTATTCCAGGATCGGCGTGCGGATCTCCCGGTAGCCGTGACGGGAGAAGGCCCGCGCGGCGGTATGCTCGATACGCTGGAACCAATCCAGCTCAGGCCCGAACAGATCCCGCATTCCCTTCACGGATGGCGACGACATCATGAGACTCCGAAGCACGCTGCTGGTGCCGCTTCTCAGCCTAGCGGCCTGGCCACTGGTTTCCCAAGTCCCGGCCGGCGAATCCGCCCAGGCGCAGCCCGCCAGGCCGGCCTCGAGACTGAAGATCGCCGTGGACGCTGGCCACGGCGGGGACGACCGGGGGGCCAAAGGGAAGAGCGGCCTGCTCGAGAAGGAGGTCGCGCTGCGGCTGGCGCTGGCGCTGGCGGAACGGCTCAGGGAGTTCGGCTACGAGCCGGTGTTCACCAGGCCCGATGACACCTTCATCCCGCTCTGGGACCGGGCGAAGCTGGCCAACGAGGCCGGGGCGGATCTCTTCGTCAGCCTGCACCTGAACGCCTCCCGGGCCCGGGGCGCCAAAGGGTCCGAGGTCTATTTCCTCTCCCTGGGGGAGGGGAACGCGGATGCGGAGATCGTGGCCGCGGAAAACGGTCCTGAGCCGGAGAAGCCCGCGGACGCCGATGGCGTGGTGGCCTCGATCCTGGAGGACCTCGCCCAGAAGGCCTACCTCCAGGACAGCGAGAAGCTCGCGGTGGAGATCCAGATCCAGCTCAACCTGCTGGGCGGCATCAAGGAGCGCGGAGTCAAGCAGGCCCCTTTCGTCGTGCTGAAGGGCGCCGCCATGCCCGCCGTGCTCGTGGAGACCGCGTTCATCTCCAACCCCAAGGAGGAGGCCAGGCTGAAGGACCCGGCCTTCCTGCGACGGGTGGCCGATTCCATCGCCAAGGGCATCCGGGCCTACGCCCTCGAAGCCAACGGCACCGTGCGCCGGCGCGCCGCCCAGCCCGTCCGGTAGTCTCGCAAGTTGCCCGCAGGCCGGTGCCGCGTCACAATGGTGGGCTGCCGTACCCGTAGCTCAGCTGGATAGAGCGTTGGCCTCCGAAGCCAAAGGTCGCTGGTTCGAACCCAGTCGGGTGCACCAAACAGGATCGGGGGGCCGCTTTTCGGCCCCGATCCTGTTTGGTGCGCTGGGTTCGAACCAGCGATCGGCATCTGCGCGCAGATAGGGCCAGGCGGAGACGCGAGAGCGTCGGAACCGGTCCGGCGAAGCCGGAGGCCCGTGCGCAGCAGCGCCGCGGGGTGAGCGAAGCGAACCCTGGTTCGAACCCGATCCTGTTTAGTGCGCTGGGTTCGAACCAGCGATCGGCATCTGCGCGCAGATAGGGCCAGGCGGAGACGCGAGAGCGTCGGAACCGGTGCGGAGAAGCCGGCGGAGGCCCGTGCGCAGCGCGCCGCGGGTGAGCCGAAGCGAACCCTGGTTCGAACCCCGGCCGGCGCCGCCCTTTAAGGCT
>JADJVL010000027.1 GCA_016710635.1 Holophagaceae bacterium | reverse complement strand
GCGGCCGCGGAGGCCTGGTTGATGGACGGGCGTATGCGCGACGGCGCCGGCGGGCTGAGCTGCCCGCCAGCGCCGCTCTCCGCCGTCACTTTGCACGATGACAGGGCCCTTCGCGAACCGGGCCGCAGTGGGTGGTGCAGTAGTTGTAGGTCCCCGCGGTGTCGAAGGTGTGGGTCATCTGGTAGCCCGGGGACTGGACCCGTTGCTGGAGAATTTGCTGTCGGGGGGGCAGCTGTCCCCGGATCTGCATGGCGTGGCCGGCGTTCTTCCAGACCCACGCCACGGTGGTGCCCCGGGCGACGCGGTGAGGGTGGGACGGGTAGAAGACATTGGGTTCTGGGTGCCGGTCGCCGACGTCGCCCACGTTGATGGTGTGTTCGCCGGAGGTGGATTAGGTGCCGCCGGTGCCGCCGGAGTTGGTGCCGCCGCCCCCGCCGCCCCCGCCGCCGCGCTTGATGGCTGGAGGACCGCGCCGACCTGCGCGAGGTGGAGACTGTTCCGCGGGCTGAACACGCTTCAGTTCTGGGAAGAGAGAATTCCATCGGCGACTCCCTTCTTTGAGGTGTTCCTGGTGCTTCGCCATCCCCAAGGCGCGCTGAAAGATCCGGTCCAAAAATTCCGGACAGGCCGGGGTCGCCTCCCCCTTGACCCGGCGGCCCGCCTCCACGGAAGGTGAGGACTCCACCCTTGGAGACGCCGCCGCCATGGCCACCTGGGACCTTCCCATCGACCTCGACCGCAACAGCGAGGCGACGCTCTACCTCCAGATCGCCGCCGCGGTCCAGGAAGGCATCCGGAAGGGCCGGCTGCGCCCCGGGGATCCGCTGCCGGGCACCCGGGCCCTGTCAGGGCAGCTCGGCGAACCGCAACACCACCCTGGCGGCCTACCGGGAATTCTGGCGGCGGAGGGCTGGGTGGCACGGGCCCGACGAGCGGCACCTTCGTCAGCGACCTCTTGCCCATGGACCTCGGCCCCACCTCCACGGTGGCGGCGGCGGACTCGGGTTCCTGGACCAGCCCCTCGCCTTCCACGGAACCTTCTTCCAGCCTCCAGCGGTGGAGCGGGGCGGCTTCCAGCTCCTGCCGGACATGACGGACGTGCGCCTCGCCCCCACCGCCGCCATCCACCGGGCCTACGGCCGGGCCTTGCGGCTCCAGCAGCAGCAGGCCCTGCAGCCCGGCTGGGATCCCCGGGGCCTGCTCCATCTGCGCGCCTCCCTCTGCCAGTTGCTGCGGGAGCTCCGCGGGATCGCCCTGGAGCCCGGCAACCTGGTGCTCACCCGGGGGATCATGGACACCCTGCACCTCTGTACCCTGGGCCTCTTCGCTCCGGGGGACGCGGTGGTGGTGGAGAATCCGGGGCCCTTCCGCCTGGTGGAATCCTTCCGCAACGCCGGCGCCCGGCTGATGCCGGTGGCGGTGGACGGGGAAGGAATGAGCCTGGACGCCCTCGAAGCGCTCATGGACCGGGAGCCGGTGAAGCTGGTCTGCGTCACCGCCAACCCCCAGTACCCGACCCACGCCTTCATGGGCCCGGAGCGCCGGAAGCGCCTCCTCGCCCTCGCGAAGGCGAAGGGGGCCCGCATCCTGGAGGCGGACCTGAGCCTGGGCTTCCACAGAGAGGCGCGGCCCAGCCTGGCCCTCGCCAGCGAGGACGAGGAGGGCCTAGTGTTCTACCTCGCCACCCTGGAGCAGATCCTCGCGCCGGGACTGCAGGTGGGCTTCATCGCCGGCCCGGCGCCGGACGTGAAGGCCATGGCCAAGCACCATCAATTGATCGAGTGGCCCGGCAACCTGTTCCAGGAGGCCTCCCTGGAGGAGCTCTTCCGGGATGGCGAGATCGCCCGCCACCTGCGCCGCATCCGCAAGGTCGCCGACGAGCGCCGCGCCACCATGGTCGACCGCATCCAGCTCCACCTCGGCGCCTTCGCGTACGTCGAGGTCCCACGAAGGCCTCTCCCTCTGGGTGCAGATCCGCAAGCCCGAAGCCCTCGACGCCTGGGTCGACCGTTGCGCCGCCAAAGGCGTCGTCTTCTACCCCGGCCGACTCTACGCCTTCAACCGCGAGCCGTTGCCGTTCGTCTGCATGGGGTTCGCCGCCCACACGGTGGACGAGCAGAACGCCGCCTGCGAGCGGATGGCGGAGGCGTGGCGGGAAGTGGGGGCGTGAAATCCGGACTGCCAGTTCACGTCGATCTTGAAGTGGACCTTGCCGTAGACTTGGCCGTTGACCTTAACCTTGACCTTGAAGTTGAAGTTGAAGTTGAAGTTGACCTTCAAAAGGTGCTTGAGTCCGGCGCGGCGGCAGTTGGCCGCGCCGGACTCAAGCGCAAGCAAGCGATAGCGCGTCAGGCTGGGTCGGAATCAACCCTCGGTGGAGGATGGCAAAAGCAGCCTGAGCGCAGCCCTTGCTTCCTGCCCCCGCGCCGGACAAATCGTCACCAACCTCGCGCGCTATCAGCTCGAGCACCGCTCCCAAGCACGGATCGCAAAGAGCGCGATCCGCACTTGGAAGTGGTGCCTGTATCTAAACCCCGGCGGTTCTGCGGGTTCAGGGCGGCCGGGACCAATGGGCTGTTTGCCGTTTACCTGGCCGTTGACCTTGACCTTGCAGTTGACCTTGACCTTGCAGTTGACCTTCAAAAGATGGTGTGTCGCCCGTCAAGGGTTCCGGCTTTCCCGCACCGGTAGGGTGTAGGTCCTCGCCCGGGCAGGGCAAGCCGCAGGGGCCGCTTCGCTTTGCCCTGCCCGGGCTGCGGCCTCATCGCGCTGCCATGGCGGGAAAGCCTGGCGTGGAAAGCTAATCGGGCTCGACCGGAGTGGAGACCCGGTTGGGGTTGTAGTCCTCGTCGTGGACGAGGACGCCGCGGGCGACGATGAGGAGCTTACGCATGATGGCCCCGAGGGCGGACATGGGGGCCTTGCCCTCGTGGCAGAGGTGTTGGTAGGTGCGCTTGAACGGCGTGTCGGTCCGGATGGCAGCCAGAGCGCCCATGTAGAGCATTCGGCGCACGCGGCCATTGCCCCGCTTGCTCATGTGGGGACGGGCGCCTACGGAAGTCCCGCTGGTGTGGAGCACGGGCGCCACCCCCACGAAGTGGGACAACTGCTTGGGGTGCTCGAAAGCGCGGAGGTCCCCGAGCTCACCCATCAACGTGGCAGCGAGGACTGGGCCGACGCCGGGGATGGTCTGGAGGCGTCGGTAGTCCTTGGCCAGGGCTTCCTCGGAGCGGATCAGGACGAGGATTGCCTCGTCCAGCTCTTCGATGGCCTTGCGGGCATGGCGAAGCATGCGCACACGGACCCGCTGCGCGGTGCGGTCAGCGCTCTCAATCTCCTGCCGGTTTTCCATGGCCGTTGCCGTCCGGACGAGGGCGTCGCGCTCCCGTTCCAACGCTTTCAACCGTTCATAGGCAGCTGGCATGGGATGAAAGGCCCTGGGCTGAAACGCCGCTCCGAATCGTGCCAGGACCACCGCATCCAATGCATCCGTCTTGTTCCGCTGGCCCAGGGCTTTGGTGTAGTGGTTCACCTGGAAGGGCTGGGCGATGGCCACGTGGAGGTCTGCCTGGGCCTGGAGCAGCCAGCACGCCAACTGCTTGGAGTAGCCACCGGTCGCCTCCATCACGCAGGCCAAGCCCGCCTCGCCAGCCTGCTCGTGGGCCCAGCCCAGGAGCTTCCGAGCTCCGGCCTGGTCACGGGGCAATTTGGTCCTGGCAAACCCCACTCCCTTCGGCAGAGCTGCGTCCATCGTAGCTTTGGACACATCGATCCCGAGCCACACGCATATTGGATCCATCGTTGCCTCCTTTCAGGCAGGAAGCCGCCGACGCCTGGAACACCCTCCTCGTGAATGCGGGCTGAAGCCCTGGATGGCAGTCCAGCTTTCAAGGCGCCGTAAGGGGGATGGGCCGAATCTTTTGATCGGAGTCATGCGACCGTGTGCTCGAACCACTCCATCCCCCCGGCCTCGGTTAGGCCTGTACCTTCACCCAGAGAAGGCAGGCAAGGGAAACATACGAGGTGCTTGAGTCCGGCGCGGCGGCAGTTGGCCGCGTCGGACTCAAGCGCAAGCAAGCGATAGCGCGTCAGGCTGGGTCGGAATCAAGCCTCGGTGGAGGATGGCAAAAGCAGCCCGAGCCCAGCCCTTGCTCTCCCGCCCCGTGCGAACCGCCCCGCCTTGCGGTAGCGTTCCTGATCCGACCCGCCAGGAGCATCCATGCCCGTCGCCGCGTCCCTCCTCACCGACCTGCCCCTTTTCGAATCCCTCGGCCGGGACGAGCGCGCGCTGCTGGCGGGCGTGGTGGACCTGCGCACGGTGCCGGCGGGGGAGTTCCTGTTCAAGGCGGGGGATCCGGGGCAGGCCATGTACATCGTGGTCTCCGGGAGATCGAGATCCCCGTGACGGACCGGGCAGGGCAGAAGATCGTCTCCCGGACTGCCACCGGGCGACACCTTCGGCGAGCTGGCCATGCTGGACGCGGGACCGCGCTCGGCCTCGGCGCGGGCGGTGGAGGAGACCACGCTGGTGGAGCTGGACCGCTCCGACGTGCTGCTGCTGGTCCCAGGAGCCCGAATCCGCCCTCCACATGGGCGCCCTCGGCGCCGGCCTGGTAAGGCCGACCTGCTCCTGCGCACCCGGGTGGCGCGGAACGCCAACGAGGAGATCGAGGAGCAGGTCACCTCGTGGGCCGCCTCGCGGACTGGATCGCCGCCTTTGGTGGCAGCATGAGCTTCCTCTTCCTCAACGCCCTCTGGTTCGGCGGCTGGATCTGGCTGAACGTGAGCGGCGTCTGGCGCTTCGATCCCTTCCCCTTCGGCCTGCTCACCATGATCGTCAGCCTGCAGGCCATCTTCCTCAGCATCTTCGTGCTGCTGGCCCAGAACCGGCATTCCGCCAAGGACCAGTCCGCGACGACCTGGAGTACGAGATCAACGTGAAGGCCGAGCTGGAGATCGCCCACCTCACGAAAAAGGTGGAGGAGATCCGCGAAGGCATGCTCGTGCGCCTGCAGCGCATCGAGGCCCTGCTGGAGGCGGGGCGCGGCCAGTGAAGCCCCGGGATCACGTCCAGCACCATCTCCAGAACCAGGCCCAGAACCTGGCCCGGGAACTGGCCCGCCGCCTCGAAGCCGCCGGCGATCCCGCGCGCATCCCCGGCGCCCAGGCCTACATGAAGACCGCCGATCCTTTTTTCGGTGTGGGTGCCGAGGCCATGCGCCGCCAAGTAAAGGAGCTGGCCCTCTCCCACCTGCCGAAGCGACACGGCCGCGGTCTCGCCCAGGTCGCGGCCTTCTGGGCCCTGCCCCGGCGGAGGCGCGCTGCGCCGCGGGTGGTCGATCAGCGCTTCCCGGCCTTCCGGACCCTGGACGCCCGCCCAGCTACGAGCGGCTGATCCGCGAGGGCGCGTGGTGGGACACGGTGGACGAGCGGCCCGCTTTCCGTGGGCGCCTGCTCCTGAGCAGCGGGGCGCGGTGAAGCCCGAAATGGAGCGCTGGATCTGCGACGAGTGCCTCTGGATCCGCCGGGCGGCCCTGCTGTCCCATTGCCAGAAGCGCCGGGAGCGCACGGACGAGGCCCAGCTCTTCGAGCACTGCCTCCGGCTGGCCCCCGAAAAGGATTTCTTCATCCGCAAGGCCATCGGCTGGGCCCTTCGGGAACATGGCAAGACGCGCCCCGAAGCGGTCCGGGTCTTTCTCGAGACACACCGGTCCAAGTTTTCAGGCCTCAGCATCCGAGAGGACTCCGGGCGCATCGCGCCCCGACCTGAGAGCGGGACGGGGCCCGGCGCGGTCCACGCATCGGGAAAGTGCCTGCTTCCGCGCCGCTGGCCACCCGGACAATCCGGGACCGCACCTCCCGGAGCCCCCGCATGACCACCAAAGCCCTATGCCGTCACCTCCCCACCTGACCCCTGGCGCCCTGGTCCTTCGAGCGCCGGCCGTCGGCCCCAGGACGTCCAGCTGGAGGTCGCCTACTGCCGCATCTGCCATTCGGACATCCACCAAGTGCGCAACGAAGGTGGCAACGCGCCACCACCCGATGGTGCCGGGCCACGAGATCGTGGCCGCATCACCGCCGTGGGGCCGCGGTGGCGAAGTTCAAGGTCGGCGACTCGGGCCGGCGTCGGCGTCTCTAGCCAGCCGCCGCACTACCACGCCCTGCGCCCGAATCCTGGAGCAGTTCTGCGAAAAGGGCGCCGCCTTCTCCTACAACAGCACGGGAGATGGACCGGAAGACGCCTAGCTTGGCGGCTACGCCTCCGACTACATGTTGGGCGAGGCCTTCGCCCTGAAGCTCTCCCATGCTCGACCTCGCCGGTGCCGCGCCCTGCTCTGCGCCGGCATCACCTCCTCCGCCCCTGCGCCACTGGAAGGTGGGCAAGGGCTCCAAGGTCGGCGTGGTGGGCCTCGGGGGCCCTGGGCCATGGCGGGGTGAAGCTGGCGGCGGCCATGGGCGCCGAGGTCACATGCTGAGCACTCCCGCCGCCATGAGGCCGACGCCCGCCGCCTCGGCGCTAAAGCGGTTTCGGCCTCACCAAAGATCCCGCCACCTTCTAGGCGCTGCCAGGACTCGACTTCATCCTCGACACCCGTCTCCGCGCCCCCACGACTACAACGCCTACCTCGAGCCTGGCCATCCGCCTGGACGGCGCCATGGTGGTGGGCGTGCCCCCGACCCACGCCGGTGGCCGCCTTCCCCTCATCATGGGCCGGCGCACCCTGGCGGGCTCCCTCATCGGCAACAATCCAGGAGACCCGGTGAGAGATTGAGCCGACTTCGCGCTGCAGCACAACATCAGCGACTGGAGGTCATCCCCGGCAGCAGGTGACCCGGGCCCTCCGCGGGCGCATGATGAAGA
>JADJVL010000026.1 GCA_016710635.1 Holophagaceae bacterium | reverse complement strand
TCGGTCTGGCGGAGGGCCTCAGCGAGCTTCGCCGCCAGGAGTCGCTGCTCAAGACCGGCGCCCTGCAGAACGCGATCTTCAACAGCGCGAACTTCTCGAGCATCGCGACCGACGAGAAGGGCGTGATCCAGATCTTCAATGTGGGCGCCGAGCGCATGCTGGGCTACGCCGCCGCGGACGTGCTGAACAAGATCACGCCGGCGGACATCTCGGACCCCCAGGAAGTGATCGTCCGCGCCAAGGCCCTGAGCGACGAATTGGGGACACCCATCACGCCGGGCTTCGAGGCCCTGGTCTTCAAGGCCTCCCGGGGCATCGAGGACATCTACGAGCTGACCTACATCCGCAAGGACGGCAGCCGCTTTCCCGCCATCGTGTCGGTGACGGCGCTGCGGGACGACCAGAACGCGATCATCGGCTATCTGCTCATCGGCACGGACAACACGGCCAGGCAGCAGGCGGAAGAGGCCCTGCTCAAGGCAGGCGCCCTCCAAAGCGCGATCTTCAACAGCGCCAACTTCTCGAGCATCGCCACCGATGCCAAGGGCGTGATCCAGATCTTCAACGTGGGCGCGGAGCGCATGCTGGGCTACGCCGCCGCCGACGTGCTGAACAAGATCACGCCGGCGGACATCTCGGACCCCCAGGAGGTGATCGCGAGGGCGAAGGCCCTGAGCGACGAGCTGGGGACACCGATCACGCCGGGCTTCGAGGCGCTGGTGTTCAAGGCCTCGAGGGGCATCGAGGACATCTACGAGCTGACCTACATCCGCAAGGACGGTAGCCGCTTCCCGGCGGTCGTCTCCGTCACCGCCCTGCGGGACGACGAGAACGCGATCATCGGCTACCTGCTCATCGGCACCGACAACACCGCCCGCAAGCAGGCCGAGGAGGCGCTCCTCAAGGCCGGCGCTCTCCAGAGCGCCATCTTCAACAGCGCGAACTTCTCGAGCATCGCCACCGACGCCAAGGGCGTGATCCAGATCTTCAACGTGGGCGCCGAGCGCATGCTGGGCTACACCGCCGCCGACGTCATGAACAAGATCACGCCGGCGGACATCTCGGACCCCCAGGAAGTGATCGTCCGCGCCAAGGCCCTGAGCGACGAATTGGGGACGCCCATCACGCCGGGCTTCGAGGCGCTGGTGTTCAAGGCTTCCCGGGGCATCGAGGACATCTACGAGCTGACCTACATCCGCAAGGATGGCAGCCGCTTCCCCGCCATCGTGTCGGTGACGGCGTTGCGGGACGATCAGGGCGCCATCATCGGCTATCTCCTCATCGGCACGGACAACACCGCCCGCAAGCAGGTCGAGGCCGAGCAGAAGCTGCTGGACCAGCGATTGCGCGACCATCAGTTCTACACGCGCTCGCTCTTCGAATCGAACATGGATCCCATCATGACGACGGACCCGGCCGGCATCATCACCGACGTCAACAAGCAGATGGAAGCGCTGACCGGCTGCACCCGCGATGAACTGATCGGCGCGCCCTTCAAGAACTACTTCACCGACCCCGACCGGGCCGAGGCGGGCATCAAGCTGGTGCTCAGCGAGAAGAAGGTCATCGACTACGAGCTCACCGCCCGGGCCTGGGACGGCAAGGAGACGGTGGTCTCCTACAACGCCACCACTTTCTACGACCGGGACCGGCGGCTCCAGGGCGTGTTCGCCGCCGCCCGGGACATCACCGAACGGAAGCGGCTGGACCAGGTGCTGCAGGAGAAGAACGTCGAGCTGGAAAGCTCCCGTTCCGTGGCGGAGAAGGCCAACCTCGCCAAGTCGGATTTCCTTTCGAGCATGAGCCACGAACTGCGCAGCCCCCTCAACGCCATCCTGGGCTTCGCGCAGCTCATGGAATCCGATGTCCCTGTCCCCACCCTCTCGCAGAAGGAGAGCATCGCCCAGATCCTGCAGGCGGGCTGGCACCTGTTGAAGCTCATCGACGAGATCCTCGACCTGGCGAAGGTGGAATCGGGGCAGGTGCCCCTCTCCCGGGAACCGGTGTCCCTGGCCGAAGTCATCCTCGACTGCCAGGGCATGATCGAGCCCCAGGCCCAGCAGCGGGGCATCCGCATGGCCTTCCCGAAATTCGAGGCCGCGTTCTTTGTCCACGCGGACCGCACCCGGGTGAAGCAGGTCATCATCAACCTGCTTTCCAACGCGATCAAATACAACTCCAGGCAGGGCACCGTCGAAGTGCAGTGCGCGGAGGTGGGGACCGGCCGGGTCCGCGTCAGCATCCGCGACACCGGCCCTGGCCTGCCTCCGGAGCAGGTCGCCCAGCTCTTCCAGGCCTTCAACCGCCTCGGGCAGGAGGCGGGCGGAGAGGAGGGTACGGGCATCGGGCTCGTGGTGGCCAAGCGGCTGGTGGAACTGATGGGTGGCGTCATCGGCGTTGAAAGCGAAGTGGGTACCGGAACGGTGTTCTGGTTTGACCTCATCCCGGTCGCCGAGCCGCACCTCGCCGTGGAGGAGGACGGACTCCCGGAAACCCCGCAGCCCATTCAGCACCGCGGCAAGCGTCAGCACACCCTGCTCTACGTGGAGGACAACCCGGCGAACATGAAGCTGGTGGAGCAGATCATCGCGCGGCACCCCGACCTCCGCCTCATGACCGCCACGACCGGAAACAGCGGCGTCGAACTCGCCCGGGCGACCCTGCCGGACGTGGTGCTGATGGACATCAATCTTCCCGGCATCAATGGCTACGAGGCCCTGAAACTGCTGCGCGCCGACCCCGCCACCGCCCGCATCCCCGTCATCGCCCTCAGCGCCAACGCCATGCCGACCGACATCAACCGGGGCTTGAAGGCTGGCTTCATCCGCTACATCACCAAGCCGATCCGGGTGACCGAGTTCATGGAAGCGCTGGATCTGGCCCTGGAGCACACCTGATGGCAACGCTGGCGACAAGGGCCTTCCCATGATCGAGCAATCCAAGATCCTCCAGGCCAGGATCCTGATCGTTGACGATCTGGCCGCCAACGTCACCCTGCTCGAGCGGATGCTTCGTGGCGCGGGCTACGACGACATCACCGCCACGACGGATCCTGGGCAGGTCTGCGACCTGCACCTCAACAACCATTACGACCTGATCCTGCTGGATCTGCAGATGCCGGTGATGGATGGCTTCCAGGTGATGCAGGGGTTGGAGGAGATCGAGCGCGAAGGGTACCTGCCGGTACTGGTGATCACGGCCCAGCCGGGGCACAAGCTGAAGGCCCTGCGGGCTGGGGCCAAGGACTTCATCAGCAAGCCCTTCGACCTGGCGGAGGTGCTGGCGAGGGTCCGCAACATCCTGGAGGTGCGCCTGCTGCAGAAGGCCCTCGGCGAACAGAACTTTCAGCTGGATCAGCGGGTGAAGGAGCGGACCGCCGAACTCCAGGAGCGCAGCCTGGAAACCATCTTCACCATGACCCGCGCCGCGGAGTTCAGGGATTCGGACACGGGCGTGCACGTGCAGCGCATCAGCTACTACAGCCGCGAGCTCGCCCGGCTCATGGGCCAGGACGAGTCCTTCATCGACCTGATCTATTTCGGCAGCCCCATGCACGACATCGGCAAGATCGGCATTCCCGATGACATCCTCCTCAAGCGGAAGGGTTTCACGCCGGAAGAGTGGGAGATCATGAAGAGCCACGCCCTGATCGGCTGGAAGATCCTGGGCGACAGCAAGTCGCCCTACCTGCAGATGGGCGCGGAGATCGCCCTCAACCACCACGAGCGCTGGGACGGGAGCGGCTACCCCAACGGCAAGGCGGGCGAGGCCATCCCGCTGGCGGCGCGGATCATGAACATCTGCGACGTCTATGACGCCCTCCGGAGCAGGCGCCCCTACAAGGAGGATTTCAGCCACCGGGTGGCGATGCAGATCATCCTCTGCGGCGACGCCCGGACCCGGCCTGAGCACTTCGACCCCGCCATCCTCGCCACCTTCGAGCGCAACCATTCCACCTTTGAAGCGATCTTCGAGGCCCAGTCGGCCTAGGTTCTGGGGCGGTCGGCACCTGCGGCTCCCGGGGGGCGCGCCTGCCTTCCCCGGGGGCCCATAGGTCGTGACCCACGTAAAAAGGTCCGGATCTGAAAATGGCGGTAAGACCTGGAGGGCTCCTTCGTCTCCCTTCCTGAAGGTCCACGAAGCGGCCTCGCTCAAACAAGGAGAACCCATGTCCAACCCCCTCGTACTCTCCGTCCCCTCCATGACCTGCGGGCACTGCGCCATGACCATCCGAAAGGCCTTGGCCGAGATCGGCCAGACCGGGGTCGACGTCAACCTGAAGGACAAGGAGGTCCGCGTGGGCGCCGCAGTGGAAGACCTTCCCGGCATCCTCACGGCGCTGGAGGCGGAAGGCTATCCGGCTTCCCTTGTCGAGCCTGCCCCGCGATCCTGAGGGCCGACCCACCGCGTCACCCCGTTCCCATTAATTCCTGTAAGGCCGCAGGTCGGGTCCCGTCTGCATTCTGAAAGCCAACGGAACCCCCGCGGGCTGCGATCCTTCTCTGGAGCCAGCCATGGAATCCCAAACCTTTCAAGTCGACGGCATGACCTGCGCCTCCTGCGTCTTCCGCATCGAGAAGGCCCTGAAGGCGGTGCCCGGCGTGGCGGCCGTGAGCGTGAACCTGGCCCTGAACGAAGCCACCGTGGCCTACGGGCCCGCCGTCACCCCGGAAATCCTCGCCAAGGCCGTCGCCGACCGCGGCTACACCCTGGTGCTGGAGACCGGGAGCCGCCCCGAGAACGCCGAAGCCCGGATCCTCGGCTTCAAGGCCCTCGCCGCGTGGCTGCTGGCCCTGCCCCTGATGGCGCTGATGCTGCCCGGCGTCGCGCTGCATCTCGACTGGCGGATCCAGGGAGTTCTCGCCGGGCTGGTGGTGTTCGGCACGGGCCTCGGCTTCTTCCAGCGCGCCCTCCGGCTGCTCAGCCAGGGCGAGTCCAGCATGGACACCCTCGTGGCCATGGGCGCCGGTACGGCGTGGATCGCGGGCGTGGTCGAGGGCATGGCGGGCGCCCACCACCTGCCGTTCGAGACCGCCGGCATGCTGGTGGCCTTCCTGCTTCTCGGCAAGTGGCTGGAGGCGAAGGCCAAGGGCAAGTCCGCCGACAGCCTGAAGGCCCTGCTGAAGCTGGCCCCCGCCACCGCCTTCCGCATCGCCCCGGACGGCACCGACCTCGAGGTTCCCGTGCCGGAACTGCTGCCCGGCGATCGGGTCCGCGTGCGGCCCGGCTCCAAGATCCCCGCGGACGGGGCCGTCCTCGCCGGCCAGGCCGACGTGGACGAGGCCCAGCTCACCGGCGAGCCATTGCCGGTGCCCAAGCGGGCGGGGGACCGCGTCCTCGCCGGGGCCACGGTCCATGGCGGCGCCCTGGAGGTGGCCGTCCAGGCCGTCGGCGCCCACAGCTGGCTGGCCCAGCTCGCCGCCCAGGTCGCCCAGGCCCAGACTTCCAAGCCCCGGGTGCAGGCCCTGGCGGACAAGGTGTCCGGCGTCTTCGTGCCCGTGATCCTCGTGCTCTCCCTCCTCACCTTCGTGGGCTGGTACCTCCACACGGGCCTCCTCGCCGAAGCCTGGCGCCCGGCGGTCACCCTGCTCCTCATCGCCTGCCCCTGCGCCCTGGGCCTCGCCACCCCGGTGGCCCTCACCACCGCCCTGGGCACCGCCGCGCGCCACGGCCTGCTCGTCCGGGAGGCGGACGCCTTCGGCCAGCTGGCCAACCTCACGGACCTCGCCTTCGACAAGACCGGCACCCTCACGGAGGGCCGGCCGGCCGTGCAGGAGGTCCGCGCGCTCCAAGGCGCCGCCCCGGACGCCCTGCTCGCCCTGGCCGCGGCCCTGGAGCGGGATTCGGAACACCCCCTCGCCCTGGGCATCCGGGAAGCCGCCCGGCACCTCGTCCTCGAGCCCGTCCAGGACTTCCGGGCCCACCCCGGCGGCGGCGTCAGCGGGATCCTCGCCGGCCGTGCCTACCGGCTCGGCAATGAAGCCTTCCTTGGGACGGACTTCGCGTGGCCGGATGCCGCGGGCACCCTCGTCGGGCTGCAGGAGGACGGCCAGCTCGTCGGCCTGTTCCGCCTGGCGGACGGGCTGCGGCCCGAAGCGCTGGAGCTGGTGAGGGAACTCAAGGCCCAGGGCCTGCGGCTGCACCTCTGGAGCGGCGACCGGCCCGAGGCGGCGGAGAGCCTGGCCCAGACCCTCGGCCTTGACCAGGGGCTCGGCGGCATGACGCGGAAGGTAAGCGGGCGAAGGTGGTCGAGCTGCAGGCCCAGGGCCGCATCGTGGGCTTCCTCGGGGACGGCGTGAACGATACCGCCGCCCTCGCCCAGGCGGACGCCGGCATCGCCATGGCCGGCCTCGAAGCCGCCCAGGCCGCCGCCCCGCTCAACCTCCTGCGTCCGGGCCTGGAGCCCCTGCGGGTGGGCCTCGGCCTCGCCCGCCGCACCCAGGCCATCATCCGGCAGAACTTCGTCTGGGCGGCGGGCTACAACCTGCTCCTCATCCCCCTCGCCATGACGGGAACCCTGGAACAGCTCGGGGGCGCGAAGTTCGGCGCCGCGGCCATGGGCCTGAGCTCCCTGTCGGTGGTGCTGAACTCGCTGCGGCTGCGCAGGCCCTGAGGACCGCCTGCAGTTCCTCCCGGCGGCGGTGTCATGGAATGATCCAGGGCTGCAAGCCAGGACGGGCGAGGAGGGACCCATGGGCCATGCCCCCATCGATGCAACCGTGCAGAACCTGCTCCAGGCCCGGGAACAGTTCGTGCGGTTCCTGATCCCGCGGATGCGCAGCCGGGAGGCCGCGGAGGACCTGGTGCAGGCCTCCCTCCTGAAGGTGCTCCAGTCCCAGGCCCGCCCGCGGGATTCGGAAAGTTCCGTGGCCTGGTTCTACCAGCTGCTCCGCAACGCCCTCGTGGACCACATCCGCGCCCACCACGCGGAGGCGCGGGCCCTGGAGCGCCACGGTGGCGAGGAGGAGCTGGTGGACGACCCCGAACTGGAGCGGGTCGCCTGCGCCTGCATCCAGGCCCTGCTGCCGACCCTGAAGGAGACGGAGGCCGAGGTCCTCCAGGCGGTGGATCTGGGCGGCGAGACACCCGGGGCCTTCGCCGCCCGGAAGGGCGTGACGGCCAATGCCATGACCGTGCGCCTGCACCGGGCCCGCAAGTCCCTGCGGGAAAAGGTGGAGCGCACCTGCCGCACCTGCGCCGCCCACGGCTGCCTGGACTGCCGCTGCGGGAAGGCCGCGGCGGGTTCCTGAAAAAGTTCGTAAGGGGGGCCAGCGGCCCCCGTCTCCCTGGTTGAAAGCCGATTCCCGGCCCACACCCAGGAGACAACATGTCCAACCAGACCCTTCACACCCCCGCCTTTTTCCGCCTCGGCCTCGCCGCCGCCCTGCTCGTCGCCGCCGGCGCCCAGCCCCTGCGGGCCGCTGACCGCCCGAAGTTCGGTGGCGCCGTCACCGTCAGCCTACCCACCTCCGATCTGAAGACCGATACGAAGGACAAGGTCGGCTTCGGCGCGGCCTTCCAGATCACCTTCGACCTGGGCCAGGGCCACGCGGTGCGCCCCCGGGCGGACTTCACCGTGTACAACCTGAAGGAGACGCGCCTGCCGGGCAGCGATGCCCGGGAGTACAAGGAACTCGTGAGCTACGGCCTCGGCGCCGACTACCTTTACTACCTGAAGGGCCGCGCCGACCAGGGCGTGTACCTCCTCGCCGGCGTCGGCGTCCAGCGCTGGAATGTCGCCATCAGCACCCATGATTCCGACGACGACCGGTACACCTCCGAGACGACCCACCGGAAGACCTCCGTCGGTGGCGCGGTGGGCCTCGGCGTCCAGGTGAACCGCTGGTTCGGCGTGGAAGCCCGCTATGCCTTCTCCCGCTATGAAGGCACCCAGGGCGTGACCCTCGCCGACAGCACCGCCCAGTCGCCGGCGGTGACCCGGAACGCCGGCGCGGTCCAGATCGCCGCCACCTTTCGCTGGTAGTTCCCCCCAGGGACCCGCGGTCCAGGCGCCGCCTGACCTGCGGGTCCCTGGCACCATGGGGGGACACGAGGCGAACCCCATGCTGGAACCGGCCCTCCGCGTCCGCGGCTTGAAGAAGCAGTACCCCGGCGTCCTCGCCGTGGCGGGCGTGGATCTGGACGTCGCGCGCGGCGAGGTCTTCGGTCTCCTGGGCCCCAACGGCGCCGGCAAGACCACAACGCTGGAGATCATCGAGGGTCTGACGGAGGCGGACGCCGGGGCCATCGAGGTGCTGGGGCTGGACTGGAAGCGCCACGGCACCGAGATCCGGTCCCGCATCGGCGTGCAGCTGCAGAGCACCTCGCTGTTCAACAAGATCACGCCCCGGGAGGCCCTGACCCTCTACGGCGGCTACTACCCGAAATCCCGCACCGCTGACGAGCTGCTGGAGCTGGTGCAGCTCAAGGACAAGGCGGACGCCTACCACATCACCCTCAGCGGCGGGCAGATGCAGCGTCTGGCCCTGGCCATGGCCCTGGTGAACGACCCGGAGCTGGTCTTCCTGGACGAGCCCACCACGGGCCTGGATCCCCAGGCCCGGCGCAGTCTCTGGGAGGTGGTGCGCCGCATCAAGGCCGAAGGCCGGACGGTCATCCTGACGACCCACTACATGGACGAGGCGGAGGCCCTGTGCGACCGCCTCGCCATCATGGACCACGGCCGCGTGCTCACCACCGGCACCCCCGCCGAGCTCATCGCCCAGCTCGCCATCCCCAGCGTCGTGGAGCTGAGCTTCGAAGGCGCGGCCCCGGCGGTGGACGGCTTCGACGCGCGGATCGGCGCCGCCGTCGAAGTGCGGGGCGACCTCTGGGAGATCCCGACGCCGGATCCCAAATCCCTGCTGCCCCGGCTGCTGGAGGCCGCCGAAGCCGCCGCCATCCCCTATCAGCAGGTGCACGTGCGCCGGGCGACGCTGGAGGACGTGTTCCTCCACAAGACCGGCCGCAGCCTGCGGGATTGAATCCGAACCCCCAAGTCCTTTCAGGAGTCGATCCCATGCTGCTCTGGCGCCAGTTCCTCATGGAGTGGAAGCTCTACGCCCGCGACCGGGCGGCCATGTTCTGGACCTTCGCGTTCCCGGTGCTGATGCTCCTGGGCTTCGGCCTGATCTTCAAGGGCGGGGACACACCGAAGCTCAGCGTGGTGTGGGTGCAGCCGGCGCAGGCGCAGGCCAAGGACGAAGCGCTGCTGAAGGCCCTGGCCCAGTTCCCCACCCGGCTGCTCCCCATGTCGCCGGCGGAGGCGGAGGCCCGGTGGAGTCGGGGGGAGACCGCCGTGCAGGTCGAGCCCACCGCCGAGGGCTTCCGCATGAAGGTGAACAGCTACCTCGTGGCCCAGGGCCAGATGACCGCCCAGGTGGTGCAGCAGGCCTTCCTCGTCTCCCAGTCCCAATTGCGGGGCCAGCCCATGCCCACGCTCATCCCCGTCTCCATGGAAAGCCCCGGCCACGCCAAGTCCGCCAACTACGCGGCCTTCCTCCTTCCGGGCCTGCTGGGCATGAACCTCATGAGCATGGGCCTCTTCGCGGTGGGCATGGTGAATGTGAGCTATCGGGAGAAGGGGAAGTTCCGCCGCCTGGCGGTGACGCCCCTGCCCAAGTGGATCTTCCTCCTGGGGCAGGTCCTGCACCGCCTCACCGTCACCCTCATCCAGACCGTCTTCCTGCTCCTCATCGGCCGCTTCGTCTTCGGCATCGTCAACGAGGGCTCCTACCTGCTGCTCACCCTGGTGATGGTGCTGGGCACCGCCTGCTTCATGGCCATGGGCTTCGCCCTCTCCAGCTTCGCCGAGACCAGCGAGACCTATGCGGCGATCTCGAACCTGCTCTTCTTCCCCATGATGTTCCTCAGCGGCGTCTACTTCACCCTCGACGCCGCGCCGAAGTGGCTGCAGCAGGCGGTCATCGTCCTGCCCCTTTCGCCCTTCCTGAAGGCCCTGCGGGCCGTGTTCAACGACGGGGACGGCCTGGCGGGCCACGCCGTCGGCCTGGTCGTCGTGGCCGTGTGGGCGGCCCTGTGCTTCGGGCTGGCGGTGAAGCGGTTCCGCTGGGCCTGAGGGGTCGTCCAGCCTGTGATCGATTCCTCAATTCGGAATATCCCGAAATGAAGCGGCCCATGATGGGTCTACGGGGACGCTGCCGAGAACGGGTCCCGCGCCGTGTGGCCCTGGTCCGGTGATGCCGGAGCGCGGCGCCGCGGGGATGGGAGGCGCTTTCCATGGACCAGGAACTCCGCACCTTGGTGGACCGGCTCAAGGCCCTGTCCCACCCCCTGCGGCTTCGCGTCCTGGCGCTGCTGGGCTCGGGGGAGCTGTGCGTGTGTCAGGTGGCGGAGACCCTCCAGGTCGCCCAGTCCTCGGTGTCCGAGGCCCTCCGCGACCTGCGCCAGGCGGGCTTCGTCCAGGAGCGGAAGGAAGGCCGCTGGGTCTTCGTCTCCCTCCTCCGCGGGAAGGCCGCTTCGCGGCTCCAGAAGGCCGTGCTGGCGGAGGCGGCAGGCCTGACGATCGTCCAGGCCGACCGGTCCAGGGCCGACACGGTGCAGCAACTGCCCTTGCCGATCCCCTGCCCGAAGGGCGCGCCCAGGACCGCCAAGCGCGGAGCCCACCGTGCCTGAAGGCTCCGTCCTCGCCCCGGCCCAGGCGCCGGCGCCACGCTCCTTCCTGCGGCGGGGCGGCTGGCTCCTGCTGGCGCTGCCGCTCTGGGTGGGGCTCTACGCCGTGCTCCAGCGCCTGTCGGAGCTGCTGGCCTTCGGACTGCTGGGCCTCGCCCCTGAGTCGCATCTGGGCGCGGCGGTGGCCTTCCTCTTCTACGACACGCCGAAGGTCCTGCTGCTCCTCACGCTGGTGGTCTTCATCGTGACCTTCCTCCAGTCCTTCGTGAGCCCGGCCAGGGTGCGCGACGCGCTCTCCCGGCGCCGGGCCGGCGTGGGCAACGGGCTGGCGGCGCTGTTCGGGATCCTCACGCCCTTCTGCTCCTGCTCCGCGGTGCCGCTCTTCATCGGCTTCCTGCGGGCCGGTGTGCCCCTGGGGGTGACCTTCAGCTTCCTGGTGGCGGCCCCCATGATCAACGAGGTGGCGCTGGGGATGCTCTTCGCCATGTTCGGCTGGAGGATCGCGCTCCTGTACGCGGGGACTGGATTGGCCATCGCCTTCCTCTCCGGGCTCGTGCTGGGCCGGATGAGGCTGGAGCAGCACCTGGAGCGTTGGGTGCAGGAGGCGCTGCAGGCACCCGCCTCGGGAACCGTCGAAGAGGAGCGGCTGACCCTGCCCCTGCGGATCGACCTGGCCGTCCAGGGCGTGCGGGAGATCGTCGGAAAGGTCTGGCCCTACATCCTGGCGGGCATCTGCGTCGGCGCCTTCATCCACGGCTATGTGCCCGAAAGCCTCATGGCCGGCCTGCTGGGCACGCGGGCCTGGTACAGCGTGCCGTTGGCGGTGCTGGTGGGCGTCCCGCTCTATTCGAACGCGGCGGGCGTGCTGCCCATCGTCGAAGCGCTGCTGGGCAAGGGCGCGGCGCTAGGTTCCACCCTCGCCTTCATGATGTCGGTCATCGGGCTCTCCCTGCCGGAGCTGGTGATCCTGCGGAAAGTCATGCGTCCCAGACTCATCGCGGCCTTCGTGGCCGTCGTCGCCCTTGGCATCGTGCTCGTGGGCTACCTGTTCAACGCGATCCTCTAGGAGCTCCCATGCTCATCGAAGTCTTCGGCCCCGGCTGCGCCAAGTGCCAGACCCTCGAAAGACACGCCCGCCACGCCGCGGAACAGGCGGGCGGGGACCACCAGGTGGTGAAGGTCTCGGACCACGCCGTCATGGCCGCCCGGGGCATCCTCAGCACCCCGGCCCTCGCGGTGGACGGACACCTCAAGTTCCAGGGCCGGGTGGCCAGTTCGGACGAGATCGCGGCCTTGCTGAAGGGCTGAAGGGAGGTCCGGCCTGTCCGGGCGCCACGCGAAGCCTTGCCGGATGCGGAGCGGATGGGGATTCGCCTGCTCCCATGTCGGGTGAATGGGCACTGGCGTCTGGGGCCATTCAATCCGTCCTTTTGACCAAACGACCTGACAAAGACTGTGTCGGGGCTGGTTCCAGATTGATTGGTCAGTTGAAGAGCGCTGACCAATCAATCAGCAAGGGTCGGAAAGGCCGTCGGACAAATGGGATGGAAGTGTTTCAGAGGTCCAGGTCGAGCTCCCGACACTTCCAACGGGCCGATCAAAGAGTGACCAAACCGTTCGTCTCGCGCGCCAGAGCACGAAGGTAGGAATCTAACCCATCCCTGACCGAACTTTCAGAAGCCTTCCCATGAGAGGGGATAATACAGTCAGTCGCAGTGTCTCGGCCCCTTGCCAAATTGACTCCATCCATGAGTGCTTCAATCCCCCCTTGGTTCAGCACATGTCGGAGGAGGTGTTCCCTGCACAAAACTCTCCCTCGAAGCAGTGTCGCAATATCAGCAAGGTGGGGCTGAGCCAACGCACGAAGGGCTCGTTTGTCCCCAGTCAGGAACAGGGCCTCGCCTTGAGTGACCCACAGCGTGTAGCCCGCAACCAGGATTACCTCACCGCCATCCAGCCCGTTCTCACCCTCTAACCGACGGAATGTGTTCAGGTCGATTCCAGGATGCTCTGCAGTGAGTTCCACCTGAGGCAATAGGTAGCCAGCGACGGTTGGATGGGCGAACAACTTAGGGTCTTTCTTGCGAGTCCGATGGCGAAGACTCTCGGGTACCGTTGTGTCCTGCCAAGCGGCTCCAGTTAGGCTCGGGAGGTAGTCCAGAAAACCCCAGTGCGCCGCATCAAGCAGCACATCGTTATCTGCAAAGACCCGAAGCAAGGGTGGCCTCAACTTCCTGGAGCCACTCCAATGATTTGCTCTATGTATTCCTGAAGATCGTCGGACAGGGAGGTCGTGTTGAGCTCCTGGTTCATCCGGGTAATCAGATCGGCTTGAGCGTCGAAGTCGTCTGTCAGAAACCTCAAGGCAAGACGCGCCTCAACCCAGCTATGCGTCAGGAAGCCGTGGCGCAGAATTAGATGACCTGGAGCTGTTCTGATGCCGGGAGCCTTCTCCGTCGCCCTTGCCGCGAGCTCCACTGCAGACATGGAGTGGCTCCATCTGGCGATCTCTTGTTCTGCTTGGCTCCCCCCCAAGAGATCAAGGGCGAATGCATTCGCGTCCCTTTCCTGTTGGTCCAGTTGTGACTCGGCATCGAACTCAGTGGTGTCCGCCAGAGAGCCTTCAAAAATTGCCCCATTGTTTGGGACATGACCCAGGCAAATATGGCCCAGCTCATGCGCCAGAAGGAAGCTGAGCCAGGCCTTCGAATTGTTCCGGAGGGCCAGAATTATGACCGGACGGCCGTCAATCTTGATCGCTGCAGCGTCCATTTTCCGAACACCTGTTGGGAGGTGGGGAAGGGGAATCACAGGGATTCCCACACCCCAAGCAAAATCCAGAAGGGCATCGAAGTCGATCCGACTGCCCGGGATTTCCAGAAGGCCATCCCTCAGCTCTTTGGCGGTGGGTCTGCCTACGGCTGCCCCGGGGGGCACGGCTCCGAGGACGGCTCGTGCCAGTGCAGATGCAATCATCGACGCGGGACGAAGTTGGCCGGGTGAGACTCTGGCTGTGTGCTTGAAGTGAGGTCGGGAGACACTCGGGCTGGGTTCGATCCTTCCCGAAACCAGAGGGCCAGCCTCGAGACTAAGGCGCCGTCCAAGAAGGACCGCCGTTTCCCATAGGCCTGCATCAGAGGCAGCTATTTCTGGCCCCCACCAATCGGGAAGAATTGCCCGAACCTGGCTCTTGGAGAGGCCGATCTCCTTGAGCCCCTTGTAAACTTCGGAGAGCGCAGGGGCGGTCATTGGAGGCTCCTCAAGGGCGTCTGGCCTAGTCTGATTGATAGGTGCGGAGCAGAGGGGTCAAGGATTCCACGATTCGGGTGAGGATCGCAGCGGCGGCAGGACTATCGCCGATGGCGCATCGAAGCGCGTGGGACAGCCGACGCTCCTCCAGCCCGTCTGGGAGCTTGCTGGAGGGATCATAATCAGCATATTTGCATAATTCGAGAACATTTTTCGAGACTCTCTTCCCCCTACCTGCAAGGAAACGGCTTATGGTGCTCTGGGGCACTCCGGTATGCTTCGATACGAGCATCTGATTGTCCCCAGTTGCACTCATTTTTCTTAACAGGGCTTGGCGGATGCTCTCCACCCGCTGATCCGTGAGCTGTTTCCGAATATGCATAGATGGATAGTGTATGGCATGATTTAGCTATGGCACAATCCCCATCACTGCTGAGCGAGCGGTCCATCCGTGACGCGCTCGTCTCTTGGCTAAGCAAGGGCCTCGGAGGAGATGATGTCCTAATCGAAGAGCTCGGCGTCGAGCATGGCGCTGCTCGGGTTGATATTGCCCTGGCTTCTGATCGCTTGTTGGGTTTTGAGATCAAGAGTGATTTCGACACTCTCGACAGACTCGCTCGCCAGATGCACACCTACCATCGGGTTTTTGACGCACTGACAATCGTCACGACAATTACCTTCGTGAACCACGTTGAGGCTCTGCTGCCAAGATGGTGGGGGATCCTGATTGCAGCTGCTGACGACGATGGTGTAGTGGTCTTGCACCAGTACCGTGCTGCAGTAAGCCATGACAGGCAAGACCCGGAAAGCCTTGCCGCCCTCCTGTGGCGTGATGAAGCTTATGGTTTCCTCATGTCCCAGAGCGGCCCAGTAGTGAAGGCGAAGGCAGCAAGGAGCGCAATCTATCAGGCGATTGCAATGGCTGTCCCCTTTGACCGGATTCGTGAAGAAGTAATCTCGGCATTGCAGAGTCGTCAGTCTTTACGACCGCGCTCACACCTGGCCAGCTAACAGCTGCCGGACCGTGTATACCAAATGGTGGCTGGTTGCATCCCTTCGCCAGGTCATTAGATTTCCCGTTTTTGCTGGCGTGTTTGCGTGAAAGTCGTATCTCGTGTCTCCAAAACTGAAGGTCTTCCCTGAATAGTTCGCGTTAGCGATTAGAAGCTGGCAAAGGCTGTTGTATTGCTTCATCCCGCCAGCCCGCTTCGATCTAATGCCTGACCCTCTAAGCAACCACCAGTGATTCTTTTGCGTGTATCGAATGGCCGCGGCTGGATTAATGGTTCTTGGGTCGAGATCTGCAAGAGGCTTCGGATTGGTGACGGCATAGTCACCAAAGGCAACCTCAGTGCAACCGGGGAGCGCTCGGACCTTTTTCCACACCTCGAGTTCTTTTCTCTCCAGCATGGTCCCAGCACCTACAGGTAGCCCCATCAGCGAGTAGGGGAAGGAACCTCCTACGACAGCGACCTGCTTCACCAAGCCACTCGCGAGAATGTCCTTTACGAATGGTTCAGCCATTCCGGCAAGGGCTTGAAGGTCGATCTCACCAATCGAATCCAGGTCGATCACCACATAGACAAGGGTGTTCTTGCCGCATGCTTTCCGGATGGCTGGCAGCAAGGTCATGACAGTCGCAAGCCGTATCTCGTTCGGCAGGATTCGAAGGACCAACCCAGGCTGGCCTTTAAAATGAGTCAGACCAGGTATATCGAAGAGTGCATCTGCTCCTCGCACTACGGGCCAAGCTTGAAGACCGGCGGTCTGAAATCCTAGGGAGAGGTTCGCGAAGTCGTGCAATGGCACACGGCTGTTGTAGGCCTCACCAATGTCGATGCCAATTGGGGCGCCGGAGGCCTGCGCCTTTTGCAGAGTTGCCTTGAGCTTTGGTTGAGCTGAGCCTGGTTCAAGGAATTGAACTTCAACCAGGGGAAGCATCTTCGTTCGATCACCTGAGGCGAGATTGCGAACCGCGTGCTGCTCCCCTTGCTTCCATCGAAGGATGGGGAAGTAACTAAAGACACTCATGCCGGCCTCCAATATTAACGGGTAAAGGGAGTCAACCAGTTCCGTGCCATCCAGTAATATTGCACCCTTCTATGCGTAGTTCTTGCACTCACGATTGTGTCTGGACTGCCCATCCATCGTGGAATCACTTGCTAGGGGGGGAGACTACTCACTGTTACTAGCCGTGCCCGAGGACATGTCCACCGACTCCATGCAAACTTGACGTCTCGATTCAGGACTCTGTCCAGAATTGAGACGTCCCTGAGGCCGGTGCTGGGAATCAGAGAGACCTCTTCCTTATTTCTGACCCACGAATAGTCGGAGGCCTGGAACGCTTGAGCAATTGCGATTGCTAGCGTTCTTTTTGGTGGAAATTAGTTTACGGACTGTTTGGAGTTGCAGGACCCGTCGATCCAGCCATCACGCAAGATCGGGCTTTGTGGGGCCTGGATTGCAAGGATCAACTCCTGCCCGTCATTCGCCACATTGCCGTCCGCAGGGGCTACGGGACGGGCGGCCATGAGCTCAGATGGGCATGGAACTAGAAGGTCCAGGACAGACCTCGCATTTATTCACAATCTAACCAGATTGGCCAAACCTCTTTTTAAAGGATGACGGGCATCGGGTCGTGCAGCCCCGCCATCAATGCGTTGGGTGAGGTGGTCAGGATGCAGGTGGTCTTAGGCTCCCCTTTTAGGTCCCTACCAATCCTCCGGGAGACCGGCAAACGCCAAGAGCTCCTCACCTACGGGGTGGACGTAGTAGGGCTGCTTCTAGCCCCCCTCCTTGCGCCATTCATAGAACCCGGAGGCAGGTACCAGGCACCGCTTGTGTCGAAGGGCGGCGCGGAAGGAAGGTTTCTTCGCGACAGTCTCAGCACGAGCATTGATGGGTCGTGAGCCGTGGAGGGGATCCTTCAACCGGGACGGTACCAGCCACCACCTCGCCAAGTCAGCCGCGCGCCGGTCCTTCTCGGGCCGGATGACGATGACGTGCTGGCCTGGAGCGATGTTCCAATGACGCTCCATCCTGAACCCGATCGGTGCCAAGTCGAAGGCCTTGGCAAGGGTATCGGTACTAACGGTGAGGGTGTAGCGGCCACATATGTTCTATTAGCCCCGAGTGAGGGAATGGGCCGACCGCTGAGGAGTCACCTCTCTGTCTTATGACTATCGTCAGGAGTGGGTGAGGCGAGCGCTTTCGTTTGAGTGAGCTCTGAGGCAATCATTGGATCCAAATTTGGATCCACCTCCGACCACTCTGCTTGAGATTGGCCGGGACTGAAGCGAATGATGTGATCCCCTGTAACCTGAAACATCCAAACAGAATCAGGATCATCCCGCAGACGGAAGAGATGTTTACCCGGCTGCAACGTTATCTTCGCGGAATCAAACTGGCGAAACCCCCCTATGAGCTTTCCATCCACATAGACCTCAAACCGAATGAACCAACCGCTGGCGCCACCCTTAGGCCGGCCTCGGTAAATGGTTACCTCACCTGCGATTGCAGTGGTGTATGAGTAGAGCAGCATCCACCCGAACAAGAGGTTAACAACCCTCCTCAGGTAAGGTTGGAGCGAGTTACGTTTCATGAAAATCCCCCTACGTTTTCCTCGTTACTCAGTCAGCCCTGAATGAGGTAACACCCCATCGAATTTCGCCTCGTAGGGTAGTCTCAACTTGAAGAGAATTTCGACCTGATCTTCACAAGTTCCGTATTCTGGCAAAGAACTTGGCTAAGCCGCATGAGAACACCATATTGATCATTCCAAATGGTTCAATCCCACGCGTACCTATGAAGAATCTTCTGGCACTTGCGGATCCGACGAAGAGGAGAAGCTTTCAACCAGTTAGCTACTTCCTGGATGGTGAGGAGGGAATAGCCCATTCTCGGGAGTTCTTCCCCATCTGACACGTGGTCGAGCTTGATCCAATGGGCCGGCCCGAAGGGCAGCAATGCAATCGACGCTCCCTTGTGGGAAGTCACCACGACGGCAGGGCCCTGGGCCGAATCGACAGAAGGGACACCATCCATGGTCAGGGACGGGACACAAAGTCCTCCCACACCTTCAGTGAACCGCGTCCACCTGCCAGGAAGCCATCCCGGGTTGCCCGGGTACCCTTCGGCCCATGCCGAAGGGCCAGTTTGGTGTTCTTTGCGATGGGCCCTTCCTTCGACCACTGATCCAGGACCTTCCTGACCGTTTGCTGGACCGCCTTGGATGGGTCCTTGAGCATCGCCGTCCTGATGAGTTCGGATTCGGGTCCACGCAGCATCCCTTTCTAACTGCCCCGAAGGCTTCAGTTGTCAGCTCATGTGTCATTTGGACAGATGGGTAGGTCAATTGGACAGTTTGTTTGGCCCCGGACTCATGGGGACTCCGACGCCTAGTCCAAAAACGCATATGATTATATACAACAATTAAAAATTACGAGAATTTTCGTTGAAACCTACGATAAACATCGTACACATTGTTTCGTAGCCACATTTCAGAGGTCCCCATGAGTGCTTCCAAGCCGATCCCCAAGCCCACCGAAGGCGAGCTGAGCATCCTGGCGGTCCTCTGGGACCGGGGGCCTTCCACGGTGCGGCAGGTCTTCGAGGTGCTGAGCGCCGAGCGGGACCTGGGCTACACCACCGTCCTCAAGATGCTGCAGATCATGCAGGAGAAGGGGCTGGTGGACCGGGACGAGACGGAGCGCACCCATGTGTACCGGGCGGGCGAGGCGGCGGAACTGACCCAGGCCCATCTGGTGGACGACCTGATGGAGCGGGCCTTCGGAGGCTCGGCTATGAAGCTGGTGATGCACGCCCTGGCCTCGAAGAAGGCGACCCAGGAAGAACTGGCGGAAATCCGGAAGCTGCTGGAGGTGAAGCATGGGCGCGCTTGAACTCCTCGCCTGGAGCCTGCTCCATTTCCTGTGGCAGGGCTGCCTGCTGGGCGGCCTCGCGTGGCTCGCGCTACGTCTGCTGAAGGGCGCCGCCCCGGAAGCCCGCTACGCCGTGACCTGCCTGGGGCTGGCGGCCATGGTGGCGGCGCCGGTGGCGACCGGCGTCCTGCTGCGCCGCCTGGCGCCGCTTCCCATTGCTGCGCAGGCCGTGCCCGCCGCCCGGAGTGCTCAACTGGAGCTTGAACCGGCCGCACCCGCGACGCCTGCCCTGACCGCCCGCCTCCAGCCCGCCCTGCCGTGGATCCTCGGGGTCTGGGCCGCCGGCGTGGTCCTGCTGTCCCTGCGTCTCCTCGGCGGCTGGGTGTGGATGCAGCGCCTGCGCCACGGCAAGGCCAGCCGCGCCGCGGACGAATGGCAGACCCTGCTGCGGGTCCTGGCCCGGCGCATCGGCCTCGCCCGGGACGTGCTGCTCCTGGTCTGCGACCGCATCGAATCCCCCGTGGCCCTGGGCTGGATCCGTCCGGTCATCCTCATCCCGCCGGCGGTCCTCGCGGGCCTGGAGCCCCTGGCCCTGGAGGCGATCCTGCTGCACGAGCTGGCCCACGTGCGCCGCCAGGACTACCTGGTGAACCTGCTGCAGTCCTGCGCCGAAACCCTGCTCTTCTACCACCCCGCCGTGTGGTGGGTCAGCGCCGTGATCCGCCAGGAGCGCGAAAACGCCTGCGACGACACGGCCATCCGACTCACCGGCGACGCCGTCGCCTACGCCCGAACCCTGTCCCTATTGGAGGAATTCCGCATGGACACCCGCACCCGCCTCAACCCCACCCACGCCCCCGCCGCCGATGGCGGCTCCCTCATCCAGCGGGTCCGCCGCATCCTGGCCCCGGCGCCCACCGCCGCGCCCCTGGCGCCCCGGGCCGCCGTGCTCGGCCTCCTGGCCGCCGGCCTTCTCGGTGCTGCGACCGTCTCTCCTGCCCCCAAGGAATCCGCGCCCCGGGCGAAGGAGGATGCGAAGCCAGCCGAACAGAAACGGGTGCACAAGGTCGTGGTCATGACGGACGGCGCCAAGGAGGGGAACGGCGCCAAGCTGCGCCTCAAGCTGCAGGGGGACGCGAAGCTGGAGGACATCCGCAAGGACTTCAGCCGCATGACCCCGGGCTCCAGCATCCGCATCACGGAGAAGGACAAAGTCTTCAGCGCCGAACGCAACAAGGAAGGGGCCTACACCGAGTCCTACACCGTCAACGGAAGGAACGAACCCATCACCGGCGACGTGCGGACCTGGGCCGCGGGCAGGCTCCCGGAGAACGTGCGCATCCATGCCGACCATGGCGCCAAGGTGGTGGTGGGCGAGAACGGTTCTGTCGTGACCTCCAAGGACGGTGAGGGCCACCAGCGCGTCATCATCGTGAAGAAGAAGGGCGGGGAGCCCGGCGATGAAGCCCACGTTCTGAAGCTCAAGCACGGCGGGGACGGCGCGGACATGGACATGGACTTCGACTTCGATTTCGAGCCCGGGGACTTCACGCCGGGGCCCGAGTTCGAAAAGCGGATGGAGGTCCTGGGCAAGGAGATGGGGGACAAGATCCGCATCGAGATGAAGGAGGTCCACCGGCTGCACCCCGAGTTGAAGTCGGAGCTGGAGCAGCGGCACACGGAGAAGGGCGATGGCCGGAGAAAGACCTTCGTGGTCCGCAGCGGCGCTGGTGAAGGCTTCACCTTTGATGTCGAAGGGGGCAAGGAGGCCGGCCAGAAGGCCCGCATGAAGGCCATGAAGGGACTGGCGGGCAGTCTCGCCAAGGACGCCGACGACCCGGAGACCAAGGCCGCCCTCGCCCGCATCCAGGCCGAGCTCGAGGCCCTGGAAGCCCGGACCAAAAAGTAGTCCGGACGAAGCCGTAGTCCGCGCGCAGGACCGGCAGGGGCCTCGGGATCGGGGCCCCTGCCGCATTCCCGAGGGCCGCGGTTCGTCCGTTCTTTCCGGCCCCTGGTGGGAAGCGGGGTGGCGGGGCGGCGGCCCCCGGGCCAAGCTGGTTTCTTCCCCGAGGCCCCATGTTCCAAGCCCAGAACCTGAAGAAGCGCTTCGGCGCCGTCCAGGCGGTGGACGGCGTCTCCTTCGCCATCCAGGCCGGCGAGACCGTGGGGCTGCTGGGCCCCAACGGCGCCGGCAAGACCACCATCGTCTCCATGATCGCGGGCCTGCTGACCCCCGACTCCGGCGAGATCCGGCTGGAGGGGCGTGCCATCGCGTCGGACACGGATCCCGTGAAGCGCGCCATCGGCTTCGTCCCCCAGGACCTGGCCCTCTTCGAGAAGCTGGGGGGACGGGAGAACCTCGCCCTCTTCGGCGCTCTCTACGGATTGAAGGGCGCGGAACTGGACCGGGCCGTGGACATGGCCCTGGGACTCGTGGGCCTGGCGGACCGCCAGAAGGACGCCGTGGAGGCCTACAGCGGCGGCATGAAGCGCCGCCTCAACCTGGCCGCGGCCCTGCTGCACGACCCGAAGCTCCTGATCCTCGACGAACCCACCGTGGGCGTGGACCCCCAGAGCCGCAACGCCATCTTCGACAACCTGGAGGCGCTCAAGCAGCGCGGGCTGACCCTGATCTACACCACCCACTACATGGAGGAGGCCGAGCGCCTCTGCGACCGCCTCGTGATCGTGGACCACGGCCGCGTACTGAAGGACGGCACCCTCCAGTCCCTCTATGCGGAGCTCCCTGCGGCGAACCTGCTGGAGGTGGAGATCGAGGGCGACGGGGCGCCGCTGTGCGAAGGGCTCCGCTGCGTGGCGGGCGTGGCCAGCGCGGAGCTGCGCGCGGGCCGCCTGGCCGTGGGCGTGGACAACCTCGCCATGGGCTCCGCGGCGGTCCTCGCCTGGCTCGCCGCCCGGGGCGTGCCGGTCCTGCACTTGGCCAGCGAGCGCGCCACCCTCGAGGCCGTCTTCCTCAACCTGACCGGCCGCTCCCTGAGGGACGCATGAACCCGACCGCCTTCTACGCCCTCTTCCGCAAGGACCTGAAGCTCTTCTTCAGCGACAAGCGCGCCGTGCTCATGAGCTTCGCGGCGCCCATCCTCATCGCTTCCTTCTTCGGCTTCCTTTTCAGCGGCAGCTCCAAGGGCGACGCCGCCAAGGTGCCCGCAGCGGCGGTGGACCTGGACGGCAGCGCCGTCTCGAAGAAGCTCCTCGCCGCCCTCGCCGCCGACAAGGGTCTGGACCTCAAGGCCGAGAACCTGGACGCGGCCCGGGAGCGCGTGCGCAAGGGCAAGGCCACCGTGGCCGTGGTGGTTCCGAAGGGCTTCGGCGAGGACGCGGCCCGGGCCTTCTTCCGGGGCGGCCTCAAGCCCGAGATCGGCGTGCTCTACGATCCTTCCCACACGGCGGAGCTGGGCATGGTGAAGGGCCTGCTCACCCAGCACGCCATGGAGGTGGTGAGCGCCGAAGTCTTCAACGGCGAGACGGGCCGGGTGGTGCGTCGGGATACCCTCAAGGAGCTGGAAACGACGAAGGATCTGCCCGCGGGCGAGCGCGTGGCCCTCAAGGATCTGCTGGGGAGCCTGGACCGTTTCCAGGCCAGCCAGTCCACGGCGAAGCCCGGCGGCACGGGCGGTGGCGGGGGCATGAGCATGCCCTTCGCGATGCTGGAGAGCGCCGTCACCAGCGGCGACAAGATCGAATACAACGGCTTCGCCCATGCCTTCGCCGGGATGGGCGTGCAGTTCATCCTGTTCATGGGCATCGAGGCGGGCATCTCCATCCTGCTGCTGCGCCAGACGGGACTGTGGAAGCGCCTGCGGGCCGCCCCCCTCTCCCGGTCCACCCTGCTGGGCTCACGGGCCGCCAGCGCCGCGGCCATCGCCCTCATCATCCTCGCCGTGATCTTCGCCTTCGCGCGGCTCGTCTTCAAGGTGCAGGTGCTGGGCAGCTTCGCGGGATTCGCGGGCGTCTGCCTCGCCTTCGCCTTCATGACCGGCGCCTACGGCCTGCTCATCGCGGCCCTGGGCCGCACGCCGGAGGCCGCGCGGGGCCTGGCGATCTTCGTGACCCTGCTGATGGTCATGCTGGGCGGCGCCTGGATCCCGGCCTTCGTGTTTCCCGGGTGGCTGCAGAAGGCCACGCTGCTGGTGCCCACCCGTTGGGCCGTGGACGGCCTCGACGCCATGACCTGGCGCGGACTCGGTTTCCTGGACGCCCTGCCCGCCATCCTGGTGCTGCTGGGCTTCGCGGCGGTGTTCGGGGCCGTGGCCGTGTGGAAGTTCCGCTGGCAGGAGGACTGAGCCCTCCCGATTCATGTCTCCGGCGTGGAGTGCAGGCTCCCGTGGGTCAAGGCGTGGCGCACGACCTCCAGCGCCTCCTCCTGGAACGCGCCGTTTCCGTGGGAGGCGTGGATGAGGCCGCCCCGGTCGGTGACGAGCACCTTGGCGTGGGGATCGTGGGGCCAGCCCATGGCCTCGGCGAGGGCACCGCCGCCGTGGTGGATCTGGATGATGCCCTCCCAGGCCTCGGCGGGCACATGGGCCTTCATGGCCTCGGCGACCCCCGCCAGGGCCCGGGCCGGCACGTCGTCCACGGTGGCCGGCAGGCTGAGGAAGGGCAGGCCGTGGGCCTCCAGGGCCCGCTTCCAATGGCCGACATCGTGACGGGCCTCGTGGGCGAAGCCGAAAATGAGGGCCACGGGGGTTTCCGGAAGGTCCTGGGGAAAACGAACGGAACGGCCGGAAAGGGTCGTACCGCGGAGGGAAGGCAGAAGCATGTCAGAGGCCTTGTCTGGGTGGAGTCCGGAGCCAGTGTAGGTCCGGACCCGAGGTCTGCCCCCGTGGGGGTCGGGATGTGATGGGGGACACCGCCGGAGCGCAGGCGCGCCCTTTGGCGTCTACATGTTCCGCCGGTACTGCCCGCCCACTTCGTAGAGCGCCGTGCTGATCTGGCCGAGGCTGCAGGACTTCACGGTCTCCAGCAGGGCCTCGAAGAGGTTGTCCCCGTCCCGGGCGGCGGCTTTGAGGCGCTCCAGCGCCGCGGGCGCCCGGTCCGCGTTGCGGGCCTGGAAGGCGTGGAGGTTGGCGAGCTGCTGCTGCTTCTCGTCATCGGTGGAGCGGATCAGCTCGATGGCGCCCATTTCCGGCGGCTGCGGATTCAGGAAGGTGTTCACGCCGATGATGGGCAGCTCTCCGCTGTGCTTGAGGTGCTCGTAGTGCATGGACTCTTCCTGGATCTTGCCGCGCTGGTACATGGTCTCCATGGCGCCCAGCACGCCGCCCCGGTCGCTCAGGCGGCGGAACTCCAGGAGCACGGCCTCTTCCACCAGTTCCGTGAGCTGCTCCGTGATGAAGGCGCCCTGCAGCGGGTTCTCGTTCTTCGTGAGGCCCAGCTCCCGGTTGATGATGAGCTGGATGGCCATGGCGCGGCGCACGCTCTCCTCCGTGGGCGTGGTGATGGCCTCGTCGTAGGCGTTGGTGTGCAGGCTGTTGCAGTTGTCGTAGATGGCGTAGAGCGCCTGCAGGGTCGTGCGGATGTCGTTGAAGTCGATTTCCTGGGCGTGGAGGGACCGTCCCGAAGTCTGGATGTGGTACTTGAGCTTCTGGCTGCGCTCGTTGGCGTGGTACTTCTCGCGCAGGGCCGTGGCCCAGATGCGGCGCGCCACGCGGCCGATGACGCTGTACTCGGCGTCCACGCCGTTGCTGAAGAAGAAGCTGAGGTTCGGCGCGAACTCGTCGATGTCCATGCCCCGGGAGAGGTAGTACTCCACGAAGGTGAAGCCGTTCGCCAGCGTGAAGGCCAGCTGGGTGATGGGGTTCGCCCCGGCCTCGGCGATGTGGTAGCCCGAGATGGAGACGGAGTAGAAGTTCCGAACCTTGTCGGCGATGAAGCGCTCCTGGATGTCGCCCATGACCTTCAGGGCGAACTCCGCGGAGAAGATGCAGGTGTTCTGCGCCTGATCCTCCTTCAGGATGTCGGCCTGCACGGTGCCGCGCACCATCGCCAGGGCTTCGCACTTCAGCTTCGCGTAGACGTCCGCGGGGAGCACCTCGTCGGCGGTGACGCCCAGCAGCGCGAGGCCGAGGCCCGCGTTGCCTTCCGGCAGTGCGCCGGCATAGCGGGGCCGCGCGAGCCCCTTGGCGGCATAGAGCGCATCGATCTTCTGCTGGGCCGCGTCCATCTGGCCGTGCTCCACCAGCCACTTCTCCGCCCGCTGGTCGATGGCGGCGTTCATGAAGAAGGCCAGCAGCATGGGGGCAGGGCCGTTGATGGTCATGCTCACCGAGGTGGAGGGCGCCAGCAGGTCGAAGCCCGAGTAGAGCTTCTTGGCGTCGTCCAGGGTGCAAATGCTCACCCCCGAGTTGCCGACCTTGCCGTAGATGTCCGGGCGTTCGTGGGGGTCCTCGCCGTAGAGGGTGACACTGTCGAAAGCGGTGCTGAGGCGCACCGCGGGCTGGCCCTTGCTCACGTAGTGGAAGCGCTTGTTGGTCCGCTCCGGCGTGCCTTCCCCGGCGAACATGCGGGTGGGATCCTCCCCGGCGCGCTTGTACTCGAAGACGCCGGCGGTGAAGGGGAAGCGGCCGGGGATGTTCTCCAGCAGCTGCCAGGCCAGCAGCTCGCCCCAGCTCCGGAAGTCCGGCAGGGCCACCTTGGGGATGCGCGTGCCGGAAAGGGTCTGCGTGTAGTTGGTCGCGCGGATCTCCTTGCCGCGGACCACATAGACATTCTCGTCGTCGGTGAAGGCGTGGCGCGTGCGTTCCCATGCTGCGAGGAGCTTCCGGCAGCCGGCGTTCAACTCCCCCAGGTGCTCCTGGTAGCGCTGGCGGAGCAGGCGGATGGCGGGGCCCTGCTCGCCTTCCACCTCCTCCACCAGGTGGGTGCCGTCGTAGAACTCGGCCATGGCGGGGACCGGATCACCCAGGGTGAGCAGGGTGGTGTAGAGCGCGTAGGCGGTTTCGGCGGTGTCCGCCTGTTTCAAAGCCCACCGCTTGTAGCCCTGCACCGTGTCGGCGATCTCCGCCAGGTAGCGGGTGCGCTCCCCGGGGATGATGGCCGCCTTCAGGGCTTCGCCTTCCGGGGCCCGCAGCTTCGGTTCCCAGGCGACGCCGGTCTTCGCCGCCAGGGCCTGCACCATGGCCACATAGGCCCGGGTGGTGCCGGGATCGTTGAACTGGGACGCGATGGTGGCATAGACGGGCATCGTCGCGGCGTCCGCGTCGAAGCGCTTGCGGGCCCGCTGGAACTGCTTGCGCACGTCCCGCAGGGCGTCCTCGGCACCGCGCTTGTCGGCCTTGTTCAGGACCACCAGGTCGGCGAAGTCGATCATGTCGATCTTCTCGAGCTGGGTGGCGGCGCCGTATTCCGGCGTCATCACGTACATGGAGACATCCACCAGGTCCGTGATGGAGCTGTCGCTCTGCCCGATGCCCGCGGTCTCCACGATGACCAGGTCGAAGCCTTCGCCCTTCGCGGCATCGATGGCCGCGGCGAGGGCGTGGGAGGTCGCCTTGTGGGCGGCGCGGGTGGCCAGGCTGCGCATGAAGACCCGGGCCGTCAGGTCCGGATGGAAGATGGCGTTCATGCGGATGCGGTCGCCGAGGAGGGCGCCGCCGGTCTTGCGCTTGGAGGGATCCACGCTGAGGATGGCCACCCGCTTGTCCGGGAAGTCCACCAGGAAGCGCCGCACCAGCTCGTCGGTCAGCGAGCTCTTGCCGGCCCCGCCGGTTCCGGTGATGCCGAGCACCGGGACGGTCCGGCCTTCAACTCGGGCAGCCTCGCCCAATGTTTCATCGAGTTCGATCTCCGTGATGCGCCGGGCCAGGGGGATGGCTGCGCCTTTCCCGCGGGGATCGAAGTCCGCCCGCTGGAGCATGTCGTTGATCATCCCCTGCAGGCCCATGACGCGGCCGTCCTCGGGGCTGTAGATGCGGGCCACGCCGTAGGCTTCCAGCTCGGCGATCTCGGAGGGCACGATGACGCCTCCGCCGCCGCCGAAGACCTGCACATGGCCGGCGCCGGCCTCGCGCAGCAGCGCCACCATGTACTTGAAGTATTCGTTGTGCCCGCCCTGGTAGCTCGAGATGGCGATGCCCTGGGCGTCCTCCTGCAGGGCCGTGTCCACCACGTCCTTGACGCTGCGGTTGTGGCCCAGGTGGATGACCTCGGCGCCGCTGGCCTGGAGGATGCGCCGCATGATGTTGATGCTGGCGTCGTGGCCGTCGAAGAGGCTGGCGGCGGTGACGAAGCGGAGCTTGTGGGCGGGGCGGTAGACGCCATCGGCGTCGAGGGTCCCCTTCAGATCGGGTGTGGCGGTGGGCATGGCGTCCTCGGGGCCGGGAAGGGCCGGAACCTCGATTCTAGGGCCCCTTGTGCCGCACCGGTCCAGCGGCCCTTGGCCACCAGCCCCGGGAGGCCTAGAATCCGAACCGCTCAGGCGGGAAGCGGGCTTCGAGGATGGCCTGGCGTTCCCGGAGGTGCTGGAGGAGGGAACCGTAGCGGGCCGTGCCCCGGATGGGGGCCAGGAAGGGGCTGCGCTCGTACCAGCGGGTGCAGCCGAAGCCCTGGGTGTAGGCCCGTTCGGAGATCTCCATGGCCAGGGGCCGCTCGCCGAGGAAGGCGGCGGCTTCCGCCATGCGCAGGGTGAATTCCCCGTCGGAAACCCGCAGCCCAATGCGCTCGTGGTCGAGCTGGCTCAGGCGTGCGGCGGCCTCGGCGTGGGCGCCATCGAGCTCCAGGCGGAAGACGCCGGCCAGGCGCTGGTAGTTGGGGATGCCGTGCTCGAGGGCCTCGCACCGGGCGAAGGCCTCCCGGGCCGCAGCGCGCTCCCCGCGCAGGAGGGGCATGTAGCCGTGGTAGAAGGACACGATGCTGTAGCGCAGCTGGCCCGGCTGGCCCTGGAGCCGCGCCTCGAAGCGCGGGTAGTCCTCCCGGTAGAGGTGGAGCAGCTGGAGGGACTGGGGCTGGAACTCCGGCAGGGTGAGGTGCTCGTGCAGGTCCGCCGCCCGGGCGGCGAGGTCCAGGAGCCCGGCGTTGCGGGCGGCGTTGACGATGCCCAGCAGCAGGAGGGGATTGCCGGGATGCTTGCCATTGGCGGCGAGCAGCCGGTCCAGGGCCTCCCGGTGGGAGCCGCTGCTGGCCTGGAAGATGGCCATGCGGAAGATGCCCCTGGGATGGTCCGGCACCAGGTCCAGGCCGCGCCGGAAGGCGGCCTCCGCCTGGGCCTGCTCGCTGCTGTTGGAGGCCGCGGGATCGTCCAGCAGGGAGCGGTTCAGGAGGTTGCCCAGGTTCAGCCAGGCCGAGGCGCAGCGGGGTTCGGCCTCGGCGAGGCGCCGGCCCCGGAGGATCGCTTCGGGGATGCGCTGGTTGTCCAGGCGCAGGCCCATGAGTTCCACCAGTTCCCAGAAGGCGGCGGGCTTCGAGGGGGCGAAGGCCTCCTCCTGGAGCGCGGGCAGATTGAGGGGCAGGGCCGCCCTTGCGGCGGCGAGGGTGGCGGCGGCGGGTCCCGGGGGAAGGCTCCGCTGCTCCCAGGGATCCAGGCGGCCATCGCGGCTCCAGGTCCAGCGCAGGTCCAGGGCAAGGTCCTCGCCGGATCGGACCGGGTGCGTGCGGACCACCAGGACGGGCTCAGCGCGCCGCGCGGATTCGGGATGCTCGGGCATCCGGGAGGCGGGGGTCACCGCGACCCCCGGGGCCATGCTGAGCTCATCCTCCAGGAGCGTTCCGATGGCGCGCATCTGGTTATGGCTGAGGGCCCCGCCCGGCGCCGGCGGCTCCGTCACCAGGAGGATGCGCACGGGGGCCGGCGCCCTTCGGGCGCGCTGCCAGCGCAGGCCCGCCCATCCCAGCGTGGCCAGCAGGAGGGCGGCCCCCAGGGCCAGGCTCGGGCGGCGGAAGGGTGATGGGTTCGCGGGCGGGTTCACGGGGCGGGCTCCCTGGACGCGGGGTTCATAGCCGGAATCTCCTTGGGGAGAAGCGGGACTCGAGCAGGGACTGGCGTTCCCGGAGGTGCTGGTGCAGGCTGTCCCACCGCGCGGAGCCCCTGGCCGGGGCGAAGAGGGGGCTGCGCTCGAACCAGCGCGTGCAGCCGAAGCCCTGGGTGAAGGCCAGTTCGGCCAGCTCCGTGGCCCGGTCGCGGTCCCCGAGGAAGGCGGCGGCCTCGGCGAGCTTGAACGTGAACTCGCCATCGGGGGCCCGCAGGGCCGAACGCTTCTGATGGATGGCCTGGAGGAGGGCGGCGGCCTCGGCGGGCCGGCCCTCCAGCGCTGCGAGGTACAAGGCGCTGAGCTGCTCGAAGCCGTACCACCCGCCGGGGACCGCCACCGAGGCGCGGAATTCGGCGGCCGCCCCGGGCCGGTTGCCCTCCAGGAGGGCGAGGTAGCCGAGGTAGAAGCGCACCCGCGCATCCCGGCCCGCGCCCCGCAGCTGGCAGGTCTTCCGGAAGGCCTCGAAATCCCCCAGGTACAGGTAGGTGTTCTCCCCGGGGGAATCCATCCAGCCCAGGGCGAGTTCATCGACCTTCTGGAAGGACCTGCGGGCCAGCTCCAGAAGGCCCGAAGTCCGGGCGACGTAGCAGAGGGAGGCGTACAGCCGCGGCACGAAGGGGTGCTCCCCGAGGGCGCCGGCCAGCAGGTCGAAGGCATCCCGGTGGAGCCCCGCGTCCGCCTGCAGTTGGGCGAGGCCGACGGTGCCTCTCGGGTGGTGGGGAAGCAGCTCCAGGCCGGCGCGGTAGGCCTGGAAGCCGCGCCACTGGGACTCCTGGTCCAGGGGATGGAGCAGCAACTGGTTGTAGAGCTGGTTCGCCAGGAGGAAGTGGCCGGTGGCGCAGTCCGGGAAGCGGCGTACGAGCAGCCGGCTGAGGTCCAGGACGGACGCGGCCTGCTCCGCATCGTCCTCCTGGACGAGGGCCTCCAGGAGCGGCCGGAAGAGAATGGCTTCCCCCGGGCATAGCCTTCCAGCCTGGACGCGCCTCAGACGGAAGGGCAGGTTCCCCGTGAACCAGTCCAGGGCTTCGGCGGGTGGAAGGGGACCGCAGGTCCTGGGTTCGAGCTTCATCCCGTTCGCGTAGGCGGCGTCGACTTCGAGGGCGAGGCTTGCTTCACCAAAGGTGGCGGTGACCCTGAGGAAGCAGGCGCGGCTCCGGGAGTCCTGGAGGTGGCCGGCCTGGGGCCAGGGCAAAACGGTGAGGCCGCCGAGGGCCTCCAAGTGGTCCACCAGCAGGACGCGCAGGCCGTGGAAGGCCAGTTGTGGACCGGCCGCCGCGGGCTTCGGGACGAGGTCCAGGTGGACGCGCATGGTCTCCCGCCGGCGATCGCAGCCCGTGAGGGCGAGGGGCCCCACCCCGGCGATCCCGAGGGCTGCGGCGGCGCGCAACCAGGCGCGGCGGTCGAGGGCGGCCATCAGGTCCCCATCCTGCTGAGGGGGAACTGGGCCTCCAGCAAGGCCTGGCGCTCCTGGAGGTGGCGGCGCAGGGTGGCCCAGTAGGGCAGCTTGCGGGCCCCGGCCAGGAAGGGGGCGGCCTCGTACCACCGCAGGCACAGGAAGCCCTGGGTGGCCGCGAGGTTGGCGAACTCGAGGGCTTCCCGGTCTTCGCCGAGGAACCCGTAGGCCTCCGCCACCTTGAAGGTGAGTTCGCCATCGAGGATCTGGACCATCTGGCGGGAGCGGGCGAGGCCGTCCAGCGCCACCTTGGCCTCGTCGGGACGCCCCTGGAGCGCCAGGGCGTAGCAGCGGTTGAGGGGCCCGAAGCCCTGGACCGCGGCGTCCCCATCCGCCCCGCGCAGGAAGAAGGGCAGGGCCCGGGTCCGGTCCCCTCCGAGGAGGCGCACGTAGCCGCGGTAGAAGTCGAGGAGCGCCGGCTGGGGCCCGGATTGGGGGAGCTCGAGGCTGGCGGCGAAGCCGGAGAGATCGCCCCGGTAGAGGCGGGTGTTGTCGGTGGCGGTGTGCATGGTGCGGGGCAGGCCGGTGAGCCGGGCCTGGCGCCTCATGGCGCGCTCCGAGAGGTCCAGGAGGCCGGAGATGCGCGCCGGATACGCCACGGAGATCGCGGCGTTGGGACTTTTGGGATAGGCCGCGGCGCAGTCCAGGCCGGCCGCCAGGGCTTCGCGCCCCCGGCCGGTGTCGGCGGCGAAGAAGGCGTAGGTGCGGACGCCCCTGGGCATGTGCGGCAGCAGGGCCATGGCTTGCACGAAGGCGGCTTCGCACCGGGCCTGCCCGTCATCCCGTTCCCTGGGGCGCAGGATGCTGGTGATGTAAAGGACGCCGGCGAGGGCGTACCGGGCCGTGGCGCATTCGGGAAAGCGGTTCGCAAGCCCGTCCAGCCGCTTTGTGGATTCCGCGGGATCGTCACCGACGGGGCGGCCCAGAAGGGTCACCAGCTCCATGCAGGCGGCGGGGTCTTCCGGGCGCAGCAGGCCCGGCCGGGCGGCGGGCACGCCCAGGGGCGCCAGCAGTTCGGAGATGACCCAGTCCGGCGTGCCGTTGAGGGCGGCCGCGGTGCCGGGCGCATTCCGTCCCTCCCATTGGGGTTCCAGGCGCAGATGGCCGTCCCAGAAGGTGGCGCGGACCTTCAGGCGCAGCGCGCCCTTCGGCAGGTTGGCCCCCGGCGGTAGGCCTTCCAGCAGACTGACGCCGCCGAGCACTTCGAGATGATCGGCGACCAGGAGCCGAAGCCCCTCGCGCTGGTGGGCGTCGAGACCCCCGGGATCGGACGAGGGCGCGATCACCACCTGGATGCGCCGGGGCTCGCGGGCGGCCTGGACGCGGCGGAAGCCCCAGACCCCCGCCAGGAGGACGAAGACGGCGAGCAGGGTGGCGTAGACGGCGGGGCGTCGCATGGTCGGGCTTGGGAAGGATTGGAGCATCGCTCAGAACGCGGGCGAGTTCCAGTCGGATCGGCGTGATCCCCTGCACCCTGGGCGGCGCTCACGGCATCGTATGCTCGAATCCTGCCTTCGGAGCCGCCATGGTCCTGCCCCTGATCCTTCCTGCGCTGCTCGCCCTGGCGCAGGATCCGGCCCAGCCCCAGGGCCCGGCGCCCTACCAGCGGACGAACCCCCGCATCCCCCAGCGGGAGAAGGAAGCCATCGAGCGGGCACGCAAAGGCAGCGGCCAGCGGCCTGTGGCGCCAGCACGCAGGCTCCCAGAGGAGGAGCGGAAGCGGGCGGAGATCTTTCGTGCTTCCAAGGACTCGGTGGTCTACATCGCGGGCATTGCCACTTTCCAGAATCTCTTCGGCGACATCTTCAGCCAGCCCTCGGGCACGGGCACGGGGTTCGTGTGGGACGAGAAGGGCCATGTGGTGACGAATCACCACGTGATCACCGTGGAGATCGGAGGCGCCCCTGTCGACGAAGCCCAGGAGCTGCAGGTCACCCTTGCGGACGGCAGCACCTACAAAGCCCAGGTGGTGGGCCGCTCCCTGGAGTACGACATCGCCGTGCTGCAAGTCTTCGCGCCCCTTGAGCGCATGAAGCCCCTGGTGCTGGGGCGTTCGGGCGACCTCGTGCCGGGCCAGTCCGTGCTGGCCATCGGCAATCCCTTCGGCCTGGACCATACCCTCAGCAGCGGCGTCATCTCCGCGGTGCGCCGGGAAGTCCCCACGGGCAACGGCCGGCGCATCCGTCAGGCGATCCAGACCGATGCCGCCATCAATCCTGGGAATTCTGGGGGTCCGCTGCTGGATTCCGCAGGCAATCTCATTGGCATGAACACGGCGATCCTGAACGCAACGGGAGCCTCCGTGGGCATTGGCTTCGCAATCCCCGTGGATACCCTGAACCGCGTGGTGCCCCAGCTCATCCAGAAGGGCCAACTGGTCCGTCCAAAGCTGGGCTTCGACACACTCAACTCGGATGCCGCTGCCCTGCTGGGCCTGCGCAAGGGCGTGATGGTCTTCCATGTGGAGGAGGGCAGCCTGGCCGCCGTCGCTGGCCTGCAGGGGTTGCGTTTCAAGCCGGGCACGGAGACCAGGGGGGCCGTCGAGGACGTGCAGTCGCTGGGGGACGTCATCATTGGTTTCCAGGGCAAGCCCATCGAAAGCGACATCCAGCTCATGGACCTCATGGAGCTCGAGCCGCCAGAGGTGCCGCGGGTCTTGGAAGTGGTGCGCGACGGCAAGCGCCTGACCATCACCCTCCGGCCCGGCTCCGTGCCGAAGGCCGCAGGCCCGTCCGTCTGACGGGCGTGTCAGGGCCTCAC
>JADJVL010000025.1 GCA_016710635.1 Holophagaceae bacterium | reverse complement strand
GGCGGTCCTGGAATGTACGGCATGGACGTGCACCGGGCGGTGCTGGCGGCGGGGAACGAAAGCGGTGCCGTCGGTGCACCTCGTGGACGCGAGGTAAGTCTGGCGGACCACGGGTCGCATCCCGGCCTCAGCCCGGGTGCCCGTCGTGGCTGGAGAGGCGCTGGAGGCGCTGCAGCAGCGGGTCTACGCCGCGGGAGATGGCGTTTCCATCCGGAGAAGCCCTGGCAGTGGCCCTCTCCGGCCGGCCGATCCGGACCGTGATCCCGACCGGGGCCGGCCTCCTGACTGGGGTCCACGAAGGAGCCGCCATGCGCGTCCTCGTCCCCAACGCCGGTTCCAGCAGCCTCAAGTTCAACCTTTCGAGACGGCCGACTAGCGTCCTTGATCCTGGAGGGGTTGGTGGAGCGTATCGGCGTGGACGGGCGGCTGGCCTGGTCCGTGGGTGCGGAATCCGGCGTGCAGATGCAGCTGCCGTACCATGCGGCAGCCCTGGCGGGCACGATCGAGCCCCGAGGCTGTTGGCACCGGTGCTCCCCATCCACGCCGTGGGGCCACCGGGTGGTGCACGGCGGACCGAAGTATGGCGAGAGACCCCCTCATCACCCCGGAGGTCCCCGCGACACATCGAGGCCTACGCCCCCTACGCGCCCTCCACAACCCCCAACAACGCCCCGGCATCCGGGTCGCTAAGGCGGCCCCGCCGGACGTGCCCCACATCGCCGTCGACACGGCCTTCCACCACACCATGCCGGAGCACGCCCGCACCTACGGGATCCCCTACGAGCCGTCCATGAAGTACGGCATCCGACCGCTACGGCTTCCATGGCTCGAGCCACGCTTATGTCGCAGCGAGGGACTGCGATCCTGGTGGCGCGACCTGCGAGCCTCAAGTCATCACCCGCCACATCGGCAACGGTACTTGCGTGCGCGGTGCGCTGGGCGGCTACAGCATGGACACCAGCATGGGCATGACGCCGTTGCAGGGTGTCATCATGGGAACCCGCTGCGGCACGTTGGATCCAAGCATCGTGGATCTGCTCATCGACAAGGAGCACCTCGACTACCAGGCCATCACCGAACTGCTCAACAAGAAGTCGGGCCTGCTGGGCATCAGCGGCGTGTCCAGCGACTTCCGGGAGATCGAGGCCGCCGCGGACGCGGGCATCGCCCGGGCCATCCTCGCCCGGGACATCCTCACCTACGACGTGCGCAAGTTCATCGGCAGCTACGTCAGCGTCATGGACGGCGTGGACGCCATCACCTTCACCGCCGGCATCGGAACCCCTACAGCTCCCGCCTGCGGGCGGAGGTCTGCCGCCACCTGACCTACCTCGGCGTGAAGCTGGACGAGACCTCCAACCGACGGGCAGGGGAGCGCTCCATCAGCGCGGCCGATTCCCGCATCGCCGTGGCCGTGGTGCCGACGCATGAAGAGCTGATGATCGCCCGGGAGACGGTGCGGTAGGCCGATTAACTCTCCTTCACTTCTTGTCGCCAGCCCTTTCCTCCTGGCTCTCCAGACTGCACGTCGCCTGCGGCGCCGGGCACCGCGGTTTGACATCGGGGAAGTGCGTCCCGACGTCAAACCGAGGTGCTCGTTTTCAAACAGCCGGATCGGGTCTGGTTCGGATTCGACGCTGCGTGCCAAGGGGCTGGAATTGACGAGGTCGTGCCCTTGAATGGGGTTGACCCTTCGAACAGGCACCTTTTCAAACCATGATTCGCCTGCTTTTGGCGAATCGTGGTTTGGGAAGGTGCGAGCAAGCGATAGCGCGCAAGGAACATGAATCAGGAGATGGCCGGGAGGGGGCTGGAGACCTGACGACCGCTCCTTCCAAATACTCTCGTCAACCTGTTCATCCGGGCCCTCCAAACTGCACGTCGCCTGCGGCGCCGGGCACCTCGGTTTGACATCGGGGCAGGGCGTCCCCGATGCCAAACCGAGGTGCTCTTTCTTGAGCATCCATCGGTGTTCCTTCGGACTGGGACTTGAGACCCGTCGATGGACAAGCAGCATTCATGGAGAGCCACTCACCCCACCACCAACCGGGGCAACCACCATCCGATCGAGAGTCCCCAGACCAGATCGATCAGGAGGTACAAGGAACCGAAGGCGCCCACCACCATGACCGCCCCCAGGGGCGTGCCGACGAGTCTCGCGGCCCAGCCGGGATGCTCCTTCCAGAGGCTCTCCAACAGCCCGGTAGCGTCCTCGATGCTCGGAAACGCGTGGGTGGCGATGGACACGGCGAGCCACAGGGCGGCCCAGCGAAGAAACCCACTGGACAGGTGCCCACAGGCCGCCCAGCCGATCCCGAAGCCGAGGATGGAATTCACGAACCAGGGCGCCGAGGCGATGAGCATCCAGGCCCAGGGGGACCGGGGCCGCTCGTGGGTCACGGAGCCCATCACCAGGCCCAGGCGGAACCAGCGGATCTCGTGGATCCGGGTGCCGGTGGCCCGGCAGGCCAGGGCGTGGGCGGCCTCGTGGACCGGGATGCCCGGGAAGGTGAGCAGAGGCAGCAGTAGCCGGAAGAGGAAGCGGAGCATGGCACCATTGTCCCAGGGCCGTCCGGGTTTTCCTGCTGCCGGAAGCATCCTGCCACGGTAGAATTCCCAGGTCCGAGGAGCGCTGCGAGACGCCCGTCCCAGGCTCGGACTTCAGGATCAACGGCGCTCATCCCACAACCCTCCGGGACACTGTTGGATGAGTCGATCCGCCGTGCCCGGCCGTTCAAGGAGCCGTTCATGACCGTCGCCACCCGTCCCGACTTCCACGTCGCCGACCTCGCCCTCGCCCTGTGGGGCCGCAAGGAGATGGCCATCGCCGAAGGCGAGATGCCCGCCCTGATGGCCATCCGCAGCAGTACGCGCGACCCAGCCCCTCAAGGGCGCCCGCATCGCCGGCAGCCTTCACATGACCATCCAGACCGCCGTGCTCATCGAGACCCTCAAGGCGCTGGGCGCCGAGGTCCGCTGGGCCAGCTGCAACATCTTCAGCACCCAGGATCACGCCGCCGCCGCCATCGCCGCCGCGAGCATCCCGGTCTTCGCCTTCAAGGGCGAAAGCCTCACCGAGTACTGGGACTTCACCCACCGCATCTTCGATTTTGAAGGCGGCGCCAACATGATCCTGGACGACGGCGGCGACGCCACGCTCCTGCTGCACCTGGGCGCCCGGGCGGAGGACGAGCCGTCCCTCCTGGACAAGCCCGGCAGCGAGGAGGAGACCGTCCTCTTCGCCGCCATCCGCGCCCGCAATGCCGCCCAGCCGGGCTGGTACAAGGAACAGCTGAAGCGGATCCAGGGCGTGACCGAGGAGACCACCACGGGCGTCCATCGGCTCTATGAAATGGCCAAGCGCGGGGAGCTGAAGTTCCCCGCCATCAACGTCAACGACAGCGTTACCAAGAGCAAGTTCGACAACCTCTACGGCTGCCGCGAGTCCCTGGTGGACGCCATCAAGCGCGCCACCGACGTGATGGTGGCCGGCAAGATCGCCGTGGTCTGCGGCTATGGCGATGTGGGCAAGGGCAGCGCCCAGGCCCTGCGGGCCCTGCACGCCAACGTGTGGGTCACCGAGATCGATCCCATCTGCGCCCTCCAGGCCGCCATGGAAGGTTACCGGGTCGTCACCATGGACGAAGCCGCCGCCAAGGGCGACATCTTCGTCACCGCCACTGGCAACCTGCACGTCATCACCCACGACCACATGCAGCGCATGAAGCACAACGCCATCGTGTGCAACATCGGCCACTTCGACAGCGAGATCGACATCGCCTCCCTGGAACAGTACGCATGGGAGGAGATCAAGCCCCAGGTGGACCACGTCGAATTCCCCGACGGCAAGCGCATCATCATCCTGGCCAAGGGCCGCCTGGTGAATCTGGGCTGCGGCACCGGCCATCCCAGCTACGTCATGAGCTCCTCCTTCGCCAACCAGACCCTGGCCCAGATCGAGCTCTGGACGAAGCAGAAGGACTATTCCATTGGCGTCTTCACCCTGCCCAAACACCTGGACGAGATGGTGGCCCGCCTCCAGCTCACCACCCTCGACGCCCAGCTCACCGAGCTGCGGCCCGAGCAGGCCGCCTACATCGGCGTGCAGCTGGAAGGGCCCTACAAGACGGACCAGTACCGGTACTGAGACCTCCCGCAGACCGGGCCCCGGCGGTTCATCACCGCCGGGGCTCGCGCTTGTCCGCCGGCCTCCCGGGGACCTCAACGCACCGGCGGTCCCAGGATCTCGAAGCTGCCCACGTCCAGCATCCGGCCCCGCCCGTCCAGCCGCAGGGTGATGTCCTTCCGGGTCTGCCGAGGCGTGCCGTAGTCCATGAACAGGGTCACGGTGAGGGTGGTGGGTCCGATGGACAGGGTCTGCTGCCGGGTCCCGTAGTAGTTCGCCTGGATGCGGTAGGTCCCGGGAAGGGCCTTGTGGAGGAGGAATTCCTCGGGGCCGTAGCCCTCGGTGTTGTCGTGGGAGATCCTGCCCCCCAATGCCGTGCGGTTGTGGCTGTAATTGCACGCCTCGCCGCGGGTATCGATCACGTGCAGGTCCATGTCCGAATCGTGGGTGTCCCAGACCATCACCACCCGGATGTCCACGGGCAGGGCGGCGAGGAGGCGGGGGTCGAATCGGCTGACGTCGACGGCCTTCCGGGCGATCAGGGCGTTCAGTTCATTGAGGGCGATGAGGTCGACGTCCGGGAAGCGTCCCCCTTCATGGGCGGTGGCAACGGCATAGAGGGCCTCCGCGGCTTCCTGGGTGCGGCCCGCCGCCTCAAGGGCGAGGGCGAGGTCCCGCAGGCTCTGGGGCTCCTCCTCGCGCAGGCGCAGCACCCTGCGGAAGACCTGCACGGCAAGGTCCGCCTGGTCCAGCTGCAGCAGGCGGTGGCCGAGGATGCGCAGGAGGGCCGCATCGTCCAGGTTCAGCTCCGCCAGGTTGCTCAGGATCCGGAGGGCCGTGGGGCGGTCCCGGTCCTGCTCGAACACGTCGCAGGCGTCCAGAAAGAAGCCCGGGCTCCCGCCGTAGGCCTTCCGCAGGTTGAGGTAGGCCGTGTAGCGCCGGGAGGCGCCGGCTTCCTGCAGGGCCTTCAGGTAGGGCATGTCCTGGTTCCAGGCGCTCAGGGAGATCGTGCCGCCCGGTGAGCCCGCCGCGGCGATCGGATCCGTAGCGTTCAGGCTATCGACCATGTAGAGGTTGCCCTGGCCGGTGACGCCGGGTGCCAGGTTCGCCACCGCTTCGACCGACCTCCCCGTCGGGAGCCGCTCGGTCCGGTCCTCCGAGATCGCGCTGGCCACCACCTCGACCACCGCGGACGCCGAGGTCGCCATCCTGATGGGGAGGGCCTGGGTTACGCCGAAGCGCGTCGTTACGTTGATCCGCGTGGTCTGGAACCCGTTGCGCTGGGCGGTCACCCGGATGGGACCCGAAGGCAGCAGCCGAAACCTGAAGCTCCCGTCCGCATCCGTGACCAGGGTGCGCCGCCCGAAACGCCCGGCTTCCGCGCCCTGGGCGTCGAGATCCACCTGGACGCCGGCAAGGGGTTTGCCGGCGGCATCGGTGATCCTGCCCTCGAGGGAGGCGGTCCCGGCAGCCAGGGGACCCGGGGTCGGCGCCGTTGCGGGCTGCGGCACCGGTGCAGGCAGCGTTGCCGCCGCTGGCTGTGGCACCGGGGCGGGGGCTGGCTTCGGGGCCGGGACTTCAACGGGCTTGAATTCCTGTTTCCACCAGTCCCTCAGCTCCTGGAAGCGGTGGAGGAGCTGGTCGACCTGGGCGCTGCGGGCCTGCGCCTTGGTTTGCGCCTCCGCACGCAGGGCCTGATCGTAGGCGGCGCGGAGTTCCTGGGGTGGCTCGATGCGGAAGCGGAGGTAGTCCTCCAGGGCTTCGAGGACGATGAGGCTGGTCTCCTCGGTGACGAGGTTGTGGTCCCGGCCCAGGCGCAGGATCTCCTCGCGGTGCTTCTCGGGATCAACCTGGAGGGCGGCCAGCTTCTTCTGCGCCCAGAGGCGCGTGGCGCCCGGGTGGATGGTGCTCCGGGCGGGATCCAGGACCAGCTCCCGGGTGAGGACGGTCCGCTGCCCGTAGCCGAACCGGAGGGTGATGCGCGAGGTCTCGCTGGACTGCAGGCCCGCCAGGCTGAAGGTGCCGCGGACCACGGCGCCCTTCGCCGGATAGGCTTCGTGCACGTCGCCGGGGGCACCGTCGAAGCCGAGGAAGGCGAGGGGACGGGTGAGGAGGGCTTCGAGGGCCTCCCGGTCCTTCATCTCCTGGAGGTTGAGGTACTCCCCGGCGCGGTCTTCCGCCAGGTGGCGCAGGCGGCCATGGTGGGCCAGGGGCGCGCTGTTGACCGCCACCAGGGGCGCATCGGGAAATTCAGGATCCCCTTCCCCCAGGTTGGCGAGACCGTCGGTGAAGAGGAGGACCTCGTCGGCGGTCTGGGCGCCCAGATGGATGCTGTCAAGGCGCGTCCCGCCGTCCAGGGGAAGGGCTTCCAGGAAGGCGAGCAGGTCCGGGGCCTTGCCGCTGACGACCTGGAAGCTGCGCGGCGCCTCGGTCTCGTTGCGCACCACTGCCACTTCCACCGAGGCGGTCTCCAACCGACGGAGGTAGTCGGCCAGCAGCTTCCGCTCCCGCGCCAGATCCCGGCGGACCGCGCTGGCGCTGGCATCCCACACCACCAGAAGGCGGCGCGGGCGCTCCTTCGGCGCCCGGGAGGCCGGGATCTCGAGCTGGGCGCAGAAGGCCCGGCGCCCCGCCTGCGCGTGGGTAACGAGGGAGAGGCCTCCGGCCGGCCGGGGAAGGTGGATCTCAAGGCTGCGGTCGAGCCGCACGTCCGTTGCGCTATGCTCGGCGGTCCAGGCGCGGCCCTGCGCCTGGAAATCGAGGCCCCGGAAGGCGCTGCGGAGGTCGGGCCGCAGCGTCTGTTCCAGGACCTCCATCCGGAGGCTGAACTCCCGGACCGGAGCCTTGAAGGCCAGGGGCAGGCCGTAGCGCACCTGCATGCGGCCGTCCGGGCGCAGTTCCTGCTCGTAGGCCAGGACGACGCGGTAGGTGCCCAGCGCCGGGATGGGGTAGATGCGGGTCCGGAAGGCGTTGCCCTCGGTCTTCTCGATCACCCCAGGATCGATGCGGGTGGGGCGGCGCACCACCTCCTCGAAGGCCTGCCTTCCCTTCGCCTTTTCGACGACCACGCCTTCCCGCAGCTGGCCGTTCACCGGGAGGGCGAAGCGGGAGATGGTCTGGCCCTCGCCCAACGGGAAGACCAGCTCCCCTTCGAGGATCCGGTTCTCGGGATTGCGGAAGGTGAGGTCCCAGGTGGTGATCGCAAGGTTGCCGACGATCTCCACGGAAATGGCGAGCCGGTCGATGGCCAGCTGCCGCTGTCCCTGGTCGAAGCTCAGGACCGGCGCGGCGGAGGCCTGCGCCCGCAGGGGCTGGACGGGCGCCGCGGCGGCGAGCAGGGCCACGAGGCAGGGACCGGCGCCGGGCCGGGAAAACGGGAAGTGAGTTGCGGGCAGACGCATGGCGGGCCTCCTGGGGCAGGTGGTGGGCGGGTCGGGCTGGGCAAGCCGGATCGGATAACCGAGTATCCGCGCCCGCAGGGATGGGCACCGTAAAAGGAAGGTAACAAGGCCCCCGCACCGGGGCCGCGGCAACGGCCGCTAAGATGTCCCCATGATCCCCGTCCTCACCGCCGCCGAGATGCGCGCCCTGGAGCGCGCGGCCATCGATTCGGGGCGCGTGACGGGCCTGGCGCTGCAAGAGCGGGCGGCGGCGGGGGCGGTGGCGTTGCTTCCCGCGGAGGTTCCGGTGGAACTCGTCGCCGGGCCCGGGAACAACGGCGGCGATGCCCTGGCGGTGGCGCGCCTGTTGAAGCAGCGCGGCCAGCACGTGCGGGTGTGGGCCCTGGAGCCGGAGCCCAACTGGAAGGGCGACGCGGGGCTGCAGGCTTCCCGCTGGCAGGGCCAGGGCGGGACCGTCAACTTCACGGAACGGCCCGGGGATCTGGCGGAACTGGCCGAGGCGCCCTGGTTCGTGGACGGGATGTTCGGGCTCAGCGTGAACCGGCCCCTGGAAGGCGTGGCGGCGGCGTGGGTCGCGCTCTGGGAAGCGCGGCGGAAGGCCTGCGAGGTGCTCGCCCTGGACCAGCCCTCGGGCCTGCGCCCCGACGACCCAGGGGATGGCGCCGGCAGCTACGCCACGCGCACCGCCTGTTTCGGCTTCCGGAAGTTGTGCCACGGCCTGGATCCAGCGCGCGGGGCCTGCGGCATCGTCTCGGTGATCGAGCTGGGCCTGCCCGCCCCGGATCCCTTCGCGCCGGAAAGCCCCGCCCATTGGATCGTCGAAGGGCCGGAACTGCCCCGCCACGACTGGAGCGCCAGCAAGCTCACCAAGGGGCGGGTCACCATCCGCGCCGGCCGCCTGGGCATGTCCGGGGCGGCGGTACTGGCGGCCCTCGGGGCCCTGCGGGCCGGCGCGGGGCTGGTGACGGTGCTGCCGGACGAGGCCGTGCGCGCGGAGATCGCCGCCCAGATCCCGGAAGCGATGGTGCGCGCCTGGGACGGCCGGGTGCCGGAGGGCACGGACGTGCTGCTGGTGGGCCCCGGCGGCGTGGACGAGATCCCCGAGTGGACGGGCCCCCTGGTGCTGGACGCGTCGGCCCTGAAGGCCGGCGAAGGCTGGCGCTGGATGGACCGCCCGCACACCGTCCTCACCCCCCACGCAGGCGAGTTCGCCCGACTCTTCGGCGCGCCGAAGCTCCGCACCACCTCGGACCGCCTGGACCGGCTGCGGGAGGTCTTCAAGCAAGGCACGGCCGGCACCCGGCCCGTGATCCTCCTCCCAAGGGGCACCAATCCATCACCGCCACGGAATTCCCACCGGGCCTTCCCACTTTGTCCCGGGAGCACTGGACGGACCTGCGTCCGCGCTACCTGATCAATGACACGGGGCACTGGGGCCTCGCCACCGGTGGCACCGGGGATTTCCTTTCCGGGATGGTCGCGGGCCTGTGGGCGCAAGGTCTGGAGCCCGACGCCGCGGCCTGGTCCGCGGCCTGGCTCCACGGAAAGTGCGCGGACCGGCTGGGCCTGGGACCGCTCCTCCCCCGGGACCTGGCGGAGGAGCTGCCAAGGCTGTTGCGGGATCTCTATGCCGGCAGGCCCGCATGACCGAACGGTTCCTCAGCGATGACCTGGCCACCGAGGCCCTCGGCGCCGAGCTGGCGGCCCTGACGCCGCCCGGGGGCACCTGGCTGCTTCGGGGCGAGCTGGGGGCCGGCAAGACCACCTGGACCCGCGGCTTCCTCGCGGGTCTGGGCGGGGATCCCGACGCCGTGGCGTCGCCGACCTACGCGGTGCTGCACCGCTACGCATCTCCGAAGGGCCGGGTCTTCCATCTCGACCTCTACCGCCTCGGGGAGGCCGGCGCGTGGAGCCTGGGCCTCGAAGAGCAGGTGCTGCCCCACGACTTCCTGGTGGTGGAATGGGCCGGCACCGATGGTCCATGGCCGACCGGGTGGGTGGCCCACCTCGAGCTGCAGGTGGAAGGCGAAGGCCGGCGAGCCCGGTGGACACTTCCTGACGCTCCCTCCACGGCATGATGAAGCCATGAACCTTGTCCTCCTCTTCGCGGTCCTTGCCTTCCTCGCGGCCCTGATCGCCGCCTGGGCGGCCCTGCGGCCGCGGCCCGCGGATCCCGCCCCCATGGAAGCCCTGCGGCAGGAAGTGGCCCGCCAGCGCCGGGACATCCAGGGCGACACCTCAACGGCCCTGGCGCCCCTGCTGCAGGCCCAGCTGGACATGGGCCAGGACCTGGCGAAGGCCAAGGCCGAACTGGGCATGGCCCAGAGCGAGGCCCTCGCGGCGCGCTTCACCGAACTCTCCACCGCCATCCAGGACGCCCTGCGCGCCGCCCGGCTGGAGCAGGGCGAGCAGCTGAAAGGCGTGCAGGAGCAGGTGCAGGCCCGCCTCGAGGCGATCCAGAAAGCCAACGACGCCAAGCTGGAGGAGATGCGCCGCACCGTGGACGAAAAGCTCCACGAGACCCTGGAGAAGCGCCTGGGCGAAAGCTTCAACCTGGTCTCCCAGCGCCTGGAGCAGGTGCAGAAGGGCCTGGGGGAGATGCAGACCCTCGCCGCGGATGTGGGCGGCCTCAAGCGCGCGCTCACGAATGTGAAGACCCGGGGCGTCATGGGCGAGGCGCAATTGGCCATGCTCCTGGAGCAGTACCTGGAGGCGGGGCAGTACGAGGCCAACGTGAAGGTGCGGCCCCGGTCCAACGAGCTGGTGGAATTCGCGGTGAAGCTGCCCGAGGGCCTGGACGGCGGCTGCGTCTGGCTGCCCATCGACGCCAAGTTCCCCATCGAGGATTACCAGCGCCTCATGGAGGCCTACGAAACCGCCTCCGTCGACGAGATCGCCCGCCACGCCCAGGCCCTGGAGACGCGCCTGCTCGCCCAGGCCCGGGACATCCGGGACAAGTACGTGGAGCCGCCCCACACCACCAATTTCGCCCTCATGTTCCTCCCCTTCGAAGGCCTCTACGCCGAGGCCCTGCGCCGTCCCGGCCTGCTCCAGAAGCTCCAGGGGGAATGCAAGGTGACCCTCGTGGGACCCACCACCCTCACGGCCTTCCTCAACAGCCTGCAGATGGGCTTCCGGTCCCTGAAGATCTCGAAGAACACCTCGGAGATCGCCAAGACCCTGGGCGCGGTGAAGACCGAGTTCGGCAAGTTCGGGGAGGCCGTCGAGGCCGTGCAGAAGAAGCTGGACGAGGCCAGCTCCAAGCTCGGCGTCGTGGGGGACCGGAGCAAGCAGATGGCCCGCAAACTCTCCAAGGTGGAAGCCCTGGGCGAGACCGAGACGCAGGCGGCCCTTGGCTTCCAGGACGAAGAAAATTCCTGAAAAACCCCATGCGCCCATCGGGAAAGGGCCTAAAAATAAAGGAACCGCAACGCCAGATCGGGGTTCCGCGATGTCGATGAAGAGGGAGCGACTGGGCCACGGCGACGTGATCGCCGTCGACCGGAACTACGTGCCCATGCAGGAGGTCAGCCGCCGCAAGGCCCTGTGCTCCGTGGTCGCGGGCCGCGCCTTCGTCCTGGATCCCGCCACCTTCGACCGGCATACCGTCCTGGAGGGCCGGGTCCAGCTCATCATCTTCCCCCACGCCCAGGCCTGCGCCGAATCCAAGCTGCTCATGGGCCGGTTGGAGCGCCGGGTCATGAAGCGGGACCACCACATCTGCGCCTACGAAGGGTGCAACGCCAAGGCCACCACCGTGGACCACGTCATCCCCGTCTGCCAGGGCGGCCCGACCACCTGGCAGAACCTGGTGGCCTGCTGCCTGCCCTGCAACCAGGGCAAGGGCGGCCGCACGCCGGAGCAGGCGGGCATGAAGCTGAAGAAGTCGCCGAAGGGGCCCCGGGCCCATCTCTTCGAGCGCTTCGAGGAGATCATCCGCGAGGCTTCCGCGGCCTGAAGGATTCCCTGGCGCCGAGGCTCAGGGCTGGATGGCCCGGGCCTTGAGCCAGACTTCCTTCCATTCCTCCGCCGGGTCGCTGAGCCGCGTGATGCCGCCCCCGGCCCAGTAGGTGACGGCCTCCCCGCGCAGTTGTGCGGTGCGGATGGGCATCGCCAGGTCGAAGGTGGTCCCCCCGGGGCCGATCCACCCCAGGGCGCCGCAGTAGAAGCCCCGCGGAGCCGCTTCCGTCCGGGCCAGGTGGGCGCAGACCGCGTGCTTGGGCGCGCCGGTGACGCTGCCTCCGGGCAGGGTGGCCCGGAGGATCGCCGCGAGGCCCGTGCCCGGGGCGAGGTCGGCTTCCACGGCGCTCACCATGTGCTGGACGCTGCCGAAGGGGCGGACCGCCAGGGCCTCCACCACCTCCACCGAACCCGTGCGGGCCACCCGGCCCAGGTCGTTGCGAACCAGGTCGAGGATCATGACGTGCTCGGCCCTTTCTTTGGGATCCGTCCGGAGCCGCGCGGCGGCCGCTTCGTCGGAGGCGCCATCGCCGAGGTGGGGGACGGTGCCCTTGATGGGCTCGCAGCGCAGGCGACCCGAGGCCAGGGAAAGCGCCCGCTCCATGCTCAGGCAGAGCAGGGTTTCCCCGCCCAGGTCCAGCCAGGCTCCGAAGGGTGGACGGGCGCGGCGGAGGGCCGCGAGGGCGAAGGTGACGGCATCGCCGGCCAGCGCCCCGTCGAAGGGCACGCAGAGGTTCGCGACATAGAAACCACCGTCCCGGATGGTGCTCTGGATCAATTCCACCTCGGCGCGATGGCGGGCCTCGTCCCAGCGCGGCGCCAGGGGCCCAAGGCGGCCTTGGCCAAGGGCGCAGGCCATTCCAAGCCGGGCTTCCCAGGGTTCCGGAACCGCCGGGGCACCCCAGGACCAGATTTCCGCCCCCTGTCCGCTTACGGCGAGAAGTTCCGGCGCGGTCCGCCAGAACAGGCCTAGCGCCCCTTCCCGAGGTGGCTGGTGGGGCAGGCCGGCTTCGTGGCAGGCCAGTTCGAAACTGAGGGCGCCCAGCAGGGGCGCGTCCGACGCCGAGGCCACCCGCTCCAGGATTTCGAAAGGGGATCCCTCGGCCTCCATTCCGGCAAAGGTCGTCCGCCAGCGGTTCCCGGTCCAGCGTGAGGCCAGAACCTCGCCTCCAGGCGGCGCCAGGAGATCCAGCCCCCAGCCTCCGGCCATCCCGGCATGGAGCCACGCCGCGCCGGCCCGCAGCGGGGCCTGGGCGCAGGCCGGCCACGCCCTGGGCAGCTGGAACTCGGCCCGGTGGTCCGGGAGGAGGCGCGCAGGGCAGGGCATCTCCTGATCCTAGTGCAGACCGCGGAACACGGGATTTGGGTCGAAGGGCATCTGTCCCCAGAATTCAAGAGGTTTCAGGTGGATAACACGCCAAAAACCGTATTTACCATTCCTGCCATCACCAGTAGCCTCAAGGGTCGGAGGACTCATGGCAACCGTGGAAATCGGCTCATCGACGGGCAAGGACTTCAGCGGCGACGCCCTCATCGTGCCCGTATTCTCGGGCCGCGAGCGGCACCGGCTGCCCCTGGCCATCAGCAAGGTGGCGCGGCAGGCCATGGACGAGGGCGACTTCAAGGCCGACTTCCTGGAAGTGGTGCCCCTCCATCATCCCAACGGCGTGAAGGACGCGCGCTGGATGGTGCTGGTGGGCATGGGCGAAGAGGAGCAGGTCAGCCTCAACAAAGTGCGCAAGGCCGTGGGCGCGGCGGCGCGGCACTGCCTGAAGAAGAACTGGAAGAAGATCGGCGTGGTGGCGCCCTCCTCCTCGAACCTCTCCCATGACGAGCTGCAGGCCGCCGTCCTCGAAGGCGCGCTGCTCGCGGACTACGATCTCGTGGCCTTCAAGGGCTCGAAGCCCGAAGCCAAGCACTTCGCCTCCATCGAGGTCTTCAGCAACGGCGAGGACACCCGCAAGGCCCGCCGCCGCCAGGCCCAGATCGAAGCCGGCATCGCGGCCTGCCACCGGGTCCGCGACCTCGCGAACAGCCCCGCCGGCGACCTGTACCCGGAGAACTTCGCCGAAGCCGCCCAGAAGCTGGCCAAGCAGCACAAGCTCCACATCGAGGTGCTGGACGTCCCCGCCCTCGAGAAGGGCAATTTCGGTTGCGTGCTCGGCGTGGGGAAGGGCTCGGCGCGGCCGCCCCGGGTCGTGAAGCTCGACTACACCCCCAAGGAGAAGGCGAAACGGCACATCGTCCTCGTCGGCAAGGGCGTCTGTTTCGATTCCGGCGGGTATTCCATCAAGGACGCCGCCGGCATGGAGACCATGAAGGACGACATGACCGGCGCGGCTATCGTCCTGGCGACCCTGGTGGCCTGCGCCCAGCTCGAGGCCCCGGTGAAGGTCACGGGCCTCCTGGGCCTGGTCGAGAACATGATCTCGGGCGAGGCCTACAAGCCCGGCGACGTGCTCCGCAGCCGCAGCGGCAAGACCGTGGAAGTCCTGAACACCGACGCCGAAGGCCGCCTCGTCCTGGCGGACCTGCTGCACTGGGCCTGCGAGATGAAGCCAGACCACATCGTCGATCTGGCCACCCTCACCGGCGCGGCACTGATCGCCATGGGCGACGGGGTGAACGCGGTGATGGGCACGGACCAGAAGCTGGTGGAACGCCTACTTGACGCCGGCAACGCCACCGGCGAGCACATCTGGCAGCTGCCCCTGGTGGAGGAGTACCGGGACCAGCTCCGCAGCCCCCTGGCGGATCTGAAGAACATCACCGGCATCCGCTGGGGCGGCACCATCACCGCGGGCCTCTTCCTGAGCGAGTTCGTGGAGCACCCTTCCTGGGCCCACATCGACTTGAGCGGCGCCTGGTCGAGCAAGGAGCGGACTACCGCCCCTCATGGCCGAGCGGCGAGGCCCAAGGTTTCTGCTCGACTGGCTGATGAGCTGGGGGCGAGGTCCGAAAGCTCCTGGGCGGTGCCGGGCCGCGCCCTGCACGAGGGCTCCGGAACAGACCCATGGGGTCCTAATCCGGCTTCCGCGAAGCGGCGTGACCTCAGGGCCACCCCTGGATCCAGGCGCATTTCCCAGGAAACGGGGCCTTTGTCCCTTGACGACCGACCCCAGATGGGGATGTTATGGGAACCGCCATTCCCCGCCCGCACCCAACCCCGAGTCCCCATGGACACGATGGACACCCTCACCAAGGCCGACCTCAGCAAGCAGCTCATGGACAAGCTCGAACTGGGCAAGAAGGAGGCGGACCTCCTGGTGAACACCTTCCTCGAATCCATCGTCGCCTCCCTCCGGAACGGCGAGGGCGTCGAGCTCAGGGGTTTCGGCTCCTTCCGGCTCCGCGACCGCCGGGCCCGGGTAGGCCGCAATCCGAGGAGCGGCCAGGCATCAGGTCCCCGCCCAAGCGGGTCGTATACTTCAAGCTCGGCAAGGAACTCCGGAACAAGCTCATTGATGAGGATGAGGGCTGAAACCGGTTCCTGGATGGCACCATCCATGCAGTGATCAATCCTGCTTGCTCAATCCAGCATTGCTGAATGATGACCCTTGAAAGGTCCATGAACGTCCGAAACCTGTTCTTCGCCGCCCTGGCCTTCGTGACCCTGGCCGCGCCGGTCCATGCGCAGGTCGAGAAATCCAAGCGACCCGCGTGGCCGTCCTGGAGTTCCCCGTCGCCAAGAACGCCTACGAGGGCTGGACCTGGTACGGCGGCGCCACCGGCCAGTCCGAGGACGCACCGCCAGCGTGATCCAGGACCTCTTCGTCACCGAGCTCAGCGAGGCCGGCGCGGCAAGATCCGCCTCATCGACCGCGAGGCCCTCAAAGGATCCGCGCCGAGATCAATTTCGGCCAGAGCGGCGAGGTCGACACCGCCACCGCCGTCAAGCTCGGCAAGCTGCTCGGCGTGAAGTACATGGTCACCGGCAAGATCACCCGCTTCGCGTTCAAGAAGGGCGGCTTCTCCACGGGCTGGCTCACGGGCCTCGGCGTGGCGAAGGTCGCCGGCAACAGCGCCTCGGCGCCGTGGCGGGCGACGTGAAGGTGGGCAGGCCGGGTTCTCCGGCCGCCTCGACGCCCGCGTCATCGACGTGGAGACCGGCGAGATCATCGGCGCCGTCGGCGACGATTCGAAGGTGAGCAACGCTGGGGGTCAAGGTGGCCGGCACCGGCGGCGAGATCCAGTACGACCAGACCATGGTCAGTCAGGTCTTCGAGCCCATCGTGAAGAAGATGGCGCCCAAGATGGTCGAAAAGATCATGCTGGACCAGTAGTCCTCACCGCTCCTCATGGAAAGGGCCTCTTCGGAGGCCCTTATCCCTGGGGCGCCTGGACTTGCTTCCCCTCCAGCGCCTCGCCGGTGAAGCGCCGGATCTCCTCCGCATATCTGGGTCCCAGCACTTCAGCAGTGGAGGTGCCAGGTCGGCACCTCCACGGTCGGATCCAGGCAAGCGCGCCGCCAGGAGCCGCTGGGTGGGCAGGGCGCCAGGCGGTCCTGTGTCGCCATGAAACAAAGGGAGGGAGTCTGCAACGATGGTCGGAGCTGCGCCTGCAGGTCCGTGGCCTCCGGGGTCATAGGCGCCCTTCCGGCCTGCCCATGCGGACGCGGGGCCGCCGATGGCCGGGGCGAGCACGTACCAGGCCCGGTCCAGGGCCCCGGACGAGCCGCTCGGCGAAATCCCTCGAACTTTGCGGGGAGCGCCTTCCCCGTCAGGCCGCCGAGGGGACCGCCCCTTCGCTTCAGTCTTGAGGCCGCCAGCAGGCCCACGGGAAGCGCCCAGGCTGCGGCCCATGAGCAGGATCGGTCCCGCCGCCATCCCAGCCCTTCCAGGTGGCGCACGACGGCCACGACTTCCCGGTGTTCCAGGGCGCCGAAGGTCACCGGCGGCACCGTCAGACCGGCGGATGGCATCGTCCCGCCGGCGGTGAAAGTGGCGGCGTCAAGGTCGGGAACCACTTCAGCGCGGGGCTCGTGCCCCAGCGATCACCCCGCCCAGCAGCAGCACGGATGCCCCCGGGACGCCGCGCGCGTCGGAGGGTCCAGACCTGGAGGTCGCCCACCGGCTCCAGTGCCAGGCCCACCGGGATCCCCGTCGCCACCTGGCGAGGCTCGTGAGGTCCCGTCCCCTGGGCGAGGGGCAGGGGCCGGTAGAAGTTGGATCCACCAGTTCCCGTGCAACTGCCCAGCTCTTCCAGGCGATGAAGGCGCCGGTCCCCAGAGCGCCGTCGCCCCGGCAGCGGCCAGCCTCGGAGCCTCACACCAGTAGCCCACGCTGATGACGACGGGGCCATGGGCCTCCACCAGCCGGCACTGGCAGGAGACGCACGCCCTCACCAGCGCCGTTGCGCCGCAGCACGAGGCTTTCGTGGGCTCCATGGGCGTGAGGGCGCCCCAGCCCTCCAGCACGGCGACCGTACAGCGCCCGCAACGCCCGCCCGCTGCGGCTGCTGGCCTGGTGAGCCCGCCTCCAAGCATTAGCGCATGAGGGTTCCGTGGCCGGAAAGGGGCCGCGGTCCTGGCCGCGGAGTCGAACAGAACGGGCACGCTACTTTCAGGGGAGGCCTGGACGCCGGGGATCCCCTTCCGCGGCGGGCGCGGCTTCGCCTTCCCGTAAGAGGACAGCGTCAGGGATTCGTGCTGAAGGTGACCAGATAGAGGCCGCCGCCGGGGCGACTTCAATTCCCCTGGTCCGGGCCGAAGGCTTCCTTGGAGCCCATCAGGAAGTACTTGTGCCGTCCCGGCGCGGGCCCTTCACCACGAGGTGCTGGCAGCCTTGATCTTCGAGAGACCGGAACCGCGCACCACGCCATCGAGGTCAGTTCCACCGGCCCCTTCACCTTCCAGGTGAAGCGGAACATGACCACGCCAGGGAGCACGTTCCAGGTCGGAAAAGATGGGCGTCCGCATACCGCATCCGGCCAGCACGCCAACCGCCAGGATCGCCACGCATTGCACTGCCTTCATGCCGCCTCCCGAATCCTTCATGGCCGCTTCCCGGCGCGCCAAATGGGCCATCCACGGAACGCGGACCGGCGGCCCTTCCTGGGGCGACAGGCCCGGCCGGGGACCCTGCGGTCGGGATTGCGGTTTCAGGTTTCCGGGATTCCCATCTATCCTGATCCTTTGCCCCGGAAGTCCATGACCCGCATCCTGCCGAAGACCGACAAAGGCGACATCAACCTCGAGCTCTTCCCCAAGGAAGCGCCGGGCACCGTCGCGAACTTCGTGAAACTCGTGGAGGCGGGCTTCTACCGACGGCCTGGCCTTCCACCGCGTGATTCCCGACTTCGTGATCCAGGGCGGCTGCCCCGAAAGCACCCGCGAAGGCGTCGGCGGCATTCCGGGCACCAGCGGCGGAAGCTGGAAGATCAAGTGCGAGACCGCGGGCAATCCCCACAAGCACAGCCTGGGCGCGATCTCCGCGGCCCACGCGGGCAAGGGACACCGGCGGCAGCCAGTTCTTCATCTGCAACGGCAGCGCGCCTGCTGAGCCGCCTGGACAGCGTGCACGGTCTTCGGCAGGACGGAGGACCACTGCGGTGGTGAAGACCATCCGCGCCAACGACCGCATCAAGAAGGCGACGGTCACCGAGGCCTGAGGCCCGCAGGCCGCTTTCCCGGGAGCGAGAGGGCGCCCGGCGCCCCTTCCCACTTCCAGGCCCGGCCTGCAGGCACGAAACCACTGTTCCACTGGGAGGCTCAAAGATCCATTAATATTAAGCCCTTCTACCTGACGACGCTAGTGCGTGACCGACCGGCCCCATCTCGGCCACGTCTGCGACGGTGCTGGCGGATGTCATCGCCCGCTTGCCGGCGGATGCTGGGGAGGAGGTCTTCTTCCTCACGGGCACGGACGAGCACGGCCAGAAGGTGGAAAAAGGCCGCCGCCGCCGGGGATCACGCCTAAAGCGTTGGCGGACGAAGTTGTCACCAACTACCCATGACATCTTCCAGCACGCGAGCTTCACCACGACCGCTTCATCCGCACGACCGACGCTGACCACAAGGATGTCGTACGAGCCCGCTTTCCAACGGCTGCTGGACTCCGGCGACATCTACAAGGCCACCTACAAGGGCCTCTACAGCGTCAGCGACAGGGCCTTCGTGACGGGGAACCAGGCCAAGGAGCTGCAGGCCCAGGGCCTCGCCCACCAGCTGGTGGAGCTGGAGGAGAAAACCTACAACTTCCGGCTCTCCAAGTACGAAAAGCCCCTGCTGGTTTTCGCCGCCCATCCCGGACTTCGTGCAGCCCCAATTCCGCTTCAACGAGGTGAAGCGCTTCGTGGAGAGACGGCCTCAGAGATCTGAGCTTTATCAAGCGCACCTCCCTCACCTGGGGGCATCCCGGTGCCGGGCGATATTGACATGCCAGTGGGGTATGTCTGGTTCGACGCCCTGCTGAACTACCTGACAGGGGCGGCGGAGGGCGTCTGGCCGCCTGACCTGCAGATCGTCGGCGCGGACATCCTGCGTTTCCACGCCGTCTACTGTGCGGCCTTCTGATAGCCGCGAGCCTCAGAACTGCAAAGGGCCATCCTCGCCCACGGCTGGTGGCTCATGTGACCAGGACAAGATAGAGCAAAAGCGAGGGCAACATCGTGCGCCCCGACACCCCTCCTGCCGCAACGCCGACGACGGCATACGCCTTCTTCTTCATGCGGGACATGCAGATCGGCCTCGACCGGGAGTTCAGCTTCGAGGCGCTGATGGATCGGCTCAATGCAGATCTCGCGAACGGCCTGGGAAACCTGGCGTCGCGGAGCATCTCCATGCTCCAGCGCTACCGCGATGGCGTGGTGCCCGCCGGTGCACCTGTGGATGCCGACGACCACCAGGCCGAAGAGATGCTGAAGGTGGCGCAGAACAGCT
>JADJVL010000024.1 GCA_016710635.1 Holophagaceae bacterium | reverse complement strand
CTACGAAGCCTTGACCCACGCCGGATTCCAGGTGCTGGAGTTCTCCGACCACCCGGCCTCCTTTGGCAGCTGGTTCGTCAGCGTCAAGTGGCGGCACACCCGGTTCCGCCTCGCCTACGATGGCCGCGACGGCTCCCTCTCCCTCCAGCAGGCCAACGCGGGCGCAGGCTGGGTGGACCTCCAGGCGGAGAGGGCGCCGCCCCGCGAGGAGGGGCTGATCGCCCTGGGCGTCGCCTGGCTGCAGGCCTGCGTCCAGGCCTGAGCACCCTGCGATCCTTCCCGCGGCCTCATCCAAGGCCGCAGACCGTTCGGCCGGGTCCCGCCGCCTCCCCGGGTGGATTCCCGCCCGGTCCTTCCGTGGCCGCCGGCCGCGCCTACCCTGGCGGAGACCATCCGAGGCCCGCCGGGCCGACCTCTTCCACCCAAGGTGCACCATGGCCCACGCCTCCCTTTCGGATCCCGACTTCGACCGGATCCTCACCCTTCGGGATGCCTACAAGCTGATGGAGGCCTTCCTGACCCAGGCCCTGTGCCAGGAGGATCGCCCGCTCTCCCGGGCTGCTGCGCCGCGGAGTACCTGGGCATCGCCGCCAACGGGAATCACCCGGACCTGCCACGGCCTTGAGGACGCTGGCCGAGGCCACGCGTCACCCCGCCACAGACCATGCGCTGAGGGCCGTGCGAGCGCATTTACAGGCGTGCCGGGGAGCGGGCGGACGACCGCTCCCCGGCACGCCTGCGATTGCTTCATCGCGGGACTAGCGCAGGGTGACCTGCTCGGACATGGTCAGGGAGAAGGTGACCGGCAGGGAGGCCGGGATGCGGATCACCGTGTCGGCGGTGGCGGCCGCGAGGGCGGTGCCGGCGACGGCGCCCGCAGCTGCGCCGCCCAAGGCATGGTCGCCCTGGTTGTTCTTGTCGGTGAGCAGGCCCACCAAGGCGCCCAGGGCCGCGGTGCCACCGATGAACTTGGCGTCACGCTTCCCCATCTTGTCGCCCACCACCATGTAGGTGCCGGCGTCCACGCCGTTGTGGCCCACGGTGGTGAGACGGATGCCCAGACCACCCTTGCCGCTGGCGAGGCGGCCGGCGGGCGTGCTCTGAGCCACGACGCCGCTGACGGTGGTGCCCGCGGGCCAGGCCACCGCATTGCCCACCATCACATCCTCGGCGAGGGTGCCGGACCACGGATCCCCAGCCTGATCCGTGTCCGTGGCCAGGGCGGCGCCCATGCGGACGGTGATGCGGGTGCCGCTGGGGACTTCCACGGTGACGACCTTCGGGAGCTGGGCCACCGGTGTGGCGGCGAGGGTGGCGGCCTCCTTGCGGCGGTCCGCGGCGCGCTGGCGCGCGTCCGCCAACTGGCGGTCGAGGGCCCGGGCGTGGGAGGCGGCGATCTGGTTGATGGTCGCCTGGTCCCCAGAGGCCTTCTCCTTGCCCGCCTTCATGTCCAGCACCTGCTGCTCCAGGGCAGCCACCCGGTCGTCGGCCGCCTTGGTCTGCAGCTGGGCCGCGACCTGGGCGGCGATGGCGGCGTCGTTGGTCTTGGGCTCGCAGGCGGTGAAGCCGGCCGCCAGCAGGATCGCGAGGGATCCGTGGATCAGGTGGTGCTTGGTCAACATGGCTGCTCCTTAAGCAGGGAAAGGCTGGCGAGGATCCGGACGCTGCGCGTGAAGCGGGACCTCCCGCCGTCCTGGGACTGAGCAGCTTCCAGGCCAGTTAATAAAAGGCTTGGATGAGGAGGCTTAGGCGACGCCTGACGTCGGCGCCTTGGGAACCACCCCATCGAAATGGCGATGAAGGGGCTTCAATTCGAAGGGACATTCCGGTGCTGACCGGCGCCACGGGCCTCTGCCCGCTCTACACGGTGCTCGGAATCTCCACCTGCCCGAGGAAGCCGTAGCGCAAGGACGGATTGGTGCGGCCGGAGCGGGGGTGTCCTTGACCTTGAAGAACTTCTGGATCCTGGTGAAGGCCGCCACGGCCTCCTGGGTCGATGACTACGCCCAGAGCATGGGTGCGGCCCTGGCGTACTACACCCTGTTCTCCATCGCGCCTTTGCTGCTGATCGTCATCGCCCTGGCCGGCCTCATCTTCGGCGTTGAAGCGGCCCGCGGGGAGATCGTAGCCCAGCTCCAGGGGCTCATGGGCCACCAGGGCGCCGTGGCGGTGCAGGGACTGCTGGAAAGCGTGAGCCGGCCCGCAGAGAGCGTGGCCGCGACCCTGGTGGGCGTGGCCCTTCTGATCGTGGGCGCGACCTCGGTCTTCGGTGAACTGCAGGACGCCCTCGATCGCATCTGGCGCGCGCCGAAGCGGCATAAACCCGGCCTCTGGAGCTTGCTCCGCGCACGGATCCTCTCCTTCGGTCTGATCATGGGCCTGGGCTTCCTGCTCATGGTCTCCCTGGTGGTGAGCGCGGGACTGGCCGCCCTGGGCCGGCTGTGGGGTCCGCTGTTCGCGGACTGGCAGTTCCTGGCGGGCCTGCTGAACGCCCTGTTCAGCTTCGCCTTCACCGCCACCCTGTTCGCGATGATCTACAAGATCATGCCCCGGGCGCAGGTGGATTGGTCGGACGTGTGGATTGGCTCCGGGGTGACGGCCCTGCTCTTCACCGCCGGCAAGTACCTCATCGGCGTCTACATCGGCCGAAGCGGAGTGACCACGGCCTTCGGAGCCGCCGGCTCCCTGGTGGTCCTGCTCGTGTGGGTCTACTACTCCGCCCAGGTCTTCCTCATGGGCGCCGAATTCACCTGGGCCTACTCGGTGACCTTCGGTTCCCACCGCGCCCAGCCGCTGCCTGCGGCGGCCCCCGCCGTGCCCAGCCAGGAAGCGCCCGGCCGGCCGGAAACCCACATGCTGGAAGCGAAGATCGCTGCGGTGGAGGAAGCCTCCAAGCCACCCGCCGAAGGCGGTGGTCCGGCGGGTTCGGAACCGGGGCCACGCCCCTGAGCCACCCTCACCGGACGATTCCCCGGCATGAAGCACGTTGCGGGCGCACACTTCCCTTGGCGCCCCGTGGACCCCATCCTCTCGTCGGCGTGCAGCCCAGGCTGGGGGATCCCGATCCATTCAGGCACGAGGGAGGCCGATGAACTCCATCCAGGCTGTCGGCGCTACGCTGGTCCCGGTGGACCGGTCCGCCTCCGCAAGGACCGCGTGGGCACGCCAATCCCGAATGCGGAAGGCCTGGACGCGATGAAACGACCGCTGATCCTGGTGGTGGACGATACGGCGCGGGATCTTGAGCTGCTCGCCAGGATCCTGGAACGGCAGGGCTACTCCGTGGCGGTGGCCGGAGGAGGCGCCCAGGCCCTGGACCTCGTTGGCCGGGAGTGTCCGGACCTGATCCTTCTGGATGTCCTCATGCCGGGCATGGACGGCATTGCAGTGTGCCGGCGTCTCAAGTCCGACCCGGCCACCGCCGGCATCCCCGTCATCTTCCTCACCGGCCAGTCGGAATCCGGCGAGATCCTCGCCGGATTCGAGGCCGGGGCCGTGGACTACGTCACCAAGCCCTTCCGCGTTCCCGAATTGCTGGCGCGGGTGCGGGTCCACATGGACCTGCGCCGCGCCCAGCTGGAGATCAGCACCCTGCGCGGGATCCTGCCCACCTGCGCCCACTGCAAGCGGATCCGGGATGAGAAGGGCACCTGGCACCGCATCGAGACCTTCATCTCGCAGCATTCGGAGGCCCAGTTCTCCCACGGGTGCTGCCCTGAGTGCATCCCCGTCTGCTTTCCCGACTACCACGCCGGACTTCCTTCGGGGGATCTTGAAGACATTGAGGGGCCCACGGAGGGGAAAGGCCTACCTTCCTAAGGGCAGGATCTTCTTCGGCAGCCGCTGAAGTCTGGCGTCAGGCCGAGTGGACGCCGCGGGATCCAAGGACCGGCCCTGACCGAAGGTGCATAAGCCTGGTCGAGGATCTGCTGGATCCTTGCGGTGCTGCCCGCTGCGGTCTGTTCCGCCCTCCCGGCGGCCCAAGGGGCGCCGGGGGAGGAGGGCTTCCCAGCCCTGGTCCGCCGCCTTCAGGCAGAACGGCCCGCTTTCGCGAAGCGCCAGCAGGACCTGCTCGCGGCGCGCTACGACCTCGCCGAGCGGCCGGCGGTGGGCGCGGCCATGTCCCGGGGCAAGGCGTTGCAGGATGGTGTGCGTGTCCGGCTGCCCGCGGGCCTGACCTGGGAAAGGCTCGCCGCCCTGTCGCCGGAGGTGGTCCGGGAGCGGGGACTCTGGCCCGCGGGCTTCCTGCCGCTGCCCCATCCCCACCATGAATCCGGCGGGATGGTGTTCCCCGCCTCCCTCATCACGGAAACCCGGCAGCAGACCGACCGGGATCTCACCCGCTTCGACCTCGATTTTGATCTGCCGGACCGCTTCCTCCCGGAGTTTCCCGCGGCCATCTACCTGACCACGCGGCCCGACCTGGGGGATGTGTCCCAGGGGAAAGTGGTGACCCACGCGAACTACACCGCCCTCTTCAAAGACCTCCTGAACCCCAAGCAGCTCGAGGGCCTGCGCCTGCTGGTCACGCCCTTCCCCCAGCAGCAGTTCAACGCCACCGAGGACCGTCGCAGCCTGAAGGCCAGTCTGGGCGTGGCCTGCTTCGACTGCCACGCCAATGGCCATACCAACGGCGCGACGCACACCGTCGGCGACATCCGTCCCAACGAGCGCCGCCACCGCATCGACACGCCCACCCTGAGAGGCGTGAACATCCAGCGGCTCTTCGGTTCCCAGCGGGCCCTCAAGACCATCGAGGACTTCACCGAGTTCGAACAACGAGCCGCCTATTTCGATGGCATCCCCGCCGACGCGGCGCGCAAGGGCGTGAATGTCCTCGAGCGGGGCAGCCAGGTGCACGCCATGGCGGAATTCCAGGCCCTGCTGGACTTTCCGCCCGCGCCAAAGCTGGACCTCTTCGGCCGGCTCGCCGCCGCCCGGGCCAGCGAAGGCGAGCTGCGGGGCCAGGGCGTCTTCTTCGGCAAGGGCCGGTGCGCCACTTGCCACGTCCCGCCCTATTACACCGACAACCTCATGCACAACCTGAAGGTGGAGCGCTTCTTCAAGGAGGTCACCGTCAATGGCCGCACCGCCTCCGCGGATGGTCCCATCAAGACCTTCCCCCTTCGGGGCATCAAGGACTCGCCGCCCTACCTGCACGATGGCCGCCTCCTGACCCTGGAGGATTCGGTGGAGTTCTTCAACCTTGTCCTCGAGCTGAACTTGAGCGCCCAGGAGAAGCAGGACCTGACGGCCTTCCTGAAAGCCCTCTAGCAAACCTGCTCAGCCGCCACGGCTGCGCATGAATTCAGCCACGGAAGGCAGATCCGCCATGAGCTTTCTCACCACCCGGGATGGCACCCAGCTCTACTACAAGGATTGGGGCACCGGACCTCCTGTCCTCTTCAGCCACGGCTGGCCCCTCAACGGGGATGCCTGGGAGAGCCAGATGGTCCACCTGGCCACCGCCGGCTTCCGTTGCATCGCCCATGACCGCCGGGGCCACGGCCGTTCGAGCCAGCCCTGGGACGGCAATGACATGGATACCTATGCCGATGACCTGCGGGAGCTCATCGAGAAGCTCGGCCTGGAGGGCGTGGCCCTCGTGGGCCATTCCACCGGCGGCGGCGAGGTCGCGCGCTACATCGGCCGCCACGGCACCGGGCGGGTCGCCAGGGTCGTGCTGGTGGGTTCCGTCACACCGTTGATGCTCAGGACCTCGGCCAATCCCGGCGGGCTGCCGCGGTCGGTCTTCGACGGTCTTCGCGCCGGCGTGGCCGGGGACCGCTCCCAGTGCTTTCGGGACCTGGCGACGCCGTTCTACGGCGCCAACCGGCCAGGGGCCAAGGTCAGCCAGGGCCTCCGTGACGCCTTCTGGCGGCAGGGCATGCAGGGCGGCCTGCGGGCCGAACTGGAGTGCATCAAGGCTTTTTCCGAAACGGACTTCACGGAAGACCTCCGGAAATTCAACGTGCCCACCCTGATCCTCCACGGCGACGACGATCAGATCGTGCCCCTTGGCGCCTCCGGCCAGGCTTCGGCGCAACTCGTCCCCGGGGCGGTGCTGAAGATCTATCCCGGCGGTCCGCACGGACTCGCAGACCTGCACCGGGAGGAGCTCAACGCCGACCTGCTGGCTTTCCTCCAGGCTTGAGGCAAGCGCGGAACCGCGCCAGCGCCCGCGTCGAAAGGTCGCGGCCGGGCTTCGTCGCGTCTCAGCGTAGGATGGACTCAGGGCTTCCCGGGAGCAGGCATGGCACTCAGCGTCTTCGACGACACGTCGAAAAAGCCCACGGCACCTCTGCTCGCGGCACGGTTGGGGCCGGCCTCGGCCCTCTGGGCGGACCTGAAGCGCCTCGTGACCATGGAGACCGGACACTGGAACGAGGCCTGGGGCTTCACCGCCCAGAGCACCGGCTGGAGCCTTCGGCTGAAGGAAGGGGATCGGGTCATCCTCTACATGACGCCCTGCGAGGGACACTTCCTCGCCTCCTTCGCCCTGGGCGAGAAGGCCGTGGCCGCGGCCCGCAAGGGCGCCCTGCCGGCCTCGATCCTGCGCACCATCGACGCCTCCAAGCGCTACGGGGAGGGCCGCGGGGTCCGGCTCGAAGTGCGGACCGCCGGCGACGTCCGGGACGCGGCCGCCCTGGCCTTCCTCAAGCTCTCCCACTGAGGGCGGCTTCGCCGCGCCGGCCGCCATGGACCCCTCGAACGGAACGCCTTCGGGCCCGGAGCACGAAGCCGCCTTCGCCAAGGCCTTCCTGACCTCCGAAAAGCGCGCCCGCTTCGTCCAGCTCCTGGCGGATCCCAAGCGCCGGAAGGAGATCCTGCCCAGCCTCGATGAGGACCTCCACTACATGCCCGGCTTTGCGACGGTGGTGCCCGGTGCCCAGGACTTCCCCGAGGAGCTGGAGAAGCTGCTCACGACCAAAGGCGCGGGCCCTACCTGCCACCTCATCGCCCACGGCCTGAAGGTCGATGGCCGGGCGCTGCCCTTGCGCGAGGCGCTGCGTGCGGTCTGCATGAGCGAGCACGGCGCCGTCCTCTCCTGCCTTCCCGGGCGGCTCGCCTACTACAAGCCCGCGGCTCCCGCACCGGGAATCCTCCTGGAGCGGCACCTGGCCTGACCGCCGTATCCATGGGTCCCGCCCAGTGCACGTGCCGGACGCACCCGGCGTACCATCACGGCCATGGCCCCTGCCGCGAAACCCAAACCCTCCCTCCGCTTCCAGTACCCGGACGCGCTGCACAAGAAGCTGCTCTCGGCGCTCAAAGCCGTCGAAGGGGCGGACGATCCCACGGCGCACCGGGAGGTCCTCGCGCAGGTCGTCGTGGCGTTGACGGACACCGGCCTGGACGCCTACTTCCTGGAACCCCTCAAACAAGCCAAGGCGGGCTTTCTCGTGCAGCAGTCCGCGAACCTTGGCCTGCACGGGGCGCGGCAGGTCATGGGTTCGGTCATCCGCAACATCCTCGGACGCATGGATGGGCCCCAGCTGCTGTCGGTGTGCGGGTCCATCCGGCGCTTCATGGGCGTGGACCCGGTGGCCTGAAGGGCTAGAATCCGGGAGGAGGCTCCATGCGATCCCCGGCTTGGCTGCTGCTGTCGATCCCTCTGGCTGGCGTGGCGCAGGCACCGGCATCCGCACCGCGCGTTGCCGCGATGCCACTGCTCTCGGTCGAGCTACCGCCGGACCTCGAGCGGGTGCTTCGCGACTATGAAAAGGCCTGGCAGGCCCGGGATGCCGCGGCCCTGAGCCGGCTCTTCGCGGAGGACGGCTTCGTCCTCGCCAGCGGCCAGCCGCCGGTCCGGGGCCGGGAGGCCATCCAGGCGGCCTATGCGGGTGCCGGCGGGCCACTGGCCCTGCGCGCCCTGGCCTTCGCCACCGGCGGCGAGTTCGGCTACATACTCGGCGGTTTCGCCCCCAGGCCCGGCGCGCAGGATTCCGGGAAGTTCACGCTGATTCTGCGCCGCGGCGCCGATGGCCGCTGGCTGATCGTGTCGGACATGGACAACGGCAACCAGCCCCAGCGCCAACCGCCGCCCCCACCCGCGGCCCAGCCGCCGGCCAGGCCCGCCGCACCGGGCCGCTAGCCTCGCCCGCCACCGTTCGATTCCCGGAGCCCGCCCATGCCCATCGACACCCTCGCCGCCTGGCACCGCATCCTCCGGGACCGGAACCCGGAGGGCCTGGACGCGCTTCTTGCGGACCAGGTCGTCTTCCACTCCCCGGTGGTGCATGCGGCCCAGGTCGGCAAGGCGATCACGACCCAGTACCTCATGGCGGCCTTCCATGTCTTCCTCAACGAGACTTTCCACTACGCGCGGGAAGTCGTTGGTCCCCGCGATGCCGTGCTGGAATTCCAGGTGGAGATCGATGGGGTCCTCGTGAATGGCGTGGACATGCTGCGCTGGGACGAGGAGGGCCGCATCGTGGACTTCAAGGTGATGGTCCGGCCCCTCAAGGCCGTGAACCTCATCCATCAGAAGATGGCCGCATTGCTGCAAGGAAAGGCCTAGGTCCCGCATGCGCCCCAAGGACCTCGTCGCCGCCTGGGTGGAAGCCTTCAATCGGGGGGATGCGGAGGCCCTGGCCGCGTTCTATGCGGAGGACGCCGTCAACCATCAGGTCGCCGAAGCGCCGGTGGTGGGGCGGGAGGCCATCCGGGGCATGTTCGCCGCGGGCTTCGCCGCCGCGACCATGGTCTGCATCCCGGAAAACCTCTTCGAGGACGGCGACTGGGCGATCCTCGAATGGCGGGACCCCTTGGGCCTCCGTGGCTGCGGCTTCTTTCACGTGCTCGGCGGGCGCATCGTCTTCCAGCGGGGCTACTGGGACAAGCTGACCTTCCTGCGGCAGCAAGGCCTGCCTCTGCCCAGCGCTTGAAGGGTCCGGGTTCCGTCCGGGCGGGATCAAGGGCACCCTGGATCCCTGCGGAACTCCGCCGCACGCTGGAGGCGACCCATGAATCTGGCCAAGGCTGCCTCGATCGCCTACCTGCTCCTGCGGCTCGTGTCGGGGCTGCTCTTCTTCCAGTCCGGAGCCCTCAAGACTTTTGGTTGGTTCGGCGGCCTGCCCGGCGGCGCGCCGGGAGCCCGAGCGGTCCTGCTGTCCCAGATCGGCATTGGCGGCGCGCTGGAGGTCGTAGGTGGTCTCGCCATCCTGGTGGGCCTCGGCACCCGTCCCGCGGCCTTCGTCCTGTCGGGGATGATGGCGGTGGCCTACTGGCAGTTCCATGCTCCCGGCGGCGCCTGGCCCATCCAGAACGGGGGCCTTCCCGCAGTCCTGTTCTGCTTCCTCTTCCTGTTCATGGCCGCCGAGGGCGGCGGGCCCTGGAGCCTGGACGCGTGGCTTCAGGTCCGGCGCCGCCGCGGCTGAGGGTCTGCTGTGGATCCCGCCCTCACCACCACCCTTCACGACCTCCTGGAAGGCCAGCGGGTCGCGGCCCTCGGCACTCTCCACGACGGTGAGCCCTTCGTCTCCTTGGTCCCTTTCGCCCTGCTGCCGCGTGGCGGAGGCTTCGTGCTCCTGGTGAGCGGCCTCGCCGCCCACACCGGCGACATGGCCAGGCACCCCGGCGTGAGCCTGATGGTGCTCGGGGCAGAGATGCCGGAAGTCCCCGCCCAGGCCCGGCCCCGGGTGACCGTGCAGGGGCGCGCCGAATTCCTCCCGGCGGGTCATCCCGGCCACTCCGCCGCCGGGGCGGCGTACCTCTCGAAATTCCCCCAGGCCGATGCACTCTTCGATCTGGCGGACTTCCGCCTCGTGCGGATCCAGCCCCTTTCCCTGCGCCTCGTCGCTGGCTTCGGCAAGGCCGCGACCTTGGGACCCGAAGCCCTGGTGGGGTTGGGGGAGCCATGACGAAAGAGGCTCCGCCGCAGATGGGCCGATCGTCCATCGGGGCTGATGTGGTCTTCCTCTTCCACCTGGGCGCGGTGGCCTTCGCCCTCTTCGGCGGTCTCCTGACACGGTGGAACCCGGCCTGGATCTGGCTGCATGCCCCGGTCGCCCTCTGGTTCGTGCTGGTGAACCTGGCGGACTGGGAGTGTCCCCTGACCACCCTGGAAGCGCGGCTCCGCGGCCCGGCCGGCAGTGCCAGCGGCGGCTTCGTCCAGCGCCACCTCGGCCGGCTCATGGGCAACGGCTGGACCCGGCGGGGGCTGGAGCGGGCCACGGGAAGCTTGTTCCTGGTCTGGAACGCGGCGATGTATGGATGGGTTTTCGGCCTGCGAGGATGGCGGGGTGGTCCCTGAGTTTCAACCTGCCGGGCTCATTTGGACCGCGGGTCAGTGCGCCTCCAGGGCCTCCAGGTTCGCCCGGGCCCGGGCGTAGTCCGGATCGAGCTCCAGGGCGCGCCGGTAGGAGGCGCGGGCGCCTTCCCGGTCGCCGGCGAGGGCCTGGGCCCAGCCCAGGTTGTTGTGGGCCCGAGGGTTCGCCGGATTGGCCCGCAGGCTGCTCGTCCAGAGGGCGGTCTCGCTGCGGTAATCGACGTTGCGGCGCATGGTGAGACCGCCGAGGGCCGCCGCCAGCAGGGCAAGGGACCCGAGGGCTGCCAGGGGCGGCAGCCCCGCTCGCCGGGCGGCGGCGAAGGTGCCGGTGGCGAGGAGGAAGGCGAGGCCCAGGCCCGGCAGGTAGAGCTGGCGTTCGTTCACCAGGTCCAGGCGCGGCAGAAGGGAGTTGGTGGGCAGGAGATGCAGGAGGATCCACAGGAGGGCGAAGGCCAGGGCGCGTTGGCGGCGCAGGGCCAGCAGCGCCACGGCCAGGAGGCCGAGAAAGCCCAGGCCGCCCAGGATCCGGGCGGCGGTCCAGTCCCCGGCGAACCCAAGACCAGGATCGATGTTGAGGCGCGCAGGCCACATCCACACACTGGCGAGGTAGGTCCAGGCATCCACCTGGGAGGCAAGGTTGGCGCCGGGCGGCCGCAGGGCGAGGCTCTCGTCCAGCAGCCCCCGGTTGCCGGGATGCAGCAGGAAGCCCGCCGCCAGCGAGACGGCGAGGAGGGCGTGGGGCGCCGCGGCCCGCAGGGAGGCCCGCAGCCCCTGATCCGGTCGCAGGGTCGCCTCCAGCAGCAGCACCGCCGCCGGCAGGGTGAGGGCCGTTTCCTTCGCCAGGACCGCCAGCAGGAAGAGGAGCAGGGACGCGGCCCGCCAGGCTCCCGGGCGTTCGGCTTCCCGGCTCCGCAGGTGGGCGACCAGGCTGGCGAGGGTGAGGCAGGCCATCAGCGCGGTGGAACGGCCGCAGATGTAGGTGACGGCTTCGCTGAGGGCGGGATGCAGGGTCCAGAGGAGGGCGGCGCCGAAGGCCACCCCGTCCAAGGAACGGTCGGACTCACCGCCGCCCAGGGTGAAGCGCCGCAACAGGGCGTAGGCGAGGCAGGCGGTGGTGGCGTGGATCGCGAGGTTCACCAGATGGAAGCCCCAGGGCCCGGGGCCCGTGCTCCAGTTCAGCGCGTAGGTCAGCTTCAGCAGCGGGCGGATCCCGGTGAGGCCCTGGGACCATGCCGTCAGGCTGTGGACGGCGGAGTTGTCCACGATCACGTTGAAATCGTCGAACTGGAAGGCGCCCTGGAAGCTGTTGGCGTAGACCAGGGCCACCGCGGCCACCAGCAGCAGGGGCGGGGCAAGGTTCCGGTTCACCGGCGCCGCGGCTTCAGCGCTTCACTGCCCGTAGGGCTTGGGCTTGGGCAGGGGCGGCGCGCCGTAGGGACGCAGCTTGGGCGTGTTGGCCGGCGGAGGTGGAGGCGTGCCGCCGGTGGACCGGCGGGAAGAGCTGTAGTCGCGGCCGGAGGAGCTGTAGTCCCGGCCGCCGCCGGGGGGCTTGGGGTTGCAGTCGTTCTGCAGCCGGCGCAGCTCGGACTGGAGGAATTCCAGCTCCGCCATGTAGCCGGAGATCTCCTCGTTCATGTAGTCCAGCATGGTGGCGCCGACGGCTTCGAAGCGGTCCGAGGCCTGGCCCGAGAGGATCTTTTTCAGGGCCTGGGTGCGCACCTTCTCGCAGGCGACCTGGTGCACCACTTCGTGGCGACGGATGGCCTCCTCCAGGCATTTCGTCGGCGCCTGGACGTCCACGAAGCACATGTTGCTGGTTCCGCCGCTGGCCGCAGGATGCAGGCCCTTCACGCCGGCGTGGGCCACCATGAAGGCCTCCACGCGGCTCTGGAGCACCACCCGGTCCTTGGGGGTGTAAGGGGACACGATCCACTTGGGCATTTCGGAGACATAGCCGTTGATGGCCTCCGTGGCGAGGCGGATGCGCTTCTTGATGTCGGCCTGGTCGATGCAATCGCAGGTCCCCCCGGCCCGGAGGGCGGGCACGGCGAGGAGCAGGGCGAGCAGGGCGGTGCGGGCACGGGGCATGGGGAACTCCGGCAGGGATGGAGGGGGATCCAAGGACTTTCGCGCGGTTCCGCCGCCGGGTCCAGGGGTCCGTGCAGGTCGACATGGACAGGCCCGCAAAGGCTGGCATCGTAGGGCCGCGCATCCTACGGAGGGCAACATGGCGGACCTGGAGAAGGCCATCGCGACCCAGTTGGCGAACATCGAGACCCGGACGGGCCAGAGCCTGGCGGCGCTGGCGAAGCTCGTGAACGACAGCGGGCTCTCGAAGCACGGGGAACTGGTGACCATGCTGAAACGGGACCTCGGCCTGGGCCACGGCGATGCCAACACGCTGGTGCACCATGTGCGGAAATCCGATGGGGCCTCCGCGGCGAAGGCCGCGGGACTCGAGGGCGACGCTGTGCTGGACGGCATCTATGCCGGCCCCAAGGCCGGACTGAGGCCCATCCATGATGCCCTCATGGCCCAGATCGGGGTCTTCGGGGCCTTTGAGATCGCACCGAAGAAGGGATATGTCAGCCTGCGGCGCAAGAAGCAGTTCGCCATGATCGGCCCCGGTGCCAACACCCGTGTGGATGTTGGACTCAACCTGAAGGACGGGACGGCCACGGAGCGCCTGAAGGCCCTTCCCGCGGGCGGGATGTGCCCGTACCAGGTACGGCTCACCCAGGCGGCGGAGGTCGACGCGGAGCTGGTGGCGTGGATCCGGCAGGCCTACGACGGCGCGGGTTGAGGAGGATCAGGGCCGCTTCGCCTTCACGGCCTCGATGGCATGGCGGGCCTGTTCGGCCTGGGGCGAGCCCGGATTGGACTGCATGAGCTGGGTCCAGGCCTTGATGGCCTTGTCGGGCTGCTTGAGGTCCTCGGAATAGACGATGCCGATGTTGTACTGGCTCTGGGCATGCTTGGGGTCGAGGCGGACGGCCTTCTCGAAGTTGGCGATGGCCTTCTGGAACTCGCCGGTCTGGCGGTACATCACGCCCTGGTCGGTGAGCACGTCAGGGTTCTTCGGGTCGATGGCCAGCGCCTTGCCGTAGGCCGCGATGGACTTGGCCGCCTGGTGGGAGTCGAAGTAGTCATTCCCGAGCTGGATCCACGCCAGCGCATTGCCGGGTTCCCGGGCGACGATCTGCTCCATCTCGAAAATTCGGGCGGCCTGTTGGGGCGTGGGCACGGGGGCGGGGGCCGTGCCAGGCCCTGCGCCCATGGGCATGCCCATGCCGGCCGGGAGGCCGCCGGCTGCCGGCAGTCCCGCGCCCGGGGGCAGGCCGGGAGCCGCCTGGCCGGGCTGGCCGGCGACGGGGAAGCCCGCCGGCAAACCCTGCGCCGTGGTCCCGGCGGCCGGCGCCGGGGGCGCGGGCTTCAGGTACCAGCCCAGGGGAACGCCCACCACCAACCCCAATGCCACGCCGATCCACATCGTCCGGTCCACGGTCCGCTCCTTGGTCCCCCTGCTCGAGGGTTCTGCCAGTCTCCCATGGCTGGTGCCCGGGACAGGCCCCGGGGCCTGTGACTGGGATTCCAAGCCGGGGCGGACCGCACCGAAAAAATCCAGGCAAGCCTTTCCAGCCTCCCCTGGACGGCGGGAGTTACGCATAATCAACCACCCCAGCCAGGAGGTTTCATGAGCGGTCCCAGGATCATCGCGGTGGTCGGCGCCACCGGCGCCCAGGGCGGCGGCCTCGTGCGCGCCATCTGCGCCGATCCCAGCGGCGGGTTCAGGGCCCGGGCCATCACCCGGGACGTGAACTCGGAGAAGGCCAAGGCCCTGGCGGCATTGGGCGCGGAAGTGGTGGCCGGCGACGTGGACGACCCGGAAAGCCTGCGGAAGGCCTTCGAGGGAGCCTACGGCGCCTATTGCGTGACGTTTTTCTGGGACCACTTCAGCCCTGAAAAGGAGATGGCCGAGGCCAAGGCCATGGCGGAGGCCGCCAAGGCCGCCGGCGTGCAGCACGTGGTGTGGTCCACCCTTGAGGACACGCGGAACTGGGTGCCCCTCGACGATGACCGGCTGCCCACCCTGATGGGGAAGTACAAAGTCCCACACTTCGACGCCAAGGGCGAGTCCGACGCCTTCTTCCTTGAATCCGGCGTTCCCACAACGCTCCTGCGGACCTCCTTCTACTGGGACAACCTCATTGGCTTCGGCATGGGGCCGAAGGCCGGGCCCGATGGCGGGCTGGTGTTCAGCCTCCCCATGGGGGACAGGAAGCTGCCGGGCATCGCCGCCGAGGACATCGGCCGCTGCGCCTACGGGATCTTCAGGGGCGGCGCGGCCCATATCGGAAAGACCCTTGGCATCGCCGGCGAGCACCTGACCGGCGCGCAGATGGCCGCAGCCCTTGGAACGGCCCTCGGCCAGCCGGTGGCCTACCAGGCGGTGCCCTTCGCGGTTTACCGCGGCCTCGGGTTTCCCGGCGCCGAGGACCTGGGGAACATGTTCCAGTTCAAGCACGACTTCGAGGCGGAGTTCTGCGGCCAGCGGGACGTCGCCGCGAGCCGCGCGCTCAATCCGGAGCTGCAGAGCTTCGCCATGTGGCTGAAGGGGAACGGGGCGCAGATCCCGTTGGTCTAGGTCCCTGGTTCCTTGTCCTAGGCTCAGCTCCGGAAGTCCGCGGGCTTCAGGCCGAGCTTTTCCATTCGGGAGATGAGGGTGCTGGGGGCGAGGCCCGCGATGGCCGCGGCGCCACCTTCGCCGGTCACCTTGCCTCGGCAGCTCCGCAGGAGGCCGCCGAGGTAGGTGCGCTCGCAGGCTTCCCAGGTGCCGCTGGCCTTGGTGGACCGTGGCGCCGGCGCCAGGGCGCCTTCCAGCACGAGATCGCGGCCGGGCGAGAGGATCGCGGCGCGCTCCAGCACATTGAAGAGCTCCCGGGCATTGCCGGGCCAGCCATAGGCTTCGAGCTGTCTGAGGGCTTCCTTCGCCAGCCTCGGCGCGGGCCGGTGGTTCTGGCGGCCGAAGCGGTCCAGGAAGCCTTCCGCCAGGGCGCGGATGTCCTGGGGCCGCTCCCGCAGGGGCGGCAGGTGGATGGGGAAGACGTTCAGACGGTAGTAGAGGTCCTTGCGGAAGCGGCCTTCGGCCACCTCCTCCGCCAGGTCCCGGTTGGTGGCCGTGAGGACGCGGACATCCACCGTGCGGGGCTTTTCCGAGCCCACGGGGTCGATCTCGCCCTCCTGCAGCGCGCGCAGCAGCCGCGGCTGCAGGTCCAGGGGCAGCTCGCCGATCTCGTCGAGGAAGAGGGTGCCGCCGTCCGCCAGCTCGAAGCGGCCCTTGCGGGCGGAGGTCGCGCCGGTGAAGGCGCCCTTCACATGGCCGAAGAGCTCGCTTTCGATGAGGCTCCCGGGCAGGGCGCCGCAGTTCACCTTGATGAAGGGCTTGTCGCGGCGGGGCGAGAGATGGTGGAGGGTCTGGGCCACCTTCTCCTTGCCGGTGCCGGTCTCGCCGGTGAGCAGCACCGTGGTGCGCGTGGGCGCCACCTGCCGCAGCTGCTCGACGATGGCCCGCATGGCCGGGCTTTCGGCGCGGAGGGGTTCCGCCATGACCTCGCGGAGGGTTTCGGCGCGGAAGAAGCTCACCTCGTCCGCCAGCCGCCGCTCCCGCTCCGCCAGGAGCTGCAGGTGTTCCGCCTGCTTGAGGGCCAGGGCCAGGAGGCTGGCGAAGGTGCTCACGTGGCGTTCGACGCTCTCCGGATACTGCCGGCACACCAGGGCGTCCAGGGTCATGAGGCCGAAGGCTTCGCCGCCGCTGCGCAGAGGCGCCACCAGGCAGCTGTGGCCATCGGGGAAGTCGAGGATCCCGTGGAAGGTGTCCTCCCCCGCTTCGTCCTCCTCGAAGCTGTGGGCGTGGCGGCTGCGCAGGGCCTCGACGAGCCGGGCGTTGCCCTGGATGGGGATCCGGGAACCCACCAGGGCCGGCGTCACGAGGGGGCCCGCGGCGTGGCGGACCTCCAGCACGTCCCGGTCCCGCACCAGCACCGTGGCGAGGTCAAAGGGGACGAGCTGGCCGAGCCGTTCGAAGGCGTGGGCCACCAGGCGCTGGGGATCGTCCCCGAGGGTGAGCAGGGCGCCCACTTCGTCGATCATGCGGGCCCCGCTGAGGGCGGCTTCCAGGGGTTCGGGCCTGTGGGGAGCGGGCATGGCGGCCTCCACTGAAAATTCTCGTCATTTCGATAGCTCAGTCAACGATGGATCATCAAATTAACGAAAGGACGATACCAAAAAAATCATAAAAACAATGATATCAATCACAGAGTGAGTGGCATTGAAATAGCTACCTTCTGTTGCCGCACCCCGCGGAGTCCGGAGATCGAACCCATGAGCTTCCCCGAATCGAAGACCCACCAGAACCTGAAAGCCGCCTTCGCCGGCGAAAGCCAGGCCAACCGCCGCTACACCTGGATGGCCCAGGTGGCGGACAAGGAAGGCCTGGCGGAGGTGGCCGACCTCTTCCGCCACAGCGCCGATGGCGAGACGGGCCACGCCCTCAAGCACTTGATGTTCCTTGCCGCCAAGGCCGGTGACCCCGCCACGGGGATGCCCCTGGGCGATTCGTTGACGAACCTGAAATCCGCCGTGGCCGGGGAGACCTACGAGTACACCGACATGTACCCCGACTTCGCCCGCACCGCCCGGGAGGAGGGTTTCACCGACATCGCCGCCTGGTTCGAGACCCTGGCCAAGGTGGAGCGCTTCCACGCGGGCCGCTTCCAGGAGGCGCTGGAGAAACTGGAGAAGGCTGCGACCGGCGCGACGGCGGAGGCCTGAGATGGCGAACGCCGCCGTTCCGGCTCCCGTTCCTGCTTTCGACCTGCAGGAGGAGTCCCGCCGCTTCTCGGCCCGGAACCCGCTCCTGCAGCGGCACTGGGCCATGCGCCTGGACCTCGCGCCGGGCATCGCCTTCCAGCCCGAAACCACCGAAAGCGTGGAAGACCAGGTCCTGGAAACGCTCTGGGCCGAGGGTCACACGCTGGAAACCGCCGGCCGCGAACTGGAGGCCGAGATCCGGGCCTCCTTTGCGCTTCTAACGCCCCGTCGTGAAACCACCAGCCGGACCGTGGCGGCCACCCTCTTCCTTGGTTTCGAGGAGTCCGGTCGCGCCGCCCGCTTCGAAGCGCTCCGGGGCCTGCCGGACCAGCTCTGGCTGGAGTTGTCCGGCGGCGGCTTCGCCCTACCCGAGGTGGATGGGGGCGCTGGCAGCGGCGGCCGCCTGACCGCGGTGCTGGCCCTGCGCTACCACATCCCGGAAGGCCAGGCGCCCGTGGCCCTCGTCTGCAACCACGCCGAGGCTCCAGGCCGGTGGGCCGCTCCGGAAGCCTGGACGGCCTGGGACTGAAGTCCCCCCCGCGCTCCACCGCTTCCCCGATCTTCACCGCTACCATCGTTCCCGCAACGACCCGACCCGGAGCCGCCATGACCCAGATCCTCATCGACCACCTCAACCAGGAACTCGCCACGGCGTGGATCCTCGGCTTCAACGCCAAGCGCTACCACTGGACCGTGGCCGGCCCCCACTTCCGCGACTACCACCTGCGCTTCGACGAGCTCCACGCCGCCGTCGACGCCACCGTGGACGAGTTGGCGGAGCGCATCCGGATGCTGGGGGGTACGCCCATCCACACGCCGTCCCAGATGGAGGGGCAGAGCGCCGTCGACCCGAGCGCCCCGTCCGCGAGGCTGGACGCCAAGGGCATGCTGGCGGAGGCGCTGGCCTCCGAGGAGCGCGCAATCCATCTGCTTCACGCGGGCATCGAGCTGGCAGGGCAGCAGAACGACCCGGGCACCGCGGACCTGCTCACGCGCTTCGTGCAGATCCACCAGAAGGAGGCCTGGTTCCTCCGCGAGATGGCGGGCTGATGGAGGCCTGGACCCAGGCCTGGCGAAAGGCCGTTGTTCGGGCCCAGCGCCCGGTGGCCCGGGGCACCCAGCTCACCGAGGTCGAGCTGCCGGACGACCTGCCTTTCCCCTTCGAACCCGGCCACGTGGTCTCCCTGCGGATGGAGACGCCACAGGGGATGGTGCGCCACCCCTACACGGTGTGCGGCGCCAACCCCGAATCTCGCCGCCTGGTCTTCGTGTACCGGGTCATCCCCGACGGCCGCCTCACGCCCGCTTTTGCCACCCTCGCCGCCGGGGCGGAAGTCGAGGTCGCGGGCCTGCACCACGAACCCATCCGGCTCGAGGTCGACCCGACCGCCGGCCGCATCGTGGGCCTGGCCACCAGCTCGGGCCTGGGACCCCTGTGGGGCTACGCGGCCCAGGCCTTGACGGCGGGAGAGCGGCGGCCCCTCCACCTGGCCGTGGGGGTTCGGAATGCGGAGGATTTGCCGTTGGAGGCTGAACTCGAAGCTCTTGGAAGGATCCATCCCAACTTCAGCTGGTCGCCGGTCCTGAGCCGCCCCGGCGCGGACTGGTCGGGCCTGCGGGGCCGCCTGACGGCCCATGCCGGCGAGCTGGTCCCGCTCCCCGTCGAGAGCCACGTCCACGCGGTGGGGAACATGGCCATGATCCGGACCTTCGAGGCCGCCTGGAACCTCGCGGGCCTGCCGGACCGCAGGTTCAGCAGCGAGGGCTTCTTCAACTGGAACGCGGAAGCCGACGAAACGGCCGCCCGTGCCATCGCGGACTGTTTTCTGTTGAATCGGGGCTCGGCCCTTTCCCGACCTTCCCGGTAAACTATCACCCCGCGCCCCAACCCCGCGAAGCGGCGCAACCCACAGGAGACGCACCATGGCCTATGCAGCCAAGAACTACGACCACCTCAAGGGCGGCGCCGTCAAGGGCCTGAGCGACGGCCAGCTGGACGCGCACTTCACCCTCTACAAGGGCTACATCACCAAGCTCAACGAGATCGAAGAGAAGCTCGGCACCATCGACAATTCCAAGGCCAACTACTCCTTCAACGAGTACAGCGAACTGAAGCGCCGGGAGGCCGTGGCCTTCAACGGCTCCTTCCTCCACGAGCTCTACTTCGAGAACCTGGGCGCCGATGCCACCGTCAGCGCCGGCCTGCAGGCGGCCCTCGACGCCGCCGGCGGCAAGGACAAGGTCGTGGCCGACCTGAAGGCCGCCGCCATGTGCGGTCCCGGCTGGGCCGTGCTGACCCGCAACCGCCGCGACAACAAGATCCACACCTACTTCTTCGCCGAGCACCACCTGGGCCTGCCCATCGAGCAGGACCTGCTGGTGGTGCTGGACAGCTGGGAGCACGCCTTCATGATCGACTTCGGCATCGCCCGGGCGAAGTACCTGGAGGCCTTCGTGGAAAACATCAAGTGGAGCGAAGTCAGCAAGCGTTTCGGCGCCTGAGGCTTTTCCTCCATCCATGGAAACGGCCCCGAGAGGGGCCGTTTCCATACCGCCAGGGCGCGGGGAAGAGGGGCGAACAGGCTTGCCATTCGGGGTTTCCTCGTTAGATGATGCTTGACCCTTTCCCGGAGTCCCGATGCCCAAGCTCGTCCTCGCCCTCATCGCCGCCACGACCCTGCTGGCCCAGGCGCCGGCCCCGGAACGCAACGCCGAGCGGCCCAAGCTGCTCCGGGCGATGGATCTGGGCGTGCCGGACGCGCCGTCCCAATCGGCGGCGGCGAAGCTCATCCGGGAAGTCGCCGAGAATGGCCGGGCCTTCGCCGACCTGGAGGAGCTGTGCGACGGGATCGGGCCTCGCCTCACGGGCTCGGAGAAGCTGCGGGAGGCCCAGCGGTGGGCCATGGCAAAGCTCAAGGCCTATGGCGCCGTGAATGTCCACGAGGAGTCCTATGAGTTCGGCAAGGCCTGGACCCGGGGCGTTTCACGGGCCCGGCTGCTCAACGCGAACGGCCAGGAGATCCATGTGGCCCAGATGGCCTGGTCCCCCGCCACCGATGGCGTCCTGAAGGGCGAAGTTGGCCTCCTGGAGGCGAAGACGCTGGAGGAGCTGAAGGCGCTCCTTCCGGCCCTCGACGGGAAGATCGTGGTCATGGGCCGGATCCCGAGCCCGGGGAAGGACGTGAAGGACCGCATGGCCTTCTATGGCGAATTGATGGGCACCATGCGCCAGGCGAAGTTCAAGGCCACGCTCATGGAGTCCGACAAGAAGGACGACCTCATGAACATGACCGGCAGCCCCGCTGGCCGCATGCGCGGCGGCTCGGTGCCCACCGCCTTCATCTCCAAGGAGCACAGCGAGCTGCTCAAGCGCCTGGTCGCCCGCAGCCAGAAGCCCGAGGTCGAGCTGGAACTGGGCGGGAAGTACTCGGACGCGCCGGTGAGGGCCTACAACGTGGTGGCGGACCTGCCGGGCTCCGACAAGGCCGAGGAGGTCGTCCTCATCGGCGGCCATCTCGACTCCTGGGACCTCAGCACCGGGGCCACGGACAACGGCACCGGCTGCGTGAAGACCATGGAGGTGCTGCGCGCCATGAAGGCGCTGAAGCTGCAGCCCAAGCGCACCCTTCGGGTCGTGCTCTTCTCCGGGGAGGAACAGGGGCTGCTGGGCAGCGAGGCCTACGTGAAGGCCCACGCCGCCGAACTCGACAAGTTCCAGGCGGTGCTCATCGATGATCTGGGCAGCGGCCGGATCCATGGCTGGCCCCAGATGGGCCGGGAGGATTGCATGCCGGCCCTCGCCGCGGCGATGGCCCCCGTCAACGGTCTCGGCTGCAAGGACCTGCCCGCCATCAGCATTCCCGGCGCCACGGACCACTGGCCCTTCCACCAGAAGGGCGTGCCGGCCTTCGCGGCCCTGCAGGAGCCCCTGGACTATTTCACCGCCACCCACCACAGCCAGTCCGACAGCCTGGACCACGTGGTGAAGGAGGATCTCGTCCAGGGCGCCCAGGTCCTCGCCGTGACGGCGTGGGGATTGCTCAACCAGGCCGAGAAGCTGCCCCGCAAGGCCATGGGTAAGGCGGCCGAGCCTACGGTTCATTAAGGCCACAGGCATCGTCAGGCGCCCGGCGGGACCTCCCTTGACGGGGCCCGCGGGGCGAGCCGCTCCTGAGATCGGAGGGGCTGGGAGCCCGTCAATCAGCTCCCGGCGGCCAGCTTGATGAAGGCGTCCAGGGCGCTGCTGGGGCCCATGGCCAGGATCTCGTCCCCGGCCAGGAAGGTCTCGTGTCCCTGGGGGTTGAACTTCAACTTCTGGCCGTCCCGCTGGATGCCCACCACCAGCGCGCCCGTGTGGTCCCGGAGGCGCGCCTCCCGGAGCGTCTGGCCGGCGAGGATCGAGTTGGGGGAGATGCGGATGCGCTCCATGCCCAGCTCGAACTGGTCCTCCTGAAGCACCACGTCGAAGAAGTTCATCATGTCGGGGCGCAGGAGGAGGGCCGCCATCCGGCGGCCGCCGATCTCGTAGGGGCTGACGATGTGGTCGGCGCCCGCGGCCTTGAGCTGCTTTTCGGTGCCCAGCTTGGCGCTGCGGGCGACCACCGGCAGGTCGGGGCGCAGTTGCTTGGCGGTGAGGGTCACCAGGACATTGTCGGCGTCCGTGGTGAGGGCGGTGATGAGGCCCTTGGCGCGCAGGATGCCGGCCCGCTGGAGGACGAACTCGTCCATGGCGTTGCCGTGGATGATGATGTCCTTGGCGAAGCGGGGATTCCGCCCCTTCCCCGTGTCCTGCTCGATGATGACGAACTGCACCCCCGCCTGCTGGAGCTCCCAGGCGGCCTGGAAGCCCATCTTGCCCAGTCCGCAGACGATGATGTGGTCCTGGTACGTTTCGAGCCGCTTTTCCATGCGCCGCTCCTTGAGGTAGCCCTGCAGATCACCCTCGACGATGAGGGCCGTGAGGTTCGACGCTGCGTAGGTCGCCACGCCGAGCCCGGCGACCAGGTAGAACATGGTGAAGAGCTTGGTGCCGTCGTTCACCTGGCCGAGTTCCCGGAACCCCACGGTGAAGAGGGTCGTGATGGCCATGTAGAAGGCGTCCAGCCAGCCGAGACGCGCCAGGAGGTGGTAGCCGACCCCGCCCGCCACCACCACCAGCGCCATCAGGCTGAGGGCGTGCCGCAGCCGGTTCATCGGCGGTGCGGTGCGGATGCGGTAGAGCCTCAGGTCGGCGGGCATGCACCAAGCTAGCGCAAGTGCACTGTGACGAGGGGGCCCTTGCGGGTCGTCTCAGCCGGGGAGGTTCGGCTTGATGGCGAAGTGGGCGGTGCACAGGCCCACGATGGTCTTGCCGCTGTGGATGCGGCATTCGGTGACGGCGCCCCGGGCGGAGAGCCGGATCACCACCGCGTCGGCCCGGGTCTCCCCCTTCGCGGGCTCGAGGTAGCGGATGTGGAGGTCGCTGGTAGCGAATGGCATCAGGCCGTCGAAGGCGGTGGACAGCGCCAGGGCGGACACCATGTCCGCCATGGTGGCGAGGACCCCGCCGTTGATGGTGCCCCGGGGCCCGTTGGTGACGGCGGGGCCGGGCCTCAGCACCATGGTGGCGCGGCCTGGCGCCACGGACTCGATGGCGAGGTTCCAGTCATTGATGAGGGGCCAGGGATGGAAGCGCGCCTGGAGCCTCTCGAGGAGGTCAGGCGCGACGGCTTCCGGGATCAGCGGCTTGGGCATGGCCCCAGTCTAGGTCCGCAGGGACGGATCAGGCCTGGGCCTTCTTCAGGACGAACACGAGCTCGCCGCGCTTGTCGGCCTCGAGGTGTACGGACTGCTCGCCCATGGCGTAGCCCTTCAGGCGGACCCGCACGAAGTAGTTGCCGGCCTTCACGAGGATCAGCTGGACGAAGCCGGACTCGCCGGTGGACCCGGCGCGCTCGGTGGTGCCGCCGGCGTTGTCGAGGCTCACGGAGGCGTTCTCGAGGGGCTTGCCTTCCTCGTCTTTCACTTCCACCACGAGGCTGGAGAACTTGCGCTGGCTCTGGTCCGGGGCGGCTTCCTGGGGTGGCGGTGGCGGCTGCTGGGCCGACGCGGCCAGGCCCGGTAGAAGGGTCAACAAGGCGAGGGCGAGGGAAGGCTTCATTTGGACTCCGGAATGGGAAAGGGGCTTCAGGCGGAGGCCACGGGCTTCTTGGGGGCGGAGGCCCCGGAATCCTTGATCATCCGGAGCTCGATCTTGCGGGTGGGGCCCGGGTCGACCTGGAACTCCTGGGAAAGGGGCCGGTAGCCGGCCTTTTCCGCCTTGAGCCGGTACTTGCCTGGGGGCAGTGCGCCGAAGCTGGCCTGCCCGAGTTCGTTGGTCTCCGAATCGAGCCCCCGCTGATTCCCTTCCAGGGAGACCTTTACCCCGGCGAGGGGATCGCCGGGGATGTCCCGGACCGTCACCATGATCTGGGCGGCCTGGGGGGTCTGGACGGCCTGGGCTTGGCCCGGGGCAGGGGAAACCGGAGAGAGGGCTTGGACCAGGGCCGGAATGACGAGCAAATGAAGGGGCATGGGGACTCCGGGGAAGGAATGGTCCGGCGGTCTGGGAAGTTCCTCGGGGAGGCGGCCGGTCCGCCTTCAGTCTAGCGGCTCCCTTCCTTATGCGTCCTGTCCCCAGGTCAGGCTTCGGGCTTGAGGCGGAACTCCAGCGGGGCGGGCTGGGCCTGGGGCACCGTCACGGTGGCCTCCGCCAGGCGGAAGCCGCCCTTGGCGGCATTGACCCGGTAGGAGCCCGGCTTCAGTTCAGGCACCCGCGCGATCCCATCGGAATCGGTCAGCAGGATCCGCATAGGCTGGGCGAAGACCCGCACCGTGGCCTCCGGCAGGGGGCGGCCCTGCTCCTCCAGGACCCGGATCTCCAGTTCCGCCGCCTTGGGGGCCGGTGCGGGGGCCGGTGCGGGCTTGGCCTGGGGGGACGCGAAGGCGATCAGCGCAGCGCAAATGACGGTTTCAGGGATCATGGATGCTCCTCCTTTTTTTCCTGACGACGGGGTCATGCGGAAATCCGGAAGGAGGTTCCGGGCCTAGAGACCGAGGGTCTCCCGGAGGGACCGGGCCATGTCCATGAAGGCCTTGCCCTGGGGAGAATCGGGGAAGGCTTCCACCAAGGGGGTTCCCGAGTCGCCGCCTTCGCGGATGGCCAGGTCGATGGGCACTTCGCCCAGGAAGGGCAGTTCCATGCGGGCCGCCGCGGCCTTCACGCCCCCGTGGCCGAAGATCTGGGTCTCCGCCCCGCAGGCCGGGCAGAGGAAGCTGCTCATGTTCTCGATGACGCCGAGGATGGGGACCTTCACGGTGCCGAACATGCCAATGGCCTTCTTGGCATCCAGGAAGGCCACGTCCTGGGGGGTGCTCACCACGATGGCGCCACCCACTTTGGCGTTCTGGATCAGGGAGATCTGGATGTCGCCGGTGCCCGGGGGCAGATCCATGAAGAGGATGTCCAGGTCCCCCCAGAGCACGTCCCCCAGGAACTGGGTGAGGGCCTTGTTGAGCATGGGGCCGCGCCAGATCACCGGCCGGTCCTCGTCGATGAGGAAGGCCATGCTCATGAGCTTGATGCCGAACTTCTCCAGGGGAATGATCTTGCCTTCGGGGGTGCCGACGGGGCCTTCGTCCCCGCCCACGCCGAACATCATGCCCATGGAGGGGCCGTAGAGGTCCGCGTCCAGGAGGCCCACCTTCAGGCCGAGCTTTGCCGCCGCCACGGCGAGGTTCGCCGCCACGGTGCTCTTGCCCACGCCGCCCTTGCCGCTGCCCACCACGATGGCGTGCTTGACCGTGGGCAGCAGGTTCTTGAACTCCACCTGGGGGCTCTTTTCCCAGGCGATGTCCACCGCCACGGACGCCACGCCGTCCTGCTTCCCGAGGATCTCCTCCAGGTTCTGGCGAATGACCTTCTCCCGGTCCTGGTAGGCGTCCAGGAGCTGCAGGCTCACGCGGACGCGGCCTTCGGCCACGTCCATGCCCTTCACGGCCTTGAGGGTCACGAGGGAAGCGCTGGTCCCCGGGACCTGGTAGGCGTTGAGGGCATCGAACAGGGCGGCGCGGCTGACTTTCTTGTCCATGGATCCGTCTCCAGCCCTCCAGTCTGACAGGGCGGCGGACAGAGGCTACTCGAGGGCTACTCGAGACGGCGGGTGACGGCCCCCACGCCACTGGCGGCGAGGCCCAGCTCGTAGAGCCGGGTCTGGCTGCGGAGCTCGGGCCCGTCGGCCAGACCGCGGCGCAAGACTTCGCCGGTGGCGCCGATGGACCGGCCCTTCACCGTGTCGTGAAGCTGCAGTTCCAGCATGTCCACGATCTCGGCCTCCAGCACCGGGTCCACCAGGGGGAAGGCGACCTCCACCCGGTGGTCCAGGTTCCGCTGCATGAGGTCGGCGGAGGCCAGGAAGGTCTCGGATTGCCCGTTGTTGGCGAAGTGGTAGACCCGGGCGTGCTCGAGGAAGCGGTCCAGGATGCTGAGGACGCGGATGTTCTCCGAAAGCCCCGGGATGCCGGGACGCAGGCAGCAGGTGCCGCGAATGATGAGGTCCACCTTCACGCCGTCCTGGCTTGCTTCATAGAGGGCCTGGATCATCTCCGGATCGACGATGGCGTTCGCCTTGAGGATCATCCGCGCCGGCTTGCCCTCCCGGGCATGGTTCCGTTCCCGCTCCACGCGCTGCATCAGCGCCTTGCGGAGGTGGTTCGGCGCGAGCAGGATCTGGTGGAATTTCGGTGGCCGGGTGTAGCCCGTCAGGAGGTTGAAGAGGTTGCTGAGGTCGTCACCAAACTCCCGCCGGGCGGTGAGCAGGCCCAGGTCGCAATAGAGGCGGCTGGTGCGCTCGTTGTAGTTGCCGGTGGAGAGGTGGCAGTAGCGGCGGATCCCGGTGCCTTCCTGCCGGACCACCAGGCAGGCCTTGCCGTGGGTCTTGTAGCCCGGCAGCCCGTAGACCACGTGCACGCCGGCGCGCTCCAGCCGCCGGGCCCACGCGATGTTGGCCTCCTCGTCGAAGCGGGCCCGCAGTTCCACGATGGCCGCCACCTGCTTGCCGCGCTCGGCGGCCCGCTCCAGGGCCGCCGCGACGGGGCTGGCGGGGCTGAGGCGGTAGAGCATCATCTTGATGGCCAGGACCTTCGGGTCGTCCGCGGCCTCCCGCACGAAGCGCACCACGCTGTCGTCGAAGCTCTGGTAGGGGTGCTGCAGCAGGATGTCATGCCGGGAGATCGCCTCGAAGATGCTGGCGGCCTCCTCGATCTGGAGCACCGGGACCGGGCGCAGCACGGGCTCCTTCAGCTGCGGGAGATCCAGCTGGTTGTAGACCTGCATGAGATCGGAAAAGGCGGTGAACCCTTCCGTCGGGTAGAGGTCCTCGGGGCTCAGCTCCAGTTCGCTGATCAGCAGGTCCAGCAGGCTCTGGCTCAGGCCCACTTCGTACTGGAGCCGCACCGCCATGCCCCGGCGCCGGGTGCGCAGGCTTTCCTCGATGGTCTTCATCAGGTCTTCGCTGGGGTCCTCTTCCAGGGGCAGGTCGCCGTCCCGGGTGACCCGCACGGTGGCGCAGCTTTTCACGACATAGCCGCTGTACAGGTGGTCCAGGTGCATGCGGACCACGTCCTCCTGGGGGATGAATTCGTGGAAGCCCCGGTCGCTGGGGAGCTTGAGGAAGCGGGGCGCCACGCTGGTGGGCACGTGGATGATGGAAAGGTCGGAGAAGGGAAGGCGCTCGGTGCCTTCCAGCACTTCCTCGGCCTCCAGCTCGGTGACCAGCACCAGGGCCCGGTTGCCCAGGCGCGGGAAGGGATGGCCCGTGTCCACGGCGAGGGGCGTGATCAGCGGCAGCAGGGTCTCGTGGAAGTGGCGGCCCGCGAAGGCGCGCTGCCGCTCGTCAAGCTCGTCCGGGTGCAGGATGGCGATGCCGTCCGCCTCGAGGGCCGGCGCGATGATGCGGTGGAAGATCTCGTGCTGGCGGTGGGCCAGCTCGTGGACCCGCTTGGAGACGGCCTCCAGCACCTGGCGGGGCGTCAGGCCTTCGGGCCCGGGCACGGTGATGCCCGCGTCGAGCTGCCGCCAGACTCCGGCGACGCGCACCATGAAGAACTCGTCCCAGTTGTTGGACACGATGCTGAGGAACTTCACCCGCTCGAGGAGGGGGACCGTGGGGTCCTCGGCTTCATCCAGCACCCGCTCGTTGAAGGCCAGCCAGCTGAGCTCACGGTTGAGCAGGTGTTCGGGCTTGGGGAGGGAGCGGGTCATGGGGAAAGTATCGCGCCGGGCCGTGACGGAGCTGTAACCGAAGCCCGGCTCCAGGGATTATTCCTTGAGTTTCCTGGATTCCCTTGAGAAGATTGCCGTTCGCCCCGCCGGGGCGTTGACAGTTTCATCCGGGCCGAGGAGGTCCGCATCCCAACGAGAGGGCCCCGTCGCAGATGCGGGCCAGGTAGGAGGAACCATGAACACCGACGTGATCGTCGTCTCCAAGCGCGAAACTTTCGGCAAGACGCCCGTGCGCGACCTGCGCAAGAGCGGCATGCTGCCCGCCGTGGTCTACGGCCTGGGCGAGCCCCCCGTCGCCATCGCCATCAGCCCCAAGGTGGTCGCCCGCATCATCGCCAGCGAGACCGGCCTGAACTCCGTGGTCTACATGCAGCGCGAAGGCACGGACATCAAGCGCCACGTCATCATCAAGGACGTCCAGCGCGACCCCGTCACCGGCCGCCTGCGCCACGTGGATTTCATGCGCGTGGATCCCACCCACAAGGTCCGCGTCAAGGTGCCCGTGAAGATCATCGGCATCCCCTACGGCGTGAAGACCCAGGGCGGCATGCTGGACTTCGTCCACCGGACCCTGGAGATCGAGTGCCTTCCCAGCCTCATCCCCGCCCACGTGGACGTGAACGTGGAGAACATGAAGGTCGGCGAATCCATCCGCTTCGACCAGCTGGGCCTCGCTTCGACCCTGCGCATCCTGGGCGATGCCCATGAAGTCGTCGCCGCCGTGCACGGCAAGCCCGTCGAGGAGGAAGTGGCCGTCGCTCCCCTGACCGCCGCCGAGCCCGAAGTGGTGGGCACCAAGGGCAAGAAGGAAAAGAAGTAGGTCGCACCAGAGCCAAATCCAACACGGGCGCCATAGGGCGCCCGTGTTGTTTAGGCTGGACCCGGAAGACTCGAAACCATGTGGACCCTCGTTCCCCTCGGCAATCCAGGCACCGAATACGCCGCCACTCGCCACAACATGGGCCGGCTCCTCCTCCAGCGCTGGATGGAGGACCGCGGCCTGGCGCCGAAGGCCGCGAAGCGCTTCCCATCGGGCAGCCTCTATCCCCTCACGGACCGTCTCCAGGCCCTGGTGCCGTCCACGTACATGAACCTCAGCGGCGAGGCCTGCGCCCAGGCGGACGGCGCTGGGATCTACGCCCGGCGCATGGTGCTCCTCTACGACGACAAGGATCTGCCCTTGGGCCTGGGGCGCTTCCGGCTGGACGGTAGCGATGGCGGGCACAACGGGCTGAAGTCCGTGTTCCACCACCTGGGCACGGAAAAGATCGCCCGGCTGCGCCTGGGCATTGGGCCCCGCCCCGGTTGGGACCGCATCGCCTGGGCGCCTGCGCGAGTTCGGTGAATGGGGAGGTGGGGGCTAACCGTAGCCCGGAAGTGGGACCGCTCATGGCGGCCCTGGAAGGTTGGTATCGCAATGATTCTGGCGCTTGGGGCTGGGTGCGGCGCCAGTGAGACTCTGCCTCCCCTTCGTAAGTCCGCAGGGCGGCATGGGAGGCACGGCATTGCCGTCACTCTCTTCCCCGTGGGGGTGAACGCGGTTCGGCTTCTCCGGGCTGCCGGGTGCCATCGCGCCTGGTCGTTTCATTGGATTCACGGCTTCATGTATGAATCCGGGGCGTTTACTACGCGTCCGGATCTGGACCGGCTTCCGACCCGCCCGCCTTGGATGGGGTCGGGGCAATATTCGTTGATTTCCAAGGCCTTCGATGGGAAACTACCCCTTCGCGCCGCCACCTCGGCGGAAGGCGAATCTTCCTTGCTCCATTCCAGAAGTGGGGCTTCACATCCACAAGGAGGAAGCATGCGTCTCTACGAGACCATCTTCATCGCCTCCCCCGTGCTGACCGACGAGCAGAGTGATGAGCTCGTCAAGCAGTTCGAGGGGATCATTGCCGAGCAGGGTGGCGAGCTGCTCAAGACCGACAAGTGGGGCCGCAAGAAGCTGGCCTACGAAGTCAACAAGTTCCAGGAGGGCATCTACACCCTCTTCGAGATGAACGCGGGGCCCACCCTCGTCGCCGAGCTGGAACGCCGTTTCCGCAACCACGACTCCGTGCTGAAGTTCCTCACGGTCCGGATGGACGAGGACGCCAAGGCCGCCACCCGGCAGAAGGCCCGCTACGACCGCGAGGGCGTGCGCAAGGCCAAGGCCGGCATCAAGGAGCGTTCCGCTGAAGAGGTGATGGGATGAAGCGCCGCACGGACGGAAAGGGCAAGCCCAAGAAGAAGAAGCAATTTGGCGGACGGCGCAGCAAGTTCTGCAAGTTCTGCGTCGAGAAGTCCACCCTCGTCGACTACAAGGACGTGAAGACCCTCACCGCCTTCACCCCCGAGCGCGGCAAGGTCCTGCCCCGCCGCACCAGCGGCGTGTGCGCCATGCACCAGCGCATGCTGGTGGAAGCCATCAAGCGCGCCCGCAACATCGCGCTGCTGCCCTTCGCGACGGACTAGTCCGCTGCGAATCGAGAAAAGGCCGCCCTCCGGGCGGCCTTTTCCGTTCAAGACCCGGGACTCCAGGCCCTGGATTCACTAAACTCAATCCATGCCCGACGAAGCCCCCAAGCTCCCCAGACTGCCGCTGCCCCTGCGCAAGCAGAAGGCCTTGAAGGCCGCGTGGAAACCCCTGCTGGCGAACTGGGCCCTGCCGGGCGCGGGCTACTGGATGATCGGTCAGAAGGGCCGGGCCAAGGCCATTTTCGGGATCTTCGTCGGCTTCACCGTGATCGGCTTCCTGCAGATGAAGCTCGGCGCCGGGGATGGTCCCGTGGGCGGCGTCTTCACGCCGGCCCTGGACCCCTTCCAGTGGATGCCCACCCTGGGCGCCGCGGCCACCGCGGGCATCGGGCCCATCTATGGCCTGTTCGCCGCCATGTTCGGCGGCGCCTCCGCCGAGCCGGTGCGCAACCTCACCCAGGAGTACGGCGCCAGCTACGTGATGGTGGCGGGCCTGCTGAACTGGTTGTGCTGCTTCGACATCTTCGACCGGGTCACGGGCCGGTGGGTGTGGCGGCTGCCCAAGGACGAGCAGGAGGCGCTGGCGGCCAAGGCGGAAGAGGTCTCGCAGTCCTAGGCTGCGTTGTCCCGAGGCGCCCCGGGGCCTTCCAGATCCCGGCGCGGCCCCTCCAGGCTCAGGCCGCGGGCGCTGTTCAGCACCACGCTCAGGGAGCTCGCCATCATGGCGGTGGCCGCCAGGATGGGATGGACGAAGCCCGCGAGCGCCAGCGGGATCAGGAGGGCGTTGTAGCCGAAGGCCCACGCGAGGTTCTGACGGATGCGCCGCAGAGCCAGCCGCGACAGGCGGATGAAGACGGGAATGCGCCGCAGGTCCCGGTGCACCAGCACCAGCCCGGCGCTTTCCAGGGCCACGGAGGCGCCGCTGCCCATGGCGATGCCCAGGTCCGCCTGGGAGAGGGCCACCGCGTCATTGATGCCGTCCCCCACCATGGCGGTGGGGCCCGCGGCCTGCTGGATGCGGGCCAGGTGCTCCGCCTTCTCCACGGGCAGGGCCCCGCCGATGACGCGATCCTCGGGGATGCCCACCGCCTTCGCGACCACTGCGCACGCTTCCGGGCGGTCGCCGGAGAGGAGCCAGCAGGCCACGCTCAGGCGCTCCAGGGACTTCACGGCCGCCGCCGCCTCCGGGCGCACCGTGTCCCCCAGGCCCCAGAGCGCGAGGGCCCGGCCCCCCCACGCCAGCATGACGAGGGAGCCGTCGAGACCATCGCCGCCGAGCCAGCCCTCCGGCATGTCCACGTCCTGTGCCTGCAGCCAGGACGGCCGCCCGATGAGGGCTTCCTTTCCCTCGATGCGGCCGCTCACCCCCAGGCCGGGGTGGACCACGTGGTCCACGGCGGCGGGCAGGGCGCGGCCCGCCGCCTGGGCCCGCACCGCGCCTTCGCGGTAGAGCCGCTCCGCCAGCGGGTGGGTGCTGATCTCCTCGAGGGCCGCGGCGAGGAGGAGGGCTTCCAGGTCCTCTACGCCGTCCAGGCGGGTGCCGGTGAAATCGAGGCGGCCGGTGGTGAGGGTGCCGGTCTTGTCGAAGACGATGGCCTTCAGTCTCGGCGCCTGCTCCAGCACTTCGCCGCCCTTGGGCAGCAGGCCGCGGCGGGCGCATTCGGCGACGGCGTTCACCAGCACCATGGGCGTGGCGAGACCCAGGGCGCAGGGGCAGGCCACCACCAGCACGGCGACGCCGGCCATGAGGGCCGCCGTGGGCGCCGCGCCCTTGGCGTAGGCCAGGAAGCCCGCCAGCAGGGCGAGCGCGATGACCAGCGGCATGAAGACGGCGGCGATGCGGTCCACCAGCAGCTGGATGGGGGGCTTCAGGGCGAGGGTCTGGCGCACCCGCGCGACGATCTGGGACAGGCGGGTGGCGGCGCCGACGGCCGTGGCTTCCAGCTCGAGGGTGCCGGACGAAAGCAGCGTCCCCGCGAGGACGAGGCTGCCGGCGTCCATTGCCACGGGCTTCGGCTCGCCGGTGAGGCTGCTCTGGTCCACCCAGCCGTTGCCCGCGGAGACCCGGCCGTCCACGGGGATGCGCTCGCCGGTCTTCACCCGCAGTCGGTCGCCGGCGGAGACCTGGTCCAGGGGCACTTCGTTCCAGGCCTGGCCGTCCCACTTCTCCGCGCCCTTGGCGGCGAGCTGCAGGAGGCCGTGGACGGCGCGGTGGGCCTTGCGCTTGGCGCCGCCCTCGATGGCCCGGCCGATGACCAGCAGGCTCACCAGCATGGAGGCCGTGTCGAAGTAGACGTGGTGGCTCTTGAGCACGACGGCGGTGTAGAGGCTCACCGCGAAGGCCATCACCGCGCCGAAGCCCACCAGGCTGTCCGTGTTCGGCGCGCCCAGGCGAAGGCGGCGCCAGCCGTTCTGGATGATGGGCCAGCCGCAGTAGAGCAGGACCGGCAGGGCCGCGAGCCCCGTGGCCCAGGTGAAGGTGTCGCGCACCACCAGGGGCATCGGGTCCTTGTCGTAGACCCGTTCCATGAAGAAGAAGTTGCTGAACCACTCGGCGCCCCGGTCGTGGGCGAAGGTGGCGTACATGACCATGGCGCTCATCATCGCGTTGGCGCCCAGGACGATGGCCAGCACCAGGCGCAGGGCGGGGTGGACGCTTTTCGCTTCATCCCCCTCCGCCGTCGGATCCCCCAGCTCCCGGGCGGGAAAGCCATAGCGGCCCAGGCGCTTCGCGATGGCGTCCTTGCCGGTCCAGCCAGGGGCGTAGAGGACCTGGGCCACTTCGGAAACCGGTTCCACCACCGCCTTCACGACGCCGTGATGGCTTTGCAGCAGACCCTCGATCAAGGGCGCGCAGGCGCCGCACTGGATGCCCTCCACCTTCAGCCACAGCTCCAGGTACGGGCCCGGCGGCAATTCGGACTCCGCCGCGCCGCCGCCCTTGAACTTCGGCCCCTGCCGCTTCGCCTCCTCGGGGCCCAGCACCTCGAAGACCTGGGCGCAGCCAGGACAGCAGAAGGTGTATTCGGCCCCCGCCACGGCCCGGCGCGTCCGGCCCTCGGCGATGGGGGACAGGCAGAGGTCGCAGTGGGTGGATTCGGCTGTCACGGGCCCATCCCCCGGGGGGGCCCCCCCGCGCCCAAGTTTGACGTGGAAGCGCTCGCCCAAGGGGGTGCACCTCGTGTGTCCGTGTGGCGGTACTTCCAGCAACCCCCCGCTGGGGACCGTGAAGGCAGCCATGGTGAGTGGGAAGAGCGTGAACCAATTGCCGGGCTTCGACCCCTCCCCGGGGGGCCGGGCGACTCTCCAGCCAGACGCTCCACAATCCGCCTCAGCCTTCCGTCTTCAGGCTCTTCGCCAGCAGCTGGGTCCGGATGAAGGCGTCGATGTCGCCGTCCAGCACCTTTGCGGTCTGGCTGGTCTCCTCGCCGGTGCGGTGGTCCTTCACCATCTGGTAGGGCTGGAGGACGTAGGAGCGGATCTGGGAGCCCCAGGCGACGTCGGACTTCTCGCCGCTGGCGGCGGCCACCTTGTCCAGGAACTTCTGCTGCTCCAGCTCGTAGAGCCGCCCCTTGAGGACCTTCAGGGCGGTCGCCCGGTTCTTGATCTGGCTGCGCTCGTTCTGGCAGCTGACCACGATGCCCGTGGGCAGGTGGGTGAAGCGCACGGCGCTTTCCGTCCGGTTCACGTGCTGGCCGCCGGCGCCGCTGGCCCGGAACACGTCGATCTTGAGGTCCTTGTCGGGAATATCGATGTTGATGGTGTCGTCGAGCTCCGGGCTCACGTAGACGGCGGCGAAGCTGGTGTGGCGGCGCTTGGCGCTGTCGAAGGGGCTGATGCGCACGAGCCGGTGGACGCCGGCCTCCGCCCGCAGGTAGCCGTAGGCGTAGGGCGCCGTCACCAGGAAGGTGGCGCCCTTGATGCCCGCCTCCTCGCCGTCCTGGTAGTCCAGCATCTCCGTGGGCCAGCCCTTGGCCTCGCAGAAGCGCAGGTACATGCGCAGCAGCATGGCGGCCCAGTCCTGGCTCTCCGTGCCGCCGGCGCCCGGCGCGATGGCGACGATGGCGTTGTTCTGGTCCAGGTCGCCACTGAGCATCATGCGCAGCTCGGCGTCCTCGATGGTGCGGCGCAGGTCCGCCTCCAGGACTTCCGCCTCCGCCAGCATGGCGTCGTCGTCCCTCGAAAGCTCCAGGGCCGTGTCCAGGTCCTCCAGGCCGCCATCCAGCTTCTTCGCCAAGGCGATGTCCGCCTGGAGCTGGCCGCGCTTCTGGAGGAGGGGCCGGGCGGCGTCGGGATCGTCCCAGAAGCCGGGGGCGAGGGTGCGCTCCTCGGCCTGTTCGAGCTCCAGGGCCTTGCGCTCGGGGTCCAGGTGGCCGTGGAGCTGGCGCACCCTCGGTTCGAGCTCGGCCTTGGCCCTTTGTAGGGAATCGTAGTCCATCGCGTGTCCTGGAAGGTCCGGGGGCCCGGCGGGGCCAGCCTTCCATCCTATCGGAAGGGAGGAAAAGGGCCCCGCGGGTAAACTGGAGGGATGGCGTCAAGCGAGCCCATCCTCACGGCGGAGCCGACCTTCCGGGACTTCCGTCCCGGGGTTCGCGGCGCGCGCCTGGCCTTTTCCCGGTGGGAGCCGGAAGGCGCCGCGCCCAGGGGCCGCGTGCTGATCTCCCACGGCTACGGGGAGCACGGCGAGCGCTACCGGCACACGGCGGCCTGGCTGCTGGGGCTGGGCTGGGCGGTCTCGGCCATGGACCACGAGGGCTTCGGCCGCAGCGAGGGGCCCCGGGGAGATGCCCACGGCATCGGCGCCTTCGTGGACGATTTCCAGACCTTCCTGGCCCAGGAGCGCGACCTGGGCCCGGAGCGGCTGGTGGTGCTCGGCCACAGCTTCGGCGGCCTGGTGGCCCTTCTGGCCGCCTTTCGCGACCCCGGGGCCCAGGACGGCCTGATCCTCTCCAGCCCCGCGGTGGTCCTGAAAAGCCGCGGCTGGGCCATGGACCTCCTGCAGGCCACCGTGGGCCGCCTCGCCCCGCACCTGCCCGTGGACATGGCCGGCAACAAGAGCCTGGTGTGCTCCGACGAGGAACTGGTCCGCCGCTACTGGGCGGACCCCTACTGCCACCACTCCGCCACGCCGGCCTTCGGCCGGGCCCTGGACGAAGGGGCGGACCAGGTCCTGGCCCAGGCCCGGCCCTCGCCGTGCCCACCCTCCTCCTGCAGGCGGGCCAGGACACCCTGGTGGACCTCCCCCGGGCCATGGCCTTCTGGGATTCGGTGAATCCGGCCATCCTGGAAAGACACCTCCTGGAGGGCTTCCTCCACGAGGTCTTCCACGACCGGCGCCGGGCCGTGGCCCAGGACATCGCGGCGGCCTGGCTGGACCGCCACTTTCCCGCCGTCCCGCCGGGAACCACGGCCGCCCTTGCCGCCATGAACGATTGAAGGAATCCCAGATGAATGCACGAAGCCTCTCCCTCGCCGCGGTCGCCCTCGCTCTGGCGGTGTCCCCGGCCTGCCGGAAGCCCAAGAAGACCGACCCTACCCGGGGCATGACCGCCGCCCAGCTCCTGACCCAGGGAGAGGCCTACCTGAAGCGCGGGAAGATGGATGACGGCCGCCGTGTGCTCCGCCTGCTGGAAGAGAACCTCCCGGGCACCCCCGAATTTCCCAAGGCGAAGCTCCTGCTGGCGGACAGCTACTTCTTCGACAATGGCAACCGCTACGCCGAAGCCTCCGTGGAATACGCCAGCTTCCTGAACTACTTCCCCCGCAGCGAGCAGCGGGACTACGCCCTCTACCACATCGCCCTGGCCAACTATTCGGGCATCGCCTCCGCGGAACGCGACCAGGCCCAGACCCGCAAGGCCCTCGAGACCTTCCAGCAGCTGCTGCAGGAGGCCCCGGGCTCGCCCTACGCCCCCGACGCCAAGGCCAAGATCGTCCAGTGCTGGCGGCGGCTCGCGGAGCACGAACTGCTCGTGGGCATCTTCTACGTGAAGTCGGGCTGGTTCCCCGGGGCGGAAAAGCGCCTGAAGGGGCTGATGGAGACCTACCCGGAATACGTGGACCGCGAGCGCGCCTACTACTGGGTGGCGGAGGCCCTCCGCCAGAAGTTCGTGCCCCCTTCGGATTCCCAGGAATTCCAGCGGAGCTACTACCAGCGCGTCAACAAGACCCCCAAGGACCTGCTGAACAAGGCCGAGACGGCCCAGCTCCAGAAGGAGTTCAACGCCTTCGAGAAGGTGGAGCTCGCAAAGTACCGGGAAGAGGCCAAGAACTACTACCAGAAGCTGGTGGAGAGCTATCCCAACAGCGAGTGGACCGGCCGGGCCAAGGACCGGCTCCTGGAAATGGGCACCCGCGGCGTGAAGCTCGAGCTCGACAGCTAGGGGGCCGGGCCTAAAGGGAGCGCGGCACCACCCCGCCGCAGACGCCGCTGGGACCGAGGGCCCGCCAGGGCTCCAGGACGAAGGTCCGTTCGAAGGCCCTGGGATGGGGCAGCTCCAATTCCAGTTGCGGCCCCAACTGCGCCAGGTCCGCCGGCGTGCCCCAGAGCCAGAGCCCCTGGAAGCCCGCCACGGCGATGAGGTCCAGATCGAGGGTGCGGGGGGCGTTGCGGCCCTCCCGCCGGTCCCGGCCCAGGCGCAGCTCGATGCGCAGCAGGTCCTCCAGGATCTCCCTTGGATGCGCCTTGAGGGCCGCGAGAAGGACCACCGTGTTCAGGTAGTCGGGCCCGAGGCCGGATTCGTCCTTGGATTCCATGATCAGGGGCGAGGGCTTCACATAGCCCAGCTCCCCGAGGGCGGCCATGCCAGCCTCGAGGTGGGCGCGGCGGTCGCCGAGGTTGGAACCAAGGGCGATGACGGCTTTCAGGGGCTGCGTCATGGGGCCTCCCCGCAGCGGCGTGTTCCGGGCTTGATGCTTCCGCCCGTCCGGGCAGGCGCGAGGGCTGGGCGGTGGGCGGGAAGAAGGGTCTTCATCGCTTCGTTCCGTGTTCGGCCACCACCACGGTGCGGATGCCGCCGCGGATGAGAAAGTCGCCTTCCACCCGCATCCAGAAGGGGGCCACGGCCTTCACGAGATCGTCGAGGATCTGGTTGGTCACGGCCTCATGGAAGGCGCCCTTGTCCCGGAAGGACCAGAAGTAGAGCTTCAGCGACTTGGATTCCACGCAGAGCTGGTCGGGCTGGTAGCGCACGGTGAGATGGGCGAAGTCCGGCTGGCCCGTGAGGGGGCAAAGGCAGGTGAACTCCTCCGAGGTGAAGACGATCTCGAAGGGGCGTCCGGGCCGTGGGCTCGCGAAGGTGTCCAGCGTGCCGGTGGGCCGCGTCACCACGAAACGGGGCAGCGCGTCCGGAAGGGTGGCGGCGGGCTTGCGGGATTTCGCCGGTTTCGGGGCGGCGGACGGGGACTTGGCCATGGGTGCTCCGCCCACCAGATTAGCCGCAGCAGGCGGCGCACCAATGGTTCAGACCCTTCCGGCGCCATTCGGCCTCCCCGAAGCGGAAGGGACCTTCCCCGCCGGTGAGGACGCGGTGGACGTGGCCGGTCCCCTCCGCTTCGGTGCCGGCGGCCGGCTTCGGACGCGGGTGCAGCCAGGCCTCCAGGGGAGGATTGTAGAAGACCGGGATCGAGAGCCGGGCCTGGCCGGTGGCGAGGTGGGTCACCCGGTGGGGCGTCGCGGCCAACTGGCCGCCGCACAGGGCTTCCAGGAGCTCGCCCACGCCCAGGAAGACGCAGTCCTCCCGGGGTTCGACGGGCGTCCAGCGGCCGCCGGGCTGCCGGATCTCCAGGCCACCGGAAGCGTCCTGGACGAGGAGGGTCAGCAGGCTGAAATCCACGTGGGCCGCCACGCCGCGGCGGGGCTCCACGCCCGGCCGCTGCGGGTGGTAGGCGATGAGCTTCATCAGGAGGTAGGCCTGCTCCAAATCGCCAGAGCCGTTTCCGAACCCGCAGACTTGTCCCAGGGCTTCGACGAGCCCCTGCCCCAGGGCGGCGCAGGCTTCCAGGTGGGCTTCCATGGCCTCCCGGAACCCGCCGTCTGGCTCCGCCGGCCAGAGGTTGGGCCCTTCGAGGGACCGCCACGGGGGGGCTTCCGCTCCGGCGGCCTTGCGCTCCCGGCCGAGGTGGACCTGCTCCCGCCAGTCCCGTTCGTTGTGCATCACGGACCAGCCGCGATGATGGGGCGAGCCGGCAATCTCGAGGGCGGCCTTCTCCGCCACGGGCTGTGCGAAAAAGACCCGCGCCGCGGACAGGGCCGTCCGCCGGGTGGTGAGCAGAGGCTCCGACAGCCGCAAGTGCGCCCCGCCGGCGCTGGCCAGGGCGGAGCGGAGGTTCGCGGCGGCCCGGGCCTTCGGGGCGCCACCTCCAAGAAAATCCGCAGCGGCCAGCTCAGGAATCATGAGGCCAGGGCCTTCGCCAGCTGCACAAGCCGTCCCGGCGCCGCCTCCAGGTCCTCCATGGCGCAGGGCGGGCGGACCCCGTGGAAGCCCGTGGCGATTTTCGAACGCAGCTTCTGGAGATGGCAGGATCGCAGCGCCTCGCGGCTGAGTACCTCCGGGACGAAGGGCAGGGATTTTTCGTGGACCAGTTCGAAGAGCAGGTCCAGGACCGCCGCCCGCGGAGCCGCGTCCAGCCCCTGGATGGCGCCGAGCAGGCCGGGGATGAAGCCCGGATCGCGCCGGGGACGGAAGGGGCCGGACTTCCGGGCGCGGAGGACTTCCGCCGCCTGGTGCAGCACCATCCGGTGCCGCCCGGAGCCTTCATCGAGCAGGGTCGTTGGGACGGCGCCACCTGGCAGGCGGCGGTAGGGGTCCTCCACCGGAAAGCCCGTGAGGATGAAGTCCTCCCGCACCTTGTGGCGGGCATGGTCCAGGTCGTGGAGGAAGTATTCCAGGGGCGACTGCAGCCCGCCGTCGGTGAAGCGCGGCGCGAGGATCAGCCCCAGCGGATGGACCGGGACGCCGCGGAGCCGCAAGAGGAAGTCCCGGCTCAAGGGCTCGAAGGTCGGGACGGCGAAGACCTCCGGATGCAGGTCCAGCAGCGCGTCGAATTCCCCCAGGACCTTGGGGGTGAAGACCCGCGGCAGGCCCGGGCGGCCGGCGCGGACCAGGGCGTCCAGGGCGGCGGTCCAGGCCAGGGTGAAGCGCAGCGCAGGCCGGTACGGGGCGCCGTGGGCGAGGAGGTCCCAGCCTTCCCTGGAGAGCCGCGGGTCGAAGACCTGGGCGGCCCAGGCCATGCGCGCGAGGACCGGCCCCAGCTCCGGCATGGTGTCGTCGCCTCGGAGCGCGCGCCCCCGCAGTCGGGCATGAAAGGCGCCGGGATCCGCCGCCAGGGCCGCGTGGCAGGGATCGGTGGCGGCCGCGTAGGGCCGCAGGGCCGGCGGACAGAGCTCCGGATGCCCGTGCAGGCCCAGCCATCCGCACTCCCACGCGAAGAAGGAGGGTGCTTCCAGCCCCTTCACGCCCGGGCCGGGCGCGGTGGCGAAGCCCACGGGACCCCGGCCCAGTTCCCCCAGCAGGGCCAGGTTTCCCGCCAGCGTCCAGCCGCGCCCCTGGACCGTGCGGAAGGCCTGGAGGTCGGCGAAGGCGGCGAGGTCCCGGCGCTTGCCGATCATGAGCCTGGGCGCGCCGCCGGTCCCGCCCGGCGGGTGGGATGGAAGGGACAGAAAGGCTGGATCGTTGGCCACGGGGGAGCGGGGTGCAGGGTCCAGGATAGCGAATATGCTGGGGCCGATGCCTTCGGACGACGCCATCCTGCACCGGATCCAGGCCCTGGGCCTGGTGGACGCGGGCGTGGTGAAGGAGGCGCAGAAGGCCGCGGATGGCCACGGCGGTCCTGCGCCGCTCGAAGGGCTTGTCGCCGGCGGGCAGCTGCGGTCCAGCACCATCGCCGCCATCCGCGAGGAGCTGGCGCGGCCCCTGCCGTGGTGGGGACGCCTCCAGCGGGACGCCGCCCGGGCGGTGCTGGCCACCGCCGACGTGGGCCCAGCTCTCCAGGACCCTCCGACCCGGCGGGAGAGCGCCGGCACCACCGAGGATCCCCAGATCCCCGAACCCTTCGTCCGTTATCCCCTGCCCGCCTGGCCGCGCTTCGAACCCGTGGCCCTGCTGGGCGAAGGGGGCATGGGCAAGGTCTTCAAGGCCTTCGATCCCACCCTGCGCCGGCTGGTGGCCCTCAAGTTCCTGCACTTCGGCCATCGTCCCGGCGCCCTGGAGGCCATCCTCGAGGAGGCCCGGGCCCAGGCCCAGCTCGACCATCCCAATGTGGTGCGCCTGCTGGAGGCCGGCGAGATCGAGGGCATGGCCTACCTGGTCCTCGCCCATGTGGACGGCGTCTCGCTGAAGGAGCTGCAGCTGCCCCTCACGCTCAGACAGAAGGTGGAGATCCTGGAAGGCGTCGCCGAAGGCGTGCACGCCATCCACCGCCTGGGAATCGTCCACCGGGACATCAAGCCCGCCAACATCCTCGTGCGGCGCCGGGAAGGCGGTGGCCTGGAGGCGCTGGTGACGGACTTCGGGGTCGCCCGGGACCTGCGCCACGCCGGCGCAGCCCGTCCCGCCCTGGTCGGCACGCCCCTCTACATGAGCCCCGAGCAGGCCCGGGGCGACGCGCAGGTGGACCGCCGCAGCGATGTCTATTCCCTCGGCGCCACCCTCTACCACACGCTTCTGGGGTCGCCGCCCTTCCCTGATTCCGTGGGGCTGGAGCTCCTGGACCGGGTGGCGCACGCCGCGCCGCGGCGCCCGCGGGAGGTGTCCCCAGGCTTCTCCGAAGACCTGGAGGCCATCCTCCTGAAGTGCCTGGCCAAGGATCCGGACCAGCGCTATCCAAGCGCCCTGGACCTGGCTTCGGATCTGGAGCGCTTCCTCGCCGGCCAGCCGGTGGTGGCCCGGCCGGCCCCCCTGGCCCATCGCGCCGGGCTCTGGGTGCGCCGCAACCGCCTGCTCGCGGCGGGCCTTGCCGCCGCCGCCCTTGCGATCCTCGCCTCGGGGGCCTTCGCCCTGAAGGCCTGGTCGGACCGTCGCGCCACCGTGGGCCTGGCCCAGCACTGGAGCGCGGAGGTCGCCCAGATCGAAGCCGCGCGCCGGCAGATCCACATGCTCCCCACCCGGGACGTGGCGCCGGGATTGGACCGGCTGGACGCCCGGTTCAGGACCCTCGTGGCGGCGGTGGCCCAGGCGCCTGACGCCGCCCAGGGCGCGGGCCAGTTCGCCCTCGCCCGCGCCGCCATGGCCTTCCGGCGCTGGGAGGAGGCCGGCCGCCGGCTCGAGGCCTCACGGCAGGCCGGCTACCAGGGGCCCGACGCGGACCTGGCCCGGGGCGAAGTGAATGCGCAGCTCTACCTGGCCGCCCTCCAGGAGATCGAGCGCCTTCCGGGTCCCGAGCTCCGCGCGAAGCGCACCCAGGAGATCGAAGGGCAGCTGCGGGAGCCCGCGCGGGAGGACCTGCGCTCCGCGCTCCAGGGCGGCGCCGCCAGCTCCCTCTCCGGCGCGCTGCTCGCGATGCTGGAGCAGCAGCCGGAGGTCGCCGCCGCCCGGGCTTCCGCGGCCTTCGACGCCGAGCCCTGGCGCTACGAGGCCAAGCTGCTGGAAGCCGAGATCCGCATGAACCAGGCCCGCGCCCTGCGCCTCTCCGGCGGCTACCAGGAAGGTCTCGAGGTCCTGGACCGGGCTGATCCCGTGGTTCGCATCGCCTGCGAAGTGGGCCGGTCGGATCCGGCGGCCTGGATGGCCCTGGCCACCCGCTGGGAGCTGACCGTGCAGGTGGCCCGGCATCTGGGCGGGCGCCGCTACGATGCCCTGGAAAAGGCGGAGCAGGCCTGCCGGATGGCGGAGACCTGCCGGCCTGGCTACCCGTCGGCCCTGGCCTTGCGCGGGCGGCTGGAATACCAGCGGGCGGACATGCAGGCGGACCAGGCGGACCCCTCCGAGGGCTACCGGCGGGCGGTGGCCCTCATGGAGGCCGCCCTCCGGTCCGAGCCGGAGCGGCCGGGGACTTCCGCGGACCTGGTGGAACTGCAGGTCTCCTGGGCGCTCCGCAGGATCCAGCAGGGCGAGGATCCGGACACGCCGCTGCAGGCGGCCATCGCCCTGGGCCGGCAGGTCCTGGCCGCGCGCCCTTCCGAACCCCGGATGATGAACCTGGTGGGGCTGGCCTGGCTGCACGGCGCCGCCTGGACCCGCAGCTGCGGCGGGGATCCGCGGGCCGGGCTGGAGCAGGCGGAAGCCCTCTTCAAGGGCATCGAAGCCCTCGATCCGAAGCTCCCCTTCGCCCAGAACAACCTCGGCTGGATCAATCTCGAGAAGGCCCGCTGGAGCCTGCAGTCCGGCAGGAATCCCCTGGACCTGGCGGCCCTGGCGGACCGCCACCTGCTCGCCTGCATCGCCCTGAACCCCAACAGCGCCCATTCCCGCCAGCTCATGGGGGACGTGGCGGCGGTCCGGGCCCGCTGGCGGCTGGACCATCAGCAGGATCCGCTGCCGGACCTGGATCGCGCGCGGGCGGACCTCAAGCGCGCCATCGAGATCAACCCGCGCTTCCCGGCGACCTACCTGGCGCGGTGCCGGGTGGAGGCGCTGCGGGGAGAGGCGCTGGCGCGGCAGGGTCGGGCGGCGGACCGGGCGGAGGCCTTCGCCGATATGGAGGCGGCACTGCGCCAGCTGGCGGAACTTTCGCCCGGTCGCATCGAAGCGGAGGTGGAGCGGGCCCGTCTCCTCCTGCTGCAGGCTGGCCCCGGCGGGGCTGCGCCGGGTCGGCGGGGAGGCCCGCCGGGCCCTCGCCAAGGTGCTGGCCCGCCAGCCCGGGAACCCGGAGGCCCTGGCCCTGCTCAAGGCGCTGGGCTGATCAGGCGTAAGGAATCGGATCCCGGGCGCCGGCTTCCTTGAAGCCCCGCAGGCGCAGCAGGCAGGAATCGCAGGCGCCGCAGGCGACCTCCTCGTCCAGGTAGCAGGACCAGCTGAAGTGCAGGGGCGCGCCCAGCTCCAAGCCGCGCCGCACGATCTCGGCCTTGCGCAGGTGGATGAGCGGGGCGTGGAAGGTGAGGCGGGTTTCGGGCCTTGTGCCCAGGTTGGCGGCGCGCTCGAAGGCCTGCAGGAATTCCTCCCGGCAGTCCGGGTATCCGGAGGAATCCTCCTCCACGAACCCGACGAAAATGTGGCCGGCGCCCAGCACCTCCGCCCAGGACACGGCGGTGCTGAGGAGATGGGCATTGCGGAAGGGCACGTAGCTCGCGGGAATGCCGGTCCGGTCCAGGTCTCCGGCAGGCAGTGGGATGGCGGGATCGGTAAGGGCGGAGCCGCCGATGCGCCGGAGGTTCTCGAAGGAGATCACGAGCTGCCGGGCCCTCGGCACGCGATAGAAGTCGCCGATCTCGTGGAAGGCCCGCCGCTCCCGGGCCTCCGTGCGCTGGCCGTAGTCCGCGTGGAGCAGGGCGAGGTCGAAGCCCGCTTCCCGGGCGAGGGCCGTGGTCACGCAGGAATCGAGGCCTCCGGAGAGGGAGATGACGGCGAGCTCAGGCATGGCGGTTCCCTTCCGCGAAGGTCTCCAGGGCGTTCAGTTCGGCTTCAAGGGAGGCGTCCGTGCACGCCGAAGCCAGGGCCGGGGCGCCGTAGGTGACCGTGCACTTGGCGAAGGGCAGGGGGAGCACCAGGGCGTCCCAGGTCTTCAGTTCGACGCAGCGGTCGAAGGAGACGCAGACGGGCACGATCCACGCCCCGGTCTTGCGCGCCAGGGCGAGGACACCGGGCTTGAGCTGCTGGCGCGGACCCTTCGGCCCGTCGGGGGTGATGCCGAAGTCCCAGCCCTCCTTCACCGCGCGGATCATGCGGACCAGGGCCTTCGCACCGTCGTCCGCAGCCGTGCCCCGCACGGCGTGGATGCCGAACCAGCGCCAGGTGGCGGCGCTGCGCTCACCGTCCCGGCTGTCGCTGCTGAGGATGGCCACGCCCCGGCCCCGGCGGTGGAAAGGGTAGGCGAGGGGCATCATGGCGAGGCGCCGGTGCCAGAAGGCGAGGATGAAGCGTTGGTCCGCGGCCGCGAGGGCATCCACGGCATCGAGGCCCTGGTAGTCCACCCGCAGGGTGTAGGCCAGCAGCTTGACGAGGTGGGCGGCGAGAAAGGGCACCACGCGGAACTGCAGCCAGACCGAGAGGGGCGAGCCCAGGGGCCGCCCGCGTTCCGCGATCTGGACCCCCGCCGGCGCTTCAGGCAAGCAGCTCCTCCTTGGTGATCCAGTAGACGGTGCCGCAGTAGTCGCAGCGCACCTCGATGGGCCCGCCTTCGGAAAACAGCTCCTCGCGCTGGGCTTCCGGGAAGCCGCGGAGGCTGCCGAGCAGGGACTGCTTGGAGCAGCGGCAGCCGTAGGAGAGCAGGGTCTCCGACAGGAGCTGGGCGCCGGGGCCCTGGTTGATCCAGTTCACAAGGAACTCGGGCCGGCGCTCCCAGAACGGCACCACCTCGAGGCCTTCCAGGGCCTGGATGAGCCGGGCGAGGCGCTCGGGCGGGCAGCCGGGCAGGGGCTCCACCAGCAGGGCGCCGGCCTCGCCGGAATCCGGATCGCACCACAGGGTGGCGCTGGCCTGGACCTGTTCGCTCTGCTGCAGGTAGGCCTCGATCTGCGCCTGGGCGCCGCCTTCCACCAGTTCGAGGTTGCCGATGTAGGGCTCGCCGGACGCGCTGCTGCGCATCACCTGGAAGATGCCGGGTCCCGAGATCCAGGGAGCCTCCGGGGGCGCGTCGGACACGTCGAGCATGCCGCGCACCATGCCGTCGGGCCAGGCGTCCGCCACCACGGCCTTCGCGCGTCCCACGCCCTTGGTGAGGATCTGGAGGCGCTCCGCGAAGACCGTGCGGGACTGGAGCAGGGCCGCGCCGGCCATGAGCTCCGTCAGGCAGGCGCAGGCGGCGGGTTCCAGATGCGGGTGGCCGCGACGGATGCCGTCCCAGAGCGGCGAGGCGTCCAGCGCCGCCATGCGGACGTGCTGGTCCGAGGTGAGGGCGCGGACGAGGATGGAGGTGCGGTCGGGGCCGGGTGAAAGCGGGGATTCGGAAGGTCCGGGCATCGTCCCAGTGTAGCGTCCGGCGTCCCGGCGCCCGGGCGTGCGACCCTGGAGCCATGCCCTCGCCCTCCCGCTCCGCCGCCGCCCGCGCCCTGCACGTCGTTTTCGGGGAGGGTGCACGGGTGCCGGAGGGCTGGAACGCCGGGCTCTCCCCCGCCGATGCCGCGCTGGCCCAGGCCATGCTGGGGCTCGCGATCCGCCGGTGGGGGCGGCTGCAGGCCTTCGTGGAACCGAGGCTCAAGACGCCGGGCCGGGGTCTGCCCATGGGTACGCGGGTCTCGCTGGCGCTGGGCCTCGTCCAGCTGGCGTGGCTGCCCGGCGTGGCGGATTTCGCCGCGGTGAGCGAAGCCGTCGAGCTGGTGGCGGATCGGGAACTCGGCTTCCCGCCCCACCGTGGCCTCGTGAACGCGATCCTGCGCGCCGCCGCCAAGGACCGGGCGGCCACGGCCGCGGCCCTCGAAGCCCTGCCCGCCGCCCTGGACCGGCCCCAGTTCGCCGGAAGGATCCTCGAGGCGGCCTGGCGCGGCGGGGACCGGGAAGTTCTCTGGGCGCGCCTGCAGACCGAGCCGGGCCTCAACTTCCGGGAAGTCCGGCCGGGCACGGTCCCGGCGGGGCTGCGTGCAGATCCTTCCCTGCCGGGGGCCTGGAGCCTCGAGGCCGCGTCCGAGTTCCCGCGGGCCTGGCTGGCGGAGGGCAGCGGCATGGTGCAGGACCGCAGCTCCCAGGCCCTGATGCAGTTCCGGTGGGAAGGCGCCCCCGAGCGGATCCTGGACGCCTGTGCGGCCCCCGGTGGCAAGACCACCGCCCTGGCGCTCCGCTACCCCGGTGCCGAACTCTTCGCCGTGGAAAAGGCGCCGAAGCGGGCCGAGCGCCTCGCCCAGACCCTCACGCTTCGGGGCGTCCAAGCCAAGCTGGTGGTGGAGGACGCAGCGGCCTGGCTGCGCAAGGGCGGCAAGCCCTTCGACCTCATCCTCCTGGACGCGCCCTGCTCCGCCAGCGGCACCCTGCGCAAGCACCCGGAGCTCGCCTGGATCGGGGGCGCCATCGACCGGGCGCGCCTGGCGGGGCTGCAGCGCGACCTCCTGGAGGCGGCCCTGCCCCGCCTTGCCCCCGGCGGCTTGCTGATCTACGCCGTGTGCTCCGTCTTCCCCGACGAAGGCGCCGCCCACCGCGCCTGGCTGCGCGAAGCCCACCCGGAGTTCGCGGAGGTCGAAGCCTGGCCCGCCGAACTCGGAGGCGCCTGCTTCGAGCCCGATCTCGCCGTGTGGGACGGCGAGGGCTTCCAGGCCTTCGCCGTGACCCGCGCCCAGCCCGCCTGACCCTCGCCCCAGACCCTGGACGCGGCGAAGGCGTGACGGTCGAAGGGCGGTTCCGGCGATAAGATCGAAGCATTGCCCTGGAGCGCCCATGTCCCGCACGCCCTACCTCCTTGCCGCCGCCCTGCCGGCCTTCCTCGCAGCCCAGGCGCCCTCCAAGGCCGTGAATCCCGATGTCCTGAGGGCCCATCTGGAATTCCTGGCGAGCGACCTGCTGGAAGGCCGCGGGACCGGACAGCGGGGCGGGGAACTGGCCGTGGCCTACCTGGAAGCCCAGTGCAAGGCGCTGGGCCTCAAGCCCGTGGGCGCCAACTATCGCCAGGCCGTGCGCATCGCGGGCATGAAGGCGAAGGCCGAGGCTTCCACCCTGGCCTTCCAGACCCCCACCGGCCCGCAGGCGCTTGCCTTCGGCGAAGACATGGTGATGGGGGCCGGCCGGCCCCAGACTTCCGTGAAGGTGGACGCGCCCCTGGTCTTCGTCGGCTACGGCATTGCCGCGCCCGAGGAAAAGTGGGACGACTTCAAGGGCGTGGACCTCAAGGGCAAGGTGCTGGTGATGATGGTGAACGATCCCCAGGCGACCGAAGCCGAGCCCGGCCGTTTCGGCGGCAAGGCCCTGACCTACTACGGCCGGTGGACCTACAAGTTCGAAGAGGCCAAGCGCCACGGCGCCGCGGGCGTGCTCCTCATCCACACGGAGGCCTCGGCCTCCTATGGCTGGAGCGTGGTGAAGAACGGCTGGTCCCACGAGCGCTTCATGCTGGCCAGCGGCGAGGGCCAGTCGCCCCTCCAGGGCTGGATCACCGACGCCACCGCCCGGAAGCTCTTCGCGGCCTGCGGCGAGGATCTGGACCGGCTCCGGGCCGCCGCCGAGACCCGCGGCTTCCGCCCCGTCGAGCTCAAGGCCACGGTGAAAGCGGAGCTTGAAAGCGAGGTCCGCACCGTGGACCAGTACAACGTGGCGGGCCTGCTGCCCGGGACGGATCCCAAGCTCAAGGACGAGGTCGTGATCTTCAGCGCCCACTGGGATCACCTTGGCAAGGACGAGGCGCTGATCCGGCAGGGCAAGGACGGCATCTTCAACGGCGCCGTGGACAACGCCTCAGGAACCGCGGCCCTGCTGGCCATGGCGGACGCCGCGCGGACCGTCCGCCCGAAGCGCGGCCTCATGTTCCTCTGGGTCTGCGCCGAGGAGCAGGGTCTCATCGGGAAGTTCCGCCTATGCGGCGGATCCTCTCGTACCCCTCGGGAAGACCGCCGCCAACCTCAACCTGGACAGCCTCAACTTCGCGGGTCGCACCCTGGACGTGGGGCTGCCTGGGGCGGAACGGACGAACCTCAAGGAGATGGGCGCGGTCGTCGCCGGGCGCATGGGTCTGAAGATCGCCGCCCCCAGCCCCGATCTCGCCGGCGGCTATTTCCGCAGTGACCACTTCAGCTTCGCCAAGGCCGGTGTGCCCGCGGTCTCCGTCGGGGGCGGGGTCGCCTTCGCCGTGGACGCGGAGCGCGCCGAATCCAGGGCGACGGCCTACCGGAAGGACCGCTACCACCAGGTCACCGACGAGTACGATCCCGCCTGGGATCTCGCCGCCATGGCCCAGCAGGCCCAGTTCACCCTCAACTTCGGGCTGCACGTCGCGAACGCCGCGGCCATGCCCACCTGGAAGCCCGGCGAAGCCTTCGGCCGCGTCCGCCTGGCCCAGTCCGGCCTCGCCGCCCCCAAGGCCGCGGCCTCACGATGAAGGCTTGTCCCCATTGCCAGTCGGATCGCCTGGTCTTCCAGCATGAGCGCTACGAGGACGAGGTCCGGAAGGCGGACCCCGATCTGGACCTGCTGGGGCGCATCGCGCCCCCGACCCGCCGCGCCAGCATCCACGGCTTCATCCTGGCGGTGCTGGTGTGGATCGCGGGCCTGACGCCCTTCTTCGCGTCGCCGGGCAGGCTGTGGCTGACTTCGCTGCCCATGGCCGGGCTGGCGCTGCTCTGGGTCCCCATCTTCCTGAGGGCCCGCACGCGGGACCGGGAGCGCCTCGCGGACTACCTGCGCCGGGAAGTGTGCGAGGAGTGCGGCGGCACGACCTGAATCAGCCGCGCTTAAGGGTGATCACCACCAGCTCGGGATCGGCGCCGATCCGCAGGGGCAGGGCGACCACGCCGAGGCCCCGGCTGACATAGAGCAAGTCCCGGCCTTCCCGGTACTCCCCGCGGGTGTAGGGGCCGAGGAGCCGCGCGGTGTTCAGGCCGGGAAAGAGGTTGATCTGCCCGCCGTGGGTGTGGCCGCTCAGGGTGAGGCGGGCGCCGCCGAGGCGGGCGAGGTTCCAGTCGTCGGGGCGGTGGCTGAGGCACAATTTCCAGGCGTGCTCCGGGATATCCCTCGAGGCTGAGATCCAGGAAGGTCCGGGGCCGAACCTGATGCCGCGGAAGCGTCCATTGGTGGCCTGGGGATCCTGGAGCCCCATGATCGCCAGGCAGGCGGAGCCGCGCTCCACCAGCGCGTTGGCGTTCTCCAGGCAGTGCCAGCCGGAAGCCTTCAGGTTGTTCCAGAGTGGGACGGGGTCCGTGAAGTAGTCGTGGTTGCCGAGAATCGCGAAGCGGCCCGAAGGCGCCGGGACGTCCCGGAAGGCTGCGAGGAACGGCCCCGCCTCCTCGGGCAGGGTGTCCACGATGTCGCCGGTGAGCAGGAGCAGGTCGGGGCGTTCCCGAAGGGTCAACCGGCGCCAGCGCTCGACGCTGCTCGGACCGATGAGCGGTCCCACGTGCAGGTCGGAGAGCTGGACGATCCGCAGGCCGTCGAACTCCCTGGGCAGATCGTCAAAAGCAAGCGTGAGCCGGGTGATGGAAGGCTCGAAGTAGGCCCTGGACGCGCCGAAGGTCACCCCCGCCGTCGCCGCCCCGAACCCCGAGACCGCAACCTTGCGAAGGAAGGCCCGCCGCACCGGATCGTGGCCCTCCACCTCGGCCTCCGCTTCGGTTTCGATGGGCGGCAGCTGGTGCCGCGCCCGCCACCACCAGAGGCATTCGGCCGCCGCGAGGATGGCGAGGTGCATGGCGGTGAAGGCCTGGAAATAGAAGCCGATGCGGGCGAAGGGACGCAGGGCGTGGCCGAACCCGTGGGTGGTGTTGCCGGTGAAGCGCATGGCGAAAAAGAGGATCAGCGGCAGGTGCAGGACCAGCAGGATCCAGGGCAGCCAGGGGCGCAGGGCGTCCGGCGCGATGCGCCGCAGCACGTGCCAGTGCAGGAGCTGCACGGCGAGGATGAAGGCGAAGAGGGCGAAGAAGATCACGGGGCTTCGGCGCGGGGGAGGAGCGGCATAGGGTTCCAGCCTTTCACGGTTCGCCTTCGATCTCGAGGATGCCGGCGGGCGCCGAGGTCCAGGCAGGGCGAAAGCAAGGGAACCGGCCGCTCGCTAATCCCGGTCCCAGTGATCTTCGACACGCTTGAATCCGCACGGGTACAAGGGGGGTTGACGGCAACATCGAAAATATAGAGACTCAATCTCAACGAGGTCCTCTTGCTCCGCATCCGCTCCATCGCTTCGATCACCCTGGCCCTGCTCGGTTCCGGGACCTGCGTTGCCGGGGAACTGGACCGGACCGTCCTGGCCATGGGCACCTCCCTCCGGCTGCGGGTCGAGGGGACCGACCCGGCGCGCCTCGCCGCCGCCACCGAAGCCGCCCTCCTGGAGGTGGAGCGAATCGAGGCGGCCTGCTCCACCTGGCGGCCGGAGTCCGCCTGGTCGGGCTTGAACCGGGCGGAAGGCCGTCCGGTCCCCATGGAGCCGGAATGGCTCGCGCTTCTGGAGAACACGAAGGCGTGGAGCGTCCGCACCGGAGGCGCCTTCGATCCAGCCCTCATGCCGCTGCTGGAGGCTTGGGACCTTCGCGGCCGGGGCCGGACGCCTTCCTCGCGGGAACTCGCCCTGGCACGCCGGGCCAGCGGCGCGCGCCATCTCCTCCTCGATCCGGTGGCGGGCACCGCGAAGCTCGAACACCTGGACGCCGGCGTGGAGGAGGGCGGCTTCCTCAAGGGATATGCCCTGGACCGCGCGGTCCTGCGGGTGAAGGAGCGCGGAGTCGAAACGGGGCTCTTCGATTTCGGCGGCCAGCTCGCGGCGGTGGGTGAGACGACCGTCGCCATCGCCACACCCGGGGACCGCCAGCTTCCGCGCCTCAGCCTGCATTTGCGGAACGCCTCCCTTTCCACCAGCGGGACCTCCGAACGGGGCCGGCACATCCTCGATCCGCGGACGGGCAGGCCCAGTCCCGCCTGGGGCAGCGCCTCCGTGGTGATGCCCTCGGCGCTGGAGGCGGACCTGCTCTCCACGGCCCTCTACGTCATGGGGCCGACGCGGGGCCTGCGCTGGGCCCGGCGCCGCCACCTTCCCGCCTGTTTTCTTCTCAACGATGGCCGCGTGCGCATGACGCGCGAGTTCCGGGGCCTGCTCACGACCAAGGAGTCGCAATGAAATTCCTGACCACCATCCTCGCCCTCGTCCTCGCCGCCGCGCCGGCCTTCTCACAGGACAAGCCCGATACGGAAAAGCGCGTCGCGGACCTGGAGCGCAAGTTGGAGATCCTCAGCCGGGAACTGGAGGCCCAGAAGACCGGTGCACAGGTGCCCCAGGCGGCGGAGGGTGGCAAGTTCGGCCTCGCCCCGGCCGCTTCCAAGGTCTACGAGACCAAGGGTGGCCTCAGCATCGGCGGCTACGGAGAAGTGCTCTACGAGAACTTCGACGCGAAGCTCGAGGATGGGACTTACAGCCCCAAGGCCAACACCGTGGACTTCGCGCGGCAGATCCTCTACGTGGGCTACAAGTTCAACGAGACTTTCGTGTTCAATACGGAGCTGGAGTTCGAGCACGCCAAGACCAGCAACAGCGCGAACGACGGCGGTTCGGTGTCCGTGGAATTCGCCTACCTGGACGTCCTGCTCAACAAGGCCTTCAACGCGCGCGCGGGCATGCTGCTGATCCCCATGGGCTTCATCAACGAGATCCACGAGCCGCCCACCTACCTGGGCGCCAAACGTCCGGTCACCGAGACCGCCATCATCCCGACCACCTGGCGGGAGAATGGCCTCGGCATCCATGGCGAGCTGCCCGGCAATCTCAGCTATCGCTTCTATCTGGTGAACGGCCTGCGGGCGGATCGCTTCACCAAGGCCGGCATCCGCGGCGGACGCCAGAACGGGGGCAGCGCCCTGGCGGAAAGCCTCGCCTACACCGGCCGCCTCGACTGGAACCCGTTGCCCGGCGCCACCTTCGGCGTCAGCTTCTACCGGGGCAACAGCAACCAGAACGACCAGACCGCCACCCTCAGCGGCGAGCCCATCACGACGGCCATCCTGGAGGCCCACGGCGAGTACCGCTGGCGCGGCCTCCAGGCTCGGGGCCTCTACGCCCGCATGACCAACAGCGAGGCCGGCGTGAAGGCGGCGACGCCGGCGGCGGCGCGGGAACTGGGCACGAAGCAGTTCGGCGGCTACCTCGAAGTGGGCTACGACGTGCTGGGGGGCCGCTTCGGCCGGCAGGCCCTGCTGCCCTTCGTGCGCTTTGAACGCGCCAACACCCAGCAGGAGGTTGTCGCCGGGGTCACCGCCGACAAGGCCAACGACCAGTCCCTGCGCACGGTCGGCCTGGTCTACAAGCCCATCCCGCAGATCGCCTTCAAGGCGGACCTGCAGACCATCGAGAACCGCGCCCGCAAGGGCCGGAACCAGGTGAACCTGGGCTTCGGCTACTACTTCTGAGGCCCCGGTCGCTAATCTGGAGCCCATCATGCCCCTTTCCGGTTCCCGAATCCTCCTGGCCGCGGCCCTCGCCGCAAGCGCCACGCCAGGCCCGCTTTGCGCGGCCCTGCCCACCCAGGACCAGGCCCTCGCCCTCGCCTTTCCCGGCGCGGCCTTCCTCCGGAAGGAGCATTTCCTGACGGAGCCCCAGGCACGCCTAGCGAAGACGCTTGCGGGAGTGGAATTCCCGGGCCTCTGGATCGTCGCCTACGAAGCCCGGAAGGACGGGAAGCTGCTGGGCGTGGCCTTTTTCGACACTCACCGCGTCCGCACGCTGAACGAGACCGCCATGGTGGCCATCGGCGCAGAGGGCAGGATCCTGAGGGTCGAGGTGGTCGCCTTCCGCGAACCGCAGGAGTACATGGCCAAGGAGGCCTGGAAGAAACAATTGGAAGGCCATGGACTGGATCCGGACTTCAAGTTGAACCGGGGCATCCGGCCCCTTTCCGGGGCGACGCTCACCGCCAATGCGCTCACGGATGCATCCCGGCGCTGCCTGGCGATCTGGCGCGTCCTTTATGGGCCCGGCCAATGACGGCGCTGGAGCGGGCCTGCCTGCACCTGTCTGCATTCCTGACGGCGGGCACGGGGCTGCTGTATGGCTGGTTCCGCTATTTCGGCCAGCGGCCGGGGGACTTCGGCCCGGAGCCGCATCCCGCCCAGGCGCTGCTGCAGCATGGGCATGTCCTGGCCTCCCCGCTGCTGCTCTTCACCCTCGGTGTGCTGGTGCGGGGCCACGTGCAGCCCATGTTCCAGCGCGGCGCCTCCGTGGGCCGACGCTCGGGGCTGGCGGCGGTGGCGGTCCTGGCCCCCATGATCCTGTCGGGGTACCTCCTCCAGGTGGCGGTGGATCCGGCCTGGCGGAACGGCTGGGCCTGGGTCCACGGCGTCGCCAGCCTCGCCTTCCTGGCGGGCTACGGCGTGCACCTGGTCCGCACCTGGGAACAGGCCCGGGAGAACCGGGCTTCCGGGCTGGAGTGACCGGGATCATATTGAGATTGATACTTCGTCGCAGCATCGTAGAATGGATCCAGGAGGCACGGAACCCATGTACGTCTGCGTATGCAACGCCATCCGGGAAAGCGACATCCGGGCTTGCGTCACGGACAAGGGGGCCCGCACGCCCATGGAGGTCTTCCGGGCCATGGGGGCCTCGCCCCAGTGCCGCATGTGCATCCCCGACATCCGCCGTCTGGTCCAGGACGTGCTCCGGGAGACCGAGGCCCTGGAACAGGCTTGCGCCCTGGCCCACGGTGGTCCTGCGGACCTGGACCGCCTCGCCAGCTGAAGCCGGCCCGAATCCAAATTGATCCCGCCGTGCCTTCGGCCTACCGTGGAGACTCGGCCACCGGAGGGGACATGAAGGGCGACAAGGCGATCCTGCAGCACCTCAACAAGGTCCTGAAGAACGAGCTCACCGCCATCAACCAGTACTTCCTCCACGCCCGCATCGCGAAGAACTGGGGCCTGAAGCGCCTGGGCGAGCGCGAGTACAAGGAGTCCCTGGAGGAGATGAAGCACGCGGACCGCCTCATCGAGCGGATCCTCTTCCTCGAAGGGCTGCCCAACCTGCAGGAGCTCGGCAAGCTGCGCATCGGCGAACACGCCAAGGAAGTCCTGCAGTGCGACCTCGCCCTCGAGGTGGAGGCGATCATGACCCTGAAGGCCGCCATCGTGGAGTGCGAGGCGAAGAAGGACTTCGGCACCCGCGAGCTGCTGGCGGAGATCCTCCTCAGCGAGGAGGAAGGGGTGGACTGGATCGAGACCAACCTCACCCTCTGCGACCAGGTGGGCCTGCCGAACTTCCTGCAAAGCCTGGCGGGGGATCCCACCGGCTGAGGCCTTCCGCCCCGTAGACTGGACGCATGCCCAAGATCCGCGTCCTCTCCGACCAGGTGGCGAACCAGATCGCCGCCGGGGAGGTGGTGGAGCGGCCGGCCTCCGTGCTCAAGGAGCTGGTGGAGAACGCCCTGGACGCCGGGGCCACGCGCATTGATCTGGCCTGGGAGGAAGGCGGTCGGCGGCTGCTGGAAGTCTCCGACGATGGCTGCGGCATGGGCCGGGACGACCTCTATCTGGCCCTGGAGCGCCACGCCACCAGCAAGGTGCGCAACGCCGACGACCTGGGCCACCTGAGCAGTTTCGGCTTCCGGGGCGAGGCCCTGCCCTCCATCGCGTCCGTGACGCGCTTCGAGCTGCACAGCGCGGAGGAGGAGGGCCAGGGGCACCGCCTGCGCAGCGAGTTCGGGATCATCAAGGAAGTCCTGCCCGCGCCCCGCAGCCGCGGCACCACCGTCACCGCCCGGGACCTCTTCGCCCAGCTGCCGGCCCGCCGGCGCTTCCTGAAGAGCGTGGAGACCGAGCACGCGCACCTCTGGGGCGTGGCGACGCGCCTCGCCCTGGCGACGCCGGGGGTGCACTGGCGCATCCGCACGGACCGGGGCCCGGAATTGAACCTGCCGCCGGTGGCGGATCCCGGCGCCCGCCTCGCGCCCCTGCTCGGCGAGAAGATGGCGGCGCTGGTGCCTTTCGTGAACGGCGAGGCGCCGTGGACGCTGCGGGGCTACCTGTCGCCGCCGGCCCTGAGCTTCCGGGACCGCAACCACCTCTACCTCTTCGTGAACGGGCGCAGCGTGCGGGACCGGCTGCTGCTGGCGGCCCTGGCGGACGGCTGGGAGGGCTTCTTCCCCAAGGGCGCCTATCCCGCCGCCGTGCTCTTCCTGGACCTGCCGGCGGAGGCGGTGGACGTGAACGTGCATCCCACCAAGGCCGAAGTGCGCTTCCGCGAGCCGCACCGGATCTTCCCCTGGGTCGCCCGGGGCACGCGGGAGGCGTGGGAGCAGTTGCGGGGCGGGCTGGCGTCGGTGCTGGAGCTGCCGCCCAAGCCCGCGGAGCTGGATTCGGAGGGCCCGTTGCGGGCGTCCGCCCAGACGCACCCGCGGCTGTGGCAGGCGCCGTCCGCCGTGGGGGCGTCGGCGGTGCTGGCGGCGGCCTTCCAGGACGGGGACCTGGACCGAGGTTACGCGACCCAGCCGGTGCCGGGCTTCCCGGCGATGGGGGCGGCCGAAGGGGCGGCGGAGGCCGGGGCGGAGATTGGTGCGGACCTCGAGCTGCGCTACCTCGGGGCCTTCGAGCAGACCTACCTGATCGCGGAGGTGCGGGGGGAGAAGGAGCCGGAGCTCTGGATCGTGGACCAGCATGTGGCCCACGAGCGCATCCTCTTCGAGCGGCTCTTCCTGCGGCGCCACGCGGTGGCGGTGCAGCCGCTGCTGCCGCCGAAGGTGCTGGGCCTGGGGCCGGCGGCGGTGTCGCGGCTGGCGCCGTTCCTGGAGGAGATGAACGCGGTGGGGATCGAGGTGGAGGCTTTCGGGGCGGACGCGCTGGTGGTGCGGGCCCTGCCGGACTTCCTGGCGGAGCGGGATCCGGAATCACTGCTGACGGACCTGCTGCACCGCCTGGAGCGCGGCGCGAAGCCCGACCTGGACGCCTTCCGCCGCGACCTCAACGCCGAGCTCGCCTGCCGCGCCGCCATCAAGAAGCACGAGCGCCTGAGCCCCGCCCTCGCGACCCAGCTCATCGCCGACCTCATGGCCTGCGATGTGCCGCAAACCTGCCCTCACGGGCGCCCGATCATCAAGAAGCTGAGCCTCGGGGAGCTGGACCGGAGCTTCGGGCGGCGGGTGTGAGGGGTCAGACCTTCCGGGCGATGACTTCCATGCTCAGCCGGTAGCGGTCGCTCACGCCGTATTCCATGGGCAGGAAGTCGTGCTGTTCCAGGAGCGAGTAGAGCCTGCGGCGGGAGAAGTTGTGGTAGTGCTCCAGCTCCGCCCAGTAGGGATTCAGGCCCTGGGTGTCCATGATCTTCCACGGGGTGCAGTCCGAGTTCGGCATGGAGAGCACCAGCAGGCCGTCCTTGGCCAGCAGCCGGTGCGCGTGCCGGAGTTCCTGCCCGGGGAAGGGCATGTGCTCCAGGGCATCGAACATGGAAATGATGTCGAAGCGGCGGGGACCTTCGAGGTCGCCCAGGGGCGCGCACTCCGCGTCGAAGCCGTAGGTGCGCATCTGCTCGACGCTGGTCCTCCGCAGGTCCAGGCCGTTGGTGCCGAAGCCCCACTCGTCGGCGGTGAACAGGAGCGAGCCGTTGCCGAAGCCCACATCCATCCAGAGGCCTTCGCGCTTGTAGCCGGCCACCTTGGCCACCACCTTGGCCCAGGTCCACCGGTTCTGCTCCGCCCCGGCGCCGGGCTGCTGGTTCGGGTTGGTGTCTGAGAAGAGGAGTTCAAGGGCGCTTTCGTTGAAGTACCCGTCGGTGAATACGTGGTGGCAGTCCTCGCAGCGGCGCCAGGTCATGTGGGTCGGCAGTCCCGGCTTGTAGAGGGCGTGACCGGTGCAGTCGAATTGACCTGCGGCTTCGTGGCGGCGGCTCTCGCATAGTGGACAGGAAGGATAGAGAATCCTGGCAGGTGGTTCGGTCGCAGCCGCCTTTGGCTCAGGGGTGTTCATCGCTACCTCAATTCTTCCCTGAGCCTACCCCAGCGCCCAGTTTCGAAGCAGTCTCAATCGGAATCCGAATGACCACCATCTGCCTGAACATGATCGTCAAAAACGAAGCCCATGTGATCCGGCGCTGCCTGCGGTCCGTGAAGCCTTTTGTGGATGCCTGGGTGATCGTGGATACGGGCTCGACGGATGGCACGCAGGACATCATCCGGGAGGAGATGAAGGATCTTCCCGGCGAGCTGCACGAGCGGCCCTGGGTGGATTTCGGGACGAACCGCAGCGAGGCGATCAGGCTGGCCGGGACGCGGTGGGACTACCTCTACTTCATCGACGCGGACGAGGAGCTGACGCTGCCGGAACATTGGACAAGACCGCAATTGCACCGGGAGGCGTATCGGGTCCGTTACATCAACGGAAACATCGTCTACGAACGGCCCTCCCTGGTGGCGACCCGATTGCCATGGCGCGTTGCAGGCGTCCTGCATGAATACCTGGATTGCGGCCGGGATGCGGACATGGAATCCCTTCGTGGCCCAGCGGTGATCTGTCGGCCGGAAGGCGCCCGCAGCCAGGACCCGGCGAAGTTCCAGAAGGACGCGGCGGTCTTCGAAAAAGCCCTGGCGGAGGATCCGACCAACGCCCGCAACCGCTTCTACCTGGCTCAGAGCTACCGGGACGCGGGCAACCTGGCCGCGGCCCTGGAGAACTACCGCCTTCGGGCGGCCATGGGGGGCTGGGAGGAGGAGGTCTACATCGCCCGCCTGAATGCGGCGCGGCTGGCGGAGGGGCTGAAGCTGCCCCAGCCAGAGGTGATCCGGGCCTACCTGGAAGCCCACAACGCGCGGCCGCACCGGGCGGAAGCGCTGGTGGAACTGGCGCGCTACCACCGGGAGCGCTCGGAATGGCCGCTGGCCTACCTCTTCGCCCGGGCGGCTCTGCAGGCGCACCCGGGCGACGACCTCCTCTTCGTCGAGCCTGCCGCCCACCAATGGCGCGCCCAGGACGAATGCGCCGTCGCCGCCTACTGGACGGGCCGCCACGAGGAGGTCCGCGCCATCTGCGAAGCCCTGCTCACCCTGCCGGAACTGCCGGAAGCCGAGCGCCCCCGCGTCCTGGCGAACCTGAACTTCTCCCTGCAGGCCCTGGGACTGGCGCCCCGACCGGCCTGAGCCGGCGCCCCCATGACCACCGTCCGCCTGAACATGATCGTCCGCGACGAAGCGCCCGTCATCGAGCGCTGCCTGCGCTCGGTGCTCCCGGTCATCGACGCCTGGACCATCGTGGACACCGGCAGCACCGACGGCACCCAGGAGATGGTACGCCGCGTGCTGGCGGACCTCCCCGGCGAGCTCCACGAGCGGCCCTGGGTGGACTTCGGCCACAACCGCACCGAAGCCATCGCCATGGCGGGCAAGGGCGAGGACTACCTTCTCTTCATCGACGCCGATGAAGAGAAGGTGAACGCCGGCCCCAAGTCCCTGCCGCGCCTGGACGCGGACGCCTACAACCTCATCATCGCCTTCCCCCACGGCCTGCGGACCCACCAGCGCACCTTCCTCACCGCCACCCGCCTGCCCTGGCGCTACGAAGGCGTGCTCCACGAGTAATTGACCTGCGACCGGCCCATCACCACCTCCCTGCTGGCTGGTCCCCGCATCCTCGCCCGGGCGGAAGGGGCCCGGAGCCGGGACCCGCAGAAGGCCGGCAAGGACGCCGAACTGTTCCGACAAGCCTTGGCACGGGAGCCGCAGAACACCCGCTACTGGTTCTACTACGCCCAGAGCTGCCTCGACGCGGTCCAGGACGAGGAGGCCCGGTCCCTGTGCGCGAAGCTCATGTCGGGCTCCAGCCTGCCGGCTGGGGAGCGGCCCCGGGTGCGGGGCAACCTCAAGCTCGCCCACATGGCCCTCGGGCGGCCGCTGCCGGGGCGCTGAACCGGCGCCCGGAAAGCGCGGCGGGCCCGGCCACCTGTGGAACAATCGCACAAGCCGGCGCAACGCCGCCGCGGGGGACGGGAATGGATCTCAAAGGCGTGGTGCTGGCGGGCGGTACGGGCTCGCGCCTGTTTCCACTGACGAAGGTGACCAACAAGCACCTGCTGCCGGTGGGCCTGGCGCCGATGATCTGGCATCCCCTGTGGAAGCTGAAGCAGGCGGGGATCGAGGAGATCCTCATCGTCACGGGAACGGAGCACATGGGCGACGTGGTGGGGCTCATGGGCTCGGGCAAGGATTTCGGCTGCCGCTTCACCTACAAGGTGCAGGACGAGGCCGGGGGCATCGCCCAGGCCCTGGGGCTCGCGGAGAACTTCGCCGGAGGCGGCCCGCTGTGCGTGATCCTTGGCGACAACATCTTCCAGGACGCGCTGGACGCCGAGGCCGCCGCGTTCCGGGCCCAGGGCCGAGGCGCGCGGATCCTCCTCAAGAAGGTGGCGGATCCCCAGCGCTACGGCGTGGCGGAGGTGCGGGACGGCCGGGTGGTGGCGGTGGAGGAAAAGCCCGCGGCGCCCAAATCCAGCCTGGCGGTGACCGGCATCTACTTCTACGACGGCGCGGTCTTCGACATCATCCGGGGCGTGCGGCCTTCGGGCCGGGGCGAGCTGGAGATCACCGACGTGAACAACGCCTATATTTCCCGGGGCGAACTCAGCTTCGGCACCTTCCGGGGCTGGTGGACCGACGCGGGCACCTTCCCCAGCCTAGCCCACGCCAATGCCCTGGTCGCCGCCCAAGCTGCCGACGATGTCGCCGCGGATGTCGCCGCGGACGACCAGGTCCCCTTTCCCCACATCGAACGGAAGCTCTGACATGACCTTCGCCAAGGGCCCCATCGAGGGCGTCGTCCTCACTCCCTTCCGCAAGTTCCTCGACGAGCGGGGTTGGCTGGTGGAGCTCTTCCGCCACGACGAAGTGGCCGCCGAGTTCCACCCCGCCATGACCTATGCCTCCCTCACCCTGCCCGGCGTGCTGCGGGGTCCCCACGAGCACGTGGACCAGGCGGACCTGTTCTGCTGGTTCGGCCCCGGAGACTTCAAGGTCACCCTCTGGGACAACCGGGCCGCCAGTCCAACCTTCGGCAACCGGATGGAAGTGATGATGGGGGCCAACCATCCCGGCTCCATCCTGGTCCCGAAGGGCGTGGTCCACTGCTACCGCTGCGTGTCCCACGACCCCGGCCTGGTCCTCAACTGCCCCAACCGGCTCTTCATGGGCGCAGGCCGCAAGGACCCCATCGACGAGCTGCGCCACGAGGACGACCCCGCCAATCCCTTCGTCCTGGACGAGCTGGCCCGGCGGGCCCCCCGGGCATGAGGATCCTCCTTACCGGCGGCTCCGGCCAGCTGGCCCGCGCGCTGCAAGGGGCCTTCGCGGACCGCGACCTCGCGTGCCTGGATCATGCGGCCCTGGACCTGGCCGACCCCGCCGCCCTCGCCGCGGCCCTGCGGGCGCACCGGCCCCAGGTCGTGCTGAACGCCGGCGCCCACACCGGTGTGGACCTCTGCGAGACCCAGCCGGACCTCGCCTTCCGGGTGAACGCCGAGGCCGTGGGACATCTCGCCGAGGGCTGCGCGGCCTCCGGCGCCCTGCTGGTGCAAGTGAGCACCGACTATGTCTTCGATGGCCTGGCGACGCGGCCCTACCGGGAGGCGGACCCGACGGGCCCGGCCACGGTGTACGGCCGCACCAAGCTTGAAGGGGAAGTGCGGGCCCGCCGGGCGCCGCGGCACCTGATCGTGCGCACGGGCTGGCTCTTCGAAGCCTGGGGCCGCAACTTCCTGCGCACGATGCTGCGGGCCGCCGGGGAGGGCCGCAGCCTGCGGGTGGTGGCGGACCAGCGGGGGACGCCCACGAGCTGCCGGGCCCTGGCGCGACAGCTGCGGCTCGCCGTGGACGGGGGCTGGGAAGGGCTCGTCCACGCGACCTGCGGCGGCGAGACCACCTGGCACGGCTTCGCCGCGGAGATCTTCCGCCAGCGGGGCCTCAACCCAGACCTCACCGCCTGCGCCACCGCGGACTACCCGGCGGCGGCCCCGCGCCCGGCCTATTCGGTGCTCTGCAACGCGCACCGCCGCAGCCTGGGCGCCGACGCGATGCCGGACTGGGAGGAGGCCCTGGCGGAAGTCCTGGCGGATCCCCTGCTGGACGCGCCTTCCCGGTCCCCGGAGGCCTGACCATGGCGGAAACCCTGCTCATCACCGGCGGCGCGGGCTTCATCGGCTCGAACCTGGTGCACCGCTGGCGCGGGGCGCGCCCGGCGGACCGGATCGTGGTGCTGGACCTGCTGACCTACGCGGCTGACCCTTCCCAGCTCGACGGCCTCGACGGGGTGGAGCTGGTGCCAGGCGACATCCAGGACCAGGCCCTGGTGCAATCGCTGCTGGAGCGCCACGGCATCCGCCGGGTGCTGCACCTCGCCGCGGAAAGCCATGTGGACCGCAGCATCACCGGCCCGGCGGCCTTCATCCAGACCAATGTGCTGGGCACCTTCGCCCTGCTGGAGGCGGCGCGGGCGGTGTGGGTGGGGCAGGCGGGCTGCCGCTTCCTGCACGTGAGCACCGACGAGGTCTACGGCTCCCTGGGCGCGACGGGCCTGTTCCGGGAGGACACGCCCTACCGGCCCAACAGTCCCTACAGCGCCTCGAAGGCCGCCAGCGACCACCTGGTGCGGGCCTTCGTGCACACCTACGGCCTGGACGCGGTCACCACCAACTGCTCGAACAACTACGGCCCCCGCCAGCACCGGGAAAAGCTCATCCCCCTGGCGATCTCGCGCATGGCCGCCGGCGAGCCGGTGCCGGTCTACGGCGACGGCCTCAATGTGCGGGACTGGCTCTTCGTGGAAGACCACTGCGCCGGCCTGATGCAGGTGCTCGATCACGGGAGCCAAGGCGAGACCTACAACCTCGGCGGCGGCAACGAGTGGCGCAACCTGGACCTCCTCCACCTCCTCGCCGACCTTGTGGACGACGCCCTCGGTCGCAGCCGCGGGACCTCCCGGAAGCTGCTCACCTTCGTTCCTGATCGTGCCGGGCATGACCGGCGGTACGCGATTGAAGCGGGGAAGGTGGAGGCCGAACTCGGGTGGCGGGCGGAGACGGAGTTCGAGGATGGGCTGGGCCGCACGGTGGCGTGGTATCTGGGGCGGAACGGTTCCTGACGATAAGCGGTTGCCTGTTTCCAAGGTCAACGACCCTCTCTCCATCGGAGAGGCCAAGCGAGTGCTGCGCGTCGTGCGCTTTGGGCCGGCAGCTAGCTGCCCGGCTGCCGTTGACTTTGAACAGAGCACCCTTTCAAGGCGAGGTTTGCGCAGTCTGCAAACCTTGTCTTGGAAGGGTGCCCGCAAGCGATAGCGCGCGAGGCTGAATCGGAACGAGGGTCTCCAGGCCGATCCAGCGAGGTGGGCCGGGATCTGGTTTTGCTCCTCCCCTTCAACCACCGTTGCGTCCGCGCCCGGTCGAGGCACCCCTCATGGTCCTGCCGCGCTTCGCTTGCCAGTACGCAGGCTTGCCGCATTTCGCAAAGGGCGCGAAATACGACAACCCTGTGTGCCTGTTTCAAGGTCAACGACCTTCCGTCGGCGAGGCTGCGCCGGGGCTGCGTGTCACCGTGCTTGCCCGGCAGCTCGCTGCCCGGCTGCCGTTGACCTCGACCGGACCGCCAGGCCGAACAGGTTCAGATCTCGATCAACCCGGGCAGCCGGCCACCGTCCCTGAGGGCGGCGAGGTGGGCGATGGCGTAGGGGATTTTCAGGTTTGGTGCCACTCGGAGGGGAAGTAGGTGAACAATCGCACGGCCTGGAAACGCACGGGGGTGTCGATGTATTTCGCCACTTCGGCGCGGGTGTAGTAGAGGAACGAATGCTGGTTCCAGAAGCTGATGTGGGTCGGATCCTGGAAAGCGCCGCCCTTGGAACCCCTGGGTTCCCCGGGTTCCTTGGAAGCCCTGCGCGCCCTGCGGCCCGACGGCGCCGACGACCAGTTCCAAGGTGTACACGATGCCGCTGCTCGTCGTGGCGCGGAGGACGTAGGAGCCCGGCAGCCAGATGCCCGGCGGCAGCGGCGCGGTGAAGGACTGGGGCGGGCCGGTGGAATAGCTCAAGGGCGAAAGGTTGAGGTCGTTGAGGGTGGCCTTGATGGGCAGGGCGCCGGCGCCGAACCACTAGCCGTTGAAGGTCACCGTCGTCAGCCCCGGATCCACCGAGGCGCTAAGGACCCGCGGCGTCGTGACTTGGGCTTCGAGGGAGCCCGCGCACGCAACCACCGCAAAGGAAAGACGGGTCAGACGGACCGGGCGCACAGGTCCTCCCTTAAGAACTGAGTTGTCGAAGAGTTGCCATGCATACGGCCGAGTCTTCCTTTCCCACCACAACAACCGTGCAAATTCCAGAAAGTTTTATCGAGAAAATACCACCAGTCATTAGGATCTCGATTTATTCCGCTCCGCCAGGAGGTCGATGCCCAGGCGCTTCGCGGTGAGGTAGATGGCGGGGCGCGCCAGGCCCAGGGCATCTGCGGTTTCGGCGGCGTTGAAGGCGTGGCGGCGCAGGGTGTCCAGGAGCAGCTCCCGCTGGAAGGCGCGGGTGGCTTCGTTCCAGCGGCGGGATTCCAGGACCGGGGCGGCGAGCTCGGGGAAGTGGGCGGCCCGCAGCGGACCCTCCCCGCAGCGCAGCAGGGCCCGGTCCAGGGCGTGGCGCAGCTCCCGGACATTGCCGGGCCAGTCCAGGCGGGCCAGGGCTTCCGGCAGGCCCGCGTCCAGGAAGGGCGCCGGCCGCCCCAGCCCTTCCGCCGCCCGGGCCACCAGCCGCGGCACCAGGTGGGGGAATTCGTGGCGCCGCTCGGCGAGGCCGGGCATGCGCAGCACGGCGCCCTGGAGGCGGAAGAGCAGGTCCTGGCGGAAGGCGCCCTGGGCGATGAGGGCTTCCAGGGGCTTGTGGGTGGCCGCCACCACGCGGATGTCCACCGCGACGGCCTGCTCGCCGCCCACCTTGCGCACCTCCCGCTCCTGGAGCACCCGCAGCAGCATGGACTGCACCCGGGGCGAGACATCGGCGATCTCGTCCAGGAAGAGGGTGCCGTGCTGGGCCTGCTCGATGGCGCCCCGGCGGTCCTTGTCGGCGCCGGTGAAGGCCCCCTTCACATGCCCGAAGAGCTCGGATTCCAGCAGGCTTTCGGCGAAGGCGCTGCAGTTCACCGCCACCAGCGCCCCGGGCCGCCCGCTCTGCCGGTGGAGCTGCCGGGCCGCCAGCTCCTTGCCCGAGCCCGTGGGGCCCAGCACCAGCACCGGCAGGGGCGAAGGCGCCACCCGGGCCAGATCCCGCAGCACCGTGGCCATGGGCTCGCTGCCGTCGCTCTGCAGCTCCGAGCCGGGCTCCAGGGGCGCCGGGGGCAGGGGCGGATTGAGCCGCGCCAGCCACGGCGCCAGCAGCTCCGGGGCCGCGGCGGCGTCCGGGACCGCGCCGGGGAGCTCCCCCAGCAGGCAGGCGCCCACCGCCGCGCCCTCCCAACTCAAAGGGAAGCCGCGCCAGATGAGCCCTTCCGCCTCCACCGGCGCGAGGGCGCCTTCCGCCCGCAGGCGGGTGAGCATCCCCAGGGGCGGCGGCGCCCCCCGGCCCAGCAGCAGGGGCCAGGGGGCGCCGCCGTGGACGAGCCACACGGCCCCGGCCCGGCGGGCCATCCAGCCTTCCAGGACCTCCCGGGGCCCAGGCTCCTGGTAGGCGGCGGGCTGGGGCCAGAGCCCCTCCAGGCGCGCCAGGTGATGGGCGGATTCGGCCCTTGTGGCGATGGCCTGCAGGGCCACCAGACGGTCGCCGCGCCGTTCCGCCGGGCGGGCCTCCAGCACCCGCAGGCCGGCCTCCAGGCACATCCACGCGCTGGGGCAGGCGCGCCAGGCCTCCCAGAAGGCGGCCATGGGCAGCCCGGCCCGGGACTCCGCCCGCAGGACGGCCCGGGTGCGCCAGGAGAGGCGCAGCTCCGCGTCGAGGCCCTCCGGCTCCTCGTCACGGCCCTCCAGGGCCGCCGCCAGCATGTCCCGGAAGGGCGAAGGCGCCAGGTGGTCGTGGGCCTCCCGCAAGCCCTCCCGGTCCTCCAGTTCCAGGGCCAGGCCCCCGAGGTCGTACCAGGGCTCCGGCAGCTCCGGATGGGCCTTGGCGACGCCGCGCCAGCGGGCCTTGGCGGTCTTCTGGTCCCCGGCGAAGGCGGCCAGCATGGCCTCCTCCAGCTCCTTGTAGGGGCTGGGCAGGGGGCCGGCCTCCGCGCGGAAGTAGCGGAAGGCCCCGGCGTCCGCCCAGGTGAGGGCCGCGAGGGCGGCGTTGGAGGCGGCCCGCTCCGCCCAGAAGGCGGAGCCCAGGCGGCGGAAGTGGGCGTGGGCGAAGCGGAAGGCCCAGAGGGCGCCTTCCAGGTCCGGGGTCCGGAAGGCCCGCTGGCCCTCCGCCATCCAGTGGAAGGGATCGGCGCAGGGATGGGCGCGACAGCCCCAGGCCGGATAGCCCGGCGCGGGCTCGGGCAGTCCGCCGCCCCAGCGCACCCGCAGGCGGTCCCAGGTGGGGCGTCCCGAAGCCGGCGGGCAGTCCGGCCGCGGCCCCGCGGCGAGGTCCGCGGCCACCGCCGCCTCCCAGCCGTCCGGAAGGCCTGGGCGTTCCAGCCGGCCCGCCAGCAGGGCGGTCAGGGCCGTGTTGGGCGCAGCGCCCAAGGCCGCGTCGGGCGCAGCGCCCAGGGCCAGCTCCGCAAGCCCGCCCAGGGCCAGATTCGTCGGCGCGAGGGCCGCCAGGGCTTCCGGCGCCGCCCCCCAGCCCCGGCCCCAGGCACGGAGGGCCGGATCCAGCATCCAGCGGCCGTCCCCCAGCGCGTGCAGCCAGGGGCTTCCGGCATGGGGCGCGAGGGAGGCCGGCAGGGACTCCAGCACCAGGGGTTCCAGGTGGGGCTGCAGGTCCGGCCAGGGAAGGTCGAGGGGCAGATCGCCGGCGGGGAGGAGGCGGCCCTGGGCGTCCATGCGGGACAGCAGGAGTTCCCACCAGCCCGGGGGCAGGGCCGCCAGGGCCGCGGGGACCAGGGGCGCCAGGAAGGGTGGCAGGTGGAGGCGGCCGGTCCCGTCCACGGCGCCCAGCAGGGCGACCCAGCGCAGCCGGGTGGGGAGGTCCAGGAGGACGCTGCCCAGGGCCATCCAGGGTTCGCCGTCGCCTTCCAGGAGGGCCGCCCAGCAGGCGCCGGTGAGTTCCTCCTCCTTCGCGCCCCGCTGGGAGGCCTCCACCTGGGGGGAGCCGTGGCGCAGAAGGGCCACCCAGGCTTCCGGAGGCCGGGGCTGGAACACCTCCGGCAGGCCTTCGAGCATGGGCGGCAGGGGCCGCTGGCCCCGCCAGGCGGCCACCGGCCAGCGGCCTTCCCGGCCCCCCAGGGTCCAGGCCTGGGCGATGGCCGCCAGGGCCCAGGCCCGGTCGCCCCAGCGCCGGCCCCGGGTCATGGGCCAGGGCGGCCGCCACGCACCGAGCCACGCCGCCCGCAGGTTCATGGCACCCCGCCCAGCAGGTGGTCCCAGGCGGACCAGAACTCCGGGAAGGTCTTGGCGACGCAGTCCGGGTCCTCCAGCTCGCCCCCGGTCCGGAGGGCGCCAACGGCGGCGGCGAAGGCCATGCGGTGGTCGTTGCGGGGATTGAAGGGGGCCCGGGCGGCCGGCGGCGGCCCCGGCGAGATCCTCAGGGTGTGGTCCCCGACGACCTCCGCCTGGCCGCCGAGCCAGCGCACCAGTTCCGCGCTGGCGTTGAGGCGGTCGCACTCCTTGAGGGGCAGGGTCTGGAGGCCCGTCAGGACCGAAGGGTCCGGCGCCAGGGCCGCGGTGGCCGCCAGCACCGGGCCCAGGTCCGGGCAGGCCTCCAGATCCGCATGGAGGCCGCGGCGGAGCGGACCCCGCAGGGTGAGGCGGGTGCCCTCCCAGGTGGCCTCGCAGCCCGCCGCCACCAGGATGGCCACCAGGGCCCGGTCGCCCTGGGCATCGCCGGCGTCCAGGGGGCCCAAGGTCAGGGCGCGGCCGGTGACGGCGGCGGCGGCGAGGAAGGCCGCGGCGCCGCTCCAGTCCGCGGGCAGGTCGAGGTCCGCCGCCCGCAGGGAGCCGGGCACCACGAGGCGGTCCTCGTGCAGGGCGGCCGCGCAGCCGAAGGCCTGGAGCCACCGGCAGGTGAGGGCGAGGTAGCTGGGGGAGGCCGGCGGACGGCTCCAGCGGAGGATCCCGCCCCCGGGGAGACCGGCGGCGGCCAGGGCCAGGCCGGTGATGAACTGGCTGCTGAGGGTGCCGTCCACCTCCGCGTCGAGGCTATCGGGCCGCTGGGGCACCGGACGCAGCAGGCCTTCGCCGCCTTCCGCGGTCCAGCGCGCCCCCAGGGCCGTCAGGGGCGTCAGGAGAGGGCCGAGGGGCCGCTCGAAGAGGCGCGGCTCGCCGGCGAGATGGAATTCGCCGATCCCGTGGAGGGCCAGCCAGGGCAGGAGGAAGCGCAGAGAGGTGCCGGAGGCCCCGAGCCAGAGGCGGTCCTCCGTGGCGGGGCGGACGCCGCCGCGCACGCGCCAGCTCCCGCCCGCCTCGTCCACTTCCGTGCCCAGGGTCCGCAGGCTCGACCGCATCCAGCGGGTGTCCTCGGCCTCCAGGCCGCCCCGGAGAACGGAGGTTCCCGGCGCCAGGGCCGCCAGCAGCAGGGCGCGGTTCGTGACGGACTTGGAGCCGGGCAGCGGCACGCCCCTCAGCGGGGCGCCTTCGGCGAGGAAGGTGTCACGGGGCAATGACAGGAGCATCCTTCGCAGGGTGACGGGCGGCCTGCGAACCTGCAATCAGAACCGTTTGGAAAGGCCCACCATGCTGCGCTTGAAGCCGACGGTGGCGGGAGGCGCCACCCCGCGGCGCCGCTGGTCCACCCGGGTGAAGCTCAGGGTCCACTTCTGGGGCAGGGGCAGCTGGACCACGTAGCGTTCGCCGTCCGCGTTGGCGTGGTGCCACCAGAGGTCGCCGTTGATGGAGGCCAGGGCCCCCGTGGCCGGCAGGAGCTGGCGGATGTAGCCGACCCGGGGCCAGTAGGGCCGGGTGCTGGACCCCAGCCAGACTTGGAGCTCCTCGCCCCGTTCCCCGGTGTCCTTGTTCTTGTGGCGCAGCGCCTTGAGTTCCAGGGGGATGTCGCCGCCCCACAGCAGTCCCGCGCCGAGGGTGTCGAAGCGGAAGGTGGGATTGGGGTAGCTCCCGCCCACGCCGGCCGGGTTCTGCCGGCGGAAGGCGGCGGCGTCCTGCTGGCGGGCTTCGAGCTTCCAGGGGCCCCCATGGACGGTCCAGGTGATGGGGCCCGTGGCGAACCTCAGCACGCCCTGGAAGGCGGTGAGCTTCACCTCGCCGCCGTGGATCAGCTGGATCTTGCCGCTTTCCCCGCGCAGGCCCAGCTCCTCCAGCCCGGAGGCCTCATGGCGCCAGAAGGCGCGTCCGCCGACGCCGAGGATGCGCAGGTCGGGATCGAAGAGGCTTTCCTGGGTGAGGAGCCCGTTCTCCCCGAGGCCGGCGTGGAGCTCGGCGCCGCCCTGGGCCGACAGGGCCCGCAGGCGCAGTTCGGCCAGGTCGAGGTTGCTGCCGCTGCTGGTCTCGTTATCGAAGCGGGCGAGGTTGTTGCGGTTCCCGTCGCTGCCGGCGCGGTGGGCTGAGCCGGCCCGGAGCTGCCACCAGTCCGAGTCGGTCCCGACCTCCCAGCGCAGCCGGAGGCGGCTGAGGGTGCGCTCGATGGGTTTCCGGGCGTAGGGGTCGAACTCGGTGCGGTCGTGGACGATCTCCAGTTCGGCCTTGGGCTTCCACCAGGGCGTCTTCTCCTCCTTGAAATACTGCGGCTGCTGCGCGGCCAGGGCGGACCCCGCCAGCACCGCCAGGAGGCTTCTTCGGGCCGGGGCCGGAAGCCGCATGCGCCCTCCTATCGGATGTTCTCCAGCAGGGGCTTGGTGACCTTCTTGTCCACCACCAGGTCGTACTTGTAGACGCCATAGAAGTCGATGGTGGTGGTGTAGCGGAGGGCGACGGTGCAGGAGCCCATGCCGTCCACCGCGGTGCGCTTGGTCACGGTGATGGCGCGGGCCTTGAGCGCGTCCGGAACCCCGATACTCTGGGCCTCCTGGAGGAGCTCCCGCAGCATGACCTCCTCCGGCCGCCCGGAAGCGCTTTCGGCCTTGCGGTCCGCGGCGTCCTCGAGCTGGTAGTTGCCGTAGAGGACCGGCACGGCCTTGATGGCGGCGGCCCCGAGGACGCCGAAAACCAACAGGGCGCTGATGCAGCCGACCTTGCCTTCGCCACGCTGACGGGATCGGTTCGTGCTCATGGTTGCCTCCAGGATTCGTGGGGTGCGGCTCAGGGCTTGAGATCGGCCAGGGCTTGCTGCGCGAGGGGCGCCACCAGGGGGCCGTCGGGCCCGAAGAGGGTGGCGAGGGGATGGTTCATGGCAAGGGTGAAGGCGTTGATCGCATCGGGAGTATAGACGCTTCCGAGGCGGAGCAGACAGAGGCCCATGTAATACTGGGCCGTGCCGGTGCTGACGCCCCGGTCGGAGGCGAACTTGACTTCCCGCAGAAGCTCCAGGGCCTTGTCGAACCGGCGGAAGTGCATCAGGGCGATGGCCTGGTTCAGCTTCAGGGCGGCCTGCTCGTCCCCCTTGGCGGCGAGGGCCTTGAGGCGCAGGTCCGCCAGAAGGAAGGGGTAGGCGTAGGCGGCGGAATTGAGGGGGATCTCCAGGGGGCTCAGGTCCACCTTCAGCTCGCTGGGCACGCCCATCTGGGTCACCTGCACGGTCTTGCCGACGCTCTCCGCCAGGATGCGCCGCAGGGCCGCCACATCGGGGACGGCCTTGCCGTTCACGGTGGCGAAGGCGCGGAAGGGCCGGATCCCTTCCTTCATCACGGCGGGATCGCCGCTCAGCACGTGGGGGCCCGCCTCGAAGCCGGCCACGTCGAGGAGGGTGACGCCGAGGCTGGGCTCCCAGAGGGGCGGGCGGCGGTTGAGGCGCTGCACCAGGACCGAAAGCGGATCGCTGTCCAGGGGGCGGTCCAGGAAGCGCTGCTCTTCGCCGTCGAGGGTGGCCAGGACCAGTTCCACCTGGGTGCCCCCGGGGCCGCGCAGGGGGCGGGCGAGGAAGGTGAGTTCGGCCTCCTTCGAAGCCTGCAGGCGGATCAGGGCCTCCGCGGGGGTCTCGCCGTCCCGGGTGGGCAGGCAGGCGACCTCGGAGACCCGCGGTCCCAGGGCCGCGATGGCCTGGGCCAGGGCCCCGCGGCCCATGAACTCGTCGGCGCCCTCGATGCCCAGCACCGCGAGCCTGGGCTTGGGCCGCGCCTCGATCCGCACCGACTTGTCCTCCGGCACCACGATCCGCTCGGCGTAGCCGCCGCTGGAGTACTTCACCACCAGGTCGTAGGCCCCGGAGCACACCGCGAGGGCGGCCTGGGGCAGGGGGCCGTAGCCCTGGCCGTTCAGGAAGAGCTCGCCCCCCGGCGCCGCGCTGGTGACCGTCAGGGCGCCCTTGGAGGGCAGAAGCTTGAAGGGGGCGAGGGTGTGGTCCGCGAAGGGCGCGGTGTAGGTCTCGGCGATCTCCACCTTCACCGGCTTGAAGCAGCCGGCCCGGAGCTCCAGGGTGTGCTTTCCGGCCTTCACGTCGCCGATGACGAAGGCGGCGGAAAGCTCTTCGGGCTTCAGGCCCAGGGGCTCGGCGTGGGGGGAGAGCTCCGGCCCGGCCTGGCCGGTGGCCTTGCCGAGGCTTTTGCCATCGAAGAACACTTCCGCGCCGCTGGGATGGACGAAGACGGTGAGGGTGCTGGAGACCCGGCTGAGCTTGAAGTCGGCGGTGGTGGCGGCGCCGGCGGCCACGGTGGCGGAGAGTTCCTGGGTTTCAAAGCCGGGCTTGGCGTAGGAGAGGAGGTGCGCGCCGGGGGGCAGCCGCTTGCTGGCCACGGGGGCCACGGCCCGGCCGTCCACCTTCAGCAGGCCGCCCTCGGGCTGGAAGGAGAACTGCACGGAGCCCAGCTTGGCGGCCCGCAGGGCGTCGAAGACCGCCGCCAGCCGGCTGGTGGCCAGGGTGCGGTCGATGTCGTAGTCCGGCGCCAGGTCCAGGAGGCTTTCCAGGCGCTTGGCGGCGTTGGGGCGCTTCTCCGGCACCCGGTCGTCCAGCACCGCGAGCCAGGCGTAGGTCTCGCACAGCATCCCGAGCGGCTCGCCCTCCAGGCTGCGGCCCTTGGGCTCCAGGGCCGCCAGCACCATCTCGAATTTCGCCACGGCCCCGTCCCGGTCCCCGGAGGTGGTCCAGAGGGCCTTCGCCTGGGCGATGGATTCCTTCAGGGCGTCCTGGGCGGCCGCCGGCGGGGCGGGCGCGAACAGGGCCAGGAGGGCGGGCACGAGGAGGGTGGGCGGCGGGCGGCGCATGTCAGTCCAGGCGGACGAGGAGGTCGTTGGAGCGGTCCGCGAGGATGAGCCCGCCCTCGCGGTCGAAGACGAGGCTGCGGAACTTCCCGGAGATGCCCAGGGCCCGGAAGGTGGCGTAGCGCAGGACGGCGCCATCGGGACCCCAGACCACCACGCCGTCGAAGTCGCCGCCTTCCACCAGGCCGGCGATGTTGCCGGTGGGGTCGGTGGCCAGGGCGAGCACGTACCGGAAGCTGGCGGGCATGTCCTTGCCGTAGGGGACCTGGAGCTTGGGCTGGCCGGCGGCATCGAGGATCAGCAGGGTGCGGTTGGCGTCGGAAGCGGCCACCGCCCCGTCCCGGAGAGGCGCGAGGGCGTTCAGGGCCGGGCTCGGGACCGACCGGGCCTGGCCGTCCGCCCCGAGGAGGGTGAGCTGGGGGTTCTTGGCGTCGGCGAGCCACACCGTGCCCCACCGGTCCATGAACATGCCGCTGGGGGCGGAGACCCCCGGGATGGGCACGGGGCCCAGGGCCTCGTCCCGGTAGAGGCTGGCCTTGGGCTGGGCGAGCCAAGGCACGCCGCTGGGGGCGACGAACATCGCCTTGATGTTGGGCACCTTGGCCCCCACCGCCGTCAGCTCGCCGCCGCGGAGGAGGAAGGCCTGGCCCAGGTCGTCCTGGTAGAGGACGATCTCGCCGTCGGCATTCTGGGCCATGAGGATGGGGGTCTTGAGCCACTTCACCTTGCCGGCGGGCCAGGGCCCCTGGTTCTTGGGGGTAGGCCGGAAGATTCGGTGCTTCACCCGCAGGTTGATGCGCCAGCCCGCTTCCGCGGCCTCGGGACTCTGGGGGGCCTGGTTGCGGACCAGCTGGAGCAGCCGGAGGCAGCCGTTCAGGTCCCCGGACTGGTCCAGGGCCTCGGCGGCCTGCAGCAGGGCCTTGGGGGCGATGGGGCCCGCGGGGTCCTGGCGGAAGGCCTCCACGAACTGGGCCAGGGCCTTCCGGGGGTTGCCTTCGTCCCGCCAGGCCAGTCCGAGCTGGTAGCGGGCTTCGGCGATGGCGGGGTGCTCCGGGTAGAGGTCGAGCATCCGGTTGAACTCGGCGATGGGCTCCCGCAGGTCCGGAAGGCTTGTGGGCCAGGGAGGCCAGCAGCATCCCCCGCATCAGCATCGCTTCCGCGCCGTAGCCGTCCTTCAGATGGTCGGCCTTGACCTTGTCGAGGATGGGCAGGGCCGCTTCGGGCTTCTTCTCGACCTCCCACTGGTGCCGGGCCATGCGCAGCATCGCCAGGGCCGCGTAATCGCCGGATGGGGCGGCCTTGATGAGCTGGTTCCAGGTCTCGAAGGCCTCGCCGTAGGACTTGGCGGCGTAGGCCCGTTCGCCGGAGCGGAACATTTTTTCCGCGATGTCGCCGTCCTGGGCGCCAAGAAGGATGGGCGCGAGGAGGGCGGGAACGAGAAGCCGGAGGCGGGTCATGGTGGCGTGCGGGAGAGCCCCATCATAGCCATGCCTCGGCCAGAGTAGGGACCTGCCCTGCTAGCTTGGAGCCATGCGCCTCCCGGTGATGCCGACGATTGCCCTGCTGCTGGCCGCCGCCTCCGCCCTCCGGGCCCAGGTTCCCTACGACCAGCTGCAGCCCCTGTGGCGGGAGACCGCCCGGGACATCGTGGCCCGGGCGGACTTCGCCTTCGAGACGCGGACCCAGCCCAAGCGGGTCAAGGTCCCCGCCATGGAAAAGCTCTTCGACCATCCCCGCCTCGGGGCCGCCATGTGGCGCATCTGCCAGTTCGCGCCGGCCTTCTACGCCTTCGACGAAGGGGGCCAGCCCGGCGAGCACTGGAGCATCGATGACATGAAGGGGTTGAAGGGCACCCTGCGCCTGGTCCTCCGCAAGCCCGGCCTCCGGGTCTACCTGGTGGAAGGCGTCGCCGAGAAGGGCCGCCTCAAGGTCCCCTTCACCATCGGGGCCAAGATGGTCACCGTGTACCGCTACTGGGAAGGTCCGAAGGGCTTCGAGAGCAACCTCCAGACCTGGACCGCCCTGGACAGCGCCCTGCTGGGCTTCGCCGCCAAGCCCTTCCGGGGCTACATCCGCGGGCGCCAGGACGAGTTCATCGCCTACATCAATGGCAACATCGCCACCTTCGGGGAGTACGCCACTTCCAGCCCCCAGGAGTTCCACGGCCCCCTGAAGGCCGAAGGCGATCCCATCGCCCTGAAGGATTTCGAGACCCAGTTCATGAGGAAGTGATGGATCCGTCCAATCCCTACGAACCGCCCCAGTCCGAGCTCGTCCACCCCGACCAGGAGCGCGGCCCGGTGGACGTGCCCCTGGTCCCCTGGGAGGACCCGGCGCTGTATCCCGGCTTTCCCGCCCGGGTGGTGGAAACCATGAAGCTGGTCTTCAGGCCCGCCGAGGCCGGCCCCTCCTTCGGGCTCCACCCGAAAGTGGGCCCGGCGATCACCTACTTCGCCTGCATCGGCCTGCCCCTGGTCTGGGTCATGCAGATCCTGGTGGCCTTGGTGGGCTCGCCGGATTCCAGCGCCCCGATCCTCGACCTCTTCGGCCTGCCCCACCAGACGCCGCCGCCGGAGATGGCCCAGTTCCAGAAGACCATCCAGGTGGCGGTGGCCCTCTTCTTTCCCATCAGCATGGCCCTGGGCATGGCGGTGATCGGCTTCGCCTCCCACGGGGGCTTGTGGCTGGTGCGCGGCCTGGGCGCCGGGCGGGGCCTGGCGGCGACCTTCCGGACCCTCCTCTACGCCTATGGCACCTACAACGCGGTCCTCTGGATCTTCAACGGCTGGGTCCTCGTCCCCCCGGTGGCCGGGCTGGTCCTGCTGGGCATCTCAGGCCTCCTCAGCCTGGCCTTCTTCGTCCATGCGGGCGTCCTCCTCGCCCGGGCCCACGGCACGGAGACCTGGCGGGGCGTGCTGGGCATGTTCCTGCCGTGGATCGTCTTCGCCTGCTGCTGCGGCGGTGCCGCTGCCGCCCTGGGCGGTCTGGCGGCGACCCTGGCCCGGGGGCGGTAGGGCGTGGATCCTTGGGCACCCTTCCGCCTCGCCCTGAAGCCCCTGGAAGGCTTCAAGGCAGAGGCCGGGGGCGGCCCGGCGGCGGGTCCAGCCTTCCTCCGGATGCTGGCCTGGCGCACTGGCCTGGGCTGGCTCGACGGGGCCCTCTCGCTCTGGGGCTTCGCGGCGGGCTACGCCTCCTTCCGGGCCATGGAGGGGCCGCTCTGGGGCCGCGTCCTCGAGTCGCTGGCCCAGGTGAACGGGGAGATCCGGCCCGAAGACCTGAAGGAGATGCTCACCCAGCTGCCGGCCCTGCCGCCGCTGCCGGTCCTGCTGCTGTGGATGCTGCCCCTGGTGCCCCTGGGCGTGGCGTCGGCCTGGCTGCACAACGCCGTCTGGGACCACGGCTGCCTCTGGCTGCTGCGGGGCGTGGAACGGAACCGGGGCTGGCGGACGACCTTCCGCGCCGAAGCCACCGCCATGTGGGCGGGCAGCGCCGGGGTGGCCATCGGACTCCTCGGCCACGCCCCGGTGCTCGGCCTGCTCCTGGCCCCGGTCCTCGCCGCGGTGGGCGTGTATTTCTGGGTGCTGCGGGGCGTGGCCCTGGCCACCTTCCACGGCTGCCCGGTGTGGAAGGGCGTGGTGGCGACCCTGCTCCACGTCGTCATCGCCGCCTGCTGCGGCTGCGGCCTCATCGTCGTGGCCTGGCAGCTGGCGCTGGCCATGGGGGGAGGGCCGGCCTATGGCTGAGCGCGCCCTGGCGCTGACGCGGCGGGTGCCCTGGCTGGCGGCGGCGGTGCTGCTCGGCCTGCCCCTGGGGCTGGCGGCCCTGCGATGGCTGGACGCCGCGGGCCTGCATCTGCCGCCCTGCCTGTTCAAGCTGGCCACGGGGCTGCCCTGCGCCACCTGCGGAACGACCCGCATGGCCCGCGCCCTGGCGGAAGGCGATCTCGCCGCGGCCTTCCACTGGCATCCGGTGGCGGCCGCGGCGGTGCTCCTCGCGCCCCTGGCGGCGGCCTGGGACGCGCGGCGGGCCTGGCGGCGGGAACCCTTTCCCGAGGTGCCGGACACCCTCGGGGCCCGGCTGGTGGTGGTGGGCGCGTTCCTCGCGGCGTGGGGCCTCCAGATCCTGCGGGGGGTCTAGCCGGGCGGGCCCGGCGCGGCGCAGCGGAAGGTGGCATGATGGGGGCCGACACCCCTGGAGTCCGGCCATGTCCTTCCAGCAGATCCTGGACGCATTGATCGAGCGCGTGCCCGAGGCCCTGGCCGCGAGCTTCAGCGACAAGGACGGGGAGGTCATCGCCAGCCGCACCATCCAGGTGCCCAACGAGGCCCTCGCCATGCTGGGGGCCTACCAGCAGACCGTGAAGCGCCACCTCCAGCAGTCCGTGGAGGACTTCGACACCGGCATCATCGAGCAGATCGCCTTCGCGACCCCGGAACACTGGATCGTGGTGATGGGGGCCACCGAAGGCTGCGCCCTGGTCCTGGTGATGGGCCGGGACGGCATCCTGGGACGGGCCCGCTTCGAGATGGACCGCTCCATCCGGGCCTTCAACCTCGAGCTCTGACATGAACCACGGGCCGTCCGGGCCAAGCCCGGCCGCCCCGCCCGACTCAATCGACGATTAAGGAGAGACCATGGAACGCTTCATGGGGCTGCTGGGCGTGTTGGCCTTCCTGGGCCTGGCCTACGGCATGAGCCGCCACCGCCACGCCATCCACTGGAAGACCGTGGCCTGGGGCCTGGGGCTCCAGTGGGTCTTCGCGGTGATCGTCCTCAAGGGCGACCTGATCAAGTCGGTCCTGGGCTTCCTGCCCTGGCCCACCCTGCATGTCTTCCATGAAGGCACCGCGGAGCAGTGGACCGCCCAGTTCGGCTGGATCATCCTCCTGCTGATGTTCGTGCCGATGCTGCTGCGGCGCTTCGCGGGCTTCGAGGACAAGCGGCTGAACTGGGGGATCTTCGCGGTGGTGGTGCTGGGCCTCCTGCGGGGGAACCTGGTGGGCCACACCTTCCAGAAGCTGCGGATCGCGGTGGAGCACCTCATGGCCTACGGCGCCGAGGGCGCGGGTTTCGTGTTCGGCCCCCTGGCCAACCCCAAGGGCTCCATCGGCTTCGTCTTCGCGTTCGTGGTGCTGCCCACCATCATCTTCGTGGCGAGCATCTTCGCAGTGCTCTACTACCTGGGCGTGATGCAGTGGGTGGTGGGCGCCTGCGCGCGGATGATGGGCCGGATCCTGAAGGTGAGCGGCGCCGAGAGCGTGAGCGTGGCGGCCTCCATCCTCATGGGCCAGACCGAGGCGCCGTTGACCATCCGGCCCTTCCTCGCCCGCCTCACCCAGTCGGAACTGATGGTGATCATGACCGCGGGCATGGCCCACGTGTCCGGCTCCATCATGGTGGCCTACGTCCAGATCGCCCAGGTGGACATCGTCCACCTCATCACCGCGGTGATCATGACGGCGCCGGGCGCGGTGATGATGGCCAAGATCATGCAGCCCGAGGTGGAGGAGCCCGAGACCAGCGGCGAGCTCACCGTGGACATTCCCGGCCACGACGCCAACGTGCTGGACGCCGCCGCCCGTGGGGCCTTCGAGGGGGGCAGCCTGGCCTTCAACGTGGGCGTCATGCTCATCGCCTTCATCGCCCTGGTGGCCCTCATCAACGGGCTGATGAAGTTCATCCATCCCGGCTTCACGCTCGAAGCGGTGCTCGGCATCGTATTCAAGCCCTTCGCGTTCCTCATGGGCGTGCCCTGGAGCGAATCCGGGCAGATCGGCGCCCTGCTGGGCAAGCGCATGGTGGTGAACGAGTTCGTCGCCTTCATCGAGCTGGGCCAGATGACGGCCCTGAGCGCCAAGGCCAAGCTCGTGGCGACCTTCGCCCTCTGCGGCTTCGCCAACTTCAGCTCCATCGCCATCCAGGTGGGCGGCATCGGCGCCCTCATCCCCGAGCGTCGTGGGGACCTGGCGCGACTGGGGTTGAGGGCCATGATCGCTGGCACGCTGGCGAACTTCCTATCAGCTTGCATTGCGGGCGTGTTGACCTGATCCGCGCCAAGGTTGCTTGGAGCCCCCCAATCCATGAGAGAAGTCACGATCGAGATCAAATCCTTGGACGGATGGCCGATCGCTGCGGGTACCTACTACGAATGCCTCGCATGTGGAACGATCATCGAACCCTTCCAGGGCAAGGTGTGGCGTTGCATGTGCGAGAACCTGGACTTCGATTACGGGGCAGCCAGATTTGTCGTGAAGGTCCCGTCTAAATTGAGGCTGTTCCGGTATTCGGATGGGCCCGAAGAGGAGGATGGACCCTCGCGATAGAGAGGTTTGGGCCTCTATCTATCTTTCTCAGCGCTTGCATCGCCGGCGTCCTGGCCCGATCATCGGGCACCATCCCGGAGCGAACCCATGAAAGGCCCCAAGATCCTCACCGGATGCGGCTGCGCCCTGGTGCTGCTCTGCCTCGTCGCCCTCGTGGTCTTCGTCGCCCTGCCCGCCATGACCGACGGCCGCGCCAGCCAGAACGAAGTCCTGCCGGGCATCTGGATCTCCGGCGGCTGCGGCTGCGCGGCGATGCTCCCGTTCATCGGCGGACTGATCTGGTGGATGGTGGCGAACAAGAAGCCGCAATAGGACGGTCCTCTGCCAACCAGCCCGGGCGAATTGCGCGAGATGCCCCATGACGAAGCGTGTGTATCGCTCTCAATCGACCTCGGACCATGCCTCACCCTTTGAGGCGATCCGACGAGTGAATGAAGCGGGTCATGAATTCTGGTCGAGTCGCGACTTCGCCAAGATTTTGGGATACGCCGACTATCGGAATTTCGAGCAGGTGATTGATAAGGCTCGAACCGCCTGTTTCAACAGCGGTTACCGAATTGACGATCATTTCGTTGAACTCACCGAAATGATCGAGATCGGCAAGGGTGGCCAGCGTGGCGTCAAGACTGTGCTGCTGTCCCGCTATGCCTGCTACCTAGCCATCCAGAATGCGGATCCTTCCAAGGACATTGTTGCCCTTGGTCAGACCTACTTCGCGGTGCAGACACGCAGGCAGGAGTTGTCGGAGCAATCCCTGGAAGACCAGCGCCGGCTCCTCCTGCGCGAGGAGGTGAGGCAGCACAATGTCCAATTGGCGGATGCCGCGAAAAGTGCTGGCGTGGTCGAGCCCGTGGACTATGCCATCTTCCAGAACCATGGCTACCTCGGGCTCTACGGCGGACTGGCCGCCAAGGATATTCACGCCAGGAAACAGCTCAGGAAGGGCCAGCAGATCCTGGATCACATGGGATCCACGGAACTGGCGGCCAATCTGTTCCGTGCCACGCAAACAGAAGAAAAGCTTCGCCGTGAACAAATAACAGGGAAGGACAGGGCCAATCAGACCCACCGCCAAGTCGGCGCGAAGGTGCGGCAAACGATCCAAGAATTAGGTGGAACCATGCCGGAAGAGTTGCCGACTGTGGAGAACATCAAGACCGTGCAGACCCGGGTGATGCGCCCCAGCCTTTCCACGGAAAAGCCCGTGCCGGCTTCAAAGAAGAGAAAATCTTGAGCTGCTTCGACCACAGTATCGAATCCCCATCGAGCACAGACCTGCCCGATGGAAGGACCGAGGGGCGTGCCTTGGGAGAAGCCCTGCAATTTGCCTGGATCGGCTAAAGCTCGACTCAGAACCGCCCCTTCAGCGAGTGCGCATACCCCGTGAGTTCGAGGTAGGCGTCGCCGACTTCCTTACCGTTTGAATCCAGCACCCGGCACGCGCCCTCCCAGTAGGTGATCCCCGTGCTCCGCGCCGTGCGCAACTCCTGGTCCGCGAGAATCGGCACCAGGGTCCACCGTTCGCCCCAGGCCTCAACCTCCAGAGGCTGGGGATAGGCGGTCCTGGAGGCTGGGCTCGTCCACTGGCCCTTGGCCCGCATGGCGAAGGTGCGGGTGCTGCGGGTGATGCGGCCCTTCGGATCTACTTCCGTGATGGACGAGAAGGGATCCTGGCCGCCGTCCTGCAAGCGCATGCGGTAGGCCATGAGGCTGCGGCCGTCCCGGAGCTGCACCGCCGCCCAGTCCCAGCCCACCTGGCCTGCGGAAAGCTGGTTGGAGCTGAACCCATGGTCCATCCAGCTCTGGCCGGAGACTGGGATCGGCGGGGCGCTTCCGAACTTGAGCGTGCCCGTCGAGGCGAGCCGGGGAAAGGTGATGTAGTGGCTCGAGGCGGTGGGATCCGCGCCCTTCCGGCTCACGCCGTCCTCGCCGAAGACCACCGGCGGCGTGGCGGGCTGCAGGGTCAGCTCGAGGCGCGCGTCATCCACCTTCATGCGCAGGATGATGGCGCCCTCGGGCCCCAGCTCGGCGCTCCAGGCCTCGTTGAAGACCGCCAGGCGGTCCAGGGCCGCATCCGCCGGCAGGCCGCCGCGGTTGAGGCGCTCCGCGACCCGGAAGCGCCGGCCCGTTTCGTCGGTGAGCGCGCCGTGGGCGAGATGGATCTGGTCCGTGCGCCACGCGGCGGAACCCGTCCAGGCGGCACTGGGCGAGGCCTGCCGGAAGAAGGTGAGCTGGTAGCCGAAGCGCCGCTTCCCATCCGCCGACCACAGGTGCCCCGTGAAGTACCACCACTCGGTGCGGAAGTCCGGGTGGGAGCCGTGGTCTTTGGGGAAGCTGAAGCGGTAGCCGGGCCGCGCCACCGTGAAGCCGTCCGGCGTGGTCGCCGGGACTGGCGCCGGACTTTGCGCCGGGCGCTGCGCCGCAAGGGGCAGGAGGCAGGCGAACAGGACCAACCATGCCTTCATGCCCCCTCCTCTGCTTCCCGGTCCGCCCGCAGCCGCGCCGCCCACCGCGCCGCCGGCAGCAGGGCCAGGACGGCGGCGAGGAGGGTGAGGGCGAGCACGAGGCCCATGAACGGACCCGGCAGGGCGAAGCGCAGGGTCCAGCCAAAGACCTGCGGATTCAGGACCCGCACCAGGATCTGGGCCAGGAGCACCCCCATGGCCAGTCCGCCCAAAGTGCCCGCCAGGGCGACGCCGAGGCCTTCGCCCAGGAGCACGGCGGCGATCTCGCCCTCCTTGGCGCCGAGGGTGCGCAGGGTCCAGATGTCGCCGCGGCGGGCCAGGGCGAGGCCGAGGAGGGCCTGGACGAGCCCGGCCAGCGCCACTCCGAGGCCGATGACCTCCAGGGCGTAGGTGAGGGCGAAGGTCTGGTGGAAGATCGTCGTCACCTGCTGGCGCAGGCTGGCGTTGCTCCGGAACTGGAGGCCGGGGTGGGCGGCGAAGAGCCGTTTGCCTTCCCGGTTGGGATCGAGGCCGGGCCGCAGGTAGAGGGCGAGGCTGGCGACCCGGTCGTCGTGGAACCAGTCGAGGAAGACGGGCCGGTCCACGATGAGGCTGCCGCGCTCGTTGCCGTAGTCCGCGTAGACGCCCCGCACCGTCAGCCGCCGGAGACCGCTGGGGGTCGGGATCTCCAGGGCGTCGCCGAGGCGCACGCCGAAGCGGCGGGTGAAGGTCTCCGAAGCGATGGCGCTGGGGTCCGCCAGTCCCAGGTCGTGGAGATGGGGCAGCAGCACGTTGGGATCCCCGCCTTCGATGATGGCCACGTGGCCATGGCGGCCGTGGATGTTGAAGTCGGCGGCGCCGAGGAAGGTCGGCGCGCCCCGGAGCCGGAGGGGCACCACCTGGAAGCGGTCCGCCGCCAGGACCGCGGGGTCCGCCGCGAGGGACTCGGCGAGGGCGGCGCTGAGGCGGTGCTGGGCCGCCATGCCTTCGCTGCCCAGGGGCGCCACGTAGAGGTCCGCTCGGAGGTTCGTGCCGATCCAGGTCATGACCGTGGCCTCGAAGCTTTTCACCATCACGCCCATGCCGATGGTCATGCCCACCGCCACCGCCAGGGCCGCGGCGGCGAAACCGTGGCGGCCCGTGGGGCGGCGCAGGGGTCGCAGGGCCAGCCGGACCGCCCACGGCGCCCGGCGCCCCCCCGGCAGGCCGAGGAGGGGCAGGAGGGCGAGGGTGGCGAGGCTGCCGCCGAGGAGCACCAGCCCGGAGCCGGCGTAGGCGTGCCAGGCCACCCCCGCGGGCAGCACCGGCAGGAAGGCGAGACCCGCCCCCGCCAGGGCGAGGAGGAGTCCCGCGGCGGACAGGGCCTGCCACCGCGCCGGTCGCGTTCCGCTGCCCCGGGCCAGAAGCTGCACCGGCACCGTCGCGGCGGCGGTCCGGGCCGGCAGCCACGCCGCCGCCAGGCAGGTGAGGGTGCCGAGGCCGAAGGCCAGGGCCGCCTCGCTGGGCCAGAGCTGGGCGCTGCGGGCGGCGCTGGCGCCATAGAGGGTGTCCACGGTCTTCGAGACCGCGCGCACGGCGCCCTGGGCCATGCCCCACCCCAGAAGCACGCCGGCGGCGCTGCCGGCGACACCGAGGAGGGCCGCCTCCAGCAGCACCAGGGCGTTCAGCAGCCGGGGCGGGCAGCCCAGGGAACGCAGGGTGGCCCAGGTCTCCCGCCGCCGGTTCACCGCCGCGTCGAAGGCCTGGAAGAGGAGGTAGGCGCCCACCGCCAGGGCGATGAGGGACAGGATGGTGAGGTTGAAGCGGAAGGCCGCGGTCATGGTGCGGGCGCTGGAAGCCCGGGTCTCCGGCGCCTCCAGCACCCAGCCGGGGGGCAGGGCCGCCGCGGCGGCCAGTTCCAGCGCCGGCAGGCTTGCCTCCCCCCGCAGACCGAGCTCCACCCGGTCCAGTTCGCCGGGGCGCCCCAGCACCATCTGGGCGGCGGGCAGGTCCATCACCAGCAGGTTCCGCTGGAGGGGCGGCCGGTTGGGCGCGTCCTGGGCGATGCCGGCGACGGCGAGGGTCACCGGGCGGCCATTGACGAAGCCGGACAGGGCGGAACCGATGCGGAGCCCCTCGGCCCGGGCCAGGGCCGTGGAAACGAGGACGGCGGCGGGATCCTGCAGGCTGCGGTAGAAATTCCCCGCCGCCCCGCCGTCCCCCTCGCCGGACGACGCCATGGACCCTGATCCGGCGTCCGGTGGCTCCGCCGTGGCGGGCGCGCTGCCGGCGAGGCCGACCAGATCGGTGCCGAGGAGCTGGAAGCCTTCCGGAGCGCCGCCGCCGACCCCGCGACGGCTGAAGGTCCCTTCGATCACTGGCCGGATCCAGGCCTCGTCCCGGAGGCCCCGCAGGGCGGGCAGCGCCGTTTCCCGCAGCGGCCCCGCCTCGGCGCGGACCACCAGATCGGAGCCCTGGCCGATCCCCGCGGCGAACCCGGCGAAGCTGGCCACCGCCGCCCGGTTGGCGAGGCGGATGGAGAGGAAGACCGAAACTCCCAGGGCGACGGACAGTAGGGCCAGGAGCACGCGGCCCCTTTCCCGCAGCATGGCGCGGAGGACGATCCGGAGAACCAGCCAGGTCACGGGCGATCCCCGCCTTCCCCCGTCCGGCCTTCAATGATGCGGCCGTCCACGAGGCGCAGGATCCGGTGGCAGATGGTGGCGGCGGCTTCGCTGTGGGTGACCATCACCATGGCCGTGCCCTCCTGCTCCGTGAGCCGCGCGAGGAGGTCCAGCACCGCTTCGCCGGAGGCCCGGTCGAGGTTTCCCGTGGGCTCGTCCGCCAGCAGGATGGCGGGCCGGGCGGCCAGGGCCCGGGCCACGGCGATGCGCTGCATCTCGCCCCCGGACAGTTCGGACGGCCAGGCCGCGGCCCGGGATTCGAGGCCCACGGCGGCCACCAGTTCCCGGGCCCGGTCCTGGATGCGCGCCGGCGTCCAGCCCAGCAGGTGGAGGGGCAGCTCGATGTTCTCCCGGGCGTCCAGGGTGGGGATGAGGTGGAAGAACTGGAACACGGTGCCGTAGGTCCTGCGCCGGACCTCCGCCAGCCGCGGGGCCGTCATGGCCTCCAGGGCCTCGCCCTCCAGCCGCACGGTGCCTTCGTCGGGCAGGTCCAGGCCCCCCAGCAGGTTCAGCAGGGTGGTCTTGCCGCAGCCGGAAGGGCCGAGCAGCGCCAGCCGCTCCCCCTTGGCGATGGCGACGTCCAGGGACTGGAGCACCGCCCGCGAGCCGTAACGCTTGGTCACGCCCCGGGCTTCGAGCAGCACGGCCATGGATCCCCCTGCCTCCACCCTAGCCGAGGGCTGCCGGGGCTTCGGCGGCTGTCCCGGTCAGTGGACGGTCTCCTCGTCTTCGGCCAGGGGCGGGTGGGGCGGCTCGACGCCTTTCCAGCCCGCCAGCCAGGCCAGGTTCATGAGGATGCCGGCGGTGATGAAGAGGGCGAGGAAGCCCAGCACGAACCATTCCTTGAAGATCACGAAGAGGCTCATCAGCAGCACCATGGCCACGAGCATCCCGAAGCGGGCGGAGCGGGTGGCGGGCTTTTTCTTGAAGCTGGGGAAGCGCACCGTGCTGACCATGAGCAGGCCCACCAGGAAGAGCTCCGCGGCGAAGGCGTAGGCGAAGCGGTGGTCGCTGGGGGGCTGGGGCCAGCAGAGGATGACGGCGGCCACGCAGGCGGCGCCGGCGGGAATCGGCAGGCCGACGAAGAAGCGCGGATCCACCGAGCCCACCTGCACGTTGAAGCGGGCGAGGCGCAGGGCGCCGCAGGCGGTGAAGAAGAAGCAGGCGCCCCAGCCCACGGCGCGCAGCTGATGGTCAACGGCGCCGAGGGTGAAGAAGGCATAGCGGTAGGCGAGGATCGCCGGGGCCATGCCGAAGCTGACGACATCCGCGAGGCTGTCCAGCTGGACGCCGAACTCGGTGGCGGTGTTCATGGCCCGGGCCACCCGGCCGTCCATGCCGTCGAAGAAGCCCGCGGCCACCAGCAGGGCCGCGGCCCAGAGGAAGTAGCCCGAAGGATTGTCCCCGGCGGCGTTGATGGACATCACCACCGAGGAGAAGCCGCAGAAGACCGACAGCATGGTGATGCCCGAAGGCAGGGCGAACTTGGAGCGCTGCACGGCGCGGCGGCGCAGCTCGCGACGGTGTTCGCGCCGCTCCTCCGGATTCATGGGTGGCTTCATGCCCCCAGTGTTCCACAAATCGCCCCGGGGGCCTCCGGGCCCGCGGCCGGTGCGGGCGGCGGCCGATCCCCGCCCCGGCGGGACTGGCGGGGTGATCGCGGTCACGACCCATCCGCGCGTCCCCTTGGAAACCATCGGCCCGCGGGGCTTCGCGATCCCGCGGCCTGGGCCACGCGGATCCAGTCGCAGCCTGGGTTTGGATCTGGCGCGGGACAGCCCCCGGCGGGGCCCGCCTCGGGCCCTCCGGGTCCCTCCGCGGCGGGCATGGCGGCGTTGACGGGGGGGAACCCCGAGTCGACTCTGGCTCCGACCTCCACCGCTCTTTCCATTCCGCACCGCCAGCACCTGGCCCCGCCGCCGGCGTGGGAGCCGCCGGCCCGCGCAGCCCCGCTGGAACGGAGCGTCCTGCGCATCCCCGCACCAAACCCAAACCCCGAGCGGGTCTCCGCTCACCCCAAAGGAAGGTTCATGGAGGACCGCCTCGCCGCCCTGGAACAGCAGGTCCTCGCCCTGGAGCAGCGGCTCGCGGGGCTCGAAGGGCGTCTGGCCTCCAGGAGCCCTGGCCGGGTTCCCCTTTCGCCGGCGCCGGATCCCTTCGCCGACCTGGACGACGCGGCGCCCGCCACGGCCACCGACGCCTTCGGCTTCCTGACCCACGCCGGGCGGAGCCTCATGGTCCTGGGCGGTGCCTATCTCGTGCGGGCCCTGACGGAGAACGGGACCCTGGCCGCCGGCGCCGGGGTGGCCCTGGGCCTGGCCTACGCGTTGGCCTGGCTCGGCGCGGCGGGATGGGCGGCGTCGAAGGGGCGGAAGGGCGACGCCACCTTCCACGGCCTGACGGCGACGGCCATCGCCTTCCCCCTCGTCTTCGAAGCCACCCAGCGCTTCCACTTCCTCAGCCCGGGCGCGGGGGCGGTGGTCCTGGCCCTGCTGGCCACCCTTTCCCTGGGCCTCGCCTGGCGGACCGGCCACCAGATCCTGGCCTGGATCTTCACCGCGGCGGCGCTACTGACGGGGCTCGCCCTGCTCGCCGCCACGGGGGCGGTGCTGCCCTTCGCCCTCTGCTTCCTCGTCCTCGGGCTCGCCACCCTCTGGCTGGGCTACGAGCGGGAGTGGACCCTGCTCCGGTGGCTGGTGGCCCTGGTGGCGGACATCGTGGCCCTGGGCCTGGTGCTGCGGGCCCTGACGCCGGAACCCCGGGATCCCCCGGCCCAGGTCATCGGGCTGCTGCTGGCCCTGGTGGGAAGCTACCTGGCCAGTTTCGCCGCCCGCACCATCCTCCGCGGCCGGGAGGTGGTGCCCTTCGAGATCGCCCAGACCGCCGCCAGCCTCCTGGTGGGGCTGGGCGGCGCGCTGCTCGTGGCGAGGGCCACCCACGCGGCGGTGGCGCCCCTGGGCGCCGTGAGCCTGGTCCTGGGGATCGCGGCCTACTTCGTCGCCCACGCCTTCCTGGGGCGGAGCAAGGCCCGGGGGGTGAATTTCCATTTCTGGGCGACCCTGGCCCTGGTGTTCGTCTGGGTGGGACTGCGCTCGCTCCTCTCCGCCATGCCGCTGGCCCTGGCCTTCTGCGCCCTGGCGGTGGGCGGCGCCTTCTTCGAGGCCCGCTTCGGCCGGGAGGCCTTCCGGCCCCACGGGCTGGCCTACCTTTTCGGCGCGGCGTGGGTCTCGGGCCTTCTCGGCGACGCCGGGACGCTGCTCTTCGGAACGTCGCCGGTCCGCGACCCCGCCGCGGGATGGGTGGGCGGGTGCCTGCTCCTGGCCGCCATCGCCAGCGTGCTCATGCTCCAGTGGAAGAGCGGCCATCAGGACCGGCTGCTCACCCGTGCGGTGCGCCTGGGCCACCTCAGCCTGCTCCTGGTCCTGCTGGGCGCGGCCTGCGTCAGCCTGGGCCTCGTCCTCGTGGAACGGAGCCTGGGCCCCGGCGCGGGTCCCGGTGCGGGTCCCGGGGCGGGTCCCGGCGCCCTGGCCACCCTGCGCACGGTGGTGTTCGCCACCGCCGCCGTGGCCCTGGCCGCCGCCACGCGGCGCTGGGAACTGCCCGAACTGCGCTGGGTGGCGTGGCTTCTGCTCGGGGGCACGGGCCTGAAGATCCTGCTGGAGGATCTGCGGCGCTCGGGACCGGCCCTGCTCTTCATCGCTTTCGCCGCCTGCGGACTGGCCTTCATCCTGGTTCCCCGGCTGCTGGCCGGAGCGCGGTCCGCGCCCTCGGGCGGGGCTGAGGACGAGGCTTCGGGCTAGCCCTGCCCGGGCTTCGCGGGGAGACTGGAATTTCCCGTCCAGGGCGGGTCCAGGGAGCCAAAGGCGCATGCAGAGGATCGTGGTCATCGGCGGCGGGCACGCCGGCATCGAGGCGGCGCACATCGCCGCCCGCATGGGCGTGGCCACGACCCTGGTCACCATGAATCTGGACCAGATCGGCCAGATGAGCTGCAACCCGAGCATCGGGGGCGTCGGCAAGGGCCACATGGTCCGCGAGCTGGACGCCCTGGGCGGCGCCATGGGCCGCCTCATCGACGCCACGGGAATCCACTTCCGGATCCTGAACGAAAGCCGGGGCGTCGCCGTGCGGGGCCCCCGGGCCCAGGCGGACAAGGTCAAGTACCGCCTCGCGGCGCGGCGCCTGCTGGAGCGCACGCCGGGCCTCAGGCTCGCCCAGGGCCTCGTGGCGGGAATCCGCTGGGCTGCGGGCACCCGCGGCCTTCAGGGGGTGGAACTGCTCGACGGCTCCTTCCTCCCCTGCGATGCGGTGGTCCTCACCAGCGGCACCTTCCTCAACGGCCAGATCCTCATCGGGGAGCGCCGCCTGGAGGCGGGCCGGGCCGGGGAGCCCGCCAGCACCCATCTCTCCGAGCAGCTCAAGGCCTTGGGACTCCGCTGCCGGCGCCTGAAGACGGGCACCAGCCCCCGCATCGCGAAGGACAGCATCGACTTCGCCCGCCTGCAGGTCCAGCCCGGCGACGATCCGCCGCGGCCGTTCAGTTTTTTCACCACGGCGATCCCCCAGCCCCAGGTGCCCTGCCACATCGTCCACACGACGCCGGAGACCGAGGCCGCCGTCCGGGAGAACCTGCACCGCAGCGCCATGTACGGCGGCCACGTGGAGGGCATCGGCCCGCGCTACTGCCCGAGCATCGAGGACAAGTTCGTGAAGTTCCCCGACAAGGGGCGGCACCAGATCTTCGTGGAGCCCGAAAGCCTGGAGCTCGACGAGATCTACCTGTCGGGCCTGAGCACCTCCATGCCGCCGGACGTGCAGCTGCGCATGGTGCGGAGCCTGCCGGGCTTCGAGGCGGCGGAGATCGTGCGACCGGGCTACGCCATCGAGTACGACAGCTTCGATCCGTTGCAGCTGCGCCGGGACCTGCGGGTGGACGGCTTCGAGGGCCTCTGGTTCGCCGGGCAGATCAATGGCACCACGGGCTACGAGGAGGCCGCGGGGCAGGGGCTCATGGCCGGCATCAATGCGGCGCGGTGGCTGCAGCAGCGCGAACCCGTCCTGCTGGGCCGCGACCAGGCCTACATCGGCGTGATGGTGGACGACCTCGTCACCAAGGGGACCGACGAGCCCTACCGCATGCTCACCGCCCGGGCCGAGCACCGGCTGGGCCTCGCCTGCGACCTGGCGGACGGGCGCCTGCTCGAGGTCGCGCGGGAGGTGGGCGCCCTGGGGGAGGCCGACCTCGCCGGGGTGGAAGCGAAGCTCCGGCGCCGGGAGACCCTGCGGGTCCAGTGCGCCGAGGCCTGGGTCGCGCCGACCTCGCCCTTCGGGCCGGTGGCGGCGGAGGCCGGGCTGCAGCTTCAGGCCGGGATGACCCTCGCGGAACTCCTGAAGCGCCAGCAGGTCACGCCGCCCCTGGCGGATCGCGCCCTGGCCCTGCTGGAAGGCTGGTCCGAGCCGCAGCCGGGCTGGGATCCCGCCTGGGAGCGGGACCTGCTCCTCTTCGAAGCGCGCTACGACGGCTACCGGGAGCGGGAGGCCCGGCTGCTGCTGCACCACAAGGACTGGGACGGCGTCCGCATCCCGGAGGACTTCCCCGCCGAAGCGATGACCGGCCTCAGCAACGAGGTGCGGGAAAAGCTGAGGAAGCACCGCCCGGAAACCCTCGGCCAAGCCTCCCGGATCCCCGGCGTCACGCCGGCGGCGGTGACCCTGCTCCACCTGCTGATCGAGAAGCGCCGCTCAGCCTAGGCACCGCGCCGGATCTAGGTCTGCACGACGCCGCGGAGGTAAGCCAGGAAATCCTCCCGCAGATCCTGCCGCTTCAGGGCGAACTCGACATTGGCCTTGAGGTAGTCGAGCTTGTTGCCGGTGTCATAGCGGCGGGCGGGGATGGGCGCGGCCACCAGTTCCCCATCCGCGGCGAGGCGGGCGAGGGCGTCGGTGAGCTGGTACTCGCCACCCACCCCGGGCTGCAGGGCCGCGAGGTGGTCGAAGATGCGGGGCGTCAGGACGTAGCGGCCCACCACGGCGAAGCGGCTGGGGGCGTCCTCGGACCGGGGCTTCTCGACGATGGCGTCCACCGCCCACGGACCCCGGGCGGCCTTGGGCGCGTTCACGATGCCGTAGCGGCTCACGTGCTCCAAGGGGACTTCCTGGACGCCCACCACGGATTTCCCGGTGTCCTGGAAGGCCTCGATGAGGGCGTCCAGGGCCGCGTCCCCTTCGTCGAAGACGTCGTCCCCCAGCAGGAGGGCGAAGGGCTCGTCCCCCACGGTGTGCCTTGCGCAGAGGACCGCGTGGCCGAGGCCCAGGGGCTCGCCCTGGCGCACGTAGGCGAAGGAGGCCATGCCGGTGATGGCGCGCACCAGGGCCAGATCCTCCATCTTGCCCCGCTTGGCGAGGGCGTCCTCGAGCTCGAAGGCGACGTCGAAGTGGTTCTCGATGGCCTGCTTGCCGCGTCCCGTGACCAGGACGATGTGCTCCACGCCGCTGCGGATGGCCTCTTCGACCACGTGCTGGATCACGGGCTTGTCCACCAGGGGCAACATCTCCTTGGGCTGGGCCTTGGTGGCGGGCAGGAAGCGGGTGCCCAGGCCCGCGACGGGGATGATGGCTTTTCGGATGGCGCGCATGGAGCCATCATCGCGCACTCGGCCCGCCCTCGCGTAAGCTGGGGCCTTCCCGGAAAGGCGCCGATGGACTTTGCAAGCCTCCTGGCCCGTCTCGAGGCCCATCCGATGTCGGCCTGGCAGTGGCCCGAAGCGCCGCTGCCGCCGGCGGTGGATCCGGCCTCCCGCCTGCTCTGGGCCGGCATCGGCGGTTCCCTGCTTCCGGCGGGGGCCCTGGTCGGGGCGCTGGGCAGCGCGCAGCAGCAGGCCCGCTTCGTCCCCCTGGCCTCGCCGGAAGGCGTGGACCTCGAACTGCTGCCCGACGACCAGCTCGTGTTCGCCTCGAAAAGCGGCCGGACCCTGGAACTCTGGACCTGGATCGGCAGGCTGCGGGGGATGCGCGGCTGGGACGCGCTCCGCCACGCGCCCATCGCCATCACCCAGGACGACGACAATCCCCTCGCCCGGCTCGCCCGGGCCGAAGGCTGGCCCCTGTCGCCCTTTCCCGAGCGCGTCGGCGGGCGCTATTCGGCCTTCACCGCCATCGGCACCGGCCCCCTGGCCTGGCTGGGGCTGGATCCCGCGCGGTATGTGGCGGCGGCCCGCGGCGTGCGCGAGCAGTGCGCGGCATCGGCGGGCCCCTGGGGGGCGCGGGTCCGCGACACGGCGCAGGCCTGGACCGAAGGCTATGTCCGCTCCATCGACCAGTGGGTGCTGCTCCCCTACGCCAATGCCCTGGAACCCGTGGGTGCGTGGTGGGTGCAGCTCGTCGCGGAAAGCCTGGGGAAAGTCAGTGGCGACGGCTTCCATCGGGGCATCACGCCCCTCCGCGCCGTCGGCCCCCAGGACCAGCACGCCCAGCTGCAGCGCTGGCTGGACGGGCCCCGGAACGTGGGGGTCGTCCTGGTCACCGCCGCGGGCAATGGGCACCGGGCCCCGAGCGCCTTACCCGAACAGTGCCCGTTCCCCGGGCTGGCCGGGCTCGACGGGCAACAGATCCTGCGCGCCCAGGCGGAAGGGACCCGGGAGGCCCTCCAGGCGGCGGGGGTTCCGGTCCTCCACTGGGAGCTGAATCCCCTGGATGAGGCCGAGCTCGCCTCCCTCCTCATGGCCTGGCAGCTGATCG
>JADJVL010000023.1 GCA_016710635.1 Holophagaceae bacterium | reverse complement strand
GGCTGTGGGAAGAGGTACATCCAGTAGTAGACCGGCGCGGCGAGGATGCCGAAGAAGACCAGCAGCAGCACCCACACCACCCGCAGATTGCCCGCCTCGAAGCGGGGATGCTTCACCGCGTGGGCGATGAAAAGGCCCTGGGTGCCCAGCATCAGCAGGATGCTGAGGAAGTGCAGGCCGAACAGGGCGGCGATGCCCACGATGAACAGCGGCCCCGGTGGCTCGTTGCCGTGGCCCTGGGCCGTGGCGGTGGTGGCGATCATCCCGAAGACCGCCAGGAAGAAGACCGGCAGGTAGAGAAAGAACCAGTGGGCCATCACGCCGAGGGCGATCTTCATCCAGCGTTTCATGGTTCGCGCCTCCCGGAGAGGAGCTCATCCCCGCTGCGGAGCGGCAGGATGCGGGTCCAGAACAGGAGGGGCACCAGGATCCCACCCAGGAAGAGGAGGCCCAGGAGCCAGAGGGCGCGGGGCCCGGAGCCCAGGGAAGGATCCCGCACCACGTGGATGAGCCCGAGGAAGAGCGTGAGGGCGAAGCCGAACAGGGAGGCGCCGACGGCGATCCAGAACCAGGTCCACGCGGTCTCGATGCTGCGGCCTTCCGCCGCGGACGCCACGGGCCCCGGCGGGAAGAGGAACAGCATCCCGATCAGCCCCACGGGCACCACCGCCAGAGGGCTGTGGGCCCCCAGGGCGAAGGCGGCCTTGGCCCACGGCCTCATGGGGCCACGCTCCGCTTCGCCCAGGGCGCCGGAAGGATGCGGAAACGGGAGTGGCGCATGGTCAGTGGGCCTCTATCTCGGAAGGGAGGGGCCGGAAGGAGCCGGCGGTGAGGCCCGGCTGGTAGCGCAGGAGGCGCCACACGGTATGGCACTGGGCGCAGCGGAACCACTTCTCCGAATCCGCGTCGTTGTCCTTCTTGAATTCCTTGGCCGAAACAGGCTTGGCCTCCCGGCTCTGGATGCGCAGCAGCAGCCAGCCCATGAACTTTTCGTACTCCGCCTGGTCCTTGAAGAACTCCACGGCCTTCCAGTGGGTGCAGGTCATGGGGCGCCGTCCGAGCGGAACTGGGGCGCCACCGCCGCCACCGCAGCCTCGAAGCACGCCAGGGCCTCGTCGCCGTGGACGCCGCTCAGGAAGGCCACTTCGTAGCCGCTGGGGGCGAGGTAGACGCCCTGCTCCAGCATGAGCCGGTGGAGGTGGTTGAACTGGGTGATGGCGCCGGCCTCGACCCGGTCGGCCCGCTTCACGCCGGCCTGGAAGAGGGGCCACAGGAGGCTGCCGATGTGCGGGCAGTGCAGGCCCGGGATCCGCTCGAAGACCTTGGCCCAAAGCGCGGCCCGGTGGTTCAGGTCCGCGTAGAAGGCCGGTGTCAGGCGTTCCAGCGTCGCAAGGCCCGCCGCCATGGCCACGGGATTGCCGCTCAGGGTCCCGGCCTGGTAGACCGGCCCGTCGGGGCTCACGACGCCCATCACGTCCTTGCGGCCGCCGTAGCAGCCCACGGGCATGCCGCCGCCGATGATCTTGCCGTAGGTGACCAGGTCCGGCGTGATGTCGTACAGCTCCGCCGCGCCTCCGGGCGCCACTCGGAAGCCCGAGATCACCTCGTCGAAGATGAGCAGGGCGCCGTGCTTCGTGCACAGGGTGCGCAGGGCGGTCAGGAACTCCAGCTGCTGGGGCAGGAGGCCGTTGTTGGCGGGGACGGGCTCGATGATGGCGCAGGCGGTCTCGCCCCCGTGCTTCGCGAAGTAGGCCTCCAGGCCTTCCAGGTCGTCCAGGCTGAGGACGCTGGTGAGCTCGCCCACGGCCTTCGGGATGCCGGCGCTGCTGGGCTCGCCGAACGTCACGAGACCGCTCCCGGCCTTCACCAGCATCGCGTCGGCGTGCCCGTGGTAGCAGCCGTCGAACTTGAGGATGCGGTCCCGGCCCGTGAAGCCCCGGGCGGCCCGCAGGGCGCTCATGACGGCTTCGGTGCCGCTGCTCACCAGGCGCATCTTCTCCATGAAGGGCACCATGGCCTTGATGCGCCGGGCCAGGGCCAGCTCCCGCCGGGACGGCGCGCCGAAGGTGAGGCCTTCCGCCATGGCTTCGGTGACGGCCGCCAGGATGTCCGGGTTGGCGTGCCCCAGGATGAGCGGGCCCCAGCTCATGCATAGATCCAGGAAGGTGCGGCCGTCCTCGTCCTCGAACTGCCAGCCCCAGGCCCGCTTGAAGAATTTCGGCGTGCCGCCCACGGCGCGGAAGGCCCGCACGGGGCTGGAGACGCCACCGGGGAAATGGGTCAGGGCTTCGGCGAAGAGGGTCTCGTTGCTCATCGGGGGGCCTCGCTGGACATACGGAAGATCTGGTCCCGCAGGAAGCCCACCAGGGCTTCCGTGGTGGGTTCGCACAGGCCCTGGACGGCCTGCCCGGTGGCGGCGAAGGCCTCGGCGGTGCGCTCGCCCCAGGCGTAGCGCCGCAGATCCGGCGGGGCGGCCTTCAGGAGTTCCGCCTGCAGGGGGCTGAGGGCCAGCACCGCATCCAGGCCCGCACAGGATGGCTGCGGAGTCTCCGCCACTTCCCGGTGGGTGATCCAGGCCTCGATGCGCCAGGGCGTGCCCGCGGCCACGGTCTCGAGGAAGCCCCGGGAGCGCTCGCCGCGCACCAGCAGGAAACGGCCCCCCTTGGGAAAGCGCGTCCGGAGCAGTTCCCAGAGCCCCTCGGCCCGGGGGCTGAAGGCCACCTGGGCGGCGCCATCCGGGGCCCCGAGGGCCTCGAAGGTGCCGTGGCCCTGCAAAAGGACCACCTGGTGGGGCGCCACCTTGTCGGCGACGGCCTTGGCGCCGGCGGGGCTCAGCACCAGCAGGGCGTCGGCCTCCTGGATGGGGAAGGGCGGCGCGTCGCCGCTTTCCACCGCGTGGGTGAGGGGCAGGAAGACGGGCTCCCAGCCTGATCGCGCCACGGCGAGGCTGAGGGAGTGCTTGGGGCTCCGGGCCAGGCCGAGCCTCACGACACCCCCAGGCCCGCGAGCACGGTGCGCAGGGCCTGACCGTCGTCCCCGTGGGCTTCGGCCCGGCGGATGCCCTCGTCGGCGGCGTGCACCGCCCGCAGCAGGATCTGGCCCGACGCATCCACGGTGGCCAGGGCGCCCAGAGGCATCTGGCAGCCGCCGCCGAGGCCTTTCAGCACGCCCCGCTCCAGGGTCACGCAGCGGGTCGTGGCTTCACAGTGGAGATCGGCGAAGGCCTCGATGATGTCGGCGCGGTCCGGCCGGGTCTCCGCCAGCAGGGCGCCCTGCCCCGGCGCCGGCAGGAGTTCGTCGGGAGTGAGAGGCCGCACCTCCAGGCCCGCCAGGTCCAGGGCCAGGCGCTTGAGGCCCGAAGCCGCCAGCAGGGTCGCGTGGAGAGGCTCGTCCCGCAGCAGGCCCTCCCGCACGCGTTGCACGCGGGTGGGGACATTGCCGCGGATCCAGGTGAAGGACCAGTCCGGATGGGCCGCCTTCAGCGTGCGCTCCCGGCGCACGGAGCTGGTGCCGACCCGCAGGGCCGCCGGCGCGTCCTGGCGCATCACCAGCCAGTCCGCGGGATCCTCTCGCGCGGGGATGCAGGCGGTGACGATGCCCGCGGGGCGCTCGATGGCCACGTCCTTGAGGCTGTGGATGAGCAGGTCCACGCCGCCACCCACGAGGGCGTCCTCCAGTTCCTTGGTGAAGAAGCCCGTGCCGCCGCGCTGGTCGAGGGGGCCTTCCAGCCACCGGTCCCCGGAGGTCGTGAAGAGCTTCCACTCGACCTCGAAACCCTTGTCCTTCAGGTGCTGCACCAGGAACTCGGCCTGGGCGGTGGCCAGCTTGGACCCGCGGGTCCCGAGGATGACTTTCTTCATGAGGCTTCGCTTTCGGGAACGGGCGGCTTGGCGGGGCCGGGGGCTTCGCCGGCGGCGGCCTCCCGGGGCTTCCCGCGGGTGAGGAGGGCCAGCACCTCCTGGGGCAGCTGGCTCTGGGCCAGGGCGCGGTAGGCCAGGGTGCGGCCCCGCTGCAGGAACTTATCCATGTGCTCCCGCTGGGCTTCGTCCAGTTCGCCGAGGGCCTCGTCCACGAGGAGTCCCCAGGCCTCTTCCAGGCGCGTGGAGGCCAGTTCCAGGTCCCGCTTGTGGGCCCGTTCCTGGGCCCGCTTGCGCAGGCGCGCGACGGCGGCGATGAGGTGGGGTTCGGCCTTCACAGCGGCCTCGGCGCGCTGGGCCTTGGTGGTGGCGGTGGCCTCCAGGAAGACCGGCAGGTCCACCCGCTGCACCCAAGGGATGCGCTCCAGGGCGGGTTCGCTGTCCGGGGGCAGGGCCAGGTCCAGGAGCCGGAGATGGGCGCGCTTGGGCAGGTTCTTCCAGGCGTCGAAGGTGAAGATGGCCTCCGGCGCGCTGGTGGCGGTGACGATGGCGTCGAAGCCGTCCGGGTCCAGGAGCAGCGGCTCGAGGGGCCGCACCGGCAGGCCCAGGGGATCGGCGAGGGCGTGGGCCTTGGCCTCCGTGCGGTTCACCACGCTCACGGCAAAGCCGCGCTCGGGGAGACGCTCGGCGAGGTAGGCGCTCATGGGGCCGACGCCCACCACCGCGACGGCGGCCCCGGGCTCGAGGGCCTCGGAAAGGTGGCGCAGGGCCGCCGTGGCGACGCTCACGGTGCCGTCGGCGAGGCCGACTTTCTGCCGGAGGCGCTGGGCTTCCCGGATCACGTCCTCGAAGACCGCCAGGGCCTCGCCATCCGCCACGCCGGTCTGCCGGGCCAGGTCGAGGGCGTCCCGCATCTGCACGGGGATTTCCCGGTCCCCCAGGTTGGCGCTTTCCAGGCCCGCGGCCACGTCCAGCAGGTGGCGCCATAGGGCGTCGCCCTCCAGGCGCTGGGCTTCGAATTCGCCGAGGTCCTCCGGTTTGCCGCCCCAGACCAGCCACATCACCCGCTGGCAGGTGGCCACGTAGACCAGCTCCCGAGCCCCGGTGGCCTGTTTCCACGCCGACAGCCGCGCGGGGAGGTGCTCCGCGACCACGTGCCGGCCCACCTCGTCGAGGCCATGGGCTGCTGCGTTGTAGCTGAGAAGGACGGGTTCCATTCGTTGTCCGGCGCGGGGACCCTGCTCGGTCCGGTGGCAGCCCCAGTCTAGCCCCCCGGAGCCCGGCGGACCTAGGCTTCCGGGGAACCTGTGATCTTCTCCAGCGCGCTTGTGATGTTTTGCCACGGGGCCCCCTCCGCGATCCAGGGTAGCCACGGGGCCCCGCGGGAGCGAGGGAGCGGGAGCGCAGGACTAGATGTCCTGCGCGATCGGGGGGTAGTCAGGTGGCGATCCTGTTCGTCCTTCCTCGATCGCCAGCCAGTCCCATTCAGGCATTGGTGCAAAGCCGCCCTCCCGCAATTCCTGCTGGGTGAGCCACGCGTCGTAGACCACGATGGCCGCCATGGCTTCCAGCACCGGTACGATGCGGGGCGCGATGCAGGGGTCGTGGCGGCCCTTGGTGCTGATCTCCGCGGCTTCCCCCGTCTTCGTGATGGTCTTCTGGGCGTGGGAGATGGAGCTGGTGGGCTTCACCGCGGCGCGCAGCACCACCGGCGCACCGGTGCTGATGCCCCCAAGGGTGCCGCCGGCGTCATTTTTGACGAATGCCGTCCGGGGGGGACCGCCCGCGGACTCCATCCGCTCTGCGTCCCCGGAGCCCCCGGCTCGCCGGCGTCGCAGCCTTCGGGGAGGATCGGATCGTTGTTCTCGCTGCCCCGCTTGCGGGCCGATGCGAAGCCGCTGCCGAGCTCCACGCCCTTTACGGCGCCGATGGACATGGCGGCGTAGGCCAGCAGGGCGTCGAGCTTGGCGAAGGTGGGATCCCCCAGGCCGATGGGCAGGCCTTCGATCCAGACTTCCGCCACGCCGCCGACGCTGTCGCCTTCAGCCCTGGCGTCCTCCACCGCCCACTTCTGAGCCTCGAAGGTGCTTGGGTCCGCGACGCGCAGTGGGTTCCTCTCCACGAAATCCCAGTCCACCGCCACGCCCGCGATGCCGGCGATCTCCCGGTTGAAGCCTCGGATGGTGACACCCATGCCCGCGAGCTGCTGCTTGGCCCAGGCGCCGGCGGCCACCCGGGCGAGGGTCTCGCGACCCGAACTGCGCCCGCCGCCCCGGGGGTCCCGGATCCCGTACTTGCGGTCGAAGGTGAGGTCCGCATGACCGGGGCGGAAGAGTTCCGCGATGGCCTTGTAGTCGCCGCTCTTCTGGTTCTCGTTGAAGACCACCAGGGCGATGGGATGGCCCGTGGTCTTCCCCTCGAAGACGCCGCTGAGCACCCGCACCCGGTCGCCTTCGTTGCGGGGCGTCACCAGGTCCGACTGGCCGGGGCGGCGGCGGTCCATCTCCTGCTGGATCGCCTCCAGATCGAAGGGCAGGCCGGGCTTCACGCCGTCCAGCACCACGCCCACCGCGGGTCCGTGGCTTTCGCCGAAGGACAGCATCCGGAAGGCGCGGCCGAAGGTGGAGGGGGAATCGAAGAGCATCGGGAGTTCCGGGAAAAGGCCGATCAGTCGGGCAGGACCCAGCGCGGGCCCTTGGCGTCGTGTTCCGCTGCGAGGGAAGGCAGGGGGCTCTCGTCGCCGATGAAGCCGCACACCCGCAAGCCGGCCACCGACTCGGCGCCGTAGGCCAGGTAGGCGGCGAGGGGGCCCGCGCCCTCGATCCAAACCTCCGTCGCTTCCGGCGTGCGGAGGTGGAAGGGCACCAGCAGGCCCGACATCACGTCGCCGGGCAGGCGCTTCAGCTTGTGGTCCAGGGGAGGCAGGCCCTTGGTGATCCAGCGCAGGGCCTGGACCACGCCGGTGCGGCCCTTGGAGCGGGGGTAGAGGACCCTTGCGCCGTGGGGCGGCGCGTCCTTGATGGGCAGGCCCAGGAGCCGGTTCTCGGCGCCGATGGCGGTGGTGTCCACGAAGCCCGCCACCGCCCGGTGCAGCTCGGCGCAGGCCCAGGCCATCCAAAAACTCCCGGGGCCCGTGCCGCTGATCCAGAGAGGATCCACGCCCCCGAGGTGCTGCAGGTGGGACCGGCAGCGGATCACCGCCATGCGGCTCGCCACCGCCACGTGCCGGCGGGCCTTGTCCAGACCGCCTTCGAAGGGGTCCGGGGCCCCGGCGGGCCGCCCCAGGGCCGCCTTCAGCACCGAGCGGTGGATGGCCTTCTGCACCCGGTTCAGGCCGCTGCTCAGGAACCGCGAGGTGGCGTGGACCCGGTACTCCATCTGGGGCTTGTGGAGGTGGACCCGGGACCCGAGGGCATCGGCCTGGAGCACGAAGAGCACGTCATCGGCGAGGTCATCGGAGGAGAAGCCGCCGACCTCCCGGGCCAGGTCCAGGGTGGCGGCGAAGGGCACGCCGATGCTGTCGGTGGAGAAGAGCCGCCGCAGGGGAAAGGGGTCCGGTCGCTTGCGGAGCTTGCGGCGCCGGCCGTCCTCACTGATCTCCCAGTAGTCGCAGACCGCCACCGCCCGCGGGTGCGCCTCCAGGGCCTTCCGGTGGTCTCCCACGAAACAGGGCAGCAGCCGGTTGTCCGTGTGGATGTAGGAGAAGCAGGGCCCCTTGGCCTGGGCCAGCATGCGGTTCAGGCAGGTGCCCACGTCCATGCGGCCGGGGACGTGCTCGAAGCGGATGCGGGGATCGGTGAACTTCGCCATCACCGCCGGCGTCCCGTCGGTGCTGTTGTCCAGGATCAGCAGCTCCCAGTCCGGATCCTCCTGGGCCAGCACGCTCTGCACGGCCTCCGCGATGAAGCGGGCCTGGTTGTAGGAGGGCATGAGGAGGGAAAAGGTCATGAACCTCCCAAGATACAGCATCGGCGGCCCTTCCCGAAGGATCGGAAGGGCCGGGAAGGCCGCTGCGCCGGGCCTGCCGCTGGGTATCATGGGCCGATGCAGCCGCTGGAACACCTCGTCTTCAACTTCCTGCCGATCCACCCGGCGGAAAGCGGAGGCATCGCCACGGTCTGCCAGACCATGGCCCGGCACATCCCCGCCGCCGCCGGCGCCGCCCGGACCTGGGTCCTCACGGGCACCGAGGACTGGGAGGCCCACTTCCCCCTGGAAGGCGGGTTCACCCGGATGATCTACGGGAAGGAGGCCCAGCGGAGCGCGGGCTTTGACCTGGAACGGCGCATGCTCCCCATGGACCCCGGCCGGTCCTGGCGCCATGGCCTCGCCCGGCTCCTGGGCCGCCGCTCCGCCTTTCCCCCTGCCCTGGCCCAGCGCGCCCTGGTCCACTGCCCTTACCAGATCCTGCATCCTCGGCCCCCGAAGCACTGGGCCCTGCCCTACGTGATCAACCTCCACGACGTGCAGCACGAGCATTTCCCGGAGTTCTTCACTCCCAAGGACCTGCAGCGGCGGAGACGCCACTACCTGGCCTCTGCCCGCGCGGCCTCGGCGGTCTGCGTGGTGGACGCCTGGACGAAGCGGGACGTGCTGGCCCACCTCGACATCCCCGAAGCCAAGGTTTTCGTCGCGCCCTTCGGCCCCACCTGGACCGAGGCCCCGGAACCCACGGAGGAGGACCTGCGGGCCCTGCGCCAGCGCCACGGCCTGCCGGAAGCCTTCGCCTTCTACCCGGCCCAGACCTGGCCCCACAAGAACCACCTGCGCCTCCTGGAAGCCCTGGCCGTCCTGAAGCGCTCAGGCCTGGTCGTCCCCCTGGTCGCCACCGGGCACCAGAACGCGCACTTCAAGGCCATCCAGGCCCGGGCCCTGGAACTGGACCTGGCGGACCAGCTGCACTTTCTGGGGATGGTCCCCCTGCCGAACGTCCAGGCCCTCTATCGGGCGGCGCGGTTGACGGTGATCCCCACCCTCTTCGAAGGCGGGCCCGGCATCCCGGTGCTGGAGGCCATGGCCCTGGGTTCGCCCCTCGCGGCCTCCACCGCCTGCGGCATCCCCGAGGCCGTCGGGGACGGCGGGCTCCTCTTCGATGGCCTGGACGTGGCGGACATGGCCGGCGCCCTGCGGCGCCTCTGGACCGACGGCGACCTGCGGGAGGAGATGGTGACGAAGGCCCGGGCCCGCAGCGCCGCGCGCACCTGGGAGCGTGCCGCCCGCACCTATGTGGACATCTACGGGGAGGCCCGGGGGCGCTGGCTGCGGGACCATGGGGACCGCCCATGACCGCCACTCCCCACCCCAGCCCCGAGCCCTGCCGCATCTGCGGCGGCCGGCTCCTGACGGCCTTCGAAGGCCGGCTCTTCGGCGATACGCCGGTGCGCTACGGGCTCTGCGAGGGCTGCCGCTCCCTCCTCCTCCCCGAACCGACCTGGCTGGAACGGGCCTACACCACCGCCTTCTCGCCGGATCCAGATTCCGGCGAACTGCAGCGGACCCTCTTCGTCCACCGGGTGCTGCGGCGCTTCCGCCACCACGGCCTCCTGCCGGTGCGTTTCCGGAGCCTGGATTTCGGCTGCGGAAAGGCGGCCCTCGTCCGCCTCCTGCTGGACCAGGGCCAGGATGCCTGGGGGCAGGACGCCTATCCCCGGGCCGCCTATGCGGAGGAGCGGGTCTCCGCGGCCTGGCCCGCCGGCCTCTTCGACCTCATCACCGCCATTGAGGTGCTGGAGCACACGCTGGATCCCGTCGCCACCCTCGCCGACCTCCGGGGCCGCCTCGCCCCCGCAGGCCTGCTGGTGGTGACCACCGAACTGTTCGACGAACGGGTCCACGGCCCGGACTGGGTCTACCTGGCCCCGGAGCACGGCCAGCACATCACCCTGTTCAGCGCCGCGGGCCTTCGCCGCGCGGCGGAGCAGGCCGGCCTCGCCTACGCCCTCACCCTGCCCTGGGCCGGCAAGGCCTTCGTCCACGTCTTCACCCACCCCGGCCACGCCCTCCCCGCCTGGGGCCGCTGGCGGGTGCGCGCAGGCCACCGCCGCCGGGAACGTCTGGCCCGGAAGGACGCCTTCGCATGAGGGGCCGCATCCTCCTCACCGGCGCCTCCGGCTTTGTCGGCCGGCACATGGCCGCGGCCCTCCTGGCCCGGGGCTACGAGGTCCATGCGGTGCAGCGCAAGTGGGCCGACGGGTTTCCCGAGGAGGTCGAGAGCCACTGCCTGGACCTGCTGGATCCCGCCTCCCTGTCGGCGCTGCCGAGGGCCTGGGACGGTGTCATCCACCTCGCCGGCGAATCGATCCCGAACCTCTTCACCTCCGTCGCCCCGGTGGTGATGAACCTCCACTCCACCCTCAACCTGCTGGAGCACCTGGCGCCCACCCGGGTGCTGCTGGTGAGCACCTGCCACGTCTACGCGCCGTCCCTGGACGTGCGCACGGAGGCGAGCCCCGTGGCGCCCCAGGGGCGCTACGGCCTCTCCAAGCACCTGATGGAGCAGATGGCGGCCCACTACGCGCCCCGCCTCGACCTGCGCATCGCGCGGCCCTTCAACCATCTGGGCCCGGGCCAGCGCCCGGAGCTGGTGATCCCCTCCCTCCTGCGCCGCCTTTCCCACCTCAAGCCCGAAGGCGGGCAGGCGGTGGTCATGGAAGGCTTCGACAGCGTGCGCGACTTCATCGACGTGCGGGACGTGGTGGCCGCCTATCTCGCCATCCTGGAGCTGGAGAACCCCGCGGCCCGATGTTTCAATGTATGCACCGGGGAGGGTCGCAGCATCGCCGCCGTCGCCCGGACGGTCATGGCGCTCCTGGGCCGGCCCGCGCCGGTGGAATTCCTGCAGCAGCCCCACTCCGGCGACGACAATTCCTTCCTCGTGGGCTCCCCGGCCCTGCTCCAGTCCCACAGCGACTGGACCCCCCGCATCCCCTTCGCCGACAGCCTGCGGTCGATGCTCCAAACCCTCTGAACGCTTCCAACCCGCGAGAAGAACCATGACCGCTTCCCCCATCGCCCTCATCACCGGCATCACCGGCCAGGACGGCAGCTACCTCGCGGAGCTGCTGCTGGCGAAGGGCTACGAGGTCCACGGCATCATCCGCCGGGCTTCGAACTTCAACACGGAGCGCATCGACCACCTCTACGAGGATCCCCACCAGCACCCGAAGCTGCACCTGCACTACGGGGACCTCAGCGATGGCGGCGGCCTGCGGCGCCTGCTGGACGAGGTGGGCCCCTCCGAGATCTACAACCTCGGCGCCCAGAGCCACGTGCGGGTGAGCTTCGACCAGCCCGAGTACACCGCCGACGTGGTCGCCCTGGGCGTCCTGCGCCTGCTGGAGTGTGTGCGCGCCTGGCAGAACGCTTCCGGCCGGCAGGCGCGGCTCTACCAGGCCGGCAGCTCGGAGATGTTCGGCTCCGCCAAGCCCCGGCAGCACGAGGGCACCCGCTTCGAGCCCCGCAGCCCCTATGCCGTGGCCAAGGTCTATGGGCACTACCAGATCATCAACCACCGGGAGAGCTACGGCCTCTTCGCCTGCAACGGCATCCTCTTCAACCACGAAAGCCCGCGCCGCGGCGAGACCTTCGTGACCCGCAAGATCACCCGCGCCGCCACCCGCATCAAGCTGGGGCTCCAGGACAAGCTCTACCTGGGCAACCTGGACGCGAAGCGGGACTGGGGCTTCGCCGGCGACTACGTGGAGGCCATGTGGCGCATGCTGCAGCAGGACGCCCCGGACGACTACGTGGTGGCCACCGGAGCCTCCATCTCCATCCGCGAGTTCCTCGGCCTCGTCTTCGCCCAGCTGGACCTGGACTGGCAGAAGCACGTGGAGATCGATTCCCGCTACTTCCGCCCGGCGGAAGTGGACCACCTCGAAGGCGACCCTGCCAAGGCCCAGCGACTCCTCGGCTGGACGCCCCAGACCTCCGTGCAGCAGCTCGCGAAGATGATGGTGGACTCGGACCTGCGCCTCGCGGAGAAGGAGCAGGTGCTCAAGCAGGCGGGCCACCAGGAAGCGCCCCGGGGAGGGTACCGGTGAGTTTCCCGGCGACCTTTCCTCTTGCCGGAAAACGGATCTGGGTCACCGGCGGCCACGGTTTCCTCGGCCGGACCGTGGTGGCCGAGTTCGAGCGTCGCGGCGCCACCGTGCTCGCCACCCGCAGCACCGAGGTGGACCTGCTGGATCCCACGGCCGCCGCGCGCCTGCTGCGCGCCGAGCGCCCCGATGGCGTCGTGCACCTCGCGGCCCGGGTCGGCGGCATCGGCGCCAATCGGGCCCATCCGGGCTCCTTCTTCTACGCGAACATGGCCATGGGCCTGCACCTCATCGAAGCCTGCCGGACGGAAGGCGTCGCCAAGCTGCTGGTGCTCGGCACCGTCTGCGCGTATCCAAAGTTCTGCCCCGTGCCCTTCCACGAGGACGACCTGTGGAACGGCTATCCGGAGGAGACCAACGCCCCCTATGGCGTGGCGAAGAAGGCGCTGCTGGTGCAGATGCAGGCCTACCGGCAGGAGTACGGCACCCGGAGCGTCTTCCTCATTCCCGTGAACCTCTACGGCCCCTGGGACCACCTGGACCTGGAGACCAACCACGTGATCCCGGCCCTCATCCGCAAGTTCCTGGAGGCGAAGGCCAAGGGCGCCCCCTCCGTCGAGCTCTGGGGCACCGGCGCCGCCAGCCGGGAATTCCTCTTCGTGGAGGACGCCGCGAGGGGCATCGCCGAAGGCATGGAAGGCTACGAGGACGCGGACCCCGTGAACCTCGGCACCGGCGAGGAGATCACCATCCGGGACCTGGCCCTGAAGATCCGGGAGCTCACTGGATTCGAAGGCGAACTGACCTTCAACCCGGCCTACCCCGATGGCCAGCCCAAGCGCCAGCTCGATACCAGCCGCGCCCTTGAACGCTTCGGCTGGAAGGCGGAGATCCCCCTCGCTGAAGGCCTGGCGCGGACTGTGGCCTGGATGCGGGTCGCCCTGGCGGGCTAGGGGGCCGCGTCCGGCGGGAAGCGGAAGTGGCCCGTCACCGTGTAGACGAAGAGGATGTCCTCCTCCTTCACGCCGGCGCCGATGTTGTGGATGACCAGGGGAAGCCCCGCCGGGGTCCGCTCGTCCGAGATGATGCCGATGTGGGGCAGGCCGGAGATCAGCCGCCAGGTGACGAGGTCGCCGGGGGCGTAGGCCTTCGGATCCCGGCTCACCGCCAGGACCTGCCCGTGCCGGCGCAGGAAGGCCGCCAGGTTCGGCACCCGGCGGTGGTCGATGTTCGGATCCGGCCCCCGCAGTCCCCAGAGCTTCGGGTAGGCGTCCCAGGCGGCCACCATGTCCCGGTGGACCAGGGCCTGCAGATCGAGGCCCAGCGTCCGGCAGGCCCGGATGACCACGTCGGTGCAGACGCCCTGTTCCACGGGCACGTCCCCGCCGGGATAGGCCAGCCGCCGGTAGGCGCTGTCATAGCGGATCGTGACGCCCACCTGGGCCCTTGCCGCCGCCACCATGCGCGCCGCCGAGCCGGGACTCCCGGCCGAGGAGGGTTGTGGAGGAACGGCTGCGAGCAGGAGGACCAGGCCGATCCAGGGATGCATCCCGCGCCGCCTTTCCAAAAAGGTTTCCGCCAGCCTAGCCGAGCCAGGCCCCCAGGGCGGCGAGGATCCGCTCCGCGCCGAGGTCTTCGAGGCAGGGCCGTCCCGGCACCGGGCAGCCGGGTCCCATGCAGCCGATGCAGGCCAGGTCCTCCCGGCGCACGATGGCCACCGCGTCGCTCCAGGGCCGCGTGACCGCCGGATCCGTGGGCCCGTAGGCCACGGCCACCGGCGTGCCGACGGCGGCGGCGAGATGGGCCAGGGCGGAATCGTTGGCCACCGCCGCCTTCGCCCGGCCCAGCAGCGCCGCGCCGGTGGAGAGGGCCGCGCGGCCGGTGAAGTCCGGCAGCTCCGGCAGTTTCTTGCGGATCTCCGCCGCCTGGGCCTCATCGTCCCCGGCGCCGCCCAGCAGGGCCACGGCCTCGCCCCGGCTCCTCAGCGAGACGGCGAGGTCGGTCCAGGCCGCCGTCCCCAGCCGCTTGTTCCAGCTCATGGCCCCCAGGCAGAGGGCGACGAAAGGCTTGGCCACCCCCGCCTCCGCCAGCAACCGGTCGGCCTCGGCGAAGGCATCGGGGCGTGGCGTGAAGGGCGCGGGTTCGCAGGGTTCAGTCCCGGGAAAGGCCTTCGCCAGCAGGGCGCGGTAGCGTTCGACCTGGTGCCCAAGGGTGGTGCGGAAGGGCAGGTGATGGGTGGCCAGCAGCGCGCCGCCGCCCTCGCGCCAACCCGCGCGGATGGGCGCCCGCGCCAGGAAAGCGCCAGCCAGAGCCCGTTGGCTGCGGGGGAAGTTCACCACCGCCGAACAGCGGTGCGCCTTCAGGAGCTTCGCCATGGCCCAGCTGCCGGGCTTCCGGGGAGGATCGGGAACGACGGCGGCGAAGGCCTCGCTGCCCTCGAAGAGTTCGCACACGAAGGCCGGTCCCCAAGCGACGAGGGGCCTTCCCGCACGGCGCAGGGGCTCGAGGGCCTGGGCGATCATCACCGAATCCCCGATGAACCTCGGCAGCCGCACCCATACGGCCTGGTCGGGGATGGCTGGGCTCATGACAGGCGGGGCGGCAGCGCCGCGCCGGCGGCCTCGGCGGCCAGGGCGTGCAGCAGGTTGAGGACCCGGCCGGGCCGGATGCGGTCGCTGCGGAGCGCCCAGTCCCGGTCCGGCTCGGCGGCGTCCATGGCCATCTCCGCGGGCCGCACCGTGGCCACGAAGGGCCCCTGGGGCGTCATCTGCCATTCGAAGCCGTGGACGTTCACGCAGACCAGGGGACTGCCCGTGGCGGCCCCGGCGTGGGCCAGACCCGTGTCGATGGCCACGTTGCCGTAGGCCCCCTCCAGCAGAGCCGCGGCCTGGGGAATGGTGGTGAGGCCGCAGAGGTCGAGGGAGCCAGGCGCCAGGGCGGCGAGCTCCGCGCCCTGGGCCACTTCGTCCCGCCCGCCGAGCCAGACCACCGCCAGCCCCTGGGCCACCAGCCGGCGGGCGAGATCCGGCCAGGTCTCGGCCTCCGGCAGCCAGCGCTTGCTCGCCCCCTTGGAACCAAAAGCGAGGCACACGAAGGGTCGGCCGTCCCAGCCAGCCTTGCGCAGGATCTCGAAGCCGCCCTCGCCGCCGAAGAGGCCGGGACGGATGGGCAGCCACTGGAGCCGGGGGGAACCCGTGAGGGATTCCAGCAAGGGCGCGAAGCGCTTCACGAGGTGGATGGGCAGGTCCCGGTACTTGAAGGAATGGGTGTAGAGCAGCCGCAGCCGGTTGTCGGCGATGCCGGCGCGGATGGGGATGTTCGCCAGCCGCGCGGCGAGGGCGAGGCGCACGCTCTGGCTCAGGTTGATCACCGCCACCGGCGGGTGCTCGCGCCAGGCCTTGCGCAGGACGAGGGGTTCCGGTTTGTCTTCCCCGCCCTTCTCGATGAGGGTGCGGGCGATGAAGCCCTCCTTGGCCTCGCCGAAGAGGGCCGCGCCGCTCGCATGGCCCACGGCGACCCAGCGCAGGCGCGCCCCCTTGGCTTCCGCGACGGCATTCCAGCGGGCCTGCAGGGTGCCGAGGAAAGGCAGGGTGAAGACCACGTCCCCCAGCAGGCGCGGAAAGCGCACCCACACTTCCCGGACGGCGCCCGGGGCCAGGTTCTCGCCTAGAATGTCGCTTCCCGCCATTTTGCTTTTGCCCAGGGCCACCGATGACTCCTTCCTTCCCATCCTTCCAGAAACCCGCCCTCTGCGCCCTGGTCGGACTCGGAGCCCTCCTCCACGCCGGCCCGCAGGAGGTTCCCGCAGCAAGGCCCCGCTTCACCGCCGCCGACGCGGTGTGGGCGGAATGGGCGCGGCAGGCCCCGGCGGTGGCCGCAGAGGACCGGGACCTCTTCAACGCCGAGGACGAGGCCCGCTTCGTGCGGACCCTGGCGCGCATCGGTGCGCCCGGAGCGCCGGCCCTGCTCCCGGAGGAACTGGAGCGGCCCACGGAAGCCCTCTGGGTGGAGCGGGCCCGCGCCGCGCAGACGCCGGAGCAGCGGTTCACCGCCCTGCACTTCCTCAACCGCCTGAAATCCAGGCAGGCCCTGGCGGCCCTCGAAGGCCTGACGGCGGAGGACGCCAAGGCCTGGCCCGCGCACCTGCACCTCGAGCACGCCATCGCCAGCGCCCGCATCAACGGCTGCGCCGCGGCGCCGGCCCTGCGGGACTTCCTCAACGGGCTCGGCGCCGAGGGCCGCATCGATGGCCTGCGCATCCGCGCCGCCCAGTTCCGCCTGGTGCTGGCGGGCGTGGAGAAGGCGCTGCTGGAGCCCCTGCCGCCGACCCCCGGCGCCGTCCTCGCGATGATGGACGCCTGGAACCGGGCCACCCCCGAGCAACGCCAGACCCGGCCGGGTTACGCCGCCTTCCTGGAAGCCCCGGCCCGGCACCTCCAGGTCATCGGGCTGAAGGACGAGGTTCCCGGCGAGGCGGCCCTGACCTGCCTCATGCAGCGCTGGTTCGAAGGCCTTCCCGACGAGGCGCCGGCCTCCGCCTGGCCCGTGCTGCGGGCCTCCCTGGAAGGATTGGAGGACCTGCCCCTCGCGTGGCGGATCGCCGCCGTGGCGGCCCTCGGAAAATTCAAGACGGAACCGGAAGCGGCGGAGTGGGCGGCGGAGCTGGCGGGCGCTGAAAAGGACGGACGCCTCCTGATGGTCCTGCTGCCGGCCCTGCGGCGACTCGATGGGGCCGCGGCGGACCAGCTGCAGGCCCGACTGCTGGCGGGCCGGGATCCCCTCGCCCGCGCCGTGGCCCTCGAGGACTGCCCGAAGCTGCCGGCGAAGCTCGGCGAGCTCATGAAGCTCATCTGGAACGATGCCGAGATCGATGCGTTCCAGGCGCTCATCGCGGGCTTCAAGCGGTGGGGCACGCCGCCGGAGGTCCAGGCCGCGCTGCTGAAGCCGAGCCTGCAGCACGCCACCTGGCTGCGTCGCTTCGAAGCCTGGAAGGTCCTGAGCGCCTTTGACTCTGACCTGCCCTGGCCCCAGGCCGCGAAGGACACGCCCGCGGACGCCGCCCTCCGCGCCGAGGCCGGAGCCCTGGCGGAAAAGGGTTCGCCCCTGCGCCTGCGCATCACCTTCGCGGGACCCCGGAGCCTGGTGCTGCGCCTCGATCCCACGGTGGCGCCCATCAATGTCGCGAACCTGGCCCGGCTGGCCCGGAAGGGCTATTTCGACGGCCAGCTGGTGCCCCGGGTGGTGCCGGACTTCGTGGTGCAGATGGGCTCGCCCCTCAGCACCATGGACGGCGGGCCCGGCTACGCCGTGCGCTGCGAGAACAGCCTGACCTGGTACAGCCCCGGCAGCGTGGGCATGGCCCTCTCCGGCAAGGACACCGGCGGTTCCCAGTTCTTCATCACCACCAACGCCACGCCACACCTCATCGGCCGTTACACCCACCTCGGCGCGGTGGAGGATCCGGAGCAGGCCTTGCCCCTCCTGGACGCCCTGGAGCTGAACGCCCGCATCGTGAAAGTGGAGGTGCTGCCGGAAGGGAAGCCGGCCCCGGCGCCGAAGGCCTCCCCCGCGGTCAAGGCCGTCAAGCCTCCAAAGACGGTCAAGCCTCCGAAGAAGGCGAAGGCCACCAAGGCCCCGCGCAAACCCACCAAGGGCAGGCACCGGAAGGGCTGAGCCGGCGGTTCAGGACTTGCGCTTGTAATACCCGTCGAAGGCCATCTGCCAGGTCTTCCCGCCGTCCGTGCTCTGCTCCCAGATCTGGCGCACCCGCCCATCCGGCAGAGGCGTCCAGGTGATCCGGGACTTCACGGGCCCCTTGGGACTTGGCTGCTCGCCCTCCATGACCATGGCGCCCCCCTTCAGTCCGCCCTCCAGTACCAGCAGGCCGCCCTGGCCGTCGATCCAGGTCTGCCGCCATCCATTGAGGGCGGGAATCCAGGCGTTCAGGCTGGTGCCGACGCCGCCCCGGGAGCCCCGCCAGTGTTCCTGCAGGACGGCACCGCCCAAGGAGGAAGTCACCAGGTTGTCGCCGAGGTGCTGCCCCTTTTCGTCTTCCACACGCCAGTCACCGATCCAGAAGTCGAACTGGCGCTGTTCCGGAAGGATGCCGCCCAGGAAGCGCGCGAGGGCGGCGTTCACCGCCGCGGGCTTGTCCAGCATGGGCCAATGGCTGGTGCCCGGGAGGAGGGAGGCGGCCACCTCGCGGTGCCCGGCGGCCAGGGTGGCAGCCGGATCCATGCGTTCCGTGGCGAGGTTGAAGACCGGCCCCCGGATGCGCGCCAGGGCCGCCCCGGGATCGAACTCCTGCAGCCCCGCCAGGCAGCCCAGGAACGCCGCCACTGAGGTTGCCTCGAGGTCTCCCATGACCTTCGCCCGGGTCGCGGGCAGTGCGTCCTTGAGGATGGGTTCGAACATGCGTTCCTTGAGGCGCGCGAAACGCGGCGCGTCTTTCTCTGCGGACTCGAGGGCAGCCTTGATCCTGGCCCTGCCTTCCGCCGTGGCAGCCCGCACGTCCCCGGCCACATCGAGGAGGAAGACGCCTTCCACCGCTTCCGGATGGGCGGCCGCCAGGGTGAGGGCCACGGCCCCTCCGTAGCTGTGGGCGACCAGGACCAGCCGTTCCCGGGGCTGGGGCGACAGGCCCGCCCACACGTCGGCAGCCACCTCCTCCACTCCGTAGCCGCCCCGCGCGGGCGGTGCGCTGGCCCCCATGCCCGGCAGGTCCACCGCGACCACCCGGTGGTCCTTGGCGAAGGCGTCAAGCTGCGCGTTCCACTGGTTTTTGGCCGCGCCATTGCCGTGAAGGAAGACCAGCGTCCGGGCCCCGGCGCCCCGCACCTCGACGGACAGCGTTCCCCTGGGAATGGGGACCGTGCGCGTTTCCGCTTCCGCCGGGAGGCAGGCCAAGGCGAATAGAAGGAGGGAAGGCTTCAGGCCGGACGGGATCATGGGGAGCTCCGTCCGGATGGTCCGCTGGGCCCGCCGGGGTGGCAAGCCGGCCCGGGACGAAGCGGGCTAATCCAGGGGCGATTCCAACACCCGCACCGCGGCCTCCGCCTTGAAGCCCCGGGCCAGCCCGAGGGCGGCGTTGCGGGAGGCGCGGTCCCCATCCCGGAGGATGGAGGAGGCCGTCGTGGTGGCGGCGCCGAGGCGACCCTGGCGGAGCTGGGCTTCGAGCTGGAGGGTGAGCCAGCGGCCAAAGCCCCGGCCCGCGGCGGTGGCGAAGGGCAGCGGGACCTTGGGCTGAGGTGGCGCCGGGGAGAGCCGGGCGTGCCACTGGGAGGGCAGCTCGGGGACCAGCGCCAGGGCGCCTTCGCGCAGCAGCTCCACCCGCGCTTCCGCCAGGCTTTCCAGCCCCTTCCAATCCTCCAGACGGCGCAGCTGGGCCTCCGACGCCTGCAAGGCGGAAGGGCTGGGCCATTCGATGAGGGCTTCGAAGGGACCGGGGCCCGGCTCCTGGTCCCGGAAGAAGGTCCAGAGCCGGGGTTCGGTCTCTGGATGCCAGGCGGTCAGGAGGGCCGCCAGCATCCACGCGGTGGTGTTGCCGGGATCCTTGGCGAGGGTCTCCCGCACATCGGCGAGGCGCGTCCGCGCCAACTCCGTCAGGGCGTTCCCGAAGGCCGGGGCCTCGGAATTCATCCGCTTGGGCGGCGCGAAGGCCGGCAGGCGCGGCGCTTCGGACGCGGCCCAGGCGCCGGTGCGGAAGAGGCCTTCCAGCGCGTCGGAGAGGGCTTCCAGGTCCCGCAGGGCGAAGCGGCGCGGCACCCGTTGCCAGTATTCCGCCACCAGCGCCCAGCGAAGGTCCATCCGCTCCGGGTGGGTGCGCAGGGCCGCCTTGAGGTTTTCCGCCCGGGTGCGCCAGCTCACTTCGGCGAAGGCCGCCCGCACATCCTGCGGAGGTCCGCTCCGCCAGCTGCCCAGCACGCTGCCCGCCTCGTTCAGCAGATAGGCCGCGGGACCGGCGAGGCCCATGCGCTGGGCCGTGGGATCCGAAGACGGGATGTTCTCGAAGGTCAGCTCGAAAGCGATGTCCTCCAGGGCCGGATCCAGCATCCGGTTCGCCCACCCCGGATTGACGTCCACCAGCAGCAGCATCGCGCGGCCATTCCCGAGCTTCGCCGTCCAGCCCTCGCTGACGGGGCCGAAGGCGGACTGGGCCAGGGCGGGCAAGGCGAGGAGGCAGATGAGGGCCGGGATGCGCATGGGACAACAATGACGCAGATGGAGGCGGAGTTCCCGGGCAAGGGAGGGAGGGTGCGGGATTCTTCGGGCGGGTTTGGTTGGAGCCGCAAAGGATTTTTGTGCGCCGGGAGCGACTGAGTCGTAGCCGGATGTTGGAAGCCATACGCAAGTGCAGCTTTCGTGAGGATCGTGTTTGCCGGCCTCTCTGAAAGCCTCCCAATCAGCAACCTGGCCGTTAGATCTTGCCGTTGACCTTGCCGTTGACCTTGCCGTTGACCTTGCCGTTGACCTTGCCGTTGACCTGGCCGTTGACCTGGCCGTTGACCTTAAACAGGTGCTCGAGTCCGGCGCGGCGGCGGTTGGCCGCGTCGGACTCGAGCGCTCGCAAGCGATAGCGCGCGAGGCTGGGTCGAGAATCCTCGTTGGGACCGGAACGCAAAAGCAGCCTTCGTCAAACCCGTGCCCACCGGCCTCGGGCCAAGCGCCCGGCATCAACCTGGCGCGCTCCGCTTGCCTGCACCCTTCCCAAGCACGGATCGCACAAGGCGCGATCCGCACTTGGAAAGGGTGCCTCTCGAAGGTCAAGATCAAGATCAAGATCAAGTTCAAGGTCAAGATCAAGGTCAAGATCAAGGCCGAGGTCAGCCACTCGTCGCATCCCGTCGGACGGCCTCGACCGGGCCTCGACCGGGCCTCGCCGCTCCCGGTCCCGCGGAACCTCCCGTGCTAGGCTGACACCGCATCTTCGAGGATCCGCATGGCTCTTACCCGCGACCAGCTCGTCCGCCGCGCCGCCCAGGAACTCCGCGACGGCTTCTACGTGAACCTGGGCATCGGCATTCCGACCCTGGTGGCGGGAGCGATCCCTGAGGGCATGGAAGTCATCCTCCAGAGCGAGAACGGGCTGCTGGGGATGGGGCCCTTCCCAACCGCTGACGAAGTGGACGCGGACCTCATCAACGCGGGGAAGCAGACGGTGACGACGGCGCCGGGCGCCAGTTTCTTCAGCAGCGCCGACAGCTTCGCCATGATCCGCGGGGGCAAGATCGATCTGTCCATCCTGGGCGCCATGCAGGTGGACATGGAGGGCAACCTCGCCAACTGGATGATCCCCGGAAAGATGGTCAAGGGCATGGGCGGCGCCATGGACCTCGTCGCCGCCGCCAAGCGCGTCGTCGTGGTCATGGAGCACACGGCGAAGGACGGCGCCTTCAAGATCCTGCGCCGCTGCAGCCTGCCCTTCACCGGCCAGCGCTGCGTGCATCGGATCATCACCGAACTGGCGGTCATCGACGTGGTGCCCGGCCGGGAAGGCCTGCGCCTGGTGGAGGTCGCGCCCGGTGTCAGCATCGAAGAGGTGCAGGCGAAGACCGAGCCGGCCCTCGTGAAGGATTCGGTCCAAGAAATGGTTGGTGTCTGATGCGCGCGCCCCTCCTGCTCCCCGCCCTCCTCCTCGGTCTCGCCATGCCCACCGCCTGCCAGGCCCCCCGGGGCAAGTTCCAGCCCATCCTCAAGATCACCCCCAAGGCCCCGAAGGTCGCCCCCGGCGCCACGGTCTCCTTCAGCGCCACCATCAACTACGAGCCCGACGGCCCCCGCTATCCGCGCCAGCCCGTGAAGTGGAGCGTGGCGGAAGGCGAGAAGGGCGGCACCATCACCCGCGCGGGCCTTTACACGGCGCCGGGCCTGGAAGGGGTCTACCACGTCCGCGCCGAGCGGGAGGACTTCCCCGGCGTCTTCGCCGAGGCCGAAGTCACCGTCAAGGCGATGCGGTAGCGATGCTGCTGGACGCCCTGTACCGGGCCGCGCGGCCCTGGATCTTCCGCATGGATCCGGAGCGGGCCCACGACCTGGCCTTCTCCCTGGGCGAGCGGCTCTGCGACTGGCCCGGCCTGGACGCGCCGAAGCTCGATCCTTCCCTCGCCCGCACGGCCTTCGGCCTGCGCTTCCCGTCGCCCCTGGGCCTCGCCGCTGGCCTCGACAAGGGCGCGCGGCTGCTGCCCCTGTGGAAGGCCCTGGGTTTCGGCCACGTGGAGATCGGCACGGTAACGCCGCGGCCCCAGCCGGGCAATCCGAAGCCGCGGCTCTTCAGGCTTCCCGAGGAGGGCCTGATCCTCAACCGGATGGGGTTCAACAGCGAAGGCGCCGAAGTCGTGGCGGAGCGGCTGCGCTCGCGGCCCGACGGGCTCCTCGTGGGCGGCAACCTGGGGAAGAACAAGGCGACGCCAGAGGAAGCGGCCCTCGACGACTACCGGGACGCCTACCGCCTCATCGCGCCCCGGGTGGACTACATCGCCCTCAACATCAGCAGCCCCAACACGCCGGGCCTGCGCGACCTGCAGGCGCCGGAGGCCCTGAAGCCGCTGCTGGCGGGCATGCTCGCGCTGCGCAAGGAGATGGGTCTCGAAGCCCAGCCGATTCTCCTCAAACTCGCGCCGGACCTGGCCCCCGAGGACCTGGACGCCACCGTGGACGCGGCCGCCGCCAGCGGCATCGACGGCCTCATCGCTACGAACACGACCCTGGACCGCGGCATCGTCAGCGAGGCCAACCGCGCCCGGGTGGAGCGCTGGGGCGCCGGCGGGCTCAGTGGCCGCGGGCTCCACGCCAAGGCCCGGGATGTGCGGAAACGCGTGCTGGCGCGGCTCGGCGGGCGCCTGCCCCTGGTCGCGTGCGGCGGCATCAGCACAGGGGCCGAAGCGACCGAGGCCCTCGCCGATGGCGCGGCCCTGGCGCAGCTCTACACGGCGCTGATCTTCGAGGGGCCGGGGCTAGTGGGGCGGATCAACAAGGAGCTGGCCGGGGCTTGAGGCTGTCCCATCCATGCATTCCTCCCTGGGTGGAGCCATTGGCCTATCCTGGCGCGCTCTCGCTTGCCCGCACCCGAGTCCGCCACGGCCGGAAAGCGCGGCCATGGTGGACTCGGGTGCCTTTTCCAAGGTCAAAGGCCAATGCCTGCCGATGGCTTGGGGCATCGATACAGCCTCAAGGAGGAGAGGCCTCCCTCACACTTCCGCCCCCACCAGCCGCGCATGCATCGCCGCCGCGGCCCGCCGGCCCTGACCCATGGCGAGGATCACGGTGGCGCCGCCGGTGATGACGTCGCCGCCGGCGTAGACGCCGGGCACCGAGGTCTCGCCGGTGGCCTCGTCGACGACCACCACGCCACCCTTGAGGGTGCGCAGGCCCTGCTCGGTGCGCGCCAGGAGCGGGTTCACGTCGAAGCCCAGGGCCACCACCAGCGTGTCGCAGGGGATGGTGATGCGCTCGTCGGTCATGCGCACGCCGCGGCGGCCGTCGGGGCCGGGCTCCGTCAGCTCCATCACGGCGCACTGGGCGCTTTCCAGCCAGCCCTTGTCGTTGCCCAGCAGCTGCACCGGCGTGGTGAGCCAGTGGAACTGGATGCCTTCTTCCTCGGCATGCTCCAGCTCCTCCTTGCGGGCGGTGGACTCCTTGATGGTGCGCCGGTAGACGATGTGGACCTGCTCGGCGCCCATGCGCCGGGCGGCGCGGGCGGCGTCCATGGCCGTGTTGCCGCAGCCCACGATGATCACGCTGCGGCCAATGGTGACCGGCGTGGTGTGGGTCGGGAAGAGATCCGCCCGCATGAGGTTGATGCGGGTGAGGAACTCGTTGGCGGTGTAGACGCCTTTGAAGTTCTCGCCGGGCACGCCCATCATCTTCGGCAGGCCCGCGCCGGTGCCCATGAAGACCGCCTCGTTCTCCTGCTGCAGTTCAGCGAGGGTGATGCTGCGGCCCACCAGGGTGTTCATGACGAACTTCACGCCCAGGCGGCGGAGGGTCTCCACTTCCTGGTCCACCACCGAGTTGGGCAGGCGGAACTCGGGGATGCCGTAGAGCAGAACGCCGCCGGGCTTGTGGAGGGCGTCGTAGACCGTGACCTTGTGGCCCTTCTTCACCAGCTCGCCGGCCACCGTGAGGCCCGACGGCCCCGCGCCCACCACGGCGACCCGCATGCCCGTGGGCGGTGCCACCGGCGGCAGTTCGCCGGAGCCGAGCATCGAGTCCGAGGCGTAGCGCTCCAGCCGGCCGATGGAGACGGGCTGGCCCTTGATGCCCACGATGCACTTGATCTCGCACTGCTTCTCCTGCGGGCAGACGCGGCCGCAGACGGAGCCCAGGCTCGAGGATTCCTTGATGATGCGCGCGGCGGCCTGGGGCGAGCCGTTGACGATCTCCTGGAGGAACCCGGGGATGTCGATGCTCACGGGACAGCCCTCGATGCAGTGTGGCTGCTTGCACATGAGGCAGCGGGCGGCTTCGAGCTGGGCCTGTTCCGGGCTCAGGCCGAGGCTCACCTCGTCGAAGTTGCACACGCGCATCTCCGGCGGCTGGCAGGCCATCTCCTGGCGCGGGATCTTCATCTTCTGGCTCGGCTTGAGGGTCTTGAGATCGAGCTCCCGCCAGTCCAGGTCCGTGACCGGGGCATTCAGCAGCGTGGCGTAGTCGAAGCCCTCAGCGGCGGGACGGCGCCCGATACGGCAGTCCTCGGGATTGCAGGCGCCCTCTTCGGCCTCCTTGTACCAGTTCTGCCGCATGCGCAGCATGTCGAAGTCCACCTTGTGGCCGTCGAAGTCCGGGCCGTCGAAGCAGGCGAAGCGGGTCTCCCCGCCCACGGAGACGCGACAGCCGCCGCACATGCCCGTGCCGTCCACCATCAGGGCGTTGAGGCTCACCAGGGTGAAGATGTCCTTGGGCCGGGTCAGCTCCGCCACCGCCCGCATCATGGGCATGGGCCCCACCGCCACGACTTCGGCGACGGGCTCCTTGTCCAGGATGTCCTTCAGCGCGTCGGTCACCAGGCCCTGCCGGCCCCAGGAGCCGTCGTCGGTGGTGATGATGAGCAGGTCACTGGCGGCCTTCAGCTCGTCCGCCAGGAGGACGCGGTCGTGACTGCGGCCCCCGAGGATGGTGATGACCCGCCGGCCGTGGGAGAAGAGGTGCTCGGCGGCGGGCAGGATGGCGGCGGAGCCGTAGCCCCCGGCCACCAGCACGATGGTGCCTTCCTCCACCAGCTCCGTGGGCTCGCCCATGGGGCCCGCCACGGCGTAGAGCCGGTCGCCGGCGCTGAGCCGGCCCATGGCCTTCGTGGTGGCGCCCACCTCCACCATGATGAAGCGGATCCAGCCGCGGCGGGCGTCGCCGCCGGCCAGGGTGAGCGGAATCCGCTCGCTTTCGGCGAAGGGCGCCACCATGAAGAACTGGCCGGGCTTGCGGCCCCGGGCCACCATGGGCGCCTGCACGATGAAGGACCAGGTCTCCGGCGCGATGAGCTTCTTTTCCAGGATGAGGTAGCCCTCGGAGGTCTCGTCGTCGGCCCAGTACAGGGACTTGCCCCGCAGGAGGGGCAGCATGAGGTGCTCTTCGGCCTCGATGTGGTCGCGGATCAGGTCCACCAGCTTCTGGCCCAGCAGGGTGGCCTGCGCCTCGCTCTTCACGTGCCCGTCCACGATCTCCACCAGCAGGTGGAGGGTCATCTCCCACATCAGCCGGTGGTCGTCGTGGAGCCGCTGGTACAGGGCCTCGGCGCCGATCTCCTCCAGGAGGGGGAAGAGCTCCCGCTCCTCGGCCTCGTTGTGGGGGCGCAGCACCTCGTAGATCCAGCGGGCGCCCTGGTCCACGGCGTTCCAGTCGCCGGCGGCGAGCGCCTCCGACAGCAGGGTGAGGCGCTTCTCGGCTTCGGCGTGGGTGGCATGCCAGTTCGGTGCGGGCAGCATCGTGGAACTCGGGGTGCCTGACGTCGGGGCCGGGACATGGGACATGGCGTTGCTCCTTGCTTTGAAGCATGCCGCCCCGCCCCTGGGAGCTTCGTCACCATGCTTCGCGGCAGGAGCAAGTTGTGCCTGGAGTCACAGGGGGCCGGGCCGGGCCGACGGCCTGTGCGCCGGCCGCCCGGGCCTCCATACCCGCCAGCAGGTCCAGGAAGGCCGCTTCGAACTGGGGCCGAAACGGGGCGTCGAACAATTGGAGGCCCGGCGACTGCAGTAGGGCCTTCACTTCCGGCGGTGGATCCGACATCTGCCACAGGCCCAGGACCAGGGCGTGGATCCGCAGCATGAGCTCCGGTCCCTGCCCTTCCCGCAGGAAGGGGAGGCGCTGCTCCAGGAGCCGTCCGGTCCGCAGGCACCGGTCCGCGAGGAATTCCTTGAAGCGGAGGGCCACGAGCCGATCCACGTTGTGCTCCAGCACCGTGTGGAGGATGCCGAGAAGCCTGGCCAGGGAAGGCTGGGCATCCAGGCTCGCCAGGAGGAGGCCGGCCAGTTCACCGGGCGGAATCGGGTCCATGAAGAGGCCGCCGCCGCGGCGCAGCCCCTCGTCTAGGGCTTCGAACCAACCCAGGAGCATCCCTTCGGAAAGTTCCAGGAAGATTTCTTCTTTAGTATTGAAATATAAATAAATAGTACCCTTTGCCATGCCAGCCTGCGCCGCAATCGACGCCATGGTGATGTCCCCGTAGGTGGCGTTTCGGAACAGGCCAAGGGCGGCACCAAGAATGTCCTGGCGCCGCCCCTCCTTTTCGTGGGAAAGCGTTGCCCGGTAACGGGTCCGAGATTCATGACCTTCGGTCATCTACACCCCTGGCTCATTTATGACTTGAAGTCATCAATATAAATGACCACAAGTCACTTTGCCAGTGTCTTTGTCCCGGGCGCACATGGACCCTGGAATCCCGCTAGTTCGTGTCCCCGTCCAGGTACCGCCAGCGCCCTTCCTCCCGCACGAAGCGGCTGAGCTCCACGTGCAGCTGACGCTTGCCGTTCACCTGGAGGCTGGCATGGAACTTCACCGTGCCGGTCTCGTCCCCGGGGCCGCCGGCGGTCCGGGCGATGATCTTGAGCGCTACGCACCGGATGTTCCGGCAGTAGGTGGCCAGGTCCTCCCGGTCCAGGGCGCCCCGCTCGGCCTCGGCGGTGGTCTCGATGAGGTAGTCCACCTTGCCCAGGGCGTAGGCGGAGAAGCGGCTCCGCATCAGCAGCTCGGCGCTTTCGGGGACTTTCGTCCCGGCGATGAAGGGGCCGCAGCAGCGGTCGTAGGGGACTTTCGAGGTGCAGGGGCAGGGTCGGGACATGGGAAGAGGTTAGCGCCCCCGGCCCCGATCGCCTCACTTCCAGGACAGCTCGAAGTGGTGGCGGCAGCCCTCCAGCCCCTCGGAGCCCACCGAAGGCGGCGTGTAGTCCATCCGGACCTCCTGCGCCCCCGTCAGCGTGAGGGCCGCATGGATCCAGCCGCTCAGGCCCGGATGGAAGAACTCCGGCACGAAGCCCTGGGCGTAGACGCTCATGGCGCAGGAACCGTCTTCCAGCCGTTCCACGTGCACCGCCCCGCCGTCCATGTAGAAGGCCCAGAGCCGCGGCAGGTTCGAGATCAGGAAAGTTGGACTCAGGACGCGGAGGATCCACCGGTTGATGGTGGTGAGCTCCTCCCGTGCGGCCACTTCGCCGGCCCGGTAGGGATCATGGCTGCGGGCGTAGGCCAAGAAGGCCCGGGTGACCTCCGTGTAGTGGGCTTCGTCCACCCATTCGTAAAGCCCCAGGGGGCCTTCGAAGGCCTCCCGGCAGGGCTCCGAAAGGGTGGCCAGAAAGACCAGCCACCCGGCCTCCCCTTCACGCTTCAGGAACCAGCGCCGGGCCAGCCCCGCGTTGGGCCCCCGGAGGCGCCTCAGCCTCGCCGCATCCAGGGTCAGGCCCAGAGGCGGTGGCGCAAGCAGGGTCGCGTTTGGCACGGCTGACTCCGGGTAGGAAGGTAAGCCCCTCCCGCCGCCGTGCAAGGAATAAAGCGTGACCCTCAGGTATTCCAGCTGATCAGATACCGGTGCCGGTAGGCCTCGATGCCCTCGCCGCCGGGGGCCGCGTAGATCACCCGCACGCCCGTGGCGTGGGTGAGGGTCAGGGCGTACTCCAGCCAGGCCGTGAGGCCCCGTTCATACCAGCCCTGGTAGAAGCCGATGGCCCAGAGGCTGAGCTCCGCCTGGCCCTCCTTGAGCAGGTCGACGGTGACCCGGCCGCCCCGGTAGTAGAAGGCGAAGATCCGGGGCACGTTCTCCAGCAGGAAGGACGGGGAGATCAGGCGCAGGAGCCACCGGTTGAGCACCGTGATCTGTTCCCGGGCGGCGTCCACGCTGCGGCGCCGGATGAAGTCCGCGTCCCCCTTGGCGAGATAGGCGCGGCTCAGCTCGTCGGACATCTCCGCGGGAATCCACTCGTAGAGCCCGATGGGGCGGGAGAAGAGGGCCCGGCAGCCGGGGGAGACCCTGGCCAGGAGCTCCTGCCACGCGGCCTCCCCGCCGGCCCTGAGGACCTCATGCCGCACCTGCCGGGTCATGGGGCCCCGGAGGTGGGTGATGCGCAGGGCCTCGAGGGAGAGATCGAGGGTTAGGTAGGTGCCGGAAGAAGGGAGGGGCATGGGGGCGGGGCTCGGATCCGAAGGGTACACCCGGGCCCGGGCGATTCAGCCCATGGGAATGTGCAGCCCGATCTCCGCCGCGTGCTCCCGGGCGGAGTCGTAGCCCGCGTCCGCGTGGCGGAAGACGCCCAGGGCAGGATCGTTCCACAGGACCCGGGCGATGCAGTGGTCGGCCCGCTCCGTGCCGTCCGCCACGATGACCACGCCGCTGTGCTGGCTGTAGCCCATGCCCACCCCGCCGCCGTGGTGCAGGCTGACCCAGGAGGCGCCGCCCGCCGCCGCGGTCATGGCGTTCAGCAGCGGCCAGTCGCTGACGGCGTCGCTCCCGTCCTTCATGGCCTCCGTCTCCCGGTTCGGGGAGGCGACGCTGCCGCTATCCAGATGGTCCCGGCCGATGACGATAGGAGCCTTCACCTTGCCGCTGCGCACCAGCTCGTTGAACATCAGGCCGGCCCGGTGGCGCTCCCCGGCGCCGATCCAGCAGATGCGGGCCGGCAGGCCCTGGAAGGCGATCTTCTCCTTCGCGGCCTTGAGCCAGCGGTGCAGGCCTTCGTTGTCCGGGAAGAGTTCCAGCATCGCGGCATCCGTCACGGCGATGTCCTCGGGATCCCCCGACAAGGCCACCCAGCGGAAGGGGCCGATGCCTTTGCAGAAGAGAGGCCGGATGAAGGCGGGCACGAAGCCGGGGAAGTCGAAGGCGTTGGCGCAGCCCGCCCGCTGGGCCTGGGCGCGGAGATTGTTGCCGTAATCGAAGACCACGGAGCCCCGGGCCTGGAACTTGAGCATGGCTTCCACGTGGACCCGCATGCTCTCCAGGGCCCGCTGGACGTAGCCCTCGGGGTCGTTCTTGCGCAGCACCGCGGCTGCTTCGAGGGACATGCCCATGGGGATGTAGCCGTTGTACTCGTCGTGGGCGGAAGTCTGGTCCGTCACGAGATGGGGCCGCGCGCCCCGGCGCATGAGCTCCGGCAGCACCTCGGCGGCGTTGCCCAGCAGGCCGATGCTGCGGGGCTCCCGGGCCTGCACGTAGGTGTCCACGAGCTGCAGGGCCGTGTCCAGGTTGTCGGTCCACTCGTCCAGGTAGCGGGTCTGGAGGCGCTTCTCGATGCGGGTGCGGTCCACCTCGACGGCCAGGCAGACGCCGTCGTTCATGGTGACGGCCAGGGGCTGGGCGCCGCCCATGCCGCCGAGGCCCGCGGTCAGCGTCCAGGTGCCCGCGAGGCTTCCGTTGAAGTGCTGGCGGGCCGCCTCGGCGAAGGTCTCATAGGTGCCCTGGACAATTCCCTGAGACCCAATATAAATCCAACTTCCCGCGGTCATCTGGCCATACATCATCAGGCCTTTCTGATCGAGCTCCCGGAACACCTCCCAGGTGGCCCACTTGGGCACCAGGTTGGAGTTGGCGATGAGGACGCGGGGGGCCTCGGGATGGGTCTTCACCACGCCCACGGCCTTGCCGCTCTGCACCAGAAGGGTCTCGTCGTCGGCGAGATGCTTCAGCTCCTTCACGATGGCATTGAAGCAGTCCCAGTTCCGGGCCGCCTTGCCCAGACCGCCGTAGACCACGAGGTCCTCCGGGCGCTCCGCCACGTCCGGATCCAGGTTGTTCATCAGCATGCGCAGGGCCGCCTCCTGGACCCAGCCGCGGCAGTGCAGGTGCGTGCCGTGGGGGGCGCGGATCACGGGGGCGGCGGATTCGGTGGACATCGAAGCTCCAGGGGAACCGGGCATTTTCCCATGCCCGGAGGCTGCGGCCAAATGACGATCACCGCAGCGGACCGGGTCTCGGGCCCCCGGCGGCCAGCCTAGAGCGCCCTGCGGATGGCGTCGCTGACGGCGCGGCGGTGCTGGGGGGTCACGTCCCGCTGGCCGGCGATGCGCAGGATCCCGTCCACGAGCACGGCGTCGACCTGGTGGGCCAGGCCCACGTGGACTTCCTTCAGGTTCCGCTGGATGACGGTGCGGGAGAAGCGGTCCTTGGCCAGCTGCTCCAGGACCGCGGAGGTGTCCTCGATGACCTGGGCCATGGCCCGGAGGATCTCGGGGCTCATGGTCTGGCCCTCGGACAGGAGCCGGCAGGGGATCTCCTGGCCGGCGGCGGCGGAGATGCGCCGGCCGAAGTCCGCGGCCTTTTCCGTGAGCTGGACCAGGTTTGGTCCGGCGGCCTCCCCGGCGCCCTTTCCGGCCTCGTGCTCGGGGGCGGGAACGAGGACGCGGGCCTCCTCCACCAGCAGGGCGACGATCTCGGCGACTTCCAGATAGGCCGCGTCCCGGCTGGCCTCGTGGCCCACATCGGGCAGCTGCACCACCGCGATCTCCCTGCCCTCCGAGGCGCCCACCTCGATGAGGCGTCCCCGGATCTCCCGGCCGCTGCGGAGGACGAAGGTGGTCCAGGGCGTGCCCTGGGCGCCATCCCGGCGTCGCAGTTCCTTCAGCTCCTTCAGCAGCAGGGGGACGCTGAGGGGGATCAGGTGTTCCAGTGGAGCGTAGAGCATGGGGCCATCCTCCCGGCTACTGGCTTCGGGACAGCAGGGCGTTGGGGATTTCCAGCAGCAGGCGCTTGGTGTCCGGATCCCCGTCGAGGCCTTCGATGGCGCGGGTGGCCGCGGCGGAGGCGCGGGCGGCCAGCTCCCGGGTTTCGGCCAGGGCGTCGTGGCGGTCCAGCAGGTCCCTCAGTTCCGCTTCCACGCTGGGCTCCACGGGCTGTTCCTCGCCAGCCTCCCAGACGCGTTCCACCAGGGGGCGGGCCGCTTCCGGGGCGCGGGCCAGCAGGGTCAGCATGGGCAGGGTCAGCTTGCCTTCCCGGAGGTCGCTGAAGGCCGGCTTGCCCAGCTGGGCGGAGGTGGCGGTGTAGTCCAGCAGGTCGTCCACCAGCTGGAAGGCGCGGCCCACTTCCAGGCCGAAGGTCCGCATCGCTTCGCAGGCCTCCGGCGACAGGCCGGACATCACCGCGCCGGATTCCGTGCAGCCGCCGAAGAGCAGCGCGGTCTTGCGCTCCTGGATGTCGAAGTAGTCCCGCCGGCTGGTCTCGAGCTTGAAGAGCACGTCGTTCTGGATGAGCTCGCCCTCGATCATCCGGGTCGTGACTTCCGCGAGGATCTCCATGAGGCGCCAGTTGCGGCCCTGGATGGCGCTGGACATGGCGTGGATGTACAGAATGTCGCCGAAGAGCACCGTCAGGGTGTTGCCCCAGAGGGTGTTCAAGGTCGGCTTGCCTCGGCGGAGCCGCGCGTGGTCGATGACGTCATCGTGGACCAGCGTGGCGGTATGGATCAGTTCGAAGATGGCCCCGAAGCGGACGTCCAGGGCCCCGTCCTCCGCCCCGCCCTGCCGGGCCGGGCCGCAGAAGCGGGCCGAAAGCAGCACCAGGGCCGGGCGGAGTCGCTTGCCCTGCCCGCCGCGCACATGGGCGCCCAGCTTTTCCACCACCGCCACGTCGCTGGTGAGGATGCGCTGCAGCTCAGCCTCCACGCCCTGCAGTTTCGGGGCGATGGGGAGGAAGAAGCGGGTGAAATCCAGACGGGACATGGGCAGGTTGGCTCTCGGGCTTTCCAGAGTACACAGTTTGGTCCGACCTTCCCGGCGGCGGGACGGCGCGAACCGGGACCGAAGGCCGCGGCTGCCAAGGGATCCAAGGGTTTTTCAGGACGGTCAGGGTCCCGCGTCCTCGCTGCCAGGACGCCCCGCTGGGCGCCGAGGACCCTTGGCCCCTAGGATGGAGCCATGGGCCGACACATCGCCGTGCTGTTTCACGAATCGGACCGCGAACACGCGGACTTCTATGCGGTCTCCCGCCTGATCCCGGTCTGGGAGGAGGACGGCCACCGCGTGACGCGGCTCTTCGGCATCCGGGACTTCGTTCCGGCGGACCTGGCCTTCGTCCACGTGGACCTGAGCGACGTCCCGGAGGCCTACCTGGACTTCGCCGGCCGCTACCCGGCCGCGGTGAACGGCCGCGTCCGCTCCATCCGCAAGCGGACCTACAGTCCCTACCTTCTCGCGCAGGGCGACGCCTGGGCGGGCCCGGTCATCGTCAAGTCGGACCGCAACTTCGGCGGCTTCCCCGAATCCCTCCGCCAGATTCCGAGGCTCGACGGCCTGGGCACCCGGGCCTACTTCAACTCGCCCCTGGACTACCGGGTCTTCGACCGGCTGGAGGACGTGCCCGAGGCGTTCTTCCAAAGCCCGGACTTCATCGTCCAGCGCTTCCTGCCGGAGGTGGAGGACGGCCTCTTCCACGTCCACACCTATTCCTTCCTCGGGGACTGGGGGGACTGCCTGCGCCTCGCCTCGGAGCAGCCGGTGGTGAAGGCGGAGACCAAGGTGGCCAGCGGCCCCGCGCGGGTGGACCCGCGGGTGGAGGCCCTGCGGCGGGAGCTCGGCTTCGACTATGGCAAGGTCGACTACCTCTACCACCAGGGCGAGCTGGTGGTGCTGGACTTCAACAAGACCATCGGCAGCCGCGGCGGGGGGCGGCAGTCGAACCCGCACACGGCCGGAACCCGCTTGGCCCGGGCCCGGGGCCTCTACGCACTCTTCCCGGACTGAGCCCGCTCGGCCCCGGAACCTTGCTAACCCCGGTAGTTGGTGAACTGCAGGTCCAGGCCCTGGTCGTTCTTCTTCATGAGGCCCATGGCCTCCTGGAGGGCGTCCTTGTCCTTGCCGCTCACCCGCAGCTGGTCCCCCTGGATGGCGGCCTGCACTTTGAGCTTGGCGTCCTTGAGGAGGGCCACGAGCTTCTTGGCCTTTTCCACCGGGATGCCCTGGTTGATCTTCACTTCCTGGCGCACGGTGCCTTTCGACGCGGGGTCGATCTTGCCGTACTCCATGGCGCGGATGCTGACGCCCCGCTTGTGGAGCTTGGACTGCAGCACGTCCACCACCGCCTTGAGCTTGGTCTCGTCGTCGGCGTGGAGGATGAGCTGGTTGTCGTCCTTCACCTCGATCTTCGAAGACGAGCCCTTGAAGTCATAGCGCTGGCCGATCTCCTTCATGGCCTGGTCCACCGCGTTCTTGACCTCGGCGATGTCGACCTTGGAAACGACGTCGAAGCTGCAATCGGTGGCCATGGATCCCTCCGGATGAATCCTCCATTGTCCCGCCGATGGGGGTAGGACTCCAGTGCGGGATTGAAGGTGCGCGGCCGTGCCGTTGAGCCTGCTCTGGACTTTGAGGATCATCCGGAGAGGCCGGGCCTCTTCAAGCTGAGCGGCCGACTGCATTCCTATTCAGTCCGGTCCCACCCCCTGGATTCGAGGCTCGACGAATCGGGTCCGAGTCTTTGGGCCCGCCTTACGCCGGAATCGCGTCCGCGTTCCCCCCGCAGATGACGACGCCCACCGGCACGCCCGGGGGTGGCACCCACGCCCCGCTCAGCAGCGCCGCAAGGGCCGTGGCGCCGCCGGGCTCGGCCACCACCTTCACCTCCCGCCACAGCCAGGCCTGGGCGTCGAGGATGGCCGCTTCGCCCACGAGCACCGTGGGGCCGACGCGATCCTTGAGCAGCTCCCAGGGCAGGCGCCCCAGCATGGGCGCCCCGAGGGAGGTGCGCGCGGCCCCCTCGGCCTTCACGAGCACGGGCCTACCGGCGGCCTGGGCCGCGTAGAGGGTGGGACATCCTTCAGGCTCCACAGGGACCACTTCGGCCCGTCCCTCCATGGCGAGGGCAAGACCCGCGGGGAAGCCGCCGCCGCCCACGGCCACCAGCCAATGGGTCACCGCCGGGGCCTGCTCCAGCAGTTCCAAACCAAGCGTCCCCTGCCCCGCCACCGTGGGCTCCTGGTCGAAGGGGTGCACCAGGGGCCAGCCCCGGGCCGCCACCTGCCGTTCGGCCTCGGCGAAGGCATCCGCGGGCACGTCCCCCGCCAGGATCACCTCGGCGCCGCAGGCCTTCATGGCCTCCACCTTGGTGCGGGCGGCGCTGCGGGGCACCACGATGAGGGCGCGCTTGCCGAGCACCTGGGCGGCGTGGGCCACCGCCAGGCCGTGGTTGCCGCCGGAACAGGCGATGACATCCAGGCTCTCCAGCCGCAGCAGGCTGTTGAAGGCGCCCCTGGGCTTGAAGGAGCCCGTGAACTGCAGGCTCTCCAGTTTCAGGACCACGGGCACGGGCCCGGCGGGGGTGGGCACCTCGACGGTCAGCACCGGCGTGCGGCGGATGAAAGGGGCGATGCGCGCGGCGGCGGCGGCGATGTCCTCGCGCGTGATCACAGGGCCTCCAGGCGGGCCTGCAGTTCCGGCCAGCCCTCCCACAGGCCCAGCTTGAGAAAGGCTGTGAGGACGAGGGCGTGGTGCACGGCGCCGCTCCGCAGCAGCCCCTGCCACTCGCGCCACCCGCAGGCGTGCAGGGCCAGTTCCTCGGTGAAGTCCGGGTCCAGCGCCCCCGCCTGCCGGCAGTCCAGGGCCAGGAAGCTGTGGGTGCGATTGTTCTGGGTGGCGGGATTGGGCGTGCAGTGGCCCAGGGGGATCCAGAGGTCCGATACGAAGCCCGTCTCCTCCGCCAGCTCTCGCTGGGCGCTGGCGAGAGGCGCCTCGCCGGGATCGCAGGCGCCGCCGGGGATCTCGAAGGTGGGCCCGTCGATGCCGTGGCGGAACTGCTCCACCACCAGCAGCTCGCCCCCCAAGCCAAGGGGCGTGAAGGCCACCACGTTCACCCAGTCCGGCCCTTCCAGCCTGAAGTAGGCGTGGCCCCGGCCGGTGTGGGGGGAGGTGCGGTGGGCGACGACCTGCCGGAAGATCCGGGTGTCCTCCCGGGTCGTACGCCCCGTCTCGTGCCAGGGCCGGGCGGCGTCGAAGCCGGCGGGATTGCGGGCGAGGAGCCGCATCAGTAGGCCGGGAAGGCGGGGTCGACGCGGCGCCAGGCCTCGGTGCCGCCGGAGAGGTGGACCACGTTCTCGAAGCCGTGGTGCCTCAGGAAGGCGAGGCCGTGCAGGCTGCGCACGCCGTGGTGGCAGTAGAGGGCCACCGGCCGCCCGGGATCCAGCTCGTCGCAGCGCGCCATGAGCTGGCCCAGGGGAATGTGCACGGCCCGGGGCAGGTGCCCCAGCGCCCACTCCCACTCCTCCCGCACATCCACGACCTGGGCCTCCGGCGGCAGGTCCCGGAACGCCTCGGGCTCCAGATGGATGACCTCAGGCATGGTCGGCGCCCCGCTGGCCGCGGACCCGGCTCAGGACGTGGTGGGCGATCATCTCGATGGCCCGGCGGTTCTCCACCCCCGTGGGCACGATGAGGTCCGCCCAGCGCTTGCTGGGCTCCACGAACTCGAGGTGCATGGGCCGCACGCTGTTCTGGTACTGCTCGATGACGCTCTGCAGGCTGCGACCCCGCTCCTGGGTGTCGCGCTGGATGCGGCGCAGGATGCGGATGTCGGCGTCCGTGTCCACGAAGACCTTCACGTCCAGCAGCTCGCGGAGTTCCGGCAGGGCGAGGAAGAGCAGGCCTTCGAGGATCACCACGTCGGCGGCGGCCACGGGCTCCTCCCAGCCCACCCGGTCGGACACGGTGAAATCGTACTTGGGCTTGCGGATGGGCTCCCCGCGGTGGAGGGCGGCGAGGTGGGTGGCCATGAGTTCCAGGTCGAAGGCGTGGGGATGGTCCCAGTTCACCTCCCGGCCCTCGAAGCGGCCGCGGACGATTTCCAGGGGCGCGTAGTACGCGTCCATGTCCAGGAGCAGGGCTTCGGTGCCGGCCTTCTTCACCCGGCGCACCAGCTCCCGCGCCACGGAGGTCTTGCCGCTCCCCGAGCCCCCCACGATTCCCACCAGCATGGGCCTGTCCAGCATGAAGCCTCCCGGCCTTGAGCTTATCAAGGGCGGAGCCGGGCCCGGGCTTCACCAGGCTCCGGGCCCCTTCAACCCTCCGCGGATCGGTGCTAGCGTTCACCCATGCGATCCCGAGCCTTGGCCCTTGCCGCGCTGCTGCTGCTGGCGGTGGCCTGCGATTCGGAGGATCCGCGCCTGCCGGACCGCCTCTACGAGGAAAGCAAGGCCCTGGCAGGCAAGGGCAAGGCCGACGAAGGCAAGGCCATCCTGGAGAAGCTCGCGGAGAAGTATCGGGACACGGATGCGGGGCGCCGGGCGGTGAAGGACCTCTTCATCATCAACACGAACATGAAGGAGGACCAGCAGCGGGAGGGCCAGCAGGTCTCCGGCTCCCTTAAGCGCATCGCCGACGCCCTGGCCCGCTACAAGGCCAAGCGCAACGAGTACCCCTTCACCCTCGCCGAGCTGGTGCCCGAATACCTCGACCAGGTGCCCGAGACGCCCTGGAACCACCCCTTCCTCTACCGGCCCTACGTGGCCAATCCGGTGGAGGAGGTGCGGGACCGCCGCGGCAACATCACCCAGCACTTCAACACCCGCCTCGACGCCTACCACCTCGTCTGCCTGGGCCGCGACCTGGCTCCCGGCGGTCTGGACGCCGGCGCGGACGTGATGATCAAGGACGGCGAAGTCATCGGCAACGGCATGCTGCCGGTGATCCCGGGGCCCCAGCCAGTGCGTTGAGGGAGGCAGCTGGTCAAGGCCAGCGCAGGCGGTAGCCGACCCCCGGCTCCGTCAGGAAGCACTGGGGCCGCGCCGGATCCTCCTCGAGCTTGTGGCGGAGCTGGGCCATGTAGACCCGCAGGTAGTGGGGCTGCGCGCTGCCGTGGCCCCAGACCTCCCGCAGGAGCTGGTGGTGGGTCAGCACCCTGCCGGCGTGGCGCACGAGGGTGGCGAGGAGCTTGTACTCGAGGGGCGTGAGGTGGACCACTTCGCCCCGGACGGTGACTTCCCGGCGGGCCTGGTCGAGGCGCCAATGGGAGGTCTCGAAGACCGGGCTTTCCCGGCCTTCCGCCGCGAGGGCCGAGTGCCGGAGGGCCACACGGATCCGGGCCAGCAGCTCCCCGGTCCCGAAGGGCTTGGTGAGGTAGTCGTCGGCGCCGGCGTCCAGGGCGCCCACCTTGTCCTCCTCCTGGCCCCGTGCGGAGATGACGATGATGGGCGTGGTGGACCATTCCCGGAGGCGCCGCGCGAGCTCCAGGCCGTCCAGGTCCGGCAGGCCCAGGTCCAGGAGGATCACGTCGGGGTTGTGGCTGGTGGCCAGGGCGGTCCCTTCCTGGGCCGTGACGGCCTCTAGGAAGCGAAAGCCGTGGCTTTCGAGCGCCGCCCGCAGGAAGCGGCGCATCTGGGCCTCGTCCTCGATGAGCAGCACCAGCGGGCCCGCGGTCATTCCACGCCCTCCTCGGATTCCGTCGGGAGTTCCGGCGGCGCGCCGTCCAGAGGCAGCGTCACCAGGAACTGGGCGCCCCCCTGGGAGCGGTTGGCCGCCTGGATCCGGCCCCCGTGGGCTTCCACGATGGCCCGGCAGATGGCCAGGCCAAGACCCGCACCCGGCTCCCCACCGTGCCGCGAGCCGCGCACCAGCTTGTCGAAGATGCGCTCCTCCTCCCCCTCCACCAGGCCCGGGCCGCCGTCCGCCACCACCAGGGTGACCGCTGCGCCCGTGGACCAGGCGCGCACCTCGACGGGGGTCCCCGGCGGCGTGTGCTTCCCAGCGTTCTCCAGAAGGTTCACCAGCACCTGGCTCAGAAGCACCTCGTCCAGGGGCACCAGGGGCAGGTCCGGAGGCAGCTCCACCTTCACCGGCCGGCCGGCGAGCGACTGTTCGGTGCGGTTGAGGGCGAGGCCCACCACCTCCTCCAGGGGCGTCCAGGCCTTCCGCACCACCACGGCGCCGGATTCCAGCCGGGTGATGTCCAGCAGGTTGGTGACCAGGCGGTGCATGCGCTGGGCCTCGTCCTGGATGGACCTGAAGAGCTCCCGCTGGGTCGCCTCGGGAATGGCCTCCCCTTGCTCCAGCAGGGTGCTGGCGGCGCCGGTGATGGCGCCCAGGGGCGTGCGCAGGTCGTGGGATACGGAACTGAGCAGGGTATTCCGCAGCTGTTCCTCGTCCATGCGCCGCCGCGCGTCCTCGTGGCGCGCGGCCAGGTGGAGGCGCTCCACCGCCAGGGCCGTCTGGCTGGCGAAGGCCTCCAGCAGGGTGCGCTGGTCCGGTTCCGTCCACTGGGCTTCGCCTTCCGGCAGCACGCCCATCACGCCGACGATGCCGCCGCTCGCCCGCAGGGGCAGGTAGGTGGCCCGGGAGCCCGGCAGGGTGGCGGTTCCCCGGCCGCCGGGCTCGCCGTGCTCGAAGACCCACTGGGCCACGCCCTGCTCCTGGTCCGTGAAGGCGAAGGCCGGCGCCTTCCGGGGCGCCGCCAGGCGGCGGTTGGCGTCCGGGAGCAGGATGACGGCCTCGGTGTGGAACTGGGCGGCCACGCTGTGGATGGCGGATTCCACGAGTTCCATGGAGCCGGCGCTGGCGGCCAGTTCCTTGCTGAGCCTGAGCAGGGCGCCCGTGCGCTGCTCCCGGACGCGGGCCAGGCGGGCCTGCTGGCGGATGCGTTCGGTCAGGGTGCCGATGAGCCACCCCGTGAACATGAGGATGGCGAAGGTGCCGATGTGCCGGAAGTCCCCCACGGCGAAGGTGTGGTAGGGCGGGATGAAGAGGAAGTCGAAAGCCGCCACGCTGAGGAACGACGCCAGCAGGGAGGGCCTCCGCCCGTGCCGGGCCGCCACCAGGGCGATGCCGAGGACGTAGAGCATGACGAGGTCGGCGAGCTCCGTGCGGCGGAAGAGGAGCAGGCCCACCGTGGAGGCCGCCGTCACCATGAACACCGCCCAGAGCCAGGCGGTCCAGGGTTCCCGGGCCCGGGGCTCCAGGGCGGGCCGGGCGGCCTCCTGCCCCTCGTCCCCGGTGATGACGAAGACATCGATGTCCCCGCTGTTCCGGATCAGCTCGTCCACGAGGGAGCCGCGCAGCAGTTCCCTGAGCCGCGGGCGGGCGGGCTTGCCCACCACGATCTTGGTGATGTTGTGCTCCCGGGCGAAGCGGAGGATGTCGGGGCCGATGGCTGTCCCGCCCTCGATGACTGCCGTCTCCGCCCCCAGCTGCTCCGCGAGGCGCAGGTGGGCCTCGATGCGCGCCTGATCCTCCGGGGCGTAGCGGAGGTGGCGGGCCGTTTCCACATAGAGGGCCACCCAGGAGCCGCCGAGGGTGGCCGCCAGCCGCCGGGTGGCGCGCACCAGGCGCACGGAGAGCTGGTGGGGGCCCACGCAGACCAGCAGGCGGTCCCCGGCGCCCCAGGTCTTCTGGATGCCTTCGCTGGCCATGTAGCGGCGCATCTGGGCATCCACGTTCTGGGCGGTCTGGCGCAGGGCCAGCTCCCGCAGGGCCAGCAGGTTTCCCTTGCGGAAGAAGCGGTCCAGGGCATGGCGCGCCTGGTCGGGGACATAGACCTTGCCTTCCCGGAGCCGCTGGAGCAGGTCCTCCGGCGGGAGGTCCACCAGCTCGAACTCGTCCGCCCGTTCCAGCACCGTGTCCGGCACGGATTCGCGCACGATGATGCCCGTGATCTGGGCCACCACGTCCCGCAGGCTTTCCATATGCTGCACGTTGATGGTGGTATAGACGTCGATTCCCGCGTCCAGCAGGTCCAGCACGTCCTGCCAGCGCTTCTCGTGGCGGGAACCCTGCACGTTTGTATGAGCCAGCTCGTCCATGAGGATGAGGTGGGGCTTCCGCCGCTTGGCGGCCTCGAGATCGAATTCCTGCATGAAGATGCCGCGGTAGGGCAGCTCCCGGGGCGGGACGCTTTCGAAGCCCTCCACCAGGGCCGCGGTCTCCGAGCGGCCGTGGGTCTCCACCACGCCGATGACCACGTCCACGCCCATGGCCTTCCGCTCCCGGGCTTCGGAGAGCATCGCGTAGGTCTTGCCGACGCCAGGGGATGCGCCGAAGAACACCTTCAGTTTGGCGCGCTGGGCGCGGGTCTCCTCGTCCTGCACCTTGCGGAGCAGGGCATCGGGATCGGGGCGTTCGGAAGTCACGCTCCCAGCTTACTGGGCGGCCTCGAGGGCCAGGTTCAGTTTCAGGACGTTCACCCTGGCTTCGCCGAGGAAGCCCAGCTGCGGCCCTTCCGTGTGGACCGCCACCAGGGATCTCACCTTGGCCTCGTCCAGCCCTCTCACCTTGGCGACGCGGTGCACCTGGAAAAGGGCCGCGGCGGGGCTGATGTGGGGATCGAGGCCACTGGCGGAGGCGGTGACGAGGTCCACGGGCACGGGCCCCGGGCTCGCCGGATCGGCGGCACGCAGCGCCGCGATGCGTTCCGCCACGGCCTTCCCAGGTCGGGATTGCTTGCGGCCAGATTGCTGCCGCCACTATTGGCCGCGTTGCAGGGGAGGGGCTTCCCGTCCGGCCCCGCGGTGGCGGAGGGCCGGCCCCAGAAGTGACCTGGATCCGTGAAGGACTGGCCGATGAGTTCGGATCCGATCACTTTTCCATCCTTGCGGATGAGGCTGCCCTCGGCCCGATGCGGAAACATGGCCTTGGCGAGGCCGGTGACCAGGAGCGGGTAGGCCAGGCCCGTGAGGACGCTGAGGGCCAGGAAGGCGACGAGGGCGGGACGCAGATGCAGGTTCATGGGTGGGTCCTCAGACAGTGAATCGCAGGGCGACGAGAATCAGGTCGATGAGCTTGATGCCGGCGAAAGGCACCACCAGCCCGCCGAGCCCGTAGACCAGCAGGTTGCGCTGCAGCAGCGCCGCCGCGCCCATCGGGCGGTACTTCACGCCCCGCAGGGCCAGGGGGATGAGCACGACGATGATCAGGGCGTTGAAGATCACCGCCGAGAGGATGGCGCTTTCCGGGCTGTGGAGGCCCATGACGTTCAGCGCCCCCAGGGCCGGGTAGGTGGCGACGAAGGCCGCCGGCAGGATGGCGAAATACTTCGCGACGTCGTTGGCGATGCTGAAGGTGGTGAGGGAGCCCCGGGTCATGAGGAGCTGCTTGCCGATCTCCACGATCTCGATGAGCTTCGTGGGGTTGGAGTCCAGGTCCACCATGTTCCCGGCCTCCTTGGCGGCCTGGGTGCCGGAGTTCATGGCCACCGCCACGTCCGCCTGGGCCAGGGCCGGCGCGTCGTTGGTGCCGTCCCCGGTCATGGCCACCAGCCGACCGCCGGCCTGGTACTCCCGGATGAGCTTCAGCTTGGCCTCCGGCGTGGCCTGGGCGAGGAAGTCGTCCACGCCGGCCTCGGCGGCGATGGCGGCGGCGGTGAGAGGGTTGTCGCCGGTGATCATCACGGTCTTGATGCCCATGCCCCGCAGCTCGCCGAAGCGCTCCTTGATGCCGCCCTTCACGATGTCCTTGAGGTGGATCACGCCCAGGGCCTGGGCGCCGTCCGCCACCACGAGGGGCGTGCCGCCGGCCATGGCGACCTGGTCCACGGTGCGGCGCAGGTCCTCGGGGAAGCATCCGCCCCTGGCCTTGACGAAATCCTCGATGGAGGCGGCTGCGCCTTTGCGGACCTCCCGACTGCCCCCTTCCCGGAGGATGTTCACGCCGCTCATGCGGGTCTGGGCGGTGAAGGGCACGAAGTGGGCGTCCAGGGCGTGGAGGTCCCGCTCCCGCAGGCCATGCTGCGCCTTGGCGAGGACCACGATGCTCCGGCCCTCCGGCGTCTCGTCGGCGAGGGACGAAAGCTGCGCCGCGTCCGCCAGGTCCTTGATGTTGACGCCCCCGGCGGGCAGGAAGGCGACGGCCTCCCGGTTGCCCAGGGTGATGGTGCCGGTCTTGTCCAGCAGGAGCACGTCCACGTCCCCGGCGGCCTCCACGGCCCGGCCCGAGGTGGCGATGACGTTGGCCTGGATCATCCGGTCCATGCCGGCGATGCCGATGGCGCTCAGCAGGCCGCCGATGGTGGTGGGGATGAGGCAGACCAGGAGGGCCACGAGGACCGTGAGGGTGATGGGCGTGCCCTGGCCTGCGGCCTTCACGCTGAAGAGCGAGAAGGGCAGCAGCGTGGCGGTGGCCAGGAGGAAGATGATGGTGAGGCCCGCCAGGAGGATGTCGAGGGCGATCTCGTTGGGGGTCTTCTGCCGCTTGGCACCTTCGACCATGGCGATCATGCGGTCCAGAAAGCTCTCCCCGGGGTTGGCGCTGATCCGCACCACGATCCAATCCGACAGGACCAGGGTGCCGCCGGTGACGGCGGAGCGGTCGCCGCCGCTTTCCCGGATCACCGGGGCGCTCTCGCCGGTGATGGCGCTCTCGTTGACGGAGGCGATGCCTTCGATGACTTCGCCATCGCCGGGAATCGTGTCCCCGGCCTCCACCAGCACCAGGTCGCCCAGGCGCAGCATGGAGGCGGGCAGCAGGTCCCGGGCGCTGGCGCGGTCGGTCGAGGCGAGCTTCTTGGCCGTGATGTCCTTCTTGGCCCGGCGCAGGCTGTCGGCCTGGGCCTTGCCCCGACCCTCCGCCATGGCCTCCGCGAAATTGGCGAAGAGCACGGTGAACCAGAGCCACAACGCGATGGCCAGGATGAAGCCCGGCCGGGCTTCGCCCTTCCCCGCCAGGGCCTCGACCCAGAGGGCGGTGGTGAAGGCGCTGCAGATCCACACCGTGAACATCACCGGATTGCGCAGCTGGTGCACGGGGTTCAGCTTCCGGAAGGCGTCCCCTGCCGCCCGCTTCACGATGGCGGGTTCGAGGAGGGGACGGGCTTCTGCGGTCTGGCGGGAATGGGAGGTCATGGCTTCCTCAGCGCAGGGCGAGATGTTCGGCAATGGGCCCGAGGGCGAGGGAGGGCAGAAAGGTGAGAGCACCGACCAGAAGCACGGCCCCCACCAGCACGCCCACGAAGAGTGGCGTGTGAGTGGGCAGGGTGCCTGCGCTCCCCGGCGTGTGCTTCTTTCGGGCCAGGGCTCCGGCCAGGGCCAGCACCGGCCAGATCACGCCGAAGCGGCCCAGCAGCATGGCGACGGCCAGTCCGGCGTTGTAGAACGGCGTGTTGACGCCCAGGCCTCCGAATGCGCTGCCGTTGTTGTTGGCGGCGCTGCTCCAGGCGTAGAGGATCTGGGTGAAGCCGTGGGGTCCCGGATTGCTGACGGTGGCGACCCCGGCCGTCGAGACGACGGAGACCGCGGCCCCGAGGAGCACGGCGGCGCAGGGGATGAGGATCGCCAGGGAGGCCATCTTCATCTCGAAGGCTTCCACCTTCTTGCCCAGGTACTCCGGCGTCCGGCCCACCATGAGTCCGCCGATGAAGACGCCCACGAACACGAACATCAGCATCCCGTAGAGGCCCGAGCCCACACCGCCGAAAACGACTTCGCCGAGCTGGATGAGCCAAAGGGGGACGAGGCCGCCCATGGGCGTGAAGGAATCATGCATGGCGTTCACGGAGCCATTGGAGGCGGCCGTGGTGGCGGTGGCCCAGAGGGCGGAAGGACCGGCGCCGAAACGCAGCTCTTTGCCCTCCAGGTTCCCACCAGCGTTGGTGGCGGTGGCGATCTGGTCGGCCCCGGCGCGGGCCAGCGCGGGATTCCCGCTCACTTCGAAATGGGTGCAGACCGCCAGGGCCGCGACGAAGATCACGCTCATGGCGGCCAGAATGGCCCGGCCCTGGCGGGCGTCCTTCACCATCCGGCCGAAGCTCACCACGAGCCCCGCCGGGATGAGGAGGATGCTCAGGGTCTGGATGAAGTTGGAGAGGGGCGTGCTGTTCTCGAAGGGATGGGCGGCGTTGGCGCCGAAGAAGCCGCCGCCGTTGGTGCCCAGCATCTTGATGGCGACCTGGGAGGCCGCCGGCCCCATGGCCAGCACCTGGCCCGAGGCCGTGTGGACGTAGGCAGAAAGGTTTTGGATCACGCCCTGGGAGACGAGGAAGAGGGCGAAGACCAGGGAGAGGGGCAGCAGGATGTAGACCGTCGCGCGGGTAACGTCCACGAAGGCGTTGCCCAGAGTCTCGGCGTTGCGGCGCATGAGCCCGCGGACCAGGGCCGTCAGCACGGCGATGCCCGTGGCGGCGGACAGGAAGTTCTGCACCGTGAGCCCCAGCATCTGGGTGAGATAGCTCATGGTGCTTTCGCCGCCGTAGGCCTGCCAGTTGGTGTTGGTCATGAAGCTGACGGCGGTGTTGAAGGCCAAGTCCGTGACCGTCCCGGGCAGGTGCTCCGGGTTCAGGGGCAGGCGGCCCTGTGCCTTCATGAGCAGGAAGACCGCGGCGAAGCCGAGCAGTTTGAGCAGGGTGATGACCCAGCCATAGGCCGCCCAGCCCATCTCCTCATCGCCCCGGATGCCCATGAGGCGGTACAGGCCGCGCTCGAGGGGACCGAGCACGGGCTGGAGGAAGGTGCGCTCCCCGTCCAGCACCTTCCCCATGTAGGTCCCCAGCGGGAAGGCCAGCCCCAGCAGGAGGGCGAGATACATGAGGTTCTGGAGCCAGGCGTGGGTCATTGGAACTTCTCCGGCCTCAGCAGGGCGAAGGCGAGATAGGCGAGAAGGCCGAGGGCGAGAAGGGCGGCGGCCAGGGTCATGGGTTGCATGGGGAGCTCACTCCTGGGGGAAGAAGAGGGACAGCAGCCCCGCGAGAACCGGCAGCCAGGCCACGGCGAGGAGCGGAAGGCGCTCCCCGGGCTGGCTCTTCCGGGCGCTCCAGGTGCCCCAGAGGCCGAGAAAGGTCGAGAGGAGAAGCAGGATTTGGCGCGGCATGGTTCAGGACTTCACGAGGAGGGCGAGGTTCAGGCTGCTTTCAGTCCTGTGGAGGTCCGGGGCCCAGGCATCGTGGTGGTTCGCATGCCGCCCTTCCGTGCGCAGTCCGGCGATCGTCTGGGCGCACAGGGCCCCCAGTCCCAGGGAGAGGCAGAGGAACCGGAGCTGGAACGAGGGCCGCGGAAGCATGGGATCTCGAATCCTCAGCGGGGCTGGACGCGGGCGTCGTCACAGGATCTGGGCATGGGCGCTGCCTCCGGAACAAAAGGGGGTCATAGGTTCCGCTTCACGAAGCCGTAGAACTGGCCTTCGCCGATGAAGCGGCCCGTGGCCGTGGGCGTGTAGAAGGCCTCGAGGGCGTCGGTGCCGGAATAGCCGGCCCCGGCGGACCAGCCCAGCGCGCTGGCCCAGGCCAGTTCGGCCTTCCAGTCCGAGTAGCTGTAGCTCCGGTTGGAAGCCCCGTTCGCGTGGCCCTGGTAGGCCTGCCGCCCCCCGTGCAGGTTCAGCGTGAGGCGCTCCCCAAGGGGCACCGCGATGGAGGCTTCGAGGTAGGAGGTGTGCTTCGCGTGGGGAACGCCGAACACATCCCCCAGGGCATGGGAGTACTTCACCGTGACGACCCGCCAGGCCAGCGCCCCGTAGAGTTCATCGGTGTCGGCGCGAACCGTCCCACCGGAAGGGGCCGCTGGATAGGTGCCGGGATAGGCGTAGTGGATGAAGCCGAGATCCCAGGTCCAGTGTTCCCCCGCCTGCCTCCGCACACCAAGGTAGGCGTCCATCTCCAGGCCCACGGTGGCGCCCGGGTTGAAGTCGCCGATCCAGCTGATGTTGGAGCCCCAGACGCCGGCATAGAAGCCCGTGGCGTGAGCGTAATCGAAGCCCCCCTGGAGGGCGGGCCGGCGATCGGTCTGGGAAAGCCCCCGAAACAGGTACTGGCTGGCCAGCATGACATTGGCGCTGAGGGTGTGGGTCGGCGTCTCCGCGGCGGTCGGAGCCTGCCCCCGCAGCCCTCCGGCGCAGAGACCTGCGAAGGCCAGTGCCTGGATTCCCGTTCGGTCGATCACGTCGCCTGCTCCCCTGGTTCAGGAAGAAGCGTAGGAAGTCCGGGATCAAAACGGCCTCAAGGTGCGGCGCCGGTACATCAAGAAAGTATCAAGGCCAGTTCAGGCCTGGCCCTCCAGCAGCGCCCGCAGCTTCGTCATCGTTCGCCAGTTCCGCCCGGTGCAGACGGTATTCAAGCGGCTGTCGAACCAGGCGTTGGTGAGCTTCGTGTCCGCGACGCCGTTGGGGAGGTGGAGGTGGATCGTGCGGCCCTGGAGGACGAAGCCGTCCGGCGGGAAGGGGCTCGTGCCCAGGGCCTTCGCCTTCGCGGTATCGGGGGCGTCCTTCAGGAACATGAGGTGCAGCGCGTCCTCGGAGATGCCCTTCGACCGGAAGGGCGAGCGGTCCATGGCAACAGCGACCTCCGCCGCAGAGCAGAGCACCACCGGTGCGGGAAAGCCGAAGCGCTCCTGGATCTCAGCCTCCACGAGGCCTGGAATGCGCTTGGCCAGCTTCGCGTCCGCCGCGAAAACCACGTTGCCGCTCTGGATGAGGGTGCGGACGTCCTTGGCGCCGGCGGCTTCGAAGATCGCCACCAGTTCCTTCATAGGCAGCTTGTGCTTGCCGCCGACGTTGATGCCGCGGAGGAGGGCGAGATGCCGTGAAATCACTGGGCCGGGCCTAAGCCTTCGTCCAGTCCAGGATGACCTTCCCGCTCTGCCCGCTCCGCATGGCGTCGAATCCCTTCTGGAAATCATCGATCCCGAAGCGGTGGGTGATGATGGGGCTCAGGTCCAGGCCGCTCTGGAGCATGGCGACCATCTTGTACCAGGTCTCGAACATCTCCCGGCCGTAGACACCCTTCACCACGAGGCCCTTGAAGACGATCTGGCCCCAGTCGATGGCCTCCTGGCCGGGCATGATGCCCAGCATGGCGATGTGGCCGCCGTGATTCATGACCTCCAGCATCTGGCGGAAGGCGCGGCCGTTGCCGCTCATCTCCATGCCCACGTCGAAGCCTTCGGTCATGCCCAGGTCCTGCATGACCTGCTTGAGGTCGGTGGTGGTGACGTTCACCGCCGCGGTGGCGCCCATCCGCTTCGCCAGGCCCAGGCGGTACTCGTTCACGTCGGTGATGACCACGTGGCGCGCCCCCACGTGCCGCGCGATGGCCACGGCCATGATGCCGATGGGGCCGGCGCCGGTGATGAGGACATCCTCTCCGACAAGATCGAACGACAAGGCCGTGTGGGTGGCATTGCCGAAGGGATCGAAGATGGCGGCCATCTCGTCGGGGATGTTGTCGGGGATGTGGTAGGCGTTCTCCGCGTCGATCACCAGGAATTCGGCGAAGGAGCCCGGGCGGTTCACGCCCACGCCCTTGGTGTTGCGGCAGAGGTGGCGCTTGCCGGCGCGGCAGTTGCGGCAGAAGCCGCAGGTGAGGTGCCCTTCCCCGCTCACCCGGTCCCCGGGCTTGAAGGCTTCGACTTCGATGCCCACCTTCTCGACGATCCCGAAATATTCGTGGCCCACCACCATGGGCACGGGGATGGTCTTCTGGCTCCACTCGTCCCAGTTGTAGATGTGCACGTCGGTGCCGCAGATGGCCGACTTCTGGATGCGGATCATCACGTCGTGGACGCCCACCGCCGGCACCGGCACGTCGTCCATCCAGATGCCTTCCTCGCGCTTGGCTTTCAACAGGGCCTTCATGGGCGCCTCCGACCGGGTATTTGACCACTTTCCCAGGGCCCGGTCCAAACCAAGGTGCGGTGCGTCACCCTCCCGCATGTGGAGGCTTGGGTCCGGCGAGCCAGGCGGCAGGACTCCGGCCGTATTCCTTACGGAACGCAAACGTGAAATGGCTGTGGGAGGAAAAGCCCAGGTTCAGGGCCAGCGAGGACAGTTTGCCGGCCTCCGCGCGCATGGCGAGGAGCGCCGCCCGCAGCCGCGCCTGGTTGAGGTGTTGGTGGATCGTGGTGCCCGTGACCGCACGGAAGACCCGGCTGGCATGGAAGGGGGAAACACCGCAGCCACCCGCGAGGTCCTCAAGGGTGAGCCGTTCGGAATAACGCAGCGCGATGACCTCCTCCAGGTCCGCGGCGAGGCGCCGCCAGGAAGGAGGAAGCGGGGTGGTGCCCGACCGCCGGGGCACTCCGGCCGCTTGGCGCAGGGCCTGTTCCACGAGGGCGCCAGCCAGTTCCTCCGCACCCAGTGGGTCGGGTTCGGCCAGGAAGGCTGCGTGGAGAAGCGCGATGGCCGGCTGGATCCGGTACGTCCCTGAGCCGGGGCTGATCCCGAGAGCCTCGATGCCTTCACCCGTGAGTCGCAGGATGGTGCTCTGCTGGGGCCGGCCACTGGGGGAGGCCATCAGGTACTCCTCGCCTGGCTGGTGGACGAGGTATCGACAGGGGTCCACCACGGTGCGCCTCCCCGCGATGGACCGCAGGTGCATTCCCGTTCGCGGAAACTCCACTTCGAGGCTTGGGCTGGTCTCCCGCGCCCAGGGCCGGCGCTCGCCAGGGCACTTCCATTCGCCGACGAACAGCCTTCCCGTGCGGAGCAGGGGGCGGATGCTCGGTTCCAGGTCCCAGACCATGGGCGCAAGTTTATGACAGCGGTGCCCGGGACGGGCCCTGATCTTCCCTGGATGCGAAACCGATCCCTGCAAGGCGCGCTCCTCGTTGCCCTCCTCGCCGGCTGTCATGCCCGGCCCACGCCCAATCCGTTCCCTGTGGTTTCTGAACCGCCGAGGCCCGGGGACGTCGACTCCATCGATGGCCTGATGCGCGCGTTCTATGAAGTGGTGAACATCGCCCCGGACGCGCCTCGACAGTGGGCCCGGGACAGGTCCCTCTACGTGCCCTGGATCCGCTTCATCGCCACAGGCACCTCGGCCACCACGGGGCGGATCGAAGCCGAGTCCTGGGACCACCAGAAGCTCGTGGAGGGGACCGAGGCACTCATCCGCCGTGGCTTCCAGGAGCGCGAGATCCATCGGGTCACCCGCCGCTACGGCCACATCGCCCACATCGATTCCACCTACGAGACCGAGTTCGGACTCGGCGCGGAGACGCAGAGCTCTCGCGGCGTGAACTCCATCGAGCTCTATTTCGATGGCCGGCGCTGGTGGATCGCCAGCGTCCTTTGGATGTCCGAGGACGCCGGCCACCCCATCCCCGCAGAATTCCTCCCCGCGCCGAAACCCTGACCCGGCAGGTGCGGGCCTTAGGTCCGCACCGGCAGCCTCAGGGCGAAACAGGCGCCCCCCGCGGCTGGTTCATAGTCCAGGTCGCCTCCCAGCATCCGGGCCAACCTTTTGCAAAGCGCCAGGCCCAGCCCGACGCCGGGCGCGGCACGGGCCTCCTTGGGTCCGAGCTTCTGGAAGGGCCGGAAGAGGCGCTTGCGCTCATGGGCCGGGATGCCGGGGCCCTGATCCCGCACCCGCAGGACGAGCGAGCCGTCCTCCAGCGCCAGTTCCAGACGCACGCGGCGGTCCCCGGCGCCACCGGCGTACTTGCAGGCGTTGTCCACCAGGTTGTAGAGGATCTGCTCCACCACCAGCGCATCCGTGTGCAGGACGAGGGCCCGGAGTTCGGGGGGTTCAACCCGCTCCAGGACAAGACCGCCCTGTCGCGCCCGTTCGGCAAGCCGCGTCTCCAGACGGTCCAGCAGCTCCCCTGCGAGGATGTCCGCCAGATTCACGCCCCGGTTCGATTCCAGGCGGGCATAGGCCAGCACATTCTTGACCAGGTGATCCAGGCGGTCGGCCTCCATCAGCAGGGTCTGGTGCAGTTCCCGCTGCTCGGCCTCGCCGGTGACCATGCCGTGGGCCAGCAGTTCCGTGTAGAGCTTGAAGGTGGTGAGGGGCGTGCGCAGTTCGTGGGCCACGGCGGAGGCGAAGGCGCCGCGCCGTTCGCTCAGGACCGTGGCGCGGGCGAGCACCAGGGCCCCGGCCAGGGCGCCCAGCAGCGCGAAGGTCCAGCCGGCGAGCAGGGCGGCCTTCGACGCGGCGCTCAGGCCCGGCGCCACCGCCGGCCCCCCCGGCACCAGCCGCACCGGCAGGGAACTGAGGCGGCCTGGCGCGTCAGCTCCCTCGCCGGCCTGGGCCGGCCTCAGGGCCGCCCCCGGAAAGAAATCGCGGATGGTGCTCATCAGGACTTCCTGCAGGGCGTTCCAGTCCAGCCAGCAGCCCTGGAGCATTTCCCGGCCACCCACCCAGACCTGCCGGACCAGCAGCAGCATGTCGCCTTCCCAGAATGGCGTCCACGCGAGCTGGAAGACCTGGAAGGGGGACGCGATGCGCAGGGAAGCCGGGGAACCGGGACTGCGCTGCCGCGTACGGTCCTGCAGCTCCTGCATCTGCTGGGCGGTGAAGAGCACGCCGCCGTGGCGAAGCACGGCCGCCCGCACCGAATCCCAGGTCAACCGTCCCTGGATCTCCCGCAGACGGCCTTCGGCCAGCCGGCGGCGCTCCGCCATGCCGGCGATCCCGGAAGCCAGTTCCCGGTATTCCGGGCCGGGCACGAGCGGCGCGGTGACGCGGCCAGGACCGTCCATCTGGAAGCGCAGGAGCACCAGGGCATCGTCGGAGACGAGGAAGGGCGAGGGGATGAGCAGCTCGCCGCCACCGCCCGTCCGGCCCGTGCGGCTGAAGGCGCGGTCCGCCGGGTGGAAGGCCCGGTAGTCGGACCAGGGCCGCGCCGCTTCCGGCGACAGGAAGAGGGCCATGGTGGAATCCATCCGCCACAGGGCCAGGCGCACCTTTTCCGTCTGGGTCGCCTTCTGCCGCGCCACCTGCTCGGCACGCTCCGTCCGCATGGCGGTGCGGGTGATCCAGCCCATGGCGCCGAGGCCCAGGAGCAGGGCGAGGGCGTAGAGCACCCAGGGGCGGAGGAGACCCTTCACGGCGCCGGGTCCTTCCTCTGCTCCGCGAAGGCGTAGCCGCGTCCGCGCAGGGTGAGGATGATGCGGGGCTCCCCGGCGTCGTCCCGCAGCTTGGCCCGCAGGCGCGTGATGTGCATGTCCACGGTGCGGGTCTCCACCGCGTCCGGGTTCAAGCGCCACACCTGGGCCAGGATCTCGTCTCGGCTGATGGCGCGGCCGGCGTTGCGGGCGAGGAAGGCCAGGAGTTCCGCCTCCCGTTCCGAGAGGTCCGCGCGGCCGCCGTCGTCGAAGCGGAGCTCACGCTTGCCGAGGTCCAGGAGCGCCCCGGGCACGGGGATCTGCAGGGCCTCCGCGGGCCGCGACGGCGAGCGGCGCAGCACCGCCTCGATGCGGGCCAACAGTTCCAGGGCGCCGAAGGGCTTCACCACGTAGTCGTCGGCACCCAGCTTCAGGCCCTTCACCCGGTCCCCTTCGTCGCCCCGGGCCGTGAGGATGATCACGGGCACCGCGGCGCTGCGGGCGCGCACGGCCTTCAGGATCTCCAGGCCATCTCCGCCCGGGAGGTTCAGGTCCAGGAGCAGGAGGTCGAAGGGCTGGGCGGCCGCCTTCAGCCCCGCGCCTTCGTCCGCGGCCTCCAGCACCTCGTAGCCGTTGAAGCGCAGGCTGTGCACCACGCCCTTGCGGATGGCGGGATCGTCTTCGACCACGAGGATGCGCTGCTTGTCCATGGGAGTCCCGAAAGGGTGGTGCAGGGCCATGATCGCAGATGGGACGGCCCTTCCGAGCCGCCGGCAGGCCTTGTTACCGACCCGTTACGGTGCGTCGCCGCGATCCGCCGGATGCTGTTCCTGCAGCCCGCCGAGCGCCCTGCCCTTCCAACCCTTCCTTCATGGAGGCCCGCCATGGGTCTGTCCGCCCGTCTCGCCCTCGTCCCCTGCCTCATCCTCGCCGGCGCGAACCCGCGGGCGGAGGCCGCCGCCACCGGCTCCCTCTCCGGGGTGCTCAAGGATGCGACGGGCAGGCCGGTCCCAGGCGCCGACCTGCGCCTCATTTCCTCCGCCCTCCCCGGCGACCGGTTGCTGGTCACCGACGGCGCCGGTGCCTTCCGCTTCGACCTGCTCCTGCCTGGCAGCTATGCCGTCCAGGTCCGGAAGGAAGGCTTCCAGCTCCTCAAAGCCAGCTTCATCGTCCAGGAGGGCCAGGAGCAGAAAGTCCAGCTCACCTTGACCGCCAGGGCCCCCCGAGCGGAGGACGGCTCCGGGTGAGGGCCGTCTGCGAGGGACTCCGTGCACCTCCATCTCCAGCCCCCACCCTTCCCGGAGCCCGGCCATGTCCCGCTTTGTTCCTCCGGTCGGCCGCCCACCCGCCCGGTGGCGGCCCCACGCCCGGGCGCCTCCCTTACGCTGAGCCGCCTCCGCCGCGGGTTCACAGATCCCCGCGGCGGGGTCGGCTCAGGCGGGAATCACCCCCAGCTCCCGGCCCACCTTCGCGAAGGCCGCGATGGCCAGGTCCAGGTCCTCGATGCTGTGGGCGGCGCTCATCTGCGTGCGAATGCGGGCCTGGCCTTTGGGCACCACGGGGAAGAAGAAGCCGATGACATAGACGCCGTGGTCCAGCAGGCGCTTGGCGAATTCCTGGGCCAGAGGCGCTTCGAAGAGCATGACGGGGATGATGGGGTGCTCGCCGGGCAGGAGGTTGAAGCCCAGCTTCCCCATGCCGGCGCGGAAGTGGGCGGCGTTGGCCCGCAGGCGGTCGCGCAGGCCGTCTCCCGCCTCCACCATTTCCAGCACCGTGAGGCTGGTCTCGGCGATCACCGGCGCCAGGGTGTTGGAGAAGAGGTAGGGCCGGGCCTTCTGGCGCAGCCACTCGATGGCCTCCTTCGAACCGGAGACGTAGCCCCCCGACGCGCCGCCCAGGGCCTTGCCAAGGGTCCCGGTGACGAGCTGGACGCGGCCCATGACGCCGCAATGCTCGTGGGTGCCGCGACCCTTCGCGCCCATGAAGCCCACGGCGTGGCTGTCGTCCACCAGCACCAGGGCGCCGTACTTTTCCGCCAGATCGCAGATCAGGGGCAGCTTCGCGATATAGCCGTCCATGGAGAAGATGCCATCGGTGACCACCAGCTTGAAGCGGGCGCTGGACGCTTCGACGAGCTTCGCTTCCAGATCCGCCATGTCCGAGTTGGCGTAGCGGAAGCGCTGGGCCTTGCAAAGGCGGATGCCGTCAATGATGGAGGCGTGGTTGAGGGCGTCGCTGATGACGGCGTCCTCCTCTCCCAGCAGCGCTTCGAAGACGCCGCCGTTGGCGTCGAAGCAGCTGCCGAAAAGGATGGTGTCCTCGAAGCCCAGGAAGGCGCTGAGGCGCGCCTCCAGTTCCTTGTGCACGTCCTGGGTGCCGCAGATGAAGCGGACGGAGCTCAGTCCGAAGCCGTGATGCTCCAGCGCGGCCTTGCCGGCTTCCACCAGTTCCGGCCGGCCCGACAGGCCCAGGTAGTTGTTGGCGCACAGATTGATGACGCGCTTGCCGTTGGCCTCCACCCACGCGCCCTGGGGCGTGGTGATGACCCGCTCGGTCTTGAAGAGGCCTTCGGACCTCAGCGTTTCCAGCTGCTGCGCCAGGTGGGCGTTGAAGGCGGTGGTCATGGTCGGCTCCGGCGGAGCCTCCAGTCTAGCGAAGGCGCAGGCAGCCCTTCTCTGGTCCCCCTTGTTTCGTGCCGCCGATCACCTTAGGCTTGAACCTTCCTCGAAAGTCCCATGAACACCTCCGCCCTCAACAATCGCAATAACCACGGCTCTCGCGCGGATCGCGCGTGGGCCGGCGAGGGCTTGAGCTAGGTCAAGACACTCCCCGGTTTCCACCCCCGATTCGCGCAGGCGGATCGGGGGTTTTGCTTTCTGCCCCCAACCATCAGGAGCTCCCATGTGCGGCATCCTCGCCATCCTCAACCTCGATCCCTCCCGGACCATCCCGCCGGACCTCCGGCGCCAGGCCCTCGCCCAGGCCCGCAAGCTCAGACATCGCGGGCCCGACTGGAGCGGGGTGTTCAGCGACGAGCAAGCGGTCCTCTGCCACGAACGCCTCTCCATCGTGGACGTGGAGCACGGCGCCCAGCCCTTGAAGGACATGCGCACCGGCGCGGTACTGGCGGTGAACGGGGAGATCTACAACCACCGGGATCTCCAGCAGGGGCTGAAGGGGGAGCACGATTTCCAGACCGGCTCCGACTGTGAGGTGATCCTCTACCTCCACGACGAGTCGCCGCAGGACCCCGCAGGCTTCCTCAACGCCATGAACGGCATCTTCGCCTTCGTCCTCCACGATCCGGCGCGAAAGTCCTTCCTCATCGCCCGGGATCCCATGGGCGTCGTGCCCCTGTACGTCGGCTGGGACCGGGCGGAGCACCTCTACGTGGCTTCCGAGCTGAAGGCCCTCGAAGGCATCTGTGAGCGCATCAAGGAATTTCCCCCCGGGCACTTCATGCAGGGCCACGCCATGGACCGGGGCTTCCAGCGCTACTACGCGCCAGCGTGGGCGGAACCGGGATTCATGCCGAGCGACCCCTACGACCCCGCGAAGCTGCGCGCCGCCCTGGAGGCCGCCGTGCACCGGCAGCTCATGTGCGACGTGCCCTACGGCGTGCTGATCTCCGGGGGTGTGGATTCCTCCATCATCGCCGCCATCGCGGCGAAATACAGTGCAAGGCGGGTGGAGGAGGACGACGCGTCCCCGGCCTGGTGGCCGCGCCTGCACTCCTTCGCCATCGGTCTCGAAGGCGCGCCGGACCTGGCGCCGGCCCGTAAGGTCGCAGACTTCATCGGTTCAGTGCACCACGAGATCCACTTCACCGTGCAGGAGGGCCTGGACGCCCTGTCGGACGTCATCCAGCACCTGGAGACCTTCGACATCACCACCATCCGCGCCTCCACGCCCATGTACCTCCTCATGCGGAAGATCCGCGCCATGGGCATCAAGATGGTGCTGAGCGGCGAGGGCGCCGACGAGATCTTCGGCGGCTACCTCTACTTCCACAAGGCGCCGGACGCGAAGGAACTGCACGAGGAGACGGTCCGCAAGCTGGGCAAGCTGCACCTCTACGACTGCGCCCGCGCCAACAAGGCCAGCGCCGCCTGGGGCGTCGAGGCCCGGGTGCCCTTCCTGGACCGGGAGTTCCTGGACGTGGCCATGATGCTGGATCCCGCCGTGAAGCTGCCGCGGAACGCCCAGCACCCGAAGCCCATCGAGAAGTGGCCTCTGCGCAAGGCCTTCGAAGGCATGATCCCCGACGAGGTGCTGTGGCGGCAGAAGGAGCAATTCTCCGACGGCGTCGGCTATGCCTGGATCAATGCCCTCAAGGCCACCGCCGAGCGGGAGATCAGCGACGGCATGCTCCGCGGCGCCGCGGAGCGCTTCCCCGTGAAGACCCCGGAGACCAAGGAGGCCTACCTCTACCGCCAGATCTTCGAGCAGCACTTCCCCTCCGCCACGGCCATCAACTGCGTCCCCTTCGAGCGCAGCGTCGCCTGCAGCACAGGAGACCGCCCTCAAGTGGGACGCGGCCTTCCAGAACATGGTGGATCCATCGGGAAGGGCCGTGATGGACGTGCATGGGGACGGGTACGCGCAGGGGTGATGATCCGGGCTGTCCATCCCACCAAGCAAAGGCGACGGCATGGTTTTGACTTTGGAACAGGCACCTTGGAAAGGCGCAATTCGCGGGTTGTGCGAATTGTGTCTTTCAAAGGTGCAGCCAAGCGATAGCGCGGCAGGATGGGTCGGGCCGTTGATTCCCGTGCCGGATCAAGGTTGAGGCGGAATCCAGACTTTGCCTCACCGCACCCAGGGTTCCGTCAGACCCAATACATGGTTCATGCCCCTCGCGCTATCGCTTGCGAGCACCCTCCAAGCACGGATCGCACATGCGCGATCCGCACTTGGAAAGGGTGCCTGTTCTAAAACCAGTCTTCGTCCCATGGAGTGCAGCGGGTCGAAGCTTTCAGGACTGTCGTGGCCTCGCCCTACAGATCCGCATGAATCGAAGGCCGTTGACCTTGAAACAGGCACCTCGGAAAGGCGCAATTCGCGGGTTGTGCGAATTGTGTCTTTCAAAGGTGCAGCCAAGCGATAGCGCGGCAGGATGGGTCGGGCCGTTGATTCCCGTGCCGGATCAAGGTTGAGGCGGAATCCAGACTTTGCCTCACCGCACCCAGGGTTCCGTCAGACCCAATACATGGTTCATGCCCCTCGCGCGCTATCGCTTGCGAGCACCCTCCCCAAGCACGGATCGCACAATGCGCGATCCGCACTTGGAAAGGGTGCCTGTTCTAAAACCAGTCTTCGTCCCATGGAGTGCAGCGGGTCGAAGCTTTCAGGACTGTCGTGGCCTCGCCCTACAGATCCGCATGAATCGAAGGCCGTTGACCTTGAAACAGGCACCTCGGAAAGGCGCAATTCGCGGTCTGTGCGAATTGTGTCTTTCCGAGGTGCAGCCAAACGACAGCGCGGCAGGATGGGTCGGACTGTTGATTCCCGTGCCGGATCATGGTTGAGGCGAGTTCCAGCTTCTGCCTCGTCACACCCATAATTTCGTCAGACCCAGCACATGGTTCATGCCCCTCGCGCGCTATCGCTTGCGTGCACCCTTCCCAAGCACGGATCGCCTAAAGCGCGATCCGCACTTGGAAAGGATGCCTGTTCCAAAACCAGTCTTCGTCCCAGCCAGTGTGACGGGTCGACGCTTTCAGGACTGTCGTGGCCTCGCCCAGCAGATCCTCCCGAATCGAACGCCGTTGACCTTGGAACAGGCACCTCGGAAAGGCGCAATTCGCGGTTTGTGCGAATTGTGTCTTTCCGAGGTGCAGCCAAGCGATAGCGCGGCAGGATGGGTCGGGGCGTTGATTCCCGTGCCGGATGAAGGGTGATTCCGATGCCTGCCCTTGCCCTGACACACCGGGGAGTTTGTCCGACCCAGCACATGGTTCATGCCCCATGCGCTCGGGTGATGGGAATGCCGCTCCGCCTATCTGGAACCGCCTCGCATCCGGTTGAGGATCTTGATGGCCATGCACGCGGCCCCGAACCCGTTGTCGATGTTCACCACGGCGATGCCTGGGCTGCAGCTGGCCAGCATGGAATGCAGGGCCACGGTGCCGCCGGCGCTGATGCCGGCGCCGATGCTGGTGGGTACGGCGATGACGGGGGCGTCCACGAGGCCCGCCACCACGGAGGGCAGCGCGCCTTCCATGCCGGCGGCCACGATGAGCACCGGACAGGCGCGGACGTCGTCCATCACGCCCTGGAGGCGGTGCAGACCTGCGACGCCGACATCGAAGAAGGTGCGCACGGGATGCCCCAGGGCCGTGAGGACGGCCTCCGCCTCCCGCAGCACGGGGATGTCGCCGGTGCCGCCGCTCAGCAGGCCTACGGGCGGCTGGTCCAGGGCTGGCCGCGGGTTGAGCACAGCGGTGCGGCTCTCCGCATCAACCTCCGCCAGATCCTGCAGGGCCGCCAGGTGCGCCTCGCCAAGCTGCGTGGCGATGCGGAGGACGCCCTCGGCCTTCGCCTCCTCGAAGAGCCGCACCACCTGGGCCACGGTCTTGCCACGGCCGAAGATGACTTCGGGGATGCCGGTCCGCGCTTCCCGCGCGTGATCCCACCGGATGTCGGTCATGGGGTGGTCTCCAGGATCGCCTTGGCGAGGCTGCCGCTCTGAATGCCGCCGAGGTCCACCGCGGCGAAGCGGAAGCCGGCCCGCCAGGCGGCGCGTTCCAGGTCCGTGCGCAGGGGCTCGCGCAGGGCGCGGGCCATGGCCTCCGGCTCCAGCTCAAGGCGGACGACACTCTCGTGCCAGCGGGCCCTGCCAGGCCATAGCCCCGCCACCCGCAGGAATTCCTCCATGGCCTCCACCTGCTTCAGGCGTTCCGGCGTGACCTCGGTGCCGACGGGAAAGCGGCTGGCCAGGCAGGGCGCCGCGGCCTTGTCGGCGTTGGCCAGGCCCCAGGCGCGGGCGAGGAGGCGCACGGCCTCCTTGTTGAAGCCGGCGTCCAGGAGGGGTGACTTCACGGCGTGCTCCGTGGCCGCCTTCAGGCCCGGCCGCACGTCCCCCAGGTCGTCGAGCTGGGTGCCGTTCAGGAGGACGCCGTCCTCCCCGCGGGAAGCCGCCAGGGCCTCCGCCACGCCATAGAGCGTCGACTTGCAGTAGTAGCACCGGTCCCCGGCGTTGGCGCGGTAGCCCGGCAGGTCGGTTTCCGTGGTGGCCAGTTCCTCCAGCTCCGCGCCCAGGTCCGCGGCCAGCCGGTGGGCCTCGGCGCGCTCCGCCTGGGGCAGGGAGGGACTCACCGCCAGGAGGGCCCGGGTGGGCAGGCCGGCGCGCACGCAGGCGGCGAGGACGAGGGTGGAATCCACGCCGCCGGAAAAGCAGACCAGGGCCTTCCGCCCCGCCGCCGCGCGGGTCACCGAAGCCAGGAGGCGCGTTTCGAGGTCGGATACGAGCATCGCTCCAGTGTGGCACCATTCCAGGACCCGCCGGAGCCGCCATGCGCCTGACCTTCCTTCCCGCCGCCGTCCTCCTGGCCCTGACCGCCGCCTGCGGCAGCAGCTCCCTCAGCCGTTCCACCGCCGAGAAGCTCATCAAGCCCGACTACCCTGCCGTGGCGCCGGTGCGGGTGCCCCGGTCCGCCTCCGTGGAGAAGGGCAGCGCCAAGTTCACCGAGCTGCAGGCCATCCACGCCGGGCTCCAGAAGGACGGCAGCGTGGCGATCACGGCGAAGGAGGAGGGCACCAAGGTGACCTACGCCTACGCTCTTACCGCCAAGGCCTCCGGCGCCGCCAAGACCACGCCCTCGGGCTTCCAGCTCCCCGCCGCGGACGTGGAGTTCCAGCGCATCGCCAGCGTCGAGACCCGTGGCAACCAGGCCAAGGCCACCTACGAAGTCCGCCTCGCCCGTCCCACCGGCCTCTTCCCCGTCTTCCAGCTCCTCCACCCCGGCGCCAAGATCGGCCAGACCAAGCTCCGGCACGCCGAGTTCGACAAGCAGGACGGGAAGTGGGGGCTGCTGAAGACGGACGAGAAGCTGGAGACGAAGGAGTAGGGCGGACCTTCATGGAAGACGCAGAAATCTACGCGCCACCGGAAACTAATCTGATTACTTCCGACCCTGGGGACGATGGACCGCTGCCCTGGGAAGACCTGGCCGGATACCCATCCCTCGGACGGAGGTTCAGACGCACCGTGGTGTGTTTCTTTAAACGGCCCGTGTGGTTCTTCGCCCGGATTGGAAAGGGCCCTGATTCCCTTGGCAAACCCTTTCAGTTTTTCTTGGTGATCTGGAGTCCCTTGACTCTCCTCATGTTCCTGATGCTCGCGATCGGAACGACCTCGCTCATCAGGGAATCCAGGCGGAGCCGAGGCCAGGCTGGGCTCCCCGGGGCTTCGACAGTGTGGAGATATTCCCGATCTTCGGCCTTTTCCCCTTGTGGTACTTCGGTGTTCTCCTCGCCTGGGGGTTAGCCATCCATGGCGCCCTCCGAGCGGTGACCAAGCAGGCCATTGGAACCATGGCCAGCACCCTTCGCGCTGCTGCATACTGCGCTCCGATCCTGGTCCCCTTCGTGGTTCTGAACTTGTCACTGCACGAGCAGTCTTTCTACATTCTTGGCACCGCTGTTCCCCTGGCTGCGCTCCTGATTCCAGGCCTTGCGAAAATGCACGGGCTGTCCAAGTGGAGGACTGCCGCAGCGGTCATCCTCGCGCTTGGTGTCATGGCACCCCTGTCCTGGTATGCCCATAACGACCTGCTTACGCATCTGAAAGAGACCGTCCTGGAATTCAAAGGATGGGCCACGTGAGAACTGAGGCTCGGAAATCCGCGGGCCCCGTGGCCTGGGCCGCCCTCGTCGGACTCATCGTGCTTCCTGCTCTCCTCCAGGGAACCCTGAAGGCATACGGGAGCCGCTCCACCCCGGATGCGGTGTTAAGGGGTGAGAAGGCAAGCGTTGAAGCCCTGCTCTTCTCCGGGAATGGAGGAGCCCTGGCTGCAGGTGACTCCGGTGGACATCTTACGGTCTGGAATGTCGCGGGCCGAAGCAAGCGTGGATCCAAGTCCGTGAAAGGCGAAGTTCTCTCACTGAGTCTTCATCCCCACCTTCCCGCCTATTTCGCAACCACGCCGAAGACTCTCGTCATCGGGGGATTCCAACCGGGGTTCGAGTCACGGCTCAAGGAGAATGAAGTCTCTATCAAGGTGATCTACTGGTTCTGGTCCCAAAATATGGAGTACCAGGTCCAGGTGGTGGATTGGGGAAACGCCTACGTATCACGCAGATCGAACGATGCCTCGTTTGAGATCTCCTCAAAGATGAAGGTGAACCGGTCCATTGCGATCTCTGCCGACTCCCAGACTTTGATTTGTCGTTTCGACAATCGGATGTCTGAATTCGATCTCGATTCCGGTCGCATCATCCGGGATCTTGATTTTGGAGAACCAGTCCCGGCCTTGCAGTTCGCCCCGGATGGCCGGCTCTTCGGCGCCTACGGATTCACAGATGGCAAGGTAGATGCGGCCTACGGCTGGTTCGATCCAGCTT
>JADJVL010000022.1 GCA_016710635.1 Holophagaceae bacterium | reverse complement strand
CACGCAAGGATCGCGCAGAACGAAGGGTTCGAGGCCTAGACATGCCCCAGCGCCTCCACGATGCGCAGCCTGGCGGCCTTCGGCGGGGAAGAGGGCGCTCAGCTGCAGGGTGAGCTGCAGGCCGAGGAAATCGCCGAGGTACACCATGGGCACGGCGTGGATGTTCAGCTCGTAGCCGTGGCTGGGCCTGGGGCGGCGGCAGCTGGACGTGCAGGGCGTTGACGCCGGCGCGGAGCAGGAGCGTGAGCACGATGCCGAGGGCGCTGCCCAGGGCCCCGAGGATCGCGCCCTCCCACTGGAGCAGCGCGAGAAGCTGGCCGGGCTGGAGGCCCACGGCCCGCAGCGTCCCGAACTCCCGGAGGCGCTCCATCACGCTCATGAGCAGGGTGTTCGCCGTGGCCAGCAGCACCACCAGGAAGAGGACCAGGCCCATGAAGCCGAAGATGGCGAGGTAGAGCAGCTTCACCTGCTGGTAGAAGCTGGCGAGGTCCATCCAGGGCTCCCGCCACGTTGGCGCCAGCCACTTGCGCGAGGCGTGGCGCCTCGGCCTCGCATCGCCGGATCCTTTAGCACCACGGACAGCCGCGACCGCGCGCCGCCGGCGTCCACCAGCAGCTCCGGCGGTGGCGAGACTGACGCTCAGGAAGCGGTCGTTCGGCTCTTGGAAGCCGAAGTCCTGGAGGCCCACCACCTCGACATCCACCGCATTGAGGGCGCCGTCCTTCGTGGTGCTCATCAGCGTGAGGGGAGCCGCCGACGGCCACGCCGAGGCTGCGGGCGAGGCCCGCCCCCAGCAGGACTTCCCTTGCGGCGGGATCCGGCGAGAGCCAGCGGGAACCCGCCCCTTGTGCCCTTGGCGCCGTCCTTCACCCGGTCCAGCACCGCTATGAGCTTCGCCTCCCGCGCCGGATCCACGGCCGTGCCCAGGAAGCCACGCCTTTCGGGCGTTGCTGAGGAGGCCCATGAACTGGATGCGGGGCGCACCTGACCCCCGCCGGATCCTGGCGAAGCTGGCCGCGACGGCCTCGCCGTCGGGAACCGCGAATTCAGGCTCTGGCTTCGTCGCCCTCCAGGGCCTTGGGATGCATGAGCTGCACGTGCCCCAGGCCACCGCGGATGGCCGCGTCGGCGAGGCCCTGGAAGGTCTGGGCCATGAAGCCGCCCGGAAAGGCACAGGGCCATGGTTCCGGCGATGATCACGAGGAGCGTGAGCCCCGTGCGGCGGCGGTTGCGGCGCACGTTGGCGCCAGGGGCGAGGCGGGCCAGCAGGTCATGGCCGCACCTCCCGTTCCGGTGAGGAGGCCGTCGGACAGCCGGAACACCACGTCGGCGGTGGCGATGACGGAAGGGTCATGGCTGGCCACCAGGAAGCTGAGGCCCCGCTCGGCGCAGAGCGCCTTCATGAGGGCCATCAGCGGTCCGCCGTGGGCGTGGTCCAGGCTGGCGGTGGGCTCGTCGGCGAGGACGAGCTTGGGCTCCGGCGCCAGGCTCGGGCGATGGCCACCTGCTGCTGCTGGCCGCCGCTGAGCTGGCCGGGCAGGTGGATGGAGGCGGTCCCCCCCACCCGGTCGAGGGCGGCGGCGGCGAGCTTCCGGGCTTCGCCGTCGCTCCGCCCCTGGAGCTGGAGGGGCAGCATGACGTTCTCCACCGCGTCCAGCACGGGCACCAGGTTGAAGGCCTGGAAGACGAAGCCCAGCTTGTGCAGACGCAGGGCGCAACGCTGCCGCTCCGGCAGGGGCGGAGACGGCCTCGCCTTCGAGGCGCACCTCGCCTTCATCGGGGGGAATCCAGCAGGCCCGCGAGCTGCGGCGCGTGGTCTTGCCGGATCCTGACGGTCCCGCCAGCACCGCCAGCTTCCCGGCGGCCACGGAAAGGCTGATGCCGAAGACACCGGCCTCATCGCCGCCCAGCTCGTAGGCGCGGGTGATGTTCCGGATGTCGAGCATCCTCCCAGTGTAGCCCGGCCGCGCCGCCTGTTCTCCGGGCGGCCGGTGCCGTATGATCCGCGATGACCATGCTCCAGATCCGTCCTTCCAGCCTTCCGGCCCGCCGCTTCCAGGCCGCGGCCTGCCTCGTCCGGGCGCTGTGATGGTCCTGCCGGGAGCCCTTCCGGCCTTCCTCGTCCAGCACGCCCGGCAAGTCCTGGCCATCGCCGCGCTGGCGGTCCTCTGGACCGTGGAGACGGTGGCGCCCATGTATCCCGGCCGCACCCGACGCCTCAGCCACAACGCGACAAACCTTCTGCTGGCGTTGATCAACGGCGCCATCGCGGTGGCCTCGCCTTCGGGATCCTGGGGGTCACGGCCTGGGCGCAGGCGATTCCTTCGGCCTGCTGAACCTCGTGGCGCTGCCGGCCTGGCAGCACGCCGCCGGCGCCCTGCTGCTGCTGGACTGCTGGCAGTACTGGTGGCACCGCTTCAACCACCGCGTGCCCCTGCTGTGGCGCTTCCACGCGGTGCACCATTCCGACGCGCGGACATGGACGCCAGCACCGGCGTGCGCTTCCACACGGTGGAGATGCTTTTCTCCTTTCTCGCGCGCCTCGCGGTGCTGCCGCTGCTGGGAATCAAGCTGCCGGGAGCTCCTGCTCTACGAGACCGTCTCCCCTGCCGGTGATCCTCTTCCACCACAGCAACCTCGGCATTCCGGGCTGGGCGGATCGCAGCCTGCGCTGGCTCATCGTCACCCCCTGGATGCACGTCGTGCACCACTCCCGCCTGCAGCCGGAGACCGACTCCAACTACACGAGCTTCCTGTCCGTGTGGGACCGGCTCTTCGGTTCCTTCCGGCTGCGGGAAAAGCCCGAGGAGATCGCCCTGGGCCTGGACGGTTATGAGGAACGGGATTGGCGCGGGCTGCCGGGCATTCTGGCGTCACCGTTCCGGAAGGCGCCGGGACAGCGCGAAGTGTAGGCGGCGGGTCGCCCTACTTCGGCCAGCGCATGTCGGGATAGGCGGGAGCCTTTGGCACCGGCCTCGGGTCCTTCGCGATGAGCGCTTTCAGATGCGCGATGGCGGCGTCGAGCTGGGCGTCCGCGCCGCCGAAGGTGGCGTGGGGCAGGTTGTCCACGATGAGGTCCGGTTCGACGCCGTGGCCTTCGATGAGCCATGCCCCTTCGGGGCCGTAGACGCCGGTCTCCGCGGCGGAGGCGATGCCCCGGTCCACGAGGATGTTGGAGGACGAGAGCCAGATCTCGCCGCCCCAGGTGCGGGTGCCGATGAGCTTGCCCAGGCCCAGGCGGCGGAAGCCTTCGGCAAAGGCTTCGCCATCGGAGGCGGTGTACTCGTCGCAGAGCACCACCAGGTGGCCGCGGAAGGCGTCCTGCATGTTCCAGTAGGGCTGGCCGAGGCGGGGCTGCCAGTAGAACCAGGCCTTCCGCAGCAGTTTTTCAAGGATCCAGCTGTCGATGTTGCCGCCCCGGTTGTGGCGCACATCGAGGATCAGGCCCTGGCGGTCCACCACGGGATAGAAGTCCCGCGCCCACTGGGCGATGTCCTCGGGCCCCATGGCCCGGAGATGCACGTAGCCCAGGGCTCCGGCGCCGGCCTGCTCCACCCGGTGCCGGCGCTCCAGCTCCCAGGCGTGGTAGCGCAGGTCCGCCTCCTGGGCCTGGGTCTGGGCACCACGATGGCGTCCCGGGTCGTGCCGGCCTTGCTCCTGATCCGCAGCAGCACCTGCTTGCCGGCCTGGTTGCGCAGAAGGGCCCGGAGATCGGGCAGGCCGGCGGCGGAGGCGCCGTTCACCGACTCGATGACCTCGCCTTCGGCCACGTCCGCCCCGGGCCGGGCCAGGGGCGCACGCAACTCCGGCAGGTCGGGATCAGACGGGAAGATCCGGGCCACGCGGAAGCCGCCCTCCGCGGGCTCGAGAACCGCTCCGAGCGCGCCGACTTCCGCGCGGTCCGGCGAGGGCCGGGCATCACCGCCCCGCACGAAGGTATGCAGGGCCGACAGCTCGCCCATCATCTGGAAGAGGATGTCGTTGAGCTCGGCGCGGTCCGTGACGCGGTCCACCAGGGGCAGGTACTTCGCACGCAGGGCGGGCCAGTCCAGCCGGTGCATGCCCCGGTCGTAGAAGTAGTCGCGGTGGAGGCGCCAGGCCTCCGTGAACATCTGACGCCATTCCTCCTTCGGATCGAGGGGAAAGGCCCAGTCCTTCAGATTCACCAGGGACTTCACGGGGTCGGGCTTGGTGCCCGCGTCGAAGACCAGCAGGTCATTGCCCTTCCAGGCCAGCAGCTTCTTGCCGTCGGCGCTCAGGTCGTAGCCCTTGACGTCCTCGAGGACGGTCTCGGGCTGGGGGTTCTTGGAGTCTATGGCGAGGCTGCGCAGGGCCCGCTTGCGCTCCACCGTGGTCTCCGCGGAGAGCACGAAGAGGCGCTTGCCGTCCGTGTCCAGCTCCGAGTAGTTGCCCGGGGGCAGGGGCACGTCGGTGGTGCGGGCTTCCAGGCCGTCCCAGGCAATCTCGACCTTGACGGGGGCCTTGCCGTCCTTCTTCTCCTCCTTCAACTCGTGCAGTTCGTCCGCCGGCGCGAAGGGCGAGCGCAGGCCCTTGGCCAGGGCCACCTGGTAGACCTTCGTCTGCCGGTCGAAGAAGGGTTCCGGATTGCGGTTGCCCCAGGGGGCGCGCACGAGGGACTGGAGGCTGCGGTCGGACAGGTAGTAGAGCCACTTTCCGTCGGGGCTCCAGACCGGCGCGCGGCTGTCGAAGCGGTCGGAGGTGAGGACCTTGGTCTCGCCGGTGGCGGGCTGGTGGAGGTGGATGCGGGAGAAGCTGTTCTGCGCGGCCATCACGAAGGCGAGGTAGGCGCCATCGGGGCTCCAGGCGAGATCCTCGATGTCGCCCTGGGGCGAGGTGGCCACCTTCGCCTGCCGCCCGCTGGCGCGGTTCAGCAGCCAGAGCTCGTGGTCCTTGTCCCGGGTGGCGAGCCAGGCGCCGTCGGGGGAGGGCAGGGCGGTCCAGCGCAGGACCTTGCCGTCGGTGGTGAGCCGAGTCCGGCCGCCGACGCCATTGGCGGGCAGGGTCCAGGCCTCCACCTCGCCGCTTTCATCCGAAAGGGCCAGCAGGCTCTTCCCGTCGGGCATGAAGCGGCCGTCCCGGTAGCGCACGCCGGGGCGCGGCTGGCCTCCACGAGGCGCCCCCGCGACACCCACCGGGGCCACGAAGAGCTGGCCCCGCGCCGTCAGCACCACCCGGTCGCCGCCGGGGGAGAGCCGCGCGGTGGCGATCCATTCCATGGGGTTCTTGACCCACCGCTCCCGCATCTGGTCCAGGTCGGTGCTGAGCTGGATGGGCAGGGCCGCGTCCGTGCCCTGGGCGAGGTCCGCCACCCTGAGGTCGGCGCCCAGCTGGTAGACCACCCGGTCGCCGGAGATCGAGGCGCCGCCGATGTCCCAGCCCTTGTGGAAGGTGTGCTGCCGGAGCTCCTTGCCATTGCCGTCCATGGACCAGAGGTTCAGGGTGCCGTCCCGGTCGCTGAGGAAGGCGACCCGGGCGCCCCAGAGCATCGGCGTCCGGCTGCTGCCGGGGAAGTCGGCGGTGAGGGGGACGGCTTCGCGGCCGCCGCCGTCCCAGCGCCAGAGGTGCGGTGCAGTGCCGCCCTGGTAGCGCCGGGTGGCGCTGTTCTGGTTGACGCGGGCGAAGTAGAGCCGGTGGTGTGCGTCGAAAGCGCCTTCGAAGGCCTGGGACAGGGGCACGGCCTCGCTGCGCCCGGTGGCGGGATCGAGGGGTCCGCAGTTGGGTGTCGGGGAGGGTGGAACCGCTGCGGCTCGCGTAGAGCACGCGGCCTTCCGGCGTCCAGCCCACGACCCCCGCGCCGCCGCCTTCATAGGTGAGGCGCCGGGGCAGCCCGCCGCCCAGGGGCATCGCATAGACCTCGGACACGCCCTCGTAGCTCGCCGTGAAGGCCACCGTGCGGCCATCCGGGGAGATGGCCGCGCGGTGCTCCTCCCGGCGTGGCTGGTGAGCCGCCGGGCCTGCCCGCCGCCCACCGGCACGGTCCAGGAGATCGCCCTCCGCGGTGAACACCACCGTGTCGTGATGGAGCGCCGGGGAGCGGTAGTAGCCCTGGGGGGACTGGGCGCCCAGCGGGGAGGAAGGCGGCGAGGCAGACGGTCGCGAAAAGGGCGGCGCGCATGGGGACTCCGAGGGGGATCGGACCACCTTAGCGCATGCCTCGCCTTTTGAGGGAATGCCCTGCGACGACCTTCCACCCCGCCACTGGCGGGCCCTGGACCCGAACATCGCGGCCACCCATGCCTGAGCCATGGCGAGGTGCCCAAAAGCCTCACTGCCGCGCCGGAATCTCCCGGATGCAGAAGACGATCGGTCCGCCCTCCCCGCGGAATTCCGATGGGAGCTGCTTGACGTAGTACTCGGCGGCAGCCCGGCTCGGGAAGCGTCCGGCGAAGAGCTGGGTCACAGCCTGGCCGTTCTTCAGCGTCAGGGGCCGGGTGAAGACTTCCAGGCCCCGTCCCCGCATGGTTTCGGTCCCGGCGCGCACGGTCTCCGCACGGGATGCCACCACCAGACGGAGTGTGTAGCCCTCCAGTCCGGATGCTGGCTGCGCCGCGCCGCGCCCTCCCGAGGAGGCGGGATCCCGCAGGTCCAGGGCGGAACGGGAGGCATGCTCCTGGGGAGGGAGTGATGGAGCGCGCAGGAGAGAGCCGCTCCCTGGCTCCGGTCGCGGGGCCGCAGCCGCACCAGGATCCGGGACCGCGGGGACCGGCGCCGGGGTGTCGCCGAGGAGCTCCAGCCAGGATTCCCCGGCACCGGATCCGGATCCGAGATTCACGGCGAGATCCTGGCCATCCACATACCCGCCTTCCCGGGGAACCGCGATGGTCCGTGGCTCCGGGTGTCCCAGTTGCAGCCGCACGACTTCCTCCGGAGCCACTCGCAGGGTGTAGGAGGCCCCCGCCGGAATCCCCGAGAAGTTGAAATAGCCGTCGAAGGCCGCCCGGGTCCGCTTCAGCACCTTCCCGGAGCCGTCCACGATCTCCACCAGCAGGCCCTTGAACGCCTCGCTGCGGTTCCCGAACTTGCGATGGGCCGTGCCGGCGATTTCGGCAAGCTGACGGATGGCCACGTCCAGGATGGCGTTCTTGCCAGGCCGGGAAAGGATGGCGTAACCGGGCTGGGATGGTTTCTGGAAGGGGTCCTCCATGGAAGCCGTGTCCACGGACAGGCCCGTCTCCACATAGGCCGGCAGCTGCTTGATGAGCGCCATGCCCCGCCCGTCGGTGACTTCGGTGACGCCCACCGTGGAGACGAGTTTCAGGCCTGGCGCCGGAGGCTCATCCGCATCCCTTATCCCATTGCAGTTGAGGTCCACAAAGGCCAGCGCGGAAAGGGTGCCCATGGAATAGGCTGGCTGGGCCTGGGCCCACCACGCACCGTCCCGGTTGTCCCGGCCGAAGGCGACATGGAAGCTGAGGCTGGCGCTGAAGCGGTTCTGGCGGGAGTACTCGAGGTTGAGGCCGAGGGCGTAGAGCCCTTCGAACTTGTTGAGGCTGATCGAGGCGGCGGTGTCCCTGCTCTCCACCATGCGGTTGAGCGACCCGGTGAGGAACAGGCCCTTCATGGCCCGGCTGTCGGCGGCGACACCGAAGGAGTTGAGCCGCCGCGCCCCATCGAACCGGTAGGAGGCCTGCGCGCGCACCCCCAGGTTTCGATAGAAGCGGCTCAGCATGAACTGACCCGAGTTGGCGGCGCGGAAGCCAGGCTCGAAGCCATAGTCCTTGTTCCACTGCAGGTTGTTGCTGAGATACCAGCCGCCAATGCTCGAATAGATGCGGTGGGTGTAGATGTCCAGCCGCCGGCCGTTCGCGAGGTCGTTGCGCTGCAGTTTGAGGCCCGTGGAAAACCAGGGTCGCGACAGGCCAGGCAGGGTCGCGAAGAGATCGAGTTCGCTGCGGCGCTTCACCAGGCCAAAGGCGGAACTGAAGAATTCTGAAGTGAAGCCGTCCTGCAGCTGGGCATGGCGAAAGGTCGCCGTCACAGGTCCGAAGCGGTTTCGGAAGCTCGTCTCGAAGGCCGAGCCACCGCCGCTCTCCTTCACGGCGGTCAGGGTCGCGGTCGTCCAGCTCCACTGCCCCAGGAACCCGGCGGAGCCGTAGGCGTGAGGGCGCCGGCCTCGGCCATCCTGGGCGTCCCAATCCGAAATCCGGAAGTAGCCGCCCTGGAGGTTCACCCTTCCCGGGAGGCCGATGACCGTCTCGAGCTGGGTTCGGGCGGAGATGAAGCCTTTGGGATCGGCGCCCACCACGCGGTATCGGAACTCTCCGGGTGCGGCGAGGACCTGATCCGAATCCGAGCGGATGGACTCCTCCCGGCGCTGGCCCTGGGGGCCGTAGAACACCAGGCGGAAATCGTTCGGCCCGAGGTAGGACGGGACATCCAGGAACTCGTACTGGCCGTCGGGACGGGCCGTTTGGAAAGCGAGGAGGTTGTCGTTCCAGTAGAGCTCCACCTGCCAGCCTGGAGGGAGAAAGCCGCGGAAGGAACGGCGGTCCACCTGGGATTCGGTGGCCAGGGGAAAATTGCTGACCATGAGGCCGGTGCCCGCCTGTCCCTGGCTCACGAGGTTGAAGGTCGGGACCACCACTTCGCCCAAGAGGAATTCCTTGGCGCGGAGGGGCCCCAGCAACCCTCCGGCCGGGTCCTTTCGGCCAGCGGTTCCGCGGAAGTCCGTCTGACCCCCCGGGCTGCGCCAATCGAAGTACAGGGTGGTGTCCATCCAGAGCAGGTCGCCGCTCAGATAGGTGGAGCTGGCGGCGTCCCAGCGCTGGCGGTCGGCCCCGGCATCATGGTGGGTCTGCACCTGAAAGGTCTGGTCCACCGCCCCGAATTCGAAGCCGCGGTAAGGCAGGGAGATGCGGGGATAGGACTCGGCCTTGCGCAGGCCGAAGCTCAGGTTGCCGCCCTGCTTCTCGCGAACGGCCGCCGTCTGGACCGGCAGGGGTTCCAGGGCCTCCACCAGGAGGAGGGCAGCCCGCGGGTCCACAGTGAGCCTGATGGGCAGCCAGGCAGCCAGGAGCCTGCCATCGACGTAGATGTCGTCGGCATGCACCTCGATTTTCGAACGGTCATACGGGACCGCCTTGCCACTCACCGTCGCGCGGTTTCCGGGCACATCCAGCAGGAAGGTCCGGTCCTGGGAGATGATGAAGCCGGATGCGGTGCCATTGGGTGGATCCACGAGGACCGCCAGGCCCAGCAGGCGGCAGATCTCCCCAAGGGGCAGCAACACGCCGTCCCGGACCGGGAAGGCCTGAAGGGTTTCCCCGCCGCCCCGCCGGTCCAGGTAGAGGGAGAGAAGGATCGCCTCGGACTCCGCGCGCTCGGCATATTTCCCGATACGCCCAGGCTTTGGGCCAGCCGCGGGCAGCAGGAAGGATGGCAGTGCCGTCCCTCGGGCGGCCGGGGTCGGCATTGCTCCGGGGCCGGCTCCGCTGGTACCCGAAGTCCCGGTCTCGCTGGCTGCGGGAAGGCTGCTGGGTCCGGCCCCGCACCGCTGCTCCCATGCTTGACGGTCCTGGCGAGGTCGAGGGGTCGCGCTGGCTCTGCCGCCACGATGGACAAAGCGTGGGTCGAGGCAAGGACTCCCCTCAGGGCCCAGGGGAGGGCCCTGCATCGACGGGGATTCCGGAAAGGCATCATGGCTTGGCGGCGATCTCCAGATCTCTGGACGCGAGGATCGCGTTGGACTCGCGGTCCCGGAAGGAGAGGGTCAATCGGCCTCCGGCCAGGACGAGCCCCGGTGGCAAGGCCTCCAGGGGAATTCGCACCACGCGGTGAGGGTTGGGGGGGTAGACGGCGACCCCGTTGAGTTCACCGAGGGGCATCGACACACTGGAACCCGCGGGTGTGAACGCCACTTTGAGGTCACCGTAGCTCGAAGCATTCCCTTCGCGGAGCAGCTTGAAAGCCAGCGCCGTCCCGCCCGGAGCGGTCTTGGCTTCCACTAGAGCCAGGTCCGAGACCCCGCTACTGACCTTCACAACGCCATGGCGGACGATCATGGGGATGGCCAGCCCGTAGATTGGCCTGAGCACGAAGCGGGTGCCCCGGGTCCCGTCCTTACGGGGCTCCGATGGTGCATCTTCAGTGGGGACCGCCCGCAGGTAGAGGTGGGCGCGGTACTCCCCATCCGGTAGTTCGGCGGGCTTCTTCACCTGGAAGCGGACGACCTGATTGGACTTCGCTTCGAGGGTGACCTCCCGGGGGGAGTAGCGCAGGAGATCGTCGGCGAAGATCTCGTTCTCGCCACGGTCCTCCGGGGCCCGTTCGCGGAAGGAACCATCCTCGGCCATGGCCATGTGGACAAAGGAGACCCGATAGGTCGCCGGGGCGTCCGCCTTGTTGATGAGGATCACCTCGGCAGTGCGGGTGCGGCCTTCGAACACCACCCTGGCGGGGTGGATGCCCAGATCGCCGGCGCCCACGTCAGCAAGGGCTGGCGCAGTGGCCGGTCTGGGAGGGGGCGGCTTTGGAGGTGGCGCCTGAGCAGGTCCAACCAGCATGCCGAGAAGGAGAGGGAGGCCATGGGTGCGCACCAATGGAAAGGGCGGAGTCGCCTCCGCCCTGTCACGCGACGATCAAAGGGCGCGAAACCCCTCAGTTGTAGGCCACGGTCACGTCGAAGGTGCCGACGTAGTCGCCTTCCGTTTCATTGCCGGTGAGGACGAGGTTGGCGCCCACGGTGAAGTTCCGAGTGCCGGCGCTGGTGGGGAAGGTGCCGCCGGCGAAGGTGCTGGTGAGGCCAACGCTTGAGACGAACGTATCCACCGTGCGGGTGTCCGTGCCGTTGGTGACGGTGGTGCTGGCGGGCAGGGTGATGGCGAAGGACGTGTGTCCCATGCTGCCGGTGGCCGTGAAGCCCGCGGCCTGGGCGGCGGCGGCGAAGGGGCCCGCGCCGGTCAGGAGGTTGGCGGCGGGACCGGTGCTGCTGCGGGCGCCGGCGGTGGAGACTGTGACGGTCTGGGCCACGGTATCGGACACGATCTGACCGAACTCAAGCGGCGCCGTATTGGTCAGGGTGATTCCCCGAAGGATGCGGGCGCCCACATTGGACGATGCGGTGGCGCTGGCCTGGCTGAACGCCACGGGGCCCAGCGACAGCAGAACGGGGAGAAGCAGACGGCTTGTATTCATGGGAACGCTCCTGAGGCGATCTTCCAATCCTAGGCCAAGGGCCTATGCCTTCAAGAGAAATCCGGTTGTAAAAAAAAATGTATCAATTGTAGGCAACGGTCACATTGAAGGTGCCGGCGTAGTCCCCTTCTGCCTGGTTCGCCGCCACGTTCAGGGTGCCGCCTACTGCCAAGCTTTGGGTGCCCCCAGCGCTGAGGCTGCCGGTAAGGCTGGGAGTGCTTGTGAAGGCCGAAGCATTCAGGCTATTGGCCCCCGAGGTAAGAGGGGCGCTGGCGGGCAGGGTGATGGCGAACGTGGAATTGGCGTTGCCGGTCACGGTGAAGCTGGCAGGCGTCGCCAAGGGCGCCCCGGTCATCAGGGTCACGCCGCCGGTGCTGGACCGGACCCCGGCTGGGGTCAGGACGATGGTGCCCGCGACCGTGCCGCGCACCGCCGTGCCGAAGTGCAAAGCCTGAGTGTTGGCGATGGTGATGGGGCCGATGACCACCGCGGTGACGGTGAGGGTCGTGGTGTTGGCGCCCACGCCATCGTTGTAGGGCACGGAGAGGTTGGCGGTGTAGGTGCCCGCGAGCTTGTTCGCCCCTACGTTCAGCGTCCCCACGACAGGGAAGGAAGGCGAAGTGTAGGGATCCGTGGTGGTGCCGATGAGATTCGTCAGGTGGAAGGCGGGGGTGGCGACCTGCACGGTCATGGTGGCGCCGCCGCCCACCCGGTTCAGGGTGA
>JADJVL010000021.1 GCA_016710635.1 Holophagaceae bacterium | reverse complement strand
GAAATATCTGCCAGTTTAATTATAGATCTTGGGCTTTCACTCTCATGGCCACCTAATTCTTGAACAAGGCGACGCACCCTTTCTGCTGTGAATGTTCTCATTTCAATGATAGACCAAACACTGGATTTTAAAGATATTTTTATTTTCGCAGATAGTTCAGCTGATTTTGCATGTCTATAGAGAATTCTGGCACGGTCTTCTTTCGTCAATGATGTGGCTTCAACAACTACTTCTGAAGTTTGTGGGAATATTATTTCAGAATCTATATCTACCTCACGCTCGCCAATATGTAAAATATGAGCTCTTGATGTTAATATCAACCAATGTCGGTTATCTAAACGCTTTAAAACACCAGGGAGTTCAGCCTCCCATCGTTGTGCTCTCGTGGGATCAAACTCTGTGCGGCCAAAAAAATCATCTGCAAGAAAACATTGTGGCTGATTTTCTTGATATTTTTTGAGGACGTCCTCCGGGTCTCTACATTCGATTACTTCCCATCCTCTCGCATGTTGCGCTAAACAGATCATTTTCCCTATCGCAGTTTTTCCAGCTTCCGGCGGGCCAGAAAGAACTACAAACCCCTGCTTTGCAATTGAATCGACTGCATTATAATATGCTCTAGTTGGAACAAACACTTTCGCCAAGTTGACTGCACCTTCCAGTGCTGCCTTACTTCTTTCAAATATTGCTCGCTCCATATGATCACGAAGTAATGCCTCAAGGTCACTAAATCCTAATATGGTTGGAAATGCTCGAGTAATTTCTCTAGCTGAATCCAGCCAGGCACAGATATCATTTCCATCGTGCACATGGATATGGACTTCTGTGCTTTTAAATATTTCTTTTAACTTGGTGAAAATAGCCTCTCTAGTTTCCATTTTGCAAGGTGCATTCGTAAATAAAATATAGTGAGTTGGTAAAGTTTCACCCTTAGCAATTCGTTGCCCAATACGTTCAACTTCTTTATAAACTGCCTTTCGGATGATCGGGTCCGGTCTAGCCCCAGCTGCATTTGCTGCTTCAACAAATTTGGCCTGGAAAACAAATAACCCTTCGGTGTTTGCAACAGGGTAATTAAACAACCTTAAAGAAAGCGTCTCGGCCATGGTCACCTGATCCACCCCAAGCCTCAATGCCAAACCCAATCTTCCCTTTTAGTAAAGCTTGAATAAGCCGCTCGAAGTCGGACCAACCAAGATTATCTAAGGCGTAGCGAAGCATTTTAGTAATTTATGAAATGTTGAGTCAAAATTCAATCCTTTATAAAATAACCTCGTGAGGACTACTAAGAACATTTTAACCGCCTTACCTATAATTATATTATACAATATTTAATATACATACAAAACACTGATGGTTTTTCTTCGTCAATTGATATATACCACAATTAGATTTCTTTCCATTTTCCTCACCTTCCAATCCATCCCCCGCCAAGCATTCGCCGTCCCGATCTCCGCTCCGTTCGCCTTGGCGTACAGGAACAGCTGGAGCTTGTAGCTAGTCAGCCACTTGAACGGCCCGTTCAAGAGCGCTTCGCCGAGCGGCAGTTCGCCGCCGCCGGGCATGGGGGCGATGTGGGTTCTCAGGGTTTCTTCGTCGGTGGTGGCGAAGTAGGTTTCGAGTTCGGCTTTCTGCTTGGCCATGGCTTCGGGGAAGGCTTCGGGGGGCATGTCCTTGGTGCGTTCGGAGAAGGCGGCGAAGTGCTTCCAGCCGCCGTCGCGCATGCAGGTGGCGCCGGCGATGCCGCAGATGGCCAGGTAGCGCAGCAGCTCGGTGGTGCTGCGCTGCTTCTCGCCGGGGCGGTACCCGTAGGCCTCCGGGCCCAGCTTCGAGAACAGGTGCACGCAGATGTCGCACTCGCGGAGCATCGCGGCGGCGAACTGGTCCTTGGTCAGCATGGGGCTCCCGGGAAGGGAAGGCCTCCAGGATGCACGGGACGCGGGCCTCCAGGCCGCCCCAAAATTCCCCCCTTGACGGATTGGGTATCGAATCTACTGTATATATTCCATGTATACAGTCATCCCGGGAAGCCCATGAAGATCCTCCTCTCCAACGCCTCCCCCAACCCCATCTACGAACAGATCCTCCGCCAGGTGCGCACCCAGATCCTGGCCGGCCACCTGAAGGAAGGCGAAGCCCTGCCCTCCATCCGCAAGCTCGCCCAGACCCTCCAGATCAGCGTCATCACCACCAAGCGCGCCTACGACGAACTGGAGCGCGAAGGCCTCATCGACACCGTCGGCGGCAAAGGCACCTTCGTCGCCTCCCCCAACCCCGAATTCCTTCGCGAAAAGCGCGTGCGCGCCGTGGAGGAACACCTCGTCAAAGCCATCGCCGAAGCCCGCAGCTCCGCCATCCCCCCCAAAGAGCTGCGCCGCATGTTCGACCTGCTCCTGGAGTCGGACCATGACTAGCCCCCTCCTCGAACTGCGCGGAGTCACCAAGCGCTACCCGGCCTTCACCCTCCAGGACGCCTCCTTTACCCTTCCCGCCGGCCTCCTCATGGGCCTCATCGGCCCCAACGGCGCCGGCAAGACGACCCTGCTCAAGAGCCTCCTCGGCCTCGTGAAGCTGGACGCCGGCACCATCCGCTTCCAGGGCCGCGACCTCGTCACCGAAGGCCCGGCCCTGCGCCAACGCATCGCCTACGTCCCCGACGAACCCAAGTTCACCCACGGCGCCAGCCTGCGGACGATCAAGGACAGCACCGCCCCCTTCTGCCCCGGCTGGAACGAAGGCGCCTGGAAAAGCCTCATGGCCGACTTCGGCCTCGATCCCATGCAGAAATCCCACACGCTTTCGCTCGGCCAGCGCACCCGCTTCGCCCTCACCCTCGCCATGGCGCGGGAGGTGGACCTCCTCATCCTGGACGAGCCCACCACCGGCCTCGATCCCGTCTTCCGCCGGGAGCTGCTGGCGCGCCTCGCCCACGGCCTCACCGACACCAAGGCCATCCTCTTCAGCACCCACATCACCTCCGACCTGGAAGACCGCGCCGACCTCGTGACCCTCCTGCGGGACGGCGAGATCGTCTTCTCGAAAACCCAGGACGACCTGCGGGAAACCTGGGGCGTCGTGAAAGGCGGCCTCGAGCTCCTCGACGACGACGCGCGGCAGAGCTTCCAGGGCCTGCGCACGAATCCCCACGGCTTCGAAGGCCTCACCGACGACCTGGACGGCGCGCGACAGCGCTTCGCAGGCCGCGCCCTCGTGGAACGCGCCAGCCTCGAAGAGATCCTCGTGCTCCTGGGACGACGCCGTCTGGATGGGAGGTCCCATGCTGCTTGAGCTCCTGAAGCGGGACCTGCGCCTGCATCGCCTCTTCCTCCTCACGCCCCTCTTCATCGCGCTCGTGGCGGGCATCGGCGGCGCCGAGCGGCAGTCCGACGTGGCGGGCTTCTTCATCGGCATCGCCATCATCGCCAGCTGCTTCCTGCCCCTCAGCTTCCACCTGCGGGAGCTGTCCGAAGGCACCCTGCCCGCCCTCCTCGCCCTGCCCCTGCCGCGGGAGCGCGTGGTGGCCTTGCGCTACCTGGAGGCCGCCCTCCTGCCCGTGGTGGCCGTCCTCCTCCTCGCCCTGTCGGGCCAGGTATCGGCCACCCTCCGGGGCAACACCCAGACGCCCCTCATCCTCGTCGGCCTCGTCCACCATCCCCTCGCCCTCGCCTGGTCCTTCTTCCTCTGGTTCGCCTATCCCCTGCCCGCCGTCCTGCGCTGGGGCGGCAAGGGCCTCACCGTGGCCTACGGCGTGCCGGGGCTTGGCGTCTTCACGCTTCTGTTCCTGGCCCCCCGCCTCCACAGCGAGAGTTGGGCCTCCCGCGCCGTGCTGGGCCTGCTGAAGGGAATCCTGTGGCTGGATTCCCATCCCGGCCCCACCTTCGCGGGCCTCGCCGTCGCGACGGTCCTGGCCTTCCTCCTGGCCCGCCGCGCCTTCGCCGCCCGGGAGTTCTGACATGGACGCCGCCCTCCGCCTCCGCGGTCTCGCCAAGGCCTTCGGCACCTTCGCCCTCCGGGACCTGGACCTGGTCGTCCCCCGCGGCGCCATCACCGGCCTCGTGGGCGCCAACGGCGCCGGCAAGTCCACCCTCATCAAGCTCGTGCTGGGCCTCCTCGTCCCCGACGCCGGCGAGATCCGCCTGCTGGGGGAGGACGCCCGCGCCCAGGGCGCCGCCCTGCGCGCCCGCATCGGCTTCGTGCAGGAAAGCCCCACCCTGCCGCCCCACCTGCGCATCGGCGAACTGGGCGCGCTGGTGGCGCCCTTCTATCCCACCTGGGACGCGCCCGGCTTCCGCCGCCTCGTGGACCACTTCGACATCCCCACGAAGACGCCCTTTGCCAAGCTCAGCCAGGGCCAGCGCATGAAGACCGCCCTGGCCCTGGCCCTGAGCCACCACGCCGAACTCCTGCTCCTGGACGAGCCCACCTCGGGCCTCGATCCCCTCGCCCGCCGTGACGTGCTGGACCTGCTCCTGGAAGTGATCCAGGACGAGCAGAAGGCCGTCCTCTTCTCCACCCACATCACCACCGACCTGGACCGCATCGCGGACCACGTGGCCATCCTGAAGGCGGGCCGCCTCGTCCTGGAAGGCACCAAGGACGACCTGCTGGAGCGCTGGGTCCTCGTGAAGGGCGGCGAGGAGCTGCTGTCCGAACCGGTGCTGGCGCGCTGCGCCGGCGGCGAGCGCACGGCGCTGGGCCTCGTGCTGCTCTGCGAGGACCTCGCCCCGGAACTGCTCCCCGAAGGCGCCATCCTCGAGCGGCCCCGCCTGGAGGACCTCGTCGCCTTCCATGGCCGCGCCCTCTCCGCCCAGGGCACCAAGGAGGAAGCCTCATGCTGCCCTTGATCCGCATGGCCTGGACCGTGAACCGGCGCCAGGCCCTGACCCTCGCGCCGGTGCTGGCCCTCGTCCTCGCCCTCACGGTGCTGAAGCTGGCCCAGGGCCAGTCTGAGAAGTTCCTCATGGGCTGCCTCTTCAGCGCCAGCCTCCTTGGCGGCCTCGTGGCCTTCCAGGGCCTCGCGTCGGATGCGGAGGACTTCCTCCTGGCCCTGCCGGTCTCCCGGGCCCAGGTGGTGCGCGCCCGCTACCTCACCAGCCTCGCCGCCCTCGCCCTGGGCCTCGCCCTGCCCCTCGCCACCAGCGCCGCCGCCCACGCCCTCTCACCGGAGTCCGTCCCCGCCCCCGGCGCCGAGACCGTCGCCATGACGGGCCTCCTGGGCCTGGGCCTCGCCGCGGGCCTCGCCGCCTTCCTCCCCTTCGTCTACCACTTCGGCTCGCCGAAGGGCCCCATCGTGTTCATGAGCCTGCTGGGACTCGCCTGCCTCGTCATCGGCGCGGTCTCCAGCGCCGACGCCGTATTCGAGCTCCTCCTGCGCGGGCTCAACCGGGCCCTGGACCACCGGGAGACCGCCCTGCGCGTCGCCGGGGCCGTCCTGCTCGGCGTCGCCGCGTCCCTGGGCTTTTCCGGGTGGACCTACGGGCGGCGAGGGGCGCGCTAGCCAGCTGGAAGGCGGTACCGCAAAAGGCCAAGCAGCGCAGCCGCTCACGCGTCCTGCGCTGCTTCCCACCCGCGCGGATGGACCTTGCCTCCGGGCCCGGCCAGACCTCAGCGGGGACGGAAGCGCCCCGCCGCCCTACCAGAGGGGAGGCACCACCGCTTCGCGGATCACCACCGGCGGGCCGTCGTGCCCGCCGGAACGGCCCTGGTTGGAGAAGCGCAGCACCTGGGCATAGGGCTGCGCCGAAGGGTCCAGCCACACCGTGATGCGGCCGCCAGAACCTCCTGAACCGCGGGCCCCGGCCCTGCCATCGCTGCCAGCGGGCCCGGGACGGCCCTGGGGAACCCCCAGGCCGCCGATGCCGCCGGCGCCGCCCTTGCCGCCCTTGCCGCCGGCCCCCGGTGTGCCGCCGTCGCTGCGGATCAGGAGGGAACCGCCTTTCGGATCCACCAGGAAGTAGCGCGCCGTGCCGCCCGCCGTCACGCGCACCTGGAGCAGCGGCCCGGGGCCCGGATGGAGGGTCGCGTGGACCTGTAGGTCCGCGCCATCGGCACCATCGCCGCCGCGGCCCCCGGGGGTGCCCTCCCAGCCCGGCCCGCCTTCGACGCCCTGGGTGGGATTGCTCCGATCCAGGCTCCCATCGATGCCCATGGCGCCTGCATTGCCGGCGGAGCCCGGGAAGCCAGGGCGGCCCGGGGCGCCCGAGAAGTCCGCCGTGAAGGCCTTGTCGAAGCGCACCGGCAGTTCCACCTCCGCACGGCGCTCCGGGTTCGAAAGGGCGGTGAGGCTCACGCGCAGGGCACGGGCGGCGTAGGCCCGGGGATCCTCGTCCAGGGCCACCACGCCGCCGGCCTGCACCGTGGCGTCGTGGGCCACCAGCCGGTAGCTGTCCCACCGCACCGTCCCGCCCCCCGCGCCCTCGGTGACCAGCACCTGGCCGTCCTCCGCCGTGGCCCGGGCCACCAGCTTGGCCGTGCCGCCGGGATACAGAGTGGAGCCTTCCGCCAGCTCAACCGAGACCGCTTTCAGCGGCGTCTTGTCCAACCGCGAGCGTGAGCCCACGGCCGACTGGATGGGTGCGCACGCCGTAAGGAGCAGAGCGAGGGAGGTGAGCAGAACCAGCGGCTGGGTGCGCATGGCATTCTCCGAAAGAGGGATTGAAAGAAGAGATCTGCAAGCCGCAGAGCAAGTGCGGTGCCAGATGCGGAAAGCCATACTGGGCCTCGTTTTGTGGCGCTTCACCGACCGCTTCGCCGAAGTCATGGCGCAAACCGCCTCGGGGTTGGCAGCATGCCGCAACCAGAAGCTCCGACGCGGGGTCCCTCGCCGGGTTTCGCCACCGGAGTCAAACCCGGCCCATCGGACCGCCCCGCCGGCCACCCGGCTCGGGACCTTTCGACCCTGACCGAAGCCGCAGAGCAGGGACATTTCTTCCTTGAAAATGAGACTGACCGTTCTATATCCTCACTGGGAGGCCCCGACCCATGAGCCAAGTCCGCGAACGCATCCTGAACACCGCCTCCGACCTCTTCTACCGCAAGGGCATCCAGGCCGTGGGCGTCGACGCCATCATCGTCCAGGCGGACGTGGCCCGCATGAGCTTCTACCGCCACTTCAAGTCCAAGGAAGGCCTGGTGCTGGCCTGCCTCGAGGCCCGGGACGAACGCTTCCGGGCCTGGCTGCAGGGCGAAGTGGACCGCCTCGCCCCGGCGGCGAAGGACAAGCCCCTCGCCGTCTTCGACGCCCTGGCCCTGCGCTTCGCCACGAAGGACTACCGGGGCTGCGCCTTCCTCAACACCCTGGCGGAAACCCCCGACCGCAACGACGCCGTCCACCGCGCCGCCGCCGGGCACAAAGGGAAGATCGGCGCCTACTTCGAAACCCTGCTGCGCGAGGCCGGCCGCGATCCCGCCCTCGCCGCGGACCTGCTCCTGCTCTTCGATGGCGCCGTGGTTTCCGCCGTGCGGGAAGGCTCCGCGGCGCCCGCCGGTCGGGCCCGGCGACTCGCCGATCTCCTGCTCAACGCCGCGCCCCCGACTTCATAGTCTCCTTGTCCCGCACACCGTTCCCAGCCCGCTGAACTCAATCCCCGCTAACCACGACCCTCCCTGCCCGGAGGGCGGGGAAGCCCTGCCTGGAGGCGCCATGACCCCCGCGCCCGACTCAACGCCGACCTTCCAGCCGGTGGCCCCTGCCGCCCGCCTTCTCCAACTCGATGTGCTGCGCGGCCTGGCCCTGCTGGGCGTCCTGCTGGTGAACCTGGACGTGTTCAACGGCGCCATGTGGGCCCGGGACGCGAAGCTGCCGGTCGCCCTCGGCTGGGGCGGCGCCGTCGCCGAAGCCGTGGTGCGCATCTTCCTGGAAGGCAAGGCCGCGGCCCTGCTGGGGCTGCTCTTCGGCGCGGGCCTCGCCATCCAGCTGGAGGGCGCCGACCGGAAGGGCCGCGGCTACACCGCCTTCGCCCTGCGCCGGGTGGGCGCCCTGGCCCTCTTCGGCCTCGCCCACAGCCTCCTGCTCTGGAACGTGGACATCCTCCTGGACTACGCCCTCATCAGCCTGATGGTGCTGCCCTTCCTGCGCCTGCGGCCGGGGCGGATCCTGTGGGCCATCCCGGTGCTGCTGGCGGTGTCCCTGGCCATCGCCCTGCCCTTCCTGCCGCTCCTGAAGTCCCTGGAGCAGGATGCCGTGGGCTTCTACAACCTCGGCCTCGCGCACTACGGCGCGGGCACCTGGCTCGAGGCGCTGAAGTACCGGAGCTGGGAATTCCTCCACGTCCTCGGGCCCCAGCGGCTGACGAGCCGCCTGCCGGCCCTGCTGCCCTTCTTCATCCTCGGCGTGTACTTCTGGAAGAAGGGCTTCCTGTCCGAGCCGGAGCGGCACCGCGCCACCCTGCGCGCCCTCTTCCTCGCCTGCTTCGTCCTGGGCCTCCTCGCCAACCTGCTGCCCCAGGCGACCCTGCACGCCACCGTGGCGGGGATCCCGCAGCCCTTCCGGGCGCTGATCAAGCTCACCGCCTTCTTCGCCCGGCCCGCCCTCACCGTGGGCTATGCGGCGGGCATCCTGCTGCTGCTCCAGGGCGCCACGGGACGCCGGATCCTGGGGGTCTTCGCCCCCCTGGGCCGCATGGCCCTCACCCAGTACCTGCTCCAGTCCGTGGTCTGCACCTGGGTCTTCAACGGCTATGGCCTCGGCCTCTACGGCAAGGTCTCCGTCAGCGCCTGCCTCGCCGGCGGTCTCGTCTTCTTCGCCCTCCAGGTTTGGAGCAGCCGCCTCTGGCTGGCCCGCTTCCCGGTGGGCCCCGCGGAATGGCTGTGGCGGCGCCTCAGCTACGGCCCGAAGCCAATCTCCCCCGTCCTCCCCAACCTCGCCACCCAGGAGCCCGCATGAACGCCGTCACCTCGCCCCTCGCCCTCGCCGCCGGCCTGACGGAGCTCTGGTCTCCCCGCGTCATCGGCGAAGTGAACGACGCCTACGTGAAGGTCGCCAAGGTCCACGGCGAACTCGTCTGGCACGCCCACGACCAGGAGGACGAGCTCTTCCTCGTGCTGCGGGGCCGGCTGCGCCTCGAGCTGGAAGCCGGCCCCGTCGAGCTCGGCGAAGGGGAGCTGTTCATCGTCCCCAAGGGCGTCCGCCACAGGCCCGTGGCCGAGGAGGAATGCCTCCTCCTGCTCATCGAGCCCAAGGCCACCCTGCACACCGGCGGCGTGGCGACGGAGCGGACCCGGTCCATCGCGGAGCAGCTGCGGCCGGTGTGAAGGTCCCGGTCTGGAGGTCTTGCCTCTCGTCACGAGGTAACCCATACTCCCCCCACTCCCCGGAGCTCCCATGTCCTTCTCGGCCGCCCGCCTCGCGGGTCTTCTTTGCCTTCCCGGCCTCGTCCTCGCCCAGGCGCCCCGCAGCGCCCCCTTCACCGTGGAGGATCTGGGCCGCCTGGTGGGCCTTTCCGACGCCCAGATCGCCCCGGATGGCCGCACCATCGCCGTGAAGGTCACCCGCACGGACATGAAGGCCAACAAGACCGCCACCGAGCTGGTGCTGGTGGATGCGGCCACCGGCGCCCAGAAGGTGCTTGTGCGGGACCGCAAGGGCCTCGCCCACGCCCGCTGGTCCCCGGACGGCCGCACCCTGGCCTTCCTCGCGGACCGCGACGGCAAGGAGCAGATCTTCCTGCTGCCCATGGATGGCGGCGAGGCCCGCCGCCTCACCGACGCCCCCACCGGCGTCCAGCAGTTCGCCTGGAGCCCCGACGGCGGCCGCCTCGCCTTCGCCGCCGAGGACGAAGCCCCCAAGCTCGCGGAGGACCGCAAGGGCGAGGACGCCTTCGACATCGAGAACGACAGCATCTTCGCCAGCGAGCCCACCGTCCCCGTGCACCTGTGGATCACCGACCTGGAAGGCAAGGCCACCCGCAAGACCAGCGGGACCTGGAGTCTCGCCAACACGCCGCCGCCGAGCCCCCCCGCCTCGCCCCTGGCCTGGTCCCCTGACGGTAAGACCATCGCCTTCGCGAAGCAGGCCAGCCCCCACACCGGCGACCAGGAGAAGACCAGCGTCCAGCTCCTCGATGTGGCCTCGGGCGCCATCCGTCCCCTCACCGGCGAGGCCCGCTTCGAAGGCTTCCCCGCCTTCTCGCCGGATGGCCGGCAGATCGCCTACTGGTTCCCCCGGGATGGCGACTATGTGAACCAGAACGAGATCCACCTCGTGGACGCGGGGGCGGCAAGGGCCGCAACCTCACCCGCGCCCTGGACCGCTGCCTCTACCGCCAGCTCTGGACCCCGGACGGAAAGGCCCTGGTGGTGGGGGGCAACGACGGCGCGCGGGTGGGCCTCTGGCTGCAGCCCCTGGAAGGCGCGGCCCGCCGCCTGGACCTGGAGGACGTGGATCCCAGCTGGTCCTTCTGGATCGACCTCAGCCAGGCGAAGACCGGCGCCCTGGCCTTCACCGGCCGCACCGCCACCCATCCCACCGAGCTTTATGTGATGGACGGTCCCAACGCCAAGCCGCGGCGCCTGACGCGCTTCAACGACTTCACCGAAGGCCTGAAGCTGGGCCGCACGGAGCGCCTCACCTGGACCGGTCCCGAAGGCCAGGGGGAGGATGGCGTGCTCACCTACCCCGCGGACTACCAGTCCGGCAAGACCTACCCGCTCACCTTCGTCATCCACGGCGGACCCCAGGCCGCCAGCGGCACGGCCTTCAACAACTTGAACCAGGTCCTCGCGGGCCGGGGCTTCTTCGTGTTCAGCCCCAACTACCGGGGCAGCGACAACGCCGGCAACGCCTACCTGCGCTCCATCACCGGCGATCTTGGGGAGGGCCCCGGCAAGGACGCCATGCTGGGCCTCGAAGCGGTGAAGGCCAAGGTTTCGGTGGACCCGGCGCGCATCCTGGTGAGCGGCTGGTCCTACGGCGGCTACATGACCACCTGGCTGCTGGGCCGCTACCCCGAGGTGTGGAAGGCGGGCATGGCCGGCGCCGCGGTCACCGACCTCTTCGACCAGTACGCCTTCTCCGATGGCAACCAGGGCTGGCGCTATGCCTTCGGCTTCACGATGAGGGATCCCTACGACGGCGGCGAAGGCATGAAGGCCACCTGGGCCCAGTCCCCCCTCAGCCATGCCCACAAGATCAAGGCGCCCACGCTGATCCTGTCCATGACCCAGGACTACCGGGTGCCGCCCACCCAGAGCTTCAAGCTCTACCGGGCCCTGAAGGATCGGGGCGTGCCGGTGAAGCTCACCCTGTGGAACGGCGGCGGCCACTTCCCCGGCGGCCCGCCCCAGCGCCTGCGCCAGGTCACGCGGCTGTGGACCGACTGGCTGGCGGAGCACGCCGGGCTGAAGTAGGCGTCCGTTCGGACTCAGTCCGACCGCTTCGCCACCCGCAGGTCAGCGGCACGCCCACGATCAGGAGGACGAGCGCTTCCTCGTGCGGCGGGGCCGGCGGCGCGTTGACCTGGAGACCGGCCCATGAAGCGACCTCAGCCGTTCCGGAACGCGATGGCATCGGGAAGGCCTCTGCCAAGCCCTCACCCGAGAAACGACGCACACGCCGTTCAGCGTCCCGGAGTCGTCAGCTTCCGTAGTCGCCAGCGGATGATAGTGCCCTGCTGATACGCATAGAGCGCAAGGTAGGCCGACAAGATTACGAGGTCTGAGACAGATGGCGTGATCGGAACACTGTGGAATCCGACCAGCAGTCCAAAAAGGGCTGCCCGGACGCCAACAGGGATAAGGGTCCAAAAGCAGCCCATCGCAATGGCCATGAAGATCTTGGTGAGCAGAGGTGGCCTTTGACCCAGGGCCGCCCACCATCGACCCCCGATGATGATCCCTCCGCAAAGCGCGAGGCCGATCATCCCAACTGCGATTGCCCAACCCGCTGGATCATTGTTGCGCCCTGGGTTCTCCACCGAAAACGTGAAAACGGCCAGCCAGGCCGTGAACAGGCCAACCGGCAACGCGAACATCAGGCCCCAGAACCAACCGATGGAAGCAAGGGTGTGCGTGTGCGCAGCCCCCACTGGCGTCGAAGGTGGCGCACTGGCTCCAGGAGTCGGTAGTTGGCTCATGATCGGACCAGCCTACTCGGCCGGGATGTATTTGATGGCGAGGAAGACCAGGCCCATGAGGGTGCGCACGACGATGACGGTGACGCGCCGCGCCTTGCCTGGGGCGGGGATGCGGGCCTGGGGACTCCGGGAGGAAGCAACCATCCTATGCAGAATTCCGGGCGCTGATCGACCCATCTTCCAGGGGCTGCAGCTTCCGGATGCGCCAATGAACCAGCTCGCCCTCCAGGCGTGCGTAAACCAGGAACAAGGGCCAGCAGAGACAGCCGAGGTATAGGTCCAGCCTTGCAGCTTCGGGGCCGAGGTCGGGATACCCAAAGGTAAATAACAGGTACCAAGCTCCCATTGATACATAGGTCCAGGCGAGTCCGAGCGCCGCGGAGAGGAGCATGCGGACCCATGCGGAAGCGATGCCCCGCCAAGCGGCCCATAGCCGACCGCTCACCACCACGGCCAAGGTCAGTGGTAGGAGGATGGCCAAAGGAAACGTGATGCCGAACCAGTGGAACCGGCGCATGCCGCTGATGTTGCCGATGATCCACCATGCCAGCAGGGCCACCACCGGCATGGCTGACCAAGCTCCCCACCTCCAACCCTGGGCGGCAATGAGCCGGTCCGCAGAGCGGTTCTTGCGGTTCCCAACGGTCCTTCCAGCCTCGTTCTGCAGCTGTGCTGCGGGTGGCGCATAGGGATTTTCAGGTCCGACCTTCACCAAGTTTCCTCCCGATAGGATCAGGGGTGGGTTGGATGGCCCATGACATGGAGCGGATCCGGCCCCTGGCCAGGGAGAACCTCATCCCGCCAAGGCCAGGATGAGGTTCTCCAAGTCCACCAGGAGGAGCTGCAGGCCTACTACTTCTGCCCCATCAAGTTCAGCGCACTGCCGGCCTTGAACCACCCGATCTGCTGCGCGTTGTAGGTGTGGTTCAACGTGATGCGGTCCTCGCTGCCGTCCCGGTGCTTGGCGACCATGGTCAGCGCCACGCCGGGCTGGAAGTCGGTGAGGCCGAGGATCGAGATGCGGTCGTCCTCCTGGAGCTTGTCGTAGTCCGCCGGGTTCGCGAAGGTGAGGGGCAGCATGCCCTGCTTCTTCAGGTTCGTCTCGTGGATGCGGGCGAAGCTCTTCACGATGATGGCGCGGCCGCCGAGGAAGCGGGGCTCCATGGCGGCGTGCTCGCGGCTCGAACCCTCGCCGTAGTTCTCGTCGCCGATGACGACCCAGCCCTTGCCGGCGGCCTTGTAGGCGCGGGCGGTCGCAGGGACTTCGCCGTACTCGCCGGTGAGCGTGTTCTTCACCGTGTTGGCCTTCCCGTTGAAGAAGTTGATGGCGCCGATGAGCAGGTTGTTGCTGATGTTGTCCAGGTGGCCGCGGAACTTGAGCCAGGGGCCCGCCATGCTGATGTGGTCCGTGGTGCACTTGCCCTTGGCCTTGATGAGGATGGGCAGGTCCGTCAGGTCCGTGCCCTCCCAGGCCTTGAACGGTTCCAGCAGCTGCAGGCGCTTGCTGGCGGGATCCACGAGCACGGAGACCTTCGAGCCGTCCGCCGCCGGGGCCTGGTAGGTGTTGGCGCCGGGATCGAAGGCCTTGCGGGGCAGCTGCTCGCCCGAAGGCGGCGCCAGCTTGAAGCTCGCACCGTCGGCCCCCGTCAGGCTGTCCGTCATCGGGTTGAAGGTGAGGCGCCCCGCGATGGCGAGGGCCGTCACGATCTCCGGGGACGCGACGAAGCTGTGGGTTTCCGGGTTGCTGTCATTGCGGGCGGCGAAGTTGCGGTTGAAGCTCGTGATGATGGAGTTCCGGTCGCCCTTCGCCACGTCGTGGCGCTTCCACTGGCCGATGCAGGGCCCGCAGGCGTTGGCCATGACCACGCCGCCCACCTTCGTGAACACGTCCATCTGGCCGTCCCGCTGGATGGTTGCGCGGATCTGCTCGCTGCCGGGGCTGATGGTGAATTCTGATTTTGCCTTCAACCCATGATCCAAGGCTTGCTTCGCGATGCTGGCGGCCCGCTCCATGTCCTCGTAGCTGGAATTCGTGCAGCTGCCGATGAGGCCGACCTTCAGCTCCTCCGGGTAGCCCTTCTCCTTCACCGCGGCGGCGAACTGGGAGAGGGGCCAGGCCAGGTCCGGGGTGAAGGGGCCGTTCACGTGGGGCTCGAGCTCGCTCAGGTTGAGCTCGATGACCTGGTCGTATTCGCAGCCCTCGTCGGCCTTCAGGTTGTGGGCGTACTGCTCCGCCAGCTCCGCCAGGGTCACGCGGCTGGTGGCCCGCAGGTACTGGGCCATGCGGTGGTTGAAGGGGAACAGCGACGTGGTCGCGCCGATCTCCGCGCCCATGTTGCAGATGGTGCCCATGCCCGTGCAGGAGATGGAGTCCACGCCCTCGCCGAAGTACTCCACGATGGCGCCGGTGCCGCCCTTCACCGTGAGGATGCCCGCCAGCTTGAGGATCACGTCCTTGGGCGAGGTCCAGCCGTTCAGCTTGCCGCTGAGCTTCACGCCGATGAGCTTGGGGGCCTTCAGCTCCCAGGGCAGGCCCGCCATCACGTCCACCGCGTCCGCGCCGCCCACGCCGATGGCCACCATGCCCAGGCCGCCGGCGTTGGGCGTGTGGGAATCCGTGCCGATCATCATGCCGCCGGGGAAGGCGTAGTTCTCCAGCACCACCTGGTGGATGATGCCGCTGCCGGGCTTCCAGAAGCCCAAGGAGTACTTGTTGCAGACCGAGGCCAGGAAGTCGTAGACCTCCCTGTTCTCGTCGTTGGCCCGGGCCAGGTCCTTCTCGCTGCCCACTTCCGCCTGGATCAGGTGGTCGCAGTGGACGGTGGAGGGCACCGCGGCCTCCGGCAGGCCCGAGGACATGAACTGGAGCAGGGCCATCTGGGCCGTGGCGTCCTGCATGGCGACCCGGTCCGGGCGCAGGTCCAGGTAGGACTTGCCCCTCACGATCTCCTGGGTGGCGGGGGCGTCCAAGTGCCCGTAGACGATCTTCTCCGCGAGGCTCAGGGGCCGGTTCAGGCGCCCGCGCACGATCTTCAGGTTCGCGTCCATCTTCTCGTAGACGGCCTTCACGAAGGCGGGTGTGGATTCGATGACGGCCATGGCGGGCTCCCAGCAAAGAAGGGATCCAGTGTAGCGCCCGGCGGACCGGACCCGGAGCACGCTTGTCCGAAGCCGCGGCTCGCGCTCAGGCGGAGCGGAGGAAGTCCCTGCGCAGGGCCTTCAGCGCCCGGGCGAAGGGCGCGGTGTCCCCGAGCCCCCGGGCCAGCACGAGGCTGCCCTGGAGGGCCACCAGGGCGCCCTCCGCCCGGGCCCGGGCCTCCGCCCGGGGCAGGCCCGCGTCCTGGGCGAGACGCTCGAAGCCGCTCTGCAGCCGGAGGAACACGGCCTTCACCGCGGCCCTCACCGCCGGACTGCCCCCCAGGGGCATGACGTCCAGCAGGCAGGACTTGGCGCCGCCCTCGTAGAAGCCCTCCAGGGCCTTCAGCACCGCGGCCAGGCGGGCGGCGGGGTCGCCGCCGGCCTCCAGGGGCGCGAAGACATTGGCTTCGAGCCAGGTCCCCGCCATGGCCATGACCGCTTCGGCCATCTCGCCCTTCCCGCCGGGGAAGTGGTGGTAGAGGCTCGCCTTCCCCAGGCCCGTGACCTCGGAGATGCGGCTGAGGGAGACGCCGTCGAAGCCGCAGCCCCGGAATTCCTCCATCAGGCTTACCAGGACGCCTTCCCGGGTTGAACGCTCTCCCGCCATCGGCTTGCCCTCCTCTTGGATAGTCTACACCGAACGATCGGTACAAAAAACCCTTGACGCCGGAAATCCCGGTCCTAGGATTGAACTGTACCGATCGTTCGGTCCATTCCCAAGGAGCCCCACCATGAGCAAGACCGCCATCGTCCTCTTCTCCGATCCCAAGGCCGGTTCGGAGGAAGCCCTGGGCCGCGCCTTCAACGCCCTCTTCCTCACCCACGACCTGAAGGAGCGGGGCGAAGAAGTGGCCCTCATCTTCCAGGGGGCCGGCACCCGCTGGGCCGCCGAGCTGGCCAAGGTCGACCATCCCGCCGGCCCCCTCTTCCGCGCCGTGCGGGACAAGGTGGCCGGCGTCTGCGGCGGCTGCGCGGCGGCCTTCGGGACCTCCGAGGAGGCCCAGGCCACGGGGCTCCCCGTGACCGGCGACCTGGCCATCCCCGGCATCGGCAAGGTCATCTCCCTCGGCGACTACCTCGCCCAGGGCTACCGCCTCGTCAATTTCTGACCGCTTCCGCGCCGGCGTGTCCAGACGGGGCGCGCCGGCCCTTCCCCCGAGGAGATGCCCATGTCGAGGAAGTTCATGGAACGCGTGCTGACCCCGAAAGTGCGCCAGGCCGAGGAGGCCGCCTACGGGCGCGCCTTCGCGGCGCCCGTAGGCGCGCCGCCGGATGCCCTGGGCGCGGACGAGCGCGCCTTCATCGCCGCGCGGGACAGCTTCTACATGGCCACCGTCACCGAGGACGGCTGGCCCTACGTGCAGCACCGGGGCGGCCCCAAGGGCTTCCTGAAGGTGCTCGACGCCCACACCCTCGCCTTCGCGGACCTGGGGGGCAACCGCCAGCTCGTCACCGTGGGCAACCTGGACGGGGACGGCCGGGTCGCCCTCTTCCTGATGGACTACGCCCAGCAGGTGCGCCTGAAGATCCTGGGCCGGGCCAAGGTGCACGACCTGCGCTCAGCCACCGGCGGCAGCCTGGGCCTGCCGCTGCCGCCCCGGACCGAACGCCTCGTCACGATCGACGTGGAGGGCTACGACTGGAACTGCCCCCAGCACATCACGCCCCGCTACGACGCGGAAGCGGTGGCCGAGGCCCTGGCGCCCCTCAAGGCCCGCATCGCGGAACTGGAGGCGCGGCTGAGCCAGGGGCTTGGACCGGCCTGAGCCGCCCCGGACGGGCTGTTTCCGGAGATGATTCGTGTTGAATCTATTCGGATTAGAATGATCCTCCCGGTCCCCCGCGGCCGGCCACGGAGGTCCCACCCCATGAGCCCGACCCAGGCCCGCAGGCTGGTGCGCATCGCCGGCAAGCGCACCCTCCGGCTGCTCCGGGGCCAGCTGCTGCCGGCGGGCCTGCAGCACGAGCTGGGCCGGACCCTGGATCGCACCCTCGACCTGCTGCCCCTCGACGCCAAGCTCCTGCTGGAGCCCCATGGGGAGCGCGGCAAGCGCCTCAACCGGCAGCTCGCCTGGTCCCTGGCCTTCGTGGCGGGGGCCATCAACGCCGGCGGCTTCCTGGCGGTGAAGGCCTACACCTCCCACGTGACCGGCGCCGTGTCCCGCCTCGCCGATGAATTCGCCCTGGGGGATCCCACCCTCGCCCTGGGCGCCCTGGGCATCGTCCTGTCCTTCATGTCCGGCGCCTTCACCGCGGGCCTCCTCATCAGCCTGGGCCGCCGCCGCCGCTTCCGCAGCCACTACGCCCTCAGCCTGATGATCGAGGCCGGCCTGCTGCTCCTCTTCGGCTTCACGGGCTACAAGCTGAACCAGCGGGTGGAGTTCTACCTGCCGGTCACCGTCATCCTGCTCTCCTACATCATGGGCATGCACAACGCGGTGGTGACCACCATCTCCAGCGCGGAGGTCCGCACCACCCACATGACGGGCATCGTCACGGACATCGGCGTGGAGCTGAGCCGCCTGGTCTACCGGAACCGCACCCCCCGCAAGGGCGTGGACCCCATCCTCGCAAACCGGGACCGGCTCAAGCTGCACGGCCTCATCCTGGTGGCCTTCTTTACCGGGGGCATCGCGGGCGCCCTCGGGTTCAAGTACATCGGCTTCAAGATGACGGTCATCTACGCCGTGTTCCTCATGGTGCTGGCCTGGCGGCCCATCGCCCACGACCTGCGGGCCCGCCTGCGCCTCCAGCGCAAGGGTCCCCATTGACGCCCCAGGAAGCTCCCATGGTCAAGAAGGTTCAAAGCGCGAAAACCCGCAAGGCCCAGGACATCGAAGGGGTGATGCAGAACCTCCGCCGGATGGTGAAGGCCCTGCAGATCTACGCGGCCTCCGTGGAGCGGGCCTACGGCATCACGGGACCCCAGCTCTGGGCCCTCTGGGAGCTCGGCCGCTCCGGGCCCCTGAACCTCAAGGAGCTGGCGGAGCGCATGTACCTGGGGGGCAGCACCGTGGTGGGCGTGCTGGACCGCCTGGAGGCCCGGGGCCTGGCGGAGCGCCTCCCGGATCCCGACGACCGCCGCCGCCTCTCCATCCGCCTCACCTCCGAAGGCGCGAAGCTGCTGGCCACCGCCCCCCACCCCGCCCACGGCCAGCTCCTCCACGCCCTCCAGGACATGTCCGGCGCGCGGGTGGGCGGGCTGAAGGAGGCCACCGACATCCTCGTCCACGCCATGGAGGCGGATGATCTGGAGGCGCAGTTCTTCTTCGCCGAGACCTAGCCCGCCCGCCGGGATGACAGGGCCACTCCGGCCCGACACCATGAAGGCAGATCCACGATGGCCCGCACCTACGAACCCGACCCCATTGACGGCGTGCCCCTTTCCCGGCTGCCCGCCGCGGCCCTGCGGGCGGTGCTGAAGGAGGGCTACACCCGCGCCCAGTTCAAGAAGGACGCCATGGCGGGCTTCGTGGTGGGCGTCGTGGCCCTCCCCCTCGCCATGGCCCTGTCCATCGCCGTGGGCGCGCCGCCCCAGCAAGGGATCTACACCGCCATCGTGGCGGGCTTCATCGCCGCCGTGCTAGGGGGCTCCCGGGTCCAGGTGGTGGGCCCCACCGCCGCCTTCATCGTCCTGCTCGCCCCTATCCAGGCCCGCTACGGCCTCGGCGGCCTGCTCCTCACGGGCCTCATGTCCGGCGCCATCCTCCTGGCCCTGGGCCTCCTGCGCCTGGGCAGCCTCATCGAGTTCATCCCCCACCCGGTCACCACGGGCTTCACCGCGGGCATCGCCGTGGTCATCGGCGCCCTCCAGCTCAAGGACGTCCTGGGCTTGCGCATCGAGCACATGCCCGAGCACTTCGCCGAGCGCATGGTGGCCATCGGCCGGGCCCTGCCCACCGCCTCCGTCTGGGAGGCCCTGGTGGCCGCCCTCACCCTGGCCATCCTGCTGGTGCCCCGCCTGCCCAAGCGCCTCCTCATCAAGGTGCTGCCGAAATACCTGCGGCCGGTGCCCGCCCCCCTCATCGCCCTGCCCTTCGCGGCCCTGGCGGCCTTTCTGCTGATGAAACTGGCGCCGGGCTTCCACGTGGAGACCATCGGCAGCCGCTTCCACACCCTGGTGAATGGCGTCTCCGTCCCCGGCGTGCCCCAGGCGCCGCCCTGGCCCATCCTGCCATGGAACCAGGCGGGTCCCGGCGGCGGGGACTTCGAACTGAGCTTCGGCGTGGTACGGGCCCTGCTGCCCGGGGCCTTCGCCGTGGCCATGCTGGGGGCCATCGAATCCCTGCTGTCGGCGGTGGTGGCGGACGGCATGGCCCGCACCAAGCACGATCCGGACGCGGAGCTCATTGGCCTGGGGGTGGCCAACCTGGTGGCGCCCTTCTTCGGCGGCATCCCCGCCACCGGCGCCATCGCCCGCACCGCCACGAACTTCCGCTCCGGGGGCCGCAGCCCCATCGCCAGCATGATCCACGCCCTCACCCTGCTCCTCATCGTGCTGCTGCTGGCGCCCCTCATCGCCTTCGTGCCCATGGCCAGCCTGGCGGCGCTCCTGCTGCTGGTGGCCTGGAACATGAGCGAGGCCGAGCACTTCGTCCACACGGTGAAGGTGGCGCCCCGGAGCGACGTCGCGGTGCTGCTCACCTGCTTCTTCCTCACCGTGGTCTTCGACATGGTCATCGCCGTGAGCGTCGGCGTGGTCTTCGCTTCCCTCCTATTCATGCGCCGCATGGCCCACACCACCCAGGGTGATCTGGTGGAGGCGGACCCCGGGGCCCTGCCGGGACCGCTGCCCGCCGGCGTGGTCATCTACGACATCTCGGGGCCCCTCTTCTTCGGGGCCGCCGAGCGGGCCATGGGGGCCCTGCGGGCCATCGATTCGGCGACCCGCGCGGTGATCTTCCGCCTGGAGCGGGTGCCCAACATCGACGCCACGGGGCTGGTGGCCTTCGAAAGCGCCATCTCCGAGCTGAACCGGCACCACATCAAGGCCATCCTGGTGGGCCTCCAGCCCCAGGCGGCCCGCCTGATGGTCCGCGCGGGCATCGTGGCCGACCCCGGCCGGGTGGCCATCTGCGCCGACATGGTGGAGGCCTTCAAGGCCCTGGGCGCGCCCCTGCGGGAGACCCGGCTGCGCCCCCTGCGCACCGGGCGCATCCAGATCCACATCCAGGCCCGGAAGCTGGGTTCGAAACCCCGCCGGCACACGGGCTGAGGGGCCGGCGGACATCCCGCAGGGGCAATCCCGCGTCCCCGTGCTAACCTGTCCGGCTGACAACCACCTTTCGGGGGGTTCCCATGGGGATCTTTGAGGGCCATCTTCGCGTCGACAAGGGCGATCGTTTCGCCCTGGTGGCCGCGCGCTGGAACGAATTCATCGTGGACCGCCTGGTGGGCGGCGCCACGGACTGCATCCTCCGCCACGGGGGCGCTGATTCCCAAGTGGACCTCATCAAAGTCCCCGGCAGCTTCGAGCTGCCCCAGGTCGCCCTGCAGGCGGCGAAGAGCGGCAAGTACGCGGGCATCGCCGTGCTGGGCTGCGTGATCCGGGGCGGGACCCCGCACTTCGACATGATCGCCTCCGAGGTCACCAAGGGCACCGCCATGGTGGGCCTGGAGACCGGCGTGCCCACCGTGTTCGGCGTCCTCACCACGGACACCATCGACCAGGCCATCGAGCGGGCTGGAACCAAGATGGGCAACAAGGGCTGGGAGGCCGCCATGGCCCTCCTCGAGCTCGTGGACCTGACCCGCCAGCTTTCCCCCCGCGCCGAGAAGGGAAAGAAGTAGATGGGCGTCCGCCGCCGGGGCCGGGAATACGCCCTGCAGATGCTCTACGCCATGGACCTGACGGACTACCAGCCGGACCAGGTCTTCGCGGGCTTCTACGCGCTGCAGGACCTGAACCGGGACGCCTTCTACTACGCCCGGCGCCTGGTGGACGGGGTGCACTCCCACCTCCACGAGATCGACCCGGTGCTCTCCAAGTACGCCGAGCACTGGAAGATCCACCGCATGGCGGTGGTGGACCGGAACCTCCTGCGCCTGGGGCTCTTCGAGCTGATGTTCCAGAAGGAGATCCCCTTCCCGATCATCATCAACGAGGCCCTGGAGATCGTGAAGGAGTTCAGCGACCACGAGGGCACCCAGTTCCTCAACGGCATCCTGGACGCCGCCCGCAAAGAGTTCCGCCCGGAAGAAACCGGGCCGAGGGCCCGCAACAAGCCGGCTTCTGCGGCCGCGCCGGCCCCCGTTCAAGAAGCCGACGCCGGACAGGCCGAGCAGGCCGACGACAAAGCCTGAGTTTTCCGCCCCCGTCCGGGCCGCTATTCTTCAGACCCTACCCGACGACCACCCGAGGTTCCCATGAGCGCTTCCGCCCGCAAGAAAGCCCCGGCCGCCCGCCCGAAACCCTTCTCCGGCAAGCCCGCCCCCAGGACCGCTCCCAAGCCCGGGCCCGTCGCCCCGCCCAAGGCCGCCGTCAACTGCTCCGCCCAGGAAGTGGGGCTGGAGGAGATCAAGTCCCTCATCGCCATGGTGGCCAAGGAGCCTTTCCAGGAGTTCGAGTTCGAAGCCGGCGCGATGAAGTTCCGCATCCGCAAGGACAGCCTGCACGCCCCGGCGCCGGTCATGTACGCCGCTCCGGCCCTGGCTCCCGCGCTGGCTCCGGCCCTCGCCCCGGCCGCTGCGGTGCCCCTGGCCGCGCCGGTTCCCGCCGCCCCCGCGGCGCCGGCGGAGGAGGCCGGCCTCCACTACATCACCAGCCCCATCGTGGGCACCTTCTACCGGTCCTCGAATCCCAACTCGCCGCCCTTCGTGGCCGCGGGCGACACGGTGCGTCCGGGCCAGACCCTCTGCATCGTGGAAGCCATGAAGCTCATGAACGAGATCGAGTGCGACATCGCCGGTGAGGTGGTGAAGGTGCTGGTGGAGAACGGCACGCCCGTGGAGTACGGCGAACGCCTCTTCGCCGTGCGGGTGGGCTAGCCATGGCCGCCGCCATCAAGCGGAAGTCGCCGAAGCCCAGTGGCTACGTGGGCACGGAGCCGCCCTTCAAGAAGGTCCTCATCGCCAACCGGGGCGAAATCGCCCTGCGGGTCATCCTGGCCTGCAAGGAGCTGGGCATCCAGACGGTGGCGGTCTACTCCGAGGCCGACCGCAACGCGCTGCACGTGCGCTTCGCCGACGAGGAGGTCTGCATCGGGCCGCCGCCTTCGGCCAAGAGCTACCTCAACATCCCCCACCTCATCGCCGCCGCGGAAGTCACCGGCGCCGAGGCCATCCACCCGGGTTACGGCTTCCTCAGCGAGAACGCCCATTTCGTGGACGTGTGCAAGGCCTGCGGCATCATCTTCATCGGCCCCGACAGCGAGATCATCCGCAAGATGGGCAACAAGGCCCAGGCGAAGGCCACCATGGCGGAAGCCGGCGTGCCGCTGATGCCCGGGAGCGACGGCGTCATCGAGACGGTGGAGGAGGCGCTGGTGGTGGCCGAGCAGATCGGCTACCCGGTGATCGTGAAGGCCTCGGCGGGAGGCGGCGGGCGCGGCATGCGCATCTGCAACAACCCCGAAGAGCTGCCGGGGATGTTCAACACCGCCCGCAGCGAAGCCAAGATCGCCTTCGGCGACGACGCGGTCTACATGGAGAAGTACCTGCTGGAGCCTCGCCACATCGAGGTCCAGATCATGGGCGACCTCTTCGGCAACGTGGTGCACCTGGGCGAGCGGGAGTGCTCCATCCAGCGCCGCCACCAGAAGCTCATCGAGGAAAGCCCTTCTTCGGCCCTGACGCCGGAGCTGCGCCAGCGCATCTGCGACACGGCGGTGAAGGCCGCCCGCGCCGTGGGCTACTACAACGCCGGCACCATCGAGTTCCTCCTGGACAAGCGCGGCGACTTCTTCTTCATGGAGATGAACACCCGGGTGCAGGTGGAACATCCGGTGACGGAGCTGGTGACGGGCATCGACATCGTCAAGGAGCAGCTGCGCATCGCCGCGGGCCGGAAGCTCAGCTTCACCCAGGAGCAGGTTGAGCAGCGCGGCCACGCCATCGAGTGCCGCATCAACGCCGAGGATCCCTGGAAGTTCACCCCCTGCCCCGGCCGCATCACCGCCCTGAACTTCCCCGGCGGCCCCGGCATCCGCGTGGACACCGCCATGTACCAGGACGCCGTCATCCCGCCCACCTACGACAGCATGATCGCCAAGCTCATCGCCTACGGCGCCGACCGGGAGGAAGCCATCGCCCGCATGCGCCGCGCCCTGGACACGCTGGTGGTCGAAGGCGTCAAAACCACGTCGGCCCTGCATCGCCGCATCATGGACCACCCGGACTTCATCTCCGGCGCGTTCTCCACCAAGTGGATGGAGACTTTCATGGCGGAGATCGAGGAAGAGCGGAAGGTCGGGGCCTGAGGAGAGCAGCCTGACCGAGCCGGCTTCACGATTGCCAGCGCTCGGTTACCTGAAACAGTTCGGGGAACCGCCATGCCCCTCCAGATGCCGCCCCAGATACCGCGCCCAACCCTTGTAAGGCAGGCGGATGGGCGGGTCCTCCCTGAGTTCCCCTTCGGGAACCCTGTGAGTTATCGCGCCCAGGAAGGATGGCGGTTCGAGGACATGTGCGAAGCCCTTGAAGCCGCAGGTCTATGCTTCGACCCTGGGCACGTGGCCGTAGACCGCCACAGCGCGCCGTCGATGGTCACCAAGAACCACTTCATGCGTTTCTATTATCGGGAGGCCGACTTCAAGGCCTGCCTGGTCACAGACCTGGCCACGAGCAATCTCGGGCCAACGCGCAGGGAATTCAATGGGGTGCTCTTCTGGCACGCAGGTTCTGAATCATTCGGGAATGCCTGCTATGAAGCTCCACATCTCCGTTCAATCTGGAACGAGGGTGGCACCACCTTTGCGATCCTCGTGGACTCCAACACAGGGAGTGAATCAATTGCCACGGGGGAGGTCCTGCATCTGGTCCATCCCTGGGTGGTCTTCCGGGACACGGCAGGCCGTCCTCTCGCATCCTTGAGGACGGACCTCCCCGAGGTCTACCCGAAGATGTTCGACTGGCCTTGGCATGCGCGCACGGGACCATTCAGCCGGGACGAAATCTACACGGCCTTTCAATTACTGTTCAAGGCACACTTCCGAGCGGCTGACCTTTACGGGCTCAGAGGCGGATGGATCTCCTACCGGGACGTGGATGTGCCGCTTCCCTACCCCACGAGCTTTTCTCGGGAACAGTTCCAGGAATGGGGCGTCCGGCTCGAGCCCTCACGACGCTGAGGATTAGAAGCCAGTAGCGTCCGCCTCAGTTCGCCTGCCCGTTCATCGGGCTCGTCTCCATCCACCCCTGCAGGATCCTCATGTAGTTCGCCCGCGCCAGGGCCTGGGGATTGGGCGTGCGGGCGTGGCTGAGGCTGCCGAGGGCCTGCCCGAGGCTTTCGTATTCGTGGCGCTCGAGCCAGGCGGTCATGCCGTCCCGGACCTGGGTCAGGTGCTCGGGGCCGCGCTGCATGAGGGCGCTCACCATCTGCACCGCCGACGCGCCTGCCATCACGGCCTTCAGGGCGTCGTGGGCGGTGTGCACGCCGCCGCTCACGGCGAGGTCGGCGCGGACATGGCCGTGGATCAGGGCCAGCCAGCGCACCCGCAGCAGCAGCTCCGCGCTGGTGGAATAGACCAGCTTCGGCACCACCTCCAGGTTCTCGATGTCCAGGTCCGGCTGCAGGAAGCGGTTGAACAGCACCAGGCCGTCGGCGCCGGCCCGGTCCAGCTCCACGGCGAAGTTCACCATGGAGGAGAAGAACGGCGACAGCTTCACCGCCACCGGGATGTTGATGGCCTTCTTCACCGCCTGCAGGGCCTGCACCGTGCGCAGCTCTACGGCGCCGCCGTCCTCCTGCGGCTCCGTCGCCAGGTAGTAGATGTTCAGCTCCAGGGCGTCCGCCCCCGCGGCCTCGATCTGCTTGGCGTAGTCCAGCCAGCCGCTGGGGGTGATGCCGTTGAGGGAGGCGATCACCGGCACGTTCACCAGCTGCTTCACCTTCCACAGGTGGTCCAGGTAGGCTTCCGGTCCCAGGCGGAAGTCGTCGGGCCGGGGGAAGTAGGACAGGGCCTCCGCGTTGGCGCCGGAGTGCATGTCCATGTGGTGGATCGTGCCCTCCTGCTCCCGGGTGATCTGCTCCTCGAACAGGGAGCGCAGCACGATGGCCGCGGTCCCCGCATCCTCCAAGCGGCGGATGGAATCCATCTCGTCGCTCAGGGGCGAGGCGCCGGCCATCAGGGGATGGGGCAGCTTGAGGCCAAGGTAGGTGGTGGAGAGGTCCATGGCTTCCTCCTCAATGCTCGCGGGTGGCGGCGGCCTCGCCGGCCTGGGCGGCGGCTTCCGCCGGAGCGGCGTCCGGTCCCGGCAGGCTCATGCGGCTGGTCTGTTCGTAGGCGGCGTAACGCTCCCGCATGTGGTGCTCCGCCGAGGCCAGCAGCATCTTGAAGCGGGCCGGGTCCTGCTGCTCCACCATGCGGAAGCGGGTCTCGTTGCGCATGAAGGCCGACAGGGCCGACTTCGGGGCGCCGCTGTCCATCTGCATGGGCAGCTCGCCCAGGGCGATGCGCCGCGGGTCGTAGCGGAACAGGGGCCAGTAGCCCGAATCCACCGCCAGCTTCTGCTGCTCGGCGCCCATGGCCATGTCGTAGCCGTGGGCGATGCAGTGGCTGTAGGCGATGATCAGCGAGGGCCCCGGGAAGGACTCGGCCTCCAGGAAGGCCTTCACCGTCTGGCCGTCCTTGGCGCCCAGGGCCACCTTGGCCACGTAGACGTCGTGGTTGGCCATGGCGATCATGCCGAGGTCCTTCTTCGCCTGGGTCTTGCCCGCCATGGCGAACTTCGCCGAGGCGCCGATGGGCGTGGACTTCGACGCCTGGCCGCCGGTGTTGGAGTAGACCTCCGTGTCCAGCACCAGGATGTTCACATTGCGCCCCGAAGAGAGCACGTGGTCCAGGCCGCCGTAGCCGATGTCGTAGGCCCAGCCGTCGCCGCCGACGATCCAGACGCTCTTCTTGACCAGGTAGTCCGCCAGGAGCTCGAGGCGCCGGGCTTCGGGATCGGCGACGCCCGCCAGGGCGGCCCGCAGGGCGAGCACGCGCTCGCGCTGGGCGCGCAGTCCCGCTTCCCCGGACTGGTCCGCCCGGAAGATCGCGTCCGCCAGGTCGCCGCCCACGCGGCCCGCCAGCCGGCCCAGGAGCTCCCGGGCGTAGAGGTCGTGCTGGTCCACGGCGAGGCGCATGCCGAGGCCGAATTCCGCGTTGTCCTCGAAGAGGGAGTTGGCCCAGGCGGGACCGCGGCCGTCGGCGTTCACCGCGTAGGGCGTGGTGGGAAGGTTGCCGCCGTAGATGGACGAGCAGCCCGTGGCGTTGGCGATGAGGGCCCGGTCGCCGAAGAGCTGGGTGAGCAGCTTGACGTAGGGCGTCTCGCCGCAGCCCGAGCAGGCGCCGCTGTATTCGAAGAGGGGCTCCAGGAACTGGCTGCCCTTGAGGTCCAGCTTCACCGCCTCCCGGTCCGCCTGGGGCAGGTCCAGGAAGAAGGCGTAGTTGGCCCGCTCGGTGTCGCGGATGGGCGCCATGGGGGCCATGTCGATGGCCTTGTGCTTGGGGTTCGACTTGTCCTTGGCGGGGCAGACCATGACGCAGAGGGTGCAGCCCGTGCAATCCTCCGGCGCCACCTGCAGGGAGTACTTCTGGCCCTTGAATTCGGCACCCTTGTAGTCCACGGCCTTGTAGGTCTCCGGCGCGCCCGCGAGGGCGGCGGGATCGAAGACCTTGGCGCGGATGGCGGCGTGGGGGCAGACCGCCACGCACTTGTTGCACTGGATGCAGAGGGCCTCGTCCCACACGGGGATCTCCAGGGCGATGCCCCGCTTCTCCCACTTCGTGGTGCCCGAAGGCCAGGTGCCGTCCGGCGGGAAGGCACTGACGGGCAGCAGGTCGCCCTTGCCCTCCATCATCACGGCGGTGACCCGCTGGACGAAGTCCGGGGCGTCCTTCGAGACGGTGGGCGGCATGTGCAGGGTGGACGAGGCGGCGGCGGGGACGGCGACTTCCTGCAGGTGGGCCAGGGTGGCCTCCACCGCCTCGAAGTTCTTCTTCACCAGGGCCTCGCCCTTGCGGCCGTAGGTCTTCTCGATGGATTTCTTGATCTGGGTGATGGCCTCTTCCCGCGGCAGCACGCCGGAGATCGCGAAGAAGCAGGTCTGCATGATGGTGTTGATGCGCCCGCCCATGCCCGTGGCCTTGGCCACGGCGTAGGCGTCGATGACGAAGAACTTCAGCTTCTTCGCCACCAGGTTGGCCTGTACTTCGAGGGGCAGCGTGTCCCAGACCTGGGCCGCGTCGTGGGGCGTGTTCAGCAGGAAGGTGGCGCCTTCCGCCGCCGCCTCCAGCATGTCGATCTTCTCAAGGAAGCCCGTCTGGTGGCAGGCGATGAAGTTGGCTTTGCGGATGAGGTAGGAGCTGCGGATGGGCTTCGCGCCGAAGCGCAGGTGGGAGATGGTGATGGCGCCGGACTTCTTGGAGTCGTAGACGAAGTAGCCCTGGCCGTGGTTCTCCGTCTCCTCGGAGATGATCTTGATGGAGTTCTTGTTGGCGCCCACGGTGCCGTCCGCGCCGAGGCCGTAGAAGAGGGCCCGGGTGACGCCGGCGGGCTCGATGTCGAAGTCCGGGTCCACCGGCAGGGAGAGGTGGGTGACGTCGTCCACGATGCCCACGGTGAAGCAGTGGCGGGGCTTGGCTTCTGCGAGGTTGTCGTAGACGGCCTTGAGGCAGGCCGGGTTGAACTCCTTGCTGGAGAGGCCGTAGCGGCCGGCGACGACCTTGGGCTCGGACTCGAAGTGCCAGCGGTCCTCGTCCTTCGCGTCCTTGAGGGCGGCGACCGCGTCCAGGTAGAGGGGATCGTAGGCGCCGGGCTCCTTGGTGCGGTCCAGGACGGCGATGGCCTTCACCGTGCCGGGCAGGGCCTCGACAAAGGTCTGGCCGGGGAAGGGCCGGTAAAGGCGGACCTTGAGCAGGCCCAGCTTCTCGCCGCGGGCGTTGGCCCATTCGACGTACTCCTCCGCCGCCGTGCCACCGCTGCCCATGATGACCAGCACGCGGTCGGCCTCGGGATGGCCCACGTAGTCCACGAGGTTGTAGGCGCGGCCGGTGAGCTCGGCGAAGCGGTCCATTTCCGCCTGCACCTGGCCCGGCAGCGCGTCGTAGAAGGGATTGCAGGCCTCCCGGGACTGGAAGAAGGTGTCGGGATTGGAGGCGGTGCCGCGGACCACGGGACGGTCCGGGGTGAGGGCCCGCGCCCGGATCGGGGCCAGCAGGTCGTCGGGCACCATGGAAGCGAGGATCCCGTCCTCCAGGGGCTGGATCTTGGCGATCTCGTGGGAGGTGCGGAAGCCGTCGAAGAAGTGGAGGAAGGGGACGCGGCTGCGCAGGGTGGCGGCGTGGGCGACGAGGGCCAGATCCTGGGCGGCCTGGACGCTGTCCGAGCAGAGCATGGCGAAGCCGGTCTGCCGCACGGCCATCACGTCCGAGTGGTCGCCGAAGATGGAGAGGGTGTTGGTGGCGAGGGTGCGGGCGCTGACATGCATGCAGAAAGGCGACAGCTCCCCGGCGATCTTGTACATGTTGGGGATCATCAGCAGCAGGCCCTGGCTGGCGGTGAAGGTCGTGGTCAGCGCGCCGGCCTGGAGGGCGCCGTGCACCGCGCCGGCGGCGCCGCCCTCGGACTGCATCTCCACCACCGAGGGCACCGTGCCCCAGATGTTGGTGTGCCCCTTGGCGGACCATTCGTCCGACAGCTCGCCCATGCCCGAGGAGGGCGTGATGGGATAGATCGCGATGACTTCGCTGAGGCGGTGGGCCACGGAGGCCACGGCCTCGCACCCGTCCACGGTCATCCAGCGTTCCGACGTTGTCATGGGAGCCTCCGACGAGGTCCCCGGGGACCTCTTCCTGCTCCTTCAAAGTGACTCCGGACCCCGGCCTCTGAATATGATCTGCGGCACAAGCTGCGCCGGGTGTGAGGGTTGTCCAGTCCAGGGACGTTCAGGACTTCGCAGCGGGCACAGGAAAGCTTGCGGTTTTGTGATGACTTTTCTTCGATAAACTGTGTTTGTGCCGCCTTAGCTCAGTTGGTAGAGCATCTGATTTGTAATCAGAATGTCGCTGGTTCGATCCCGGCAGGCGGCTCCACTCATGCTGCTCCCCCTGACCCTCGGCTGCCTCCACGCCCTCGAACCGGATCACGTCGCGGTGGTCACCGGCGTGGCCCTTGAGCGGCCCGAGGGCGCCTGGAAGGTGGGCCTGGCCTTCGGGCTCTCCCACATGCTGGCCGTGGCGCTGCTGGCGGGGCTGAGCGCGTGGCTGGGCCGCGCGGTCTTCGGCGAGGGCCTCTTCGTCTGGCTGGACCGCACCGCCTGGGCCTTCGTGGCCCTGCTGGGGGTCTGGAACCTCGCGGCGGCCTTCGGGTGGCGGCGGGGGGCCCTGCAGGCCCACGCCCATCCCCACACCCATGGCGCCCTGGTCCATGAGCACCCCCACGCCGCCGCCGCCGGCCACCGCTTCCACCACGGTCTCGCCTGGCTCGGGGCCTTCTTCGGGCTGGGGGGCTTCCGGGGCTTCATGACCCTCATGCAGCGGGGCGCCCAGTGGAACTTCGCCGCGGCGCTGCTGCTCTTCGGCCTGGGCATCACCGTCATGTTCATCCTGCTGAGCTGGGCCTCGGGCCGCCTGGCGATCCGCCTGGGCTCCGCCACGCGCTTCCGCCGGGCCCTCTACGCCGTCAGCGGCGCCGGCAACCTGGCCGTCGGACTCTGGCTGCTCCTCAAGCCGTGAGCGGCCCCGAATCCACCCTCATGCGCTCCGCGGCGGTCGTGTCCTTCATGACCCTGCTGAGCCGCCTGAGCGGCCTGGCGCAGACCTTCTTCCTGTCCCACTTCCTGGGGGCCGGGGCCGCCGCGGACGCCTACGCCGTCGCCTTCCGGCTGCCCAACCTGCTGCGGCGCTTCACCGCCGAAGGCACCATGACCGCCGCCTTCCTGCCCACCCTGGCCCAGGCGGAACGGGAGGAGGGCGAGGCCGCCATGCGGAGGGCCGCGGCGAAGTTCCTCGGCACCCTCCTCACCCTGCTCGTCCTGCTGGTGGTCCTGGGCGTGGTCTTCATGGGGCCGATCTCGACCCTCCTGACCCTGGGCCGCCCCCAGGCCCAGGGCGCCCTCACCGCGAGGCTGGCGCGGGTGATGTTCCCCTATCTGGCCCTGGTCAGCCTGACGGCGGGCTTCGCCGGCGTGCTGAACCTGAAGGGCCGCTTCGCCCTGGCCTCGGCGGTGAGCATCTTCTGGAACCTGGCCTTCATCGCCTTCGGCTGGAGCGCCCTGGCCTATGGCCGGGAGCGGGGCTGGACCTCGCCGGAGCACGTGGCCCTCGTCTGCGCCTGCGCCGTGCTCGCGGGCGGCCTCGTCCAGCTGGCGGTGCTGGTGCCCGCCGCCCGCGCCCAGGGCTTCGGGCTCGCCTTCGGCCTCCACTTCCGGGATCCCTACGTGCGCTCGGCCCTCCGGCGCATGGGCCCGGGCATGCTGGCGGCGGGCATCTACCCCATCAACGCGCTCATCTCCACCATGCTGGCCTCAAAGCTCCCCGATGGCGCCCAGATCGTGCTCTACAACAGCGGCATGATGGGCGAGATGATCCTCGGCCTCTTCGCGGTGAACTTCGCGACGGCGGGCCTCCCGGCCCTGGCGCGCCTGGCGGAGGCGGAGGACTACGGAGGTATGAACCACAACCTGGCCCGCAGCCTCGGCGCTTCCGCCCTCCTGGTCCTGCCGGCCTCCATCGGGCTGGCGGTCCTGGCCCGGCCCGTCTGCGCCCTCCTGTTCCGCACCGGCGCCTATGGCGTCGCTTCCAGCGACTGGACGGCCCTGACCCTCCAGTTCCAGTGCGTGGGGCTGATCTTCGTGGCGGCCCAACGCATCGGCACCCAGGGCCTCTACGCCCTCAAGGACTACCGCGGCCCCGCGGCCATCGCCCTCTTCAGCCTGCTCCTCAACATCGGCCTCAGCCTGGCCCTGTTGAAGCCCCTGGGCACCGGCGGCCTGGCCCTGGCCAACGGCCTGGCGAGCCTCGCGGGGCTGGCGCTCCTGGTGCTGCGGCTCAAGCCCCGGCTGCCGGGCTTCGCCCTCGGGGCCACCCTCGCCGATGGGCTGAAGGCCGTCCTCGCCGCCGCCCTGATGGGCCTGCTGGCCTGGCGCGGCGCGGCGTGGCTGGATCTGGGGGAACCCCTGACCCGCGGCGCCCTGGCGGTCCGGCTGCTGCCCCTCATCGCCGGCTGCGGCCTGGCCTATGGCCTCCTCGCCCGGCTCCTCGGGCATCCGGACGCCAAGGCCCTGGGGGCCAGGATCGGGCTTTGAAAGGCGTCTGAGCGCCTGTGACCCCCGGCGGCTTGACAGGGCACCGGCCTTCTTCTTTCATAGGAGAGGGAGGCGTATCGAATGTTCGACGCCATTGATCAAAAAATTATGATGTTCCTTCAGAACGACGCCCGGATTCCCAACGCGGAGATCGCGCGCCGCCTGGGGATGGCGGCCTCGGGCATCTTCGAGCGCATCAAGAAGCTCGAAGAGCGGGGCGCCATCGCCGGCTACACCGCCCTGCTGGACCCGGTGGCGGTGGACCTGGGCCTGCTGGCTTTCGTCTTCGTGCGCACCGAGGACCCCGTCGGCGGCGACGCCACCGCCCGCGCCCTGGCGAAGCGGCCCGAGATCCAGGAGGTCCACCACGTGGCCGGGGAGGACTGCTACCTGGCCAAGGTGCGGGTCAAGGACACCCATGGCCTGTCCACCCTCATGAAGGAGATCGGCGCCCTGAAGGACGTGCGCTCCACCCGCACCACCGTGGTGCTGGAGACGACCAAGGAAGTGCCCTTCCTGCCCCTGGAGGGGACGGGCCGGGCGAAGGCCCCGACGAAGACGAAGACCCCCACGAAGGCGAAGGCCAAGAAGGAGACGCGATGAGCTTCAGCAAAGTGATGGTGCTCGGCATGGGCAAGGTGGGCAGCCTGGTGGGCACCCTCCTCAAGCATTCGGAGTTCGAGGTGATCGGCGTCGACGCCGTGGAGCGGCTCGGCATGCCCTTCGAGACCTGCGTCCTCGACCTCCGGGACGGCGCCGCCTTCGCCAAGGCCATCCAGGCCCGCGGCATCCAGGCGGTGGTGAGCTGCCTGCCCTTCAGCCTGAACCTGCCCCTGGCCCACGCCGCCCACGACGCCGGCGTCCACTACTTCGACCTCACCGAGGACGTGCCCACCACCAATGGCATCCTCAAGATCGCCAGCACCGCCAAGGGCGTGATGGCCCCCCAGTGCGGCCTGGCGCCGGGCTTCATCGGCATCGTCGGCGCCCACCTCGCCAAGGACTTCGACAAGCTCCGCAGCATCGAGCTGAAGGTCGGCGCGCTGCCCAAGCACCCCCGGGGCAGCCTCGGCTACGCCTTCAACTGGAGCCCCGAAGGGGTCATCAACGAATACATCAACGACTGCGAAGTCATCCGCATGGGCCAGCGCCAGCTGGTGCCCGCCCTGGAAGGCCTGGAGATCGTCACCATCGACGGCGTGCAGCTGGAGGCGGCCACCACCAGCGGCGGCCTGGGCACCATGTGTGAGACCTACGAGGGCCGCGTCCAGGACCTGGCCTACAAGACCATGCGCTACCTGGGCCACTTCGAGCGGGTGAAGTTCCTGCTGGAGGAGCTGCGCCTCCGCGAGGACCGCGAGCTGGCGGGCAAGATCCTCAAGAACGCCCTGCCGCCGGTGGACGAGGACTACGTTTTCGTCCACGCCGCGGTGGAGGGCTGGCAGGAGGGCCAGCTGGCCCGCAAGGAGTTCGTCCGCTGCTACCCCCAGACCGAGATGGCCGACGGCCACGTCTGGCGCGCCATCAGCTGGACCACCGCCGCCAGCATCTGCGCCGTGGTGGAGATGGTGCGGGGCGGCCAGCTCCCCCAGCAAGGCTTCATCAAGCAGGAGGAGATCCCCCTGGACGCCTTCCTCCGCACCCGGAACGGCAGCCTCTACCTCAAGGGCGGCCACCGCTAGGACGGCTCCATCAGCTTAGGGAACGTCGGCCCCGGCCCGGCGTTCCCAGGCCGTCTGGAGCCGCGCGAGCTGGCCCTCCAGGTGGTGGCGGGTGTGGATCTCCGCGAAGGCGAACCATTGGGCCGCCGTGAGCCAGCCCAGGCTCACGTGCCGCAACCGGATCCGGCCCGGGTCCCGGCCCACCCGTTCCCGCCGCGCCGCGGGCGAGGTCCAGCAGCCCATCGAGCCGCGCCGCCGCCTCCTCCTGCGGGAAGATGGCGGGGACGAAGGCCTCCGGGAAGTCCCGGCGGACCCTGAAGACCCCCGCCAGCCAGGGCGCCCCCAGGAGGCACCAGCCCAGCAGGGTCCGGCCGCCGCCCCGCCGGCCCTCCCCGCGGAGGCTGGCCTCCAGCTGGGGAAAGCTGTAGAGGCGGGCGATGCGGTCGATGTGGTCGTAGACCTCGGCGGCGCTCCAGGCGCCCGGGGCGGGCCGCCAGCCCCACATCGGCCCCGGGATCTCCGCGAGCCGCGCGCGGAGCTCCCCGAGGGTGCGTTCGTGGCGTTCCAGCGTCCGGCGGGCGGTCATGCAGGCTCCTGCTCGAGGAGCCCTACGGCCCGGCGCCGGGAATGGACGGGGGCGAATGTTCCGATGCGCCCTTCACCGCCGCCGGTGCAGCTTCACTTCCGCGTGGGCCGCCCGCTCCAGACCGCCGCAGACGACTTCGCAGAGCTCGAAGACCGATGGGTCCGCGATGGCGTAGTAGACCGTGGTGCCTTCCTGGCGACGGAGAATCATTCCGGCCTGGCAGAGCTGCTTCAGGTGCTTGCTGGCGTTGGGGATGCTCGTGCCCGTGCGCTCGGCCAGCTCGCCGACGCTCAATTCGAGGCTGCGCTCGCCGCCCCGCAGGGCCTGCAGGAGACCCAGGCGTTGGGCATCTCCGAGAAGGCGGAATCGCTCCGCAACGCGCATCATGAGTTCGGGGGAGAGGGGTGTCTTGCCCATGTCCCAAGTGTGGAGCAAATTTTTCTTCTTGCTTACTTTCTTTTTTGGTTAAATACTCACTCAGTTGACCTGGAGGCTCCATGCCCCGCCCCGCCGCCATCCTTCCCCTTCTCCTGGCCCTGCCGGCGCAGGGCCAGGAGGTTGCGCCCCGGGACCTCACGCTGCCCGACGCCATCCGGGCGGCCTGGTCGGGCCAGTCGGGCCTGCAGGCCGGCCAGGCCCTGGTGGAGCGGGCGCGCTTCGACGCCGATGCCGCCGCGGCCCTGCGCCGTCCCACCTTCCAGGCCCAGGCGGGCTGGACCCGCACCACCGAGCCCATGCAGGCCTTCGGGCTGAAGCTGGACCAGGCCCGCATCCAGGCCACCGACTTCGACCCGGCGCGCCTCAACCGGCCCGACGCGGTGTCGGGCCTCGGCGGCGCCTTCAGCGTGCAGCAGCCCCTCTACGCCGGCGGCCGTCTCGACGCCGCCCGGCGCGGCCTTTCGGCAATGGCGGACGCGGAGTCCTCCCGCCAGCGCCACCGCCGCCAGCAGGTCGCCGCCGCCGTAGTGCAGGCCTACTTCGGCGCCCAGGCTGCGGAGGGCGGCATCGCCGCCGCGGAGGAGACCCGCAAGAGCGCCGCCGCCACGGAGGCCTTCGTCGCGGCCCGGGTGGAACAGGGCCTGATGCTGCGCTCGGAGCTGGCCCGCATGAAGGCCTTTCGCGCCCAGGCCGACGCCGCCCTCGCCGAGGCCCGGCGCCAGGCCCGCAGCGCCCGCGCCGCTTTGGCCCTCCTCACCGGCGAGCCCGGCAACTTCCGGCTGCTCACGCCCCTGGACGCGCCGGACGCGGCGCCGCCGGGGACGACGGAACCCGGCCGCCGCGCCGACCTGGAGGCCGCCCGCTTCGAGGCCCGCGCCGCTGGGGAGAACGCCAAGGCCGCCGCCGGCGTCCTCCGGCCCGAAGTCGGCCTCAACCTCGCCTGGGGTGCCGCCCGGGAGCGCCTCACCGGCGCCGGCGGCAGCTGGACCACCGCCTCCGTGGGCGCCAAGTGGACCTTCTCCTTTTCCGAGCCCAAGCGCATCCAGGCGGCCCACGCCGCGGAGCGGGCCGCCGAGCTGAACGCCCGGTGGCAGTCCGAGCAGGCCCGGCACGACGTGGACGAGGCCGCCTCGTCCATCACGGCGGCCCAGCAGCGCCTCGCCGCCGCCCAGGAGGCCGTCGGCGCTTCCGAAGAAGCCCGGAACCTGCGCCAGGCCCGGCACCGGGAAGGCCTGCTGCCCCTCACCGACCTGCTGGACGCCGAAGCCGCGCTCCAGGGCGCCAGGGCCCTGCGCCTCGCCGCCCTGCTGGAGCTGCGGACCGCCCGCGCCCAGTCCGATCTCGCCCAGGGAAGACCCATCGAGGGAGTGACCGAATGAACCCGAAACCCATCCTCCTCACCGCCGCGACCGGCTTCCTGGCCCTGGGCCTCGCCTGCGGCAAGCATGCCGAAAGCCCCACGCCGACCCTGCCCACGGTCGCGGTCCGCCTCGTCGCCGACGCGAGTCCCGCCGGCGCGGGCTGGGTCGCCGCCACCCTGCAGCGCACGGACCAGGCCACCCTCAGCACCCGCCTCGCGGGCACCGTGAAGCGCGTCCTCGTCACCGAAGGCAGCGCCGTGGCCAGCGGCCAGCTCCTCATGGAACTGGAGGCCGGCGACCTGCTGGGCCAGCTCAAGGCCGCCCAGTCCGGTCGCGAAGCCGCCCAGGGCTACCACCGCCGCATCAAGGCCCTCCAGGCCCAGGGCGCCGCGACCCCCAGCGAGCTGGAGCAGGCCGCCTCCCAGCTCGCCCAGGCCGAAGCCGCCGTGGCCGCCGTCCAGGGCCAGCTCGCCTTCGCCCAGATCCGCGCGCCCTTCGCGGGCACGGTGCAGCGCCGGGACGTGCAGCCCGGCGCCTTCGTGGGCCCCGGGCAACCCCTGCTCACCCTGGAAGGCCGGGGTTCCCTGGAACTCACCGCCACCCTGTCTGAGGCCGAAGCCGCGGGGCTGCCCGTGGGCCGGCGCGTGGCCTTTGATGCCGACGGACGCGTGGGGCAGGCGGTGGTCATCGCCCTCGCCCCCGGCGGCGACGCCCTCACCCACCGCCAGGCCCTCCGGGCCAAGGTCCTGCAACCTTCCGACCTCCGCAGCGGCGCCTTCGCCCGCATCCAGGTGCCCGCCGCCGCCAAGGCCTCCGGCGCCGAGGTTGGTCCGGTGCGCGTCCCCGCCACCGCCCTGGTGCGCCGCGGCGAGCTCACCGGCGTCTTCGTGGAGGAGGGCGGCAAGGCCCTCCTGCGCTGGATCAGCCTGGGCGAGCGGGACGGCGACCAGGTGGAGGCCCGGGCGGGCCTGAACCGGACCGACCGGGTGATCGCGGATCCGGCGGGCCTCCAGGACGGCCAGCCCGTGCGCGTCGAGAGCGCCCCCAAGGAGGACGCACGCCATGGCCGCTGAACCCGTCCAGTCCTCTCCTCCGTCCAAGACCGGCCTGGCGGGCCGGCTCGCCAAGGGCTTCCTCCGCAGCAAGCTCACGCCCCTCCTCGTCTTCGCCAGCCTCCTCCTGGGCGTCTTCGCCGTGGTGGTCACGCCCCGGGAGGAGGAACCCCAGATCATCGTGCCCATGGTGGACATCTATGTCCCTCTGCCCGGCGCGTCGCCGGCCGAAGTCGAAGCCCAGGTCACCACGCCCCTGGAGAAGCGGCTGTGGGGCATGTCCGGCGTCGAATACCTCTACAGCGTCTCCCGGCCCGGCCTGAGCCTCATCACCGTGCGCTTCAAGGTCAACGAGCCCCAGGAGCCCAGCCTCGTGAAGGTGCACCAGGAGCTCCAGGCCGCCGCGGCCCTCCTGCCGTCCGGCGCCCTGAAGCCCGTGGCGAAGCTGCTCACCATCGACGACGTCCCCTTCCTCACCCTCACCCTCCACGGCCGCGACCAGGACCCGGCGCGGCTGCGTTCCCTGGCGGAAGCCCTGGGCCGCGAGCTGTCCACGGTGCCCGACACGGCCCAGGCCCGCGTCATCGGCGGGGCGAGGCGCCAGGTCCGCATCGAGCCCGATCCGGACAAGCTGCGCTCCCTGGGCCTCTCCTTCAGTGAACTGCTGCCCGCCCTCCAGAGCGCCGAGGCCCAGCTGCCCGCGGGCTCCCTGGTGTCGGCGAACCGGCGCACCGCCGTCGAGGCCACCGGCTTCGTGCTGGAGGCCGCCGAGCTGAAGCGCCTGGTGGTGGCCGTACGCGGCGGTCGGCCGATCTACCTGGGCGACCTCGCCCGGGTGAACGATGGGCCCGAGCCCGAGCCTCCCTACGTGCTGTACGGCGCGAAGGGATCCTTCGAACCCGCCGTGACCTTGTCCCTGTCCAAGCGCAAGGGCGCCAACGCCACCGCCCTGGCGGAGCTGACCCTGGCCAAGGTGGAGGCCCTGCGGGGCGGCCTGCTCCCCCGCGACCTGAAGGTGGACGTCACCCGCAACTATGGCGAGACCGCCGGCGAGAAGAGCAACGAGCTCATCGAGCACCTGCTCATCGCGACCCTTTCCGTGATCGCTCTCATCGGCCTCGCCATGGGCTGGCGGAGCGCCGTGGTGGTGGGCATCGCCGTGCCGGTGACCCTGGCCCTGACCCTGCTGCTCACCTGGCTTTTCGGCTACACGCTGAACCGGGTCACGCTGTTCGCCCTGATCTTCTCCATCGGCATCCTGGTGGACGACGCCATCGTGGTGGTGGAGAACATCCACCGGCACCTGCACCTGCCGGGGCCGCGGAAGCCCTTCGCCGAGCTCCTGGTGGAAGCGGTGGATGAAGTGGGCAATCCCACCATCCTCGCCACCTTTGCCGTGGTGGCCGCCATCCTGCCCATGGCCTTTGTCCGGGGCCTCATGGGTCCCTACATGCGGCCCATCCCGGTGGGGGCGAGCCTGGCCATGCTCTTCAGCCTCGGCATCGCCTTCATCATCAGCCCCTGGGCCGCCCGCCTCGTGTTCCGCAAGGAGGCCGAGCTGCCCGAGCTGGACGCCAGCGGCCTTCATCCCGCCAGCGACGACACCGCCGTGCCCACCTCCCCGGACCACACGGACGCGGAGGTTCCCGATTCCTGGAGCACGCGCCTCTACCGCCGCATCATGCACGCCCTCCTCGGCAGCGCCAAGGTGCGCTGGGGCTTCTTCGCCGGCGTCCTGGTGCTGCTGGCGGGGTCCATGGCCCTGGTGGGCACCGGCGCCGTGAAGGTGAAGATGCTCCCCTTCGACAACAAGTCCGAATTCATGGTGCAGCTCGACCTGCCGGAAGGCGCCCCTAGGGAGGCCAGCCTCGCCCTGGCCCAGAAGCTGGCCCGGCGCCTGATGGAAGAGCCCGTGGTGAAGGACGTGCAGGTCTACGCCGGCGAAGCCGCGCCCTTCACCTTCGTCGGCATGGTCCGCCATGCCTTCCTCCGGGAAGAGGCGCAGATGGCCGACCTTCAGGTGAACCTCGTGCACAAGGGGGAACGCAAGGAGCAGAGCCACGGCATCGCCACCCGGCTGCGCCCCGCCCTGGAAGCGCTCCTCCAGGGCAGCGGCGCCCGCCTGAAGATCGTGGAGATCCCGCCGGGTCCGCCGGTGCTGGACACCCTCGTCGCGGAAGTCTACGGGCCCACCCAAGAGGCCCGGAAGGCCGCCGCCACCCAGGTCCTCGCGGCCTTCCAATCGGTGAAGGGTGTCGTCGACGTGGACAGCACCCTCAACGCGACGGCCCCCAAGCTCAGCCTGCGCCTGGACCGGGAGAAGGCGGCCCTCCACGGCGTGGCGCCGGCCCACGTGGTGCAGACCCTGTCGGCCGCCGGCCAGGGCATGACCCTCGGCACCTTCCACGTGGACCGCGGCGCCAGCCAGGTCCCGGTGATCCTCCAGCTCCCCGCCGCCCAGCGGGCGCGGCTCCCCCAGCTGCTCCAGCTCACCGTGCCGGGCCAGCGGGGCGCGGTGCCCCTGTCGGAACTCGTGACGGTGGAGGAAGGCTCGGAAGCGCCCGTGCGCTTCCACAAGAACCTCATGCCCGTGGCCTACGTCTTCGGCGACCTCGCCGGGGCCATCGAAAGCCCGGTCTACGCGCTATCCGCCCTCAACCGGAAACTGGATGCCCTGAAGAACCCCGATGGCACGGTGGTGCCCCGCCTGGGCCTCTCCCATCCGGAAAACACGGAAAAGGTCGCCCTCAAGTGGGACGGCGAGTGGCACATCACCCTCGAAGTCTTCCGGGACCTGGGCCTCGCCTTCGCCGTGGTGCTGGTGCTGATCTACGTGCTGGTGGTCGGCTGGTTCGAAAGCTTCACCGTGCCTTTGGTGATCCTCGTGCCCATTCCGCTCTCGCTCATCGGCATCCTGCCCGCCCACATGCTGCTGGGCTCCTTCTTCACCGCCACCAGCATGATCGGCTTCATCGCCGGCGCCGGCATCATCGTGCGCAACAGCATCATCCTCGTGGACTTCATCGAGCTGAAACTGAAGGAGGGCATGGCCCTCGAGGCGGCCGTCGAAGAGGCCGGCGTGGTGCGCTTCCGCCCCATGCTCCTCACCGCCGCCGCCGTGATGGTGGGTTCCTCCGTCATGCTCGCCGATCCCATCTTCCAGGGCCTCGCCGTCAGCCTCATGGCCGGCGAAGTGGCCGCCACCCTGCTCTCCCGCCTCGCCGTCCCCGTCCTCTACTTCCTGCTGGCCCGCCGCGGCCGCGCCGCGGACCTCCAGCGTTCCGCCCTTTCCTCCGAGGTGAATCCATGACCATTGACCGACTCGTCCACATCTTCGCCGGCGCCATGATCCTCGCCAGCCTCGCCCTCACCCGCTGGGTCAGCCCCCATTTCGTGTGGCTGACGGTCTTCGTGGGCGCGAACCTCTTCCAGAGCGGGATCACCAACTGGTGCCTGCTGAGCCGCATCCTCAAGCGCGCGGGCGTGGCCGAAGGCCCCGGCTGCGGCGTCTAGGCGGAACGGCCATGGCCCTCAAACCCCTCCTCCGCCTGGGCCTCGGGCTGCTCGCCGGCGCCGGCCTCGGCCTCGCCTGGTGGAAGCTCGTCGGCTGCCGCACGGGCACCTGCCCGCTGACCGCGACGCCCCTTCGCGCCGGCCTCTACGGCGCCGTCATGGGCCTGATCTGGGCCCTGACCTCACGACAACCCTGATTCGAGACCCGGAGCCCCCATGTCCGCCCTTGTCCCCATGAAGTCCTTCGAGGCGCTCGCATGATCCGCTTCCTGTGGCTCCTTCTGCTCCTCCTCCCGGCCTGGTGGCTGCTCCGGCGCCGCGCCGCGCCGGATTCCCTGGCTGGCCTGGATAGCCTCGCCAACCGCAATCCCCAGCGCGTCGACGTGCGGACCCACGCCGAGTTCACCCGCGGCCACGGGCCCAACACCCTCAACATCCCCCTGGACCAGCTGCTCGAGCGGCTGCAGGAGCTGGACCGCGCAAGGCCCATCCTCCTCTGCTGCGCCACGGGCTCCCGCAGCTCGGCGGCGGCCGCCCTCCTTCGCCAGAAGGGCTTCGAAGCCGTGAACGGCGGCAGTTGGCAGCGCCTGAAGGAGTTCCCATGACGCCCTACTCCCTGGCCCGGTCCCTGCCCCGGCCCTTCGACGAAGTCCTCGCCCAGACCCGGACGGCCCTGGCCGCCGAAGGTTTCGGCGTGCCCACGGAGATGGACACCCAGGCCATCTTCAAGGCCAAGCTCGGGCAGGACTCCGAGCGCCGGATCATCCTCGGCGCCTGCCTGCCGGCTGTAGCCTTCGAGGCGATGCAGGCCGAACCCGAGCTCGCCGTGCTGCTGCCCTGCAACGTGGTGGTGCGCGAGGTGGCCGGCGGCACCGAGGTCACCGCGGTGAAGCCCACGCGGCTCTTCACCCTCACGGCGAAGGTCGACCCCGCGCACGCGGAGGTGGTGGAGGCGCGCCTCGAGGCCGTCCTGGAACGGCTGGGCTGACGGTCCCGGCGAGGGCCTCGCGCCGCTAGGATGGGAGCGTCCCGGCGCTCTTTCCGGGACCGCCCGGAGCCCCCATGCGCAAGCTTCCCATGGTCGTTTCCATCCTCGCGGCCAGCCTCATCGTGGGCTGGTGCGGGGTCAGCCTGGCGCAGCGGGACGGCGCGGCCAGCCCCCGGGCCGTGGATCCCCGGGGCCCGCTCCTGGACGCCGAACAGCTCCTGATCCGGCGCTTCCGGGAGGCCCAGCCCAGCGTCGCCTACATCACCACCAAGGAGGTCCGCCAGGACTTCTGGAGCTTCCGCACCCAGGAGGTGACCGCCGGCGCCGGCAGCGGCTTCCTGTGGGATGCGAAGGGCCACGTGGTCACCAATTTCCACGTCATCCAGGGCGCCAGCCGCGCCCTCGTCACCCTGGCCGACGGCTCCGTCCACGACGCGGAATTCGTGGGCGCCGCCCCGGACAAGGACCTCGCGGTGCTGCGCATCGTGGAGCCCCCGGCGAAGCTGCGGCCCATTCCCATCGGAGCCAGCGCCGACCTGCAGGTGGGCCAGATGGTCATCGCCATCGGCAACCCCTTCGGCCTGGACCAGACGCTGACCACCGGGGTGGTCTCCGCCCTGGGCCGCAGCATGGAAAGCCCCAGCGGCCGCGCCATCCGGGACGTCATCCAGACCGACGCCGCCATCAACCCCGGCAACAGCGGCGGGCCGCTCCTGGACAGCGCGGGGCGGCTGGTGGGGGTGAACACCGCCATCCAGAGCCCCAGCGGCGCGTCGGCCGGCATCGGTTTCGCCGTGCCCGTGGACACGGTGAACCGGGTGGTGCCCCAGCTCATCGCCAAGGGCAAGCTGGAGCGCCCGGACCTGGGCTTCGACCCGGTGGCCCCGCGCTGGCTCGAGCGCTTCGGGGTGAAGGAGGGCGTGATGGTCGCCGAAGTGCGCCGGGGCGGCCCTGCGGATCTCGCCGGCCTCCAGGGCGTCCAGCAGGACCGCCGGGGGCGCTTCCTCGCCGGGGATGTCATCGTCGCCGCCAACGGCCGCCCCCTGAAGTCCTGGGACGAGCTGCTGGACCTCGCCGAAGCCCTCGCCCCCGGGCAGGCCCTCGCCCTGGACCTCCGCCGGGACGGGAAGCGCCTCAGCGTCGCCCTCCGGCCCGGCAAGGAAAGATCGCTCTGACCCTTGAAGGCCGGACCGCCCGCCGAAACCTCAGTCCCACCGGATGGGCGCGGGCTCGAAGGAGGTCAGGATGTCGAGGCCGCTTGCGGGGCCCGGGCCGCCCTCCTGGGTCATCTCCCCCGCCGCCACCTCGGGGTCCAGGCCCTTGGGCGCGGCGAGGCCCACCCAGCCGTCCCGGCCGCTGCGCTTGGCGGCGTAGAGGCAGCGGTCCGCCCAGGCCACCGCGTCCTCCCAGCCGAACGCGTCCGGATGGTCCGGCAGGAGGGGGAAGACCACGAAGCCCATGGAGCAGGTGATGCGCTCCTCCCGGTCCAGGACCCGGAAGGGGAACTGCCGCACGGCGAGATGGATGCGGGACACCAGGCGGGCCGCGCTGTCCAGGTCGCTGGTGTTGGCCACCACGAGGAACTCCTCCCCGCCCCACCGGGCCACGATGTCCACGTCGCGCATGTGCGCCTCGAGGATGTCCCGGGTCTGCAGCAGCACCTGGTCCCCCGCCGCATGACCGAAGGTGTCGTTCACCTGCTTGAAGAAGTCCAGGTCCAACATGGCGAAGAGCAGCTTGCTGTTGGGCGGCGGCTCCACCGCGCCGCGCAGGGAGCTGCGGTGGGCGCGCTGGGACTGGGCGGCGCGCTGGGGCAGCGTGACATCCACGAAGCGGCGGTTCTTCAGGCCCGTGAGGGGATCGTTCATGGACATGGCGAGCAGGGCCTCGTTGCTCAGCTCGAGGGCCACGGTGCGCTGGTAGACCAGGCGCTCCAGCTCCTCGTTGCGGGCCTTGAGGGCCTTCAGGCGCCAGCGGACGAGCCACCACGCGAGGCCGCCGCCCAGCAGGATCCAGATCGACCAGGCCCAGCGGGTCCGCCACCAGGGCGCCTCCACGCGGAAGGACACCGCCGAGGGCGTTCCGGGCCGGCCGTCCTGGCCCAGGGCCCGGACCTCGAAGCGGTAGGTGCCCGGCGCCAGGGCCGGATAGCGCATCTCCCCGGACTGCACCTCCCGCCACTGGTCGTCGAGGCCCACCAGCCGGGCCTGCACCGGCACCGCCCGTTCCAGACGGTAGTCGGTGACGGTGAACCGGACGGTCACATAGCGGTTGGAGAAGGCCAGGGCCCCGAGGCTGCCTCCGGGCAGCGCGCCCGGATCCTCCCAGCGCCGGTCGCCGGCCTCCACGGAGGCCAGCTCGACCTTGGGCGCGCCCATGGCCGACTCCAGGCGGCCCGGCCGGAGGTGCAGAAGCCCGCTGGTGGTGCCGATCCAGATGTCGCCGGCGGCGTCGGCGAAGCGGCTGAAGGGATTGCAGTCCTCGCCGGCGAGGCCGTCCTCCCGGTCGAAGTGGCTGAGGCCGCGGGCGTCGATGCGCATCACGCCCTCATTCGTGCCGGCCCAGAGGGTGCCGGCGCGGTCGGCCATGAGGGAGGCGATGGAGTTGGAGATGAGGCCGGTGCCCTGGTCCCGGTGCCCCAGCAGCTTCAGGGCGTCGCCATCGGCCCTCAGATGGCTGAGGCCCACGGGCTCCTGGTAGCCGACCCACAGGCTGCCGTCGGGCAGCGGGGCGAGGGTGGCCAGCTTGGGCAGCCGCAGGCCCTGGGCCATGCCCCAGCGGTTCCAGGCGCCGCCCTGGAAGCGGGCCAATCCATGATCTCCCGGCGGCCCAGAGGGCGCCCTTCCCGTCCAGGGCCAGGGCGCGGACATCGCCGTCCTCCTTCGCGCCGGGAATCCCCACCCGGACCGGCGCGGCGGCGCCAGGGGCGAGCCGGTACAGGCCCGGATTGGCGGCGATCCAGAGGGTTCCGTCCGGCTCGAAGACCAGGCCGTTCACCTGGCTGCCCGCCTCCAGGCCGGGCACGGGAACGCGGTCCCACGAGGCCTTGCCGCGCCCCAGGCGCAGGAGGAAGGGACCTTCCCCGCCGGCCCAGAGGCTCCCGTCGGGGCCCTCCGCCAGGGCGTAGAAGACCAGCCCGGCAGTGCCCGCCACCGCCTCGAAGCCCGGCCCGCGGGATTTCGCCAGGCCGGCGGCGGAAGCCACCCAGAGGATGCCGCCATGATCGCGGTGGATGGCCCACACGCTGTCGGAGGGCAGCCCGTCGGCCTTGGTGGCGCTGGTCCAGGCGCCGGTCCCCAGCTGGCGGCTGAGGCCGAAGTTGCTGACCCAGAGGACGCCGCTGCGGTCCACCAGGGCCGCGTTGGCCCAGTGGTAGGGCAGGCCGCGGCCGTCGTCCAGCAGACTCCAGCCACCGGACCGGGTGATGCGCAGCAGGCCCGCGTTCGAGGGGACCAGCACGCCGCCGTTCCCGTCGGAGGCGAGGGATTCCTCGTAGATGGTGTTGAGGACCGGGGGCAGGCCTTCCACCGGACGGAAGCGGCCCTGGGCCTCGTCGCGCACCAGCAGCACCTTCGCCGTGCGGACCCACAACCGTCCCGCGCCGTCCTGCAGAAGGGCCTTCACGGGACCGTGGACCAGGCCGTCCGCCGTGCCGTAGCGGGTCCAGTCGCCACGCTCGAAACGCCACACGGCGCCTTCCTCCGTGCCGATCCAGACCACGGGGCCCTGGGCGTGGATGGCGAGGGCGCGTCCACCCTCCCAGCCCGGCGCCGCCTCAAACGAGAGGCCCCGGGCGCGGCGGAAGACGCCCTCGTCGGAGACGAACCAGGCGCGGCCCTCGGGGCCCTTGGCCAGCTGCCGGATCCGCGCCTGCCCCGCGGCGCCCTCGGCGCGGGTGATGCGGCCGCCCTGGTAGCGGCAGAATCCTTCCCGGGTGCCGATCCAGAGGCCTTCCCCGTCCGGCAGGAAGGCCCGGACCCACGCGCCGGGCAGGCCGCTCCCCAGGGAGAAGAGGGTGAACCCGGAGCCGTCGTAGCGGTAGGCGCCGCCTTCGGTCCCGGCCCAGACGAAGCCCCGGGCGTCCTGGGTGATGGCGGTGATGGAACGGTGCCGCAGCCCCTGCTCGGGTCCGTAGGTGCGGAAGGCCAGCCGCCCTTCCGGCGCCACGGGCCGAAGGGAGAGCGGCGCCTGGAGGCCCGCGCCGGTGGCGGTCAGGCCCGCGGCCGAGGCGGACAGGCCCACGCCGGAGGCGGTCAGGGTCGCCGCGCCAACCCATGCCGCAACAATCCCCGGTAGCGTCAGGGAGCGTGTTCCGGCGAAGCGGAGGGGGGAGTTCACGGGGAAGGGGGAGGACAGGCTCTCGCCATGATACGCACCACGCCCCAGGCGTCACGGCTTCGCCGGGCCCGTTCAGCCTTTCGGAGGATCCCCCGGCAGCCGATCGAGCTTCAGGGGCAGCGGCTCCGACAGTGCCTTGCGCAGGGCCGGCGACAGGGTGGCGATGGCCTTTATCGCCGCGGCCCGGCTCGGATAGGCGCCCAGACAGGCCTGCCACCAGCGGAATCCGTCCCGGCGTACGTAGGGCAGCACCATGAGTTCCGGCGCCTCCTTCAGGCCGTGCTTCGCCAGCAGCTTCAGCCCGTCGGTGCTGCCGGAGACCACGAGGCGAAGGGTCCAGCGGTCGGGCTGCGCCGCGCCGCGCTGGTTTTGCCCGAGGGCCAGGCTCAGGGGCAGGTTGCCCCCCTTCCAGGCGTCCAGCTTCGCGTCCAGCGCCTCTGTTGTCGCCGGCGCGGAGCTGGGCCTGGCGGGAGGCGGCGCCGGAACTGCAGCAGGCGGCGCCGGAACCGCGGCAGGCGGCGCCGGAACCGCGGCAGGCGGCGCCACCGGCGCAGGCAGGGCGGCCACCGCCGGCGGTTCGGGCAGGCCCGGGATCACCTGGACCTCCAGGCTGCGGGTCTCCCCGCCGGCGAGGTTGCTGACGCTCAGCGTGTAGACCGTGGTGCCGTCGGGGATGACGGTGACGGCGCTCTTCCCGTCCAGTTCCAGGTTGCCGGGCTGCAGCTTCACCTTGGAATCGTCGCCCTGGCACTCCCAGCGCAGTTCCACGGGCTCGCCGGGGCGGATGGCGGTCCGGCTGGCGGTGAAGGTGCAGACTTTCGCCGGGCTGCCGAAGGCGGGGTGGCGCAGGACGGTGACGTCCAGGCTGCGGGTGCCACCGCCGGCGAGGTTGGTGGCGGTCAGGGTGTAGCGGGTGTTCTCCAGGGGCGTGACGGTGATCTCGCTCTGGCCGTCCAGCTCCAGGCCGCCGGGCTCCAGGCGCACTTTGGCGGTCCCCGTGCAGGTCCAGCGCAGCACCACCGGCTCGCCGGCCACCACCGCGGAGGTGCTGGAGGTGAAGGCGCAGACCCGGGCGGGCTCACCCAGCGGGGCCGTCGTGTCCACGCGGATCTCCAGCCGGCCCAGCAGGCCGCCGCCGGCGGAGGCTTCGAAGAGGCTGTAGGTGGTGGTGCTCGACGGGCGGATCGTCACCTGCCCTCTGCGGTCCAGCACCAGGCCGCCGGGATCGAGGCGGACCCTCCCTGCGCCAGCGCAGTCCCAGCGCAGCAGCACGGAGGCGCCGGGCCGCACCACCTGCTCGCTGGCCTCGAAGGTGCTGCCGGCCGCGGCGTAGGCGCCGGGCTTGAAGGGAGGCGGCTCCTGGGCCCAGAGGAGGGCCGAAGCGAGGCAGAGGACAGAGGCGGGGACGCGGCGCATGGAACCAGCAGTCTACCGCCGCCCCTCAGCCCTCCCGCCAGAGCAGTTCATAGCGGTGCCGGCAGCCCTCCACCGGCGCGTGGTGGCGGAACTCGGCGTGGGATGCCCCGGCGAGGCCCACAGCCCCGCAGAGCCAGGTAGGGCAGGAGATGGTGTACCAGGAGGGGAAGAGCCCTTCGGCGAAGACGGAGATGAGCGCGCGACCAGGGCCCACCTCGTCCACGTCCACCCGGCCGCCCTTGTAGTAGAAGCCGAAGATGGTGGAGGCCTGCTGGACGATGCCCGCGGGATCCAGGAGGTTGAGGATGCCGGGGTGGGAGCCCTTCAGCTGCTCCTGCACCGCGGCCAGGGCGCGCTCACTGATGGTGGCCGCGCCGAAGCGCGCCTCGTGGGCCAGGGCCAGGGCGTTCACGTGCTCCGTCCCGATCCAGCGGAAGCTCTCCAGGCCCTGCTGGAAGACCCGGCGGGAGGCTTCCGGAAGGGTCTCGACCAACCTGACCCAGCCCCCGGCACCATCCCTCGCCTCGGCCATGAGCTGCATGCCCCGGAGGAGGGAGGCGCGGACATGGGTCACCCGCGCTTCCTCGGAAGCCGGCGGTGGCTGGGGGCGGAGGTTGGACATGGCGCGGGGTGGACGCAGCATTGTGCCCCTTTCCCGGGGAAAGGCCAGCGCTGAACCATGGACGGAGTTGTGTTCAGAGCCAGCGCCGGACGCGCCGGCAGTAGTTCCCGTAGGCTTCGCCGAAGTGGTCCGCGATGCGCCGCTCCTCGCCGGGGATTACGAACTGGCGCAGCAGCAGGGCCTGCGCGAAGGCCCCCGCCAGCAGCCAGGGGAAGGCGGCGAGGCCCAAGCCCGCCAGGAACAGGAGCTGGGCGAGGTAGAGGGGGTTGCGGGTGAAGCGGTAGGGCCCTTCCGTGACGAGGCGGCTCGGCACCTGGCCCGGCTCGAGGGGGGTGCCGGCCCGGCGCAAGGTGAGGAAGCCCCAAAGCGCCAAGGCCAGGGACAGGGCCATGAGCGCGGCTCCCGCGGCGATACGGAGCGGGGGCGGGACAGGCGCCGAATAGGCCGGCGAGAACCAGCGGTCCAGGCCGATGCCCAGGAGCAGGATCCCGAGTAAGGAGAGGGCGGGGTGGAGGCTGGGCATGGCAAAGTCCCGACCGACTATTCTGCGCCCGCTGGCCGAGTCTAGACCGGGCTGACCCGCTTGCGCTTCACCACCATGGGCTCCCGGCGCCGGGCGCGGCTGAGGCGCTGGATGAGCTCCGCCCGCAGGCTTTCCGGAGCCACGATGGCGTCCACGTGGAGGTTGGCGGCGAGCTTCTTGAGGTCGATGTCCTGGTTGTACTCGTCCCGGAGCTGCTGGACGTAGGCGGCGCGCTCCTCCTCGGGCTTGTCGCCGATCTTGTTGGCGAAGACCGCGTTCACCGCGGCTTCGGCGCCCATGACGGCGATGCTGGCGGTGGGCAGGGCGATGGTCGCGTCGGGGTCGAAGCCCGGCCCGCTCATGGCGTAGAGGCCGGCGCCGTAGGCCTTGCGGACGACGACGCAGAAGCGCGGCGTGGTGCAGCTGGCCATGGCGGAGATCATCTTGGCGCCGTGGCGGATGATGCCCTGCTTCTCCACCGCGGTGCCGATCATGAAGCCCGGCACGTCGGCGAGGAACACCAGCGGAATGCCGAAGGCGTCGCAGAGGGTCATGAAGCGGGTGGCCTTGTCGGCGCTGTCGACGAACAGCACGCCGCCCTTCACCCGCGGCTGGTTGGCGAGGATGCCGACGGCGCGGCCGTCGATCCGGGCCAGGCCGGTGATCAGCTCGGCGGCGTACAGCTTCTTCACCTCCAGGAAGCTGCCCTCGTCCACCAGTGCTTCGATCAGGTCCTTCATCTGGAACGGCGCGTTGATGTCCTTGGGGACGATGGCGGAGATGTCCTTGGCCTTGGCCGATGGGCTGCTTGGCCTGCGCAGGAAGCGCGTCCTCGCAGTGCAGGGGAAAGTAGGACAGGTAGGCCTTGCAGAGCTCGATGGCCTCGACTTCGGTCTTGCACAGGAAATCCCCGCAGCCGGAGACCGAGCAGTGCATGCGCGCGCCGCCGAGATCCTCCAGGCTGATCTTCTCGCCGATGACCATCTCGGCCATGCGCGGCGAGCCGAGGTACATGCTGGCGTTGCCCTCGACCATCAGCACCACGTCGCAGAAGGCCGGGATGTAGGCGCCGCCCGCCGCCGAGGGCCCGAAGAGCAGGCAGATCTGCGGCACCAGCCCGGAGAGCGCCACCTCCATGTGGAAGATCGTCCCGGCGTGGCGGCGGCCCGGGAACATGTCGATCTGGTCGGTGATGCGCGCGCCGGCGCTGTCCACCAGGTAGAGCATGGGGATCTTCAGCCGCATGGCCACTTCCTGGATGCGGATGATCTTCTCCACGGTGCGGGCGCCCCAGGAGCCGGCCTTCACCGTGCTGTCGTTGGCCATCAGCGCCACCGGCCGGCCGGCCACCGTCGCCGTCCCGGTGACCACCCCGTCCGCGGGCAGCGTGGCATCGAGTGCGTTGGCGAAGAGGCCGTCCTCGGTGAAGGAACCCTCGTCCGTCAGCAGGCGGATGCGCTCCCGGGCGAAGAGCTTGCCGCTTTCCGCGTTCTTCGCGTGGGCCTTCTCGGTGCCGCCCTTCTGGATGCGGGCGATCTCGGAGCTGAGCTGGTCGGGATTCATGGCGGCCTCGAATGCAAAGTTCCAGCGTATCGCGGCGGGGCGACCCGCCCCATCACGAAGGCGGGGGCCTGGGGCTTCGTGACCTTCGTCCTCAGCCCGGCCAGGCGGCGCCCAGGAGCTGCTGCAGCTTCGCCTGCCGCTCCAGCCGCCTGAGCAGCTTTTCCAGATCCCGGCGCGCATCCTCGGGAATCTCCTTCAGGGGCGCCAGCACCGCGGCGGCGCGCTGGGCGAGGGCGAGGGCGCGGTCGTAGCGCAGGCCCTCCTCGCAGCCCTGGAGCAGGGCGAGGACCAGGGTCCCTGCAACGTCTAGTTCCCGCTTGGTGGCCCGGAAGCCCGCGGCGCCCTTGTCGAAGGCTTCTTCGAGAAGGCGCCGGCCCTCACCTTCCCGGCCCTGCTGCAGCAGGTGCAGCGCCAGCAGGGTGCGCAGTTCCAGCAGCTCCGCCGCGTCGGGCTCAGGGGCCGCCTCCAGGATGGCGAGGGCCTGGCGCAGGGCGGCTTCGGCCTTCGGGGGGGAAGTGTCCTTGTGCAACTCCGCGACGCGCTTGAGCAGCGGCACCAGCCGCGGGTCCTTCGCTTCCCAGGCCTCGCCGAGGAGTTTCAGGGCCGCGTCGAGGCAGTCCACTGCCATAGCCGTCCTGGACCGCGGCCTGGCCTGCAAGGCGTGGGCCCGTGCTAGCGGCATCGCCGGGATCCCCCGGACGGAGGTCCGGGGCGCCGAGCCGCGCCGCGTGGCCTCCTCCGCCCCAGCGCCGGGATGAGGGCGGCCAGGTTGCTCCGCCCATTCCGGAATGGCGAATTCCTGCGCAGCTTCCCAGGCCAGCAGCACGGCAGCCTGGGGATCGCCAGCGACGAGCCCGAGGGCACCGGCCAGTCCGGTTCGGGGCGCAGGCAGGGAATCTTTGGACCAGCGTTCCAGGGCTTCCCGGGCCCGCAATCGCGCCTCCGCCGTCTTGCCGGCCGCCTGCAGCGCCGCCGCCCATTCAAAGCCCAGGTTCGGCGCCGCCTCCGGTCCCAGTTCCGTCACCGAAGCGAGGAGGGCCGCGGCCTCCTCGAAACGGCCCTGGCCCACCAGGTTGCGGGCCAGGAAGGCGCGATCCGCAGGCTCATCGCTCCGCAAGGCGCGGCGGCGCAGGGCTTCGGCCTCGCGCCAGCTTCCTTCGGCTTCCAGTGCCAGGGCCAGGCCCCGCAGGATCTCCCCCGTGCCGGCGTCGAGGGCCCCCGACCGGATCGAGACGGCCCTGGCGATCTTCTCCAGCAGGCCTGGATCCCGGTGCCGCTCCAGGAAGTCCAGGGCCCGGTCCACCACGGCGGGGAATGTTTCATTCGTCGCCGTCTCCAGGACCTCCCCCAGCAGCGCGGCGCCCCGGTCCCAGGCCCCTTCGGCCTCGGCGATGTCCACCCGGCTGAAGGTGGCTTCGAGGCCGGGCTGGGCGGCGAGGTGACGGTCCACCCGCGCCAGGGTGGCCAGGGCTTCGCCTTTCCATGGGGTCCGCAGCAGCGGATGGGCCCAGGTCCCCGCCCAGCGCCGCTCCTGGGCAAGGGCGGCGGGATCCACGCGGTCCAGGAGTCGGGCCACCTTGCCCTTCAAACCCTCGCCGCCGTGGCGGGCGCAGAGCTTCCACACGCCCTTGGCGTCGCTTCGGAAGGCCGTCTCCAGGAAGGCCTTCGAGGCCTCCTCGCCCTCGGGGCGCCGCAGCCAGAGTTCCGTCAGCACCTCCGCCCAGTGCAGCGTGGCGCCACCTGCGGTCCGCGCATGGAAAGGAACTCGCCATAGGCATGCTTGAGGGCCGCCAGGGCGCGCCGTTCCAGGTCCGGGGCGGGCTTCGTGGTGGTTGCAACTGCGATGGCGAGGAGCCGCTCGGAGAAAGGCCACGCGTTCAGGCCCTGGGCCTCAAAGCAGGCTTCCAGGGCTTCCAGGTGGGGCAGCAGCTGCTTCGCTTCGCGCCGTGGAAGCGCTCCTGCACCTTCAGGCCCCGCTGCAGCTCCACGCAGGCGCGCCCCCAGACCCGGTCGCCGCGCTCGGTTTCGCCAACGCGGTGGAGGGCCACGCCCCAGAGGCCCGCGGCTTCGAGGGTGCCGGGGTGGAAGCGGCCCAGGGTGGCGGACCGCGCCTTCAGTGCCTTTTCCAGTCCGAAGCGCAGGTTCACCAGCTGTTCGGCGCTGGGCTTGGCCTCCTCCCCGAAGGCGTCCCGGGCGGCCTCGACGGTCCGGGTGGCCGCGGCCAGGGCGGCGGCCTGGGGGGTTTCGGCGGACAGGACGATCAGGGGGAGCACGAAGGAAGCCTACTCCGTGTCGGTCGTGAACCGTTCCGCCTTCCGCCTCCGCTAGCCTGGACCCATGGACACGCCGCGCCCGAGGCTCTTCACCCCCGCCTTCGTGCTGCTGACGTCGTTCTATTTCCTGATCTTCGCGGCGGGCTACCAGCTCTTCCCCGTGCTGCCCCTGCGCTGGCGGGAGATGGGGGCGACGCTGGCGGAAAGCGGGCACTTCATGGCGGCCTTCACCCTGGGCTCGGGCCTCGGCGCCCTCTTCACCGGCCCCCTGGGCGACCGCCTTGGCCAGCGCCGCGTGCTGCGGGGCGCGTCCCTCTTCTGCGCCGCCTGCTTCGGCGCTTACGCGGTGATGCCCGGGCGCTGGGGCTTCTATGTGCTGGCGCCCCTGCACGGCCTGTTGTGGTCCGGGCTGCGCACGGCCTCCGTGGCAAAGGTCGGAGGCCTGCTCCCCGACGAGGCCCGGGCCGAAGGCCTCTCCATCTTCGGCCTCGCCAGCCCCGGCGGCGTGGCGGTGGGGCCGCTGGTGGGGCTGTGGCTCTTTCCCCACCTCGGCTTCCACTGGCACATGGCGCTCCTTGGCTTGGCCTTCCTGGGCCTGCACGTGATGGTGGGCCGGCTGCCCAAGGACCTCCCGAAGGCCGAGCGGCCGCCCCTGCACCTCGGCCCGCCGGAGCGCCGGGTCTGGCTGCCGGCGGCGATCCTCTTCCTGCTGGCCCTGAGCTACGGCCCCATGCCGCCCTATTCGGCCCAGGAGGCCAAGGCCCTGGGCCTCGCCTGGCCTTCGGCCCTGCTCACCTGCTTCGCCCTGGGCATGGTGGCCATGCGGTTCGCCCTGGGCATGCGCGGCCTGGGCGCCGAGCCCGGGCGCCTCGTGCCCTGGATGATGGGCATCACCTTCGTGGGCAACCTGCTGCTGGCGGTCCTGCCGGGGGGCACCTTCCTGGGCCTGAACCTGGAACTCACCCGCCACATCGCCGGCGCCCTCATCTACGGCGCCGGCTACGGCATGGTGCACACGCTGATCTTTTCGGAAGTCATGTCCCGGGGCGCCGCGGACCGGCGCGGCGCCGCCGTTGGCGCCCTCTACGCGGCCTTCGATGGCGGCGTGGCCGCGGGCAGCGTCGGCCTCGGGTGGATCATGCAGCGCTACTCCTTCCGCATCGGCTGGGCCGTGGGCGCGGCGTGCCTGGTGGTGGCGTGGGGCTTGTGCGTGCGGCTGGCGCGGAACGGGGATCCAAAGAGGACGGAAGCCGTGAGAGCCTGATGGGATGTCCGACGCCCGCCCGCCCCTCTGGACGCGCTCCTTCACGCTGGTGTGGGCCTGCACCTTCCTGACCTTTTTCGCCGCCTTCCAGCTCTTTCCCACGGCGCCCTTGCGGCTGCGCGAGCTGGGGGCCGACCTTTCGGAGAGCGGGCGCTTCCTGAGCGTCTTCACCCTGGGCAGCTCCCTGGGCGCCCTGGTGACGGGGCAGCTTGGCGACCGCATCGGCCACCGTCGCATGATGGTCCTCGCGTCCACGAGCTTCACGCTGATCATGGCGGCCTACGCGTGGATGCCGGCACGGTGGGGCTTCTACCTCCTCGCCCCGCTCCACGGGGCCATCTGGTCGGGCCTGCTCACCTCCACCACCGCCCTGCTGGGCGGCCTGCTGCCGGAGGACCGCCGCGCGGAAGGTCTGAGCTGGTACGGCCTGGCGAGCCCCGGCGGCGTCATCTTTGGTCCCACGGTGGGCGTGGAGATCTACCGGCTCTTCGGGTTCCGGGGCATGTGCCTGGGCCTCGTGCTCATCTTCACCATCCTCAGCGCCCTCATCCGCCGCCTCCCCGCGGATGCCCCTCGCGCCGAGGAGCGGGCACCCTTCCGGGGGCCTGAACCTTCGGCCATCCGCCTCGCGTCCGTGCTCTTCTTCGTCGCGCTGAGCTATGGCGCCCTCAGCAGCTTCAGCGCCCAGGAAGCCCTGTGGCTGGGCATGGGCTGGCCTTCGGCCTTCCTCTCCTGCCTTGCCATCGGCATGGTGGCCACGCGGCTCATCATGGGCGCGGTGGGCTTCGGCGAACGGCCCGTGCGGCTGCTCCCATGGATGCTGCTGCTGGCCGCCGTGGGCCTCTCGGTGCTGGCCTTCGGCCCGGGCACGAGTCCGAGCGGCGCCCTGTTCCGCCACGTCGCGTCCGGGCTCGTCTACGGCGCCGGCTACTCCATGGTGTTCACCCTCCTCAACACGGCCCTGCTGGGCAGCGTCTCGCCCCAGCGCCGGGGCGCGGCCTTCGGCACCTTCATGTTCGCCTTCGACGCCGGCATCGGCCTTGGCAGCTGGGCCCTGGGCCTCCTCATGGGCCGCTACGGCTTCCAGTGGGGCTGGCGGGCCGGCGTGCTGGCCATGCTCTGCGGCCTCCCCCTCACCATGCGGATCGCCCGGCGTCCCTAGGCGTTCCAGTAGAGTCGATCCGCGGGCACGGAGCTCCGCAGGGAGATCCTGCCCTCTTCCACCAGGTCCGGCAGGTCGATGATCCTCACCGCGCCCAGGGTCTCGCCCTGCCCCGCGTCGCAGAAGACGCCGACCCAGGCGTCGCGGCCGCTGTTCTTGGCGGCGTAGAGGCAGAGATCGGCGGCCTCCAGGGTCTCGTCCCAGCGGAAGGCCGCCGGATCCACCGGATTGATCGGGTGCACGGCGAAGCCGATGGAGCAGGTCCTGCGGATGACCCCGCCATCGGGGAGTTCGAAGGGATGGTTGTGGAAGGCGTCCTGGACCTTCCTCGCGATGGCCTCCACGGACTCCCGGTCCACCCGCCTGGCCACGATGAGAAATTCCTCGCCGCCCCAGCGCGCCACCGTGTCCGACTCCCGGCAGGCGCCGCGCAAGACCTCCGCGGCCTGCCGCAGGACCGCGTCGCCGGCGGCGTGCCCGTGGGTGTCGTTCACGAACTTGAAATGGTCGAGGTCCACCACGAGGAGGCCCAGATCCTCGCTCTTGGCCAGTTCCTGCCGCAGCGCGGCGGAACGATAGGCCCGCTGGACCCTGGATTCCTCCTCGGGCATGTGGAGGCCCAGGTAGCGGCGGTTCTTGAGGCCGGTGAGGGCGTCCACCATGCTGGCCTCCTCCAGGGCCTCGTTGGCGGTCTGAAGGTCCCGGGTGCGCAGTTCCACGATGCGCTCGAGTTCCAGGGTGCGCCCGTGCAGCAGGCCGGTGCGCCAGCGGACCAGGAAGACCACGGCGCCGGAGAGGAGGAGGGCGGACAGCCCCAGGAACCACCAGGACTGCCACCAGGGCCGCAGGATCACGATCTCCTGGGTGGCTTCAAAGCCGGTCTGTCCGTCGGCGTCGAGGAAGCGGGCGGCGAAGGTGTAGCGTCCCGGCGGCAAGGTGGTGTAGCGGGCGGACCGGCTCCCCGAATCCCGCCACCCGTCCTCGAAGCCCAGCAGTCGGACCTGCGGGCGGAGGTGGGTCTCGTCGAGGTAGCTCAGGCACTCGAAGGCGAAGTCCATGGAGCGGAAGCGGTAGGCCACGAAGATGGGCTGCGCGCCGATCTCCCGGAGGTTGGAGCCGCCATCCTTCACCAGGGTGATGCGGGCCTTGGGGGAAGGCAGCGGCCCGCGGTAGACCCGGTGATCGAAGTGGGCGATGCCGCTGCTGGTGCCGGCCCAGACATCGCCGTCGCCATCGCCGGAGGCGTCCAGCCAGAGGGACTGGCCCACGCAGTCCTCCCCCGGCAGGCCCCGGCTGCGGGTGAACTGCTCGAAGCGGCCGTCCTTCCAGCGCTTCACCCCCTCGGTGGTGCCGAACCAGAGGGCGCCATCCCGGGAGGCGGCGAGGCTCACGATGTCATCGTCGAAGGTGGCCTCGGGCTGGTCGATGTGGTCGGCCACCCGCCAGCCGGACGCGCCATGCTCCAGGCGGCTGAGGCCCCGGACGGACCAGTACCCGGCCCAGATCCGGCCGCCGGCGTCCCGGGCCAGGGTGTAGACGGAGAGCTCCTTCAGCCCCTGGTCCTGGGTGATCCGCACCCAGCCCTTGCTTTCGAGCACCGCGATCCCATGGTTGCCCACGGCCCAGACCCGTCCCTCCGGCTCGATGAGGATGCGGGCGATGTTCTCGGTGTCCGCGCCGCCGGGCAGGGGGACGCGCGCGCAGGTCCACCCGCCGCCCTTGCGCAGCAGGCGATGCAGCCCCTTGTTCGCCGACCCGATCCAGAGGCCGCCGGCGGGGTCCGCCGCGAGACTGCTGATGGTGGCCGTCCCCACGCTGGGGACCGGCACCGATTCGAAGCGCTGGCCCCCGGGAGCCAGCCTGAGCAGGTCCGAGGGCTGGTCCAGGCGGGCGACGCCGCCGGCCCATACGGCGCCCTCGCCGTCCTCCGCGAGGGCGTAGAGGCGCCGATCGGCGGTTTCCGGCTGGGGGATGAAGGCCTGCCCCTCGTAGCGCGCCATGCCTCGCAGGGTCGCCGCCCAGAGCCGGTTCCGCCGGTCCCGGAGAAGCCCCCAGGCCGCGTCCGAGGGCAGGCCCTGCTTGCGGGTGAACCCCTGCCACAGGAAGCCGCCCTGAAGGCGGTGCACGCCTTCGGACCCGACCCAGAGGGAGCCTTCCCGGTCCACGAAGATCGCATTGGCCCAGGGCGTGGGCAGGCCCTCGGCCTCACCGAGGAGGATGCGGCGGTCGCCATCGAACAGGGCCAGGCCGTTGTCCGTGTGGGCCCAGACCCGCTTCTCCTGATCGAGACAGAGGGAGGCCAGGGTCTGGCTCGGCCGGCCGGGGAGCTGGGCGGTCATGTCCACGGGAGCTGCCCCCCAGGCCGCCAGCCGAAGCAGGTAGATGGAACCCTGGGTCCAGATGTGGCCCCACTTGTCCCGGAGAATCGTGTCGTAGCGGTCGTTGTTGAATGGCGCGGGAAGCTCCTGGCGATCCCACAGAAGGGTCCCGTTTCGGAAGGACCCGCGCAGAAGGTGGTAGTCGGGCTTGCGACCGTCCCCGGGCACGCCTTCCCGCTGGGCGGCGAGTATCTCGCCGTTGTGCGGGTCCGCCCACAGGGCCGTGATGGCGCCGGGCGGCACATTGGGCACGCGCTCGAAGGAACGGCCGCCGTCCGTGGACCGGGCGAGGCCCGAGAAGCTCCCCATCAGGAGGCTGCCGTCCTTCGCTTCGGTCAACCTGGGCCGGTCCTGGAACTGCACGCCGCTGCCTGCCCGCACGGGCTCGAAACGCCGCCCGTCGAAGCGGAGGGCCACCGCGGTGGTCATGACGAGCAGGGTGCCGTCGGAGAAGGCCTTGATGTCGCTCACCGTGGTGTCGGCGATCCCCTCCGCCTGGGCGAAGCGCAGGAAGCGCTGCCCGTCGTAGCGGAAGGCGCCTCCTTCGGTTCCCACCCAGATGTAGCCCGTGGCGTCCTGGGTGATGCAGGTGGTGGCGAGGTTGGAGAGCCCCTGGTCCGGTCCGTAGCTCTTGAAGCGGTAGGTGCCCTGGGCGAGGAGCAGCGAGCAGGTCCCGGCCACGAGCAGCAGCGCCCGGCCCCGGCCTCTGCGAACAAGGCCGCTCAGGGCGCGGGAAACCAGGGAGGGGAGCATCCGGGATGCCTAGGTATAGCCCTCCCCTCCTGGGATTGAAAGCGCCGTTTGCGCATTCCCGATCAATCCCTCCGGAACACCTTCGCGCCATGGTGGCTGGCCTGGTCCCGGGGCTTGACGATCAGCTCGTCGATATTCACGTGGTCCGGCAGCTGGACCACCCAGCGCGCGCATTCGGCGATGTCGCCGGCCTCCAGGGGCGTCATGCCCCGGTAGACCGCCTCGGCCTTGGCTGCGGCGTCCTCCTGCCCCTGGAAGCGGACCTCCGAGAACGCGGTGCGCACCATGCCGGGATCGATGGAGGTGACCCGGATGGGCTCCCCGCACAGCTCGAGGCGCAGGGTCTGGGCCAGGACCTTCACGCCGTGCTTCGAGGCGCAGTACACGCCGCCGCCCTCATAGGCGATGTGGCCCGCCGTGCTGCCGATGAAGAGCACGTGCCCCCAGCCGGCCTTGCGCACATGGGGCAGGGCCGCGCGGATCGTCTTCACCACGCCTTCCACATTGGTGCGCAGCATCGCTTCGAGATCGGCGTCCGGAATCTCCCAGATCTTGTCCAGGCCCCGCGCGAGGCCGGCATTGGCCACGACCACGTGGAGCGCGCCGAGGGCCTCCGCCGCGTTGGCCACGAAGGCCTCCACCGAGCCCGTGTCGCGGGTGTCCACCGGCCCGGCCCAGGTCCGCACGCCGTGCTGCGCGGCGAGTTCTTCCGCGAGGGCGCGGACGCGCTCGACCCGGCGGGCCCCGAGGGCGAGGTGGAAGCCTTCGGCGGCGAAGCTGCGGGCGATGGCTTCGCCGAAGCCGCTGGAGGCTCCAGTGATCAGGGCGACGGGATGGTCAGGGCGCATGGGGATTCCCTTCGGAAGGCCGTTCCAGCCTAGCGGGAAGGGTTACCCTTGCAGCCATGCGCCCGAGCGTCTTGACGATCTGCACAGCCGTCCTGCTCCTGGCCCCGGCCTGCTCGCGGCCGGTCCTCGTGGCACCACCTCCCGCCGCGGCGCGCGCCGCCCGGGACGAGACCTGTCTTGAGCAGCTCCGCCGGGTCGGCCGGGACGGCGACTGGCTCGTGATCCGGGGCTACCACGCCACCGACAACCTCGTCTCCCTGCTCACCAACACGCCCTTCAGCCATGCGGCGGTGCTGGATCTCACGAACCAGCAGGTCCTCGAGGCCGACGGCACCGGCATCCACGCCACGCCCCTGCCCGCCTTCGTCGCCAAAGCCCACCGCCTGCTCCTGGTGCGTCCGAAATGGTCCCGGGACGGACGGAACCTGCAGGCCGTGGCCAGGGCCCGGGAGCTCGTCGGACGGCCTTACGACTACGCGGGACTGGTGGGCCTGAACGCGCCGGATCGCTACTACTGCAGCGAGCTGGCGATCGCCATCTACCGTCCGTGGATGAGGCGGGACGACCGCGTGCCGCCGGTCATCCCGCCCAACGAGCTGTACTACTGGGGCACCGTGCTCTACGACACGGGCAATCCGGATTAGTCCAGGCGCCGGGGCCACTTGCCCCGGGCGCTCCGGTCCAGGATCCTGAATGGCTCCAGAGGTCCCATGTCGCCAGCGCCAGTCCCATTGAATCCGGATGAATTGTCCGCGCTGGCCCACGCCAGGAAGCTCCATGCCCAAGGCATGGTCCCGGAGGCCGGAGCCGCCTATTTTAGGCTGCTGGAAGCCCACCCCGAGGATCCCGACCTCCATTTCTCCATGGGCCAGCTCGCCCTCATGGCGAACAAGGCAGACCATGCGGAATTCCATTTCCGAAGGGCGCTCGCCGCCGCCCCCGGGATGGCGCAGGGTTGGGGATGCCTGGGCGTTGCCATGGATCTCCTGGGACAGCCTGCGGACGCCCTGGAAAGCTTCCGCAAGGGCGTCCAATTGGATCCGGAGGATGCCGGGCTCCGCGTGAAGCTGGCCATCGCCTTGAGGCACTTGTCTAGGCTCGATGAAGCCCTGGTCGAAGTGGACCGTGTCCTGCAAAGCCATCCAGACCACCCCGACGCACTCATACAACGGGGTGAAATGCTCAAGGAGCAGGGCCGGTGGTCCGAATCTGACGAGGCTTTCCGAATGGCGGTGCAGCGCAACCCCGGACACCCCCACGCCCGCTACCAGTGGGCCTGCGTCCAGCTTTCCCAAGGCCTGTTCAAGGACGGCTGGGCCGGATACGAAGCTCGCCTCATGGGTGCCGTGAACCCGGCCTTCTCGCTGGCGGATCGGGCACCCAACTGGGACGGCCGGCTCAGACCAGGCACCTCACTCATGATCCGCCTTGAACAAGGGCTCGGGGACACCCTGCAGTTCATCCGCTACCTCCCGAGACTCCTTGAGGCCGACATGGAACTCGTCATCCAAAGGCCCTTAAGCAGCCAGAACCCGGTGCTTCCACTGCTCCTGGGCCAGGATTGGTCCCTCTCCATCGTGGGGCCTAGCGAGGACCCGGGGCCAGTCAGCTATCAGGCAAACCTGCTTAGCCTCCCCCACCTCACAGGGCTGGGACCCGAATCCATGGCCCGGCCACCCTACCTGAAGGCCCCCGAAAGATATCGGCAGAAATGGAAGAGGCGCCTGGATAGCCTTCCTGGAATGAAGGTTGGCGTGGTCTGGCAGGGCAACAAGCTCCACCCGAATGATGGCTCACGCAGCGTCGATCCTGTCCAGTTCTCCCGCCTCCTCGGCATCGACGGAATCAGATTCATCTCCCTCCAGAAGGATCGGAGTGCGCCCCCCCTCGCAGATGCACAGGGCAGAATGTCGGATTGGATGGAAGAGGCGGAAGATCTGGCCGACACCGCTGCCATCATTGATGGCCTGGATGCAGTGGTGTCGGTGGACACCAGCGTGGCCCACCTCGCCGGCGCCCTGGGGAAGCCGGTGTACCTGCTGCTGCCCCACTCGGCCGAATGGCGTTGGCTCAGGACGGGAGAACGGACGCCCTGGTATCCCGGTCATCGACTGCTCCGCCAGTCCCGTCCTGGCGACTGGGAGGGCGTCGTGACTGATCTCGAACGGCACCTGCGGGATTGGGCGGCGTCCCAACCATCCTAGGGTTTTCTCACCGGGTCAGACCACCCGCACCGCGGCATAGGCTTCCACCGCCTCGGCCAGGCAGGCCATGGCCCGGGCCAGCTTCGGAACTTCGAGCACGTAGGCCAGGCGCGCCTGGCTGCGGCCCCGGGCGCCGCTCCCGTCGGCGTAGAAACCTGGCCCCGCCGCCAACATCACGGTCTCGCCGTCCTTCTGGAAGTCCGTGAGGAGCCAGCGGGAAAAGGCTTCCGCGTCCGACACCGGCAGTTCCGCCATCAGGTAGAAGGCGCCGGCGGGCTTGAGGCAGTGGACGCCCGGAATGGCCTGGAGGCCTTCGAAGGCGGCGTCCCGGCGGCGGCGGTACTCCTCCCGGATGGGATCGAAGAAGCCCAGGCCCAGGCGCGCCACGGCGGTGGCGGCCCGCTGCTCCGCCACCGGCGGGCAGAGGCGGCCTTGCGCGAAGCGGATGGCCGCAGCGACCACGTCCGGGTGCCTGGAGACCAGGCAGCCGATGCGGGCCCCGCAGGCGCTGTAGCGCTTGGAGACGCTGTCCACCAGGATGGCCCGGCGTTCCAGCCCGGGGATGGCGAGCACGGAGGTGTGCCGCCCTTCGTAGACGAACTCCCGGTACACCTCGTCGCCGATGACGAAGAGGCCGTGCTCCTCGGCCAGCCGCGCCACCAGGTCCAGCTCGCCGGCCGTCAGCACGGTGCCTGTGGGATTGTTGGGGGAGCAGAGCAGGATGGCCTTGGTGCGGGGCGTGAGGGCCGCACGGATCGCGGCTTCGGCGGGCAGATGGAAACCTTCGGCCGCCTCAGTGGGCAGGGCCTTCAGGGTCACGCCGCTCATGCGGGCGAAGGCGCTGTAGTTGGTGTAGAAGGGCTCGAAGCACAGGATCTCGTCCCCGGGCTCCGCCACGATCTGCATGGCGAAGAGCAAGGCCTCGCTGCCGCCGGCGGTGACGACGATCTCGCCCGGGGCGACCGTCAGGCCAGCCTGGCGGTAGTAGTCGGCGAAGGCTTCCCGAAGCTCGGGCTCACCTTCCGAGCGCCCGTAGGCCAGCACCTTGGCGTCGTAGCCCCGCAAGGCCTCCAGGAATTCCGGCGGCGTGGGGATGTCGGGCTGGCCGATGTTGAGGCCGTGGACATGGATGCCCCGCATCCGGGCCGCGTCCGCCAGGGGCGCGAGCTTGCGGATGGGGGAATCGGGGAAGCTGCGGGCGCGGGAGGAGATCCGCGGCATCAGAGGAGGGACTTGGGGTCGGTGTAGTCGAGCTTCTGGTCCCGGGCCACGGGCTCGCAGGTCATCTTCCCCTCGCAGGTGTTGAGGCCCAGGAGGAACCCGGGATCGGAGGCCAGGGCCTGCTTCCAGCCCATGTTCGCGAGCTTGAGGGCGTAGGGCAGCGTGGCGTTGGTGAGGGCGATGGTGGAGGTCCTGGGCACGGCGCCAGGCATGTTGGCGACGCCGTAATGGAGCACGCCCTCGACGAAGTAGATCGGGTCTGCGTGAGTCGTCGCGTGGGTGGTCTCCACGCAGCCGCCCTGGTCCACCGCCACGTCCACGATGACGCTGCCCTGCTTCATGAGCTTCAGCATGTCCTTGCGGATGAGCCTGGGGGCCGCGGCGCCGGGCACCAGCACGGCGCCGATGATGAGGTCGGCGGACGGGAGCACTTCCTCGACATGGGCGTCCGAGGACCAGAGGGTCTCGATGCGGTTGCCAAAAATATCGTCCAGGTAGCGCAGGGTCTGGAGGCTGCGGTCCAGCACAGTGACCCTTGCGCCCATCCCCACGGCGATCTTGATGGCGTTGATGCCCACCACGCCGCCGCCCAGCACCACCACGTGGGCGGGCAGGACGCCGGGGACGCCGCCGAGCAGCATGCCGCGACCCCCGTTGGTCTTCTGCAGGTACTGGGCGCCGATCTGTACCGCCATGCGGCCGGCCACCTCGGACATGGGGGTCAGGAGGGGCAGCTTGCCCTGGGCGTCGGTGATGGTCTCGTAGGCGATGGTGGTGGCGCCGGACTTGAGCAGTCCTGCCGTCTGCTCCGGGTCCGGGGCGAGGTGCAGGTAGGTGAAGAGGATCTGGCCCTTGCGCAGCATGGCGATCTCGCCCTTCTGGGGCTCCTTCACCTTGATGACCATCTCGGCGCCGTCGAAGACTTCCTTGGCGGTGGCCAGCATCTTCGCGCCGGCCGCCGTGTACTCGGCGTCGGTGAAGCCGCTGCCAAGGCCTGCGCTGGCCTCCACGAAGACCATGTGGCCGGCCCCCGTGAGCGCTTTCGCGCCGGCGGGGGTCAGGCCCACGCGGTTCTCGTTGTTCTTGATCTCTTTGGGGCAGCCGACGATCACGGGGGGCTCCTATGGCGAACAGCCCAGGTTACCTCAGGTAAGGAAAATCCCTCCGTGCCAAGGATCACGGGCACGGAGTGCCTGGCCTCCGCAGGCGGCCCCGGCGGGCCGGCCATTGTGACTTCGGCGGATGCGCCGGGGCCGCTAGACTGGATTTCCGTGCCGATGGAGGCCCCGTGCTCAATTTTGCCCTGTCCCCCGAACTGAAGGCCTTGCAGGCCCAGGCCCACGACTTCGCGCTGAACGTGATCCGCCCCGTGGCGCGCCAGTACGACGATTCGGGCGAGTGGGCGACGCCGGTCTACGACAAGGCCTGGGAGCTGGGCTACCTCCAGTCCCTGGTGCCGAAGTCCTGCGGCGGCCCCGGGAAGAACCAGGTCGAGGAAGCCTTGATCTGCGAGGAGATGGCCTGGGGCTGCGGCGGCCTCTACACCTCCATCATGGCCAACGGCCTCGCCATCACGCCCATCCTCATCGCCGGCAGCGAGGAGCAGAAGAAGAAGTGGCTGGGCAGGCTGGTGGAGGCGCCCATCTTCGCCGCCTTCTCCCTCAGCGAGCCCAACGCGGGCAGCGACGCCGGCGCCATGACCTGCCGGGCGGAACTGAAGGGCGACAAGTACATCATCAACGGCACCAAGTGCTACTGCACCAACGGAGGGCACGCGGACTTCTACACCCTGTTCGCGTCCACGAACCCCGACAAGGGCGCCCGCGGCACCAGCTGCATCATCGTCCCCCGGGATACGCCGGGCCTGCGGGTCGGCAAGGCCATGGACAAGATGGGCCAGCGCGCCTCGAACCAGGTGGAAGTGCACTACGAAAACGCCGAGGTGCCCGCGGAGAACATCCTGGGCAAGGAGGGCATGGGCTTCATCATCGCCATGAAGACCCTGGACCAGACCCGCGCGGCCGTGGCGGCCGGCGGCGTGGGCGTGGCCCGCGCGGCCTACGAGATCGCCCTCGACTACGCCAAGACCCGCATCCAGTTCGGCCAGCCCATCTTCGCCAACCAGGCCATCAGCTTCATGCTGGCGGACATGGCCAAGAAGATCGAGGCCAGCCGCCTGCTGACCTGGCAGGCCGCCTGGATGACCGACAACAACATCAAGAACTCCAAGCAGAGCGCCATCGCCAAGACCTTCGCCACCGACAGCGCCATGGAGGTCACGACCGACGCCGTGCAGATCCTCGGCGGCAACGGCTACAGCCGGGAATTCCTGGTGGAGAAGTGCATGCGCGACGCCAAGCTCCTGCAGATCTACGAAGGAACGAACCAGATCCAACGGCTGGTGATTGCAAAGGAAATCCAGCAGGGAAACTGACCGGAAGAGCACGCCCCTCGACCGTTCATGACTTGGGCCTGCGGGGCAGGGTCAGGTCTTGAACGGCTGGTTCGTTCGAACCAGATCCAGCGGCTGGTGATTGCAAAGGAAATCCAGCAGGGAAACTGACCGGAAGAGCACGGCCCTCAACCGTTCATGACTTGGGCCTGCGGGGCAGGTCGAAGTCTTGAACGGCTGGTTCGTTCGAACCAGATCCAGCGGCTGGTGATAGCAAAGGAAATCCAGCAGGGAAACTGACCGGAAGAGCACCCCCGACCGTTCATGACTTGGCCTCGGGGCAGGGTCAGGTCTTGAACGGCTGGTTCGTTCGAACCAGATCCAGCGGCTGGTGATTGCAAAGGAAATCCAGCAGGGAAACTGACCGGAAGAGCACGGCCCTCAACCGTTCATGACTTGGGCCTGCGGGGCAGGGTCAGGTCTTGAACGGCTGGTTCGTTCGAACCAGATCCAGCGGCTGGTGATTGCAAAGGAAATCCAGCAGGGAAACTGACCGGAAGAGCACGTCCCTCGACCGTTCATGACTTGGGCCTGCGGGGCAGGTCAAGTCTTGAACGGCTGGTTCGTTCGAACCAGATCCAGCGGCTGGTGATTGCAAAGGAAATCCAGCAGGGGAACTGACCGGAAGAGCACGTCCCTCGACCGTTCATGACTTGGGCCTGCGGGGCAGGGTCAAGTCTTGAACGGCTGGTTCGTTCGAACGAGGTCCAGCGGCTGGTGATTGCAAAGGAAATCCAGCAGGGGAACTGAACCTCGGGCCTGGCCATGGAAAAACTCAAATTTCCCTTGGCATCCCGCCCCGGGTCATGGCTCCATGGACCCACCCCAACCACCCCGGTGGCATTTGACAAGCTCGCGCGCCCGTTGCCTGGCAGGCGCTCCAGCTCGCTCCGTTCCAGGCTCATTCTTTTTTGCAGGTAGCACCATGGCTGAAGGCATCGTGAAGTGGTTCAACGCCGAAAAGGGTTTCGGCTTCATCACCCCCGACGGTGGAGGCGCGGACCTCTTCGTCCACTTCTCTGCGATCCAGGACAAGGGTTTCCGCACCCTCGCCGAGAACCAGCGCGTCGGCTTCGACGTCGCCCAGGGCCAGAAAGGGCTCCAGGCCACCAACGTCGTCAAGCTCTGAACCTCGCCCCCGACTTTCCCTGCGGCCCCTCTCCCGGGGCCGCTTTTGTTTGAAGCATAATCTGAAGGGCATGCCGCTGAGCTTCGTTGCGATCCACCTGCTGACCATCCTCGCCACCCTCGTCGTGGCGGGCGTGGCGTCCCCAGGCGGCGAAGCCGGGGATGGCCTGGCCCTCGTCCTCCTGGCCACGGCGGCTCTCGGCGTGGTCGGCATCAACAACATCCTGGCACCCCGGCGGCTGGCGGAAGCCGAAGCCGCCTGGGCCTCGGGGGCCCCGCCTTCCGCGATCCTCGACCTCACCCACCGGCTGCAGGACACCCTCGGGGAGACTTCCCACCGCATCCACCTGCTCCGCGGCCGGGCTTTCCTGGCCCAAGGCTTCCGCAACCAGGCCTGGGTGGAGCATCTGGAGGCCGATCTCGCCCGGATGGCCTTCCCCCTGAGGGTGTTCGCCCGGCACCAGTTCAACCGGGTTCCGAAGGATCCGTCCCCTAGGCAGATCCGGAACCTCGCCCGGCTGGTGCGCCTCTGCCCTCGCAGCCCGCGTCTGCGCCACCTGCTGGGCATCCTGCTCCTCCGCAAGCCGGACGAGGGTTCCCATCAGGCGGCCTGGGAGCACTTCGAGGCCGCCCTGCCCCTGGCCCACGAGGACCCGCTGGTGCTGGAGGATCTGCTGATCGCGGCCTCCGGACGCTCCTTCGACGCCTTGGCCGACCGCGCCCTCTCCTTGCTGCTGCACCGCCACGCCGACCCCCGCATCGCCTGGGACCGGGGCGCCGCCATCCGACACCTTCTCGCGCGGGGCCGGTTCCAGGAAGTGCTGGCCGTGGCGGCGCTGACGACTCCGGCCCACCGGCGGGATGAGTGGCCCTGGGTCGGGGAGGCCGCCGCCCTCAGGATGCTGGGCGACTTGGCAGGCTCCCTCCAGGCCTGCGAATCGGGCCTGGTGGCCCATCCCACCGCCTACCGCCTGTGGATGGAAAAGCTGCAGACGAGCCTCGATTTGCGGCGGATGGACGAGGCGCTGCCTGTCTTGGGCAGGCCAAGCAGTCCCTTCCCCCGGATGTCCCCGAACTTCGCTGGGAATGGCTGCGCCGGGAGGCCGAGTTCGCCTACTGGGTGGATGGCGATCCGGAACGCGCACTGCGCGCCCTCGCCCAGGTGCCCGCAGAACACCAGGGCGACCATGCGCCGCCACTCCGCCTCCAGCTGCTGGCGGCCACGGGCCAATACGAGCAGGCGATGGCCGCGCTGAAACCGCTGCTGGCGGCCGCGCCCCAGGACGTCTCCCTGCGGCTCCTGGAAGCCGATTGTCTGGCCGGGCTGGAGGCCTGGGAGGCCCTGCGGCCCCAGTTGGACGCCCTGCCGGCGTCGGCCCACCAGCGGCCTGAGTTTTGGTACCTTCGAGGCCTGTCCCACGCCCATCTGATGGAACTCCTCCCCGCCCGCATGGACCTGGAACGCGCGGCGCGAATGGCCCCGGATCGCATCCGGTATGTCCTCGACGCGGGGCACGCCTGCGCGGAGCTCGGGGAGTGGGAGCGCTCAGAGGAACACTGGCGTCAGGCCTTGCGGCTCGACGAGACCTGCGAAGAGGCCCTCGTGCAATTGTCCGACAGCCGCCTCGCCCTCCACGATTCAGAAGGTGCCCGGCGGATGCTGCGGGAATGCCTCCTTCGTCATCCGGAGAGCCAGGACGCCCGGGAGCGCCTGGCGGACCTGGAGGCCAACTGAGCTTCCCCGCAGCACCGGACCATGCCGGGACCAGGGAATCCGGACCGCCGTTGTCAGCTGCCCAGCAGCTTCAAGGCGGCGAGCTTGGAATCGTAGCGCTCGCGCTCCTTCGGGCTCGCCCACTTCCGGGCCAGTTCGAGGCTCTTTGCCGCGTCGCTGCCGTTGCCCAGGGCGATCCGGACGCTCGCTTCAAGGACGTAGAGGTCGGGATCGAAGGGCTGCAGCTTGATGGCCGCCTTGATGTGCTTCTCCGCCTCCTGGAAACGGCCTTCCGCCATGGCCTCTTCCGCCAGGAAGGACTGGAAGTAGGGATCCTTCCGCCGCAGTTCCAGGCCCAGCCGGCGGTAGGCCATCGCCTCCTCCCAGCGACCGTCACCCCGGAGCAGCGTCTCCAGGTTGCCGATGGCCGCGCCGTCGCTTCCGTCCAATTGCAGGGATCGGCGGTAGCACTCCTCCGCGGAGGAATGGTTCCCCTGGCGGCCACGCAGCACGCCGAGGGTGTTCCAGCCAACGCTGCAGGTGGGATCGAACTTGAGGGCCTGGGTTGCAAAGGCCTCCGCGGTCTTGATGTCGCCGGCCTCCATCACCTCCACCGCCCGGTTCGCGGCCCAGAGGGCCCGCACCCGTTCTTCCGAAAGGAGTGACACGATGTAGCGGGCTTCCCGCTTGCGGAGCTTGGGAAGGAAATCGGCGACCAGGTCCTCCAACGGAGGCATGAAGGCCATCGCCACCACATGGCGCTCATAGCGGACGAGATTGCCGTTCCGGCGCCAATGGCTGGTGTTGAGTGGTTCGGCGTAGTGGACCTCGACGCCGATGGACCGGCTGGCGGCCACGAAGAGGCTCGTCAGGCCAAGACAGTTGGCTTTGCGGTCGTGCCAGACTTCGTCCAGGGTTCGCGTGTGGGCATTGTCATAGGTGATTCCCAGCCCACCGTCCTCGGGGGAGCGGAAGAAGGCGCTGAGCAGCGCCTGGAGTTTTTGTGGATTGCCGACGGCGGTGTGGGTCACCCGGCGGGCGAAGCCGACCAGATCCGCCGGAGGGACGAGGGGGTCGACGGTCGCATCGAGGACCGGGTGCGGGACCGGGGAAACATCCATGGGGGTGCCCAGCAACACCGGCGCTGAAGGGGCCTGGGAAGAGGGAACGGGGGGGAGCGCCGGGACCTGGACCGGGGCCTGGGCCGCGAGACCCAGTGGTAGGGCCAAGGTCAGGGCGAATCGGAACCGGTTGCGCATGAAGTCCTCCTGGCCGGAAGCCCCGGCCATGGCGGGCCAAACATAATCCCATTCCAGGGCCAACGCCAAACGAAGAGGGGTGAGCCGTGGGCCTCGAGGGTAGAACGATCCAGACCCTGGCCGGTTTATCCCATGCCATCCTCGTGTCATGTCCAGCCGACCCACCGCCATCGTCTGTGCCTATTCACCCGTGGGTCGCGAAGCCCTCCATGGCCTCCTGGAGGCCGGCATCGACGTCCTCGGCCTTTACACCTACCCCCAAGGCCCGGAGGAAGGCTGGTTCGAACCTCCCGCCAGACTCGCGGAACAGACCGGGATTCCCGTCCACATGGCCCCCGATTTCAACGCCGATGGCGTCTTCCAGGAGATCGACGCCCTGGGTCCGGACTTCCTGTTCAGTTTTTATTTCCGGGAGATGATCCAGGCCCGGTTCCTGGACCTCGCGCCCCTCGGGGCTTACAACCTCCACGGTTCCCTGCTGCCTGCCTACCGGGGCCGCGCCCCCATCAACTGGGTGCTGGCGCGGGGCGAAACCGAGACGGGGGTGACGCTCCATGCCATGACTCCGAAGCCCGACGACGGGGACATCCTGGCCCAGGCCCGGCTTTCCATCGCCTGGGACGAGACAGCCCTCAGCCTGACCCTGCGCGCCGCCGAGGCGGGCCGCACCCTCCTGCGGGAGACCGTCCCAAGTCTGGTGCGGGGAACCGCGGAGCGCCGCGTGCAGAAATCCCTGGGCCCCAGCACCTATTTCGGCGGCCGCAAACCCGCCGACAGCCGGCTGGATTTCGCCATGACCGCCCGGCAGGCCTTCAACGAGATCCGCGCCGTGGCTGATCCCTGGCCCAACGCGTTCATCGAAACCGAAGCCGGTCAGGCCAAGATACCTTGGGCCCTGCCGAGCACCGCCCCCTGCCCTCCAGGCCACTTCCGTCCGACCTCCGAAGGCGTGCTCCTGGGATTCGCGGACGGTTCTCTTCGAATCCACGCACTGATGATCAAAGGCATCCGCCTCGAGCGGCCGACGGAGCAGGCCGAAGCCTTCCGGGGCATGGGACTTCCGGCCGCGCCGGCTTAGCAATCAGCCAATTCCTTGGGCGCTGGGGTGAGTGAGCCATTCCGGGCCTTTACGCGTCTCGTTCAAGAAGCCGGATCATATCTATGTTCATAGCCTATAGAATCGCCATCAATCAACAATAAAGCTCTTTTATTGCTGTTTTTGTAGCTGATGTACGATTGTGGGCATGTCGACGATGGCACCCGAGCAGCCGCCGTCCTCCCCCGGGAACCACGTTCCCAGGGGATTCCGAAAACTTCCTCACCCAGTTCAGTGGCCGCGACGGCCCCGGTCATCGTCGTCGCCGCGCCCGCGACCCCGTCCACGGTCATGGCCGCGGCCCCGATTGCGCTCTTCGCGCCAGCCCCGGTAGTCGTCACCCTCCACCAGGCGCTCGTGGGACCAGTGGCCCGGATCGTAACGCCACGCGCTTCCCTCTCGCCGGTAACGGGGCCTCACCCACGACGAGCCGCGCCGCTGGGGTTGATCCCACCGGCCCGGAGCCCAGGCCCACTGGTCATTCTGCCGGTCCCAGTAGCCTCCGATCCACACATGGGCCCGGCCGGGTCTGGCGGGCCGGACTTCGATCCGCGGCCGAGGCGGGGCCTGCGGGGCGACCCGGATGCTGAGGTGCCCGAGCTCCACCCGGATCTGGGCGGACGCAGGCGCTGGAATGAACAGCGCCAATAGGGCTGGCAGGACGACTTTCGCAATTCTCACGCGCACTGGGATCTCCTCGTTGGCATCCGCCCGGGGTATTCATGGCGCTTCCCGGGGGGAGCACGACTTCAAGGTAAGCATGTTTGAACAAATTAACTTGAAAATTATTAAATTATTTGTCTCGAATACTAATTTAAAATATTCAATATAAATATATTAATATTTTTATAAATACATTATATAATATATTATAAACTTTTAAAGTCGTATAAATAATTGCATTAAATACAGCACATTAATCTTGGTTTCCTTAAATAATCAATTTGAAACTCCGGTTTGGACACCTTCGGGACCCCGAGCCCCTATAGGTGGTTTTTCATTTTCGATGAACGAGTGATCTCATTTTGATTGTATTCTTGAAATTTGCTCATCATAAAATGAATCTAATTAATTTATTTTAGGCAATTTATAGATCATGGCTCAAAACATGCTGAATATTAGTTACCCGACTCATCCTCGGGACCTTTGCCCTTGAATCTGCTGATTGCTTCGCAGCAGATTCATTCAAAAATATAGTTTGGAGTTTCTAGTGAGTTTTGTATCCAATTTTTTATCTTTGTATGAATATTTTTAAAAACTATTCCACCCCCCTGTCTCCCTCCGACACGGCGCCGGCGGGGAGTCGTCCGCCGACTCACCCCCTGGATCGCCCGCGAAAGCATCCCTGCCCGGACGGACTTCCGGCCGCTCCGCCATCCAGCCATACGGTCGAAAGCCCCGTGCGTCGACCGTCGTCGCGGGAATGGTCCCAACCATGAGCCCAAGCAAGCCGCTCCCCCAGCGCGCCAGCCTCGCGCCCCGGCAAAGGGGTGGAAATCCAAGTCCCCCCGACCTGGCGGAACGGAGACTTTCTCGACCGGCACAGCACCGGGAAACCCGCTTGCTCCAGACCCAGGGACGGGCGTTGGAGGCCGTGAGTGCGCAGGCCATCGAAGGTGTGGACCTGCCCCCGACGCGGCCGGCCACCAGGACGGATGCCCAGGGTGCGGGGTTGACCGCGGACCTGGACCCCACCCCAATCCTGTGCGTCGAGGACGAAGCCACCTCCTTCGCCCTGCTGCTCCACATCCTCAAGCGGAGATTCAGCGTGGTCCTGGTCGCCAGGAATGGCGAAGAAGGACTGGAGATCTTCCGGCGCCACCGTCCGCCCATCGTCATCACGGACATCTACATGCCCGTCATGAGCGGCATCGAGCTGGCTCGTGCGATCAAGGCGGAGGCGCCCGGCACCCAGATCATCGTCATCACCACCGACGACGAACCCTCGGCCATACTGGCCGCCGTCGGCATCGGCGTCGCCGACTACGTCCTGAAGCCCATCGTGCCTGCGCGCTTGGGCGCAGCCCTCGACAAGTGCATCCAGGTCGCCGCCCTCGAGCGGGCCCTGCGGCTTTCGCGGGCCCGGATGGAGGACATCCTGGAAAGCATCGGCGACGCCTTCTTCGCTCTGGAAAAGGACTGGCGCTTCACCTACCTGAACCAGCAGGCGGAGGATCATTTCGGCCTTCCCAGGGCCACCCTGCTGGGGACCTCCTTTCGGGAGCTGATGACCGGCACCGCCCTGGACAATCCGGCCTTCGACGAAGCGATGCGGACCCAGGAGAAACGCGCCTTCGAACAGTTCACCCCTGGGCTCGGACGGTGGCACGACGTGAGCATTTTTCCGCTGGAGGGCGGGATTTCCGTCTATCTGCGCGATATCACCGGGAAGAAGAAGCACGAGGACGAGATCCAGGCCCTGGCCTTCCACGACAAGCTCACGGGCCTGCCCAACCGGGCGCTGCTCCAGGACCGACTGAACCACACCATCCAATGGTGCAAGCGCAGCAACGAGCGCGGCGCGGTCCTCTTCCTTGATCTGGACCGCTTCAAGGCCATCAACGACTCCCTGGGGCATGAGGCCGGGGACCAAGTGCTCAAGGAGGTCGCAACTAGGCTCCGGGGCTGCCTGCGGGACTGCGACACGGTGGCGAGGCTGGGGGGGGACGAGTTCATCATCCTGCTCGAGGGCTTCGACCACCCCGACAACATCCACTCCGTCACGCACCGGCTGCTGCTCGCCATGGCCGGGGAGATCCTGGTCCAGGGGCTTCCCCTCAGCATCACCTGCAGCATCGGCATCAGCATGATCCCCACCGATGGGGACACGGTGGATGCGTTGTTGAAGGCTTCCGACACGGCGATGTACCACAGCAAGGGGCATGGCCGGAACGCCTACCATTTCTACCGGCCCGAGATGAACATCGAGACGCGGCACTTCCTCCAGCTGGAGACCGCGCTCCGGAAATCCGTCAAGGACCACGACTTCGTCCTCCACTACCAGCCTCAGGTCGATCTTCGGAGCCGGGCGATTCTGGGTTTCGAGGCGCTGGTCCGCTGGAACCACCCTGACCTGGGCCTGGTGCAACCCGACGCCTTCATTCCACTCGCGGAGGAGACGGGCCTGATCCTGCTCCTCGGCGACTGGGTCCTGCAGACCGCGTGCGAGCAGGCCCGGGCCTGGATGGACCTCCCCATCCATCCCTTCCGCATGGCGGTGAACCTCTCCGCCCGCCAGTTCTGGCAGAGCGACCTGGTGGATTCCATCGCCAGGGGGCTAGCCAAGGCGAACCTGCCCCCGGATCGACTGGAACTGGAGATCACGGAGAGCATGGTGATGCGGGACGTGGACCTGGCCATCCAGAAGATGCGCGAGCTGACGGCCCTCGGGATCCGGCTCTCCATGGACGATTTCGGCACAGGCTACAGTTCCCTGGCGGCCCTCAAGCGGTTCCCCATCCACACCCTCAAGATCGACAAGTCCTTCGTCCAGGACATCACCACCAACCCCAACGACGCCGCCATCTCCGCCTCGATCATCGCCCTGGCCCACACCATGAACCTGACCGTGGTCGCCGAGGGCATCGAGACCCAGGCCCAGCTGGACTTCCTCCTGGATAAAGGGTGCGAGATCGGCCAGGGCTTCCTCTTCAACCGTCCCATCCCGGCCCTGGAGGCCGACCTGCTGCTCCGGGGGTTCCCGGGACCTGGGCAGGCCTGCCCCGCCAGCCCGGCCCTCGGCCCATCCAGGCCTTCCTGATACACTGGACTGCTTGCGCGAAACGCGCCGGACTGCTGGATTTCCCCAGCCTTGCCCGCGGTGAGGACCATGACCACGACGATGCCGACGACCTGGACCAAGGATGCGATCTTCGAGGCGCTCGGCCTCACGGACATGAATTCCGGCGTCTCCGATGGCGCCTTCTTCCCCCATCCTGGCGGCCCGGAGCTGGTTTCCGAGATTCCCGCCACCGGCGAGCGCCTGGCCTCGGTGCAGCAGGGCGACGACGCGGACTACGACGCCATGATGGCCACCGCCACCAAGGCCTTCGAGACCTGGCGCATGATGCCCGCCCCCCTGCGCGGCGAGATCGTGCGGCAGCTGGGCGATGCCTTCCGCCAGCACAAGGAGCCCCTGGGCGCGCTGATCAGCCTCGAGATGGGGAAGATCTACTCGGAGGGCCTGGGCGAGGTGCAGGAGATGATCGACATCTGCGACTTCGCCGTGGGCCTGTCCCGCCAGCTCTACGGCCTGTCCATGCACTCCGAGCGCCCCGGCCACCGCATGTACGAGCAGTGGCATCCTCTGGGTCCCGTGGCGGTCATCAGCGCCTTCAACTTCCCCATGGCCGTGTGGGCCTGGAACGCCATGCTCGCCGCCGTGTGCGGCGACGTCACCGTGTGGAAGCCCTCCTCCAAGGTGCCTCTCTGCGCCGTCGCCGTGCAGAAGATCACCGACGAGATCATGGCCCGCCACGCCCTGAAGGGCATCTTCACCCTCATCGTGGGCCGCGGGAAGGACGTGGGCGAGCGCATCAACAACGACCCCCGCATCCCTCTCATCTCCTTCACCGGCTCGGGCCGCATGGGCCGCCACGTGGGCGAGTGCGCCGCCAAGCGCTTCGGCCGCACCATCCTGGAGCTGGGCGGCAACAACGCCATCATCGTGATGGACGACGCCAATCTGGATCTCGCCCTGCGGGCGATCGCGTTCGGAGCGGCGGGCACCGCCGGCCAGCGCTGCACCACCACCCGCCGCCTCTTCCTGCAGAAGGGCATCGCCAAGCAGCTCCTGGAGCGCCTGGTGAAGGCCTACGGGACGCTGCCCATGGGCGATCCCCTCGAGCCCGGCACCCTCATCGGCCCCCTCATCGACGCAGGCGCGGTCAAGGACTTTGAGGCCGCCGTGGCGCGCGCGGTGGACGAAGGCGGCACCGTCCTCGCCGGCGGCAAGGCCGTGGCCGGACCCGGCCACTTCGTGCAGCCCACCATCATCCACTGCCCCAAGCAGCTCGCCATCACCTGCGAGGAGACCTTCGCGCCCATCCTCTATGTGATGGAGTTCGACCAACTCGACGAGGCCATCGAGGTCCACAATGCCGTGCCCCAGGGCCTTTCCTCGGCGATCTTCACCACCAACCTGCTGTCGGCGGAGCGCTTCCTCGGCCCCAACGGCTCGGACTGCGGCATCGCCAACGTGAACATCGGCACCTCCGGCGCCGAGATTGGCGGCGCCTTCGGCGGCGAGAAGGAGACCGGCGGCGGCCGCGAATCGGGTTCAGACGCCTGGAAGGCCTACATGCGCCGCCAGACCTGCACCATCAACCACAGCACCAGCCTCCCCCTCGCCCAGGGAGTCAAGTTCGACATCTGAAACCGCTCCTGAATCCCATCCAGCGGGCGGGATTCGGCCCTCTGCATGGATGGTGAAGTGGCTCGTTCACACTCTCAGTGGGTTCGGCTGGTGGACCTGCATCAGAGGGGCAGTTCGCAATCGGCGGCGGATGGTGCAGGGTAGTCCCAGCCCCGTCCATTCCCCGGAAGCTCCTGCGCATAGCACGTGGGAGGAGTCCCCAGACCTCGCAATACGGGCTCCCGCGAAGAGATCAGCCTTTCGAGCAGGGCCGCCCCGACCCGTGGGCCGTCGCAGCGGGCGAAATCCGCCGCGATCCGTTCCGCGTTGGAGCGGAAGCCCTGTTCATCGAGGACGCGCCGGATCGTCTCCCTGAGCTCAAGGACCGTCACGGAACCCAGGGCAATGCGCAGCCCCGCTCCCGCCTCCACCACCCGCTGGGCGACTTCGGCCTGGTCCACCCCGGCGGGCGCGAGGACGAGCGGAACCCCCTTGGCCAGCGCCTCGTTGACCGAGTTGTCCCCGGCATGGCTGACCATGAGGCTGGCCCGGTCCAACAGGGCCAGTTGGGGCTGCTCGTGCACGGCGAGGACATTCTCCGGCCCGCCGGGCCACGATCCGGCGGGGAGATGCGGGCTGACTTTCATCACCATCCGCCAGGACTGTCCCCGGCTGGCCTCCGCGGCCTTCTCGAAGAAGCCTCGATCCCCATTGAAGATCGTGCCCAGGGAGACCAGGACCAGGGGCGATGCGTCGAGCCACGCCCAGGGAAAGGGCAGGTCATGGTCGCCCCGCCGGTCGCTGATGGAGGGTCCGATGTAGTGGATTTCCCGGGGCAGCTCCGGGCGGGGATATTCCAGGGCCTCCGTGGTGTAGGCGAGGGTCAGGTACTTCGAATGGGCGAGCACGGGTTCGGCAGCCTTGGGGATCCCGTGGGCGCGGCGTACGGCGTTCAGGCGGGCACCCGCGATACGCCTGAGGAGACCGCCGGCGAAGGATCCGAGGCGCGAGCCCAGACTACTGGCCTGGCGCGGCGGCTTGCCGGATCCGTAGGGCGGCAGGCCTGGGCTGATCCAGTGGGGCAGGATCACTGGGCAACTCGTCGCGTGCAGGATCCCCTCGGCTTCTGCAGCCAGCAGCCCGGGATGGAAGACGATGTCGTTCACAACGAGGTCCGGCTGCCAGGTCCGGATGAGCTTCCGGAAATCCGCGGTCCCCTCCTCCAGCCTGTGCAGGAAGATCCGGAAGGGCCTGCCGTGGGCCAGTCTCAGGAGGATCTGCTGCTGGCTGTAGCCCTGCCGCATCAGCTCCATGCCCTGGACGAGGTTGTCGCCCCACTGGAATTCCTCGAGCAATTCCAGCCCAGCGGAGTCAAGAAGCTTCCTCATGGACGGATGGGCGGCATAGGCCACGGTGTGGCCGGCCGCCATCAGCCGCTGGGCGATGGCCACGGTGGGGGCGGCGTGGCCCCAGGCAGGGATCAGGCCGAAAAGGATTCTGCTCATGCCAGGGGCTCCAAGCGCGGGAAACCAGATGCCAACCTCGTGGCGATCACCACCAGGGCGCTTCCACTCGGATCTTCCCATGGCCGAAGAGAAACCGGTCTCGGCGGGGTGGCCTTGGCCTGCCGCCCCTCCCGGCGTAGGCTGTGGGATTCCTCCGTGGAGTGCCCGATGCGTCCCTCTGCCCTCATCCTTGCCACCGCGCTCCTGGCAACCTGTGCCGGCTTCGGTGCCGAAAAGCCCAAAAAAGGGCCTAAAGGGGTCGGACCGGTCCACAGCGCTTCGGAAGCCAAGGCCATCGCCGAGCGCGAGACCGGCGGCATCGCCCTGAGCGCCCGGCGGACCAGCCTGAACGGCGCCACTTGCGGCTGGGAGGTGGAAGTCCATATGCCTAAGGAGGACAAGGGCTGGCGCTGCACCGTCGACTGCGACACCCACATGGTCTACACCAAGGACCGCATCCCCAATCCACCCCGCGGCAAGAAGAAGTAGGAGTCCCGATGTCCCTACCCCAAGCCCTGGCCACAGGGCTTTTCCTTTTCGTCTCGGCCGCGGGGGCCGAGGAGCCCAGCAAGACCCGCCTGCGGGAGGATCTTTACGCCCTCGCCAGCCCCTCCTTCGAAGGGCGCGCCACGGGAACCAAGGGCCAGCGCCTGGCCGCCGACCTCATCGCCCGCCGGTTCCAGGAAGCCGGCCTGGATCCCGTGAAGGCCGCGGGCTTTGGCGGGGCCACCCCCTACCACTGGCCCTATGCCCTGGAGCGCCGCCGCCTGGATGAGTCGGGCAGCCTCCTGAAGCTGGGTTCGCGGACCTTGAAGCTGGGCAGCGAAGCCTTCACCTCCCGGGCGGTGCCCGGGGACGGCGAAGCGGTTCTGCTGGGCTACGGCGTGAAGGCGCCGGCTTCGGGCTGGGACGACTACGGCGAGGCGGACATGAAGGGGAAGTGGGTGGTCGCCTTCGACGGGGAGGCCCCCAGGCCCGCAGGCGTGGAGGCTGCCGCCTGGACCCGCGCCTGCGCCTCCGAGGCCAAGGCCGCGACCGCCCAGAAGGCCGGCGCCCTCGGCCTCATCCTGCTCCAGGACGGCCGCGCGGCGGCCGGGACCTGACCAGGCTCGGAGCCGTCCTGAGCCGTTTTGCCCGGAGCGGGCGGATCACGCTGAAGGGGACGGGGGTCCCGCCGCCACCCACGATCCTGATCGGAAGCCAAGGGCTCAAGGCCTTTCCGCCGGAGCTCCCAAAACGCCAAGAGCTCCTGGATGCCACCCGCAAACCCATGGCGCCTCTGAGCCTTGGCCGGCTGGCCTGTGCACCCAAGAGCTCGGTGGAAGACATCCCCGCCAGCAATGTGATGGGGCTCCTGCCGGGCTCCGACCCGGCCCTCCGGGACGAGATCATCGTGCTCTCCGCTCACCATGATCATGTGGGCTTCGAAGGCGGGGAGCTCCACCCCGGCGCCGACGACAACGCCTCGGGAACCTCCGTGCTGATGGAGGTCGCCCGGCTCCTGAAGGGCACCCGGCCGCGGCGCAGCATCCTGTTCCTGTCGGTGAGCGGAGAGGAGATCGGGCTGTTCGGATCCCAGGCCTTCGCCGCGGCGCCGCCGGTGGAACTCGACCGCGTGAAGGCCGACCTCAACATCGACATGGTGGGCCGGAACAGTCCCGGGGAACTCAGCGTCACGCCCGCCCGGATTGAAGGCGCCGTCTCCGCCCTGACCGAACGGGCCAGGAACTTGGCGAACGCCCACGGCCTGCGGCTCACCGACGAGGCCGACACCTACTGGACCCGTTCCGACCACTACACGTTCTTCAAGCAAGGCATTCCGGCCATCTTCTTCTTCGGCGGGATGCACAAGGACTACCACAAGCCCACGGACACTCCCGACAAGATCAGCTTCGAGAAGCTGGTGCGGGTGGCGGCCTTTGTCAGGGACCTCGCCCTGGCCACCGCCAATGCCGCCGAGGCGCCGAAGATCCTGCCCAAGGCGCAGTGGTCCCTTTGGACTTGGCCCTCCCAGCCGGGCCAGCCAGTGCCGGCTCCTTAGCTAATTTCCGAATCAGATCCTCATTGCATCGAGAATACCAATCCATGAGGCTGCCATTTTCTTGGGGGCCCAATCATTTTCCTCTTACTACACTGTGTCCCGCGGCAGCCGCCGATTTCGGAGCCTTCCATGAGCCTGATGGACAATTTCAAAGACTGGGGCAAAGCCCAATTTCTCGACGTGGTGCAGTGGCTGGACGACAGCAACGACATCATGGCCTGGCGATTCCCCTTCCGCGGCCAGGAGATCCAGAACGGCGGGAAGCTCATCGTGCGGCCGAGCCAGGCCGCCGTGTTCATGGACGAAGGCCGCTTCGCCGATGTCTTCGTGCAGCCCAACACGTACACCCTGAACACCCAGAACCTGCCCATCCTGGCCACCCTCAAGGGCTGGAAGTTCGGCTTCGAGAGTCCCATCAAGAGCGATGTGGTCTATGTGAACACCAAGCTCTTCAATGACCTCGGCTGGGGCACGCCGAACCCGGTGATGATGCGGGACCCCGACTTCGGCATGGTGCGCATCAAGGCCCACGGCATCTACAGCATCCAGGTCCCCGAGGATCCCGAGGCCATCAAGATGTTCATCAAGCAGCTCGTGGGCACCAACGGCCAGTACACCATCGCCGATTGCCAGGACCAGCTCCGCAAGACCATCAGCTCCAAGCTCGCGGACACCCTCACCGAGCTGAAGATGGGCGCCCTGGACCTCAACGCCAAGCTCGACGAGGTGGGCGATGCGGTCCGGGAAAAGCTCCAGGCCGAGTTCCTCACCATGGGCGTGAAGCTCGCCAAGCTCGTCGTGGAGCCCTTCACCCTGCCTGAGGAAGTGGAAGCGATGATGGACAAGCGCACTTCCGTTGGCATGATGGCCCCGGTCATGGGCGCCTACACCCAGATGCAGGTGGCCGACTCCATGCCCATCGCCGCCGCCAACGAGGGCGGCATCGCGGGCCTCGGCATGGGCGCGGGCCTGGGCTTCGGCATGGGCGGCATGATGGCGAACCAGATGGCCCAGGCGAACCAGGGCTACCAGCAGCCCATGGGCATGGCCCAGGCGGCGCCCGCCGCCCCCGCTGCTCCCGTCAAAACCATCAAGGAGGAGCTGACGGACCTCAAGGAGCTCTTCGACAGCCAACTTATCAGTCAGGCCGAGTTCGACGCCCAGCGCACCGCCATCATGAAGAAGCACGGGATGGGCGGCTGATCCAGCCTCGCCTTCATCGCCGCTCAAAGCCCCCGGAAACGGGGGCTTTTGCTACCGTGATGAATGGACCTCGATGACCTCCGCCACCAGATCGACGCGCTCGATGACCAGTTGCTGGAACTGCTGAACCGGCGGGCCGCGCTGGCCGCGCAGGTCGGTGCGCTCAAGCAGCAGGAGAACCGCGCCTTTTTCGTGCCCAGCCGGGAAAAGGCCGTGGTCGCGAGGCTGGAGGCCCGGAACCCTGGACCCTTCCCCACCACCAGCCTCAGACCTGTCTTCAAGGAGGTCATGAGCGCCTGCCGCTCCCTGGAGCACGGCTTGCGGGTGGCCTTCCTGGGTCCGGAAGGCACCTTCACCCACATGGCCATGAAGCACCAGTTCGGCCTCTCGGCCCTCGGCCTGCCCGTGGGGACCATCGCGGCGGTGTTCCGCGAAGTGGAGCAGGGTCGCGCCGACTTCGGCGTGGTGCCCATCGAGAACAGCACCGATGGCGCGGTGGTGCACACCTTGGACACCTTCCTCGACAGCCCTCTCAAGATCAGCGCTGAGATCATTCTGGAAGTGGACCAGTGTCTGCTTGGCCGCCCAGGGCTCGCCCTGGACGCCATCCAGCGGGTCTACAGCCATCCCCAGGGCCTGGGCCAGTGCCGCAAGTGGCTAGAGGGCAACCTCCCCCGGGCGGCCCTGGTGGAAGCGCCCAGCACCGCGGAGGCGGCGCGTCTTGCGCGGGAGGACGCCGGCGGCGGCGCCATCGCCTCGGAACTGGCGGCGGACCTCTTCGACCTGGCCGTCCTGCGGGCGCGCATCCAGGATCTCAGCGAGAACGCCACCCGCTTCCTCGTGCTGGGCAGCGCCCAGGCGGATCCCACGGGCCGGGACAAGACCAGCCTCCTGGTGGCCACCAAGGACGGCCCGGGCTTGCTGTTCCACCTCCTCCAGCCCTTCGCCGAGGCGGGGCTCAACCTCACCAAGATCGAAAGCCGGCCCAGCCGCCGGAAGGCCTGGGAGAACGTGTTCTTCCTGGATGTCCAGGGCCATGCCAGCGAGCCCGCCGTGGCCGCGGCCCTGGCGGCGCTGGCGCCCACCTGCGAGCGCATCAAGGTGCTGGGCAGCTACCCCGTGGCCGAGGCCGTCCAGGCCTAGTGCCCATGCGGGAGGTCGTCAGGGTGCTCCGGATGCTCCGCGCCAGTGGCTTCATGGCGGTGGATGAAGCGATGGTGATGCCGGGCGGCCATGGCGCCGGTCTCGAAGTGCAGGGTCAGGTGCCGGACGCCGTAGCCCTCTCCCAGCACCTGTTCGATGTCTTCAAGGAAGGGCTCGGTCTCCTGCAGCCGCTCCGCTTCCACCACCACGTGGGCGGTACAGATGGTGAGGTGGCTGCAGACCTTCCAGGAGCGCAGGTCTTCCACCCCCTTGACCCCCGGCAGCTTCATCAGGTCGGCCCGGGCGGCATCGTGGTCGAAGGCGGCCCGGTGCATGAGGATGCCCGCGGCATCCGCCAACAAGCTCACGGCGCCCCGGAGGATGACCAGGACGATCACCAGGGCGATGGCGGGGTCGACCCAGGCCCAGCCCGTGGCGCGGATGAGCAGCATGGAGGCCACCAGTCCCACGCTGGTCAAGGCATCGGTGAAGGCGTGGAGGTAGGCCGTCCGCAGGCTGGAATCCCGCTCCTGCCGCGTGCCCGCGGAAGGGCGCAGGACGAGTGTGGCCATCAGGTTCAGGAGGAGGCCGAGGCTGGAGAACACGAGCACCCAGCCGGTCTGGATCGGGTGGGGATGCCGGAACCTCAGCACCGCCTCATACACCACCGCCGCCGCCAGGCCCAGCAGCATGAGGCCGCCGGCCAGGGTGTTGAAGACCTCCAGGCGGTGCCAGCCATAGGCGTAGCGGTCGCTGGGCTCCCGGCGGTTGGCGATGGCCAGCCCCGTGAGGGCCATGAGGTTCACCAGCACGTCGTTGAGGTTTTCCAGGCTGTCGGACACCAGGCCCAGGGAGCCCGTCCAGAAACCTCCCCATGCCTGCAGGACCGCGCTGAGGGCGAAGATCCCGGCACTCCAGGCCAGGCGCGCCGAGGTCGTGGGGCCCTGCGAAGGGCAGGCGTGGCCCGGGTGATGGCCCATGGCGTTCACCTTCCCCGGTACACGGGCTTGCGCTTCTCCCGGAAGGCCGCCAGCCCCTCGAGACGATCCTCCGTCGGCAGCACCTTGGCGTAGCAGGCCTGCTCAACCTGAAGCCCGGCCTCCCGATCCAGGTCCATGCCCGTGTCGATGGCCTCCTTGGCGGCTCGCAGTGCGACGGGCCCGTTGGGAAGGATCTGGCGGGCCAGGTCGAGGGCGGCGTCCAGGGCCCGGCCGGGGTCCACGGCGCGGTCGACCACCCCCAGGGCCAGCGCCTCGTGGGAGGAGAAGCGGCGCGCGGTGAAGATCAGCTCCTTGGCCTTGGAGCGGCCGATAAGGCGGGGCAGCCGCTGGGTGCCGCCGGCGCCGGGGATGATGGCCAACGAGGTCTCCGGAAGGCCCAGCCGGGCGGCGCTGCCCGCCACGCGCAGGTCGCAGGCCAAGGCGAGCTCCAGGCCGCCGCCCAGCGCCGCGCCTTCGAGGACGGCGAGGACGGGCATAGGCAGCCGCTCCACCGCCGTGAAGGCGGCTCGGAGGCGCTTCACGAAGGCTTCGGCCTCCTCTGGACTCATGCCCGCGCGCTCCTTGAGGTCGGCGCCGGCACAGAAGACCCCGTCCACCAGACTGTGCAGGATCACCACCCGGGCCGCCGCGTCATCCCGAAGGGACTCCAGGGCCGCTTCGAGCTCCCCCAGCAGCTGGCGCCCCAGGGCGTTCTTGGCCTCGGACCGGTCCAGCCCCAGGAGGACGATGCCCTCGTCTCCGCCGTCAAGGCGCTGGATGCGGAGTTCCGGCATCAGCCCAGCTCGATGATCGGATCGCCTTCATTCAGGAACTGGTCGGCCACCACAAAGACCTTCGTGACGGTGCCCTCCTCCGGGCAGCCCACCGGAATCTGCATCTTCATGGATTCAATGAGGATCAGGTCCTGGTCCTCGCCGACCGCATCCCCGGCGGCGACGAACACTTCCAGGACCTTGCCCGCCATTTCGGCGCGAATGAGAGCCATGCCGTACCTCCAGGGGTGACGGCCATTGTACCGGCTCCCTATTCCTCGACCTCGGCGATCACCAGCAGGTCATCGTCCTCGTGGGCGAAATCGCCCTCCTCCACGAAGATCTCCTTCACCTTGCCGCCTTCGGCGGCGTGGATATAGAAGGTGGAACGCCCGGCGTCGGTGCCCTCCAGCAGCACGAGGGGCTCGTCCTCCTCGACTTCCTGGCCCATGCGGACCAGCACGTCGATCACATATCCGGGCCATTCCGCCTTCACGATCACGGCTGCCTCCCCATGGCTTGCTTTGCCGAGGGAGATTAGATCGGTACCCGGGACTGCGCAAGTTACTGGATCACATTTATTTTCGATAAACAGGAGGCTGAATCCCGCCCTTCGCCCTTTCCGCTTCCGGGGGACCGTCCGGAATGGGAGACTGGAGCTTTGCGTCCGGAGCATCCCATGGCGGTTCAATGCGGCATCGTCGGCCTTCCCAACGTCGGGAAGAGCACCCTGTTCAACGCCCTCACGAGTGCGGGGGCAGCCTCAGCCAACTACCCCTTCTGCACCATCGAGCCCAATACGGGCGTCGTGGACGTCCCCGATGAGCGCCTGGACCGGCTGGCGGAGATCGTGAAGCCCCAGCGCGTGCTCCCGGCCGCCCAGGAGTTCGTGGACATCGCCGGCCTCGTGCGGGGGGCCTCCAAGGGCGAAGGCCTGGGCAACGCGTTCCTGGCGAACATCCGGGACACGGACGCCATCGTCCAGGTCTTGCGCTGCTTCGAGGACACGGACATCACCCACGTGGAGGGCAGCGTCCATCCCGAGCGGGACCTCACCATCATCGAGACCGAATTGATCCTGAAGGACCTGGATACGGTCGAGAAGGGCCTGGACCGGAACCGAAAGCTCGCCAAGAGCGGCACCAACAAGGAGGCCACCGCCCAGGTGACCGTGCTGGAGAAGGTCTTCGCGGAGCTGAACGAGGGCCGCTGGGCCCGCCACGCCGTCCTCACCCCCGAGGACCGCGCGGCCCTGAAGTCATACGGCCTGCTGACCCTCAAGCCCGAGTTGCTGGTCGGCAACATCGCCGAAGCCGACATCCCGAATCCCCTGGGCAATGTCCACTACGCGGCCCTGGTGAAGATCGCCGGTGAACGGGGCTGCCCCGTGATCCCCATCTGCTCCAAGCTCGAAGCGGAGATCCAGGAGCTGCCGATGGAGGAACGCCCCATGTTCCTGGAGGAGGCCGGCCTCACGGAACCGGGCCTGAACGTCCTCATCCGCGAATCCTTCCGCCTCCTCGGCCTCCAGACCTACTTCACCGCCGGCGTGAAGGAAGTCCGCGCCTGGACCATCCATATCGGCGACACCGCCCCCCAGGCCGCCGGCGTCATCCACACCGATTTCGAGAAGGGCTTCATCCGGGCCCAGGTGATCACGTACGAAGACTTCATCCAGTACAAGGGCGAGCAGGGCGCCAAGGACGCGGGCAAGATGCGGACGGAAGGCAAGGAGTACATCGTCAAGGACGGCGACCTCATGAACTTCCTGTTCAACGTCTAGTCAGCACGACACCAAACCCCAGGTTGGAACCTCCATCCAACTGAAACACTGGTCGCGCAGCGCACGCTTGAAAAACAGGCACCCGAGTCAGGCATGGCCTGCTTTTGGCCGTGCCTGACTCGGGTGCAGCCAAGCGACAGCGCGGCAGCTGAACCGGAATGCCCCGGCTGGAGTGGGATCAATGGTGTGGTGCGAACAAATGGTCCCTACCGCGCCTCCACCGGCATGGCATTCAACCGCGCGATCCGATGTTCGATGGGCGGGTGGGTCGAGAACCAGCTCATCAGCCCGCCCCCATGCAACGGATTCACGATCATCATGTGGGCCGTGGCCGGCTGGGCATTGCGCATCTGGTGGCGCTCGTTGATGCCGCTGATCTTGGCCAGCGCCGAGGCCAGCGCGTCCGGGCGACCTGTGACGTGGGCGCCGAAATCGTCAGCCAGGTATTCCCTGGACCGGCTGAGGGCCATCTGGAGGAGCATGGCCGCGATGGGTCCAAGGATGGCCACCAGCAGGCCGAACAGGGGATTGGTGGGCCGGCCGTCCTCGTCCCGGGGCGAGATGTACATGGCCATGTGGGAGAGGAACATGATGGCCTGGGCGAGGACCGAGGCCATGGAGCCGATGAGGATGTCCCGGTTCTTCACGTGGCCCAGCTCGTGGCCGAGGACGCCCTCCAGCTCCTGCCGGGTGAGCATGCGCAGGATGCCGGTGGTGACGGCCACCACCGCGTGGTCGGGATTGCGTCCGGTGGCGAAGGCGTTGGGGGTCTCGTCGTCGATCACGGCGACGCGGGGCATGGGCAGGCCCGCGCGCTGGGCCAGGGTCGCCACGATGGCGTAGAGTTCGGGCGCTTCGGCTTCCGTGACCACGCGGGCGCCATAGGAGGCCAGCACGATCCGGTCGGAGAAGAAGTAGCTGAAGCCGTTCATCAGCAGGCCCGCTGCCAGGGCGAGGACCAGGCCCTGCTGGCCGTACAGGGCGTTGCCGATCCACACCAGCAGGCCCGTCATGGCGGTGATCAGGATGAAGGTCTTGAAGGAGTTCACGGGACACGCTCCAGACCCGATTCTACGGGGTCCAAGGGCCGGGGGCGCAGGACGGAAATCCCGAACGCATCCTTCGGCGCGGGGTCCGCGTCAGGCGCGGGCCCGCTTGGCCACCACAAGGGTGACGTCGTCCTTGAAACCCGAGCCTTCCATGTGCTTGAAGACCGCCACCAGGATGGCTTCGAAGATCTCGTCGGCGCACTTGGCCTGATGCTCACGGACCACGGAGATGATGGCCTCCTCGCCGAAGTCCTGGCCATCACGGCTTTCGGCCTCCACCAAGCCGTCCGTGAAGCACACCAGTACGTCGCCCGGGTCCATCTGCGCGTGGCCCTCCAGGAAGGTCGCGCCCGGGAGCAGACCGACGATGGGCCCAGTCGGGGACAGCCGCCGGGCCTCGTCCTGGTTCCCGGGGACCAGCAGAGGCGGATTGTGGCCGCCGTTCACGTAGCGCAGGTCGCCGGTCTCGGGATTGATGCTGCCGACGAAGAGGGTGGCGTAGCGGTTCCGGTCGCGCACTTCGTTCATGCGGGTGTTCAGGCGCGTCGCGAAGCGCCCCCAGTTCTTCACCCGGCGGTCCGCCCGGGCCCGCAGGAAGGCCGAAAGCTGGGTCATCATCAGGGAGGCCGGCAGGCCCTTGCCGCTGATGTCAGCCACCGCCAGGTGGATGCGGTCCCCTTCCACCTCGTCCTCCCAGCCGCCGGCGGGGGGATCGCTGGCCATCCAGACGTCGTAGAGGTCCCCGCCCACCGCCTGGTAGGGCAGGTTGGCGGCCGTGCACTGCCAGCCGGTGGGCTCCGGCAGCCGCTTCGGCAGGATCCGCCGCTGGATGTTGCGGGCCAGGTCCAGGTCCTTTTCCAGCTTGAGGGAGAGGATCTGGGATTCCCGGAGCTCCAGGCTGGTGAGCTGGCTAGCGCAGAGGTTCAGCAGGGTGTAGAGGAAGAGCTCGTCCTCCTCGCTGAGCTTGCCGATGGTGGGCTCGGCGGCGTAGGCGAAACCGTGGCTGTGGTCCTGGTCCCGCAGCTCCACCACGTGGACGAGCCCCTTTTCCGCCAGCAGGCTGTGGAGGGTTTCGCCCATGAGCAGGGTCGGGATCGTCCCCAGCCCGCGGTTCAACAGCACCGTGCCGTCCGCGCCCACCACCAGGAGGCGCGGTATGCGGAATTCCCCCATGAGGGTGGCGGCCATGAGGCGGACCAGATCCTCCTTGGACTGGACCTCGCCCAGGGAGCGGGTGAGATCGAAGAGGGTGTTCAGGCGGGAGAGCTGCAGGGCCAGGGCGCGGTTCTGGTCGATGCGCAGGGCCTCCAGCCGCCGCCAGGCCAGCAGGGGCGCGCTGATGGACAGGAGCAGGCCCAGGCCGGGAGGGTTCGTCTCGCTCTTCACCGCGAGCTGGCCGTACGACTCGTCCCCGTGGGTCCAGGGCAGGCTGGTCCAGCCTTTGCCGGGGTTGGTGGGGAAGGCCGGCGCCGAACCCCGCAGGAAGATCCAGCGCTCCCCGTCCCAGATGCCGCCCTGGCTGGCCCGGGCCATGCCCAGGGCCGTGACCCCCACGAGATGGACCAGGGCCTGTTCGGTCACCTGTTCCGGAAAGGTCTCCAGGAAGTCGATGATCGGCAGCAGTTCCGAGGCCCCTTCCGGGATCCGGAGGGCCAGGTCCCGCAGCCGGTCGAAGGGCGAAGGGGCGCCGGCCTGACCGCCGCGCGGGACGCCGGTCGAATCTGGCGGGGATGCCGGCGTATCCGTCATGGGCGGCCCTGGTGGCGGATCAGGCCAGTTTCTTGATCATGCAGCACTCGCTGCGGTCGGCGTTGTCTTCGAAGCGGACCTCGTCCATGAAGCGGCTCATGAGCAGCAGGCCCAGGCCTCCCTTGCGGGGATGCTTCACGTACTCCTTGGGATCCGGCAGGTGGACCTGGTCCTGGCGGATGCCATGGCCCGTGTGCCAGATGTGGATCTCCAGAGCGAGGCCCGTGAACCGGATCTCCAGTTCCACGCTCTTGTCGTCGGCGCCGCCGTAGGCGTGCATGATCACGTTGGTCACGGCCTCGTCCACGGCGATGCTCACTTTGGCGGCGGTGGGATCGTCCAGGCCCGAAACGAGGGCGGCCCGCTTGGCCAGGCCGGTGACGAGGTTCAGATAGCGGGTCTGGCTCGGGATCACGAGCCGGAATTCAGACTGCTCGACCACCGCGCGCATCAGGACGGGCCCAGGAAGGACTGGAGGGCTTCCGGCTCTTCGGGATGGACCTTGTAGAGCTGGGTGAAGCCGAGGGTGTCGAAGATGGCGTAGACGTTCTCCTGGAGGTTGCAGAGCTGGATGTCGCCGCCCCGGTCCCGGACCGTCTCGATGAGGCCCATGATGGCGCCGAGGCCCGCCGAGGAGATGTAGCTGAGGTGCCGGCAGTTCAGGAGGATCGCGTAGCGCTCCTTCTGGACGACTTCCTCCAGGGCGCACTCGAACTGGCGGACCGTGTGGGCGTTGATGAAGCCCTTGGGTTCCACCACGGAAACGGGGCCCTCTTCCCGGACCAGGATGCTGAGATCGCCCATGTCAACGGCTCCAATCGCTCTGAAGGAGATTCTAGCCTGACAAGGTTGGTCCGGAATGATTTCGAGTACCCTTGATCCCACCTTCCCCTGGGCCACAGACATGGACGCTACCGCCGAATCCATCAAGAGCCTTCTTCAGCAGTGGCTGGAGGATCGCCAGAAGTCCCTTCAGGAGGTCCTGACGGTGACCCTGGAAGAGGAGCTGGGCCGCCTGCGCCCGGACGACGGGCTGATCCAAAGGATCCAGGAGCAGATGGCCGCCCTTCAGGCCGACTCCAGCGCGGCCTCCCTGGAAAAGGACCTCTCGGATGCCCTCGACCACCTGGAAAAGGCGCCCACCCAGGCCGAGGTCCTCAAAGCCCTCATGGACGGCCTCCACCCGCTCTCCGAGCGCTGCGCCCTCTTCATCATCAAGCAGGGGATCGCCAATCTCTTCTCCCACCGCGGGTTCGAGAGCGATGCCCCGAAATCCGGCGTGCCCGTGGTGCCGCCTCCCGAGCTCGAACCGTTGATGAACGGCACCGTCGCCCGGCTCTCCGGCGGCGCGGCCTACGCCGCCCTGCTCAAGCCGCTCAGCGGGATGCAGGCCGCGGAAAGCCTGATGGTCCCCCTGCGCCTGCGCCGCAAGGTGGTGGCGGTGGTGCTCATCGACAGCGGGAGCCGTCAGCGGCTGGATCACCCGTCCCTGCTCCGGTCGGTGGTCCTGGCCGCCGAGTCCACCCTTTCCCACCTGGCCGCCGCCGGGCATGAAGGCACGGGCGCCATGCCCACCATGCCCGCCTCCGCTGCGACCCAGTTGATGCCCGTGGGTGCCCCTGCGACCAAGCCGGTGGCGCTCCCCCCGTCAGTCCAGCCCCAGGGGATGCCCCAAGTCCCGGTCCCCGGCGCGCCCCCCCAGAAGATCACGGCCCCCATGGCCCCCTCGGACATCCGGTCCTCCCAGCCGCTGCCGCCCCTGGCCCCGCCGCCAACGGCGCTCAAGCCTCCGTCCCCCGCGGTGGCCCAGGCCCTGGACACCCGCGACCTCACGCCCTCGGTGCCGACCCAGATGGTGCCGGACCCCATCCCCATGCCCGCGCCCCCAACCGATGACCTGGATCCCAAGATCCGGGCCACAGCGGAACGCCTCGGCCGGGTCCTGGTTGGCGACATCGAGCTCTACTTCCCCCAGAAGGTCGCCCAGGGGCGGCAGAGCGGCAACATCTACGTCCTGCTCCGGGACGAGCTCGACCGCAGTCGGCACACCTTCGTCGAGCGGTTCGGACCGGAGGTGGAATCGAAGCACCACATCTTCTACAACACCGTGGTCAACCAGCTCTGTGACGGAGATCCCAAGCGCCTCGGAAACGTGCCCTGGGATTGACATCCGTCAGTGGAAGCGTGACAACCCGCCTTCGTCCTGCTATATCGTGATCCTTCTGCAAACGCGAGGATTCGGACATGGCGAACTTGGGTAAAAAATTCACCTGCTTTTCCTGCGGGACCAAGTTCTACGACTTCGGCAAGCCCGAAGCGAAGTGCCCGAAATGCGGCGCGGACCAGAAGGCCGCCCCCGCCAAGGCCAAGGCGGTGAAGAAGGAGAAGGCCGTCCACCTCATCGAGGACGACTACGCCCCCGAGCCCGAGGCGGAGGCCGTGCAGGAGGAGCCCTTCGACGAGAGCCTGGGCATCACAGGCGCCCGGGCCGAGGGCGTGGATCCCGGCGACCTCCGCATGGACGACTACGACGAATAGCCTTGTGACGACGGCACTCGGATCCGGCGCCGTTTCACCGGGCATCGACCGGCACGCGCACCTGGAAGGCAGCCTGGACCCCGCCTGGGTCCGGGCGGAAGCGAAGCAGCGGGAGCTTCCGGTGCCGGAGTCCCTCGCCGCCCTGTGGCGTGGGGAGGTCCAGCCCTTCGAAGGCTTCATCGAAGCTTTCCTGTTCGGCTCCGGCCTGCTGAATTCCCGGGAGGCGGTGGGCCGCGCGGTGGACGCCGCCATCGACCGCCTGGGACCGGCGCCCAGGGGCCTCGACCTCTGGGTCTCGCCCCACTTCCTGGTGGTGTGGAAGCGGCTGCTGAGCCTGGATGACCTCTGGCGGGGCCTGGAGGAGGGCATCGCCCGGGCCGGCGCACGCGGCGCGAAGGTGGCGGTGGTGCTGGACGCCGTGAACAATTTGGGGCCGAAGCACGGCCACGAGGTCCTGGACCTGGTGCTGGAGGACCTGCCCGCCTTCGTCCACGGCTTTTCCACTGGTGGGCTGGAGCGGGTGCCCTTTCGGGACTGGGCGCCGGTCTTTGACCGGGGCCCGAGGCCGGGGCCTGCGTCTCGCAGCCCACGCGGGGGAGAACGGACCCGGTTCCAATGTGCGCGAGGCCGTCGAGGCCGCTGGCGTCGAGCGCATCATCCACGGGGTCCGGGGGGCGGAGGATCCCGCCCTCCTGGCGTGGCTGGCGGAGCGCGCCATTCCCGTGGACATCTGCCTCGCCTCCAACCGCACCCTGGTGCCCGAACTTGCGGATCCGGCGGACCATCCCCTGCCCCGGATGCTCCGGGCCGGGGTCCGGTGCGCCCTGGGGACGGACGATCCCGGCGTCATCCCCTGCGACCTGGCTTCCGAGTGGTCCGCGGCCCGGGCCCTGGGACTCACAGACGCTGAAATGGCGAGCCTTGCGGAGAACGCCTTCCGGGACGCCTGGAGTCTCAACTCGGCGCTTTGATGGGGCGGCCCACGCAGGTAGAATCGATGGTTCTGGCTGCGCCCGTAGCTCAGCTGGATAGAGCATCAGGCTTCGAACCTGAGGGTCGGGAGTTCGAATCTCTCCGGGCGCACCACGAAGCCTTTTGATCCAACCCGATGACAACTTGGCGAATGTGGCGGAACTGGTAGACGCACTGGATTTAGGTTCCAGCGGCTCACGCCGTGTGGGTTCGAGTCCCACCGTTCGCACCAAAATCCTGAAGTCCCTGCAAGGAGCATCCATGGCGGCCACCCAGACCCCTGAGCGCAAGAATGAACTCAAGGTCCAGCTCATCAACCACAGCGCCACCCGCAAGGGCCTGGAGGTCAAGGTCCCCGCCTGGGAAGTCAGCGAAGTCTTCGGGCAGGTCATCGCCAAGATCGCCAAGCAGGTGAAGCTGCCGGGCTTCCGTCCCGGCAAGGCCCCCCGCAGCGTCCTGATGTCCAAGTTCCAGCGCGAGATCGTCAGCGAAGTCGCCCAGAGCCTGGTGGAGCGCCACTTCTGGAGCGCCGCCGCCGCCGCCGGCACCCAGCCCATCAGCAATCCCGCCCTGGAGAAGGCCGACCTGCGGGAAGGCGTGGACGGTTCCTTTAAGGCCCTCTTCGACGTGGCCCCCGAAGTCGATCTCCCGGCCTACCAGGGTCTGGCGGTCGCCAAGAAGAAGCGCCGCATCGACGACGAGGCCGTGACCGAGCACCTGGAAGGGATCCGCGAGCGCGCCGCCAAGCTGGTGCCCGTGGACGAGGCTTCCGCGAAGGGCCACTACGCGACCCTCGACATCAAGGTGAAGCCCCAGGGCATGAAGCCCCAGAGCTACCAGGACCAGGTGATCCAGCTCGACGACGCGCGGCCCTTCGACAAGGAAGTGGTGGGGATGAAGCTCGATGAGCGGCGCACCTTCGACCTGGACGTGCCCGCCGAGGATCCCAACAAGAACATCGCCGGTAAGAAGGTCCACTACGAAGTGACCCTCAAGGACCTCCGCAAGCGCGAGGTCCCGGAACTGAACGATGAGCTGGCCAAGGACCTGGACAAGGCCGACCTCAAGGAGCTCATGACCTGGGTCCGCGAGGATCTGGAGCAGGCCGCGGAGCGCGACGCCATGGCCCGCATGCAGACCACGATGCTGGACGCCCTGCTGGACGCCGCGCCCTTCGAGGTGCCCGCCAGCATGGTGAGCCTGCAGCTGGACGACTACAGCCAGGAGTTCGCCCAGCTCATCTCCCGCCAGGGCATCAACCCGAACCGCGTGAACTGGAACGCCTACCGCCAGACCCGCCGCTACGACGCCGAGCGCGCCGTCCGCAGCGGCTATCTGCTGCAGGCCATCGGCAACGCCGAGGACATCCAGGTCAGCGACGAGGAGATCGACGCCGAAATCCGCACCTTCATGGACGAGAACAAAGTCCAGCAGACCTTCGAAGCCTTCAAGGCCGAGCTGGAGCGCCGCGGCAACACCACGGAGATCAAGGGCCGCCTGCGCACCGACAAGATCTTCGAGCGCATGGCCGCCAGCGCCAAGGTCACCGAGGAGCTCCTGGACAAGAAGGCCTTCGAGGAGCTGGCGGAGCTGGAGCGCAAGCGCGAGGCCGGCGAGGCCGTGAGCCGCTTCGACGCCGGCGGGCTGGAAGGCGGCGAGCTGTCGGAGCAGGAGGGCGGCGAGCCCCACGTCCACGGTCCGGATTGCGATCACGACCATGACCACGAGCACGCCCACGCAGAAGCCGCGGAGACGGAGGCCAAGCCCAAGAAGGCGGCGAAGAAGACCGCCAAGAAGGACGAGGACGAGCCCAAGACCGAGGCGCCTGCCAAGGAAGATGCCCCCGAGAAGCCCAAGAAGGCTTCTAAGAAGAAGGGCGAGTAGGCCAGACTGACTAGGAAATGCCCAAGAGGGAGACCTTCGAGTCTCCCTTTTTTTTTGGGGGGGGGTGAAGGATGCGGTGGTCGAAACAGAGCCTGGGAATGCTGCTTGTCCCAGCGCTGATCTTAGGCTGCGAATCTCATGACCAGAAGGAAGCAAGACGGATCATCGGGTCGAGCTTCAAACCACATCATTCGAAGCTCGGAAGGTTGTCAATCCTTGCCGAAACCGGCTTCACCGACATACCACACGGAAAGACCTCAGAGCCCCGGGGGCCGGGCGAAATGTCCTTTGGAACGGCATATTCGGTCATGGTGGTGATTGATACAGAGAACGCGCGACAGTGGGGGAACCGCCCGCCGTCCAAGGATCAAGCGGCCACCGTTTTCGAGGGGCTTGGGAATAGCGCAAATATCCAGATCAACACGGTCCACGTCGATGGCAAGCCAGGCATTCTGGTGACTACTACAGCACTTGGGTGGGATAAGCCGGAGTGGATGGCGATCTACTTTGGGGCGAACGGACTCTCCGTACATGTGGGAGGACACGATGCCAATCCAGTGACCCGTGAAGTCTGCGAACAGGCCATCCGTTCCATTCATTTCGATTCCTGACGTCCCTTATTCCTGAGCGGGAGCTGGTCTCCTCCGGACAGGGATGCGTCTTTGCTATTCTGATGCCCCACGGAGCCCCGCCATGCCCAGCAGCTACTATCCGCCCATCGTCATCGAGCAGACCCCCCGCGGCGAGCGCAGCTACGACATCTACTCCCGCCTGCTGAAGGACAACATCATCTTCCTGGGCACCGCCATCGACGACACGGTGGCCAACGCCATCGTCGCCCAGATGCTCTTCCTGGAATCCGAGGACCCGGACAAGGACATCCAGATCTACATCAACAGCCCCGGCGGCAGCGTGACGGCGGGCCTCGCCATCTACGACACCATGCAGTTCGTGAAGAACGACATCGTCACCTACTGCATCGGCCAGTGCGCCTCCATGGGCGCCCACCTGCTGGCGTCGGGCACCAAGGGCAAGCGCTTCGCCCTGCCCAACGCGCGGATCATGATCCACCAGCCTTCCGGCGGCGCCCAGGGCCAGGCCACGGACATCGAGATCACCTACAAGGAGATCCAGCGCCTCAAGGACGCCCTCGCGGAGACCTTCTCCAAGCACACGGGCCAGCCCCTCAAGAAGGTGCAGAAGGACATGGACCGGGACTACTTCATGAGCGCCGGGGAAGCCCAGGACTACGGGATCATCGACAAGGTGCTCACCGAGCGGCCCTGATCCGGCCCTGATGGATCTGCGGGCGGAGCTGGAATCCCTGCGGGCCCTGCCCTTCCCTGAGCGGGAGGCCGGGCTGGGCAAGCTGCGCCTGCGCTTCCGCGAAGCGCCCGCGGACTTCACGCCGGCGATCCTCGCGGAATTGAAGGCCCTGGCGAAGCCCGATCCGCCGGACCTGGCCGCCTCCCTCAAGGACATCTTCGGGTTTGCCGCCTTCCGCCCCGGCCAGGAGGAGATCATCCGCGCGGTGATGGCGGGCCGGGACGTGCTGGCCATCATGCCCACGGGCGCGGGAAAATCCCTCACCTTCCAGCTGCCGGCGCGGCTGCTGGGGGGCGTGACCCTGGTGGTCTCGCCCCTCATCGCGCTGATGAAGGACCAGGTGGATTCCATGACGGAGGCGGGGCTGAAGGCCACCTTCCTGAATTCGAGCCTGGACGCCGAGGAGCGGAACCGGCGCATCCGATCCATCCGCGAGGGCCACCTCGAGCTGGTCTACGCCGCGCCCGAGGGCCTGGAGCTCTACATCGCGAACCTCCTGGAGGACCTGGACCTCAAGCTCGTCGCCGTGGACGAGGCCCACTGCATCAGCCACTGGGGCCACGATTTCCGGCCCGCCTACCGCAACCTCGCCGGATTGAAAGCCCGCTTCCGCGGCGTGCCGGTGCTGGCGCTCACCGCCACGGCCACGGCCGCGGTGCAGGACGACATCGTGGGGCAGCTGGGCATGCGGGAACCCGTGCGGGTGCAGGGCTCCTTCTACCGTTCGAACCTGCGCCTCACGGCCCTGAAGAAGGGCGACGGCGATCCGGTGCGGGAGCAGATCCTGCGCCTCGTGAAGGCCCGCCGGGGGCAGAGCGGGATCGTGTACTGCCTGTCGCGGAAAAGCGTCGAATCCACCGCCGAGTACCTCTCCGCCCACGGCGTGAAGGCCCTCGCCTACCACGCCGGGATGGACGCCGAGAGCCGCAGCCGGGCCCAGGAGGCCTTCCGCCGGGATGACGCGGACGTCATCGTCGCCACCGTGGCCTTCGGCATGGGCATCGACAAGCCCGACATCCGCTTCGTGCTCCACCGGGACATGCCCAAGAGCCTGGAAGGCTACTACCAGGAGATCGGCCGGGCCGGCCGCGACGGCGAACCCGCCGACTGCGTCCTGTTCTACTCCTGGGCGGACGTGATGAGCCTGGACCGTTTCTCCAGCGACCTGGCCCCGGAGCCGGCCGCCGAGCAGCAGCGGCAGATTCGTTCCATGTTCCGGTGGGCCGACAACCCCGGCTGCCGCCACCAGCGCCTCATCGCCCATTTCGGCGAACGCATGGCGGCCTGCGGCGCCAGCTGTGACCTCTGTGGCGGCTGGGACCTCCTCGCCCTGGCGCCGAAGGCCCTGCGGATCCCGAAATCCAAGGCGCCGCGGCCCACCTCCATCGAGCTGGACGACGCTCCCGAACTGACCGGCGGCGAGGCCCTGTTCCGTGAACTCAAGGCCCTGCGGAAGCGGCTGGCGGACGAGAAGGGCGTGCCGGCCTACGTGATCTTCGGGGATACGGCCCTGAAGCAGATGGCCGCCTTCCAGCCGCGGACCGAGGCGGAACTGCTGGCCATCAGCGGGGTCGGCCCCAAGAAGCTCGCCCAGTACGGCGACGACTTCCTCACCTTGATCCGGCAGATGGCAGACTGATTTCATGGCCACCTCGCTCGACCTCATCGCCCTCGACGGCCCTTCCGGCGCCGGCAAGTCCTCCGCCGCGAAACGGGTGGCCGAGGCCCTCGGCTGGGCCTACCTCGACACCGGCGCCATGTTCCGCGCCACGGCCCTGGCCATCCTGCGGGCCGGCGCGTCGCTGGAGGACGAGGCTGCCCTGGGGCGGGTCCTCGCCACCCTGAACCTGGAGCAGGTCGGCACCTCCATCTACCTCAACGGCGAGGACGTGAGCGACGCCATCCGCACGCCGGAGATCACGAAATTCGTGACCCCGGTGAGCCAGGATCCGCGCGTCCGCAAGGTGCTCCTCGAGCAGCAGCGGGCCATCGGAGCCAAGGGCGGCTTCGTGGTGGACGGCCGCGACATCGGCACGGTGGTCTTTCCCGGCGCGGGCTTGAAGATCTACCTCACCGCCTCGGTGGAGGCCCGGGCGGAACGCCGCTTCCTCGAGCAGCAGGCGAAGGGCATGACCATGACCCTGGCGGAGGTCGCCGCCGACATCGCCCGCCGGGACCACGCCGACAGCACCCGCGCCGAAGCGCCGCTCCGCCGGGCCGAGGACGCGGTGGAGCTGGATTCCAGCGGCCTCACCCTGGCCGAGGTGGTGGCGCGCATCGTGGAACTCTGGCGGTCCCGGAAAACCTGAGGCGCAGCAGTCCCGGCAAACAGAAACCCCCGGAGTGGGATCCACGACTCCGGGGGCCTCTTCGAGCCTGACCCAGCCATCTTCGCATCCTGCGCCATTCCGGCTTTCCTCGGGATCCTATCCGGCTCTTCCCTTGGACCGGCCTGTTCGCGACCGGAGGAACGGCGTGGAGGCTAGGAGGTGACCTGGATCTTCTGAGGACGGGCCTCAGGGCTCTTGGGAATGGAGAGCGTCAGGATGCCCTCCTTCAATTCCGCGTGCACGTGCTCGGCCGCCACGGGCTCGGGCAGGAGGAAGCTGCGACTGAAGGAGCCGAAGCTCCGTTCGTACGCATGATAGGTCTCGTTGTCCTCCCGTTTTTCCGCCTCGCGCTTGCCGCGGATATTGAGCCGGTTGCCCTCCACATGGATGTCCACGTCCCCATTCTTAACGCCCGGCAGGTCGGCTTTGAAGATGTACGCGCCCGGCGTCTCCTTCACTTCGAAGGAGGGTGAGAAGGTGGAAAGATCCATCTGGGTGAGGGGCCAGCCCAGCTCCTTGAAAGGGTCCCAGCGGCCGAGCTCGTTCATGAGCCGATAGGGCTCCCAAGGATTCTTGAACATGGGGTTCGCAGTGGTCTCGCGAGTCTTGACCTGATTCATACAGCCTCCCGGTCGCAAGCTCCAGGTGGAGCGCATCCAAGGTGGCCCTGTCCCGGCAGACCATCCGTGACCGGGATCAAAAGGGCGGGGCGGTGAATTCCCGACTCCAAAGCCAGTCATGACTGGCTTTGGAAATCCTTCAGACCCGGAAGGTATCGGGCCTCCAGGTCCGGATCCGTTTCTTGATGTCCTCGTTGCCCAGCTTCTCGTCGAGGGTCGCCGCCACCAGGCCCGGCAGTTCCTCGTCGCTGGCGAAGCGCAGGGCCACGAACTGGGAGATCCGCAGCTCGGGGATCCGCGCCCGCAGGGCTTCCGGAAGGAGGGCCTGCATGCGCAGCGTCTCCTCCAGCCGGATGAGGCGGTCCTGGTTGTGGAGCGCGTAGAGGCGCACCTTCAGGGCGAAAAGGATCAGGGCCGCGGCCATCACCGCGTTCCAGACGACGCTGAAATCGAAGGGTGCCTTGAGCAGCATCCGGACGAGGGCAACCACCGCCATCACGAAGTTGACCGTGAGGAGGCCGAACAGGACGAAGTGATAGGGCGGATCGAAGCGCCGATGGGAAGCGTAGGACTGGCTTGGGGATTCGCTCATGGTGTCTCCGGATTCTGTCCGGAGGTTACCTCAGTTCTTCGGGCGGAAGGCTTTCAGGACCGCATCATCCGTTTCGATCCTGGGACCGCCGATGAGGTCCACGCAGTAGGGCACCGCCGGGAAGACCGCGTCCAGGCACTCCCGGATGGACTTGGGCTTGCCCGGCAGGTTGATGACGAGGCAGGCGCCGCGGATGCCGGCGATCTGCCGCGACAGGATGGCCGTGGGCACGATTTTCAGGGACGCCGCCCGCATCTGTTCGCCGAAGCCGTCGAGGAGCTTCTCGCAGACCGCCGCCGTGGCCTCGGGGGTCACGTCCCGGGGCGCGGGTCCCGTGCCGCCGGTGGTGAGGACCAGGGCGCAGCCTTCCTGGTCGCAGAGCGCCTTGAGCTCCGCCTCGATGCGGTGCTGCTCGTCGGGCACGAGGCGATAGACCTCCTCCCAGGGCGAGACGAGGTAGGCGTTGAGGGTCGCTCGGATCGCCGGGCCGGAAAGGTCCTCGTACTCGCCCGCGCTGGCCCGGTCGGAGACCGTGAGGATCCCGATGCGGGTGGTCATTCGGCCTTCAGTTCGGTTTCCTTCACCCAGTTGTACGCCGCGACGACGGAAGGCATGCCCAGGGTGCCCGCCGACAGGGCCACCACCTGCTCCAGCTCGGCCCGGTCGATGTCCAGGGCCAGCGCCTTCCGGACGGACGCGTGGACCGCGCCTTCCCGCTGGGCGCCGATGGCCACGGCCAATTTGATGAGCCGCTGGGTCCGCTCGTCCAGCGGGCCGCCCTTGCCGGCCTCCCCGATGCGGTCCCACGCCTGGCCGAGGAGCGGGAAGCGCTCCACGAAATCCCGGTAGGCGCCGGGCGCCTTCGGCAGCTTGGTCATGATCCCTCCTGTGGCTCGCGGTCCATTCTGGCAGAGCGCGGTCAGCACTTCACTTCGGCGCCCTTCCGGGCGTAGTACCACCAGTTCAGGCAGAGGCAGATCACGTAGAAGGCCGCAAACCCATATAGGGCGTATTCCACCTTCCCGGCGGCGACCTGGGTCTTGAAGACCGTGGGGATCACATAGCTGCCATAGGCCGCCACCGCGCCGGTCCAACCCAGCACGGGCCCTGCGAACTGGGGCTCGAAGATGAAGGGCACCATCTGGAAGGTGGAGCCGTTGCCGATGCCTGAGCCCAGGAAGAGCAGCAGGAAGCTGAACAGGAAGGGCTTGAAGAAGATCGTGGGATCCGGAGCGGCCTGGGCCTTGAGGACGAAGTGGGCCACCAGGAGGGCACCGACGATCTGAATCACCGTGGACCACTGAGTGACGACGGAGCCGCGCAGCTTGTCGGACAGCCAGCCGCCGATGGGGCGGATGAGGCTGCCGACGAGGGGTCCGAGGAAGGCGAACACCGCCGGATTCGGCGCGTTGGGATTGATCGTGCCCCCGGCGAGCTTGCCGAAGACCACTTTGATGAGCAGGGGGAAGGCCGCCGAATAGCCGATGAAGCTGCCGAAGGTCATGATGTAGAGCAGCGTCATGATCCAGGTGTGCTTCATGCCGAAGATGCTGAACTGCTTGTCCAGGCTCGTCTTGATCTTGCCGGGCAGGAGCTTGAGCAGCCCCAGGCAGACCAGGATGGCCAGCAGCACCAGGCCCAACTGGGCGCCGAGGGTCAGTTTGGGGTATCTGACCAGGATCCAGGCCACCAGGCCGGCAGCGGCGAAGGCCAACGCGTGGAGACCGAGGATCTTCCCGATGGCCGCCGAAGTCGGCTCGCTGTCCTGGGCCGGCAGGTTGTTCATCTTGAACCAGGAGGCCAGGCCCAGGACCAGCACCAGGGGCGCCCAGACGAGGGCTCCATTCTGGACATAGACGAGCTTCTGGGTCGCAGCCACCACGTGGGGAGCGCCCGCCAGGCCGCCGAAGAGGGCCATGCCCATCACTGCGGGGACCAGGAACTGCATGACGCTGACGCCCAGGTTGCCGATGCCGGCATTGAGGCCCAGGGCGAGCCCCGAAAGGCGCCTGGGAAAGAACCCGTTGATGTTGGACATGGAGGAGGAGAAGTTTCCGCCCCCGACGCCGGAGAGGACCGCGAGGATCGCGAAGGTGGCGAAAGGCGTGTTCTTGTCCTGCAGCGCGATCCCCGCCCCGAGCGCCGCCGCAAGCAGCATGAGGGTGGTGACCGCCACCACGTTCCGCCCGCCAGCCAGGGCGACCATGAAGGAATTGGGGATGCGCAGCGTGGCGCCGGAAAGGCCCGCGATGCTGATGATGGTGAAGAGCTGCGCGTCCGAGAACGGGAAGCCCACCTCCTTCATCTTCACCGTGAGGATGCTCCAGAACATCCACACGCTGAAGGCGCAGAGCAGGCTTGGCACCGAAAACGTGAGGTTGCGCCAGGCGATCTTCGAGCCGCCAGCAGCCCAGAACTGCGCGTCCTCGGGCTTCCATTCCGTGAGCTTGGCCATGGGTTGCTTCCTTGTTTAGTCGATGGATGATGGCATGCCGTGGCGACGGTCCTGCCCGAACTGATCGATGGCCTTGCCATGGGCGCCGACCCAGGTGGAGGTCCAGCGGCGGGTCACCAGGGCGAGGGCCACGAGGGAAAGGCCGGAGAGGGCCGCGCCGGCGATGAAACCCGGCGTGAAGGAGCCGGTGTACTTCATGCCCAGGCCCATGGCGTTGGGCAGGAAGCCGCCCGCCAGGGCGCCGATCTCGCCGATGAGGCTGCCGGCCACCGCCGTGGAGTCGCGGAAGCGCAGGGGCACCAGCTGGAAGACCGCGCCGTTGCCCGCGCCCATGGCGCCCATGGCGAGGGCGATGAGGGCCGCCATCATCCAGGGGTTGGCGGGCAGCAGCGAGGCCAGCAGGATGCCCAGGAGGATGACGCCGCAGAGGACGTAGAGGATGCGGATGCCGCCCATGTGGTCCGCGAGCCAGCCGCCCAGGACCCGCAGGCCGCTGGCGGCCACCACGCCGATGGTCACGTAGATCCCCACGGACTGCTTGGGGATGTGGTAGTGGTCGTGGAAGAGCGTGGGCAGGAAGCTGGCGAGGCCGATGAAGCCTCCGAAGGTCACGCTGTAGATCAGGTTGAAGATCCACGCGTCCCGGTCCACCAGGATCTTGAGGTAGTCCTTGAGCTTCTTTTCTTCCCGGTCCGGGGGCTCCTTGGCGAAGACCTGGAGCAGCACCATGGCGATGGCCATGGGGATCAGGCCGATGAGGTAGACCGTGCGCCAGCCGAAGGCGTAGGCCAGGGGCGGCGCCGCCAGCATGGCGATGACCGTGCCCGAGTTGCCCGCCCCGGCGATGCCCATGGCCAGGCCCTTGTACTTCGGCGGATACCAGCCCGAACCTAGGGAGAGCGCCACGCCGAAGCTGGCGCCCGCCACGCCGAGGGCGATGCCCATGGCCAGGACCGTGCCCAGGCTGTGGGTGAAGAAGTAGCCCCACACGAGGCAGGCGCAGATGATGGACATCTCCAGCATGGCGGCCCGCTTGCGCCCGATGTACTGGGCGAGGATGCCCAGGGGGAAGCGCATCAGGGCGCCCGAGATCACCGGCACGGAGACCATGAAGCCCTTCTGGGCCGGCGTGAGGTTGAACTCCTGGGAGATGAAGGGGGCCATCGCCCCGTTCACCACCCAGACCGAGAAGCAGACATCGAAGTAGAGGAAGGAGGTGAGCAGGGTGGGCAGGTGCCCGGCCTTCAGGAATTCCTTCAGATCGCGCATGGAAGGCATGACGAGGTCCTCCACTGGTCGTGGGTGGCGTGGGCCCCGGTGCGCCTCCTGCGGCGGATCCTGGGCATCCGGGCGGTTCCGAGTTAAAAGATAACTTGGTCCTATTTCAAGAATGCCATGGGGCAAAGTCCTGGCAAGGACTCACCGGGCAGCTTTGACGCCGGTCACACGCGGGCCGTCAGCGGTCCAGCCCCGGAGCCTTGAAGGCCAGGTAGAGCGCCACCAGAGTGAGCACGGCGGAGACGGCGAAGGCCCCCGGCAGGAGGCCGCGCTGGCCGTCCAGCACGGAGCCCAGCACGGTCTCGAAGAGGTAGAGCTGGATGGCGGCGACGAAGATGGTGAAGACCAGGGCGGCCCCGGTCATCTGGGTGCGGCGGACGCGCTTCATGCGGCCCCTCCCTTCTCCCGGGGACAGGGGAGCGCGGCGACGCTGCCCGTCGCGTTGGGCTTGGGCAGGTCTCCGAGAGCCCACACCATGCCATCCTCCCGGACCTCCAGGGCGATGCCGCCGAGGGGACGGGACGGCGGGCCCTGCACGGGAAAGCCCTGCTCCACCTCGAAGAAGCCCACGTGGCAGGGGCATTCCAGCCGCGCGCCGTCCCAGCGCACGGCACAGCCCAGGTGCGTGCAGGTCTGGCGGTAGGCCTTCAGGGCGCCGTGGGGCGTGCGCACGAGGATGCACTTGTCATGGGGATCCCGGAAGGCGAAGAGCCGGCTCTGCCCCGGCCGCAGGTCGGAGGCGGCGCAGATGGCCACCGCGTGGTCGTGGCCGGCCCCACCTTCGGATTCCGGGGCGCCTTCCAGGGGCGTGCGACGGGCCCACAGGTAGCCGATGCCGGCGGTGAAGCCCGCGGAGACCAGGGCCAGGAAGCGGGCGAACTCGCGGCGGGAATGCCGGGACTCCTCGGCGAGGTCGATGGGGAAGGCGTCCTTCCAGTGGGCCATCAGAAGCCTCCTTCGATGAGGAGCGCCGCGTCGAGGTGGAGGGGCGTTTCGGGATCCGGGAGCATGACCGCGGTGCGCGTCTTCACGAGCAGCGAGCCCACCAGGAATTCCCGCACCGGCTTGGCCCGGCGCATCAGCTCCACCTGGGCCTTGGGGGCGTAGAGCAGGGCCTGGCTCGGACAGACGGTGGCGCACATGGGCTTCAGCCCTTCGCTGGTGCGGTCGTAGCAGAGGTCGCACTTGAGCATCTGCTCCAGGCCCGAGAACACGATGGGCACGCCGAAGGGGCAGCTCAGCTCGCAGTTCTGGCAGCCGATGCAGCGGGGCTTCTGGGAACTGTGCACCACGCCGTCCTCGCTGCGCTTGATGGCGTCCGCCGGGCAGACCTGGGCGCAGATGGGGTCCTCGCAGTGCATGCAGACCGTGGGGGTGGTCTGGGGCGATTCGAGCCGGTCGAGCTCGTCCAGGTGGATCATGGGCCGGCCCTTGTGGGTGCCGCACTCGCCGCAGGCGCCCACGCAGCTCTTGCAGCCGATGCAGCGCTGAGGGTCGATGAAAAAGCCGTACTCGTCCGAGACCATCACAGCACCTGCTCGGGAAGGACGGGCTGGTCCGTGCGGGCCTCGAAGGCCATGCGCCGGAGCTCCGCCAGCTCCTCGGGGAAGCGGTCCGGCGTCGTCTTGGCGATGCGCACGGCGCTCACCTTGAACTCGGGGATCTTGCTCACGGGATCCAGGTGGCGGGCGGTGAGGCGGTTGGCGCTGAGGGCCCCGGGCCAGTGGTAGGGAATGAAGACCGTATCCGGGCGGATGGTCTTCACGACCTTGGCGGGCAGGACCAGCGAGCCCCGGCGGGAGGTGATCTCCACCGCGTCGCCCTCCTCGATGCCGTGGAGGTCGGCGAGCCGGGGATGCAGTTCGAGGTAGGGGTGGGGGCACTGCTCCACGAGAAAGCCGATGCGGCGGGTCTGGGTTCCACTGAGGTAGTGGAAGACCGTGCGCCCCGTGGTCAGCCAGATCGGGTAGGCCTCGTCCACCACTTCCATGGGCGGCCGCCAGGGGGTCGGGATGAAGCGCGCCTTGCCGTCCGGATGGAAGAACCGTCCTCCTTCGAAGAGCCGCGGCGTGCCGGGATGATCCAGGTCCGGACAGGGCCAGAAGATGCCCATGCTCTTTTCGACCTTCTCGTACGTGACGCCGAAGTAGTCCGCGGTGCCGCCCTTCGACGCGTGGCGCAGCTCCTCGAAGATGGCCCTTGGGGAGGTGAAGTGGTCGAACCACTTGCCCTTCCCCAGCAGCCTCGCCATCTCCACCATGATCTTCCAGTCCGCCCGCGCGTCGCCGGGGGGCTCCACCGCCTTGTTGAGCTTGATGATGCGGCCTTCGGCGGAGGTGCTGGTGCCTTCGTCCTCCTCGTGCAGGGCCGAGGGCAGGATCACATCGGCGTGCTGGCCGGTCTCGCTGAGGAAGAAGTCCAGATTCACGTGGAATTCGAGCTTTTCCAGGGCCGCCCGGGTGAATTCGGAATCCGGGAGGCTGACGAGGGGATTGAAGCAGAGGGACAGCAGGCCCTTGATCTCACCGGCGTGGATGGCGTTCATGATCTCCTGGGCGGTGAGGCCCTTGCCCGGCAGCTCCGCGTCCGTGCAGCCCCAGACCTTGCAGATGTGGGCCCGGTGCTCGGGGTTCTCGATGTCGCGGTTGCCCGGCAATTGGTCGCACTTGTGGCCGTGCTCCCGGCCGCCCTGGCCGTTGCCCTGGCCCGTGATGGTGGCGTAGCCGCAGCCCGGCCGGCCGATGCGGCCGGTGGCCAGCACCATGTTGATGCAGGAGCAGACGTTCTCCACGCCCTTGCTCTGGTGCTCGATGCCCCGCGCATGGAGCAGGAAGCTGGTCTTCGCCTCCCCCCACATCCGCGCGGCCTTTTCGATGGCCACCGCCGGCAGGCCCGTCAGCTTCGAGGTCCACTCCGGCGTGCAATCCTTCACCGCCTCCAGGGCCGCGTCGAAGCCCGCCGTGTGCTCCTCGATGAAGTCCCGGTCCAGAAGCTCCCACTTCTGGAGCAGATGGAGGATGCCGTTGGTGAGGGCGCTGTCGGAGCCGGGCCGGAGGGGCAGCACCAGGTCCGCGGTCCGGCCCAGGGGCGTGATGCGCGGATCCACCACGATGAGCTTCGCCCCCCGGTCCCGCGCGCGCCAGATGTAGTCGGTGGTGATCGGCGAGCATTCGGCCACATTGGAACCCGACACCCAGATCACGTCCGCCAGCTCGATGTCGGCCCAGGAGTTCGCGGCGCGGTCCACGCCGAAGGCCTTCTTGTTCCCCGCGCCGGCGCTCACCATGCAGAGGCGCCCGTTGTAGTCCAGGTTCCGCGTCCCGAGGCCCAGGCGCGCGAACTTCCCCGCGAGGTAGCTCTTCTCGTTGCTCAGGCTCACCCCGGACAGCACCGCGAAGGCGTCCTTGCCGTGCTCCGTCTGGATGCGCTCGATCTCGTTCACTGTGCGGGCCATGGCGGCTTCCCAGTCGACCTCCGCGAAGCCGTGGTCCGTGCGCATGAGGGCGGACGTCAGCCGGTCCGGGTGGTTGCCCTGCAGGTAGCGCTTCACGCCCTTGGGACAGAGCTTCCCCTGGTTGAAGGGGAACTCCATCCAGGGTTCGAAGCCGATGACCTTTTCGTCCTTCACTTTCAGCTGGATGCCGCACTGCTGGCCGCAGAAGCAGCAGTGCGTCTTCACCAGCCGGTCCGGTTCCGGATCCGCGTCCCAGCCGCCGACGGGCGCGAGATTGAGGTGCGGACCGTAGGTCTTGCGGAGTTCCGCCAGGGGCTTGGGGGTGCGGCTCATTGCGGGCTCCCGGAGGGTCCGTCGAGAAGAGGCTCGACCTCGAGCGGCACCGCGGCGAAGGGATCGAAGGCCCCGCCGAGGCGCCGGTTCTGGGAGGCCGCGAGGAGCCGGCGCTTGCACCGCGGACAGAGGTCCAGGTGATGGACGCCTTCCGAGTGGCGGGCGGCGTCGAGGCCCAGCCGGTGGAACAGGGCTTCCAGGTCCCGGCGCTGGTTCGCGCGGATGAACGGCGTGCCGCAGGCCTTGCAGGGCTGCCGCCCTTCCCGCTCCCCTTCCGCCTTGTAGATCGTGACGCCCAGCTGGGCCGGCCGCTGGACGATGTGGAACAGCTTCCCGAAGGGCAGGCTGAGGAGCATGAAGATGACGCTGAGTTCATGCAGGTAGGCGATGGTCTGGAAGTTCCGCCCCTCGAAGGCCTTTTCCGACACGGTGAGCAGGATGCCGGTCACGGAGACCGCCAGCAGGACGAGCAGCGGCGCGATGTCCAGGTCGAAGCGCTGGGTGGCCGTATCGCCTTCGTCCTGCCGGCGGCGGACGAAGGCGAGGACGCAGCCCGCGATGACCATGACAGCTGCCAGGTCCAGGACATGGAAGGCCAGGAAGCCCAGGAAGCTGTGCACGGGGAAGGTGCCGCCGGGAAGGCCGAAGAGCCAGGTCTGATAACGGTCCTGGTTCAGCCCTTCGCTGGTGAAGCGGACCCAGCCGAAGACCAGGGGGAAGGTCACGGCGAAGGCCAGCAGGCAGCCCCAGGCGATGAGGGCGTGGGCGCCCCAGCGCTTGAGGGACCGCTTCTCGATGAAGCGCTGGAGGAAGATCTGGTCCAGGGCCAGGAGCCCCAGCCTGGGCAGGACGGCCAGGGCCCGCCGCGAGGCCAGCATGCGCAGGGAGTCCCGCATGTACATCCAGGTCGCGGGGCGCTCGACCCATTCCCAGTAGCGGTAGGCCACGCCGAAGATGGCGAAGATCGAGGCCATGAGGTAGCCCAGGAGGGCCGGATCGATCCACCGTCCGCCGCGGCTGCCCAGGGCCACCAGGCCGCAGAGGGCGAGGGTCGTGAGCGCGGCCCGGAAGAGGGGCCGGACCTGCAGGTCGAGGGAGCCGAGGGTCGCCATGGGGGTTGCTCCAGGATCCTCACAATAGATTAGGAATCTGGATTCTGAAATCGAATCAAAAAAAGGTTCAGCCCTTGGCCCGCTTCACCGCGGCGGGGGACAGCAGCAGGGACCGCCGCACCTTCGTCAGCTGCAGGTCCCGCAAGGTGGTGGAGGTCATGGAGGTTTCCACGTGCGCCTTCACCGCCGTCCAGGCATCGTGCATCGGGCACGGATTGTCGCAGTCGCAGGCCGGGAAGCCCATGATGCAGCGGTCGAGGGAGCCGGTGCCCTCCACCGCCGCCAGCACTTCGCCGACGCTCACGCGATGGGCCGGCCGGGTGAGGCGGAAGCCGCCCTTGGGACCGCGCACGGACTCGAGGATCTCGGCCCGGGCGAGGTTCTGGAGGATCTTGGCCAGGTAGGGCGCCGGCAGGTGCAGCTGTCCCGCGAGGTCTTTCGCCATCATGAAGCTGCCGTCCTCCGGCATGTGGGCCAGGGCCTGGAGCGCATAGCCGGTCGCGACGGTGAAAAGCATTTAGGTTCCTTCGGTCCTGAATTAAAAGTATACGAGGTGGATGAGGGTAGGGCCGTGGTCCTGTGACCGGACTCACGGCCCGGGGAAGGTGGTCCCCTTCAGGGAAAGGATCATGGCGGCGGCACTCACCGCGCAGACGACGGCCTCCCGCATGCCCAGGCTGCGGGCGTTCGGAAGCCGCGTGAAGAGCCGCGGTTCCGCCAGCGCGCGCAGCGCCAGCGCTCCCATCCAGAGGGGCCAGAGCAGGCCGATGCCCGCGAAGGCGTACAGGCCGCAGGCGATGGCGAAGGCGAGACCGTGGGCGAGCAGGACGAGGACCGGCGGGGCTTCGGCCCGCTCCCGCTGGCGGGCCAGGACGCTGCGGAGGTAGGACACGGGCACGGCGAGGCTGAGGAAGGCCGCGGTGACGAGCAGCCCGGCCTGGGGGAAGGAACCTCCGCCCGCCGCGAGGACGGCGCCTCCGAAGAGACAGGGCGCGAGGATGGACAGGGTTTCCGCCCACGGAGTCCGGGACCGTCCCCGCAGATCCAGGGCTACGATCACCGCGGCCGGTCCCAGGGAAAGCGCCCCAATGGCCACCGCGGCGGCGGGCATCCTGACCAGGGCCAGGCCGAGGGCTCCGGCGCCCACGAGGCCCTCGCAGGCCAACAGGAAGCCGTCACCGGGCAGGATCCGCTGCGCCCGCCAGGACCGTTTCAGCGGCACCCGCCCGAGAAAGGCCGCGACGCTCGCCAGCGTCAGCCAGCCGCCGGCGGCGCTGGGCTGCAAGGCGAGGGCTACCAGGGTCGGCAGGAGCAGGAAGGCCCAGCTCCCGTGTTCGGCCGGAATCTGGCTCGACGCGCGTCTCACCGGCCGCCGCCCTTCCCCGCCGCCAGCGCAGGCTGGCTCGGACCCAGCAGGCCTTCCAGGGCCTTGACCAGTTCGGCGCGGTAGAAGGCCTTGACCTCCGGGTCCTCCACGAAGGGCGTCATCATCACGCTGCGGAGCACCAGCAGCTCGGAGCCGGCGCGCCAGGCCTTGGGGGGGACGCCCAGCCGCCGCAGGAAGGGCACCGGGGCGAGGCCGTGGACCGTGCGGGTGAGCACGGTGGAGGCGAGGGCGAAGCCGCCGGAAAGGTTCGGCGGGAACTGGGAGAGCACCATTTCGTTGAGGGCGTTCACCCGGTGGAGGGTCGAGGGCTCCGTGTGGCCAAACGCGTAGAGCAGCACGTCCAGGTCCGGCGTCTCGAAGACCCGGCAGACGTAGTCGCCGAAGAGGCGGTTGTCCAGGAGCTCCGCCATGCCGCGGCTGGACCGGAAGGAGTCCTGGAGGATGGCGCCGTAGCCGCGCTCGTCGAGGGGCACGGTGCGGTGGGCCAGCCACACGGCGGCGGCGGCGGCCCCAGGCTTGCTGCCTTCCAGGATGTGGCTGCCGAGGTGGTCGTTGCCGGCCTCCGCATTGAGATAGGCGGCCTTGTGGGTCGTCAGGCAGCGCATCTCCCCGTCTTTCAGGATGAGGGCGCCCGCCGGATAGGGGATGAAGCCCAGCTTGTGGGGATCCACCGTCACCGAATCGGCACCGGGGACCGCGGCCATGGCATCGTGCAGGCCGGCGCGGAGGGCGAGGGCGCCCTGCATCTCCGCCAGGTCGCGGAAGCTGCCGTCCCGCCGCAGGAACATCGAGCGGGCGTAGCCGCCGTAGGCCGCATCGAGATGGACGAAGAACCAGCGGCCATGGCGCTCCGCATGGCGGCGCCGGATTTCGAGGATCCCGTCCACCGGGTCCACGCCGCCGCCTTCGGTGGTGCCCACGACGCCCACGACCGCGAGCACGGGCTGGCCTTCGGCGGCGAGCTCTTCGAGCCGGGCCTCCAGGGCGCCGAGGTCGAGGCGCAGCTCGGAATCCACCGCGATGGCCTCCAGGCGGTCCTCGCCGAGGCCCAGGAGGTTGGCGGCCTTCTGCCAGGAGTAGTGGGCGGTGGCGGGGGCCAGCACCCGGAAGGCGCCGCCCTTGCGCACGGCGCCTGGGCCGGGGGGCAGGGTGCGGTGCAGTTCGAGGAGGTCCTCGGTCCGAAGGCGCCCCAGCAGCTTCTCAGGGGGAAGGCCGTGGACCGGATTGCCGCCCGCGTCCCGGAGCGAGGCGGGGGCGCCGCTGCGGGGAAGCCGCAGGGGTACCAGCGCCAGGTTGCGCAGGATCCAGAGCGCCTCGATGTTCGCCACGGTGCCGCCGGAGCAGAGATGGCCCCCAGGACTTCCCGGGATCGAAGCCCAGGAGCTTCGCCAGGTCCTGGGCGACCTCCACTTCGAGCTGGCTGGTGACGGGACTGCCTTCCGCCGCCACGTTGTTGGGGTTGTAGAGCATGGCCGCCAGGAAGCCCACCTGGGCCGGCAGCAGCGTGTCCCCGGTCATGTGGCCGAGATACCGGGGCGAATGCGAAGGCACCGAGCCCTTCATGCGGGACAGGAGCCTGCGAAGGGCGGCGGCGAAGGTCGTCTGGGTGTTCAGGAAGCCCGCCTGGGACTGCAGGAAGGGATCCACCGCGTCGGGGTCGTCGGGGCAGAGACCGCGCCGCCAGTAGACGTGGTCCCGCAGGACCTCGACGAAGGCCCGCTCCAGCATCTCCGCGTTCTGCCCCTGGGGTCCTAGGAAAAGGGCGCGGGGGTCGACCTCCATCGGCAAGCTCATGGACCGCCCTCCTCGAAAGTCTTATCCGACTTCCACTCTGGGCGAAGAACGCGTGACCGAGATCAAAGGGGAGCGGGTGAACCATCTTCCCTTGCAGGGGCTTGAATCCCCCATGAAGCCGCCCCGGCGAGATCCGGTCGGGTCGGTTTTGGATTGCGTACCGTGGGGAGCAGGGCCCGCCCTGGCTGGCGAAGCGGCCTTGGCCCGTCCATGAAATTATTTAGGACCTAGTGATCTTAATCACTGAAACGCTCCGTCCCGCTGGTTTACCTTCCTCGGAACGCACCCATTGGCTTGCAGGAGCCCCGGCGCGGGTCCCCGTCTCTTCCAGGGACCGAATGGCTTGAATCTTCACCGCCCCGGCGGCCAATTCGGGAGGATCGGATGCTCCGCACCTTCAGCAGAACCGCGTGGTGTCTCGCGCTTGCCGCCGGGACCGGCCTGGCCGCCCAGGACGGTGAGGCGCTCTTCCGCAAGAGCTGCATGAGCTGCCACACCATCGGCGGCGGCGTGAAGACCGGTCCCGACCTCAAGGGCGTCACCACCCGCCGGCCCCGGGAATGGGCCCTGGCCTTCATCCAGGCGCCGGGCTCCTTCATCGACAAGGGCGATCCCGTGGCCCTGCAGCTGCTCAAGGACGCCAACAACGTGAAGATGCCCGAGCTGGGCATCACCGCCGCCGAAGCGGACGCCATCCTCAAGCTCATCGACGAGCTCACCAAGAGCGGCAAGGTGCTGGGCAGCAAGGGCATCGACCGGCCGCCCACGCCCCTGGACCTGCAGAAGGGCAAGGCCATGTTCGAGGGCCGCCTGCGCTTCGCCGGTGGCGGTCCCGCCTGCCTCTCCTGCCACAGCGCGTCGGGCTCCGGCACCTTCGGCGGCGGCCGCCTCGGCCCCCAGCTGAACGCGGCGCCGGGCAAGTACGGCAAGAACCTCGCGACCACCATCGAGAATCCGGCCTTCCCCAGCATGGTGAACGTCTTCGCGAAGAAGGCCCTGACCCCGGAAGAAGCCTTCCAGGTCGCCGCCTACCTCCACAGCGTCGGGACCCAGCCGCCGCCCAGGAAGGACATCGTCTTCCCCATCGTCGGCTTCGTCGGCCTGCTGGGCAGCCTGGCGCTGGGCGGCCACCTGGGCCGCAAGCGCTTCCGCGGCGTGCGCAAGAACCTCGTTCCGAAAGCCTAGGAGAGACTCTGATGACGACGACCACGCAGAGCCACTGGATCACCGACATCATCGATCCCGAGCAGCGCTCCTGGGAGGAGTTCTACCGGAACCGCTGGCAGCACGACAAGGTGGTGCGCAGCACCCACGGCGTGAACTGCACGGGCAGCTGCTCGTGGAACATCTATGTGAAGGAGGGCATCGTCACCTGGGAGTTCCAGGCCGTCGACTATCCCGAGCTGGAGAAGGACATCCCGCCCTACGAGCCCCGGGGCTGCCAGCGCGGCATCTCCTTCAGCTGGTACCTCTACAGCCCCATCCGCGTGAAGTATCCCTACATGCGCGGCGCCCTCATGGACCTCTGGGACGAGGCCGTGGGCAAGTACGGCGATCCGGTCCAGGCCTGGGCCTCCATCCAGGCGGATCCCGAAGCCCGGCGCCGCTACCAGCGGGCCCGGGGCAAGGGCGGCTTCCGCCGCACCTCCTGGGCCAAGGCCATGGAGCTCATCGCCGCCTCCAACATCCACACCATCAAGACCCACGGCCCGGACCGCGTGGTGGGCTTCAGCCCCATCCCCGCCATGTCCATGCTCAGCTACGCCGCCGGCAGCCGCTACCTGCAGCTCCTCGGCGGCGTGAACCTCAGCTTCTACGACTGGTACTGCGACCTCCCCCCCAGCTCCCCGGAGATGTGGGGCGAGCAGACCGACGTGAACGAGAGCGCCGACTGGTTCAACGCCAAGTTCCTGGCGGTCATGGGCTCCAACCTCAACATGACCCGCACGCCGGACTGCCACTTCGCCGCCGAATCCCGCCACAACGGCACCAAGATGGTGGTCTTCAGCCCCGACTTCAACCAGGTGGCCAAGTACGCCGACGAGTGGATGCCCTTGCACCAGGGCCAGGACGGCGCCTTCTGGATGGCGGTGAACCACGTCATCCTCAGCGAGGCCCACCACCGGGACCAGGAGCCCTACTTCCTCGACTACACGAAGACCTACACGGATTCGCCCTTCCTGGTGGAGCTGCTGCCCATCGAAGGCGGCTACCGCCCGGGCCAGATGCTCCGCGCCGGACGGATCGCGCGCTACCAGGACGTGGAAAACCCCGAGTGGAAGTTCCTCATGTGGGACGAGGTGGAAGCCCGGCCCAAGATGCCGAAGGGCGCCATGGGCGACCGCTGGGGCGAGAAGCAGGGCATGTGGAACCTGCTCCTCCAGGACGGCAAGGACGACACCGCCATCAACCCGGCCCTGACCCTCCTCGGGCAGGAACCCGTGCAGGTCCAAGTGGACGACTTCGCCGCGGACAAGACCGCCTTCCGTGGCGTGCCCTCCCGGAAGATCGCCCTCGCCGACGGCGGCGAAGTGCTTGTAGCCACCATCTACGACCTGCTCATGGCCCAGTACGGCGTGGACCGCGGCCTCCCCGGCGAATACCCGAAGGGCTACGACGATGAGACCGCGCCCTACACGCCGGCCTGGCAGGAGAAGCACACGGGCCTGTCCCGCAAGGACTGCCTGCGCTTCGCCCGGGAGTGGGCCCGCACCGCCAAGCACACCAAGGGCAAGTGCATGGTCATCATCGGCGCCGGCATCAACCACTGGTACCACAACAACCTCATCTACCGCGCCGCCCAGCACGCCCTGGCCTTCACCGGCTGCGTGGGCCGCAACGGCGGCGGCCTCGCCCACTACGTCGGCCAGGAGAAGCTCGCCATGGTCGGCAGCTGGACCGCCATCGCCATGGCCAAGGACTGGAGCCCCACCAGCCGCCTCATGAACGGGCCCTCCTTCCACTACGTGAACAGCGACCAGTGGCGCTACGAGCGGGAGTTCAGCGAATACCACCCGACGCCGGACGGGAGTCCGCTGACCAAGGGCCACACCATGAACATGCAGACGCTGGCCGTGCGCTGCGGCTGGCTGCCCTGCTATCCCCAGTTCAACAAGAACCCCATGGCCATGGTGGCGGAAGCCAAGGCCGCCGGCGCCAAGGACGAGGCCGGCGTGGTGGCCTGGACCGTGGACCAGCTCAAGACCCGCAAGACCCAGTTCTCCATGGACGATCCCGACGCTCCCGAGAACTGGCCGCGGGTGTGGTTCATCTGGCGCGGCAACGCCATCGGCACCTCCGCCAAGGGCCACGAGTTCTTCATGAAGCACTACCTGGGCACCCACAGCAACGCCATCGCCGAGGAAGTGGCGGAAGGCAGCCTCAAGGACGTCGTCTGGCACGCCACGGCGCCGGAAGGAAAGATGGACCTGGTGGTGGACCTGAACTTCCGCATGGACACCAGCGCCCTCTACAGCGACATCGTGCTGCCCACGGCCTCCTGGTACGAGAAGTGCGACCTCAACACCACGGACATGCACGGCTTCATCAATCCCCTGTCGGCGGCCATCCCGCCGGTATGGGAGTCCAAGAGCGATTGGGAGATCTTCAAGCTGGTCGCCGCGAAGGTCAGCGAGTTGTCGAAGCAGCACCTGCCGGATCCGGTGGAGGACCTGGTCGCCCTGCCCCTCGCCCACGACAGCATCGGCGAGATCGCCCAGCCCACCATCAAGGACTGGATGGCCGGCGAGTGCGAAGCGATCCCGGGCAAGACCATGCCCAACTTCAAGGTCGTCACCCGGGAGTACACCAAGATCTTCGACCGCTTCTGCGCCTTCGGCCCCAAGGCCAAAGACGGCCTGGGCGCCCACGGCGTGAAGTACCCCATCGCGGATCTCTATGACAAGTACGCGAAGGAGAATCCAAACGAGACCGTGGACGGCTTCCTCTGCCCCAGCCTCCGGGAGGACGTGGACGCCGCCAACGTGCTGCTCTATTTCGCCCCCGAGGCCAACGGCGAGCTGGCCTACCGGGCCTACGAGTACATGGAGGGCCGCACCGGCGTGCCCCTGAAGGATCTCGGCGAGAAGAGCCGCGGCATCACCCGCACCTACAAGGACCTGCTGGCCCAGCCCCGGCGGGTCATCAACAGCCCCATCTGGTCCGGCATCGTGGACGAGAAGCGGCCCTACTCCCCCTTCACCTACAACGTGGAGCGCATGGTGCCCTGGCGGACGCTGACGGGCCGCCAGCACCTCTACCTGGACCACGAAGGCTACATCGCCTTCGGCGAGCATCTGCCCACCTACAAGCCCACGCCGCCTCCCATGGTCATCGGCGACCTGCGGGTCAGCAAGCGGGAGGGACCGACCCTGGAGCTGAACCTCCTCACGCCCCACGGGAAGTGGCACATCCACTCCACCTATGGCGACACGGAACGCATGCTCACCCTGTCCCGGGGCTGCGAGCCCCTCTGGCTCAGCGAGGAGGATGCCCGCGCCTTGGGCATCGCCGACAACGAATGGGTCGAGGTGCACAACGACAACGGCGCCGTGGTCACCCGCGCCAATGTCTCGGCCCGCATCCCGAAAGGCGCCTGCATCATCTACCACGCCACCGAGCGCACCTACTCGGTGCCCAAGTCCGAGACCCGCGGCTACCGCCGTGCGGGCATGAACAACAGCCTCACGCGGGTGCGCCTCAAGCCGAACCTCATGGTGGGCGGCTATGGGCAGTTCAGCTACCACTTCAACTACTGGGGCCCCACGGGCGTGAACCGGGAAACCACGGTCTACGTCAAGAAGCTCGGCCAGCTGGTCTGGTAAGGGAGACGCCATGGACATCCGCTCTCAGATCTCGATGGTGTTCCACCTGGACAAGTGCATCGGGTGCCACACCTGCTCCATCGCCTGCAAGAACGTGTGGACGGACCGCAAGGGCGCCGAATACATGTGGTGGAACAACGTGGAGACCAAGCCCGGCACGGGCTTCCCCACGAAATGGGAGGACCAGGAGGCCTACCGCGGCGGCTGGGAAGTCGCCGACGGCAAGCTGCGCCTCAAGTCCAGCGGCAAGGGCAACTATCTGAAGCGCATCTTCTACCAGCCCAACATGCCGACCCTGGAGGAGTACTACGAGCCCTGGACCTACGATTACGAAAACCTGTTCAACGCGCCCGAAGGCGATGACCAGCCCACCGCCCGTCCGGTCTCCAAGATCACCGGCGAGTACATGGAGGTGGAGTCCGGACCCAACTGGGACGATGATCTCGGCGGCTCGCCCCTCTACGCCCGCAACGATCCGAACCTCAAGGCACTGACGGAGGAGCAGCAGCTCCAGCTCCTCTCCATCGAGCAGCTGGTGATGTTCTACCTGCCGCGCATCTGCAACCACTGCCTGAATCCCTCCTGCGTGGCGAGCTGCCCGTCCGGCGCCCTCTACAAGCGCGGCGAGGACGGCATCGTGCTCGTCAATCAGGAAGTCTGCCGCGGCTGGCGCTTCTGCGTGTCGGCCTGCCCCTACAAGAAGGTCTTCTACAACTGGAACACGGGGAAGAGCGAGAAGTGCATCCTCTGCTACCCGCGGGTGGAGACCGGCCAGGCGCCGGCCTGCTTCCACTCCTGCGTGGGCCGCATCCGCTACATGGGCGTCATTCTTTACGATGCCGACAAGATCGCGGACGCGGGGCTCCGCCCCGACTCGGAGCTCGTGGAGGCCCACCGGGAGATGATCCTGGATCCCCACGACCCCGCCGTCATCGAAGCCGCCCACCGCGCGGGCATCAGTGATGCCGTGGTGAAGTCGGCGCAGCAGAGCCCGGTCTACAAGTTCGTCAAGGAGTGGGGCCTCGCCCTGGCGCCCCATCCCGAATACCGCACCTTCCCCATGCTCTTCTACGTCCCCGCCCTGGCGCCGGTCACGGCGACCCAGACGGATGGGCTCCTCGCCAACGACGTGGAGAACCTCTTCGGCGCCATCGACGACGCCCGCACGCCCATGGCCTACCTGGCCTCCCTCTTCTCCGCCGGCCAGGAGGGACCGGTGCGCTACGCCATGAAGAAGCAGATGGCCGTGCGCCTGTGGCGCCGCGCCCTCACCGTGGGCGACATCGAGGTGGACGTGGCCCGGCGCGCCCTGCGGGAAGCGAACTGCAGCCCCGAGGAGGCCGAGGAGATCTACAAGATGACCTCGCTCCCCACCTTCGAGGACCGCTTCGTCATTCCGCCCAGCCACCGGGAGCAGGCCATTGAGGTGCTCAAGAACCCCCTCGAGAACAAGGGCCTCGCGGGCATCGGCTTCCGCGAAGCGCCGGAAAGGGGGCTGTGATGTTCCTGAACTTCGGCTTCATCGGCAGGATCGCCCCCCTGCTGGAATACCCGGGCCCGAACACGAAGGCCCAGGCCATCGCCCTGGCGGAATCCATGAAGTGGTACGCCGAGGTGTGGGAGGACCTGCTGGAGGCCTTCGCCCTGCACCTCCAGCTCACGCCCCTGGCGGAACTGGAGGAGACCTACACCCGGGCCTTCGACATGAACCCCAGCTCCAGCCTGGACCTGGGCTGGCATCTCTTCGGCGAAACCTACAAGCGGGGCTCCTTCATGGCGAACCTGCGCCAGAGCCTGCGGGAGCATGGCATCGCCGAAGGCACCGAGCTGCCGGACCACCTCCCCACGGTGCTGCGCCTCCTCCCGGCCCTGCCGGTGGAGGACGCAAGGGACCTCACCCGGGACTGCATTCTGCCCGCCCTTGAAAAGCTGCGGCCCAAGCTCGAAGGCGCGGCCCCCTACAACCACCTCCTCGAAGCCCTGGAGCTGCTGCTCCGCACCTTGGCGCCGGCGCCGGAAGCCGCCCAGGCCGACGGCCACGACTGCACCTGCGGCCACGGGGATGGGCACGGACATCCCCACGAGCACGCCCACGAACCTTCCCATGGGCACGGCTTCCGCGGCCCGGAGGTGAACCATGGCTAATGGCTTCCTGAACACCTTCCTCTTCGTGGGCCTGCCCTACATGGCCCTGGCCATCGCCATCGCCGTGGGCATCCTGCGCTTCCGGTCGCGGCCCTTCAGCTATTCGAGCCTGAGCAGCCAGTTCCTGGAGAACGAGCAGCTCTTCTGGGGCTCCAACCTCTTCCACTGGGGCCTCGGCTGGGTGCTCGGCGGCCACCTGGTGGGCCTCCTGATCCCGAGGACCGTCCTGTGGTGGAACGCGAATCCCCTGCGGCTCTTCGTGCTGGAATCCACCGCCCTCATCGGCGCCCTGCTGGCCCTCTTCGGCGTCAGCGCCCTCATGGTCCGCCGCTTCTACAACAAGCGGGTCGTGGCCGTGACCACGCCCATGGACCGGATCCTGCTGACCCTCCTCCTCATCCAGATCCTCACGGGCATCGACACGGCCCTGCGCTACCGCTGGGGCAGCTCCTGGTACGCCAGCGCCGCCGTGCCCTACCTGCGCAGCCTGCTGCTCTTCGCCCCCCGCCCCGAGTTCATCGTCTCCCTGCCCTGGGGCCCCAAGCTCCACATGGTGTCGGGCTTCCTGGTGATCCTCGCCATCCCCTTCACGCGGCTGGTCCACTTCCTCGTGGTCCCCATCTGGTACCTCTGGCGCAAGCCCCAGGTGGTGATCTGGAACCGCCGCACGGGCGCGCGGAGCTGACATGCAGCTCCGCACCACCCTCCTCGCCTCCCTGGTGGGCGTCGCGCTGGCGGGCTTCGTGGCCCTGTCCACCGCGGAGGTCCGCCTGCCCGGCGACCACTCGGGCTACCAGCCCGCCCAGCCCATCGCCTACTCCCACCGCGTCCATGCCGGGGAGAACCGCATGGACTGCCAGTTCTGCCACACGGCCGCCGAGAAGGGCCGCCACGCCGGCATCCCGCCCCTCAGCACCTGCATGAAATGCCACGAGAAGATCGTGAACAAGCCCGGCTCCAAGGAGCCCAGCCCCGAGATCGCCAAGCTGGCCCAGGCCTTCAAGGACGGCCGGCCCGTCGAATGGCAGCGCATCCACCGGCTGCCGGCCTTCGCCTACTTCGACCACAGCCGCCACGTGAATGCCGGCGTGGCCTGCCAGAAGTGCCACGGCGAGATCCAGACCATGGACGCGGTCTTCCAGGCCAACCCGCTGACCATGGGCGAATGCCTGACCTGCCACCGCGACACGAACCTGAAACTCGTCCAGTCCGGGAAGCCCGCCGCGGCCCCCACGGACTGCTCGGCGTGCCACCACTGAGGAGCCCCGATGCGCATCTGGAAAAGCCTCGGCCACAAGCGGCGCGACGTCCAGGCCACCAAGGCCGAATTCGACGAGGAACTGCCCGTCGGCGAAGCCGTCCGTCAGCTCTCCCGGCGGGACTTCTTCCGCTGGAGCGGCGTGGGTTTCGCCGTGGGCCTCGCCTCGGGCTGCGATTCCAAGAAGGCCCACAAGGCCCTGGCCCTGGTCCAGGGCCGGGACGGCTTCACCCCGGGCACGGACCTCTGGTTCGCCACCACCTGCGCCGGCTGTTCCGCGGGCTGCGGCGCCCTGGCCAAGAGCCGGGACGGCCGGGTCATCAAGCTGGAAGGCAACCCCGAGCATCCCGTGGGCCGGGGCGCCCTCTGCGCCGTGGGCCAGGCCCAGCTCCGGGATCTCTATGACGGCGAGCGCCTGAAGGGACCGCGCCTGGGCGCAAAGGACGCGGACTGGGCCGCCCTCGACGCGGACCTGGTTGCCCGCTTCAAGGCCGCGAAATCCCTGCGCGTCCTCTCCCGCACGATCACCAGCCCGACCCTGCGCAAGGCCGTGGACGGCTTCCTCAAAAACCTGCCCGGCGCCCGGCTCGTCGAGTACGACACCCTCAGCGCCTCCGCCCTGGCCGCCGCCTACCAGCGGACCCACGGCGCCCGCCTCGTCCCCGACTACCGCTTCGAGAAGGCCGACTTCATCCTCGCCGTGGAGGCCGACTTCCTGGGCACCTGGATCAACCCCGCGGGCTTCGGCCGCGCCTACGCCAGCCGCCGGACGCCGGACGGCAAGGGCGACGGCCAGTCCATGTCCCGCCACGTGCAGGTGGAATCGGGGCTGAGCCTCACCGGATCGAATGCCGATACGCGGATCCGCGTGGCACCTTCCGAAGCCGTCGGCTTCCTCGAACACCTGGCTGCCGCGGTGGAACACGGAAGCCCGCTGCGCATCCTCGATCCGAAGCTGGCCGCCAAGGTCGCAGGCCTCGCCGCCGAGCTCCGGGAGCACGCCGGCCGCTGCCTGGTGGTCTGCGGCCTCAACGACCTTCACGCCCAGGTCTTCGCCGCGCGGCTGAATCAAGCCCTGGGCAACGAAGGCGTCACCGTCGAGCTGGCGCGCCCCAGCCTGCAGCGCCAGGGGGACGACGGGGCGTTGCACGGCCTGCTGCAGGACCTGGCGGCCGGCCGCGTGGACGCGTTCGTGGTCCTGGACGCCAATCCGGCCTTCGAAGTCCCGGGTTTCGCCGCCGCCGCGGCCAAGGTCCCTCTGCGCCTGGGCCTGCTGCGCCACGACGACGAGACCGCGGCCCTGTGCACCCATCTCGCCCCGGACCACCACGCCCTCGAGACCTGGCGGGACAGCGAGGCCGTGGCGGGCGTGTGGAGTCTGCACCAGCCCCTGCTGGAGCCCCTCTTCGGCACCCGGGACGCGGCGGAATCCTTCGCCGCCTGGAGCGGTGCTCCGCTGCCCGCCCAGGAGCAGGTGAAGGCCCTCTGGCGTTCGCAAGTCTTCCCCACGATCGGTGGCCTCGACTTCGACGCCTTCTGGCACGACGCGGTCCAGCGGGGCTTCGCGGATGTTGGGACGAAGGCCACGGCCCCCGCCTACAAGGAGGACCGGGCGAAGACCCAGGCGGAATGGTCCGCCCGCCCCGCCCCCAAGGCCGCGGCGCACGAACTGCTCCTCTACACCAAGGCCGGCAACCTGGACGGCCGCCACGCCCACAATCCCTGGCTGCAGGAGCTGCCGGATCCCATCACCAAGATCACCTGGGACAACTACGCCCAGCTCAGCCCGGGCACCGCCGAAGCCATGAAGCTGAAGCAGGGGGACGTGGTGCGCCTGCGGGCTCCGGGCCTGCCGGACCTGGTGCTGCCCGTCGCGATCCAGCCGGGCCTCCACGGCCGCACGGTGGCGGTGGCCCTCGGCTATGGCCGCGCCCGCGCCGGCCGGCACGGCACGCATGTCGGTGGCGACGCCTTCCCCTGGGTGGGCGGCGGCGAGCTGCGCAGCTACCAGGGCCTCGCCCTCGAAGTGAGCCCCACGCCCCAGCACATGGAGCTCGCCTGCACCCAGGACCACCACCTCATGGAGGGCCGGGAGCCTGTGCGGGAGATGGCCTACGCCGCCTACGCGAAGGATCCCGCCTCGGCGCGGCCCCCGGAGCCCCACGGCGGCATGGGCAGCCTCTACAACCCGCACCCCAAGGGCAAGCACCAGTGGGCCATGGTCATCGACCTGTCCAAGTGCAGCGGCTGCTCCGCCTGCGTCATCAGCTGCCAGGCGGAGAACAACCTGCCGGTGGTGGGCAAGGACGAAGTGCGCCGCAAGCGGGAGATGCACTGGATGCGCCTGGACCGCTACTACACGGGCTCGGAAGAAGAACCCGGCGTGGTCCACCAGCCGATGCTCTGCCAGCAGTGCGGCAACGCCCCCTGCGAGAACGTCTGCCCGGTCATCGCCACCGTGCACAGCGAGGAAGGCCTCAACCAGCAGGTCTACAACCGCTGCGTGGGCACCCGCTACTGCGCCAACAACTGCCCCTACAAGGTGCGGCGCTTCAACTGGTTCGAGTACGACCGCAGCGATCCGGTGGAGAACCTGGCCCTGAACCCGGACGTCACCGTGCGCAGCCGGGGCGTGATGGAGAAGTGCTCCTTCTGCATCCAGCGCATCCAGCGCGCCAAGGCCGACGCCAAGAACGAAGGCCGCGAGGTCAAGGACGGCGAGTTCCAGACCGCCTGCCAGCAGAGCTGCCCGGGCATGGCCATCCTCTTCGGCGACCTGCAGGATCCGGCTTCGGAAATCAGCCAGGCCCTGAAGGATCCCAAGCGCTACCTCGTGCTGGGCGAGCTGGGGGTGTTGCCGGCGGTGAGCTACCTGACCAAGATCCGGAACGCCGAGATTCCGAGCGAAGGCGCCGCCCACGGAGGCCACCATGCATGACGCCACCGCCGCCGCCCATCCCCACGATCTGGGCCACGGGCCCCACGGCGCCGACAGCGCCCTCATCAAGGGCGACAAGACCTACGGCCAGGTGACGGAGGAGGTCTTCGCCCCCATCGAGCGCCTGCCCAACAAGGCCTGGTTCGCCGCCGTGGCCCTGACGGGCTCCATGCTGGCCCTGGGCGCCTGGGCCGTATTCCAGACCCTGACGAAGGGCATCGGCACCTGGGGCCTCAACAAGACCGTGGGCTGGGCCTTCGACATCACCAACTTCGTGTTCTGGGTGGGCATCGGCCACGCGGGCACGCTGATCTCCGCCATCCTCTACCTCTTCCGCCAGCACTGGCGGACTTCCATCAACCGCGCCGCCGAGGCCATGACCATCTTCGCGGTGATGTGCGCGGGCCTCTTCCCCATCATCCACATGGGCCGGCCCTGGGTGGCCCACTGGGCCCTGCCCCTGCCCAACACGCGAGGACCCCTGTGGGTGAACTTCCGCAGCCCGCTGCTGTGGGACGTCTTCGCCATCTCGACCTACTTCATCATCTCGGCGGTCTTCTGGTACATCGGCCTCCTGCCGGACCTGGCCACCGCCCGGGACCGCGCCGAGCATCCCGTGCGCAAGCGCCTCCTGAACCTCCTTAGCCTGGGCTGGAACGGGGCCAACCGCACCTGGAAGCACTACGAGTCCGTCTACGGCCTGCTGGCGGGCCTGGCCACGCCCCTGGTGGTCTCCGTGCACACCATCGTGTCCATGGACTTTGCCACCTCCGTGATCCCCGGCTGGCACGCGACGCTGTTCCCGCCCTACTTCGTAGTGGGCGCGGTGTTCAGCGGCTTCGCCATGGTGCTCACCCTCATGATCGTGGCCCGCAAGCTGATGAACTACGAGGAGTACATCACCGCGAGCCACCTCGACGCCATGTGCAAGGTGGTGCTCACCACGGGCTCCATCGTGGCGCTCGCCTACGCGACGGAATTCTTCGTGGCCTGGTACAGCGGCAACCCTTACGAGCGCTACGTCTTCCTGAACCGGGCCCTGGGCCCCTACAAGTGGGCCTTCTGGACCATGGTGAGCTGCAACGTCATCACGCCCCAGTTCTTCTGGTTCGAGAAGTTCCGCCGCACCCCCTGGATCATCTTCATCCTCTGCATCTTCGTGAACATCGGGATGTGGTTCGAGCGCTTCGTCATCATCGTCACGAGCCTGCACCGGGACTACCTGCCCTCCAGCTGGGCCATGTACAGGCCCACCTTCATCGAGTTCGCGACGCTGATCGGGAGCTTCGGGCTCTTCCTGACGCTGTTCCTCATCTTCTGCCGCGTGCTGCCCATGATCGCGGCCAGCGAAGTGAAAGGAGTGCTGAAGCATGGCCAGGAACAGTAGGTCCATGTTCGCCGCCCTCCGCGACCGCTTCCGCAGCGGCGCCAGCCGCCGCCGGGACGGCCTGCCCCCCAACCCCGACCTGCTGCGCTCGGACTTCGCCGATCCCGAGGAGCTGCTCCGGGCGGTGCAGGCCCTGCGCGCCCTGAAGGTGATCGTGCTGGAGACCTACACGCCCTTCCCCGTCCACGGCATGGACGAGGCCATCGGCGAGACGCCGTCGAAGCTGCCCTGGGTCACCGGCCTCCTTGGGATCACAGGCTTCCTCGGCGCCTTCACCCTCCAGTACTGGACCAGCGTCATCGACTATCCCCTGGTCATCGGCGGCAAGCCCCTCAACTCCATCCCCGCCTTCATCCCCGTGCTCTTCGAAGCCACGGTGCTCATCGCCGGCCTCGGGACGGTGGCGACCCTCTTCGCCTTGACGCGCCTGCGGCCCCGGCTGAAGGCCCTGGACCTGCACCTGGGGGCCAACGACGACCGCTTCGTGCTCATCGCCGCCCTAGGGGACGGCCACAGCTACCAGGACGTCTCCGCCGCCCTGGCGGACCTCGGCGCCATGGAGACCACGCGCCTCCTGGTGGACGCCCGGGCCAAGGCCGGCGGCATCGCCTGGGAGCGCGACGTGCCTTGGCCCCTGGCCCTGGGCGCCATCCTCGCCCCGGCGGCGGCCATCCTGGCCCTGGGCCTGGGCCTGGACCGCAACCTGGGCAAGCGGGCCCTGGAATTCGACGCGGGTATGCTCTATCCGTTCTCGGCCCAGGCCTATGATCCGAGCTCCGTGCTCCGCAAGGGCCAGGTCCTGCAGCTCCCGCCCACCGGGACGGTGGCGCGGAACCAGGCCCCGGCCCTGCGCTACGGACCCGGCGTCGAGGAGGCCACCCGGGCGGGCCTGGAGCTGATGAACCCCTTGCAGCCCACGCCCGCCAACCTGGCCCGGGGGCAGGTCATCTGGACCCGCGTCTGCGCCACCTGCCATGGCGAGGGCGCCAAGGGCGACGGCGGCGTGATCCCCCGCTTCCCCAATCCGCCGAACCTGGTGATCCCCAAGTACGAGCCCTACACCGAGGGACGCATCTTCCACACCGCCACCTTCGGCGGGCCGGAAAAGATCATGAAGCCCCTGGGCGACCACCTCAGCGCGGAAGACCGCTGGCGGGCGGCCATGCACCTCAAGGGCTTGATCGTTGAAGCCGCCAAGGCCCGGGCGGCGAAGCCCGTCGCGCCGGCGGCGATGGGCGTTGTCGCGCCTGCGGCGCCGGGTGTTGCCGCGCCCGCGGCTGCGGCGCCCGCGCCGGCCCCGGCGTCCACCCCTGCGCCTGCCCCTGGGCCCGCCCCTGCGACTGGAGCGAAGTCATGAACCACGCCGCCTCCACGCCCGCTTCCCCCTCTGATCGTTTCGAAGGTCTGGGCCATGTGCCCGAACTCATCCGGCTGGGCCGCACCCTGCGGGGCGCGGCGGTCGGAGCCCTGGTCCTGGGCGCCCTACTCCTGCTCACGGGCGCCGGACAAGGGGGCGCCCGCCTCTGGGGGAATCTCCTGGTGGCGGGCGTCAATCTCACCCATGTCGGTCTGGGCGGGCTCTTCCTGGTGGCGGCCACCCGCCTCACCAACGCCCGCTGGAGCGATCCCATCCTGGCGGCGCCCCACGCCATGCCGAAGGTGCTGCCCTGGGCCCTGGGGGTGATGCTCGTCCTCTGGTTCGGCGCGGCGGTGCTCTATCCCTGGGCCCGGCCCGAAGCCGCCAGCGACCACCTGCTGCACCTGCGGGCCGCGTGGCTGAACAAGCCCTTCTTCTGGGGCCGCATCGTCCTCTACTTCGTGCTCTGGCACTTCCTGGGCCGGCTCATGCTGCGCCGCAAGTCCTTCACGGCGCCCTTCATGGTGTCCTTCGGCCTCACCCTCAGCCTCGCCAGCTTCGACTGGATCATGAGCCTGGAGCCCGCCTGGTACTCCACGATCTTCGCGATCTACGGCTTCGCGGGGATGTTCCTGCAGGGCATCGCGGTGGTGGCCATGTCCGCGGTGGCCCTCCGGCGCTTCGGCCTGCTGCCCCATGGTGTCCAGAAATCCCCCAACCACGACCTGGGCAAGATGCTCTTCGCCTTCAGCGCCTTCTGGGCCTACATCTGGCTCAGCCAGTTCCTGCTGATCTGGTACGCCAACATTCCCGAAGAGGTGGGCCCCATCAAGGTGCTGCTCTCCCGCCCCTGGGCGCCCCTCTACTTCCTGAACCTGGCCCTCAACTTCGTGGTGCCCTTCCATTTGATGCTGAACCGCAAGGCCAAGGACCTGGAGAGCATGATGCTGTGGGCCGGAGCCGTGGTGCTGGCGGGGCACTGGCTGGACCTCTACCTCATGATCTTCCCCCCGCTCACCGGAGGCGCGGCTCCGAAACTGGGCCTCCCTGAGCTGGGCGGAATCCTGTTTACACTGGGGCTCGGGCACCTGGCCGTCTGGCCCAGGCTGACCCGGAAGAAGGAAACCCTGTAGAGGCATCCATGTCCTTTCTCCAGTGGCAAGAAGGCTACGAAACCGGCTACGCCGCCTACGACAACCAGCACCAGACCCTCTTCCGCCTGGCCAACCGGCTGCAGGAGATCCTGGACCATCCCGGCAGCGGCACGGGGCAGGACATCGCGCCGGTCTATGTGGCCTTCCTGGAGCTGACCAAGGCCCACGTGCGCACCGAGGACGAGCTGATGCGCTGGGCGGGCTACGCCACCGCCGACGACCACGACACCGCCCACATGCACTTCCTCGAGCTCCTGGTCTCCGCCCAGGACACCAACGATCTGCGCCCCATGCTCCGGATCGCCCTGCAGAAGTTCAAGGCCCACTTCGAGAGCCAGGACGAGCAGGCCTTCCTGGCCCTCCTCCGCACCCGCCACTATCCCCCCACCGCCAGCTGAACCCCGACTGCGAGCCACCCATGGGCAATCTCGGCATGACTGAAATCCTCCTCCTGGGCATCGCGCTGCTGATCTTCTTCGGCCCGTCCAAGCTGCCCCAGCTCGGCAAGTCCCTGGGCCAGGGCATCCAGGAGTTCAAGAAGGCCGCCAAGGACATCACGAGCGACGTGAGCTAGGCCCAGGGCGATGACGGCAAGCACCGGCCTCCTGCTCCTCACCGGCGGGAAGGGGGAGCGCCTGGGCGGCCCGAAGCACGACCGCCACCATCCCGATGGCGGTAGCTGGGGCGGGCATCTCGTCGCGCTGCACCGGAAGGTGTTCGGCGACGGGCCGGTCTGCATCCTCGGCGAGCCGTTGCCGGATCACCCGGACCTGCCGTTGTTCAAGGACCCGAAGGAAGGCCCCGCCGTGGCGCTGCGGGCCTGGGCGGCGGCGGAGAGCGTGCCGGACGCCGAACGGTGGTGGGTGGTGGCCTGCGACATGGTGCGGTGGGACGAGGCGGACCTGAGGTCCTGGCACCGCGAAGCCCAGGCCGCCGACCCCGAAGCCCGAGCCTGGGTGATCGCCGAATCCGCCGGGCACCAACAACCGCTGGGCGGCTTCTTGTCCCATTCCCTGCGCCCCGCCCTCGCGGCCGGCACGGGGAGTTCCCTGCGGGCCCTGCTGGAGACCGTCCCGACCTGCGCCGTACCGTCAGCCCTCGCCGCCTGGGAGGACATCGACACCGAGCAGGCCCTGAAGGAATGGCAAGCCTGAGGCATGCGGTCCAGACACGCGACCCGCTCCGCCCCCTCCCACGAACCGCCCCCGGCAGTACACTTCCCTACGGTTCACCCCAAGCAATCCATTTAATTTGGCCAGCAAGATGACGTCGTAACAGGCCCTGAATTCCACATCCACCGGCACTACCAACACCTGGTTTGTCGCCGTAATTCTGTTCTCACGACTATTATCCAAACCCGCTTGTCGCAGATTTTATGGTTAGGCCGTCACACTATGGTTTCGAGACCTCATGGAATCCAAATGAATAGAGCCTCCCTGGTTTTGCTCCTCGCCCCAGCAACGCTTTTCTCTCAATCCCTGATCATGTCCAGGTCTGTTTCCTCAATCCCTATGATGGAATATTCTCCTCTCGCCAGCATTGGCCGCCTTGAGGGGGACATTGATTTATCAATTCAACTTTTGAACGGGGCTATCAAGAAAATCGAAGCACGCGCATTGAATCCCAAACTAACTGGGGCCGACGTTTTGGTGGATTTGGCGATTCGATTCGGAAACAAAATAATCTTCAATTCTTCCGAAAACGGAGTGATCTTGTTGCATTTTTCCTTTCGAGTTCGGAAACCATCAGCCCCGGTTATTGAAAAGGAAACTTATATTTCTTTCGAGCCTTTGAGAAATAAAATTCTGGTCGAAACGACCGCCCAAACTGCCATTGATTGTCATTAACTCTTCCGGCCTAACCAGCTGTTCAACCGGACCCAACCGTGACCATCTTTCACCACCACCTCTACATCCGGCCCACGGTTGGTCCGGTTGACGCAGGTCGTTAGGCCGCACCCATGATCGATTCGACTCCTAAACTCCCACCAGAACTCGCTGCCAAGATCGCTCTCAATGAGAGTGTCCGTGCCAGGAAGCTCTTCTCAGAAATCCCAAAGTGGCCGCTCTTTCTCATTGCCGCATTGAGCGCCATCCTTACCGCTAGCGTCCAAGCAATCTGGCTATTCTCTTGGGGAAAGCTGGTTTTCTTCATGACCGTTTGCATGCTTTGCCCTCTTGTAATCACGTACCTCTACGTGATCGTCAACAAGATCGATACGCTTTCAAACTACCTCCTGGAAAACAAAGACAGATAGCCCGAGCGGCCTAACCCATCGTTCAACCCGGACCCAACCGTGTGCATCCTCCGTCATGCTTCAGTCGTTCGGCCCACGGTTGGGCCGGTTAACTTCCTCCGTTAGACCACAGAAGAGAAACCCATGAAGCTCCGATTCCCCGAGTCGAAGATAAAACAATGGGCTGCCGCGTTCTCATACACGAACGAAGATTCAGATCTTCTCGCAATGATGGAGGATGTTCAGAGTGCTGGGTGCCTGTCCAAAGCCCAGCTTAGAATTTTGGCTCGATGGAAGTCTCCACGAAGCGCACCTCATATCGAACACAATTCCGATTTGTTCGTGCAGGAAGTAACCAGGTTTGCACTCTCGGCCAATGATGAGCGATCGAGAATTGAGTCTTTGACAATCCTCGATGGCGTTAGTTGGCCAACTGCATCAGTGATCTTGCATTTCTTCCATCCGGATTTGTACCCAATCCTCGACGTTCGCGCGATCTGGTCGGTGGGGTTGCCCCAGCCCAGTCAATACACCTTTGAATTTTGGTCAAAATATTTGAACTTCTGTCGCGCCCTCGCGCTCCGAAACAAGGTGGATATGAGAGTCTTGGATCAAGCCCTCTGGCAATACTCTAAAGATCGCCAACCCATTGGTGTGGCCTAACCCGTCGTTCAAGCTGACCCGACCGCGTCGGACCGCTTTTGACGTCCTCCCGAACTTCCAGTCCAAGCAGAATGCGCGTTCCCCCGTTCGGTGCTCCCATGGACTTCCATTGCCCCGCCTGCTCCCGATTGCTCTACGACCGGAAGCGCAAGTCCTGCGGCTACTGCGGCGCCGAGATCCCTGCCGAGATGCCTTTCTCTGCTGCGGAGATCGAAAAGCTTGCCCAGGAGATGAAGGAACTGGATGCGCAGCTGCAGGCGCTCCGGGAGAAGGAAGAGGAGGAACGGGAGCGGCAGAAGGCCGCGATGGACCCGCTGCTCTTCATCCCCCCCTTCCTTCCCTAGTTCCGCCAGGCGCATTGCATCGCGGCACCCTCGAAGCCCTTGACGATCCAGTCTCCAGGACTTAAACCGGGGACACCACCCAGGCTTCAGCCCCGAAGGCCCCATGACTCCGCCCCGGCCGTCCCCCGCTTCCGACCGTCAGGTTGGGACCGGCCTCGGCCTCGCCGCCTGCGGCCTCGCCCTCCTCGCCGCCTGCGGTGGCGGCAGCGGGAATGGCGGCGGCAACCCTGATCCCAAGCCCGGCGTGTTCACCCTCGCCCTGGAGCAGGAGCTTCCCTCCACCTGCGCCGAGCTCTACCTCAGCGCCCACGCCGACGCCGCTGGCCGGGCCTTCGTCTATGTCGCCGCCAAGGAGGGCGGGCTGAAGGTCTTCGACCAGGGCCGGCCCGCCGTGCTGAAGAAGACGCTTCCCGCCGCCCAGCTCGGCGGACTGCACGCCATGAACCTCCACCAGACGGGCAACCTGCTGGTCGTCGCCCTGGGGAACCACTTCGGCACGAACCCCCAGGCCGCTGGCGTGGCGCTGGTGGATGTGGCGGACCCGGCGAATCCGGTGGTGAAGAGCGTGTGGAGCGATCCTGCGCTGCCGGGCGGCTGCGGGGCCGCCGTCTCCGACGGGCGCTTCGTCTACCTCGGCGCCATGCGCAACGGCGTCGTCGTCCTCGACGCCCAGAACCCCGCCGCCCCCGCCTTCGTCTCCCGCTTCGTGCCGGACCTGAACTTCCCCGACGCCAGCCCCGACCCCGCCAAGATCAACGCACGGGGCCTCGGCCCTGCAGGGCAGCACCCTCTACCTCGGCTACGACGCCGGCGGCCTGCGGATCCTGGATGTGTCCGACCGCGCCCACCTGCGGGAGACCGGGCACTTCGCCAACCCGGCGATGAACGGCAAGCCCCGGGCCTACAACAACGTGGTCGTGGATGGAGGCATCGCCTACGTTGCCGTGGACTACTGCGGCCTCGAGACCCTGAATGTCACCAACCCAACCGCCATCCAGCTCCTGGCCTGGTGGAATCCCTGGGCCTGCCAGGTCAGCGCCCAGAACTGGTTCACCAGTGACGGCCACGCCAACGAGCTGGCCCTGGATCCCGCGAAGAAGCTGCTCTTCATTTCCACCGGCAAGAGCGACCTGCAGATCCTCGACGTGAGCAACCCCTCGGCCCCGGCCTGGCTCCAGGAGTATGGCGGCACCGCCAACGGCCTCGGCACCTGGGGCGTCTCCCTCCAGGGCGGCAAGGCCTACCTCACCTACGTCTGCGCCATCCTCCCGTTCACCTCCAGCTGGACCGGTGTGCGGGTGCTGACCTACACGCGGTAGGCAGGGCCCAAGGCCAGGAGCTGTCCTCCCTGGAAGAACCTAGCCCGCGTCCTCCCGCACTTCGAACTTCAGGGTCTCCACCGCCAGGAACACCTCCCGCAGGAAGGAGGTCAGCGCGACGATGAGGCCCACCAGGGCCGCCACGAAGAAGAGGGCGGCGGCGGGGACGACGCCGACCCGGAAGAAGGCGCCGACGAAGAGGGAGGCGATGGTGCCGCAGACCATCAGGGCGATCAGCACGGCGAAGGTGATGGCCCGGTTGGTGAGCTGGGTGCGGCGCTCCAGGTTCTTCAGCTCCCCCCGGTCCGCGCGGCCCTCCTCGCCGGGGGAATGGCGCGCCTCCAGCAGCCGCGCCCGGTCGATGACCCGCCCCAGCCGGTTCACCAGCACCGAGATCAGCGTGGCGATGCCCGTGAGCAGGAAGACCGGGGCCACCGCCAGCTGGATGGCGT
>JADJVL010000020.1 GCA_016710635.1 Holophagaceae bacterium | reverse complement strand
GCCCGTGCGAAACTGGCGCCTGGAAGACCTGGAGGCACTGCATGAACCACGGATCCCTCAAGCCCTTCGCCTTGGCCCTCGTGCTCCTCGCGCCCGGCGCCCTCGGCGCCCAGGACGCCAAGGACACGAAGACGAAGAAGCAGGCCGCCCCGGCCGCCGGCGCCAAGACCGACATCAATCCGTTCATCGCCGCCCAGGTCGAAGCCCGCTCCAAGGCCCTGAAGGTCCAGAAGAAGGTGAAGCCCATCCCCGCCTCCCAGCGGGTGGACATCAACAGCGCCACCAAGGAGCAGCTCAAGAAGCTGCCAGGTGTCACTGAGGTCTACGCGGACAAGATCATCGCCGGACGGCCCTATCTCACCAAGATCCACCTCGTGAACCACGACGTGCTGCCCTTTGCCCTCTACGAATCCCTCAAGGGCCGGATCGTCGCCCGCCAGAAGGATGCGAAGTTCGTGAAGAAGTAGCCCGGCCCGCAGGAGGTCCCATGCGCCCCGCCCCCTTCCTCGCCACCGGCCTCTGCGCTGTGGCGCCCCTCGGGGCCCAGGCCGCCCGCCAGCCCGCGGTGGAAGCCCTCGCCGCCCAGGTGGAGGCCGCGCGCCTCCAGGCCACCGTGGCGAAGCTCGTTGCCTTCGGCACCCGGCACACCCTTTCGGACACGGTTTCGGAAACCCGGGGCATCGGCGCTGCCCGGCGCTGGCTGGCGGCGGAATTCGCCGGGCTCGCCGCCGCGAAGGATTCGCGGCTGACCCCCTTCACCGACCGCTTCACCGCCGAGGCCGGGCCGCGGGTGCCCAAAGCCACGGAGCTGGTGAACACCGGCGCCGTCCTGCCGGGGACCGATCCCGCCCGCGCCAAGGAGGCCCTGGTCCTCACCGGCCACTACGACAGCCGCGCCAGCGATGCCCTGGACGGGGTCGCCGACGCGCCGGGGGCCGTGGATGATGGCAGCGGCACGGCCCTGGTGCTGGAGCTCGCGCGGGTCATGGCCCGGGAGCGGCCGGCCATCACGATCTACTTCGTCGCCGTGGCCGGGGAGGAGCAGGGCCTGCTGGGCTCCGCCCACCTCGCCGCCCGCCTGAAGGAGGAGGGCGTCAGCGTGCTGGCCATGGTCAGCGTGGACATCGCCGGCAACACGGAAGGCCAGGACGGCGTGAAGGACAATGTCACCGCCCGCCTGTTCAGCGAAGGCGTGCCCACGGTGGAAAGCGAGGCCCAGAAGCGCCTCCGGGAGGCCGTGGGTGGCGAGAACGACGGCGGCGCCCGGGAATGGGCGCGCTACGTGAAGCGGGTGGGCGAGCGCTACGCCGAGAACCTGGATTTCTGGCTCATGCTGCGCCGGGACCGCCTCGCCCGGGGCTCGGACCACACGGCCTTCAGCCGCGTGGGCGTTCCCGCCATCCGCCTCAGCGAGACCCACGAGCACTACGACCGCCAGCACCAGGATGTCCGCGTCAAGGACGGGCGCGCCTACGGCGATGACCTGGCCCACTTCGACGCCGCCTACACCGCCAAGCTGGGCCGCGCCCTGCTGGCGGCCTACTGGCACCTGTCCCACGCGCCGGCGCCGCCCCGGGCCCTGAGCCTCGGCGGCGCCGTGAGCCCGGACACGAAACTGCGCTGGACCCTGCCGGAGGATCCGCGCCTCCAGGGCCTGGTGCTCTACCGGCGCCGCGCCGACGCGGTCCAATGGCAGCGGATCCTCCGGGTGCCCCGCGGAACGGAGCTCACCCTGCCCGGCGTCGTGCCGGACAACGAGGTCTTCGCCCTCGCCACCGTGGGCGCCGATGGCAGCGAAAGCCTGCCGGCCTACCCGACGAAACTGGAGTAGGGGCTCGCGGCCGTCCTACTTCGTCCGCACGCCCATGAGGATGAAGGCGGGCTCGGTCTTGGCGCCGGCCTTGGAGATGGGCACCACCACCTTGGGGGAGAACATCTCGCCGCTGATGAAGACCGTCAGGGAAGTCGCTTCCGCCGGCAGCAGGGTCGTGGTCTCGAAGCTGTCCATCATCTGGGGGGTCGAAGCCTTGATGTCGTAGGCCCCGCCGACTTCCCGGGACAGGGCTTCCACCTGCTTGAAGCCGGCGCCGAGGACTTGATGCGCAGCCGGACCGTGCGGGCGTCCAGCCGCTCGGCGAGCACCACGGCGCCGATGCCGGGCTGGGCCTTGAGCTTCACCTCCAGCTGGGCGACGGCGTCGCCCCAGGGATCGGACTGGAGGAGGACGAGGGCCGGGGCGAGCAGCAGCATGGGCAGCATGGGATCTCCTGGGTATGGAACGGCAATGCCTCCATGATGGCGGCGGTTCCCCTCACTTCAAGGTCTTCAGCCAGGCGGCGAGGGGCGCCAGGTCCGCCATGGCCGCGCCATCGCCATAGCCCGCCACCGCCGTGGCCCCGTTGAGTTCGGCCCGGGGCCGGGGCTCCCGCTTCAGGAGGTGGTTGGCGTCCTTGAGGACGAGCACCGGATGCGGGAAGCCTTCCGGCAGGCGCTCGGGCTTCCAGGTCTGCACGTCCTTGTCCCCCCAGGCCAGGGCGCAGGGCAGCGCGACCCGCTGGGCCAAGGCCAGGGGCTCCAGGTCCAGGGTGGCCCGCACGAAGCCGAGGGATTCCTTCGCCATGAGGGAGCGGCCCAGCTTCACGAGGGCCGGATAGACGCCGGGGCCGCCGTCCGGGGCGGGATCGCCGGCCCGGATGGCGGCGAAGACCGCCTCCAGGTAGGCCAGGTTCTCCGCGGCGGTCGCTTCGGGGAGCTGCAGCGCGAGCTGGGCGCGGATGGTCTTCGCCATGCTCTGGGCGGGGGGCTCCAGCAGCAGCAGGGCGTCGGCGTCCGCGGCGGCCAGCAGGGACAGCAGGGCGCCTTCGCTGTGGCCGATCAGGAGGAGCCTTTTCCCTTTCGCTTCCGGCAGGGCCCGCGCCGCCGCCAGCGCCCCGCGGATGTCGCCCACCTGGGCGTCCAGGGAGATGTCGAGGGCGGGATCCTTCGACCCGATGAAGCGCTTGTCGTAGCGCAGGCTGCCGATCCCCTGCTTCTGCAGCCACCCGGCGAAGTCCCGGCCTCCGTAGCTCGCCGGCAGCAGCGGGTTCGACCAGTTCCGGTCCGTGGGGCCGCTGCCCGCCACCAGCACGGCGAAGTGCGTCCCGCCCTGCGCGGCGCGGACGCTGGCCTTCAAGGGAAAAGCGTTGAAGCCCGGAAAGGCGAAGTCGCGATCCGCGGACTGGAGCGGCGGCGCGGGCGGGATACGCCTGGATGGGCGGGGGCGTCTGGAACGGCATGGGACCTCCTTCACCAGGATGCGGTGGCGGGGTCCTTGGTGGCGTTCACTTTTCGATGAGCACCGGCGTGCCCAGCGGGCAGGCCACCCACAGCTCCTCGATGGCCGGGTCTTCCAGGGCCACGCAGCCCCAGGTCCAGTCGCTGGCGGCGCCGTGGCCGTGGATGCCCACGATCCCGCCGAGCGGCGTGTCCCAGGGGGGCCGCGCCCGGCGGCGGTGGGCGTCCAGGATGGCGGAATGCTGGGCCTTGGTGATGAGGCCGTCCCGGAGACCGCGAGCCGCATCGTCGGGGCCCGGATAGCTGAGCCCGAGGAAGAGGTGGTACTTGCTCACCTCGTTGCGGGTGCAGACGTAGAGGCGGCCTTCCGGGGTCCTGAAATCGCCTTCCCGCACCTTGTCGCCCTCCGGCGCCAGGCCCAGGCCCACGGCGTAGGCCTTCAGCGGCTTGCCCGAGGCCCACAGCTCCAGGCGCCGGGCGGCCTTGAATACCCGCAGTTCGGGAGCCCGCAGGGGAAAGGGCACCGAAGCCGCGGAGGCCAGGGTGCGCACGCGCACCTCTGCCGCCTGGAGCTGGGCGCGGGTGGGGTTGGCGACCGCCGTCACGGCGCCGAGGGCGAGGACGGAGGCGAGGACGAGGGCATGCCGGATCACGCCGGCGGCGCGAACTTGAAGATGCTGAAGGTCGCGCCGCCGGGCTCCTTCACCACCGCGAAGCGGCCGACATTTTCGATGTCCTTGGGCTCCACGAGGAGTTCGGCGCCCAGCTCCCGGGCCTTGGCGGCGCTGGCATCCACGTCCTCCACCAGGAAGTAGGGGGACCAGTTGGACGGGATGTGCTCGGCGCCGGGCCAATCCGGCCGGTACATGCCGGCGAAGGGGGCGGCGGCCATGGAAGCCTCTGTGTAGGCCATGCCGCCGCCGCTGCCGTGCTTGAGGGACCAGCCGAAGAGGGCTTCGTAGAAGGCCTCCGCCGCCCCCAGGTCCTTCGTCGAAAGTTCGGTCCAGCACAGGGCCCCCGGCGCGTTGAAGACCCCGGCGCCGAAGTGGGTGAGGGACTGCCAGGCGGAGAAGGTGGCGCGGTGGGATCCTGGATCAGGGCCATGCGGCCCAGGCCTTCGACCTCAAAGGGGCCCATGAGCACCGTGCCGCCCAGCGCCTTCGCCTTCGCCGCGCAGGCATCGGCGTCCTCCACGGCGATGTAGCAGTTGAACCGCGGCGGCCCCTGCTCCGGACTGTTCTCATAGCCGCCGGCAACATCCAGGCCGTCGAGGCGGAAGACCGTGTAGCTCCCCATGGCTGCGGGCATGTCCTCGCAGGTCCACCCGAAGAGCTCCGCGAAGAATGTCTTGGAGGCCAGCAGGTCCCCGCTGGCCAGTTCCGTCCAGGAGAAATGTCCGAGGGGTGCGTAGGCGGGTTCGGGCATGGCGCGCTCCGGGGAAGGGCGGACAGGCTAGCAACAGGTGGAGAATCCTTCAATGGACTTGGGGCGGACTCAGTAGGCCCGGACCGGCAGACCCTGGGCCGCAGCCGGCCGAGCCGCGAGGCAGGCGAACCGCGAGCGAGCGCCGCCCACAAGATGTTTCTGAGATCCACCACAAGAATGCCCTCTGCCCCGCCCACACAAGCCCCACCAAGCGGACACTTCCCCAACGCCGCCCGCCGCCCAGACGCCCAGCCAAAGAGCGCAGCCAGACAAGGAGAACCAGCGATTCCACTGCCGCGCAAGCAGGCCTGCCGCCAGAAGCGACCGCCACCACCGCAACAACGTGTTCGGGATTGGCCTCGAACCAGCCGGAACTCAAACGAACGCCGAACACCGAGGACAGCCAACCCACAGATCTCGCCTCCTTCGGAGGATCAGACCCGGAAGCCGCCGCAGGACACGCCGCATGCAGGAGGCAGGGAAGCAACGCCCCAACCAACCCCGCCGCAAGAGCAGCCCACGCCAAAGCGGACCGACACGGCAGAGGTGAGTTCGGCATCCGCCGGCGCCCAGGCCAACGAAGGCCCCCGCCGCAGAACCAGGGCACCATGCCCGGAGGCGATCGGAGGCACGAAAACACGGCAGAGTCCAAACCGGGCGAACGAGGGCCCAATTCCGGCATCACGATGGAATAACGAGATTCCGCGCTCACCCCAGCTGCCCCAGATCCTCCGGCCCGGCGATGGCCATGGTCACGACCTCGATGCCCAGCTCCTTCGCCTGGCGCTTCGCCAGCCCGCTGAGGACCTTGCCGGGGCCGAGCTCGAGGAAGGTGGTGACGCCTTCCTTCAGCAGCAGGGCCATGGTGGCCTCCCAGCGCACGGCGCCGGGGATCTGGCGCACCAGGCCGTCCCGCAGCGCTTCGGGGTCGCTCACCACGGCGGCGTCCACATTGTTCACCAGCGGGCATTTCGGCGCGCGGAAGGCCAGCGCGCCGAGGACCGGCGCCATGGCGGCCTGGGCCGCTTCCATCAAGGGCGAGTGGAAGGGCGCGCTCACCGGCAGCTTCATCATCTTGCGGCCGCCCCGCGCCTTGGCGGCCTCCAGGGCGGCGTACACGGCTTCCGCGTGGCCGGCGATGACGATCTGCCCGGGGCCGTTGAAATTGGCAGGCACGGCGATCTTGCCGGTGGCCCGCGAGCCTTCCTCGCAGGCGGCCTGGACGTCCTCCGCGCTCATGCCGAGGACCGCCGCCATGGCGCCGACGCCCACGGGCACCGCCACCTGCATGGCGCGTCCGCGCTCGCGGACCGTCTGCACCGCCTCATGGAAGGAAAGCGCACCGATGGCGACAAGGGCGGAGTATTCACCCAGGGAATGGCCGGCAACGAAGTCGGGCTTCGGCAGCCGGTCCATATAGGCCCGCACCACCATCGTCGAATGGGTGAGGATGGCGGGCTGGGTGTGCTCCGTGAGCTTCAGCTGCTCCTCGGGCCCCTCGGCCATCAGCTTCGAAAGCGGAAAGCCCAGGGCCGCGTCCGCGTCCTCGAGCACCGCCCGGGCCACGGGCTCGCCTTCCGCCAGCGCCATGCCCATGCCCACGGCCTGGGAGCCCTGCCCGGGAAACAGCCACGCGACCTTGCTCATGGATCACCTCGACAAAGAACTCGGTACGACCGCGCGGAAGAGAGGCTTCATGGCCTCCCGGCCTTCGCGTGAAGCCTTCCTATTCCTTCGGCAGCAGCCCGGCGATGCCCGCCTGGATGCGCTCGCTGACCTTGCCTTCGTAGGTCCGCACGGCGGCGCCGATGCCGTTCTTCACGGCCTTGGCGTCGCTGCTGCCGTGGCCGATGACGCTGACGCCCTTGATGCCCAGCAGGGGCAGGCCGCCGTATTCCCGGTAGTCGAATTTCTGGAAGAAGGCCTTCAGGCCCGGCTTCACCATCAAGGCGCCGAACTTGGTCGCGAGGCTGCCGGCGAGGCTCTCCTTGATGCCCGCCACCACCGCGCCCGCCAGGGCCTCGCTGGACTTGAGCACCACGTTGCCCACGAAGCCGTCGCAGGCGATGACGTCGAAATGGCCGTTCCAGATGTCCCGGCCTTCGGCGTTGCCGGCGAAGTTCAGGGGCAGGGTGCGCAGGAGGGCGGAGGCTTCCCGGGTCACTTCCGTGCCCTTGCCTTCCTCCTCGCCCACGCTGAGGACGCCCACCTTGGGATGGGCGACGCCGAGCACCTGTTCGGCGTAGACGGCGCCCATGACCGCGAACTGGGCGATGTGCTCGGCGCGGCAGTCCACATTGGAGCCCACGTCGATGAGCACCGTGGGCCGGCCCTGCCGGTTGGGCATCACGCTGGCCAGGCCCGGGCGGTCCACGCCGTCGAGGCGGCCGATGACCATGCTGGACGCCACCATGGCGGCGCCGGTGTGGCCCATGCTCACGACGCCGTGGGCCCGGCCTTCGCGGACGAGCTGGGCGGCGACGCGCATGGAACTGTCCTTGCGCTCCTTCAGCACCGAGGTCGCCTTGTCCTCCATGGTCACCACGGAGGGGGCGTGCACCAGCTCGAAGCGCTCGGCCAGCGCGCCGACCAGACCGTGTCCGGGCAGCTGCGCCTTCAGCCGGCCCTCGTCCCCCACCAGGAGGAGGACGAGGTCCGGCCAGGACTCCAGGGCGAGCTTCGCACCGTCAAGCGTGGATTGGGGGGCGTGGTCGCCCCCCATCACGTCCAGCGCGATCCGGGCCTTGGTCAAGCGTCTCGGCCTTTAGACCGTGGCGACGTTGACAGCCTTCTTGCCGCGGTAGAAGCCGCAGGAAGGGCACACGCGGTGGGGCAGCTTGGCGACGCCGCAGTTCGGGCAGCTGGAGGCGCTGAGCACCTCGAGGCTGTCGTGGGTGCGGCGGCGGTCGCGGCGGGCCTTGGAGTGGCGGCGCTTGGGATTCGGCATGGCAGGCTCCGTCGAAAGGTTCGGGTCTGGGTTCGGGGTTCGGGGTTGCTAGGAGGTGAAATCGAGCTTGATGCTGCCGAGGGCCTTGGCGAGGGCCGAGGGCTCCTTGGCGCGGAGTTCAGGATTGCAGGAGCACTTGCCCTTGTTCCAGTTCTTGCCGCAATCGGGGCAGAGGCCGAGGCAGTCTTCCTTGCAGAGGGGGTGCATGGGGACCTGGAGCTGGAACTGCTCCTTCACCAGGGCCTCCTCGTCCAGTTCGTCCTCGGGCATGAACACGACATCCAGGTCCTGGGTGCCCAGGGCATGGGCGCCCCGGGCCACGAGCTCCGCGTCCTTGCTGCCCAGGTACTGGCTGGACACCGCCAGGGGCAGGTCGAAGGGCTCGAGGCAGCGGGAGCAGGTGCAGTCCAGCACGCCGCTGCCCTTCACGTCGAAGAAGGTGTCCCCCAGCCCGGCGTTGGAACTGGGCAGGATGAAAATGGACCAAGCCATGTCCCGCACGGCGTCCTCCCCCTCCAGGGGCAGGAGGGCCAGGTCGCCGGAGAGCTTGAGGCCCTCGGCCGGGAGCTTGGAGAGGTGGATCACTTGGGGGCTTCTCCTGCGGGGGCGGGTGCGGCAGTCTTGGTGTCGCCCTTGCCAGCGCCGGCGGGGCCGCCCTGGATGTTGCCGCCTTCGCGATAGATGATGGGCGGACGCTCCTCCTGGTCGCTGGGATCCCCCGCGCACTTCAAGGTGTACTTGCCCTTGCCGGAGTTTCCCTCGTAGGGCTGCTTCCATGGGTCATTTACAGGCATGCCCACCGAGATGTAGTTCTTCTTCACCATCGGGGAGTTGCTGTCCACCATGGCTTCCCAGCTCGCGAGATCGGGGTAGGACCCGTTGGCCAAGTAGTACTGTTCCAAGCCCATGGAGATCTGCTTGATGTCGTCATAGGCCTTTGTGTAGCGCGCCCGGTCGGCGTAACGCTGGTAGCCCTTGAATCCGAGCGTCGCGATCACGCCGATGATCATCAGCGCGATGAGCAGTTCCATCAGCGAGAAGCCCTTCTGGGCCAGGTTTTTCTGGGTCATGGTCGGTCTCTTGGATGGGGGAGCCTTAGGGCTCCGGATCAGGGGGCACCCAAGCAGTTCAGTGTGCCATAGATGGGCGAAGTGACAAGGATTGATGCGGGGGCGGGCCCCCTGACCCCGGGGGATCACTCGCCCTCTTCCCCGCCCTCCTCGGCCTCCCTGGCGGGGAATTCCACCGGCAAAGGGCACCGGTCCGGAAGGTTTTCCAGGCCCCCGAGGTGGCCGGCCCAGTAGCGGTAGGCGCGGAAGCTCATGCCCAGGCGCTTGCTGGCCTTGGTCTTGTTGCCGCCGGTCTCGGCGAGGGCGGCCTTCAGGAAGTGGCCCCGCAGGGCGTTGAGCCAGGCTTCCAGGTCGAAGCCCGCTTCAGGGATCCTCCAGGAGGGCAAGGGCGCCGCGGCCTCGGCGGGGCCGGCGGCCTGGACTTCCCGCAGGACGGAGTCCGGGAAGAGGTCCGTGCCGATGGGTCCGCCGGAATTCAAGGCGACGCACCGCTCCACCAGGTTCTCCAGCTCCCGGACATTGCCGTGGAAGCGGTAGGCCTGCATGAGGTTCATGGCCTCCTGGCTGAAGGCCATGGGGGGCTTGCCCAACTTCTGGCAGAAGCGGCGCAGGAAGTGCTCCGCGAGCACCGGCAGGTCCTCCCGACGCTCGCGCAGGGGCGGCAGCTCGATGTTGAGGATGTTCAGGCGGTAGTAGAGGTCCTCCCGGAACTTGCCCTTGTCCACCAGGTCCCTCAGGTTCCGATTGGTGGCGCCGATGACCCGCACGTCCACGGGCCGCTCGTCGGTGCCGCCCACCCGCCGCACCCGGCGCTCCTGCAGGGCCCGGAGCAGCTTCACCTGCAGGGGCAGGGGCATTTCGCCGATCTCGTCCAGGAGGAGGAAGCCCCCGGAGGATTCCTCGAAGAGGCCCCGCTTGGTGGTCGTGGCTCCGGTGAAGGCGCCTTTCTCGTAGCCGAAGAGCTCGGATTCCAGGAGGTTTTCCGGCAGGGCGCCACAGTTGACCGGGATGAAGGGCCCGGAGGCGCGATCCGAATAGCGGTGGATGAGGCGGGCCACGATCTCCTTGCCGGTGCCGCTTTCGCCGGTGACCAGCACCGTCGTGTCCGCCCGGGCCACCTTGCCCACCAGGGCCTGGACCCGGCGGATGGTCTCGCCGACGCCCACCAGGTCGGTCCCGGAGGTGCCGTCGGAAGCCTCCACCATGGGGTGCTCCACCAGCAGGCCCTTCAGGACCTTGGTGAGCTCGTTGAAATCGTTGCGGGCCTTGGTGAGGAAGTCCGCGGCCCCCAGGTTCAGGGCCTGCACCGTGGTCTCCGTGGTGGCGTAGGCCGTCATGATCACCACCGGCGCCTGGAATTTCTGTTCCTTCATCCAGGCCAGCAGCTCCATGCCGCTGCCGTCCTTGAGCTTCAGGTCCGAGACCACGGCGTCGAAGGGCTCCGCCGCCAGGCAGCGCTTGGCCTCCGCCACGCCGGGGGCCGACCGGGTGTCGAAGCCTTCCCCGGTGAGGCCGATCTCCAGGATCTCCCGGAAGCTCTCCTCGTCCTCGACGACGAGCACACGTTTGGCGGGCGGTGGGGTCATGGGCGTTTCGGAAAGTGGAATCCAAGTATGGACCAAGGTGCGGGAGCCCCCCAAGCCATGGACCCGCGGCGCCGCGTTGACGGGCGCCGCCGCGGGCGGAAACGATGGGTCATGCGCTTCCTCCTCAGCCGGACCGACGCCCTGGGCGACCTGGTCATCTCCCTGCCCCTGCAGGCGCGGATCCTCAGCCGGGAGCCCGGGGCCGAGATCCACTGGCTGGTGAAGCCCTACGCGGCCCCGCTGCTGGAGCACCTGCCCGGTATCGCCGGCGTCCACCTCCGCGGAACGAACCAGGAGCTGTTCTCCTTGATGCGGGAAGGCGGCTTCGACGCCGTGCTGAACCTCTTCCACCGGGATCCCGCCGTCACCCTGGCGGCCCGGGACGCGGGGATCCCGGTCCGGGTGGCCCGGGCCCGGGGCTTCGCCCAGATTCGCGCCGCCACCCACCTGCTGTGGAAGGGCCGTATCGGCAGCGGACGCCACGAGGCGGACAACGTGCTGGACTTCCTGGAGCCCTGGGGCTGGTCCGGCGGGTGGCCCACGCCGCCCGCCCTCGTGGTGACGGAGGCGGAACGGGCCGTCGGCGAAGCGGATCTGGCGGGGACCCCCCATCCCCGCCTCGCCGTGGCCACCCGCAGCAGCGGCTCCTCCGCCTATCCATCGGCCGCCTGGTGGGCGCGGGCCTTCCCCGTGCTGGCCGGCGCCGGGTGGCATCCCGTGATCGTCGCACCCCCGGAGGATTCCAGCCTCTCCGCCGCGAGCCTGCGGGGCCTCATGGGCCGCCTCGCCGCCTGCGACGCCTTCCTCGGCCCCAGCACGGGCCCCACCCAGATGGCCGCGGCCCTGGGCCTGCCGGTGCTGGCCCTCCTGGGCCGTTCGCCGAACCGCGGTCCCAGCCGCTGGACCCCCCTGGGCGCCCAGGTGCAGGTCCTCCAGTACCCGACCCCCGAAGCCGACCTCGAAGGCGGCATGGACCGCCTGGATCCAGCGGATCTGCTGCCGCATCTGGAGCGCCTGCGGTGACGGGCCCGATCCCCCTGGACGCCACGTGGGTGCGCTTCCCCAGGTTCGTCGGGGATGCCGTCATGCAGCTTTCCGTGCTGCGCCTGCTGCGGCAGCTCGGCGTCGGCCCCCTGGTGGCCTGGGGTCCGGCGGCGACGGTGGCCCTGGTGGAGGACCATGGGCTCGCGGACGCGGTGGTCCTGGAACGGGACAAGCCCGGCGTGCTGGCCCTGGCGAGGACCCTCCGGGAGCACCGCGCCGCCCGCAGCATCCACTTCCCGAAGACCCTGCGGCCGGCCCTGGCGGCGTGGCTGGCGGGGGTGCCCGAGCGCATCGGCGTGGACGAAAGCCTGCAGGGACCCTTCAACACCACGAGCGGCCCCTTCTGGAAGGCCGAGGGGCACTTCCTGGACCGCTACGCCGCCATCCTGCGCAAGCGCTGGCCCGGGGCCCCGGATCCGCCCCCCGCGGACTACGATCCTGGACTCCAGATCCCGGCCCCGGACCAGCCCTTCCTCTGCCTGCTGCCCGGCAGCGCCTGGCCTTCCAAGGCGTGGCCCGCGTCCCATTGGCGCGCCCTGGCCCTGCGGGCCCGCCGTGAAGGCTTCGCCGTGGTGGTCCTCGGCAGCGCCGCCGAAACGGATCTCGGGGCGCAAGTGGCGGGGGCGGAAGGCCTCAACCTCTGCGGGAAGACCAGCCTCAGGGAGGCCGCCGCCTGGCTTCGCGCCGCCCGGGGGGCCGCGGGGAACGATTCGGGCCTCAGCCACCTCGCCGCGGCCTGCGGAACGCCCATCCTGGCCCTCTTCGGTCCCACCCCCGCGGCGGCCTCGGGCCCCCGGGGTCTGAAGGTCCGGATCCTCCGCCGGGAGGGCGTCCCCTGCGCCCCCTGCGAGACCCGGATCTGCTTCACCGAAGGCCATCCCTGCCTGGCGGACCTCGCCCCCGATGAAGCCTGGGCAGCCCTGGCCGCACTGCTCGACTAGACTATCCGTTCACCGAGGTTTCCATGCGCCTGTCCGCCCTGCTCCTGACCCCCGCCTTCCTCGCCGCCCCCCTGCCCGCACAGGAGGCCGCCGCCAGCGCCGCCCCCAGCATCGCCTTCGACAAGGCCCACCACGACTTCGGCAAGATCGGCCCCGAGCGGAAGGTGACCCACAAGTTCAAGGTCACCAACACCGGCAAGGCCACCCTGAACATCACGAACCTCAACGCCAGCTGCGGGTGCACCTCCACGGTGGTGGGAAAGTGGTCCCTGGCCCCCGGCGAGGCCTCGGAAGTGGAGGCCACCTTCGATCCCAAGGGCCAGCGCGGCGTGGTGCGGAAATCCGTGACGGTGACCTCCAACGATCCTAAGAACCCCATGTTCACCCTCACTTTCGAGGCCGACGTGGTGCAGGACGTCATGCCCAAGCCCGCGGGCCTCTTCTTCCCCGAAGTCCCCCGGGCCACGCCCCGCAAGAGCACCCTGCGCCTCGAAAGCGGCAATGGCCAGCCGGTGAAGGTCACCGAGGTGGCGGCCCCCGGCGCGCCCTACCTCTCCTGGACCCAGCGCCAGGAAGGCAACGACGCGGTCCTGGACGTCACCCTCGACGGGAAGAAGGTCCCCGACGGCCAGCTGCGGGGCGCGGACTGGCTCACCATCCGCACCGCCAGCGCCCAGGTGCCCGTGCTTTCCATCAGCGTCCAGTGGGAGCTGAAGCCCGTCATCGCCACCTCGCCGGAGCGGGTGGCCTGGGTGGAGTCCGCGGGGAAGGAACAGTCCGCCCAGCTCAGGCTCCGCCACACGGAAGGCAAGAGCTTCCGCATCACCGGCGCCAACCCCAGCAGCCCCCTCCTCAAGGTCGCGGGCCTGACGGCGGCCTCCGCCCTGGAGCACGCGGTCACCGTGACCTTCGCGGCCACGGCGAAGCCCGGCACCTACAACGAGAACGTGGTGTTCACCACCGACGATCCGGACATGCCGAAGATCGCCGTGCGGGTGGCCGCCGTGCTGCGCTGAAGCCGCCGGCGTCCCGGCCGAACCCCGCGTGAGCCCCGCCAAGGCGTCGCATCTCACCGCCGCCCTGGCGGTGGCCTTCGCCGCGGCGGTCTGGGGCTGCGCCTTTCCCGCCACGCGCTACCTCCTCGACGCCGGGCTTTCCGTGGGCGCCCTGCTCACCCTCCGGTTCGGCATCGGCGGCACGGCCCTTCTCGCCCTCGCGCTGGCCACCGGCGTGCCCTGGAAGCGCCAGGACCTGAAGGACGGCCTCGTGCTCGGCGCGGTGCTGGCCGCGCTCTTCTGGCTCCAGACCGACGGCCTGCGCTTCACCTCCACCACCAAGAACGCCTTCATCACCGGCCTCTACGTGATCTTCACGCCCATGGTGGCCTTGCTGGCGGGAGACCGGCTGCGCCCCATCCACGGCGCCGCCGCGGGCGTGGCCTTCCTGGGCCTGGTGCTGCTGGTCTTCAAGCCCGGTGAAAGCTTCGGCGGCTGGCATCCCCGGGGCGACACCTTCACGCTCCTGAACGCGGTCCTGGTGGGCGTGCACATCGTCCTCACCGCCCACTACTCCCGCCGCGCCAATCCCTGGGTGCTGGCCTTCATCCAGGTGGCCGCCGTCGGCCTGGTCTCCGGGGCGGTCGCCCTGGCCTTCCCTTCGGTCTACGGCTTCCAGGGAGGCCGCGGCCTCGCCCTGCCGGGGGTCTGGCTCGCCCTGGCCTTCCTGGGGCTGCTGGCCACCACCGTGGCCTTCTGGCTCCAGAGCCGCTTCCAATCCCAGCTCGGCGCCACGGAGGCCGGCGTCCTGTTCAGCCTCGAGCCCCTCTGGGCGACGCTGCTGGCGGTGAGCGGCCTGATCCCCGGCGTGCGGGACCGGCTGTCCTGGGCCCAATGGGGCGGCGCCGCCCTGCTGCTGGCCGCGGCCCTCGTGGCGGAGCTGGGCCCGCGCCTCCTGGGCGGCGCCCCCGCCACGGACGAGACCATCGGCTGAGGCTTCCCGGGAGCACAAACCGGGTCCCTCGCCTGGAGCCGCGGACGCCCTTTGGTTAGCCTGGAACGGAAGGAGTGCCCATGTTCGTTGTCACCGGTGGCGCAGGGTTCGTCGGCAGCAATGTCGTCAAGGAACTCAACAGGCGGGGCCACACGGACATCCTCGTCGTCGACAACCTGGAGCGCGGGGACAAGGCCCGCAACCTCGCGGACCTGGCCATCGCCGACTACATGGACAAGCGGGAATTCCGCCAGCGGCTGGACAGCGGCAAGGTCGGGTTCACGCCGACGTCCATCATCCACAACGGCGCCTGCTCCAACACCATGGAGACCGACGGCCGCTACATGATGGAGAACAACTACGGCGACTCGAAGGCCCTCCTCCACTGGGCCCTGCTCCACAAGGTTCCGATGGTCTACGCCTCCAGCGCGGCGACCTACGGCGCCAGCCGCGACTTCGCCCCGGAGCCCCGGAACGAGCGCCCCCTCAACGTCTACGGGTACTCCAAGCTGCTCTTCGACCAGCACGTCCGCAGCCTCATGCCCCACATCGAGACGCCGGTGGTGGGCCTCCGCTACTTCAACGTGTATGGGCCCCGGGAACAGCACAAGGGCTCGATGATGAGCGTGCTCCACCAGCTCCTCGACCAGCTCAGGTCGGGCGGCGCCTGCCGGCTCTTCGCCGGCAGCGGCGGCTACGGGGACGGCGAACAGGTCCGGGACTTCGTCCACGTGGGCGACATCGTGGACCTGAACCTCCACTTCGCCACCGGCGGCATGGCGAAGGGGATCTACAACGCGGGCAGCGGCGAGGCCCGCAGCTTCAACGCCATCGCCCAGGCCCTGATCCGCCACCTCGGCGGCGGCCGCATCGAGTACATCCCCTTCCCTGCAGCCCTCCAGGGCAAGTACCAGAGCTTCACCCAGGCCGACCTGAAGACCCTGCGGGCCGCCGGCTACGGCAAGGCCTTCGCGACCCTCGAGGAAGGCATCGCCCGGACCCTCGCCGAACTGGAAGCCTGAGCCTCAGGAAAGCCGGTCCAGCACCACCAGGGTCACGTCGTCGCCGAAGGTGTTCGGGGCGTTGAACTCCTGGGCCTGCCGGACGAGCTGGCCGGCGGCGATGTCGGGGTCTTCGGGCAGCTCGCTGGAAAAGCGGACCAGCCCCTCCTCGGCGAGGTAGCTCCGGTCCACCCGCTCCACTTCCACCAGTCCGTCGGTGTAGAAGATGAACCGGTCGCCGGCCTCGTAGGGCGCGCACTGCTCGGTGAAGGGCAGGTATTCGTCGATGCCCAGCATGAAGCCCTTGCCCGGCAGCAGCTCGGGCCGGTGCAGGCCGCCGCCGATGCCGCCCCGGATGCGCATGGGCGCCGTGTGCCCGGCCACCACGTAGCACATGCTGTCCTTCCCCGGATCCAGCTGGGCCACGAGGGCCGTGGCGAACTGCTCCGGCAGGGTGTTCAGGGCGATGTCCCGGTTCATGCCCTTGGCCCAGTCCAGGGGACCGCCCCCCAGCCGCACGTGGCTTTCGAAGGAGGTCTTCACCATGGCGCTGATGAGGGCCGCGGTCACGCCGTGGCCGCTCACGTCCGCGATCATCAGGGCGGTGGTGCCGTCCGCCAGGGGCGTGATGGCGTAGATGTCGCCGCCAATGCCGTCCGCGGGCAGGTAGCGGTGGGTGTAGCGGATGCCCGGGGCCCGGCCCCGCAGGGAGGGCAGGAGGCCCATCTGCAGGTTCGCGGCGAGGGCCAGCTCCGCGTTCATGCGGTCCTGGTAGCGGGTCAGCTCGGAGTTCTGCCGCTTGATCTCCTTCTGCATGGCGATGATGCGGAAGGCGCTTTCCACCTTCGCCATCACCTCCTGGGCGTGGAAGGGCTTGCTGATCATGTCGTCGGCGCCCAGGTTCAGGCCGCTGATCTTGTTGACGCTGCCGTCCAGGGCCGAGACCAGCACGAAATAGATGTCGCGGGTGACCGGGTTCCCCTTCACCGTCCGGCAGAACTCGTCCCCGCTGACCTCGGGCATCCGCAGGTCGGAAATGATCAGGTCCGGCTGGACCTTCTCCATCTCCTCGAGGGCGATGCGGCCGTTCTCCGCCATGAGGACGTGAAAGCCCGCGCGCTTGAGGTAGAACCCGAGGATGTCCCGGATCGGGGCCTCGTCGTCCACCACCAGGACCACGCCCTTGCTCATCCAGCCTCCCTGGTGCCACCCGTCCTGGGCGCCCGCCGGGCCTGCTCAGGCCCCGGCACCCTGCTCAAGCCCCGCGCAGCGCGTCCTGCTCCGTGGCGAAGATGGAAAAGTAGTTGGTGAGGTTGGTCTGGTCGAAAGTCTTCTTCACCTGGGCGGGCAGGCCGCAGAGGTGCAGCTTGCCGCTGCTCTTGTCCACGCTGTTCCGCGCGGCCACCAGGAGACCCAGGCCCGAACTGTCGATGAAGCTCACGCCCTCCAGGTTGATGACGAGGAGCTTGGGCTGGGCGCTGGCCACCGTATCGCGGATGACGTCCCGCAGCTGGGCCGTCACCTCGAAGTTGACCTTGCCCTGGATGGTCACGATCGAGGCGCTGCCTTCCTGTCGGGTCTGGATGTTCAGCATGGTGCCTCCTCCCTCAGTATGCCCCGAAGAACGCGCCTTCGTGCCGCCGATCGCTGTCGTTGCTTGTACTCCGCGTGGGAGGCCGGCCCCGACTGCGAACTTTGAAACCCGGTTCGCTCCATGATTTGAACTTCGTGTGCGAAGAAGAACGTAAACTCTTCCTGCGATTGGATCAACTCAGGAATTCCAAGCCGGCCCGAAAGTCCAGGGTCGCCGAGGGCCTGGACCCGCTTCTGGAGGAGGCCCAGGACCCCCGTGGCGGGGCTGGGGAGCCGGATCAGGGTGCGGGCGGTGAACTGGACCGCCGAGTAGTCCTGGCTCATGTGGGGGTTGTCCGGGTGGGCTTCCCGGGCCCGGAGGGTGAGGGACTCGGAAAGCTGGCGCCGCGCTTCCGGACCCATCTGGGCCAATTCGAAGGCCGGCGGCAGGCCCTCCATCCAGGCTTCCAGGGCCGGCAGGTCGATCATCAGGTTCCGGGACCGGGAGGGCTTGATGCTGGTGGCCATGATCACGTAGTGGTCCAGGAGGAACCGGATGGCCTCCAGGACCCGGAGCGGGTCCTCCGCCACCAGGCGGATGCCGATCTGGTCGTAGATGGTCTCCGCCACGTTCTCGGGCTTGTGGAGCATCTTGAGGAGCATGGAGGTCCGGTCCTTGTTCTCCTTGCGCTCCACCGCCACCAGGGGCACTTCGTAGGCCCCCTTGAGGAGCCAGGAGCCGTCCTCCCGCTGCACCAGGTAGCGGTCGTAGGGCTCGAAGACCTGCCGCTGGATCTCCGGCAGGAAGCGCAGGTTCACGTTGTAGTCCACGTGGAAGAGGGTGTGCATGACCCGCAGGATCACGCAGGACCACCGGGCCTCCTCCGAGCGCGTCCCCCCGGTGCCCATACGCTCCGAGGCCCAGAGCAGCAGGTTGTGGGGATCCTCCAGACCGTAGAAGGAGAGCGGAACCTTCAGGTCAGAGCCGTCCAGGAGCACGGTGGTGATGAACTTCAGGGCGTCCTCGTAGACCCGCATCACGTGGGCCCGCTGGCTCAGGATGTCCAGGTCGAAGCCGTAGTTCAGGGCGAACTCCCGGGCCTCCTCGTCGCTCTGGACCCGCAGGCCCTCCAGGTCGATGGGGCTCTCCCCGCCGAGGATCACGCGGGTGACCTCCGGGGGCAGGGGAAATGGCAGGGGTTGGCGCATCATCAAAGAGAGGGGCCATTCTAGCGCCGGGCGGCGCGATGCAAGGGAATCCTGGGGCGGGGCCTAAAAAGGGCGCCCTCGCGGGCGCCCTTGCAAGCCTTGAAGGGGCCTTGGCCTACTTGATGGCGAAGGCGGCCACGAGGCAGTAGATCACCAGGGCCTCGATGAGGGCCAGACCGATGATCATCGTGGTGCGGATGTCGCCGGCGGCCTGGGGGTTGCGGGCGATGCCTTCGCAGGCGGCGACCACGGCCTTGCCCTGGCCCAGACCGCAGCCCGCGGCGGCGATGGCGAGGGAGAAGTGGGCGAGGAACTTGCCGGAGAAGAGGCCCTGGCGGCCGCAGGGGCGCCCTGGGCGAAGGCCGCGACGGCGACGGTGAAGAGGAAGGCGGTGGCGAGGAACTTCTTCATGGTGGTGCTCCGTGAAAGGGGCGGCCGGGGTTCGGAATCCCGGCGGCCGGGGAAGGGAATCAGGTCAGTGGTCGTGGGCCACGGCGCCGGAGAGGTAGATCACCGACAGCATGGTGAAGACGAAGGTCTGGATGAGGCCGAAGAAGAGGCCCATGAACATCAGGGGCACGGGCAGCAGCAGGGGCATGAGGCCGAAGAAGATCCCCGCCACTACGTGTTCGCCGGCGATGTTGCCGAAGAGACGGAGGCTGTGGCTGAGGATGCGGCTGAAGAGGCCCAGGATCTCCAGGGGGAACATCAGGAACGACAGCCACCAGATGGGCCCAGCGAAGTGGCCCCAGTACTTGAAGAAGCCCTGCTCCTTCATGCCCTGGAAGTTGTAGTAGCAGAACACCACCAGGGCCGCGCCCAGGGTGACATTCCAGTTGCTGGTGGCGGGACTGAGGAAGGGGATGAGGCCGAAGAGATTGTTGAAGAACACGAACAGGGCCATGGTCCCGATGAAGGGCAGGTACTTGTCCGGGTGGTGGTGGATGTTGTCGTGGATCATGCCCTTCAGGCCGCCCACCACGAATTCCAGGGTCTGCTGCAGGCCACCGGGCACCCGGGCCAGCTTGGCGCGGACCAGGCCGGTGAGGGCCATGGCGGTGAGCGCCGCCAGCAGGGCGTTCAGCAGGTGGTCGTAGCGCTCGAGGATGGACAGGGGCATGCCGCCGGCGAAGCCGGGCCAGGCGTGACGGGCCAGGTGCAGCAGCTCCGTCAGAAACTTGGCGAGTTCGCTAGCGTGGTGTTCCATGGCCTCAATCCCCGGTGTTCTTGGGCGAGAAGGTGAGCCGCAGCGCTTCCAGGAGGATGGCCGCCGCGAAGAGCGCGAGCCCCGATGCAAAGGGCCCGCCCTGATGGGGCAAACGATCCATGATCACACGCATCGCCAGGGCGATCAACGCGAGTTTTCCCATGACCAGGAAGGCGTAGAACCAGCGCAGGCGCACCTTCGGCGTCAGCATTCGGGCCACCAGGAAGCGGTGGAGGGACCAGAAGCCGAGGCTGATCAGGCCGCCCAGCAGGAAGGCCAGGGCGGCATCCCGGCCCAGGAGGAGGGCCCAGAGCCCGGCCCCCGCCGGGATCAGCAGGTAGTGCCAGCGGGTGACCCGCCGGAGCAGGCCTGTGCCGGGATCAGGCGCCGCCATTTTTTTCCTCGCCGTCGCCGGGGCCAGGTCCCTTCTTCCGGTTCAACCGCATCGTCACCTTGTAGAGCTCATAGAACCCCGTGGCGACGCCCCAGAAGAGGCCGATGAGGCTGCCGGCTTCGGGGTGACCCAACTTGCCGCCGATCCACTTCCCCAGGAACCAGCCCAGGACGATGGCGATGGGGAAGACCATGCCCAGGGAGACCAGGTCGCCCCAGAGGGCCCGCTCCTTGGGGTCCGCGCCCCCCTTCCCCGGCCTGATGAAGCTCATCGGTCCACCCAAGAGAAGCCATCCAAGAAAAGGCGCGGGTCCGGGGTTTCCCGAGCCCGCGCTTGCAGCTTAGGCCTGGGTTCAGATCCAGGTGATCCGGAACATGGTGTTCACCAGCCAGGGGCCGGCGAGGGTGCCCACCAGGGTCAGCACGCAGGTGACGCCGACGATGAGGGTCATGCCCGTGCTGAGGACTTCGGGCTCGGCGCCCTCGGGCAGGTCCGCGGGCTCCTTGAAGTACATCTGGTTGACCACGCCCAGGTAGTAGAAGGCGCTGATGGCCGAGGTGACGAGGGCGATGACCACCAGGGTGGTGAGGCCGGATTCCACCGCCAGCTTGAAGAGGTAGAACTTGCCGAAGAAGCCCACCAGGGGCGGGATGCCCGCGAGGCTCAGGAGGAACATCATCATGGCGAAGGCCAGGAAGGGGCGCCGCTTGGCCAGCCCCCGGAAGTCGTCGATGCGCTCACCCTCGCCCTTGCCCTGGAGGATGATCACCACCGCGAAGGCGCCGGTGTTCATCACGAGGTAGGTGAGGAGGTAGAGCCAGACGGCCTGGGCGTTGTCCACGCCCTTGCCCAGCACCCCCAGCAGCATGTAGCCCGCGTGGGCGATGGAGGAGTAGGCCAGGAGGCGCTTCATGGTCTGCTGGCGCACGGCGGCGATGTTGCCGAGGATCATGCTGGCCCCGGCCACGTAGCTGAGGGGCAGCATCCAGTCCGAGCTGACGCCGGCGAAGCCGGTGCCGAAGACCCGCAGGAAGGCGCCCATGGCGGCGGCCTTTGGGGCCGTGGCCATGAAGGCGGTGATGGGGGTCGGCGCGCCTTCGTAGGCGTCCGGGCTCCACATGTGGAAGGGCACCGCCGCCACCTTGAAGCACAGGCCCACCAGCACCATCAGGACGCCGGAGAAGACCAGCAGGCTGGAGGACTGGGGGACGACGGGCAGCAGACGGTTCAGTTCCGCCAGGTTGGTGGTCACGCCGCCCACGGCGGCAAAGACCAGGGACATGCCGTAGAGCAGGATGCCGCTGCTGAAGGCCCCCAGCAGGAAGTACTTCAGGCCCGCTTCCACGCCGCGGTTCTGGTCCCGCAGGTAGGCCACCAGGATGTAGATGCAGATGGCCATCAGTTCGATGGAGAAGTAGACCGTCATCAGGTCCGTGGCGCCGACCAGGGTAAGCATGCCCACGAGGCTGAAAAGGATCAGGGCGTAGTACTCGACGGTCTGCTCCCGCAGGGCGTCCAGAAGCTTCTGGGAAAGCATCACCGCCAGGAAGGCCGCCAGGACGATGAGGGCCTGGAAGCCCTTGGTGAGGCCGTCCACCTTGTACATGTCGGAGAAGCCCACGCCGGGCTCGGTGAGGTAGATCAGCGCGCCGGTGAGGGCGAGGATGACCATGGTGATGGGCGCCCAGACGTGCTTGCGGGCCTTCTCCACGAAGAGGTCCGCGGGCCAGAGCATCACCGTGGCCGCGAAAGTGAGGAAGATCTGGGGCCAGATCAGCTTGGAGCCGCTGACCAGGGACTCCCAGAGCCCAGCTGCGAAACCGTTCATCAGTGGCCCCCGTGCTCAGGGGCCTTGGCGCCGGCGGCGGGAGCGGCGTGGCCTTCAGGGGCGGCAACGGCGTGGCCCTCGCCAGCGGCGGCGCCGTGGGCCTCAGGCGGGGCTTCCATGCCGCGCATGCCGGTGGCGGCGGCCTTCGCCTGGACTTCCGCGAGCCGGGCGGCGGCGTGGTAGCCCGGGCTGACCTGCTCCACCAGCTTGGCCACGGGGGCTTCCAGGAGGGTCATCAGGGGCTTGGGGTAGAGGCCCAGCCAGAAGGCGGCGACCACCAGGGGCGCGAAGACGAGGATCTCGCGGGTGTTGAGGTCGGCCATCTCCGCGTTCACGGCGTTGATGGGTCCGAACATCACCCGCTGGTACATCCAGAGCATGTAGGCGGCGCCCAGGATGATGCCGGTGGTGGCCAGCACCGCGGCCCAGGGCCAGGTCTGGAAGGTGCCCGCCAGGATGGCGAACTCGCCGATGAACCCGTTCAGGCCCGGCAGGCCGATGGAGCTCATGGTCATGATCATGAAGATCGTGGCGTAGACGGGCATGGTCTTCGACAGGCCGCCGTAGTCCGCGATCATGCGGGTGTGCCGGCGCTCGTAGACCACGCTCACCGCAAGGAAGAGTCCAGGCGTCGAAATGCCGTGGTTCACCATCTGGAACAGGGCGCCCTTCATGGCGTTGGGGTTGAAGGCGAACATGCCCAGCATGCAGAGGCCCAGGTGGCTCACGGAGGAGTAGGCCACCAGCTTCTTCATGTCCTTCTGGATCATGGCCACCAGGGCGCCGTAGATGATGCCGATGATGGACAGGGCGACGAACCAGGGCAGCAGCTCCTTGGTGGCGTTCGGCACGATGGGCAGCATGAAGCGCAGGAAGCCGTAGGTGCCCATCTTCAGCAGGATGCCCGCCAGGATCACGGAGCCGGCGGTGGGCGCCTGCACGTGGGCGTCCGGCAGCCAGGTGTGGAAGGGGAACATCGGCACCTTGATGGCGAAGCCGACGAAGAAGGCCAGGGCGATCAGGATCTGGAAGGTGTGGCTCTGCTGGGCGATGGTTGAAGCCATGGCCTGGAAGGAGGCGATGCTGAAGTCGTAGGTGCCCGTGGCGGTGTGCTGCAGGAAGTAGATGGCCAGGATCGCCACCAGCATCAGGACGGAACCGCCCAGGGTGTAGAGGAAGAGCTTGATGGCGGCGTAGAGCTTCTGCGGGCCGCCCCAGATGCCGATGAGGAAGTACATCGGGACCAGCATGATTTCCCAGAACACGTAGAAGACGAACATGTCCTGGACGATGAAGACGCCGAGCATGGAGGTCTGGAGCACCAGGAGCCAGACGTAGTACTCCTTGTGGCGCTCGTCGATGTTGCCCCAGGAACAGGCGGCGCCGATGGGCCCGAGGAAGGTGGTGAGGAGCCAGAGGATCAGGCTGATGCCGTCCATGCCCACGCTGAACTTGACGCCCATGGAGGGGATCCAGTCCACCGCCCAGGCCCACTGGACCTTGTGCATCTCGCCGGCCATGCCCAGGGCGTCGAACCAGAAGGGCACGCTCATGAGGAAGCTGACGATGGTGATGGCCACCGCCCCCACCTCGAAGGCCCGCCGGTTCTCCTTGGGCACGGCCAGCAGGCCGAGGGCGCCGAGGAGCGGCAGGAAGGTGGCCGCCAGCATCAGGAAGGTCATCGTGCTCATGGGGACTCCAGACTCAACGAATCAGAAAATCAGGAAATCGAAGGGGCGGTTCAGGCGAGGAACTTCCAGAGGGCGAAGGCGAGGAAGCCCAGGAACATCACGAAGGCGTAGTTCTGCACCCGGCCGCTCTGCAGCGTCTTGAAGCCCAGGGAGGTCTGCTGGATGAGCCAGGCCACCAGGTTCACCGTGCCGTCCACGATCTTGGCGTCGAACCAGTAGCTGGCTTCGGCCCACACCAGCGTGAACCTTGCGGCGCCGTTCACCATGCCGTCCACCACCCAGATGTCGAAGCTCCAGAGCTGGGCACTCAGGCGCTTGATGGGGCCGATGAGCATGGCTTCGTAGAACTCGTCCACGTAGTACTTGGCGTTCACCCACTCGTAGAGCTCGGGGTAGCGCTTCACGAAGGCCTTGGCCTTGGACCAGGAGGGATCCTGGCCGTAGATCACCCATGCCAGAACCATCGCGCTGGGGGCCCACAGGAAGGTGGCGAGGGCCATCAGGCCGTACTCGATGGCGGGAATGGCGTGTTCCCCGGCGTGGGGGGCGCGGATCTGGTAGAGCAGCGGCTCCAGCCAGTGGCTGAACAGCTCCTCGGGAACGATGGGCAGGACCTTGTGGAGGCTGTGGGGATAGTTCAGGAAGCCCAGCACCGCCGCGAAGCACGCGAAGATGAAGACGGGCACCCACATGTTCCAGGACACTTCCTTGGGACCGTGGTCGTCGTGGCCGTGGTCGTCATGGCCATGCCCGTGATCGCCATGGCCGTGGTCGTCGTGGCCATGATCCGCGGCGGCGTGGGCGTCATGGCCGTGATCCCCGTGGCCGTGGTCATCGTGGCCGTGGTCGTCACCGTGATGGGCCTCGCTGGGCACCGTGAGGCCGTAGGGATCGTTCCCCGCGCCCCGGTACTCGCCCCAGAAGGTCATGATCATGAGGCGCATCATGTAGAAGGCCGTCATGAAGGCGCCGAGCATGCCCATGCCCCAGCAGACGAAGTAGAAGGTCCCTTCACCCTTGAACCCGTGCTCAAAGACCTTCCAGAGGATCTCGTCCTTGGAGAAGAAGCCGGAGAAGGGGGCGATGCCAGCGATGGCGATGGTGGCGATCAGCATGGACCGGAAGGTCCAGGGCATCTTGTCCTTGAGGCCGCCCATGTTCCGCATGTCCTGCTCGTGGTGGCAGGCGGTGATGACGGAACCGGCGCCGAGGAAGAGGCAGGCCTTGAAGGCGGCGTGGGTGAACACGTGGAACATGCCCGCCGTGTAGGACTGGGCGCCCATGCCCATGAACATGAAGCCCAGCTGGGAGACGGTGGAGTAGGCCAGCACCTTCTTGATGTCGTACTGGGCGAGGCCCATGGAGGCGGCAAAGAGGGCCGTCAGCGCACCCACGAAGAGCACCAGGTCCGAGGCCAGGGGCGCCTGCACGTAGATGAAGTTGAGGCGGGCGATCATGTAGAGGCCCGAGGTCACCATGGTGGCCGCGTGGATCAGCGCGCTCACCGGCGTCGGGCCCGCCATGGCGTCCGGCAGCCATACGTAGAGCGGGATCTGGGCCGACTTGCCCGCGGCGCCCAGGAAGAGACAGCCGCCGGCGAGGTTGAACCAGAAGGTGGGGCTGGCGGTGTGGCCGAGGATGGTGATGGCCTGCTGCTGGGACACGCCCCGCACCATGCCCATCATGGTGTCGAAGTCCACGCTGCCGAAGAGCATGAAGAGGAGGGCGAAGCCCAGCACGAAGCCGAAGTCGCCGATGCGGTTGGTGACGAAGGCCTTCTTGCCGGCCACCGCCGCGAACTCCTTCTCGAAGTAGAACCCGATGAGGAGGTAGGAGCAGAGGCCCACGCCCTCCCAGCCCAGGAACATCATCAGCATGTTCGCGCCCAGCACCAGGTTGAGCATCGAGAAGACGAAGAGGTTCAGGTAGGTCATGAAGCGCCAGTAGCGCCCGTCCTTCTGCTCCTCGGCCATGTAGCCGGTGCTGAACAGGTGGATCAGGAAGCCCGCGCCCGTGACCAGCAGGCCCATGGCCGCGGAGAGGGGATCCAGCTTGTAGGACCACTTCATGACCATCTGGGCCAGGCCGTTGTTCACCCGCGCGCCGCCCATGTCGAACCAGGTCCAGAGGTCGAAGTGGAGGCTGCGGGATTCCGCAGGCATGCCCAGGAGCGTGATGAAGCCCCACAGGGTGATCAGGAAGGCCAGGCCCACGGATCCGAGAGCGACGGCGTTGACGAAGGTCGTGTTCTTGAACCCGTCGTTGTTCCGGCGGCGGAAGAGCAGGCCGTTGACGCCGTTGACGAGGGCGCCGAAGGCCGGCAGGAAGGCGATGAGCCAGAGGGGCCACCAGGAGGTGCTGGCGGCTCCGGCGGCGTGCTGGAGGACTTGGGCGGCGGCGGTTTCCATCGTCATCTCGTCGTCATCCCTTGAGGAGGTTCAGGTCGTCGGCGTTCACGGTGTCCTTGCGGCGGTACAGGGCCACCACCAGGGCGAGGCCGACCGCGACCTCCGCCGCGGCGAAGCCCATGACCAGCAGGGCGAAGGCCTGCCCCGTCACGGTGCCCGAGTGCCGGGCGAAGGCGATGAGGTTCAGGTTGGCCGCGTTGAGCATCAGTTCCGCGCTCATGAGCATCACCAGGGCGTTGCGGCGGACCAGCATGCCGGCGCACCCGATGGCGAAGAGCAGGAAGGAGAAGAAGAGGACCGCGTTCATGGTGGCCATCACACACGCTCCGTTTTCGCCAGGACCACCGCGCCCACCAGGGCGACCAGGAGGATCACGCTGAGCACTTCGAAGGGCAGCAGGTAGTCGGCGAAGAGGCCTCGGCTGACCGCCTGGGCGTTGTTCCTCGCCACGTCCAGGCCTTCCGCCAGACCGGGCTTCAGGGTGAGGGCCTGGGCGGCGCTGGCGCCGAAGACCGTGTCCTTGAACACGGCGAGGAAGGCGAAGGCCCCGGCCACCACCACGGGGGCGGCCACCTTGGCCTGGGCCGTGAAGACCGCCTTGTTGGTCTCCTTGCCCTTGGCCATCTCCACCAGCATCACGACAAAGAGGAAGAGCACCACGATGCCGCCGGCGTAGACGAGGATCTGGGCCATGCCCAGGAACTCGGCGCCCAGGGCCAGGAAACAGCCCGCGATGTTGAGCATGGCGAAGAGGAAGGCGAGGACGCTGTGCACGGCGGAGCGGCTGGCCACCATCGCGGTGGCGCCGCCGACGGCCAGCAATCCGAAGATCACGAAGATGTTCTTGGCGATCGAGGCTAGGAGGGCTTCCATGGCGGGCCTTTGACGAAGCGGGAGCGTGGCGGGAACTACTGGACGTCTTCAGCCACGGAGTAGTGGCCCACGGGGGTGACGTCGAACATGTTCTGGAAGCCGCCCTCCATGCCGTGGGAGAAGTCCTCGCGGTTGTAGGCGGCCAGCTCGAACTGGTGGTTCAGGATGATGGAGTCGAAGCCGCAGCTCTCAACGCAGAACTCGCAGAAGATGCAGCGCTCCATCTCGAAGTCGTAGCGGGTGGGATAGGGCGTCTTGCGCCCCTCCTTCTTGCCCTTCTCGATGGTGATGACCTGGGTCGGGCAGATCTTCTCGCAGGCCAGGCAGCAGACGCACTTGATCTCGCCCTGCTCGTCCTTGATCATCTGCAGCCGCCCGCGGTAGCGGGGCGCCAGCTTGACCTTCACCTCGGGATACTCCGCCGTGAAGTGGGTGCGCTTCTTCTGGCGGTTGGACTGGATGAAGACCTTGCCGAAATACTTGCCGGTGAGTTTCATCCCTCCGTAGATGTCGAAGGGGATCAGGGTGCGGAGGAAGCTGGCGGCCATGGGGTGTCCTCAGGCGATGTAGCGGATGAGGGCCGCGACGAAGATCAGGACCAGGGTGTACGGGATCAGATACTTCCAGCCCACGTGCATGAGCTGGTCGTAGCGGTAGCGCGGCAGCGTCGCCCGCACCCAGATGAAGACGAAGAGCAGGAAGAGCACCTTGCCCAGGAAGAAGAGGATGGACGGCTGGTTGAACCAGGCCGTCTCGCCGGCCTTCATGAGGAAGGTCTGGAACCCGAAGGGGAGCAGGTAGTGGCCGCCCAGGAAGAAGCCCGCGGCCAGCGCGCTCACCAGGATCATGTTCGCGTACTCCGCCAGGAAGTAGAAACTGAACTTCATGCCGGTGTATTCCGTGTGGAAGCCCGACACCAGCTCGGTCTCGGCCTCGGCGAGGTCGAAGGGGACGCGGTTGGTCTCGGCGAAGGCGCAGGTGGTGTAGATGAAGAAGCCCACGAAGAGCAGCGGGATGGCGAGCCAGTGGACCTCGGTGGCGGTGCGCCGGGCCATCTCGTTGAAGTTCAGGCTGCCGGTGAGGATCACGGGCACCAGCAGGCTGAGGGTGAGGGGCACTTCGTAGCTGATGATCTGGGCCGCGCTGCGCAGGCCGCCCAGGAGCGGGTACTTGGAGTTCGAGGCCCACGCGCCCAGCACGATGCCGTACACGCCCACGGAGGAGATGCCCAGGATGAAGAGCAGGCCCACGTTGATGTCCGTGAGGAAGGCGTTGAAGGGCAGCCCCCCGACGATGGGGAACCACGCGGGGAAGGTGAAGAGGGCGCCGGGGGCGAAGGCGACGGCGGAGAACACGGTGAAGGCCGATATGACGGAAATCGCCGGGCTCAGGATGAAGACGGCCTTGTCGGCGCCTTCGGGGACGATGTCCTCCTTCGTGAGCAGCTTCACGGCGTCCGCGATGAAGACCGGCAGGCCCCGGAAGATGGAGAGCATGGGGACCCGGCCGAGGTACCACATCAGGCCGTTGAGGCCGCCGGTCAGGGTCCGGGACTTGTGGGTCCTCCCGGCCTGGGCGCCCCAGAGGCCGCCGGCGGTGCGGGTCGCGCCGAGGCGCACCTGCACGTAGGCGATCACCTTGCGTTCGGCGAAGGTGATCAGGGGCACCAGCATCATGACGAAGGCGAGGAGCAGCACGATCTGGAGGAGGGCCATCACCACCAGCTGAGTCAAGGTCATGGGCATCGTCATCATCCTTATCGGTCCACTTCGGCCAGACGTTTGACGGCTCGGCGAATCATCGATCCACCTCGCCGAGCACAACGTCGAGAGTTCCGATGGCGGCGATGACGTCGGCGAGGAGCTTGCCTTCGGTCATCTTGGGGAGGGCCTGCAGGTTCACGAAGCTCGGCGCCCGCACATGCATGCGGTAGGGGTTCTGGCTGCCCTTCTCGCCCACGAAGTAGTAGCCGAGCTCCCCCTTCGGGGCCTCGATGGCGTGGTAGACCTCGTTGACCTCGCTCTTCAGCACCTTGGGCAGCTTCGCCATCACGGGGCCTTCCGGCAGGCCGTCGACGCACTGCTGGATGATGCGGTGGCTCTGGCGCATCTCCTCGAGGCGCACCTGATACCGGGCGTAGGTGTCGCCGGCGGTGCGGGTGGGCACGTCGAACTGCATCTCGGCGTAGGCCGCGTAGGGGAAGGCCTTGCGGATGTCGTAGGGATTGCCGGCGGCGCGGAGCACCGGGCCCGTGACCCCCAGGGCGATGGCGTCGTCGGCGTTCAGCAGCGCCACGCCGACGGTGCGCTTCTTCCAGATGCGGTTCTCGGTTAGGAGGGTCTCGTACTCATCGAGGCAGTCCAGGAAGCGGTCCTGGAAGGCCTGGACCTGCTTGATGAAGCCGGGAGGCAGGTCCTCCCGCAGGCCGCCGATGCGGAAGGCGGTGGTGGTGAGCCGGGCCCCGCAGAAGGCTTCGAAGCAGTCGAGGATCTGCTCGCGTTCCCGGAAGGCATAGAGGAAGACGGTCATGGCGCCGATGTCGAGGGCGTGGGTCCCCAGCCACAGCAGGTGGGAACTCAGGCGGTTCAACTCGGTGAGCATCGTGCGGATGTAGTGGGCGCGGCGGGGCACCGTGATGCCGAAGAGCTTCTCCACGCCTTCGGCCCAGCCCAGGTTGTTGCTGACGGAGGCCACGTAGTCCATGCGGTCGGTCCAGACCTGGCCCTGGAAGTAGGTCTTGTCCTCGCAGATCTTCTCCACGCCCCGGTGCAGGTAGCCGATGATCGGCGTGCACTTGACGACGGTCTCGCCGTCGAGCCGCAGCTTCACCCGCAGCACGCCGTGGGTGGACGGGTGCTGGGGCCCGAGGTTGATCTCCATTTCCTCAGTCTTGAACACTTCGACTCCTAGTCAGCCTTCGGGATCATGTTCAATCAGCCTTCGGGACGACGAGATTGATGCCCATCTGCCCCGCCTTTTCCATGGCCATGCGCATCACGACGCCCGCCCGGTCCTCGCGGAAATCGATGTCGCGCTGGCCCCAGCCGAGGGTCGGGTACTCCTTGCGGAGCGGGAAGCCCTCCCAGCCTTCGGGGCAGAGGATGCGGGTCAGGTCCGGGTGGTTCTCGAAGCGGATGCCGAGCATGTCCCAGATTTCCCGCTCCATCCAGTTGGCGGACGGATAGACCTGGGTCGCGCTGTCGACCACCTGCCCTTCCTTCACGAGCACCCGCAGGCGCAGGCGCTTGCGGCGGGCGATGGAGGTGAGGTGGTAGACGATGCTGAAGTCGAAGCCTTCGGCGGCCGGATAGTGGGTGGCCGTCTGGTCCGCGAGCATCTCGTAGTTCAGCTCGTGGTCCCCTCTGCAGAGCATCAGGGTCTCGAGGATGCAGTCGGGGTGCACCTGGCAGGTCAGTTCCCCGGCCTGCTCGAAGGACTGGCTCACCTTGTCCCCCAGGAGGGCGTGGAGTCGGAGCAGGTCGGGGTCCTTGGCGTCCGTGGGCGCGGGGAACTTGAGGTCGTTGTCGTCCTTGCGGGGCACGGCGCGCACCGGCGGCTTCGGAGCGTCCTTGCCTTCCGCGGCGGCCTTGGCCTTGGCGGTCTCGAAATCGGCGAGCTGCTTCTGCCACTTGGCCTCGTCGGCCTCCGCCAGGGCCTTCTGCTCGGCTTCGTAGGCGTGGAAGCTCGCCAGGGGCGCGGTCTTGGGCATGGCGACCTGGCGGTTCGGTGCGGCTTTGTAATCGTAGACGTAGGGTCCGGAATCCGCCGCCGCAGCGGCAGGGGCTTCCTCGGCGGCGGGCACATTGCCGAAGACGTCGTACTTGATGACATTCACCGGACAGCCCTTGGCCGCCGCGATGATGCTGTCCATCAGGCGTTCGCCGTCCTCGGGCTTGAGTCCGTTCTTCTCCTGGCGGTTCTCCGTCTCCTTGCCGTCCAGCCGCACGCCGGGCTTGATCATGCAGGTGGTCTCGGTGACGCGGAAGACCTCTGGGCTGTCGGCTTCGCAGGCGTTGCAGACGATGCAGCCCTCTTCGATCCAGACCTTCGTGATGCGGGGCTTGTCGGTGGCGGCCTCGGGAGCCTGGGCGGCGGCGACCACGGCTGGCGCGGGGGCTGCGGCCGGGGCGGGTGCCGCGGACGGAGCGGGCTCCGGCGCGCCCAGGGCCTTGCCCAGGGCCGCGTCGATCTCGGCATCCACGGGCGGGGCCGCGGGTGCCTCCGCAGCATTGGCGACCTGCTCGTACTTGATCACGTTCACCGGGCAGCCGGCGGCGGCGGCCACGATGGCGTCCTCCAGGCTGCGGTGGAGGTCGGCCTTCAGCTCGGATTTGGCGACCAGATTCTCATCCTGCTTGCCATCCACCCGGCTGTCGGCCTTGATGTGGCAGCTGTCGGCGGTGACCAGGAAGACGTCCGGGCACTCGGCCTCGCAGGCGTTGCAGACGATGCACCCTTCTTCGATCCAGACTTTCGTGATGGCCATGGTCAGCTCGCCGCCTCAACGGGTTCAAAGATCTCCTTGTACCGGTCGGCGATGCTGCTGGTCATGATCTTGTCCTGCAGCTTCAGGAAGCCGTAGATCAGCGACTCGGGCCGGGGCGGGCAGCCGGGGATGTAGACGTCCACGGGCACGATCTTGTCCACGCCCTGGATGGTGTGGTAGCTGTCGAAGGGCCCGCCGGCGGTGGCGCAGGAGCCCATGGCGATCACCCACTTGGGCTCGGGCATCTGGTCGTAGAGCTTCCTGATCACCGGGGCCATCTTGTAGGTCACGGTGCCGGCCACGATCATCAGGTCCGACTGGCGCGGCGTGGCGCGGAAGATGCCGGCGCCGAAGCGGTCGAAGTCGAACTTGGAGGCGCCGGCGGCCATCATTTCGATGGCGCAGCAGGCGAGGCCGAAGGTCATGGGCCATACGGACGAGGCCCGGGCCCAGTTGATGACCTTTTCCACCTTGGTGGTGATGAGCACATGCTCCAGCGCGGTGGGCTGGTTCAGAGCGGACATGTTCTTACTCCCAGGTGAGGGCGCCTTTGGACCAGATGTAGCCGTAGCCGAAGAGCAGCAGGAAAAGGAAGATCCCCATCTCCACCAGTCCGAAGAGGGCCAACTCCTTCATCTGCAGGGCCCAGGGGAAGAGGAAGACGGACTCCACGTCGAAGACCAGGAACATCACGGCGATGAGGTAGTAGCGGACGTTGAACTTCTCCCGCGCCTCCGTGACCGGCGTGATGCCGCATTCGTAGGTGCTGTACTTGGCCTTGCTGTAGAAATCCGGCCGGAGCAGCCGGGACAGGGTCCAGACCAGCACCGGCAGCGAGACGGCGATCATCAGAAGTAGCAAGATTGGTGCATAGCCCTGCATGGGTTCCCCCCCAACCGACCCATTCTGGGCCTTGGATCGGGGGCCGGTCAACGCGAGAAAACAGGCTTCACCCTTCAGTCGGCGCGGGTGACGCCGGTTTTTTCCGCGTGGGCGCATGGGCCTCCAGCCGAGGGTTCCCGAGAACCTTTCTCCGGTCCCCCGGCATAAGATGGGACATGGACACGCAGAACCCAGCCCCCCCGACTTCCGAGCCGCCCCTCCCGGAGCTGATGGAGCGCACGGTCACTCCGGGCGACCTGACCCTGGTCATCCCCGGCCCCGGCGAATCCACGAAGACCGAGCTGCGGACCAGCCTCTACCCCAGCATGGACCTGACGAAGGAGGCCGTCGACTTCGGCCTCTTCCAGGCCATCAACATCGACCTGATGCTCAAGCACCACTTCGTGCCGGTGCAGGAAAAGGATGGCGACCTGCTCATCGCCATGGCGGATCCCCTCGACGTGGTCACCCAGGATCTCCTGCGGGTCCAGTTGAAGCGGCGCCTCAAGTTCCACGGGGCCCCGGCGAACCAGATCGCCGAGGTGCTGAAGAAGTCCGAGAGCGGCCAGAAGGTGCTGGACGAGGCCGGCGAGGCCCTCAAGGTGCAGGTGCTCCGCGAGGAGGACGTGGACGACGAGGTGCTGGACCTGGAGCGCCTCACCGACAAGGACGAGGCCCCCATCGTGCGCCTCGTGGACACGACGATCTTCAACGCCCTCCAGCGGCGCACCTCCGACATCCACATGGAGACCACGGCGACGGGCTTCCTCATCAAGTACCGCATCGACGGCAGCCTCTACCCCGCCGCCGAGCCCATCGACAAGCGCTTCGCCTCGCCCATCATCAGCCGCATCAAGGTCATGTCGGAGCTGGACATCGCCGAGAAGCGCAAGCCCCAGGACGGCCGCTTCAAGCTCAAGGTGCGCGGCCGGGCCATCGACTTCCGCGTCTCGATCATGCCCACCATCCACGGCGAGGACGCGGTCATCCGCATCCTGGACAAGGAGAACCTGAGCGAGGAGTTCAAGAGCCTCAACCTGGACATCCTGGGCTTCTCGCAAAAGGAGCTGAAGCAGCTGCGGCGCTTCTCCAAGGAACCCTACGGCATGTTCCTGGTCACGGGTCCCACGGGTTCCGGCAAGACCACCACGCTGTACGCCATCCTCAGCGAGATCCGCAATCCGGAGGACAAGCTCATCACCATCGAGGACCCCGTCGAGTACCAGCTGGACGGCATCTGCCAGATCCCGGTGAACGAGAAGAAGGGCCTCACCTTCGCCGTGGGCCTGCGCTCCATCCTCCGCCACGACCCGGACAAGATCCTGGTGGGCGAGATCCGCGACTCGGAGACGGCGCAGATCGCCATCCAGTCCGCCCTCACGGGCCACCTGGTGTTCACCACGGTGCACGCCAACAACACCCTCGACGTCATCGGCCGCTTCCAGTACATGGGCGTGGAGATCTACAACTTCGTCTCCGCCCTGAACTGCATCCTGGCCCAGCGCCTGGTGAAGACCCTCTGCCCGAAGTGCAAGCGGCCCACGGAACCCACGCCCCAGAACCTCATCGACAATGGCGTGGATCCGGCCTGGGCCACCGCCGGCACCTTCTTCGACAAGGCCGGCTGCGTGGACTGCCACGGCACGGGCTTCCGCGGCCGGCAGGCCATCATCGAGTTCATGGGCATGAGCGACGAGCTGCGGGAGATGCTCACCAACCGCGCCCCCATCCGGGACGTCAAGGCCGCCGCCCGCCGCAACGGCATGCAGAGCCTGCGCGAGAGCGCCCTGGAGAAGGTGCGCATGGGCCTCACCACCTTCAACGAGATCAACAAGGTGACCTTCATCGAAGGCGCCTGACGGCCTGAACCGCCGGTTCAGGCCCCAGCGAGCAGTTCGCGCTCCAGGCTCTGGAGCCGCTTGAGCCGGGCGAAGGTGCCCGTCTGTCCGGCCAGCTCCTCCGGTGAGCCCAGCTGGGAGACCCGGCCTTCCTCCAGCACCAGCACGCGGGCGCACAGCTCCGCGACGAAGACCCGGTGGGTCGCCATGACGAGGGTGGTGGCGCCCAGGTACGAGCGGAGGTTTTCCAGGATGCGGCTTTCGGTCTCCGCATCCACCGCCGACAGGGCGTCGTCCAGAAGCAGGAGACCGGGCTTGCGGAGGAGGGCCCGGCCCAGGGCGGTGCGCTGGCGCTCCCCTCCGGACAGGGCCACGCCCCGCTCGCCCACCACCGTGTCGAGGCCATCCGGCAGGCGGCGCACGAGGTCGTCCAGGGTGACCGCCCGGGCCACTTCCCAGATCTCCTCCTCCGTGGCGCCGGGCCGGCCCAGGGTGAGGTTCTCCCGGAGGGTGCTGGAAAAGAGGAAGGCCTCCTGCGGCACCCAGCCCAGGCCGCCCCAGTGACGCCGCAGCGTGTCCAGATCCAGGGTTGCGCCATCCGTCAGGAGACGGCCGGACTGGGGCTGCCTCAGCCCCGCGAGGAGCTGCAGCAGAAGGGTCTTGCCCGACCCGATGCCGCCGAGGACGGCGAGGCTGCCGCCGGCGGGAACCTGGAGGTCCAGGGGACCCAGCCCGCGGCCACTTTCGAAACGGTAGGAAAGCGACTCAAGGCGCATGGCGACGGGGTGGCCCGGAGCCGCCGCCGCCGCCGCGGGCACCGGAGCCTCTTCGCTGGCGAGGATCTGGGCGATGCGTTCCTGGCCGGCCCTTGCGCGCTGGAAGAGGTTCACCGCCCAGCCCAGGCTCATCACCGGCCAGGCCAGGGCCGCCAGGAAGCCCGTGAACGCCGTGAGGTCGCCCAGGGACAGACGCTGCTGCGTCACCATCTTGCCGCCGAGGGCCACGAGGATCAGCGCCGAGGCGCCGCCCATGAGGATGGCCAGCGGTCCGTAGGCGCCGAAGAGGGCCGTCTGCCGGATGTTCAGGTCCGCCTGCTTCCGACTCAGGTCCTCGAAGCGGGAGATGCGGAGGTCTTCCAATCCGAAGGCCTGCACCACCTTTTCGCCCTGGATGGTCTCGTGGCTGAAGGTGTTGAGGGCGCTGGTGACCAACTGGATCTTCTGCTGAACCTTGTGGCTCCATCGGCCGACCATGTAGAACCCCGCCGCCAGAAGGGCGAAGGGCGCCATCACCGCGAAGGTGAGGGGCACGGAGGCGTGGAACATGAGGGCGAGGGTGACCGGCAGGATGCTCGCGGTCTGCAGGAAGCTCATGAGGCCGGGCCCCGTGGCCATGCGGACGGTGCTCACGTCATCACCGATGCGGGCCATGAGGTCCCCGATGCGGTTGCGTTCGAAGAAGGTGAAGGGGCGGGCCAGGTAGTAGGCGAACAGTTCCTCGCGCTGCTCCCGCTCGATCTCCCGGCTGAGCCCGATGAGGATGTTGCGCATGCCATAGCGCCCGACGCCGGCGGCGGCGGTGAAGACCAGCATCCAGACCAGCAGGTGGCGGGACTGGTCGAACTGCTTCAATTCAAGGGCGTGCACGGCGCGGCCCGCCCAGAAGGGGACGAAGGCCGCCGCCGCGCTGCAGAGGAGGGTGGCGGCCAGGCCTTGGATCAGGGTCGGACGGTGGGAGGCCAGCAGGGGCCACCACCAGAACCGGGACGGCTTGGCACCGGAAGATGCATGTTCAGACACGCATCCAGCGTACCCGAGTCCTCCGCATCCCTGCCCTTGGCAGGGCGTCCCGGTCCGGCCATGCTTCCACCCACCAACCCAAACCAATCCCTACGGAGAGCGCCATGAAGAGGCTGCTTTTCGCTCTGCTCGCCTCCCTCGCCTTGGCGGCGCAGGGCAGGATCGTCGAGGAATCCTTCCAGCGGGATCCAGGGCCCCTCGACTTCGTCCGCGGCGAGGGGCATGAACAGGCCATTCTGCAGGCCCTGGCCGGGGATGCCCTGGTGGGCCTGGACACGAAGGGAAGTCCCGTCCCGCGCCTGGCGCTGTCCTGGCGCCTTCAGGGAAACAGCCTGCGGTTCCGCCTTCGCGCCGATGCCACCTTCGCCGACGGCAGTCCCGTGCGGGCGGAGGATGTCGTCTGGACCTACCAGGCGATCCAGTCGGACCCCGAGGCGGGACCGACGAAGCGGGGCATCCTGGACGCCGTCCTGGTGAGCGGCTCCGGCCAGGAAGTGCGGGTGACGAGCCCGAAGCCCGTGGAACGGCTGCTCCGCGAACTGGGCCGCATTCCCATCGCCCGAAAGGGCGCGGCCGCCCTCGGCAGCGGGCCCTTCCTCTATGAACGCAAGGGGGACGAGTGGTTCCTCAAGGCCCGGCCCCACTTCCTGCACCCCAGGGTGGCGGGCTTCCACTTCCGGATGATCCCCGATGAGAACGGCATCCTCGACGCCCTGCGGAAAGGGTGGCTCCACATCGGCGTCCCACCCGCCAGGAAGGAGCTCGCGGTGCCGCCCGCCTTCCGGGAGATCCGCCAGCCCATCCATGCCCAGGTGGTGGTGTGGAGCCGGTGGAAGGGCGCGCTCGGCTGGCTGGAGCGGTGGCGCGCGGAGGCCTTTCCCGAGGGGTTCCTGGGCGTCAAGGGACGGCCCAGCCGGGGCCTGTGGCCGGAAACCCTCGGGCATCCTCCGATGGCGATCTCGTCTCCCCTGGGCGCCAGGCCCGACCGCCTCGAACTCCAGTACACCGCCGGGGACGACTACGTCCAGAAGGCCCTCATGGCCCTGCGGGCCCGCGCCGCCAAGGATCGCGTGGAACTGGACCTGCAGCCCGTGGAGGCGGGGCTGATCTTCCGGAACCTGACGGAGGGGAAGTTCCAGTTGGCCTGCGTCACGGTCCTCTTCGATCCCCATCCCTGGTCGGCCCTCGAATATGTTGAGCCCAAGGGGCCCATGAACTTCACCGGGTGGACGCACCCGAAGCTCGCCGCGCTGCTGCCCAGGCTTCGCGCCGCGGACGCGCCCCAGTGGCGGGAACTGCAAAAGGCCTGGTCGGAGGATCCGGGCGCCCTGCCCCTCGTCGACTTCACCTCCGTGGTCTGGGTGGATGCGCGCCTCGAAGCCGCGCCCAGCCCCTTGGGCCTCTACCTTACGACTCCTGGGCCATCGGCTTGGCGCTGGAAGCAATGAAGGACTGGCGCCAGGGGCTTGCGGTCTGGGCCCTGCTCCTCGCCTGCGCCTGGGGGCTGCCGGGCTCCACCTGGAAGGCCGCCCAGGCCCCGCCCTTCCCCTGGGCCATCCTCCTGCCCACCACCGCGGCCTTCGCGATCCTCGTGGTGGCGAGCCTGGGAATGGCCCGGGCCTGGGGTCCACGGGCCGCCCGCAGCCGGCTGCTCGGCCTCTGGGAGGCGGTGCCCGACCTCCTCTGGGGCGCGGGCTTCCTGGCCCTGCGACCCGCCGCCTGGGGCCACCCGGGCTTCGGGACCTGGATGGTGGCGCTGCTGGTTTCGGCCCTGCCCGGCGAGGTCCGCTGGCTTTCCCAGGCCCTGCCCGCCGAGTTCCCCTTCCCCGCGGCCTGGGGTACGGCTTTTCGCGGCCGGTGGCGGAGCCCGGCCCTCGTCCGCCTCCTGCCCTCCTGGCTCGCGGCGCGACTGCCGGTCTGGATCACCGCCACCCTGGTCCTGGAACGGCTCCTGAACGTGCGGGGCCTCGGGTCCGACTGGTCCGGCCGCGTCGCGGCACGGGACCACGCGGGGCTCGCCGCCTGGATCGCCGCCTTCGGGCTGGCCTGGCTGGTGACGGAAACCAGCCGCCGGCAGGTCGCGTGAAGGGACGGCTCCTGCTCCTGGCGGCGCTCTTCCTCCCGGAAGTGCCCCTGAGTCCTGTGGACGCCGAGCTGGGTCCCTCCCTGCGCCACCTCCTGGGCACCGATGACCTGGGCCGGGACGGGCTGCTTCGGATCCTCGTCGCGGCCTTCCGCAGCGCGGGCTTCGCCACCGCCGCGGCGCTGCTCGCCTTGACCCTGGCCCTCGCCCTCGCGGTCCTCGAACCGCGGTTCCGCCCGGCCCGGTCGGCCCTGCGCAACGCGCCGCCCCTCCTCCTGCTCCTGCCCCTGGCCGGGGCGGTGGGCGGCCTCTCCTGGGCCGGGCTGGCCCTGCTGCTGGCCCTGCTCCTGGCCCTCCACCTGGAAGCGCCCCTGGCGGCCGCCCTCGATCCCTGGCTGCGTGGCCCGGCCTGGGAAGCGGAACGCACCCTCGGAGGGTCACGGGCCTCCAGTCTCCGCCGCTGGGCCCCCTTCCTGTGGTCCAAGGCCTCCCTCCAGCTTCCCACCGCCTGGATCGGAGCCTTGTGGGCCGAAGCGACCCTGCGGCTGCTCGGCCTTGGTCCTGGGCCCCAGCACGATTCCCTCGGGCTGGTGCTTCAGGAACAGCTGCCCCGCTTCGCCACGGGCCCGACGGCCCTGGGATGGGCTGCCCTCGGCGTGGTCCTCGCCCTAGCATGGAGCCTTCGCCCCCTTCCGGAGCCAACCCCATGACCCTCCTCGGCAAGCCTCTCCCCAAGTTCCAGCTCACCGACGAGCAGGGACGCACCATGACCGCGAAGGATCTCGCCGGCTCCTGGGTGGTGATCTACGCCTATCCCAAGGATCTGACACCGGGGTGCACCACCGAAGCCTGTGATTTCCGCGACGCGTGGCCCCGGCTGCAGGCCGCGGGCGCGAAGGTCTACGGCCTCTCCCGGGACGGCGCGGCGAGCCACCAGAAGTTCATCGTCAAGCACGAGCTGCCTTTCGCCCTCCTCTCAGACCCTGAGAAGCAGCTGCTCACCCCGCTGGGTGCCTGGGGCAAGAAGCTCATGTACGGCCGCGAGGTGGAAGGCATCATCCGCAGCACCTTCCTCGTGGATCCGAAAGGCATCATCCGCCACGTATGGCCCAAAGTGAGCGTGAAGGGCCACGTGCAGGCCGTGCTTGAACAGCTCGCGGCGCTCAAGGGCTGAGGGCGCGCCAGATCAACGGGAGCCTCATTTCCCTCGACCGCCCGAGCCTCGCAGGGCGTGGAACAGAAGCGTAGAGAGCCCATGCCGCTGGTCGGTCCAGGGTTGCAGGGCGGCGGTCTCGACGTCTTGCATAGAGGCCATCTGCGTCAATTCCGGAGAATCTGGAACCATGCCCGGTTGCAGCTGAGCTCTCGCAGCAACGCGCAGGAACTCGGGACGCAGGACTATTTCAGGGCGACGTGAAACGATCCAATAGGCGGATACGCTTTCGACCTGCACGGACCCTCCGGTGGAAAGCCGTTCCAGTACGCGTCCATGGGGGATGAGCAGACCCGTCAAGCCTGCAGCCTTCAGGTTGGCGGCGGCCTGCTGGTCGAGGGGCAGGTGGTGGCTCACGTGCAACACGAGGACACCGCCTTCCTTCAGGTTCGACGCATAGCCTGCAAGGGCCTCCACCGTGAGCAGGTGGGCCGGGATATGCCCCCCTGCGAAGGCATCAATCAACAGCACATCGTAGGGGCCATGGGCCTTTGCCTCTGAATCGGCGAGGAGGCGACCATCGCCCTGCAGGACCCGCACAGTGGCGGGAGTGGATTTCAACACGGAAAAGAATGTGCCCTGAAGGCCGGCGACCTCGATGATCTTCGGGCTGATTTCGAAGAAGACGTACTCGTCCCCCGCCCGCCCGAAGGCGGCGGTGTTGCCCACACCGAGCCCCACGAGGCCCACCCGCATCCGGGTTCTTTCCCTGTTGAGCGTCCTGAGGACCACACCGATACCCGAATCGTTCCCGTAATAGCTCGCGGGACGGAGAGGCTCCTTGGCGAATTGAAGTCCATGGCTGGTGCCACCGTGGTAGAGCTTCAGGAGACCCGGACTGATGTACTGAATATTCAGAGTCCCGAAAAAGTCCCGACCATAGAACCGCGTACGGTCCGTCGCCTGGAACAGGACCGTGAAGGCCGCGAGGCCCGCCGTAACGGTCCCCAGGGCCAGCCCTGGCCAGCGGAGCCAGGATCCACCCTGCCTGAAGGAGAGCACGACCAGGCCTCCCGTGATGGCGGTGGCCAGTCCGAGTTCATAGGCCTGATCGAAGAGGATGGGCGCCAGGAGGCTGACGAACAGCCCGCCCGTCGCACCCCCCACCGAGATGCACAGGTAGTACTCCGTAAGCGCCATCGGCGCGGGGCGCATGCTGCCAAGTCGCGCGTGGACCAGGAGACAGGCTGCGGCGCCGGCGAAAATGGTCAACGCCACGCTCGCCGCGAGATGCCCATTCAGCCAGAGCAGACTCCGGGCCAGCGGGTTGAACACGGCGAGCGACTGAGTTCCCCAGGTGCTGTGCAGCGCATTGAACAGGGACGAGCCGCCCAGGATCCATGCCAGCACGGCGACGAGCAGGATCAGTCCCACCCGCCAACCGGGCCCCGAGAAGGACCAGGAAGTCTCGAAGACCAGGATGAAGGTGAGCAGGTAGGCGGCAAGGGGTGGAATCCAGAGCAGGGGCATGGAGGCCACGTCTGTGGAGATCCGGTTGGTCACGGCGCAAAGCCAGAGGGTGCCGAGGGCGGAGAGGCCGATCCATTTCCACCGATCCATCCAGGCAACTCCCGCCGGGACCGGGACCGGCGTCGCAGTGGCTTCGAGGGCCGCGGTCTTGACGCGGGACAACAAGACAAAGAGCAGGCCGAGGTACACGACGAACAGCAAGGCCGCGACCCACGCCTGCACCTTCAAATCCAGGAAGGGCTCCACGAGGAAGGGGTAGGAGAGCAGTCCGCCGAGGGAGCCCGCATTGGAAACTGCGTAGAGACGGTAGGGATCCTTCCCTGGATGGAGGCTCGCGAAGGCCGCCTGGATGAGAGGCGAGGTGGAGGCCAGCAGCAGCAGTGGCGCCCCGGCTGAGACGGCAAGGGTCCCAAGGATCGCGAGGGGCGGAAAGGCGGACCCGGCTTCCGTGCCGGGCGCGGGGAGCCAGGGCGCGGCGCCTTGACGGAATCCCAGGGCCAGAACGCCCAGGGACGCCAAGGCCAGGGCACCGTGGATCCTCAGGAAGGCCGGGGTTCCGAGCCTTCGCGCCAAGCCATGGGCATAGCCGTAGCCTCCCAGGAGCACCAGCTGGAAGAACAGCATGCAGGCGATCCAGGGCCCGGCCCCCCCGCCATAGATGGGCAGCAGGGACTTGCCCGCCAAGGGCTGGATGGCAAAGAGGAGGAAAGCCCCCAGGAAGCTCGCGAGGACCGCCACCTCTCAGACCGCCATGATGTTGTAGCCACCGTCCACGTAGAGCGTCTGCCCTGTGACGCCCCTGCCCATGTCGCATAGCAGGAAGAGGGCACCGTCCGCCACTTCCTCGAGCTCGACGAGCTTGCGCAGTGGGCTCTTGGTGCGGTGATGTTCCAGGATGCTGCCGAATCCGCTGATCCCTGAGCTGGCGAGGGTCTTGATCGGCCCCGCGCTGAGCGCGTTGACGCGGATGCCCTGGGGGCCAAGGTCGCTGGCCAGGTACCTGACGCTGCTCTCCAGCGCCGCCTTGGCGACACCCATGACGTTGTAGTTGGGCATCACCCGCTCCGCGCCAAGGTAGCTGAGCGTGATGATGGAGCCGCCGGCCTTCATGAGGCCCTTCGCCGCATGGGCCAGGACCGGGAGACTGTAGGCGCTCACATCGAGGGCGATGCGGAAGTCCTCCCGGGAGGTCGAGACGAAATCCCCCTCCAGCGCCTGCCGAGGGGCGTAGGCCACCGCATGGACAAGGAAGTCCAAGCCGCCCCACTTCTCCCCCAGCAACTCGAATCCCTGCCTGACCTGGGCATCGTCGGACACGTCCATCTGGAAGGTGAGGGCGTCGGGGATCTCCGCGGTGAGTTCCTTGACATTCTCCCCCAGGCGCTCGTTCTGGTAGCTGAAGGCCAGCTGGGCGCCTTCCTCGACGCAACGCTGGGCGATGGACCAGGCGATGGACCGCTTGTTGGCCACGCCCACCACCAGACCGCGTTTACCCTTCATCAACATGGAGGATCCTCCGGCATTGCAGGATTGATCGAGGTCCCGAGGATACCCCGAAGGCCCAAGGCCCCGCTACACTGGGCCCTTCATGCTGATCGCCCCCCCGGTCCTCTTCTGCCTGCTCGCCGAGCCCTCCAGGGCGCCTTCCCAAGCCAGGACAAACCTGGATGCCGGACGCTATCTTCAGGTGCTGGCGGAGGCCAATGCCGAGTTGAACGCGAATCCGGGAAGCGCGTCGGCGTGGGCCGCGAAATCGCAGGCCCTGACGGCCCTCCTGCGGTTCCGCGAAGCCGAGGAGGCCGCTGGGAAGGCCTTGAGCCTGAAGGGCGACCTTGCGGATGCCGTGCTTGCCCGGGGCATGGCCAAGGCGGCGACGGCCGTGCAGCAGAGGAATTTCAGCAGCCTGAAAAAGGCCGCGGCGGCCATGGACGATTTCAGAAGGGCCACGGAGCTCGATCCGACCCTCATCGCAGCCTGGAACAGCCTGGGCCTTGCCTACCAGCAGCTCCCGGGAATCCTGGGCGGCTCCACCCGTCAGGCCTTGCGCTGCGCCGATCAGCTCACGCGCGTCTCCCCTGCCCGGGGAAACCTGCTCAAAGGCATGGTGCTCGCCCTGGATGAACGGTGGAGGGAGGCCGAGCCCTTGCTGCGCAGGGCGCTGGAACTCGCCCCTCAGGATCCCCAGGTCGTCTATGGCTACCTGGATGCCCTCGGGCAATCCGCCACCAGGGAGACCCTTGGCCAGGAGGCCTGGCAACAGCGGTCCGCCCAGGAGGCCCGCCGGCTCTGGCCCGGTGTGAAAGGCTCCGCCCGCGGCCTCCAGGCCGTGACCGACGCGCTCCTGGATGCCGGGGAAGGCGAGGAGGCCTGGAAGCTCGCCAAGGGCGTGGTCGGCTCGACGGACTCTCCCAGCCTGGTCCGCTTCCAGCTGGGTAAGGTCGCTGCGCGGGCCGGCGTACACCGCGAAGAAGGCCTGTTCATGCTGGACCAGGTGCTGAAGGAGCCCCTCGAGGGCGGTACCGGGGGATATGCCAGCGTCCATTGGCGCCGGGGACAGATCCTGCGGGACCTCGGCCGGATGGACGAAGCGCGCCAGGCAGCCCAGGCGGGGCTGGCCCTCGACCCCAGGCATCCTGGCTCCCGAAAACTCTTGTCGGAGCTGCAGGTGCGTTGAATCCCATCACTGGCAAGCCTCCAAATGACCCCACGACTGCTTCCATCGGGACATGAATGAGCACACCAAAAAATTCACGCCTGCGGTGGCTTCTTGGCATTGCCAGTGCCTGGACGGGCATCTGGTTTTTACTGGCCCTTCGCCTCGCCCTGCAGGTCCGTGGCGAGCAACCCCATCCCTTCCTCCCCCAGTTCGAACTGAACGGCACCATCAAGCGGGCCATCGTGGAATGGGTCCTCTCGGCGCTCCTGGTCTACGTGGTGCTCGGGCTCGTCTTCGGCCTGATCGCCAAGCTGTTCGCTTCGGATCGGCACGGCACGAACCTCAAAGAGCACCTCTCTTTCACGTCGGGCTTCCTGACGGGATGCGGAACCCTGCTCTTCTTCCATGGCGTCCTCTTCGTCATGGTGCCCATGGGGATGGTGGGCCTGCCCGTAATCAAGTATCTGCCCATGGGCCTGGACTTCCTGTTGATTCTCGGTGGTGGGGCCCTCCTGCTATGGCGGATGTACCGCCGTGAGTCCCCGAACCTGCCCGCAGTCAGGCTGCTCGCATTTCTGGGGTTCCTGATCCTTCTGCCCCAGGTGCCCCACGATCTCCTGCGCAAATCGCTCCCGCTCCCCCCTCCCCTGCCCCCGGATGCGCCTAGGGTACTGGTGGTCGGCATCGATGGCGCCAGGCAGGACCTCTTCGAAAAGCACATGCCCGATTGGAAGGCTCCCAATGGCGTCCATCCAGTGGGGGTGGCGCCGGCTACGCGACGCTCCTGGAGCATGCTCCTGGGCATGGAACCCGCGAAGCTCAGGAATTCCATCATCATGCCCTTCCAGAGCGACCTCGGACACCCAGAGGAGTTCAAGCTCCTGGCGCTGGCCCGCGAAAAGGGCCTGCGCACTGCCTGGGCCATCGACGACAGTCTGACCGCGGGCTTCGGTAATCAGCCCAACTGGTTCACCACGGTGAGGGAATCCCCGGGAGGCTGGAAGTACTGGTTCACCTTCGGCTACGGAACGACCTTCCCGGTCTTCGCCTGGTCCCAGAACTACATCGCCCCCATCGAGAACACCAATCCCTGGTCGGACATCCGGGCCTATTGGCGGGATGTGGCCCGCCTGGCGAGAAGCCATCACTGGACGTTCACCCACACGTGCATCCTCCATGAACCCATCCGGATGAACCTGGAGGAGTTCCAGACCTTCCGGCCCTGGCGCTGGCTGCTGGATCCCCCCAGGGCCTACCGCCCTTACCAATCGCCAGACGATGTCGCATCAGACCAAGCGAGCCGGGCGGACATGCGTTCCAGCGGTCTGGCCCACTACTCGGTCCGATTGAACCGGGTGCTCAAAAGCCTTGCGCCCATGATTCAGGACTGGGAAAATACCTACACTCGTCTCTCTGGCATAGTAACTTCAGACCACGGAGAGGTGCACCTCCAGGTCCAGGAAGAGGATGGCACCGTCCTGACCTATATGGAGGGACACCACGGGTTCAAGTTGGATCCATTCAGCATGTGGGTACCCATGCACCCATTCGGCAAGACTAGGACCCAAGTCAATGACAAGCAGCTCTTCACCTGGCTCGAACTGCGAGATGCGATGTGGGCCGCGGGTGACTCCGGCGGCGATCTGCTGCTGAAAGGCCGAACCGAACCTTTGCTGGTTCAGTTCCCGACCATTCGGGCCGTGTTCCTGGAAACCGAAGAGCAGAAAAAACAAAAGGCTGACACGGGCATCGATCCCCGGGAGCTGCTGACGGACCTTTATGTCTTTCCGAACGGGCTCTGGTTTGCTTCCGATGCGAATGACGAAAAATACAAGGATCGAAAACTTTCTTCGGGACTTGTGCGTGGATCAGAGCTGCTCCTTTTCAATCCCACCGATGGCGGGAAGTTTGAGCGCCAGACTTTTGAAGGCTACCGTCAGACTTCTCACGCAGATGTGAGCCCCGAAGCAGCAAACCAGGAACTGCTCGGATTTATGGAATTCCTGCCTCGCCCCTGACGCCCCCAGTCCAGTCGTCGACGGAACAGGGACGCAATGCGTCCAAATCGCCAGAAAGTCCGAAATCGGTACAATGATTTCAGAGATTTGTTCAACTAATTATTTAGAACTAGTTGTAATTTTGGTTGGCACCAATCTGGCTTCGAAAGCTCTGAACAGCCCCAAGGAGGCCTCATGAAGAAGCAGACCGGTTTCACCCTGATCGAGCTCTTGCTCGTCCTCGCGATCATCGGCATCATCGCCGCCATCGCCATCCCTGCCCTGCTCGGCCAGCGCGAGAAGGCCAAGATCCGTGCGGTGGAATCCCTGGTGAACAACTGCACCGGCGACATCGCCCGCGTGTCGGATGATCTCCGCGACAAGAACGGTTCCCAGCCCACGCCCACCGCGGTGGTTTCCGCCGTGCTTTCGCTGAGCAACTACAAGTACCCCGCCACCAAGAACCCCTATGGCGGCGTCTCCACCCCCTACAGCGCCGGCACCGCTCCCACCAAGGACGGTTCGATCGCTCTGGATGCCATCGCGAACTTCAGCGACAAGGCGACCGGCAATACGTACCCCGCCGTCATCGTCCGTGGGCAGTACAAGAAGTCTGGTTCCCCCACGGTCGTCACCAAGGTCGTCGCCATCGACTAGGCTTCAACCAATCTTTAAAAAACCTCCGGGGCGACCCGGAGGTTTTTTTATATGAAGCGTTCGTCGATGCACTTCAGTAAGTGGGCTTCAATGACAGTTTCCCATCCCAGCTCGGGCGGGGACTCACGACAATGAAGGCCCCGTCCCGGGGGCCTTTTCATTGATGCGGAAGAAAACTTAGAAGGTCAGGGGGCTGGGTAGATCTGCCGGCCGGTCTGATCCGTGACATAGACTTTCGTCCCGTTCTCACTCACGGTGAGGTCATACGTCAGGCCGGTGCCCGTGATTTCAAGTTCATATGTCATGTGGGTATTGCCCTTCGGCTGGAAGGACTTGACGAGGTCTGTCCCGCTCTTGAGCCCAGTCTTGTCCCAGGTAGCCTTGGCACCCGCCGCTCCAAAAAGTCCGTTCTCGGCCTTCACGCTTTCCAGTCCCATCGCCAAGACCTTGCAGTTGGTCTGGGCATCTCCGATGAGGCGGGCCTTCTTGCGTTGACCCAGCAGTGTCGGGATGGCGATGGCGGAGATGGCGCCGATGATGGCGAGCACCACCAGCAGTTCGATCAGCGAGAATCCAAGGGCATTCTTCCGTCGCTTCATCTTCGTTCTCCTCTGCGAGGACAAGCCTCAGCTCTTATCGAAAGCAGAAGCCAGGCCAAAGATCGGCATGTACATGGCGATCACGATGAATCCAATGATGCCGCCCAGGATGGCGATCATGATGGGTTCCATGAGGGAGGTGAGAGCCGCCACGGCGTTGTCCACCTCGTCCTCATAGAAGTCCGCGACCTTGGCCAGCATGTTGTCCAGGGCGCCGGTCGCCTCGCCCACGGCGACCATGTGGATCACCATGGGCGGGAAGACCTTGGTCTCGGAGAGGGGTGCTGAGATGTTGCGCCCCTGCTCCACCGCCTCACGGGCCTTGAGGATGGCGTTTTGGATGACAAGGTTGCCAGCGGTCCGGGCCGTGATCTCCATGCCCTCAAGGATCGGCACACCGGACGCGGTCAATGTTCCTAGGGTGCGGCAGAAACGGGCCACGCCGACCTTCAGGAGCAAGTCCCCCAGCACGGGAATCTTCAGCAAGATCGTATCGATCTGGAGTTTCCCCGTAGGGGTCCTGTAGTACTGACGGGTGCCGAAGACGGCGATGCCGATGAAGAGGACGACCAGGTAGCTGTATCGGATGAGGATGTTGGAGAGCCCGATGCAGATGCGGGTCGGCAGGGGCAGCGTGGACCCGAGGCCTTCGTACATGGCCGCGAAGACGGGGATGACCTTCACCATGATCACCACCACCACAATGGTGGCGATGCCGATCACGGCGATGGGGTAGGTCATCGCGCTCTTCACCTTGGCGTTCAGCTTCACGGCCTTCTCGATGTACTGGGAGAGGCGCTGAAGGATGACGTCCAGGATGCCGCCGGATTCCCCGGCGCCGACCATGTTGACGTAGAGGTCGCTGAAGGCCCTGGGGTGCTTCGAAAGCGCCGCCTGCAGCGTCGAGCCCTGCTCCACGTCCTGCCGGACGGCATTCAGGGTCTTGGCGAAGCCCTTGTCCTGCTGCTGGGACCCGAGGATTTCGAGGCACTGCACCAGGGGGAGGCCGGCGTCGATCATGACGCTGAACTGGCGGGTGAAGATGGCCAGATCCTTCTGGCTGACCTTCCCGAAGGATTTGCCGGAACTGGCCGACTGGGCCTTGACGCTGATGACCTGGATGCCATTCCGTCGCAGGGTGATCGAGGCGGCATCCTTGGAGTCGGAGACCAGGATGCCTTCCTGGACCTCCCCCAACCGGTTCTTACCCTTCCATGCATATGCAGGCATAAAACCTCGCGTCAACCTGTGGTGTGCGTCTTGGGTTCAAGCATAGGCCTTGCCGCAACCTGATGGAAGTGCCCGGGTAATCTTCAGTACTTGATGTTCGGGTTGCGGCCCCCGAGGAGGGGGCTGCCGTCCTTCTTGGGGGGCGGTGGCGGGGCGGAGCCCACGGTGCCGACGCCCCGGTTGATCAACTCGCGCAGTTCGTCGTGGTTGGACGAATAGCTCATGGCCACGTCCTGGGTGATGTCGCCCTTCATGACGCAATCCGCCAGGCTCTGGTTGAAGGTCTGCATGCCGTACTTCATCTGCCCGGTCTGCATCACGCCGTAGATCTGATGGATCTTGTCCTCCCGCATGAGGTTCCGGATGGCGGGATTCGGGATCATCACCTCGAGGGCCAGGGCCCGCCCCTTGCCGCTGGACTTGGGAATGAGGGACTGGCAGATCACGCCTTCCAGCACCAGCGAGAGCTGGGCCCGGACCTGGGCCTGCTGGTGGCTGGGGAACACGTCGATGACTCGGTTGATGGTCTGGACGCAGGAACTCGTGTGCAGGGTCCCGAAGGTCAAGTGGCCCGTCTCCGCGATGGTCAGGGCGGATTCGATGGTCTCCAGGTCGCGCATCTCGCCCACCAGCACCACGTCGGGATCCTGGCGGAGGGCTGACCGGAGCGCCTTCTTGAAGCTGTGGGTGTCGGCGTGGATCTCCCGCTGGTTCACGATGCAGCGCTTGTGGCGGTGCACGTATTCCACCGGGTCCTCGATGGTCAGGATGTGCAGGGGCTCCGTGTCATTGATCTTGTCGATCATGGCGGCCAGGGTCGTGGATTTACCTGACCCGGTCACGCCAGTCACGAGCACCAGCCCGCGGGGCTTGTCGCAGAGGAACTGGACCGCGGGGGGCAGATTGAGCTGCTCGAAGCTCCGGATGTTTTCCGGGATGGTCCGGAAGACGCCAGCGGTGGCGCCGCGCTGGTTGAAGACGTTGGCGCGGAAGCGGGCCACACCCTGCAGGCCGAAGGAGAAATCCACCTCGAGATCCTCCTCGAGACGGTGTTTCTGCTGATCGGTCATCACGCCGTAGCAGAGCCACCGGGTCTGGGAGGCATCAAGGGGGGGCAGCTTCAGCGGCACCATGCGGCTGTCGATGCGGACCTGCGGCGCGGTATCGGTGGTGATGTGGAGGTCCGTGCCTCCGTACTCCACCATCGTCTTCAGCAGCTGCTGGAGCGGAACGACATATTGATTGCCTTCACTCATGGGTTCCCCTTTCCTGTAAGGCGGCGTTCACTGCGGGTCAAAGCACGGTTTCCCGAACGATTTCTTCGATGGTGGTCACGCCGTCCAGCACCTTGCGGCAGCCGGAGCGGCGGAGGGTGATCATCCCCTCCTTCACCGCCTGCTCCCGCAGTTCGATGGCCGAGGCTCCCGTCAGGACCATGTCCTTCAGGGTCTCGGACATCTCAAGGATCTCGTAGAGTCCGACCCGGCCCTTGTAGCCCTTGCTGTTGCAGGTCTCACAGCCCTTGATGCCCAGGAGCTTGATGGTCTTGGTCTCCTGCTCGGTGAAGCCGACCTTCAGGAGGGCTTCGGGCATGGGCGGGTGCGCGTCCGGCCCCTTGCAGTTCGCGCAAAGCCGTCGGACGAGGCGCTGGGCGCAGATGATGTTCACCGATGTGGCCACCAGGAAGGGCTCCACGCCCATGTTCATGAGGCGGTTGATGGTGCTGGGCGCGTCGTTCGTGTGGAGCGTCGACAGCACGAGATGGCCGGTGAGGGAGGCCTTGATGGCGATCTCGGCGGTCTCAAAGTCCCGGATCTCTCCCACCAGGATGATGTTGGGATCCTGCCGGAGGAAGGAGCGCAGGGCGGCCGCGAAATTGAGGCCGATCTGCTCCTTCATCTGGACCTGGTTGATGCCGGCGAAATTGAATTCGACGGGGTCCTCGGCGGTCATGATGTTCACGTCCGCGGTGTTGAGTTTCGCGATGGACGAATAGAGGGTGTTGGTCTTGCCCGACCCCGTGGGCCCGGTCACCAGCACCATGCCGTAGGGCTTGGAGATCTGGCGGTCCCAACGCTCCAGGCTTTCGGGCTCGAAGCCCAGCTTGGTGAGGTCCAGCATCAGCTTGTCGCTGTCCAGGAGCCGCAGGACGATCTTCTCCCCGAAAAGGCAGGGCAGCACGGAGACCCGGTAGTCGATGGTCTTCTGCTTGCCGCTCATGTTGACCCGCAGCTTGATGCGGCCGTCCTGGGGCAGGCGCTTCTCGGCGATGTTGAGCTTGGCCAGGATCTTCACGCGGCTGGTGAGGGGATCCTTCAGCTTCAGGTTGGGCCGCATGACCTCCATGAGCAGGCCGTCGATGCGGAACCGGATGCGGTAGTGCTTCTCGTAGGGCTCGATGTGGATGTCCGAGGCGCCCTTCCGGATGGCGTCGATGAGCACCATGTTCACCAGGCGCACCACCGGGGCGTCCTCGCTGCCGGCCTTGAGGGCGTTGACGTTGACGCTCTCCTCGTCGTCCCCCACCGCGTCGAATTCGGTGTCCGTGTCCCCCAGCTCGTCCTCGAGGGACTTGAGGTCCAGGGCCTCGCCGCCCGGATCGTCGAAATTGAAGGGGGAGGTGCTCTGCGTCCCGCCCTGGGGCATGGCGGCGGATTGGGCGCTGCTGGAGCGCGGCCCGTCCTCCCGCAGGCGCAGCCCCGAGGCGCCGCCGTAGTAGCGCTCGATGGCCCGGGCCAGCCCCATCTCGCTGGAAACCACGGGATCCACGTTGTAGCCCGTGTGGAACCGGATGTCGTCCATGGCGAAGATGTCCGTCGGATCCGACATGGCCAGGGTCAGAACATTGCCCGAACGCTGCAGGGGCAGGACCTTATGCTTCATGGCGAGATCGGCGGGGACCAGGGCGATGACGCTCGGTTCGATGGCGGGCCACTGGTCCAGGTCCGCGGCCGGCACGCCGTACTGCATGCCCAGGAAGCTGACGATGTCCTGGTCCGAGCAGAATCCCTGCCGGACCACCAGGGTGCCTAGCTTTCCACCTTCCCGGCGCTGGATCTTCATCGCCTCTTCAAGCTGCTCCTGGCTGATGAGCTGGGCCTTGACGAGCATTTCGCCGAGCTTGCTGGCCACAGGTTGCCTCCGGATGGGTGATGAATGGTAGCACTTTAGAAACAAGGGATGCGCCTAGCAAGATTCCGCGACCGGGATATTCTCTTGAGCATGTCTTCCATGGACGGCGGCCCCCAGCGGTTGAACCTGGCCCGGGAACTGGTCAGGGAAAAGGGCCTGTCCCGGCAGGACCTGGCCCTGCTCCAGGAGATCCTCGACCTCGGCCCCGGGGGTCTCGAACCCCTCGTCCAGCCTGCGCCGGCGTTGATCGTCCCGAGCTCGGACTCGCCCCAGCTGGCGAGGCTGCGGCGCTCCTACGGACTCTTCCTCGCCTTCCTCAACCAGTTCTCGGATCGCCGCCTGGGGGAGGCCCGCGCCGCCATGGGACTCGTCCTCACCCACAGCCTCACGGAGCTCGGCGAACTCGCCGAGGAGGCGAACATGGAGGTGATGGAGCTCAACGAGGAGCCCGAATGGGTGGTGCACCTCCTGAACCTGATCGCGTCCCTGCGCACGATGTCCACCAGCTTCGGGCGGGAGGGGCAGGCCGAGCTCCAGGAGCACTGGTCGGTCTTCGTCCAGGACCGGAAGGACAAGATCCGGGACCTGCTGACCGTCCTGGAGCAGGGCGAAGGCGGGGAGGCCCGGGTCGCCCGCCTGAACGCCCAGATGAAGGTCCTCAACCGCGCGCTCCAGGGGGGCGGCGGCCGGCCCATCGAAGCCGTCCAGCGGCTGGTGGAGGTGCTCGAGGGCTTCGTGCCGGAAGCCACCCGGTCCCGGGTCGAACCCCTCATGCTGGTCCAGCATGTGCTGGCCTCCCTCCGGCTGATCCTGCTGCGCCCCTTGGACCGTGGGATCCACTGGCCGGCCGTGGAGCAGGTGCGGGGCAGCCTGCAATGGCTCTGGAACCACCTGGCCTGGACCCTGCCGCGCTATGACGAGCACATGCTCCAGCAGGCCATGCCTGCGGAGGTCCGCAGGCTGCTCAAGGGCCTGCGCCAGACCCACCCGGCCGCCTTCCGCATCGTGGCCCGGGGCCTCGCCTCCCATCTGGCCCTGCTGAGCCTGATCGAGCCGATCCCCCCCGCGGCGAGCATGTCCACGCCGGAACGGTATGCGGTCATCCCCACCTTCTATGTGATCGAGACCGAGCTGGGCCGGCTGGCGGATCGGGTCTACCAGCCCCAGGCCGCGGAAGGCCTGCCCAAGGGCGCGGAAGAGACCCTGCTGCTCACGGCGTTTCTGCGCCAGGCCGTGCTGACGCTCCTCCAGGACCAGAGCACCATCCGCGGCCTGCTGCAGCAGGCCCTGGCCCTCAACGACTCGGACCACCTCGCCCTCACCCTCGACAATCTCAAGGCGCTGCTGGTGAACCACCAGCGCCAGCTCATGGGCGACCTGGTGGGGCTCTTCTCCCCGGAGCTCCGCCAGCGCATGTTCCCCGATTCGCCCTCCCTGACCGAGGAGGGCGACCGCCTGCGCCAGCGCCTGCACCGGCTCTGGGAGCTGCTGGATCCCGTGCTGAGCCAGCTCCAGGTCCAGTTGGAGCTCAAGGACTGGCCGCGCCTGGCCTTGACCCTGTCCCAGGCCCAGAACCAGGTGGTCGCCTTCCGCCGTAGCCCCGAGTTCCTCCTGATCCGGACCCAGGACCGGGCGGAGATGGAGCGCCTGACCTCCTCCCTCGCCCGGATCCTGGAGGACCCCAGCGACATCGAACGCGCCCTCACCGATGGCACCGAGGTGGTGGGCGAACTGCTCCGCTACCTCGAGCTCTTCCTGCTGCGCATCAACGCCCGGGTGCCCCTGATCCGCCATGACCTGATGGTGGCCAGGGACTCCCAGCGCCTCAGCCTCCAGCTCCGGGAAACGCCCAAGGAAAGCGGGGACCGGACGCGCCTGGCCCACCGGCTCATCCAGTCCACCAAGAAGCTCGGGGTGCGGGATCCCCAGGCCCTCGCGCTCCTGAAGCGGTGGGTCCGTTCCGAACGGGGGACCCGCGAGGCCGCGGGCCCCCTCGACGCCCTGGCCTCCCACCTGGACCGCCTCGCCGCCCGGCTCGAAGCCGCCCTGGGCTGAGGACTCCGGGTGCCCCGCATCAAGTGGCTCCAGACGCGGCCGGATCCCCAGGCCGGGGCCCTGGAAGCCGTCCTGCGGGAGGCGGGCTTCGAACGGGACGAGCCCAAGGGTGAAGGGATCTACCTGATCATCGCCGAGCGGCTCGACATCAACCTGATCCCCCCGGAAGCCACTGATGTGCTCTGGTGGGTCGGGGAGGCGAGTGCCGAGGATGCCAGCCACGTGCTCCTCCACCGGCCGGGCTGGGTGCTCCGCTCCAGCAATCCCGTGCAGGCGGCCCGGGGCGCCCTGCTCCGCCTGCGTTCCCGGGAACTGGGCGCCGAAGGCTGGCTCCGGCAGATGCTCCATTCGGCGAGCCTCGACGAGCTGCTGCACATGGTCTTCGAGCAGGCGGCGCGTTCCAGCGGGGCCGAAGCCGGAGGCATCTGGGTCCGGGGCCAGGACGCCTACTATCAGCGGGTCGGGACAGGCTTTCCCGAAGCGCCGCTGCCCTTCGACGAGGCCGAGGCCCTGGTCGAGAAGGGCGAGGCGGACTGGATCTGCCCGGATTCCCGCATGGGCATCATGCGGTTGCGGCCCCGGCTCCGGCGGCCCAGCCGAGTGCTGTCGTGGATCAAGGAAGTGGAGAATCTCCTGGAGAACGCCTACGACCTGGAGCGCAGCCGCCTGCTCTCCTTCAAGGACGACCTCACCGTGGCCCAGAACCGCCGGGCCCTGGAGGTGGACCTGCCGAACCGCGTCCGGGAAGCCGCGGCGCGGGGGGAATCCCTGGCCCTGCTCTTCGTGGACGTGGACAACCTGAAGGCCATCAACAGCGCCAACGGCCATTCCGCCGGAAGCCGGGCCCTGGAGCGGGTCGCCGAGGTCGCCCTGGATCTGATCCGGAGCCAGGACCGGCTCTACCGGTACGGCGGGGACGAGTTCTGCATCCTGTTGATGGGCGCCAGCGCAACGGGCGGCGCGAAACTGGGGCAGCGCCTGCTGGAGCGGGTGCGGGAAGCTCCCCTCGAAGGGGATGGAAGGCTGATTCCGCTCTCCGTGAGCATCGGCGTGGCGGCGTTCCCGGAACATGCGGACGGCGCCCAGCGTCTCCTGGACGCGGCGGACCTCGCCCTGCTGAAAGCCAAGATGCAGGGCAAGGACCAGGTGCTGGTGGTGGAGTAGGCGGGCGGCGCTGGCGCGGACTATTTCTTTTTCTTCTTCTTGCCCTTGTCGGCGCTGCCGAAGACCTTCGCCAGGAAACCCTCCTCCTCGCCAGCAGGATCTTCGGCCTCAGGGACTGGGCCCGGCTCCGCCAGGGCCTCCGCCACCTGTTTCACGAGGTCCTTCTGGATCGAGGTGAGCTTGGCCGGCACCTGCACCCGGAGATGCAGGTAGAGGTCGCCCCGGCCCCCGCCGCGCAGGCGTGGAATCCCGGCGTTCACCAGCTTGATGACCTTGTCCCCGGGGGTGGCCTGGGCGAGCTTGATCTCGTCCTGGCCATAGAGCGTGTCCACCTTGACCGCGCCGCCGAGGACCAGGGTCGGCCAGGGCACTTCCAGCTTCGTGTGGAGGTCGAAGCCGTCCCGCTCGTAGCGCGCATCCTGCTCCACGTCGAAGACGATGTAGAGGTCGCCCGCCTCCCCGCCGCCCCGGCCCGACTCCCCCTGCCCCGTCAGCCGCAGCCGGGTGCCGCGGTCCACGCCGGCGGGAATCTTGAAGCTGACCTTGGAGCGGCGCTGCACGCGGCCTTCCCCCAGACAGGACCGGCAGGGCTTGGGAATGACCTGACCGCGGCCGCTGCACCGCGGGCAGGTGGCCAGCATCTGCAGGAAGCCCTGGCGCACCGCCACCTGCCCCCGGCCGCCGCACTGGCCGCAGGACTCAGGATGGCTGCCCTTCTCGCAGCCGGAGCCGCTGCAGGTGTCGCAGGACTCGAGCCTCGGGACTTCGATCTCGCGGGCCTCCACACCGAAAACCGCATCGCGGAAGCTGAGGCGGAGGTTCACCTGAAGGTCCGAGCCCGGCTCGCCCTGCCCGGGCCTCCGGCGCTGGCCCCCGAAGAAGTCCCCGAAGACGCCGCCGCCAAAGAAGCTGCCCAGGATGTCCTCGAAGTCCGTGAACTGGCGCGGATCGAACTGGAAGCCCTGGCCGCCGCCGGCGCCGCCCAGACCGGCATGGCCGAACTGGTCGTAGGCCCTCCGCTTATCCGTGTCGGAGAGCACGGAGTAGGCCTCAGCGGCCTCCTTGAACTTCTCCTCGGCGGCCTTGTCCCCCGGGTTCTGGTCCGGGTGGAGCTGCATCGCCAGCTTGCGGTAGGCCTTCTTGATGTCGTCGAGGGGGGCGGTTTTCGAAACGCCCAGCACGTCGTAGTAATCCCGTTTCATGCTTCCAGGTTACCCGACCCCGGCCGCGAACCTGAGCGCCCTCACATGGACGGCATGCCGCCGTCGTCCCCCTGCTCGAGGCTCTTCATCATGGCGTCGCTGGCCGCCAGGACCGCATCCGTGAGGAGCTTCTGGCATTCCAGGAGGTTCTCCTCCGTGTCGCGCAGGGCGTCCAGGTCCTTCGCCGCGACCGCCTGCCGCGTCTCGCTGAGGACGTCCCGCACGAAGGCCTGGTGCTCCGCCGAAAGGTACTTGCCGCAGTCCGCGAAGCTCTTGTCGCAGGAGAACAGCAGCCCTTCCGCGGAAGCCACGTACTTCAGCTCGTCCTTGCGCTTGGCGTCGGATTCGGCGTTGGACTGGGCTTCCCGGAGCATGCGCTGGATCTCCAGTTCCGACAGGCCCGAGCTCGGCCGGATGCTCATGCTCTGCTCCAGGCCCGTCATGAGGTCCCGGGCGCTCACCCGCACGATGCCATTGGAATCGATGTCGAAGGTGACCTCGATCTGGGGCACGCCCTTGGGCAGGGGCGGCAGGTTGATGAGGTCGAAGCGGCCGAGGCTCTTGTTGAACTCGGCGAGTTCGCGCTCGCCCTGCAGGACGTGGACCTCCACCCGGCTCTGATTGTCCGCCACCGTCGTGAAGGTCCGGCTGTCGCGGACCGGGATGGTGGTGTTGCGGCCGATGATCTTCACGAAGCCGCCACCCTGGGTTTCGATGCCGAGGCTCAGGGGCGTGACGTCAAGCAGGACCAGGTCCTTGACGTCCCCGGTCAGCACCGCGCCCTGGATGGAGGCGCCGGTGGCCACGACCTCGTCGGGATTGATGTTGCGGTTGGGCTCCTTCCCGAAGAACTCCTGCACCTTCCGCTGGACCAGGGGCATCCGGGTCTGGCCGCCCACGAGGATCACATCGTCCACCTCGGAGGGATTCTTCCCCGCGTGGTCGAGGGCGTCCCGCACCGGATGCATGGTCCCGTCCACGAGACTGCGCACCATGTCCTCCAGGAGCTCCCGGGTGAGGGTGGCTTCCAGGTGCTGCGGCCCGCTCGGGCCCTGGGCGATGAAGGGCAGCCGGATGTCCACGCGCTCGAGGGTGGAAAGCTCGCACTTCGCCTTTTCGCTCGCCTCCTTGAGGCGCTGGAGGGCCATGCGGTCGCCCATGAGGTCGATGCCCGTCTTCTCCTTGAACTGGTCGGCGAGCCACACGAGGATCGCGTGGTCGAAATCCTCGCCGCCCAGGAAGGTGTCGCCGCTGGTGGCGAGCACCTCGAAGACGCCGTCATTCATCTCCATGAGGGTGAAGTCGAAGGTGCCGCCGCCGAGATCGTAGATGGCCAGGAGCTTCTTCTGGCCCTTCTTGTCGATGCCGTAGGCGAGGGCCGCGGCCGTGGGCTCGTTGATGATGCGCAGGACGTTCAGGCCCGCGATGCGGCCGGCGTCCTTGGTGGCCTGGCGCTGGGCGTCGTCGAAGTAGGCGGGGACGGTGATCACCGCGTCGGTCACCTCCTCGTGCAGGAAGGATTCCGCGGCCTGCTTCAGGCTGCGCAGCACGATGGCACTGATCTCGGGCGGCGCGTAGTCGCGGTCGCCCACCCGCACCCAGGCATCCCCGTTCTGGGCCTTGATGACATTGAAGGGCAGCCGGCCGATGGCCTCCAGCACCTTGGGGGTGTCGTGCTTCTGCCCGATGAGCCGCTTGATGGCGAAGAGGGTGCGCTGGGGGTTCGTGACGCTCTGGCGCTTCGCGATGTGCCCGACCAGCACATCGCCCTTGTCGGTGAAGGCCACGATGGAGGGCGTCGTCCGGCTGCCCTCCCGGTTGGGGATGACCCGGGCGTCCCCCGACTCCATGACGCAGGCGCAGGAGTTGGTGGTGCCGAGGTCGATCCCGATCAGCTTGCCTGGCATGGGGTTTCTCCGGATCTACTGGATGGTGGGGTCAGGGCCAGGGGCATCCCCGGAAACTGCGGGCCCGGAAACTGCGGGCCCGGAAGTCGCGGGACCACCGGCGTCTGGGGGCATCACGAAGGGCGGTGGGGCATGGTTCACCACGACGCGGGCCGGCCTGAGAAGCTGGTCCCGCAGCATGTAGGCCCGTTCGTAGATGGCGGCGATGGCGTGGTCCGGCAGGTCCGGGCTCTGCATGGTCGTGAGGGCTTCGGCGTGCTGCGCGTCGAAGGGATCGCCGACCTTCAGGTCGATGGGAATCGCGCCCAGCCGCCGGAGGGCGTCCACCAGCTGCTTCCGGATCAGCTCGATGCCGCCGCGGAAGGCCTCCATGTCCAGGTAGCTCGCTTCCAGGCCCCGTTCGAAGTTGTCCAGCACCGGCAGGATCTCGAGGAGCATCCGCCGTTCGGACTGTTCCACCGCGAGCTGGGTGTCGCGCTGGACGCGGTTGCGGAAGTTGGTGAAGTCTCCCGCGAGCCGGCGGAACTGGTCCATGATCTCGGCTTCGCGCTTCTCCATGTCCTCGATCTGCGACTTCGCTGATCCGAGTTGCGCCTGGAAGGCCTGGTGCTGCTCCTGGAGCTTGGTGGAGTCCTCCTCCATCAGCGCGCTGAACTCGTTCTCCTCGGATTCCCCGCCCACCACTTCGAGGGCCAGATCGTCCTCCGACTGGCTGGCGATCTCGTCCGCCAGGGCCTGGAGGTCCACTGCGTTGGGATCGTCGAGGCTGATTTCCAGCTCGGATTCGGGCTCGGGCCCGCGGGCGCGGGGCTTGGGTTCGTGTTCCGGGGTCATGGCGCCATTGTAGGCGCGGGAGGGACCGGCTCCTAGACCCTCGCTTCGGGTTGGCCTCCGCTGCGCTGGGCCAGCTGCCTCGACCACCAGTCCAGGCCCCCCAGCAACCGGGCATAATCCACCCGCAAGGGGCCGACGAGGGCGAAGGTCGCCCAGGTCTCCCGGCCCAGGGGCACCGTCCGCACCGCCGTGGACAGGGGGATCAGGCCCAGGAAGGGGTTTTCGCTCCCGAGGAGGAGCTTCACGTCCCGGGAGGCGCTGTCCGCGAAGGCGTTCAAGAGCCGGGCCAGCCGCTCATGCTCCTCGAAGGCCGCGACCAGTTCCCGGAACCGGCCCGGGTCCCCGAACTCGGGCAGTGCGCCCAGACGGCCGAGGCCCGCGACCACCAGCTCGGCCTCGGAGGAAGGCTGGGACTCCTTCAGGTCCGCGGTGAGGGTGGCCAGCCGCTCCTGAAGCTCCCGCGCGGCATCCGCCCGGTCTCGCAGAGCCTGGACCAGCCGCTGGCGAAGCTCCGCCAGGGTGCACCCGGCGAACTGGGCGGTGGCGAAGTTGCCGATCTCCGCCAGCAGGGAGGGCGGGAACCCGGACGGGTTGTCCACGATCTGATGCTCCACCTCTCCCGCGGCCCCGACCCAGACCGCCACGATGCGGCGGCCTTCGAGGGGCACGAATTCCAGTCGGACGAGCCGGGACGCGGCGAGGTGGAAGGGGACGGCGACGCAGACGCCCTGCATGACGTCCGCCAGGACCTTGGACGCATGCCGCAGCCAGAGTTCAGGCTCGGCTTCGAAACCTTCCAGCGCGCCGGCCAACTGGGCCCCCATCCGCTCGTCCGGCGGCGCGGGATGCACCCAGCGGTCCACATAATAGCGGTAGGCCCGCTCCGTCGGGACCCGTCCCGCCGAGGTGTGGGGCTGGCTGAGGAGGTCGACGTCCTCCAGGTCGGACAGCACGTTCCGGATGGTCGCGCTGGAGATCTGCTCCGGATAGCGCTTGGAGAGCAAGCGCGACCCCACCGGTTCGCCTTCGGCGAGGTAGGTTTCGATGAGGGTCCGGAGCACGGATTCGCTGCGGGGATCGAGGGGCGGGAGCAAGGGCGGTCCAGGTTTTCAGGAACCCCGGAGGGGTTGGGCCTACTATAGCGACAGGAATAAGGAGACCCCATGACCCGACTCAGATATGCAGCCCTGGCCGCCGCCCTCGTCCTCGCCTCCGTCGGCTGCGAGAAGAGGCTCGACGAAGCCCAGATCCGCGCCAAGGTCCTGGCGGAGGAGGCCGCGAAGGCCGCCGATGCCCGGGTGGCCAAGCTCGAACAGGAGCTGACGGACCTCAAAAACGCCAAGACCGACGCTAAGGTCGCCGAAAAGGACAAGGATTCCGTGGATCAGGCCAAGGCCGACCAGAAGAAGGCCCTCGAGCGCCAGCTCGCCGAACAGAAGAAGAAGGCCGAGGCCCGGAAGCAGGAGGCCCTGAAGCTGGCCGAGGCGAAGACCGCGCCCCCCGCGCCGAGCACCGCGGCCACCGCCCCGAAGCCGGTGGTGGTGGAGGTTCCGGCCGGGACGGCCATCTCCGTGAATCTGGGCGCCACCCTGAGCACTGAGAAGGACAAGGCCGGCGACCTCTGGCAGGGCACCCTCGCGGAATCCGTGGTGGCCGACGGGCAGACCGTCTGGGCCGCGGGCACGCCCGTCCGGGGCGTGGTCAGCCAGAGCGTGCCCGCGGGCCGGCTGGCCTCGGGCAAGGGCGCCCTGGGCATCCGCCTTACCGAGATCGGCAGCAGCGACGTGGACGGAGGCGACTACCTCGTCACCGGCGGGAAGACCGGTGAGCGCAACGCCAAGATCATCGGCGGCGCCGCCGCCCTGGGTGCCCTCATCGGCGTCCTGAGCGACAAGCGGAACAAGGACGACCACGCCCTGGGCGGCGCGGCCATCGGCGCCGCCGCCGGCACCGCCGCCGCCGCGGCGACGGCGAAGACCACCATCCTCATCCCCGCGGACAAGGCCATCACCTTCAGCCTCGCGGCACCTGAGAAGGTGACCCTCAAGAAGCCCTGAGTCTGCACGGTTCCTGAAACAGAATGGCCCGCGATCGCGGGCCATTCTGTTTTCGTCAGGATTCCATGGCCTGCAGGCGTTCGGCTTCGAAGGCGGACCGCAGCGGCTCGATGATGGGCTCGATCTCGCCCTGCATGAACTTGTCGATCTGGTGGATGGTCACGCCGACCCGGTGATCGGTGACGCGTCCCTGGGGGAAAGTTGTAGGTGCGGATCTTCTCGCTGCGGTCGCCGGAGCCGACCTGGGACTTGCGCAGGGCCGAATGGACGGCGTCGGCTTCGTCCTGGGCCTTCTGCAGGAGACGGGAGCGCAGCACGGTCATGGCCTTGGCCATGTTCTTGATCTGGCTGCGCTCGTCCTGGCAGCTCACAACCGTGTTCGTGGGCAGGTGGGTGAGGCGGACCGCGGAATAGGTCGTGTTCACGCTCTGGCCGCCCTTGCCGCCGGAACAGAAGGTGTCGATGCGCAGGTCCTTGTCGTGGATCTGGATGTCCACCTCCTCGGCCTCGGGCATCACCGCCACCGTGCAGGCGGAGGTGTGGATGCGGCCCTGGGTTTCGGTCTTGGGCACGCGCTGGACGCGGTGGACGCCGCTTTCGAAGCGGAAGAGGGAATAGGCGCCGTCGCCCTGGATCTCCGCGATGGCCTCCTTCAGGCCGCCCTGCTCGGCCTCGCTCTCGTCCAGCACCGTGACCTTGAAGCCCCGGCGCTCGGCGAAGCGGGCGTACATGCGAACGATTTCGGCGGCGAACAGGGCCGCCTCTTCGCCGCCGGTGCCCGCCCGGACCTCGAGGATCACGTTGCGCGCGTCCTTGGGGTCCTTGGGGACCAGCAGGGCCCGCAGCTCGGCCTGGCCCCGGTCCAGGGCGGCCTTCAGGTCGGGGATCTCCGCCTGGGCCATGTCCCGCAGGTCGGGGTCCAGGCCCTTGTCGTTCAGGATCCCTTCGGCCTCGTCGAGCTGCTTCTGCAGGTTCTTCTGGGCCCGCCAGGAGACCACCACGGGTTCGAGCTCGGCCCGCAGCTTCGCGAGCTCCCGGAGCTTCTTCGAATCGCTGACGATGGCGGAATCCTGGAGCTGCGCCTCCACTTCAAGGAAGCGGGACTCCACGGCGTCGAGCTGGTCCTGCATGGTTCCTCCGATCCTGGCCTGAGGGCGAAAAAAAAGAACGGGCCGAGGATCGGCCCGTTCTCAGGATCAAGGGAGCTAGGCGTTCGCTTCGGCCACAGGCGCTTCCGCCACGGCGGCTTCGGCCGCGGGGACTTCGGCAACGGGAGCGTCGACCTTCTTGGCGTACTTGCGGTTGAACTTGTCCACGCGGCCGGCGGTGTCCATCAGCTTCTGCTTGCCGGTGAAGAAGGGGTGGCAGGCGGAGCAGATTTCGACGCGCAGCTCCTTCTTGATGGACCGGGTCTTGAACTCGTTGCCGCACTGGCAGTGGACGAGCACTTCATGCATCTCGGGGTGGATGGCGTTCTTCATGGAAGCTCCTTGGTATGGCCGACCGGATGCGTCAATTCGCACGCGGCTTGCCCATGAGGGAACGACAATCTTAGCGCCGGATGCCTTGAAGATCAACGGCGAATCGCGGTCCACACCCCTAGAGGGGCCGGCTGGACAGCACCCAGCGCTCGTCCAGGACCCGGTGCAGCCGCAGAGCCGCCCACACCCCCAACTGGAGGATCAGGTTGAAGCTCATGGCCCGGAAGAACCGCGCGGCGTCCGGCCAGGGGGCCCGCTCGAGGAGCCCCGTCGAGATCCCATAGAGGATGGCCGTGAAGGCCAGGTTTTCCAGGACCCACCAGAAGGCTTCCCGGAGCGGGGCGCCCCTGCGTTCCCGCATCAGGCGCTCCGCGAGGAACCCGGTGAAGCCGCCATACAGGAGCCGGGTCCAGGCGAAATCGTTGGAGGCGGCGGTGAAACCCAAAGGCAGCGCCAGCAGGGTGCCGAAGAGGGTCGCCGTCAGCAGCCTGGCGCCCTGGGGCAGCAGCTGCCAGGTGCGCCGCAGCCAGAAGAGTCCGCCCGCCACCAGCAGCCCCTGGGCGAGACCATAGGCCAGGGCGATGACCGGCTGGTGGCGCAGCACCACGAACATGTAGCCCCCGGTGGTGGCCCCCAGCACGGCCCCCGCCAGCAGCTTGGTGCCGCTCCGGTGGCGGAATCCAGCGTCCGCGCCGGCGAGGATTTCCCGGGCCAGGTCCCGGGGGTGTTCCTTCTCCCGCAGCAGGGACCGGAATCCGGCTTCGCCTTCCAGGCCCCGCGCCTCCGCCTCGTCCAGGAGGTGGCCCTCCAATTCCCGGAGGACCCGCCGGCGGTGGCCGGACGGCGCAGTCCTCAGGCCAGCCTCCACCTCCGCGAGGTAGGAGGCCAGGGCCAGATTCACCCGCGGTTCCCGACGAAGCCGTCCACCATGGACACGAACTGGGCCCATTCCCGCTTCTTGGCCTCGAGGAAGGCCTTGCCGGCGGGCAGCAGGGCGTAGTAGCGGCGGTCGCGGCCGTTGGTCTGGGTCTCCCAGTAGGACGAAATGAACTCGGCGGCTTCCAGCTTGTGCAGGGCCGGGTACAGAGCCCCTTCCTTCAGGGTGTAGCTGCCGTCCGTGCGCTGCTTCACGGTCTCGATGATCTGGTAGCCGTACATCGGACCTTCGATGAGCAGGGAAAGCAGGAGAATGGGGGTGCTCCCTTTCAGCAGTTCACGGTCCACGACGCCCTCCGAAGTTGGCCTCAGTTTACATCGTGAATCGAGGCTAACAAGGGGCGACCTTCCACCTGTGACCGCCATCAGCCCTTCATGGCCTCCGTCAAAGGAATCCGGGAGGCCCGCCACGCGGGGAGGAAACCGCCCAGCAGGCCCATCACCAGGCTGAAGGCCACCCCCTGCAGCATGAGCTCCGGGGTGATGGTGAAGGCGAAGCTCACGTCGGAGAAGGTGTCGAAGCTGGTGGTCCCTGTCTGGATGCCGTTGGCGAAGAGGGCCAGGACCGAGCCCAGGCTGCCCCCGGCCCCGCAGAGGATGATGGCCTCCCACTGGAAACTGGCCAGGATCTCCCGCTGGCGGAAGCCGATGGCCCGCAGGGTCCCGATCTCCTTGGTGCGGCTGGCGACGGCGGCGAACATGGTGTTCATGGCGGCGAAGACCGCCGCGGTGGTGAGGATGAAGGTGATGAGGTTGCCCAGCACCCGGATGGGGTCGCCGGCCTTGGTGAGCTCCTTGAAGTAGGCCCGCTCCCCCACCGCCTCCAGCTTGAGGCGCTTGTCCTCGTCCACGGCCCGCGTGAATTCCGGCAGGCGCTCGGCGGAGTCCAGGCGCGCCAGCAGGCTGGAGTAGCTGTTCCGCTTGAAGGCCTGCATCACGTCGTTCACATCGGAGAAGATCTCGCTTTCGAAGGAGCTGCCACCGGCCTCGAAGACGCCCACGATCTCCCAGGCGCGCCCGCCCATGCGGATGCTGCGGCCCAGCTCGAGGCCACTGAAGCGGCCCTGCATCTTGCGGGGCACGACCACTTCGGAAAGACCTGGGCGGAACCACCGGCCTTCCAACAGCCGGATCTGCGGCCGCATGGCCAGGCCCCGCGCCTCAAGGCCGCGGATGGTGACATTGCTGTCGGACCCGTCCGCCATGGGGAAGAGCTTCACCACGACCACTTCCGCCGAGCAGATGGGACCCTGCGCGTCCCGGGCGAGGAGTGGATGCACCTGCAGGATCCGGATGCGGTCCCGCTCGATGGCGGAGTTCAGCTCGAAGCGGGCGTTGGGCCGCAGCACCAGGGCCTGGTCCTCCCGGCCCGAGCTCACGAAGGCCACGGAGAGCCCCTGGGCCAGGGACAGCACCACCACGAAGATGCCCACCACCATGGCGATGGCGGCGGCGGTGGTGAGGGTGGTGACCTTCCGCTGCCAGAGGCTGCGGAGGTTGTAGCTGATGGGAATGGGGTAGGCCAGTAGGGCCCAGACCAGCCAGAGCAGGTAGGCCAGAAAAGGGGCGAGGACGAGAAGGAGGATCGCCATCAGAGGGTCTTCAGGCCTTCGGTGATGGGCTTCCGGACCGCTTCGTAGGCCGGCATGAAGGTGGAGAGCAGGCCCACCGCCAGAGCGCCGCCCATACAGAGCAGCATGGTGCCGGTCTGCACGTTGAAGTCCTGGAAGAAGGGGAAGATCGAGCCCATCACCGGGCGGAGGACCGCCGCCAGCAGCCAGGTGAGGCCCAGACCCAAGGCACCGCCGGCCCCGGTGAGCACCAGGCCCTCCAGGATCACCAGCCCCATCACCCGCTGGGCGGTGAAGCCCAGGGCCCGGAAGACGCTGATCTCCGTGGTGCGCTCCCGGATGGCCATGGCCATGGTGGAGAAGGCCACGAAGATGAGGGCCACCAGCACCACCAGGGAGATGCCCTGGAGCAGCACGCTGATGTTCCCCAGCATCTTCACGAAGCTGAGGTTGAAGGAGTTCTCGGTCTCGCTCAGGGTCTCGGAAGCGCTGTTGGCGAAGTTGCGGTCCACCCGTTCGATGAGGCGGGGGATGTCGTCCGGGGACTTGGTGCGCACGAAGTAGGTGCCGACCCGCCCCTTCATGCGGGGCACGCCCTCCTCCAGGAGCTTGGTGTGGAAGTGGAGGACGTTCTCGTCGCTGGGCTTGGGGGAGCGGAAGATCACCCGGATCGTGAGGCGCGGACTGATGGGGAAGATGGTGCCCGTCAGGGGAACCGTATCGCCCACCTTCCAGCCGAACTTGTCGGCCAGGGCCTTGCCCACGATGCAACCGGACCCGTCCCGGATGTACTCCTTCAGCTGTTCCTCCGTGATGCCCGAGGCGCCGAACTCCTCCCGGAAGACCTGGAAGAGGGTCTCCTCGTCGGAGGCGAAGTTGGCGAAGAAGTTGCCCGGATCCTGATAGAACCCTCCAAACCACTGGAGGCCGCAGACGGTCTCCACTTCCGGCTGCTGCTTGAGGTAGGCCTCGTAGCTCCGGGGCAGCACCTGGGTCAGGCCCGACTTGTGGCGCACCACGATGCGGTTGGTGGAATTGGGATTGTTGGCGACGGAGTCCAGGGTGGTGAGCAGGCTCAGGAGCAGGGCCACCACCAGCACGCCGAAGGTCATGGTGCCGAGGATCAGCAGCGTGCGCAGCTTGGAGCGGCGCATGGACTTCAGGACGAAGGCGATCCATTTCATGGGGCGGTCCGCTGGCCCGCCTCACCGGTTGACCTCGATGGTCTTGTCCAGGAGGCCCTTCTCGAGATGGATCTGGTGGCGCGCGTGATGGGCGGCCTTGGGGTCGTGGGTGACGATGACGATGGTCTTGCCGAGGTCCTGGTTGAGCCGCTCCATGAGCTGCAGGACTTCTTCCGCGTTCTTGCTGTCCAGGGCGCCGGTGGGCTCGTCGGCCACCAGCAGCTCGGGATCCGTGACGATGGCCCGGGCCACCGCCACGCGCTGCTCCTGGCCGCCACTCAGCTGCCTCGGGTAGTTGAGCATCCGGTCCGTGAGGTTCACCAGCTCCAGGGCGTGCTCCACCTTCTCCCGGCGCTCCCGGCGGGACAGCCCGCTCAGCAGCAGGGGCAGCTCCACATTCTCGAAGGCATTGAGCACGGGCACCAGGTTGTAGTTCTGGAAGATGAAGCCCACGAACTGGTTCCGCCACCCCGCCAGCTCGTCGTCGTCCAGGTCGTTCAGCTCGAAGCCGCAGACCTGCAGGGTGCCTCCCGTGGGCCGGTCGATGCCCGCGATGAGGTTCAGCAAGGTGGTCTTCCCCGAGCCCGACGGTCCCATCAGGGCGTAGTAGCCGCCCCGCGGGATCTCCAGGTCGATGCCGTGGAGCACGGGGATCTCCAGGGTCTCCCGCCAGTAGCTCTTGGCGATGTCCCGCAGGATGATGATGGCCCCTTCCTGGGGCAGGATGCCCTCGCCGTTCACTTGGCCTTCACCTTGACCTTGGCGCCTTCTTTGAGCTTTTCCGGCGGGGCGACGATGAGCTGGGTGGCCGGCGTCACGCCGCTCACCTCCAGGCCGATGGGATTCTCCGCCAGCACGGTGATGGGCTTGAGGACGGCGGCGTCGCCCTCCACGGCCCACACGTGGCTGCGGCCCTCGCGCTTCACCACCTGCTCGCGACCGATGATCACGGCGTCCTGGGCGTAGGGCTCGCCGAGGAAGGTGACCTTGGCGCCCATGTCCGGCACCAGGGCCGGATCCCGGTCCTGGATGGCCACGCGGACGATGATGACGGCCTTCTGCCGGTTCGAGCTGGGGTAGATCTCGCGCACCTGGCCTTTCAGAACCTTGGGATCCAGGGCGTCCACCCGGATCTCCGCCGGCATGGCCTTCTTCAATTTGGCGATGGAAGCCTCGTTCACCTCGACTTCCACTTCCAGGGTGTTGAAGTCCGCCAGGACCGCCACGGCGTTGATGGCGTTGGCGCCGCCGGCGCTGCCGGGGGCCACGGTCTCGCCGACTTCCGAAAGCTTCTGGGTCACCACGCCGGTGAAGGGCGCCCGCAGCACCATGCTTTCGAGGAGGGCGTCCTGGTACTTGAGCTGGGCGGATTGCTGCTTCTGGAGGTTCAGCAGCCGGTCCAGGGAGGCCTGGTCCGCGATGCCCTCCTTCACCAGCTTCTGGGAGCGGACCAGGTCCAGTTCAGTCTGGGCCAGCTGGGAGGCCACCGCATTCCGGGAGGCCACCAGGTCCGGCGCCTCGAGGCGGGCGATGACCTGGCCCTTCTCCACGCGGCTGCCTTCCTGGATGCCGAGCCACTCCAGGCGGCCGAGGACCTTGCTGGAAAGGGTCGCGCGGGTGCGGGCGACGATGTACCCCGAGGCCGTGACCAGGGGATTGCGCTCGCCGGCCTTGAAGACCGTGGCCTTGCCCGTGGTCACGGTCACCGGCGCCCGGCCCTGGGCCATGACCGCCCCGACCACGCCCACCGCCACGAGGCCCAGCACCACCCAGCCCCACGGAAACCGCTTCTTGATCACTGAACGCGTTCGAGCGTCTCCGTTGGCCACGCAACCCCCGTTGTCAATCCGGCCAGACTAGGCGAAGGGCCGGGCAAGTTCAACAACCGTTGAGTCCGAAACCTCAGACTCGGCAGGTGTCTGGCATGAGCTTCAGGAAGGTTGGGGGCCAACCTCCGTCCGGAGGGATGCCTGGGCCCCCGCGAGGCGATCCTTGGCTTCGTCCACGCCCGCCTCCACCCGGAGGAGGGCCTTCCCGACCTGGGCCTTGGCGGCGAGCCTGATGGACTGCGGATAGGTCCTGATGTCCTTCACCACCCGGAACCAGCCGAGGACTTTCAAGGCGTAGTAGGTGGGATCGATCTCCCACCAACGGAGGCCCTGGGGACAGCTCGCCTGGTAGTGGTGGTGGTTGTTGTGCCAGCCCTCGCCAAGGGTGATGAGGGACAGGAAGAAATTGTTGCGGCTCGTGTCGCCGGTGTCGAAGCGGCGGCTCCCCCAGACGTGGCAGAGGCTGTTGATGGTGAAAGTGCCGTGGTAGAGGAAGACCGTGCTGACCACGAAGCCCCAGACCAGCATGGTCCAGCCGCCGACGCCGGTGGCGACGCCGAGGAGCCAGGTGGCGGTGCCCAGGGCCCAGGGGCAGAGCCAGTGGTGGCGGTCCAGGAAGCGCAGTTCGGGGTATTTGGCGAAATCGGCGATGTCCTTCGCTTCGTACTCATCGTATGTGCCCACCAGGATCCAGCCCACGTGGGAATACCAGAAGCCCGTGCGGATCGGCGAGTGGATGTCCTGTTCCGTGTCGCTGTAGCGGTGGTGGTTGCGGTGGTGGGCCGCCCACCAGAGGACCCCTTTCTGCGCCGAGGTCTGGGCCAGGAAGGCCATGAGGAACTGGGGAAGGCGGCCCATGCGGTAGGTGCGATGGCTGAAGTAGCGGTGATAGCCCGCGGTGACGGCGAACATGCGGACCAGGTAGAGCCCGACGCCCAGGCCCACCGCCCACCAGCTGAAGCGCACGAAGAGGGCCGCGAGGCAGGCCAGATGCAGGAGGAAGAAGGAGGCGCTGGAGACGTTCAGGACGATCTTGGGACGCATCGGCTTGGGTGACATGGGATTGGGTTGCATGGGGCGCTCGGCAAGGCTTTCCAGCCTAACGGAACGCACTCCGGAAGCTCAGCGGAAGGATCTGGACCTTCGGGAAGGCGAGGCCCTCCGATCCCTCAACGGCGGGGTGATGCCGATCACTGCAGGAAAAAAGCATCACGCGCATGCTGAGCGCGGAACCATCCAAGGAGGCCACATGCGCCGCTCCTCTCTTCTGCTCACCATCCCCGCGGGCCTTTGCCTGCTGCTCGCCGGCACGCCCGCCCAGGCCAAACTGCCCTGGACGAAGAAGGCGCAGTCCATGGGGTTCGCGGACGTCAAGAACTGCGCCTCCTGCCACCTCAATGAAAAGCCCAAGAAGGGCGAAGGCTACAACGAGCGCGGCAAGTTCCTGATGGACATGAAGGCCAAGAACAAGGCCACGGAAGTCGACCTCGCCTGGCTGAAGGACTACAAGGGCAAGTGACCTCCGCGCCTTCTGCCGGGTGTAATCACCGGGCGGGGCGGGTCCAGAAATCTGGGCCCGCCCCGCCCAACCGTTCATGAGGAACCGGCGCCAGCGCCTCGGTTCACCCCTCGTTTCCGGGACAGGCCGCCAAGCCTTGTGCCCGGGGCCACCTTTATCGCCCGCTGTGATTGAAATCATTGTCACGGGGGGGCCACTGCGAGCACATTAGACCCGGAACCCACTTGAAGGAGGCCTTCCATGCGCCGTTCGAATCTCCTCTTCTCCATCCCCGCGGGCCTGGTCCTGCTGATGGCCGCCACGCCGGCCCAGGCGAAGCTTCCTTGGGTCAAGAAGGCCCAGGGCGCCGGCTTCGCCGACGTCAAGAACTGCGCCTCCTGCCACGCCTCCGAAAAGCCCAAGAAGGGCGAGGCCATGGCTGAGCGCGGCAAGTTCCTCATGGACATGAAGGCCAAGAACAAGGCCGCCGAAGTGGACCTTGCCTGGCTCAAGGACTACAAGGGCAAGTGACCCAGAAACTCCTTGGGGTCCATGGACCCATGAAGGGCCGGGATTTCCCGGCCCTTTTCATGTCCAGGCGTATAGGGCGGCATGACATAGTCGGGGCTTCCATCCCGGAGGGCCCATGCGCCAATCCGTCCTTTCCTGCGTCGCCACCCTCGCTGCTTTCACACCTGCCTTCAGCCAGGCGGTCGCCCCTCCCCCAGCGCCCCCAGCCTTCTCCGTGGAGGCGCTGGGCTGGCTTGCCGGGGCCTGGACCACCCGGGAAGGTCCGGAGATCGAGGAGCACTGGATGGCCCCCAAGGCGGGCGCCATGCTCGGCATGAGCCGGACGGTGGTGAGGGGACGCATGGCCGCCTTCGAGTTCCTGCGCATCGAGTCCAAGGATGGCCGCGTCGCCTACGTCGCCAGCCCGGGCGGGCGGCCGCCGACACGCTTCACCCTCGTCCGGGCCACCCCGACGGAAGCCGTGTTCGAAAACCTCTCCCACGATTTCCCGAAGCGGATCCTCTACCGGCTCCAGCCCGACGGCAGCCTGCTCGCCCGGATCGAAGGGGATGGCAGTGAGAAGGAGAAGCCCATGGAGTTCCGGTATGTGCGAATGAAGCCTTAAAGGGCGGCGCCGGCCGGGGGTTCGAACCAGGGTTCGCTTCGCTCACCCCGCGGCGCTGCTGCGCCCGGCCCTCCGGCTTCGCCGGACCGGTTCCGACGCTCGCGCGTCTCCACCTTCCCGTCGATCGGACGCAACGTCGGTTGCGTCCTTCCGCTCGCCTGCGGCTCACGGAGACGGGCCCCTCCTACCGGCGCGCAGCTGCCGATCGCTGGTTCGAACCCAGGACATCAACAAGGCATCGGGGCCCATAAAGCGGGCCCCGATGCCTTGTTGGTGCACCCGACTGGGTTCGAACCGCGCGGCTTCGCCGCGCCCCTACGCTGCGGCGCCACATCTAGTGGCGCCTCGCTCGAGCTCGCTGGTTCGAACCCAGGACGTCAACAGCGCATCGGAGGGCCTAAAGCGGGCCCCGATGCCTTGTTGGTGCACCCGACTGGTTCGAACCGCGCGGCTTCGCTGCGCCCCTACGCTGCGGCGCCACATCTAGTGGCGCCTCGCTCGACTCGCTGGTTCGAACCCAGGACATCAACAAGGCATCGGGGCCCAAGCGGCCCCGATGCCTTGTTGGCACCTGGCTGGGTTCGAACCAGCGACCTAGCTTCGGAGCACGTTGGGTCATTCGTCGGTTTAACTGTATTGATTGATGTTAGTAATTGTTTTTACCCCGTGATGTACAGATTTGAACCACTGGCTGGAAGCCCCAAACCTTCTTCTGAGCTGCTTCAAGATCCTGCAGTCCGACTTGGATGTACCTCATCGTGGTGCTGATGTCCTTGTGGCGGAGCTGGCGCTGGATTGTTTTTTCCTCCCACACCGGCCTGATCAAGGAGGGTCGCGGCCGTTCGTCGAAGCGAGTGAGGAGAGAGTCCTGCTACTCCGATTTTGTCACCAGCACGACGGATCGCCTTCTTTGTGAATCCTGCCGTGTGCGGCTGACTGACCCCATTCTCATCCACCCACGGAAGCACCAACCCACGCTGAGCTCTCAGGGGCATCAGTCGAGCTTTCAAGTCTGGATGCACTGGGAGCTTCCACGCTTCCTTACCCTTCGTTTTACCGGGTGTATAGGTGGCGAGATCGTGGCTGAACCACTCCCACCTCAGGTTTATCGCCTCGGATTCGCGGAGGCCCATATAGACCATCGCCCTGATCGCGATGCTGATGGGCTCATTCCCGGTTCGATCCACCTCTTCGAGAAACCCGGTGATAAGTTCCATCGGGATGTACGGGCGCAGAACCTCTGCTTCCTTTAGTCTGCGCAACTTGAACGGGCAGCGACCCAGTGCATGCGTTAGGACGTTTTTGAGATACCGCACCAAGGTATTACACCCACCAACAGTTCTAGGTTGATGGCCGTACCGGCGTTTTGTCGGACCTTCCAGGTATCTGGATCGAACCAACTCAGCCACTGGATCGGGAACTTGATCACATGGCAGCGCCCCACAAACAGGAAGGATATGCAGCCGAAAGGCTGACTCTGCTCGTTGGAGGTGAGCTTCCGAAAACTTGCCCCCGTATGTCGCAGCCCAATTCTCATAGGCCGCAGAGACCGTAGGCGCGGGAGCGAGCCCGACTTCGCCGTTCGCGAGATTGACCTTGTACTTGTTCAGCCAAGCACAAGCCTGTTTGTAGCTCTTCAGTTTGGTGGACCCCTGTTTTCGGCTCCCATTCCACATGAAACGGAAATGCCAGAAGTTTCCGACTAGCTTCAGACCGTTCTTCCAAGAGCCGCCGCTCATCGAGCACCACCCTGATTGGACCTGGCTTGAAGTGCATCGGTGACCAACATCCGGACGGCCGCGGCTTGTCCAAGGTGGTACATCTCCATGAATGCTTTCAGCCGAATGGCAACAATCCCCTCGAAAATAACTTGAGCCTGAACCCTCCCTTCTTTCGGGCTCGGAGGGGCCAGCAGATCAACTGGCTTGGGGTTCTTGGCAGTGGTTCTCATTGGTTTTTGTTCTCCACATAGGTATTACTCATGACGACCACTTTCGAGATGTGAATTCGACTTCATCGAACCACTCCCGCCTGCTGCGAACCCATGGATCCGTTTCATGCCGTGGCCGACTTTGGGGAGCGCAGACTTCTGTTCCTCCTCGGCGGCCTGATGCAGGACTTCTTGTGTGATGTGACCAAGCTCTGCCGCCCGATGGCAGGCAGTCAAGAAGGCATTCCGGATCAAGCCACCGGCCATGGGAAAGCGATCTGCCACCAGCGCAAGGTCAAGTGAATCTCGACCAGGGATGGGTGCGTCGCCAAGGAGCTTTGCCCAAATTTTTTCACGTACTCCGGCGTCCGGGACCGGGAACTCTATCCTGAACTGGATCCGACGCTCGAAGGCGGCATCCATGCTGTCAGCGAAATTGCTCGTGAGGACAAGGACGCCCGAGAACCTGTCCAACTCGCGCAGCCACGCCGCCGTAAGACTCTGGATGTACCGCCGTGTGGAGCCTTCGGCACGGCTCCGATCAGCGAGTACGGAGTCAGCCTCATCCAACAGGAGGACAGCGGGTTTCCCCTTGGCTAGTTCAAACAGCTTGTGGAGCCGCGCCTCTGACTCCCCGACGTACGCGCTTTCCAGTTCGCTCGCCTGCATCCGCCAGAGCGGGAGCCCCAGTTCCTTCGCGAGCACTTCACCTGCAAGAGACTTCCCTGTTCCCGATGGGCCATGAAACAGGCAGACCCCTTGGGCTTTGCCAACCAACGCCGGATCCAGGCCCCAAGCGTCCAGCAACTCCTTCCGGCCCTGGATGCTCCGGATGACACGCTTGAACCGTTCCATCACCGTTGTTGGAAGGCACAAGTCCGGAGGCCCAGCTTGGGAGTGGCAACTTCTGCGAACTTGGC
>JADJVL010000019.1 GCA_016710635.1 Holophagaceae bacterium | reverse complement strand
CTTTCCACTTCCCTCGCCCTGAAGGCGGTGGAATTCGCCGTCAGACCCCCACTGGCCAGTGCCCTCCCCCTCACCGTGTTCATCCAGCTGGCCTTCGCGCTGCCCCTGCTTCCCGGCAGCCTGGGAACACACCAGGCCGCCTGCGTGCTTGCCCTGGGGGCCTACCGCATTCCTCCTTCCGAGGCCCTGGCCTTCAGCATCCTGGCTCAGGCTGGCCACGTGATCATGGTGTGCTGCCTGAATGCGATCGCCTTCATTGTCCGGCGGACCCCGCGGGACCCGGTGTCCCCGTTGCCCGAGACCGAGCCACCTTTCCCCGGCCCAGAAAAGCCGCGCTGAGCGGCGTTTGCTCAGTCCGACCAGGCTTCAAGGGCGGCGCGGTGCTTCTGGTCGTGCAGGAAGAAGAAGTTGGTTTCGATGGTGGTGTCGTCCATGGTCGAAAAGGGGCGCAGCCTGCCCTCCTTGGCCGTGAAGCACCCATAGCCCATCCCTTGGAACAGGGTGATGATCTCGTTCGGGTGGTAGTCGAACTTGGCAGACCACTTGCGGAGCATCTCGGTGAAGACCGCCGGACGGCAGCGTTCAAGAGTGGCGCGGCCGCCCATGAACACCATGAGCTCGGCGCCTTCCACGTCGCACTTGATGAAGTCCGGCGAAAGGCCGCTGGCGGCTGTGAAGTCGTCCATCCTCCGCACCCGGCAAGCCAGCTGCTGCACGCTGGGCAGGCCGCTCAGGTCCACCGCGGAAGCATTGCCGCTGCCCTCCGGGTAGAAGTAGAAGGGGAATTCGCCGTCATTGTCTGAAAGCCCGAAGGGGTTGGCACGCACCGACGCGGCCCCATTGAGGTCCAGATTTTCCGTCAACCGGGCAAAGGTCGGTGGAAGGGGCTCGAAGGCCTGGATGCCGAGGGCGGGAAAATTCTTATGGAGCAGAAGCGAGTAGTAACCGTAGTTGGCGCCCACGTCGAACGCGGTCCCCATGCCGCCCTGGTCTTCGAGGGTGCGCAGGATGCCCAGGAGGAGCCGCGACTCTGCGGGCTCGTAGGCCCCGAAGTTGAGGATCTCGATGGGCGCGATGCGGTGGTCCTTGGCGTCGCAGACCATGCGGATCCCGTGGCTCCGCGTCTCCATCACGACCCGGCCGTCGGTGATCTCGATGCGGGCGATATCCGTGGAGGACAGATAGTCGGCATAGGCATAGAGGAAGGCGTGGAATTGGTGCATGGCGGCGATGTACTCAGGTTTGCTGATACCGCCCTGCTGGAACCTGGAATGCAATTCGGCCAAATTCATAGAAAGCTCTCCACAGTTCGGCGGAATCCAGCCTGGAGTCCTGTCCTGGCCCGCCAGCCGAGGCCGGCGAGCCTCGCGACATCGGGACTGTTGCGCGATATGGGGCTTTCGAGATAACCGGCTCCTGTCCTGGGCCCGAGCACCAGTCGCCTCGGTGGATCGGGGAAGAGGTCCGCCAGCAGCTCTCCCAGGGCACCCACGCTGATCTCCGCCCCCGGATTTCCCACGTTGTAGGCCTTGCCGCCCGCGCCACGCAGGAGGACCGTGAAGAACCCCTCAACCGCGTCTGCGAGGTAGCAGAAGGCCCGGATGGCGCGGCCATCGCTTTTCAGCTGGAGATCCCTGCCCTGGACGATGTCTGCCACGAAGTCCGCGAACACGCGTCCATCGTCCAGGGCCATGCCTGGACCGTAGGTATGGAAGGGACGGACGATCACCGAAGGCACACCGTGCTGGGTCTGGAGGCCAGACAAAGCGCCTCGCCGGCCCGTTTCCCTTCCGCGTAGCAGGCCCGCACCGTCGCCGGATCGAGATAGCCGAAAGCCTCCTCCCCGATGGGGATCCGCGCGGGTTCCACCTGGCCGTAGACCTCGCCCGAACTGAAAAAGAGGTACCGCTCGGCCTTCGCTGCCATGGCGCAGCGCAGTCCGTGAAGGGTCCCCAACAGGTTCGCCTCAAGCGTCCCCACGGGGTCCTTTCCGAAGTACTTCGGGCTGGCCTGGCTGGCCGCATGGACGATGAAGTGCGCGGGGCGTGGGAGCGCCCACGGCTCCCGGACGTCCTGGATGACGAGTTCCAGATCGGTGCGCCCGGCGTAGTGCGCGAATCGCGCGAGGGCGCGGTCCCGGTTCCGCACGAGGCCCAGCACCTGGATATTGGCGGCGCGGTTCCGCTCGTTCAGGCGGAGCAGCGTTTCAACCATGTAGGCCGGCAGGAAACCCCCCGCGCCGGACACCAGCACCGTCTTGCCGAAGAGGTTTTCCCAAGGGAGCGGGGCGGCGAGAATGCCATCCAGATCAGCCTCGACGATGGGATGGCGATGGGACGACATGATAGGAAACTTAGCAGCGGGCTAACACTGGCACCATGCTTTCCTAGGTGGAAGAATAGATGTTTCCTCCACCTTTCAGTTCGGAAGCCATGCCTCACGCACAGAAAGACCTCATCCAGCTCCACCCTTCGGACAACGTGGCTGTTGTTCTGAAGTCCGGCGGAATGCGGGCTGGGGATCCCTGGGCGGCCGCGGGACGCGAGGGGATTCTTCTAGGCGATGTGCCGCGCGGGCACAAGATCGCCCTGCGGGACCTGGAGCCCGGCGAAGAGATCGTCAAATACGGCCATGCGATGGCGCTGGCGACCCAGCCTGTGCTGGCCGGAGCCCATGTGCACGTGCACAACGCGGCCATGCCTCCCCTCCTCCAGCCCGAGGAGACGGCCCCAGCGGCGGCGGCTCCGGCGATGGTCGAGTGGTCCGGCCTGCCCGACACCTACCGGGGCTACCGCCGCGAAAGCGGCCCTGGAGGAACCCGGAACTACATCATCGTGGCGGCCACTGTGAACTGCTCGGCCACCGTGGTGAAGGCAATCTGCCGTCACTTCCAGCACCGGGACCTGGCAGTGAAGGAAGTGCATGGCGTCGTGCCCCTCACCCATGGCAGCGGCTGCGCCCAGGCCATCGGCGGGGACGCCTACCAGGTGCTCAACCGCACCTTGGCGGGCACCATCTTCCATCCCAATGCGGTGGCCGCCCTGGTGCTTGGCCTGGGCTGTGAGGGCACCACCTTCCAGAGCATCCTTGAAGCCAGGCGCTGGATGGGCCAGCGGCGGGAGCTGCCGATCGAACACCTGGACATCCAGGGCGTGGGCGGCACCGAAGCCGCCATTGAGGCCGGCATTGCCGCCGTGGAACGGCTCTTCCGGGCCCTGCCCGCCTTCCAGCGGGAGCCCTTGCCGGTGAGCCACCTGAAAGTGGCGCTGAACTGCGGGGGCAGCGATGCCTTCAGCGGGCTGACGGGGAATCCGGCCCTGGGCGTGGCCAGCGACATCCTGGTCTCCAAAGGGGGGACGGTGGCCCTGGCGGAAATCCCCGAATGCCATGGCGCGGAGGGGCTGCTCATGGCGCGGGCCGCCGATCCGGCTCTGCGGAAGGAACTCCAGCGGATGTTCGACTGGTGGCAGGACTACGCGGAGCGCCAGCGGGTATCCCTCAACAACAATCTTGCCCCTGGGAACATCGAGGGAGGCATCACGACCATCCTCGAGAAAAGCCTGGGCGCGGTGGCCAAGGCCGGCACCAGCCGCCTCACCAGCGTGGTGGACTACTCCGAACCCATCGACGCCCCTGGATTCGCCCTGATGAACACGCCGGGCTTCGATCCCGTCTCGGTCACCGGACTCGTGGCAGGCGGCTGCAACCTCGTGGCCTTCACCACGGGGCGCGGTTCGGCCTACGGCTGCGCCGTCGCCCCCCACCCTGAAGATCGCCACCACCACGGCCCTCTTCCAGCGTATGCCCGGGGACATGGATTTCGACGCGGGTCCCGTGATGGTGGACGGGAATCCCACCGCGGTTGGCAAGCGGCTGTATGAAGCCCTCGTGCGGGTGGCGAGCGGGGAGACCACCAGCAGCGAGAGGCTGGGGCTCGGCTGGGAGGAATTCGTGCCCTGGGTCATCGGAGAAACCCTGTGACGACTTCCGCGGAGTCCCGGGAAATCCTGATCATCGGGGCCGGGGCCATCGGCAGGGGGTTCCTGCCCTGGTGCTTCCCGGACTGCCGTTTCGTGTTTGTGGATTCAAACGCAAGCCTCGTCACGGCGCTTAAGTCCCGGAAGAGCTATCGAACCTATCGGGCGCGGGCAGGGCGGCTGGAATCCACGGATGTTCGTATTGAAGCGGCCTTTTTGCCGGAGGCCTACCATGCGGGCTCCCGCCCCCAGCCAGCGGCAGTCTTCATCAACACCGGTCCTCGTCAAGCGGCCTCAGCGGCGACCCTCGTGAAGGGCCTTGAATGTCCCATCATCCTCTGCGAGAACGATCCCGCCACTGTGGCTGCCGCCATGGCCGCCTCGGGGAACGAACGAATCTACTTCGCCGTGCCCGACGTGATCACCTCCAACAGCGCTCCCGAGGCCCTGCTCCGCGAGGATCCGCTTTCGGTGGTCACCGAGGACGGGGTGCTCTTCGTGGACGCCGCGGCGGGGCCGCTGCCTGGCACCTATACGCCCCTCGCGGCCAAGGACCTGCTCCAGACCCAGTGGACCGCCAAGTTGTTCCTCCACAACACTCCCCATTGCGTGGCCGCCTACCTGGGAGCTTTGGCGGGCGTCGGACACGTCCACGAAGCCATGGCCATTCCCCGGATCGATGAAATCGTCGCCGGCGCCATGACGGAGATGCTGAACAGCCTGAAGCTGCGCTGGGAGATCCCCCACCCCTTTCTGGAGTGGTACGCGGACAAGGAGCTGGCCCGCTTCCGGAACAACCTCCTCTGCGATCCCATCGCGCGGGTGGCCCGGGAGCCCCTGCGGAAGCTGGAGGCGGACGGCCGCCTCATCGGCGCGGCCCAGATCTGCCTGGCCAGCGGCTTCATACCCCACAACCTGCTCGCGGGCATCGCCAGCGCCCTCCTCTTCGCGAACGAGTCGGACGCGGACCGGCACCTGGGCTTCATGCGCAGTGCCCTGTCTCCCGGCACCTTCATCTCCCCACATCCTGGCGCTCCGCCCCGGCGAGGCCCTCGAGCTCATTCTCCGGGAACAGCTGCCGCTGATCCTGCAGCGCCTCGAGAAGCTGGGCGCCGGAAGGCCGGGGCTCACAGGGGGAGACGCGCCATGAACGTACACCTGGAGGCTGAAGCCTTGGCGGCGCTGAAGGCGGTGGCCTCGGCCGAGGAGCTGCTGGCGGGACCCCTGAACAAGGTGGTGGTGGGAACCAAGGAGTCCCGCCGGGACATCGTCACCAACCTGGACCTGCTCATCGAGCGCCACATCACGGCGATCCTTGAGGAGACGGGACACCCGGTACTGGGTGAAGAGCGCTTCGCCGAATTGGGCACCATCCCGTCCCTCGGCTCGCCCGTATGGCTCGTCGACCCCATCGACGGGACGGTGAACTTCTTTTCGGGGATGCCCTACTACGCAATCTCCACCGGATTCTGGGACGGCAACGGCTTCAAGGTGGGCGCGGTCTCCCTGCCTGCCTTCAAGGAACTCTTCTTCACCCATGGCAGCGAGTCCTCCCATCTCAACGGAAAGCAGCTCCGGGCCAAACCAGGCCTCCTGGAAGAGGCCTTGATCGGCGCGAGCTTCCCGGGCCAACCGGGACCGGACAGCTCCTGGCACTACCAGACCTTCGGCCGCGTCAATGAAGCCGCACGGGGCTGCCTTCGCCTCGGCTCCGCGGCCTCGCTCATCTGCCTGGTGGCCTGTGGGCGTCTCCAGGGGGCCTATGGCTTCAATGCAAAGCTTTGGGATGTGGCAGGAGGCCTGGCGGTGGCTGCGGGGGCGGGCTGCGAAGTCTGGACGGAACTCCGCCCGGACTCGCCGGAATTGGACTATGTCGTGGCCAGCCCTGGCGTGGGGGCCGGGCTTCGCAGCCTCATCGGGAAACCGCCGTCCAGGGAAGGGGGACAGCCATGAGCGGGAACCTGCGTGAAATCCCGGTGGTCAGCCTCTGTGGGGGCGACGGCGTGTTCATCGACGCCACCGGCGTCCGGCACTCCAAGGGCCTGGTGCAAGTGGAGGGCGAGGCGATCATCGTCCACCTACTCCGCCATTTTGCTCGGCACGGGGCGCGGCGCTTCCTGCTCTGCTGCGGCCGGGCCATGGAGGGCTACGCCGAAACCCTCGAGGCCTTCGGCGAAAGGGGCGGAAACGAAGTCCAGCTTTCCCGCGGCGGCCTCGAAGGCGTGGCCAAACTCATCGATACCGGGCCCGTCACGCCCACCGCCGAGCGGGTGCGGAAGGCGAGGCCCTTCCTGGGAAACGCGCCCTGGTTCTGGGTCACCTACAGTGACACCCTCTGCCCTGTGGACCTCCAGGACCTGGCGAACTTCCACCTGGAACAAGGCCGTATCGCGACTTGCCTGGCAGCGCGCCTCCCCACCCGCTTCCGGATCCTGGGCATGCGGCGCGGCGAGACGCTGGTGCGGGGCTTCGCCACCCGGCCTGTGATCCAGAACGACTTCATCAACGGCGGATTCTACGCGTTCCAGGCGGAGATCTTCGGTCCTGCCTACCTTGGCGATGCCGACCACGCGGTCATGGAAGAGGTGGTGCTGGAGGCCCTTGCCGCAGGTGACCAGCTTGTGGCCTACCCCTACGAGGGACCCTGGCAGTACCTCGACAGCGAACGGGACATCCAGCTCCTCGGACGGATCGTCCCCTTGTTGAAGGCGGAACCATGAAAGTTGGCCACTACATCGCGGGATTCCTAGCCGCCCAGGGCGCACGACACGTATTCGCCATCTCGGGCGCGGCCAACGTGCACATCCTGGAAGGCGTGGACGACCAGCCTGAGCTCGAATACGTCTGTCCGCACCACGAGCAGGCTGGCGTGATGGCCTCCCTCGCCTACCACCGGATCTCCGGCCGGATGGCCGTCATGATCACCACGGCGGGTCCCGGCGCTGCCAACGCAATCATCGGGGTGCTGGACGCCTGGGCGGATTCCATTCCGTCCATGGTGATTTCCGGGCAGGAAAAGTCGGCCTGGGCACGGCAGGAGAACCCGCTGCGCATGTGGGGTGTGCAGGGCACGGACGTGGTGCGCATGGTGTCCGGCATTTGCAAGTACGCGGCCATGGTCTCGGACCCTGGGACCATCCGATACCACCTGGAGCGCGCCTGCCACGAAGCCAACACGGGGAGGCCGGGGCCCGTTTGGCTGGATATTCCCGTGGACGTCCAGACCGCCCAGGTGGATCCCGGGGCCCTGGCCGGTTTCACGCCTCCCGCCGAACCTCCCCCGGACCTGGGCGCCCCCCTGCGCGAAATCCTCGCCCTCCTGGGGGCGGCGCAACGGCCGGTGCTCTGGATTGGGCATGGGATCCGGCTGGCCGGGGCGATGGGTCTCCTCGGACCGCTGTTGGAACGGGTTCCCGCGCCCTGCCTCACCTCCTGGAATGGCGCCGACATGCTGGCGGCCGATCATCCGCGGCACTTCGGGCACGCAGGCGTCTATGGCCAGCGCTGCGGAAATTTCGTGCTTCAGAACGCGGACCTGATACTGGCGATCGGCACCCGGCTGGCCATTCCCCAGGTCGGCTACGAGTGGAGCGAATTCGCCCGGGAGGCCCAGGTTGTAGTGGTGGACGTGGATCCCCTGGAGTTGGCGAAATTCCCTCCGGATGGCCGCTTCCACCGGGTCTGCGCGGACGCGGGAGACTTCCTGCGCAGCCTGCTCGAGGTGTGTCCGTCCCTCCCTGAGCCCGAACCCTGGCTCGCGCGCTGCCGGGAGTGGCAGGCCCGGTACCCGCTGGTGGAACCCGCCATCCATTTAGAGGGTCCCCAGCGCCTCAACTCCTACCGCTTCGCCGAAGCCTTGGCGGCCCAGTTGGCGCCTGATGACGTGATCGTCACGGACATGGGCGCGGCGCTCACCACGACCCACCAGGCCCTCGCACTGGTGGCGGGGCAGCGGCTGGTGACGTCCACGGGGCTCGGAGAGATGGGCTTCGGACTGCCCGGCGCCATCGGGGCGGCCCTGGCCCATGGCCGCAGGGTGATCCTGCTGGTGGGGGATGGCTCCATGATGATGAACCTCCAGGAGCTGCAGACCCTTGTCCACCACTGGCTGCCCATCAAGATCTTCCTCTATGCCAACGATGGGTACCTATCCATCCGCCAGACCCAGCGAAGCCTCTTCGGTCCCCACATGGTGGCCAGTGGGGCCGCCAGCGGCGTGAGCTGCCCGGATTTCGCCAAGGTGGCGGAAGCATTCGGCATTCCCAGCCTCCGACTGGAGGATCCTTCCCGGACGGCCGAAACCATCGCCTCGACCCTGGCCCAGGAAGGGCCGGTGCTCTGCCAGATCTCGATGGATCCCGACCAGATCCTGGGTCCGAAACTGTCCCTTTCCGTGCGGCCGGACGGGACCGTCGTTTCTCCGCCCTGGAGGACCTGGCACCGCTGCTGCCTCGAGAGGTACTGGCGCGGGAGATGATCGTGGAGTTGCACCCCAAGAGCCTGGCCCTTCAGGATCCCCCCAGCCCCGGAGCTTCCCATGCTTGACGCGCGCGAGTGGCTCCAGGCCCGCCCCCACCGCGTCGGGCCCTTCCTGCGCATCCCCCGGGCAGAGCTCGTGGAAATGGCGGGGCTGGCCGGATTCGATTTCGCGATCCTGGATCTGGAGCACGGGCCCATCACGCCGGCCGAGGCGTACCCCATGATCCTCGCGGCCGAGCGCCGGGGCCTGCGGCTCTTGGCGCGCATTCCAGCCCTCCACGAATCCTGGTTCAAATGGCTCCAGGACCTGGGAATCGGCGGCATCCAGGTGCCCCATGTGAAGACGAGGGAGGATGCGGAGCGCGCCGTCGCGTTCAGCCTCTTCGCACCGGGGGGCGACCGCGGGTTGTGCCGCTTCGTGCGGGCCGCTGAATTTTCGAATCTCCCCAAGGAAGACTATGTGGCGCAGGCCAATTCGGGCAGGCTGCTGGTCCTCCAGATCGAGGGCCGGGAAGGGCTTGAAAACCTGGACGCGATCACCGACGTTCCGGGCATCGACGTGGTCTTCATCGGGCCCTACGACCTGAGCCAGTCCCTGGGACTCATCGGCCAGATCTGGCATGAGAAGGTTGTCCAAGCCGTGGAATCTTCGGTGGGGTTGTGCCGTTCCAAGGGTTTGGAGGCGGGAGTATTCACGGACACGCCCGAAGGACTGGCGCACTGGAAGAAACAAGGCGTCCGCTACATCGCCTACCGCGTGGAGACCGAGATCCTTCTCGGCGCCTACCGCTCCGCCGCCGAGGAGGCGCGACGGATACTGGGCTAGGGTTATCGTTCTTCCGCGCCTGACGCGGCCCACTCAGCGATTCTTGGTCGGATCGACCCGGACCATGGACCCTGCTAGTCTCCCCCCCCATTCGCCCCAAAGCCCGGAGCCCCTGTGGAAACTGGATCTGATCCTGAAGCGAGCGGCTTGCAGGCGTCCGGGCGGGACAAGGCCATTGGCCTGGCGGCCGTGCTCTTCGTGTCCTTGGGGTACTTCCTGCAGTGGTGGAACGCCTTCGCACCTCCGACCGCGGGAGGCGAAGTCCTGATGATGCAACCCTGGGGTCAGGAATTTCTGCCGTACCGGGACTACTTCTTCCAGGCTCCGCCGGGTCTGCCAATTCTGGCGAAGCTCATCAGCGCGGTGACCGGGCCCCGCCTGATCGGCCTGCTCGGTTTCGGGGTGCTGTTGCGGACCGCTGGTGCGGTTGCCCTCTACCTACTGCTGTGCCGCGTGGTCCGGCCCGCCTACGCTGCGGTTGCCACGCTGCTGGCGGTCATCATCGCCAGCACGGACATCAGCGACGTGGCCTACTACTACAACCAGCTCTCGATGGCGCTTGTGCTGCTGGGCACCTGCGCGGGCTTGCGGTCCGCGGGGGACGGTCGGGCGATCGGCCGGATCGCGGGAATCCTTTGCGGTGGGCTGATGACTTTCGCCGTGCTCATCAAGCAGACCATGCTGTTCGGAGCGGCGGCGGCTGGTCTGGCCATGCTCCTCATCATCTTTCCTCGACCCAAAGTGGGATGGTGGCGCTGGCTGGGAACCATGGCCGGCGGGGCCTTTCTGGTGCTTGCGGGTGCGGTGGCTTGGCTCATCCGCAACGGCATCTTTCACGAATTCCTTGAGCAAATGCGCCGGGCGCCCGAAGGAAAGGGCGGGGTGATCCATTCCATGGGACGGCCCATCACCCTGTTGTTTGATTACGGGATGGCGCGCCAGGGCTCGCTGAGCCTGCTCGCGGTGGCCATCGTCGCGCTGCTTGGGATCTGGTGGCGGCGCCATTTGCACCAGGCCGAGCTGAAGCCGGTGACCCTGGCTTGGATTGCAGGACCTCTGGCCCTGCTGGTCTCGGTGTCACTTGGGTTGAATGCCTCGGCGTGGAGCCTGCGGGATGTGACCTTGCTGCTCACGGGAATTGGCTGGTGGGGTTGCCTGGCGATCATCGGATCGCACTTTTCACGAGGGTGCCTGACCGATTCTGAGCCGCGGGTCCGCTGTTCCGTGGCCCTGGCAGTGCTCGCTTTTGGCATCGGCTACAGCTTCGCGGTGTCCTGGCCGCTCTTTGAACACATGGCCAACCCGGGCCTCGGTTTGTGGTCGCGGCATTGCTGATGGAGAGGCCCTCGGCCCAGAGGCCGGAGCGGTGGGCGGGGTCGGTCCTGGCCCTGGCTTGCGTGGCAGCATTGGTTGGCGGCTACCGCAAGGAGATCAACCCACACTCCTGGGGACTCTGGGTGGAGCCCCGATTGTCCGGCGAGGAGTCGACCTTTACCCACCCGATTCTCTCGGGCGTCCATGTTTCGCCCCCTGCGGGTGAGCTCTATGAAGCCGTGACCACCGTCGTGAACCAGGCCTCGAAACCCGATGACACCATGTACGTCTTTCCGAACATGCCGTTTCTGTATGCGCTCGCTGGTCGGAAGCCCGCGACCTTTGGGCTGGCCCACTGGGTCGATATCTGCCCGGACCTCGTGGGCCAGCAGGACGCAGCCCGGCTCAGGGCCAGGCCGCCAAAAATCATGGTGATCAGGCAGGATCCCCTCCAGTTCATCACTGGCGAAGAGCGGCTCTACCGGGACGGTCGGCAGAGCAGCGTAAGGGATGTCTACGCCGCGCTGGTGGCGCTGAGGGACAGGTACGAGATCGCAAGAGTGGTCAGGACCGGGGTTTCCGCGCCAATCCTGATCCTCGTTCGCAAAGACCCTCCTCCAAGATCCGGAGATTGACGGGATCGCGCCGGTCCCGACCCTGAATTCCAGCCACCCCGAGCCTGAATGACGATATCACCTCGCTTCCGAACTCCCGCCCTCATCGTCCTGATGGGCCTCTCTTTCATAGCCCTCCTTCAGTGGGTCAGGCCGTATCCCTTCGCCACGACCGACGACAACTGGATGTATTTCCTGCCTCTGATCAAGGCCCACACCGACAGTCTTCTCTCAGGCCATTTCCTCAATGCCCTCTGGTCCCTGGGGTCTGGATGGGTGCCCTGGGAGAACGCGCAGGTGGGACCGCTCTACTTTCCCTACCATGTGGCCAATCTGGTGGCCCGTCTGCTGGGCGAGCCCCTCGCCATTCTCGATGTAAGCGCATGCCTGCATGTGTGCGCATCGGGGGTGGTGGTCTACGCCTACGGGGACGAGGACCTCACCATCTCGGAGCGGATCGCCTGGGCCGGTCTGGCGATGGTCCAGCCGGGACCGCTCCTGCTGGGCCTGAACTGGCACAACTACTTGACCTCCACCCCGTGGTTTCTGGCGCTCCTGCTCCATCTCAGGCGTCAGACACGGCTGGATGTTCCCTGGTCCCGGCGCGACAGGCTGGCCCTCGTGGGGTTGAATGTCGGCTTCTACCTTTCCTCCCACGCCCAGATGTTCGTCATCGGGTGGGTGCTGCTCAGCCTTTGGGCCTTTCACGAGTCCCGGTGGAACTGGCGCGCCTTCCCATGGCTGCCGGTGGTGGCGGGCATGCTTCCCCTGATGAGCTCCCTGCTCTTCCTCAAGCTGATCTCCGGCACCGCGAACCCGGATTGGATGGTGGGCCGGGAGGATCCGAACTTCATCCTCCGGCATGGCCTATCCCTGCGAACGGTCCTCCAGGGCTCGCTGCTGGGCAACCTCGTCGTGGATCCCACCTTCTCCCTGTGGGCGGACATCCGGAAGTCGGGGGGCGGGATGTTCTTCAATCTGCCGCTGCTCACGGTCCTCGCCTGGGCTCTGCTGAAGCGGCGCTGGAGCCTTGCCTCGCTTCTGGCCGGCTGCATCGTCTTTCTATCCGCGAAGAGCTTTCCATGGCTCAGTTCCCTTGCCTATGGCCCCTTCGCGGGATTCCGGTGGACCTGGAAGCTTGTCATCTTCACCGGTCCCCTCGCCCTGGTCGCGCTCATGGGCTGCTTCCGGGAGATGGTACCCAAGGCCTTTGTGAGGACCGGCCTCCTGACCATGGCTTCCCTGCTGAGCCTGTCGGTCTGCATCAAGGGACTGGACTTCGAGATCTTCCCCAGCCTTGCAGCGGCGCATGGGTTTGGCGCCCCTGGCCTCGTCGCGGAGACCCAGCGGATGGCCCGTTCCACTGGCCTCCCACCGGGGAGCCGAATCGCCTTGGTCGGTTTCATGGACATGATGCAACCCGTTCCACTGCCTGTCCTCGGACTCATCGGGAATGCTCCGATCCTGTCCGGCCTCGAGACTGCCCACATCTATGAACCCTTGGAGGACAGCCGGGCTGCCCGTTCCCATTTCGGTCTCTCCCTCCCTTGGCGGGCGCCGGTCTCGGCTGAGGGCTATGCGCAGTACCCGGCCAAAGTCGAGGAGGCCCTGAGCCGGATCGGTGTGGACGCGCTCGTGACCCTCTACCCCGATATCCTGCCCGGAGCGATGGCCTATCACGACAGCCTCGGCCGGGTGACATACGTCAAGAGACTTGCGCCAATGAATTCTTTCCCGTGGGCCCGGCTGCGAGGTCAGGATATCGCGCTGAAGCGCATGCCAGGTGGCGTGTTGCGCACGGCCCAACCTCAACCCGAGCCGCCGGACCTGTGCGTTCCACGCGAGGTTGTCTGGACGCAGGCTGTGGACGGCCACTGGCTGGCGACCCCCAGAGGTCCGAGCCTGTTCTGGCTGGTCTTCACCTTGTTGGGGTTCACAGGCGCCATGGGGCTTTCCCTCCGGGGGGTTGGAGCTTCGACCACCAGCCCCCGGCCCGCCATCGCCCCAGACGCAACAGGGGCTTGAAACCATGGCGCGCACCGGGGCACTGGTGGAATACTCCAGCCTTTCTCGATTTGGGAGCCGTCAGATGCATTTCGCCCTAATTTCCTTGGCCGCCGCCGCACTGGCTCACGCCACCGCCCCCGCTCAGGCCAGGGACCTCAAGACCTTCTACCTGCGCACCTGCGCCACCTGCCACGGAGTCGACGGCTCGGGGCGGGCGCCGGACGGGAAGCGGCTCTTCGGGCGGAACCTGGCGGACGCGAAGTGGCAGGCGAAGCAGAAGGACAGCGACCTTGTGAAGATCATCTTCCTCGGCAAGGGGTCCATGCCTGGGTTCCGGGGCCAGCTCACCGAGGACGAGTGCCGCCAGATGGTTTCCGACATCCTCCGCCCCATGGCGGCCAAGAAGTGAGGTGTTCCATGCGCGTCCCTCTGCTGCTCCTCCTCCCCGCCTGCCTTTCCGCCGGGGACGCTCCCAAGTCGGTGAACGAGCTGAAGGCCTTCTTCGCCGCCAACTGCGTCCGTTGCCACGGCGTGGACGGCTCCGCCCGGGGCGCCGATGGGAAGAAGCTCTCCGGTCAGGACTTCACCGATGCGCGCGACATGGCCCACAAGAAGGACGTCAAGCTCGCTCAGACCATCCGGAAGGGCATCTTCTTCGGCAAGGTCATGCCCGCCTTCAGGGGAACAGCTCAGCGAGGGCCGACGCCACCGCCCTCGTGGCGGAAATCGTGCGCAAAGCCGAGAAGGGCAAGGCCATCGTCCCCACGCCTGACGCCGGGAAGTAGGCCCGCCCAGGAGTGGCCAGTAGACTGGGAGGATGACCGAGGCTCCCGACGACCACCCGCTGCTGCAGGGACTGAATGCGCCCCAGCGGGACGCCGTGGTGCATACGGACGGCCCACTCCTGATCCTGGCGGGCGCGGGGTCCGGCAAGACCACGGTGATCACCCGCCGCATCGCGTGGCTCATCGAGGAGGCCGGCGCCCACCCGAACTCCATCCTGGCCATGACCTTCACCAACAAGGCCGCGGAGGAGATGCGGGACCGCGTCCAGCGCCTGGTGAGAGTGCCCGTGGAGCACCTGTGGGTGAGCACCTTCCACAGCTTCTGCACCCGCATCCTGCGCCGGGAAGGCGAGCGCACCCCCGTGGGCCGCAGCTTCGTGATCTTCGATCCCTCGGACCAGAAGAGCCTGATCAAGCAGGTGCTGGCGGAACTGAAGCTTCCGGAGAAGCAGTTCCACCCCCGCAAGGTGCTGGAATTCATCAGCGACTTCAAGAACCGCTGCCTGCTGCCCGAAGAGGCCGTGGAGGAGGCCCTGGACGCCTGGACCCGCAAGGCCGTCGACGCCTACGAACTGTACCAGAAGGGCCTGCGCAACCACCGCGCCTGCGACTTCGACGACCTGCTGCTGTACACCGAGCGCCTCTTCCGCGATCCGGCGATGCAGGAGATCTACGCGCAACGATTCCGCTACATCCTGGTGGACGAGTACCAGGACACCAACCACGCCCAGTACAAGCTGGTGCAGCACCTGGCGAAGCATCATCAGAACCTGTGCGTGGTGGGCGACGAGGACCAGTCGATCTACGGCTGGCGAGGCGCCGACATCCGCAACATCCTCGACTTCCAGCGCGACTTCCCCGACGCCAGGCAGATCAAACTGGAGCAGAACTACCGCAGCACCCAGAGCATCCTGGACGCCGCCAGCACGGTCATCGCCAACAACGCCCAGCGCCTGGGCAAGACGCTTTGGACCGACCAGGGGCCACGGGGAGAAGCTGGTCTTCAAGCTGCTGGACGACGGGCGCCTGGAGGCTGAATTCGTCGTCGCAAAGGTTCAGGAAGCCCGGCGCTTCGAACCTGGCGTGAAGGCGGCGGTCCTCTACCGCGCCAACTGGCAGTCCCGGCAGCTGGAGGAGGCCCTGCGGGGGGCGAACCTGCCCTACAAGCTCATCGGCGGCGTGAAGTTCTACGAGCGCCAGGAGGTCAAGGACCTGCTGGCCTACCTGCGGCTCTTCTCCAACCCCTACGACCTGACGTCCTTCCGGCGCTGCGTGAACGCCCCCAGCAGGGGCGTGGGGCCGACGACCCTGGGCCGCATCGAGGCCTGCATCCCCGAAGGCGGCACGCCTCTGGAAGGCCTGGCGGCGCTGGTGCGCAGTGGCGAGTTGAAGGGCCGGGCGGGCCGCGAGATGGGCGGCTTCCTGCGGCTCTTCCACGATGGCGCCGGCGAGAAATCCGCCCTCACCCTTGCGGGCTTCGCGCGCTGGGTGCTGGTGGAAAGCGGCTACCTGCAAAGCCTGGAGGAGGAAGGGACCCTCGAAGCGGAAACCCGCGTGCGCAACTTGGAGGAGTTCCTGTCGGCCGCCGCCGAATCCGAAGCCTGGGCCTGGGTCTCGCGGAGTTCCTGGACCGCGTCACCCTCGCCTCGGACACCGACGAGATCGAAGGCGCGGCGGATCTCAGCCTCATGACCATCCACTGCGCCAAGGGCCTGGAGTTCCCGGCGGTGTTCCTGGTCGGCATGGAGGAGGACGTCTTCCCCAACCGGCAGGCGCGGGAGACCTCGGAAGGCCTGGAGGAGGAACGCCGCCTCTTCTACGTGGCCCTCACCCGCGCCAAGTCGCGGCTCACGCTGACGGGGGCTCGGCGGCGCCGCATGATGGGCCAGGAGATGCTGGGCATGCCCAGCCGCTTCCTGCGGGAGCTGCCCGCCGACGTGCTGGAGAACCCCATCCGCTGGGGTACGGAGCTGTACCAGAGCGGCCAGGGCGTCATGGGGTCGATGCGGGGCCCGCGCACGGATGGGGGCGGCTCCGGCGTCGCCTCCGAGCTGGCCCGCATCCGCGGATTTTTCGACCGGGCCCGGCTGGAGGATGAGGATGCGCATCCTCCCGAGGATCCCGACACGGACGAGGGTCCGCCGGCTTCGGACGCGGGCACCGTCTCTCCGGCTCCGCCACCACCTCCCGAAGTCTTCGATGGCAACGCCTGGCCCAAGGGCACCCGCATCCGCAGCCCCCGCTTCGGCCGCGGCGTCATCCTCGCTTCCTCAGGTCGCGGCGACGGCCTGACCTACACCGTGCGCTTCGAGACCGGGGAGAAACGGATCATGGCGCGGTTCGGGATGCTGTCCATAGATCCCAGTTGAAGCATGCTTCAACCGGGGGAGCGAGAAGGGTAGGGCCCAGCGAGGCCGGGCCGAAGTGGACGGATCGGCCCGCTCCCTTCACCCTGATGGGAATCCCTGGATTGGAAGCCCCGTGACCGACGACTCCGCCGCAGCGCCCAAGCGCAGCCTGTTCCTGCCCGCCGCCACCATTGGCCTCGGGGCCTTCCTGCTCTTCCAGGTACAGCCCCTGCTGGCCAAGCGCATCCTGCCCTGGTTCGGCGGTTCGGCGGCGGTGTGGACGGCCTGCATGCTCTTCTTCCAGGCCCTGCTGCTGGGGGGCTACACCTACGCCCACCTGCTGCAGAAGCTGCCGCCCCGGCGGCAGGCCTGGGCGCACGGCGTCCTGCTGGTCCTGAGCCTCCTCGTACTGCCCCTCTCGCCGGATCCATCGTGGAAGCCCGGCGTTTCCGGGGATCCGACCCTGCGCATCCTGGGCCTGCTGGCGGCGACCGTCGGCCTGCCCTACCTGCTGCTTTCCAGCACGAGCCCCCTGGTGCAGAGCTGGCTTTCCCGGGAGCGGCCGGGCTTCGACCCCTACCGGCTCTTCGCGCTCTCGAACGCCGGCAGTCTGGCGGCCCTCCTGAGCTATCCCGGTGCTGGTGGAGCCCTTCCTGCCCCTCGACCTGCAGGGCTGGGGCTGGACGGCGGCCTACGCGGCCTACGCCCTGTGCGCCGCGGGGCTCGTGTGGCGCACCCGGGATCTCGAAGCCTCGGTCCGTCCCGGCGAGGCCGGGGCCGAGGACGCCGCCCCGGCGTGGACCACCCGCCTGTTGTGGATCCTCCTGGCCTTCGCGCCTTCGCTGCTGCTCCTCGCGGTGACCAGCCACCTCAGCACCAATGTCGCGCCGATCCCTTTTCTCTGGGTGTTGCCCCTGGTGCTCTACCTCCTCAGCTTCATCCTCTGCTTCGACCACCCGCGGTGGTACGCGCGGAAGTTCTTCCTGGCCCTGCTGGCGCCGGCCCTGGTGGCCATGGGCTGGCTCATCCTGCCGGACAACCACAAGGTCCCCATGCCCTGGCAGGTGGCGGCCTTTGGCGTGGCCCTGTTCGTGGTGTGCATGGCGGCCCACGGGGAGCTGGTGCGCCTCAAGCCTTCGCCGCGGCGCCTGACGGCCTTCTATCTGTCCCTGTCCCTGGGCGGCGCCCTGGGCGGCCTCTTCGCCGGCGTCCTGGCGCCACGCCTCTTCGTGGGCCTCGTGGAACTGCCCATCGGCCTGCTGGTGATGGCCGCGCTTGGCCTGAGCGTGTGGCTGCGGGACGCCGGAGAGGGTACGGCGAAGTGGCTGAAGTGGACCTACGGCGGCTGGCTCCTGGCGGGCCTCGCCGGGGCCGGCTGGTTCCACCACCAGCGCCAGAAGGACTTCGCGGAGGATTCCCTGCTGCAGGTGCGGAACTTCTACGGGACCCTCCGGATCCGGGAGCAGGGTGAGGGCCGCTACCGCCTGCGGCACCTCCTCCACGGCACCATCAACCACGGGGGCCAGTTCCTCGCCGGGGAGCACGCCCACGACGCCACCACCTACTACGGCCCGGACAGCGGCGTGGGTCTCGCCCTGGCTGTGCTCGGGGAACGGGGATCCCTCAAGGTCGGCGTCGTCGGCCTAGGGTCGGGCACCCTCCTGAACTACGGACGGAAGGGCGACGCGTACCGGGTCTACGAGATCAACCCGCTGGTGGAGCGCATCGCGCGAACCTGGTTCGTGGCCCTGCCGGAGTGCAAGGCGAGCACCGAGGTCGTGATGGGGGACGCGCGCCTGAGCATGGAGGCCGAGCCCGCCCAAGGCTACGACCTCCTCGCCGTGGACGCCTTCAGCAGTGACGCCATCCCTGTGCACCTGCTCACCCGGCAGGCCTTCGACGCCTACGCCCGCCACCTCAAGCCCGGCGGCGTGCTCGCCGTGCACATCTCCAACCGCTACCTGGATCTCGCGCCGGTGCTGCGCCTCGAGGCCGAGGCCCGGGGCTGGGAGGCCCGGCTGGTCAGTGACGCGGAGGACGACGAGACCGGCGTCTACCGTTCCGACTGGGTGCTCCTCAGCGCCCGCGCCGAATTCTTTGCCGCCCCGGACCTCGCCGACGCCGAACCCCTGTCCGTCAACGCCAAGGTGCGCCGGTGGACCGACGACTTCAGCAACCTGTACAGGATTCTGAGGTAGCCCGGCAGCCTTGTGGCGCGCCACACTCGGCCGATGCACCACCTCCGCTTCCCCCTCGAACTTCCCGGCGTGCCGGTGGCTTCGCTCCGCGCCTTCCACGCCTCCCCGGAAGCGCTGAACGCACTGACGCCCGCGGGGACCCTGGTGCGGGTGACCGGCGACCTCGGGCCGCTCCACGAAGGCCAGCGCCTGGTGCTGCATTTGCGGAAATTCGGGCTGCCCATGACCTGGGAGGCGGTAAACGAGGATATTTCCGAATCCGGTTTCACCGACCGCATGGTGCGGGGGCCCTTCCGGAGCTGGCGCCACCGGCATGTCTTCGAGGCGACGCCGGAGGGTTCGCGGCTGGTGGATGAGGTCGCGTTCCAGTTGCCCCTGTGGCCCCTGTCCGCGCCGGCGCTGCCCTTCGTCCTGATGGACATCCGGAAGCTCTTCGCGTTCCGGCACGCCGCTACGCGCCAGGCCCTCGATCCCAGCCTTTAAGCACGGCCTTCACTTTGGGCTTGAGGGCCGCTTCGCTGCCCTCGCCATAGGCCACGGCGTCCACATCGCCGGCCAGGGCGCGCAGGGGTCCGGCGAGGGCGGGACGGGCCTGGGCGAGGCGCAGTAGCCAGGCCTTCGCCGTCTCACCGGTGCGGGGCGCGAGGTCCCCGGCGGCCTTCCGCACCAGGGGCCGCAGGGCCTTCACCCGGTGGAACCGGTCCGCCTCCTCCCGGGGACGGACGCGGCGCCGCCAGTAGATCCGGGCCGCCACGAGGAGGGCGAGGAGCCCGAGGGCCACCAGTCCATCCCGCTTCCCGGGCCGCCAGGACGGCAGGTTCCGGGCGGCATTCTTGATCCAGTCGGCGCCCTCCAGCTGATCCGCGTCGGAAAACCTCACCACGTAGCGGTCCCAACGGTACTGGGCGGCGTCGGCCCAGCGGCGCAGGGCGGCCCGCAAGCCCACGGAGCCCGGACCCGGCGGCGCGGCCGGGGTGGGATCCGCCACCCGCCAGCCTTCGGCCTCCTCGTCGTAGTACTCGACCCAGGCGTGGGCCTCGTTCTGGGTCACGAGGAAGTAGCCGCCCTCCTCGCTCCAGGACCCGAGACGATAGCCGTTCACCACCCGCGACGGGATGCCCCGGCTGCGCAGCATGAAGGCGAGGCTCGACGCGAAGTACTCGCAGTGGCCCGCCTGGGAGCGTTCCAGGAAATCCTGCAGGGGATTTTCCGCGCCGCCGGAGGGATTGTCCGTCGTGTACTGGAACCGGCGCAGGCGGGCGGTCAGGCGCCGGGCCAGGGCCTCGGGCTTCAGCTGGTCCGGGGGGAGGGAGGCCGGCGCCGCCGCCAGGCTCCACCGGTGGGCGGCCTCGGCCTCCTCCGGCAGGTAGGTGAGGTTCGCGAAACGCCGGGTGCGGGTCCAGCGGTTCTCCTCCGGCAGGAAGGGCTCCGCCCCCCGGGACCGGGCGGAAACGCCCAGGCTCAGCCAGCGCTGGGGCGGGTACAGCCAGCGCACGCTGTCCCCCTGGCCTTTCCGCAGGGGAAAGACCGCGGGCCACTGGACCTCCACCTGCTCGCCATAGGGCAGGGGCAGGATCATCTGGGCGCTGGGCGCGGTGTAGAGCTCGGCTTCCTTGCGGGGGAAGACCTCCGAGGGGGCGATGAAGGCGACGCCGCGCTCCCAACCGGTCTGCTGGGGTTCCCACTTGGTCCCGTCCAGCTTTTCCAGGGCGACGCCCCGCAGCAGGGCATAGCGTTCTGCAAGGTCCGCGCGGGCCTGAAGGCTCAGTGCCTTGGGCGGGATGAGGCGCATCACCACCTCGGAGTTCCGCGAGATGGGTCCGGTGCCGCCGAGGTCCAGGCTTTCGCTGAGGCCCGCCTGGGAGCCCATGAGGCCCGAGAGGGAGAAGGGCATGGGGCGCAGGGCCAGGGTCGTGCGGGGGAGCACCAGGAAGAAGCCCCCCGCCAGGACCAGCACCCCGCCGGTCCACCGGAAGGCCCGGCCGAGGGGCGCGCGCTGGATGGGGCCGCGGCGGAGCTGGGCGCTCTGCTCCCAGGCCAGCTGGAGCAGGACGATGGAGGCCCCCAGCACCCAGGCGACGGCCCAGCCCATGAAGCCCAGCTCGGCGGTGGTCACGGCGGTGGTGATGAAGAGGAGGAAGCCCATGAACAGGAGCTGCCGCCGCTGGGGCAGCTCCCGGGGCAGGATGAGCCGGAGGCCGCACAGGACGAACAGCGTGTGCACCGCCACCACCACCGGATTGCGCCGCCCCGTGGGGCTGAACACATCCGCCAGGAAGATCGCCAGGGCCAGCACCTCCAGCCAGCGGCGCCAGCGGCTCAGATCCCAGCGCAGGGCCTCCACCAGCGCCCCCAGCAGCAGCGGGACCGGAAAGAGCACCATCTCCCAGTTCTCGTAGACGCCCGTGGACACCGTGGCGCCATAGGCCAGCCAGGGCGGCAGGTGATCGATCCAGCGGGCGATGCGCACCGTACCATGGTCCTGCCAGACCGGTGGAGAGTCCAGGCCGAGGGGTTGTGGGCCGGTGCTTGACCTTGAGACGGGCGCTGAGGCTCACATTGAAAGGAGGCAACGCGAGCCAGGACGGGGCTGGAGCCATGTCGGGATGGGAACGGCGGGCGGCAACTCCGGACTGTGGTCATTTCAGGATCCTGCACGGGGACGCACCTTTCGACCCAGCCTGGCGCGCTATCGCTTGCCTGCACCCTTCCAGATCATGGTTCGCCAAGGGGAGGCGAACCACGACCTGGAAGGGTGCCTGTGTTTAAGGTCAACGGCGTGGGACTGCGCTTCGGGGTCGAAGGTGAAGTTGAAGTTGACCTTTCAGTTGACCTTACAAAGGCGCCCTTGTTGGGCGTGATCCGCTTTTTGGATCATGTCCAACAAGGGTGCACGCAGCGAGCCAGGACGAGGATTGGAACCATGTCGGGTTGGGAATGGCGGATGGGAACACCAGACCGTGGTCTTTTCGGGATGCGGTACGGGGACGGGCCTTCCGACCAGCCTGCCGCGCTATCGCTTGCCTGCACCCTTCCAGATCATGGTTCGCCAACTGCAGGCGAACCACGACCTGAAAGGGTGCCTGTGTTTAAGGTCAACGGCGTGAGATTGCGTAGCGGTGTTGAATCGGAAATAGAAGGTGAAGTTGACCTTGCCGTTGACCTTACAAAGGCGCCCTTGTTGGGCGTGATCCGCTTTTTGGATCATGTCCAACAAGGGTGCAACGCGAGCGCAGCGAGCCAGGACGGGGATTGGAACCATGTCGGGTTGGGAATGGCGGATGGGAACACCAGACCGTGGTCTTTTCGGGATGCGGTACGGGGACGGGCCTTCCGACCCAGCCTGCCGCGCTCTCGCTTGCCTGCACCCTTCCAGATCATGGTTCGCCAACTGCGGGCGAACCACGACCTGAAAGGGTGCCTGTGTTTAAGGTCAAGGGCGTGGGAGTGCGCATGGGGGTTGAAGGTGAAGTTGACCTTGCTGTTGACCTTGCCGTTGACCTTACAAAGGCGCCCTTGTTGGGCGTGATCCGCTTTTTGGATCATGCCCAACAAGGGTGCAACGCGAGCGCAGCGAGCCAGGACGGGACTGGAGCCATGTCGGGATGGGAACGGCGGATGGCAACACCGGACCGTGGTCTTTTCGGGATCCTGCACGGGGACGGGCATTTCGACCCAGCCTGCCGCGCTCTCGCTTGCCTGCACCCTTCCAGATCATGGTTCGCCAACTGCAGGCGAACCACGACCTGAAAGGGTGCCTGTGTTTAAGGTCAAGGGCGTGGGACTGCGCAGTGGTGTTTAAGGTCGAATTGACGTTGCTGTTGACCTTGCCGTTGACCTTCCACGACTGGAAAGAGTGCCTGTGTTTAAAGTCAACGGCGCGGGACTGCCGATTGGCTCTGGAAGGCAAATTGAATGGAATGCGAGACGGATCTCCACCCTGCCTGGCTGGGCACGGACGGGGAAATCCTCACCGCCGCCAGATCCCGGAAAAATCCCCGACCCCGTTCAGATCGATCTCCAGCCCCGGCGCCAGGGCGGCGACCTGGTCGGGCCACCACAGGAACGCGTAGGGGGCGAGCTCGACGAGGCGCACCTGGGCCTGGCGGAGGAGGGCGTGGCGGGCGGGCAGGTCCCTCGCGGTGCGGGCGGCTTCGAGGAGGCGGTCTACTTCGGCATCCTTGAAGCGGCCCCGGTTGAAACCCTTCTTGGGGGCCTTCGAGGAATGGAAGGCCTCGAAGAGCATCTCCGGATCGCTCACGCCGATCCAGCGCAGGGAGACGACGTCGAACTTGCCGTCGATGACTTCGGAAAGCAGGGTGCCGAATTCCCGGTTGAGGACGCGCACCTCCACGCCGACCTTCCGCCACATGGCCTGGAGGGCCAGGGCCTTCATCCGCGCATCCACTTCCGGCGTGCTGGAGAGGGTGAGCCGGAACCGGACCCCGTCGGCGCCGCGCCGGCGGCCGGCGGCGTCGAGGAGGGCTTCGGCGCGCCGCAGGTTCTCCGCCAGGTCCTTGGAGACGCCCAGGGCCTGCCGGGCGTCCACGCCCCAGGGCAGCTCCGGCGGATAGAAGCCCCAGGCCTCCCGGGCGAGGCCGCCGCGCAGGCCTTGCACCATGGCGCTCCGGTCGATGGCCAGGGAGAGGGCGAAGCGCACTTTGGGATCGCCGAGGACGGGGTGGTCGCACTTGAAGGCGACGTATTCGAGGTTGGCCCCGGGGAAGTGGCTCACCACCACCGTGCGCGAGGGCCGCAGCAGGTCCGCGGGCAGGTTGTTGAGAGCGGCGTGCACGGCGCCGTGGCGCAGGGCGAGGAGGCGCGTCGTGGCATCGGGGAGCAGGCGCAGTTCCAGGTTCAAGGCCCGGCCAGCGTGGGCCAGCAGCTCCGGGTGGCCGACCTTCGCCTCCAGCCTGATGTGCTGCTCGGGCACCACCTCTGTGATGCGGTAGGGGCCCGTGCCCGGCAGCCGGGGGCCGCGCAGGCCCGCCGGGGCGATGCCGACCACGGCGCGGACCAGATTGGACGCGAAGCCGGGATTGGGGGCCTTGAGGCGGATCCGCAGGCGGTCCACTGGGCCTTCCCGGCGCACTTCCAGCGTGGCGATCTCGCCCTTGAAGGGACCCGCCTTCGGGCTCGTGAAAGCCGGGTCCGCCAGGGCCTGGAGGGTGTCCAGGGCGTCCGCGGCGCTGAGGGGCCGGCCGTCGTCGAAGTGCGGCCAGGGCCGCCCGAGGGTCGAGACCATTTCCAGCGGGGGAAAATCGAAGCTGAGGACGGTGAAGGGCTCCTCCCAGCGCCATGCCAGGCAGGCGTCCGGCACCAGGTTCAGGGCCGCGTCCCGGCGCAGCAGGCCCTGGTGGGTCAGGGCGAGCAGCCGCTGGCTGGCCTGGTCGGGACCGAGGCGTGGATCGAAGGACAACGGGAACGACTCCCAGGCCATGACGGCGGTATCCGGGCGCGGCGCGGGACGGCAGGCGCCGAGGAAGGCCAGGAGGATGGCCGTCGCGGCGCGGAGCAACCTCACGGGAACACCCAGGCGCCCAGCACGGCGGCCCGGGAAGCGCCGGTCACCTCCGGCGCGTTGCCGGGAAGGCCGAGGGCGCAGGCGGCGCCCAGCAACGCCCAGGAGACCGCTTCCCGGGAACCCGCCGGCAGCACGACGTCGTCCTGGATCCGGCAGTCCGGAAAGGCCTCCCCCAGCAGGGCGCGCAGGCGCCCGTGGCGCGCGCCACCACCGGAGAGGAGCAGTTCCGTTCCCACTGGCAGCCGCGGACCGAAGCGCGCCCACCCTTCGCCGCAGGCCCGGGCGGTGAAAGCCGCCAGGGTGGCGAGGCGGTCCGCGAGGGACAGCGGCTCCAGATGGCCCAAAGCCGCCGACAGCCAGGCTTCGCCGAAGGTTTCCCGGCCCGTGGACTTCGGCGGGGGCGTGGCGAAATAGGGATGGCGCAGCCAGGCATCGACGAGATCCTGGTGCGGCTGCCCACTGGCCGCGGCGCCTTCCGCATCGAAGGGCTGGCCGAGCCACCGCTGCGCGGCGAGGTCGAGCAGGCTCATGGCGGGGCCCGCGTCGAAGCCGTGGAGGCGCCCGCCGTCCCAGGCGGCGAGGTTGGCGATTCCACCCAGGTTCAGGGCGAGCCAGGGCCGGTCCGTGCCCCGCAGCCAGAGTTCGGCCTTCGGCACGAGGGGCGCGCCCTGGCCCCCCAGGGCCAGGTCCCGGCGACGGAGGTCCCACACCACGGGGCAGTGCAGGGCCTCGGCGAGGAGGTAGGGATCCGCGAGCTGCAGGGTGGCGCCCGCCTCCGGGCGATGCTGCACGGTCTGGCCATGCAGGCAGGCGAGGTGGGGGGACCGGCCCGCGGCCCGCACGCAATCGGCGGCGGCGGCGGCGTGGTGCTCGCCAAGCTGGCGCTGCAGGACGCAGAGGCCGGCGGGGGAGAGGCGGTCCGCCGCCGCGGCGAGGACCTCCGCCCGCAGGGCTTCGGGATAGGCCGCGTGCTGATGGGCCAGCAGACTCCGGAAGGGCCGGTCGGCTTGGAAGGCCGTTGGATCGATCTCGACGAGGACCGCGTCCGCCCCGTCCGCCGAGGTGCCCGACATCAGGCCCAGGACGGTCCAGGGCCCCGGGGGCAGGTCCAACGTCGGCGGGCGGGTCATGGGGCCAGGATGCCAGCACCAGGCCGCCTCCCGGGGCATGGCCTCGGAATTTCTGAGGCATCCCTTCCTGGCCGGAGGCGCCTGGGAGCGGCACACTGGGGTTCTTCCCCGGGGAATCCATGGCGTCCACCACCCTCCTGCTGCACCAGCCCCGAGCGCGCCGCCGGGAGGAATCCTCCTCCTCGGGCGGGGGCATGGGCTGCTTCCTCTTCTTGCTCATCGCCGGCGTGGTGGTCTTCCTGATCCTGAAGGGCCGGAGTGACAAGACCGCCGTTCTGGGGGCGTCGAAGCGGCCCATGGGCTCCGGTCCGGTGGCGGACTTCAAGTTCGCCTGCCCCTATCCCAAGTGCCCCAACTGCGCGGCGCCTTCGGACAAGATGACCGCCGACTGGGACGGCCTGCGCAAGGTCAGCTGGAAATGCGGCTACTGCACTTCGGTGGCGGGCATCCAGGAACTCAAGGACGAGGAATTGCCCGCCAGCGCCCGCCAGAGGCTGGGCCTGGATCCGATACCCGGCCAGGGCTTTCAGGGCCAGGGCTACGGCCAGACGCCGGGCTTCGGCGGCGGCGGTGTGGGGAACCTGCTCACCGGGATGATGATCGGCAACATGCTCGGGGGCAGCGGCCACGGGCACCGTAATGACGGCTTCAGCGGCGGTACCGGCGGCTCCGGCGACGGTTCCATCGGCACGGATTGGGGCGAGTCGAGCGGCGGCGGCAGCGACTGGGGCTCCTCGGATTCGAGCGGCGGCAGTGATTGGGGCTCCTCGGATTCCGGCGGCGGCGACAGCGGCGGCGGCGGTGATAGCGGCGGCGGCAGCGACTGGTAGGCTGGCCGCAGGACCCTGGGCTTCCCTTCGCATGCATCCTGCGAATCCGGACCCCATCACCGTGCGCTTCGGCATCCGGTACAGCTTCAAGGGAAGGCTTGGACCTCAGAGCGCCTTGGGAACCCTGAACAGCCCCTCCGCCGCATCCGGCGCGTTGGCCAGGGCCTGGGCCTGGGTGAAGCTGGCCACCACCGCGTCCTCCCGGCGCGGCAAGGTCATGGGCAGGGCATGGGTGGTGGGCTCGACGCCGGCGAGGTCGAGGGCGTCCAGGCTCTGGGCGTGGGTGAGCAGTTCTTCCATGGCCCGGCGCATGGGCTCGATCTCCGCCTCCTCCAGGCGCAAGTCCGCCAGCCTCGCGCAGCGCAGCACGTCCTCCCTCGTCACGTCCATGGTGTCCTCGCCTCGCCATTCTATCCGCCGTACCATGGCTCACTTTTCCCAGGTGCCCCCATGACCTCCCGAACCCTGCTCTGCCTGGGCCTGCTGGCCCCGCTGCTCGCCGCCCAGGAACCGGCGGATCCCATGAAGTGGATCCCCCGCAAGGCGGGCCTGGTCATCGTGCTGAACCGGCCCAGCCAGGCCCTTGCCCGGTGGGACAAGCTGGGGGAGCGCCTCAAGTCCAAGGAGATGGCTTTGGTGCGCCAAGCGCTCACCCAGGATTTCGGCGGACTGCCCCTCCTCGATCCGGATGCCTCCCTGGTGGAATTCATGATCCCCGCCCCGGCCCCGAAGGCGCCGGCCGCGGCCCCTGGGAAAGGTCCGGGCGGGCCGCCGGCCAGGGCCAAGGATCTCCAATTCCGCATCCTCGCCTTCCAGAAGAAGGAGGCCTTCCAGGCGCGGTTCAAGCCCGCGGACATGGGGAAGGCCGCCACGGACTTCACCACGGTCACCGTGGGCGGCAAGCCCATGGTGGCGGCGGTGCGTGGCCGCCTGGCCTTCCTCGGTCCCAAGGATTCCGGGCCCATGCTGAAGGCCCTGCTGGCGGACAAGGCGCGCTTCCCCATGCCGCCGGACGCCGAAGCCGCCTGGGCCGCGTCCCAGGACCTCGCCTTCCTGGTTTCCATCCCGGCCCTCAAAGACCGCAAGCCTGCCGCCGCTCCGGCGAAGACCTCCGCCCCGCCGCCGGTGTGGTCCCCGCTGGCGAAGCTGGGGGAAGCCCTGAAGGCGCATCCGGAGCGTGAGCTGTCCTCCTTCGTGATGGGCCTGCGCCTCAGCGAAGGCGGCGACCTCACCGGCAGCCTGCGCATGGGCGTGGCTCCCGGCGGCGAACTGGCGGCCCTGACCGCCGGCCTCGACCAGGGCGGCGGACCGGACTTCCGCGGCCTGGCCGCCGGGCCCTTCGCCCTGGCCTTCGGCATGGCCTTCCCCGCCGCCTGGGCGGATGGCATGGCGCTGGCGGTGGCCGAGGAGGCGAAGAAGGATCCCAAGGCCGACGCGGTGGCGGTCTCCGCCATGCAGGGCCTCTTCCGCGAGCTCCGGGGCTTCGGGCTCGCGCTGCGCGCTCCTCGCGAAGGCGCGCCCATGGCCTCGGGCCTGGGACTGGCCTTCTCCGTCGCGGACGCGAGGTCCTTCATGAAGCAGGCCACGACCCTGGCGGAGCGCCCCGGCAAGGATGGGAAGCCCGGACTGCGTACCGCTCCTGCGAAGTTCCAAGGCCGCAGTGTCACCACCTTCACCCAGCTGCCCGCGGCTCCCGCCAAGGACGGGGACCCCGGCGCGGAGGGGCCGTCCATGATGCCGCCGCCGGAAGCGCTCTTCGGTTCGAAGGAGGTGAAGACCTCCCTCCTGGTGGCCGACGACCACACGATCATCGCGGGCTTCGGTGACACCGAGGCCGCCTTCCAGGCGGGCCTCGACAGCCTGGGCAAGGGTGGACTGGGCCAGCTGCCACGGCTGCAGCGCACCCGGGAACTGCTGGGTGGGGGCAAGGTGGGCCAGGGCGTGTTCTACCTGAGCCTGCCGGAAACCCTGCAGATGGCCGGCGCCTTCCTCCCCATCCCCGTCCGCGAGGAGGACCTGAACAGCCCCGTGCCTCCCCTGGGCCTCGCCCTCAACATCGGGAGCAGTCGCATCGAGGTGAACCTGGCCCTGCCGACGGAGACCCTGGCCCTGATCGGCCGGATCGCCGGAGCCGCCTCCGAGATGCGGAAAGCGCCCAAGGAGTAGGGGCGGACCCTCACCCCATCGGTAACGGCAAGGGCAGATCCGCGTCCGCGTTGAGCTCCAGGGGCAGCTCCGACGGCGGCAGCAACGCCCCGGCGGCGGCGATCATCGCGCCGTTGTCGGTGCAGAATTTCGGCGCCGGGATGCCGAGCTCCAGGCCGAGCCGGCCCGCCAGGATGGTCGCCTCCTCCCGCAGCTTCGAATTGCAGGCCACCCCGCCGCTGATGACAAGGCTCTTCGCGCCGGTACGCTCCGCCCAGGCGGGGATGGGCTCCAGCAGCCACTTCGAGATCGCGTCCTGGAGGCTGCGGCAGAGGGCCTGCACCCGGGGATCCTCCGCGCCGGCCTCCCCGAGGCCGGGCTCGGCGGCGATGCGCAGCTTCATGCCGGTCTTGAGGCCGGAGAAGCTCCAGCTCGCGGTGCCGTCGCGGAACTTGGGAGGCGTGAACTTCGGCGCTGGGGCGGCGGCCCGGCGGGCGCAGGCGTCCACCAGCGGTCCGCCGGGATAGCCGAGCCCCAGCATCCGCGCCGTCTTGTCGAAGGCCTCGCCGGCGGCGTCGTCCCGGGTCTTCTGCAGCAAGGTCAAGTTGGTCCAGCCCGTGGAAACGTAGAGGTGTGTGTGGCCGCCGCTCACCAGCAGCACCAGGGCGGGGAAGGGCAGGGCCGGTGCCTCGAAGCGTGCGGCGTTCAAGTGGCCAAAGAGGTGGTGCACCGGCACGAAGGGGATGCCATAGCGCCACGCCAGGGCCTTGCCGGCGCTGAAGGAGGTGAGGAGACAGCCCACGAGCCCCGGCCCCTGGGTCGCAGCGATGCGGTCCAGCCTGGAGGCTTCCAGGCCTGCCTGCCGCAAGGCTTCCGCGATGACGCCGTGGATCTGCAGGAGGTGCTCCCGCGCCGCCAGTTCCGGCACCACTCCGCCGAAGGGCCCGTGCAGGTCGTCCTGGCTCTTGCGCACCAGGCTCAGGAGCTTCGGCCCCGTGGCGGTCTCCTCGATCACCGCCGCGGAACAGTCGTCACAGGAGGATTCGAGACCGAGGATGAGCATGGCCCCCAGTGTATCCTTCGGATTCCCGGTTATCGGAAATGCCCATGAACACTGGATCTGAGCCTTGAACCTCGTCCCCACCCGCATCGATTTCGCGCGTCCCCTGCCGCCCCTCACCTACCTGGCGCCGGAGGGTTTGGCGCCCGGCTGCCGGGTGCGGGTGCGCCTGGGCGCCGGGGCCGCGGTGGGGATCGTGCTGGGGCCGGATCCGTCGCCGCCGGACCTGAAGCTGCTGCCCATCGGGTCGGTGATGGACCCCTTCCCCCTGCTGCCGCCGGGGTTGTGGGAGCTGCTGGCCTTCGCAGCGGGCTACTACTTCTGCGGCACGGCCCACCTCATGGCCCTCTGCCTGCCCCAGGCGGTGGCGGCGGACTGGCATGCCACGCCGCCGGATGGCCGCGGCCTGGCCGAGCTGAGGGACGCGGGGGCCTTCGATGAGCTCGCCCGGATCGGCGAGGCCTGGCACCGCGGCGAGGTTCCCATCCCGCGCCTCTTCCACCGGCGCAGCCGGGTGGGCCGGGGCGTTTCGGAGATCCGCCGCACGCCGCTGCCCCTGCCAAAAAAGCCCCTGGCCGCCCAAGCGAAAATCCTGCTGGCCCTCGAACAGGAGGGCGGGGTCATGCTGGAATCCGCCCTCCTGGAAGCCGCCGGCGTGGGGGCCTCCGTGCTGGGCACCCTGGAGCGCAACGGCCTCATCGAACGCAGCCGGCGCCTGGACCTGCTCTCCCAGCGCCGGGAAGAGGGCCTCGACCGAAGGGTGGAACTCAGCCCGGACCAGCAGCAGGTCGTCGACGGGATCGGCGGGGGCTTCGGCGTCCACCTGCTCTATGGCGTCACCGGTTCGGGCAAGACCGAGGTCTATCTCGAGCTGGCGGAACGGGCGCTGCGGGCAGGCAAGCGGGTGCTGTGGCTGGTGCCGGAGATCGGCCTCACCCCGCGCCTGCTGGCGCGCCTGGAGGCCCGCTTCCCCGGCAAGGTGGCGGTGGGCCACGCGGGCCTGAACGCTTCGGAGAAGCAGGCCGACGTGGTCCGGCTGCTGGAGGACGGCGCGCCCATCTTCGTCGGCGTCCGCAACGCGGTGCTGGCGCCCCTGCGCGCGCTGGGCCTCGTCATCGTGGACGAAGAGCACGAAGGCTCCTACAAGAGCGAGGAACATCCCCGCTTCCACGCCCGGGACCTGGCCATCAAGCGGGCCCAGATCGAGGACTGCCCGGTGGTCCTGGGCAGCGCGACGCCTTCCCTGGAGAGCTGGCAATCCGCCCAGGAAGGCCGCTACCGGCTGCACCGCCTGCGGGAGCGGCCCGTGGGCATCACTCTGCCCACCGTGGAGATCGTGGACCTGCGGGAGACCTACCGCGTGGAACACCGCCGCGTGGTCTTCTCCCCGAAGCTCGTGTCCGCCATGGGCGAGACCCTGCGGCGCGGCGAACAGTCCATGCTGCTGCTGAACCGTCGGGGCTTCGAGAACTGGTGGCTCTGCCGCGCCTGCGGCAAGACCCTGGAATGCCCCCACTGCTCCGTGAGCCTGACCTACCACAAGGGCGCCTTCCGCCTGCGCTGCCACCTCTGCGGCTTCGAGACCGTGCCGCCGGAAGCCTGTCCCGCCTGCGGGGAGGCGCGGCTGCGGGGTGTAGGGGAAGGCACCGAGCGCATCGAAGAGGACCTGGCGGCGCTCTTTCCCACCGCCCGCATCCTGCGCCTGGACCGGGACACGACCTCCCGCCGGGGCGCCCTGGAAGCGGGCCTGCTGGCGGCGGAACAGGGCGAAGTGGACATCCTCGTGGGCACCCAGATGCTGGCCAAGGGCCACACCTTCCCCAAGCTCACCCTGGTGGGCGTGCTGAACGCGGACCAGGGGCTGAAGATCCCCGACTTCCGCGCCGGGGAGCGCACCTTCCAGTTGCTGACCCAGGTCTCCGGCCGCGCGGGCCGCGCGGACCGGCCAGGGCGCGTGCTGATCCAGACCTACAGCCCCGAACATCCCGCCATCGCCTGTGCCGTCGCCCAGGATTTCGAAGCCTTCGCCGCCTCTGAACTGCCCTTCCGGAAGGCCATGGCCTATCCGCCCTACGCCTATCTGGCGCTGTTTCGCAGCGCGGGCCGGTCCCTGGAGGAGGCCTTCGGACTGCTGCAGGAGTTGAGGGGCCGCGCGGAGGCCCTGCCCGGCAGCCGGGACACCGTGCGCCTGCTGGGGCCTCTTGAGGCTCCCATCGTCAAGGCCCGGGACAACTACCACGCCCACCTTCTGGTCAAAGCAACGAGCCGCCAGGGGTTGGGCCGGATCCTGACGGGCCTGGACCCTGGACCCGCGGCCCATTCGACCCTGGATCGGGACCCCTTGTCCTTCACTGTATAAAAAATAAACACTTCATCACGAATTCATCATTCGAGCTCCCTTTAATTGATTTCAATCCTAAACAATTCAATGTTTAAAATTAATCAATCAATACCGCCATTCACCTTTATTCCTTAAGACCGGGAGGCCACCCAATGAATCCATGGAAGAAGGCGCGGGCGGGGTTCACGCTCATCGAGCTGCTGGTGGTCCTGGCCATCCTGGGCGTCCTGGCGGCGGCGGTCTCCTTCAGCACCGACAAGCGCCCGGCCGCCGTGCGCGGCGCCACGGACGCGGTCTATGCGGCGATCACCGAGGCCCGCGGACTGGCCCGCAGCCTGGGGCAGCCCGTGGCGATCGAAACCTCAGGCATTGGCAGTTCCCTCGGGTTCGACTACGCCCAGGCCAAGTACGATGCGGGCGGAGCCCTTACGGGCCTTGAGGTCGGCGGGACCTTGGGGCCGCTTCACCTTCGTAGGCGATGTGGCCAACTACCGGCGCTTCGTCCAGATCGACGACGGTGGCAACCAGTACGCCGCCGTGACCCCTTCCCCGACCCTGATCTCCGCCATCACCGACGCGAACGCCAACAACATCGCCATCTTCAAGTACCAGGCCCCCGCCGCCACCTGGGCCAACCCTCTCTTCAAGAGCGGTGGCGCCAGCCAGGTGCGTTTCACCTTCAGTCCCGACGGCCGGCCGAACCTGCCCTTCTATGTGGCGGTCGTGGGCCTGCAGAACGGCGTCGCCAGCGCGAAGGCACCGGTGGGCATCGTCGTTGTGGATCCCCAGGGCATCATCACGCGCTACTACAAGGAACGGGCCGATGACCCCAGCAAGCTCTGGAAGCGGATTTGAGGACGCCATGACCCTTCGAATCAATCCCCCCTCCCGCCGCTCCGCCCAGGGCGGTTTCACGATGGTGGAACTCCTGGTGGTGGCCGCCATCCTCGCCTTCGGGCTGCTGGGACTGACGGCGCTGCAGACCCTCACCATGCGCGTCGGCGCCAGCAGCCGGCAGCGGGTCGCCGCCGCCTATGTGGGCCACAGCGTCCTCGACCGGATCTACATGGAGGGCGCCCAGTCCTACTTCTACGAATCCTCGGGACAGCCCGTGCCCGCCGCGTTCACCCGGGTCTTCACCGGCGCCGGGACCAGCGGCAACATCGGCAGCTTCGATGCGAACGGCACCCAGCTGTCCAGCAGCATGACCTACCCGGGGGCCGTCATCACCGCCACCTGGGACCGCCTGGCGCCGAAGACCGCCGCCCCGGTGGCCGGCGCCCCGCAGATCAACGAATACGTGGTGAACGTGAGCTACATCGAGGGTGACGCCACCCGCTGGATCACCGTCAGCCGCCTGGTCCGGTACTAGAGGAATCCCATGACCCACCGACCGCGCAACCATTCCGGCTTCTCCCTCATCGAGCTCGTCGTCGCCGTGCTCTTCGTCGGCCTCCTCATGGCCGGCATGCTCCAGATCTTCGCCACCAGCATCCAGTCCTTCTACTCCCAGCAGGAGACCCTCGGCGCCCAGCGCATGAGCCGCCTCGCCTTCGACCAGCTTTCCGATGACTTCCAGCAGGCGGGCTACATGTACCCCGACCGCTCCACGCCGCCCTGGATGACCGGCACCGCCGCCCAGAAGACCTTCCTCATCAATCCGGACGTGACCTTCACCGCCAAGCGCCCTGATGACGCCAACCCCGCCCTCCTGGTGGACGAAACCATCACCAGTGACGAGGTGGTCTTCCTTCGGGACATGCCCCTGCACTACACGACCACCCTTTCCGCCGACATCGGACCCATCGCCGGTGTGACCGCGACCCTTCCCATCAAGGCCGACCCGGCGGCCACGGACCCCGTGCTGCAGGGGGACATCGCCATCGTCTGGGACCAGAAGTTCGAGTTCTTCTTCGTGAACGCCGACCTGGGCTCCGGCAACACCGTCACCATCAACCCCAGCGGCAACTTCGTGAGCAACCAGTGGCTGACCGGGGCCAACGGCGAGGTCTTCCGGGACCACAAGGCGGGCACCCTGGTCACCTTTGTGCGGCCCAACCAGATGGTCCGCTACACCCTGCAGCCCATCGCCCTGGATCCCAGCATCCCCAAGCAGCTGGTGCCCTGCCTGGTCCGGCAGCAGTCCCCATACCCCAGCAACCCCGGAGTTGCGATCAACTGGGCTACGGTCAACGGCACCGTCCTGGCGGAAAACGTCTCAGCCTTCCGTCTGGACATCAGCTCGGACGGCGGCTCGACCTGGACTCGGGCAGCCTCCTGGGCGGCCTGGAAGACGGCCCTGGAACCCAAATTGAAGGCTCAGAACATGAACGGCTTCCAGGGCATGGACATCAATCCCATGTGGATCAAGTTCGCCCACATGGTCTTCCGCCTGGACATCAACAGCCGCACCACCACCCGCCGGACGGACTTCAACCAGGCCACCGCCACGCCGACCCGGGTCTACCGGAACCGACAGCTCACCATGATGCTGACGCCCCGCAACTACGCCCTCGGCCTCTAGGACGCGGAGAACCCATGCACCCCGCCCGAACCCCTTCACCTTCCATCCTTGCCCGCGCTTCCGAGCGGGGGGGCATCACCATCATCGTCGCGCTGATCCTGCTGGCGGCGATGACCGTGGGCGCCTTCTCCCTGTCCCGGAACACGCTGCGGGACGCCACGACCTCCGGCTACAGCCTGCAGGGCATCAAGGCCGCGGAAGCCGGCGATGCCGGCCTCGACTGGTTCATGGTCTGGGGCCACCCGGACAACCAGCCCTCCGCCACCAGCACCGCCCGCAAATCCCTCACCGACACGATGGCCACCATGCAGGTCCTGCGCACGCCCACCTATCCAGGCGCGGATTGGGACATCGCCAAGGACATCCTCTCCACCGACGGAGCCACCTCCGACGACATGGCCTTCGATACCTCCGGCGCCAAGATCAAGCAGTCCGCCGCCAATGGCAATGTCACGCGCCAGGCCTTCGACCTCTTCGTCCGCTTCCTCGGCGAATCGGAGTACGGCGCCTCCGGCGCCTCCGAATCCAGCGACCCTTCCGGCGGCAAGGGCGCCCGGAAAGGCACCAAGGATCTCCGCTGGCAGGCCATCAGCAGTGGCCGGGCCTCGGTGGACAACGGCGTCCTGGTCTACAGCAGCCGGCGCGAAATGATCACGTTGCAGTCCCCTCGTCAGATCACCATTCCCTGATCCTCGGAATCCGGAGGCATTCATGCGCATTCCCGCCCTGCTTCGCTGCGCCCTTGCGGTCCTTTTCGCGTCCGCCCTGCCCCTGCTGGCCCAGCTCAACCCCAAGCACCAGGACCCAGGCAACACTGACCTGCTGGATGTGTACCAGGCCGGTGGCGCCAGGCCCGAACTCATCACCACCTTCGACCAGTCGGGATCCATGAGTGCCGTCTACTTCGACAGCCGCTACTACCCGAATGTCAGCCAGAATTGGCACAACAACCGCCTTTTTGACCGCAAAACCACCAACGGCACCACCAACGGCATCAAGGAGGTGAACAACTTCGTCGGGGATGACGATCACGTGGTGCCCGTCGTCAAGATCACCGGCACCGCCGGCACCATCTCCTTCGCGGTTTCCATCGACTGGATGCACGGAAGCGGTGACTACAAGGACATCGACTGTCCAGAGATCGTCGCCACGGGGGTCCTCATCAAGCCCGATGGCAGTCCCGTCACCCAGGCCGAAGGCGGCAACTCGTCGGCCTATCAATGGGTCATCAAGGCAAGCCATGTCCGCACCACCTGCGTGGACACCAAGGGCACCGCCGTCCTCACCGACGACGATACGCGCACCGTGGATCTCCCCATTCCCTGGGCAGTCTTTGATCCGGTCATGGGCGCCACGGAAGCCTCCACCAACGCCACCCTGAAGACCGTGGCCGGCATGCCCAAGCTCATGCGGATCCATGACGCGGTGCCGACAACCCCGGCCTACGCCCAGGACTACCTGGTGGAGACCCTCTACCAGACCCAGGCCACCCCCACGGGCGCCAACTACATCCTGAATGAAGCCGTCACCGCGGGTGCGCCAAACGCGACTGGCCGGCAAAAGATCGGCCGCTTCGCCTACAACACGGATTTCTTCTGGTGGATCTTTTTCGGCAAGGATGTCCGTGTGGACCGGTTCTCCGACAACACCGGGACCCTGCAGGGCGGGAACGCCAAGCCCTACACCGGATCCAACAAGGGCGGCTTCACCGTGCCTGGTTCCGACAACTGCCTCGTCGCCGGTGTGAACCAGGGCAGCGATGGCGTGCTGGCCTGGAACAATGGCCTTTCCGGCATGACCCGCATCCAGGCCCTCAAGTTCGCCGTGCTCTCCACCTATGTGGATGCCCAGGACGATGTGTGGTGGGCCTACCGCTTCTTCGCCCGCTGCAGCGAGTCGGGCGCGGAGGAAGGCAACGCCTCGACCTACAACTCCACGAACAACCTTGGCGCCGCGACCACCCGCGCGTTGACGCTGATGAAGAAGCCCACCTCCGCCACCGCCCCCCACGCCTCGATCACGACCCTTCAGGCCATGCAGGCGACGGGCACCACACCACTGACCTACGCCTTGATGAACACCTATGCCCAGATGGCGTCACGGGATACCAGCGCCACCAGCATTTTCGGAAACGCCAACACGGAAACACCCATCCCGGCCTGCCGGAACAGCTATGTGGCGATCTTCACGGACGGCATCGCCAATGATCGCTACAACTGCAGCAGCCAAGGCGTCGGCAGCGGCGATGTGTACGGCACCGGCGCCGATGCGGGCAATGTCGCCATTTCGACCCAGCTGAACTCGCTCAAGCCGAACAATCCCTACTTCAACGTCTGGACCATGGCGGCGGTGGCGGCCCACTATCCCTATACGAATACGGTTCCTCCGGCGGGCCCCACGGATTCCGCCGCCATCGCCGCCAACCGGGTCAACCTTCCCTGGGCCGTCACCACCCGTGGAGCCGGGCAATCGCCGGGCACGGAACGGCGCATCCGCACCATGAGCGTGGGCATGGCACTCGCCGGCGACATCACGGATGCCGCGGGTGGCCAGGGCGCCCTTTATCTGACGGCCCTGTATGGCAATCCGCGTGCCCCGATATTCAACAAGGCCTCGCTGACGCCTCCCTACGATCCCTCCGACCCGAACCGGCAGGACCGTGACAAGAATCCCTTCTTCTTCTCGGCCACCGATGCCAACAAGCTCGTGAACGCCCTGCAGACCATCGTGAAGGAAGTGAAAATCGCCAGTTCCACCCTGTCCGCCCCCACGACGCCCCTGGTGGGATTCTCTCTGGGCAAGCAGGTGTATGTGGGTACGTTCACGACCGCGGAATCGGTGATCTGGAAGGGCGACCTGCTGATGTCGGGCCTTCTGGCCTCGGCAGGAAAGGTCGCCTTCCTTGACAAGACCGGCGCGGAAACCGCGAGCCTGAACGCGTCCACCGCCGTCTGGTCCGCCTCCAATTCCCTGCAGGCGATGGGCTGGAAGCCCCGCGTCCTCAAGACGAGCCGCCCGGCCTCCCCAACGACCCTGATCAACTTCGACCAGAATGTCCTGACGAAGGCCGAGACGGGATGCAGCGCGCTGACGGACGCCCAGTTCTGGCAGCAGATCCGCTACATCAAGGGGGCCGGGCCCACCGACCAGCTGGTCAACAGCTCCAGTGATGCCGGGTGCGCCAACATTGAACGCTCCGACATCATGGGTGACATCATCAACAGCACCCCCGCGGTGCTGGAATTTGACCTCTCCAAGGCGCCTTCTGGCCTGGATCCCGGCACCATCGCCACGGAAAAGAAATTCCGCGTCATCTTCGTGGGTGACAACCAGGGTTGGTTCCACGCCTTCGGGGAGATCAGCGGTCTCAACTCCTCCAAGGTCCTGGTGGGTGCCGTGAAGGAGCTCTGGGCCTACTTCCCCTCGGAGCTGCTGCCCCATGTGGGTCTCTACCGCGATTCCTCCTATGGACACCGTTACGGGTTCGACGGCTCGCCCATCGTGTACTTCGATGACAAGCCCTCCGGGAGTTCCAACGCCGGCGACGGCGTTGTGAGTGGCACCGATGTGGTGCGCGTCATCGTGGGCCTGGGCAAGGGGGGTCGCGGGTACTACTGCTTCACCTTCACGGGCAACGATCCCAGCACCCCGGCTCTGTCCTGGGTCCGCATCCCCGACGAGAACGCCGGCGCCGACAAGACCTTGGCGGAAAACCTCGTGGGCTGGTCCACCGCCAAGCCCGGCCTGGCCACCGTCAAGAACGGCAGCACCAACACGGATGTGGTCTTCCTCGGCGGTGGCCTCAGCACCACCACGGGCCTGGAGGATTCTTCCAACCTCGGCACCCTGTATGGTGGCGCCAAGCTGGGCCGCAAGATCCTCTGCCTCGATGTGCTGACCGGGGCCAAGCTCAAGAGTTGGGACACGGTTGCCTTCAGTGGTGCGGGCTCCATCGCCCGGGGCGTGCTGCCCTACGAGTTCTTCCCCAATAGTGGGCAGGCCCAGCGTGTGTACTTCTCCGATATGGGAGGCAATGTCTTCGCCCTCGGCCAGCCCTATGTCAGCGGCACCTTCCGTGGTGACACCTCCGACATCACGAGTTGGGGCCTCCGGCGCATCTTCCAGAGCCCCGCGGGCACGCCCATCAGCAGCATTCCAGCGGCCTTCAGGGTGAAGGACGGGTTCCCCGTGGCCCGGAGCGCGGATCCGAAGATCAAGCCGCCCATCGTGGGCCTCGCCTTCGGCCAGGGAGATCGCAACGATCCCATGGACCTCGATCCCACCAATCCGACCCCTGGGGGCGCCACCGCCATGAACCGGATGGTCGTCGTCTTCGATCGGCAGGACAGCGCCTCTGTCTCCCATGGTCTGTCTTTCTCGGGGAAGGATTTCGACACGACCGGCATGCAGATCGGTGATCTGGCGGACCTCAGCACCGTCACCAGCTCCGCGGACCTGCGCCTGGATCCCATTGATGCGAGCTATTACCTGAATCAGAAGCTGGGGTACTACCTCAACATGCCGGCGGCTACAGCCAAGGTGGCCCCTGCGACCGGGTGGTTCTATCCGAAGGTCGTGACCGAATCCCGCGTTCTTGATGGCGTCCTGTTCTTCAGCATGTTCAAACCACTGCCCCCGCAAGGCGCGGGTCTCTGCGAGGGCGCCGGCAAGACTTATACTTTCCGAGAGTGCGACGTCTTTGCGCCGGTCTGGAACAACGGCAACGTTGACACCAACGCGGACGCCACCTTCACGGTCAACAACGATGCCGACAGCAAGTGCAGCGGCGTGGTGTCCACGTTCCAGAACATTGGGGGGGACATCGCGAACGTCGGCACCACTGGGGTCCTCCAGGCCGGCCAGGCGAGTACACCTACTGGTCAGGATGAGGAAATCTTCGGATCCTCCGGCACCATCTCCACCCAGGGCGCCTCAGGCAACCCCGGCACCTACGGCCAGCGCCCCCGCGCCTGGCGCATCATCCGCTGATCCAGCCCGGATCCGCGCGCACGGCAGCACGAGAAAGGGGCCCATCCGGGCCCCTTTCCGCGTGCTAGGTTGGAACGATGGTCCAAACCTCCACTGAAGCTTCGAGCCAAGCCCCACATGGGCTGAAGGCGAAGAAGTCCCTGGGCCAGAACTTCCTGGTGAACCGTGGCGCCGTGACCCGGATCCTGGACGCCGCCCTGTCCTGTCCGGCGGAGCGGATCCTGGAGATCGGCCCTGGACCCGGCGCGCTGACGGCGGGCCTGGCGGCGGATGGGCGGTCCCTCGTGGCCGTGGACCTGGATCCGGAGGCCATCGCCCTCCTGGAACACCGCTACGCCGGGCAGGCCCATGTGGCCTTCCGGCTCGGGGATGCGGTGACCGCGCCTCTGCCGGCGGACCTGGATCTCGTCGTGGTGGGCAACCTGCCCTACAACGCCGCCACCGCCATCCTGACCCGGCTGCTGGTGGAGGATCTGCCCTGGCGCCGGCTGGTGCTCATGTTCCAGCTCGAAGTGGGCCAGAAGATCCTGGGCCTGCCGGGGACGAAGGCCTATGGGCCCCTGTCCATCCTGGCCCAGGCCTGCAGCCGGCCCACCCGGCTGCTGAAACTGGGGCCGGGCTCCTTCGATCCCGCCCCCAAGGTGGACAGCGCCGTCCTGCTCTTCGAACCCCTGCCGGCCGCACTGCCGGTGGCCGAGCGAGCGGGCTTCCTGGATTTCCTCCACCGCAGCTTCGCCCACCGGCGGAAGACCCTGTTCAACAACTGGCACGCCTGGATGGACGCAGACCAGGCCCGCCGGCTGCTGGAGGCCCAGGGGCTGCCCCCGGCGGTCCGGCCCGAGGCGGTGACGGTGGCCCAGTGGCTTGGACTTTGGCGGGCCCAACACGAGAGGTCCGCATGCTGAGGATTCCCGTCACGCCCTTCGAAGGCTGGGAGCTGCCGCCGGAGCCCGGCGAACTGCGCCTCATCCCCATCGGTGGCCTGGGCGAGTTCGGCATGAACGCCCTGGTGGTGCACTTCGGCGAAGAGCTCTGGCTCGTGGACTGCGGCCAGCTTTTCCCCTCGGAAGACCAGCCGGGCATCGACCGCATCGTGCCGGACTTCGCCTACCTCGAAGTGTTCCGGGAGCAGGTGCGCGGCGTGCTGCTGACCCACGGCCACGAGGACCACATCGGCGCGCTGCCCCACTTCCTGCGGCAGTGGGACGTGCCCGTCTACGGTTCCCGCTTCACCATGGGCCTGCTGGAGGGCAAGCTCCGGGAGGACAAGCTCTGGAAGGGCTCCCGGATGCACGTGGTCGCGGACTTCCAGCGCAAGGAGCTGGGGCCGGGCTTCGCAGCGGAATGGATCCCCGTCACCCACAGCATCCCCGACGCCTGCTCCATCGCCCTGCACACGCCGGTGGGCACGGTGATCCACACCGGCGACTTCAAGCTCGATCCGACCCCCGTGGACGGCCGGCTGACGGGACTGGCGAGGCTCGCGGCCCTGGGGGAGGCGGGCGTCCGGGTGCTGCTGTCGGACTCCACCAACATTCTTGCTCCGGGGCCCACGCCTTCGGAGGCGGCCTGCGTCGACGGGCTGTCCGATGCCTTCGATCTCACCAAGGGCACCCTCTTCGTAGCGACCTTCAGCTCCAACATCCACCGCATCCAGACCCTGGTGGACATGGCGTACGCGAAGGGCCGGCAGGTGGTGCTGCTGGGGCGTTCCTTGGAACGCAACGTCACCCTGGCGCGGGAGCTCGGCGTGTTCAAGCTGCCCGACGACATCCTCCTGAAGCCCGCCGACAGTTCCCAGTACAAGCCGAAGGAGCTCCTCGTCCTCTGCACCGGCAGCCAGGGCGAGGAACAGAGCGGGCTGGCGCGGGTCCTCAAAGGCGAAGTTAAGGGCCTCAAGATGAAGCCCGGCGACCGGCTGCTCCTCAGTTCCAGGGCCATCCCCGGCAACGAGGTATCCATTTCCCGCATCCTGGACGCCGCCGCCCGCCTGGGTGCGGAAACCACCCTGGAAGGCATCCGGACCGTGCATGTGACCGGGCATGCCCACCGGGAGGACCTCGCCACGATGATGAAGACGGTGAAGCCGGCCCATATGGTGCCGGTGCATGGCACCTACCGGAACCTGCGGGAGCACGGGAAGCTCGCGGGAACCCTGGGCTGGCCCTCGGAGCGCATCTCCCTGCTGGACGGCGGCCAGTGCCTCCGGGTCTTCCGGGATGGACGGGTAGCGCTGGCGGGCGCGGTGCCCGTGGGCAAGTGCTACGTGGACGAAGGCGTCGAGCACATGGTGGACGCCCGCATCATCCAGGACCGCCTCATCCTCCAGGAGGACGGGGTGATCTTCGCCACGGTGCTGGTGGACCCGGAGACCCTGGACCTTTCCGGTGAGCCCAGCATCCTGAGCCGGGGCTTCGTGATGCTGAGCGACGACGAGGCCTATGGCGAGCTGCTGCGGGGCGTGGCGCGCCAGACCTGGCAGGAGGCGCCCTTCGCCATCCGCAAGGACCGCGACGCCATGCGGGAACTGCTGCGACAGGCGCTGCGGCGCATCATCCGCAAGACCACCCAGACGCGGCCCCTGGTGGTGCCCGTCATCCTGGATGCGGCTGGGGACGCGTCCGGGGATATGCCCGGGTCCTGATCATTCCGGCCGGTCGAAGCGCTGCCCCTGGCCACCCTTCAGGGATTCCTTCAGGGCTTCCCGGATGCGCTGCTGGAGCTCTTCCACCAGGATGATGAGGCGGACCTGCTGGGCGGGGGACAGCTGGGCGCGGATGTCGTCCTCGAAGCCCTTCTTGAGGTCGGCCTGCTGGCGCCGCAGTTCCATGAACTGGTCCAGATGGGGCTTGATGCGCTGGTTCTTCTCGTCCTCGCCGCCTGGGCCGAGGAGGATCTGGTTGAAGCGGCCCCGTAGCTCGCCGATGTGCCGCGCCCGCTCCATGAAGTCCCGGTCATAGCGTTCCCAGCGCTCCGCGATGACCCGGGCCCGTTCTTCGGGAAGGCCCAGCACTTCCTGGATCCGGTTCATGCGGATCTGCATGAGGCGCTGGCCCAGGACGCCGGTCTCCTGCATGCGCTCGAGGCGCCGCTGCCGAAGGGTCTGGCCGCCGCCGGGCCCGAAGCCGCCGGGATGCTCCCGGCCGGGGCGGACGGGCTGGGCGGCCAACAAGGCGGGGAGGGCGAAGAGGGCGAGGAGCAGGAAGGCGCGCATGGGGAACCGGAATCAGTGGCGTTGCTTGGGGCTTTCCAGGCGCTTCATGAGGGCCTGGACCTCTTCGGGGCTGAGCTGGTCCGCCTGGACCAGCAGGTCGTCCTTCTCCTGGAAGGGGGCGTCCCCGACGGTGTAGCGGGGCGCTTCGGGCTGCACGGAGGCTTCGACCATGGGGGTGCGGTTGGCGCGGCCCGCCAGGAAGCCCCCGGCGCCGATGGCCAGCAGGGCCGCGGCGGCGGCTGACCAGAGCAGGGGGGACAGGCGGGAGACGAGGCGGCGGGGCTGGCCGGGCAGCTTGCCGGCGATGCGGCCGGGGAGCTGCTCGAAGTAGCCCGCCGGGGCGAGGGGCACCGGGGCATCCTCCAGGGCCAGCCATTGGACCCGCAGTTCCGCCAGGGCGGGCTCCCGGCGGACCAGCTCGGCCACATCGGCGGGCAGGTTCAGGGGATCGGCCTCCAGGGCCTCAAGGACCCTCTGGGCTTCGGGGGAATCGGGCATCAGGGCGTTCATTTGGCCCCCTTAATGTATCGGGTGAGGTTCTGGATGGCGTGGAAGATGTGGGCCTTCACGCTGCCCACGGAGGTCCCCATCTCGGCGGCGATCTGCTCGTACTTCCAGTCCCGGGTCAGCTTGAGGGTGAGGGCCTGCTTCTGCCGTTTGGGCAGCCTGGGCAGGGCTTCCCGGAGCAGCCGGCGGTGCTCGCCGTCGAGGAAGGCCGCCATCTGGGTCTCCTCGATGCGCAGGGCCGTGTGCTCCAGACCTTCACCGGGCTCGGCCCAGTAGGGTTCCAGACTGTCCTCGGTGCTACGCACCCGGGCCAGGAAGTTCAGGGCCTGCCGAGTGGTGATGGTGATGAGCCAGGTACGGAAGGAACTTTCGTAGCGGAAGCCGGGCAAGGCGCGGTAGACCCGCAGAAAGGTCTCCTGCACCACATCATCGGCGTCCTGGTGGTTCTTCACGATGCTGTAGGCCTTGCCGTAGACGTCCCGGGAGAAGCGGCCGACCAGGCAGGAGAAGGCCGTCTGATCCCCGCCCTGCGCCGCCTGGACCCAGGCCAGGACCTCCGGCGCGTGGTAGGGGGAGTCGCTGGGGGTCGGCATCAGGGTTTTTTCGCTCAGGACGGCCATCATCCGTGGGCTCCAGGGAAGAGATCAAGGGCTTATGTGTCTGGACCCGGATGAAAGCAGGGAGGTTTAGCGCGTCCTCCCGGGCCTGGTGCCGGTCCCCCTGCCTGTCCGCCCTGCCCGTGGGAGTCCTGCAGCCGGCATCTGGACAGGACCCGCGCCCCCCTGAATTTTGAAAGTCAAGTGTGATTTAGGGCCTCGCCTTTTCTGGAAAACCCATCCAGGATTCCCGCCGGACAAGGCCCAACCACCAGATCACCGGGGACCCTGGCAGGGGCGCGGGGGTGGGGGCCCGGACCCCAGCCTGAGCCTCGCGCAGCGCCTGTGAAACCGCTGGGCCAAAGGCTCTGGCCGGCCGCCCTGCCACGCCTCGCCCCCCCGTCGAGACAGGTTGAACAGCCCGAACTTTGAATTCATGAACATCATGACTCCCTACTGGCGCATGGGGCGAGCTGCGGGCCACCGTTGCATTGGCGCGGGCTGGCGCAGCAACTCAGACAATAGTAAGTTTATAAACACAGAACATTGGCGCATCCAGGTCCCTTCCTACGCTGGGGCCTGGCCCTCGTCGCGTTTTGGTCCGGGGCACCTCGGGTTGACCCGTGGGAGTGGGCCCGCGGCCGCGGGTTTCAAATGGATCACGGGTGGGTCTGGGCGGCCAGGGTGGAGTCCCGGAGTGAGCTGAGCCGGCTTCCCCGGCCTGAAGGCCTGACACCCGCCCCCATTCAGGGTTGAATGGAGCTTCCCCTGGAGTCCCCATGACCGCCGCCCGCAGCCGAATCCAGCCCCTGCTCACCGAAGCGGTCCTTGCGGGCCGGATCCGGGAGCTGGGAGCCCAGATCGCCGCGGACTACGACGGGAAGGACCTGATCGTGGTGGGGCTGCTCAACGGGGTCTATCCGTTCTTCGCGGACCTGACCCGGGCCATGCCCATGGAGATGGACGTGAGCTTCATGCAGGTGGCCAGCTACCACGGCGGCACCCACAGCACCGGCGAGGTGAAGATCATCAAGGACCTGGACAAGGCTATCCAGGGCAAGCACTGCCTGGTGGTGGAGGACATCGTGGACACGGGCACCACCCTGCACAAGGTGCGCAACCTGCTGCAGGACCGGGAACCCGCCAGCCTCAAGATCGTCACCCTGCTGGACAAGCCCAGCCGCCGGAAGACCGAGGTCCCCGTGGACTACATCGGCTTCACCATCGAGGACAAGTTTGTGGTGGGCTACGGCCTCGACTTTGACGGCAAGTTCCGCAACCTGCCCTTCGTCGGGGTCTATACGCCGTGACGACGCCCGGACTGCGGGGCCTCCTGGCGCTCCTGACCCTGCTCGGGGCCGGCTGCGGCTACCGGCGCCTGGACCGGCTGCCCCGGGCCTCGGCCTGGGCGCGCCAGGGGGACACCATCCGCCTGGCCAAGTTCCGCAACGAGACCACCCGCCTGGGCCTGGAGGAGCGCTTCACCAAAGCCCTGGAGAACCGCATCGTGGCGGCCTCGCCCTGGAAGCTCGTGCCCCAGGGCGCCCCCAGCCGCTGGGTCCTGCAGGGCACCCTGATCAGCTACAAGATCCGGCCCCTGGGCGTGCAGCTTGGCACGGACCGGGTGCGGGCCAGCGCCGGCAGCGCCAGCCGGGTCGAGATCATCGTGGTGGCTTCGGTGGACCTGCTGGATGGCGTCACCGGCGTGCCCGTGGCCCAGCGCAAAGGGCTCACCTTCTCCAGCCAGTACCGGGTGGACCAGAACTTCGCCAGCTTCGAGAACCGGGAGCTGCAAGTCCTCGAACACCTCGCGGACGACTTCGCGGAAAGCTTCCTGACCCAGTTGCTGGAGGGGCAGGAGTGAGCATTTCCAAGGCCTGGCTCGACAGCCCCTACGCCCTGGTCCACGGGGAGGACTCCGAAGGCCGGCGCAACGCCGTGGAGGCCTGGAAGGCCCGCCACGTGGATCCCGAATGGGCCGAGTTCTCCCTCAGCGTGTGCTCGGAGAACGGTCCCTGGGCCGAAGTCTCGAACGCCCTGCAGGAGGCGGCGCCGTTGGGGGCCGAGCGGGTGGTCATCGTGCCCCAGGCGGACAATCTGCTGGCCAAGCCCAAGGAGCTGCCCAAGGCCATCGCCGGCCTCCTGGCCAACCCGATTCCCGGCACGAAGCTCCTGCTGGTGAGCCGCACCAGCCTGCCGGCGGGGCCGGGCCGGCCCATGGGCTCCAAGCCCTGGACCGAGTGGGCCAAGGCGGGCCGCGTGCTCAAAGTTGGCGCCCTCGAAGGGCCGGAAGCGGTGGACTACGTGGAGCACGAGGCCCGGGAGCTGCGGCTGCTCCTGGAGCCTGGGCTGGCCTCGGCCCTGGTGGCCCGGGTGGGCGGCCATCCGGGGATCCTGCGGCGGACCCTGGAAGTGCTGGACCTTTTGTCCGAGGACCACCGGGTGAACGCCGCCCTTCTGGACCTGGCCACCTTCCGCCTCGCGGACCAGGGGGCTTTCGTGTGGTCCTCGGCCTGGCAGAAGGGGGACGCCCGGGCGGCCCTGCTGGCCCTGCGGCAGGCGGTGGAGGACGATCCCGGCGGGGCGCCCCTCATGCTCCTGGGGCAGGCCCGCCGCGAAGTCGAGCGCCTCTGCGCCCTGGTGGAGGCCCGTTCCGCCGGTCTCAAGTCCCAGGCGGACCTCCTCGGCGCCCTTGGGGCTTTCCCCCCGGCAGGGCTTTCTCCTGGATGGCTATGACCGGGCCCTGAACCGGCTGAAGCCGTCGGGGGTGCAGCGCCTGCTGGGTCTCCTGGGCCAGACGGACCGGGACCTCAAGGGCATGGCCCTCAGCGGGAGTCCCACGCCCCTGGCCTCCCTGACACTCAGCCTGTCCTGGGCTTTCGCCGGCCGCTGACCGGGGGAATCGACCCGTCCGCCCAGAATTCCAGGCAAGGAAAGGTGCGAGGGCGGCCTTCAGGCACCACCTTGGGAGCAACCCTTGTGGAGGTTCCCCATGCGCGCGCTCCTCGTGCTTGCCTGCCTGGCGCTCATGGTTGGCTGCGGGTGCGGATGCGACGACCCGGGTCCCTCCTCCCAGGCCCGAGTGAGCGTCCTCCTCGTGGACGCCCCCACCGCCGACTACAAGCAGATCAACCTGGACGTGCAGCGGGTGGAGATCAGCGAGGCCGGCTCCGGCTGGATCACCCTGGGCGAACCCCGGCGCGTCATCGACCTCCTCACCCTGACGAACGGCCTGACCGCGACCCTCGCCAGCGGAGCGTCCCTCCCTCCGGGGCATTACACCCAGCTGCGGCTGGTCCTGGGCGCCGCCAACACGGTGATGCTGAACGACAGCTCCCTCCAGGCCTTGAAAGTGCCTTCCGGGCAGCAGACGGGCATCAAACTGAATGTCGACGTCACCGTCGCCATCGGCACCACCAAGGAAATCTACATCGACTTCGACGCGGCCCATTCCATCCAGGTCAACGGTGCGGGCCCGGGCGGCCAGTACCTCCTCCGCCCGGTCATCCGCGCCTACGACAAGCTGCTCACCGGCTCGGTCACGGGCACCCTCCGAACCCCCGCCGGAGCGGGGATCGGCGGTGCCTTCGTGATCGCCCAGAGCCTCGACGGCACAGGCACCGCCAGCCTCGCCCGGCAGGCCCAGACCGCCGCCGACGGCGCCTTCACCCTGGACCTCCTGCCCACGGACGGGACCTACTTCCTCGCGACCCAGCCGGCGGTGAGCGCCACAGGCTATGCCGCCGTCGGGGCCGGACCTTTCGCGGTGACCGCCGCCACGCCGACCTTCAGCACCACCCTGACCACCAGCGCCCTGCCGGTGGCCAGTGCGGTCAATGGCACCGTGGCGCCACCCGCCGGAACCGACAAAGGGGATCTGGTGACCCTGCACCAAAGCCTGGTCGTGGGCGGCACGGCGCGCAACCTCATCGTGCGCACCACCGTGCCAGGCCTGGCCGCCGGCGTGGAATCCTTTCTCTTCAACCAGGTGGAACTGGGCCAGCTCACCCTGCGGGGTCTCCGCACCACGGTGAATCCCGACGGGAGCTTCACCACCGTGCCCTCCCTCAACGCGCCGGTGGTGAACCCCCAGTCGGCTTCACCGGTGGCCGCCGTGCTCCAATTCTAGGATGCGACCTCATCCCGTCCGCCGGATCCTGACCGCGCTCGCGGTCATACCCCTGGCCGCCCTCGTGGGCTGCAGTGGCGGCTCCTGCGGCTGCACGCCGGCACCTCCCGTGGGCTCCGTTTCCCTTTCCCTCGCCGGGGGCGTTGCCGAGGGGGTGCAGGCCTTCACGGTGGCGATCACCAAGATTGAAGCCCTCGGTCCCGGGGGGTGGGTCGAAGGCAGCCGCGTGCGCACCATCGCGGATCTGGCGGCCCTTGGGTCCTCGGTCCAGCCCATGGGCGGCCTGAGCCTGCCCCCGGGCAACTACAGCGCCCTGCGGTTCACCTTCGAAGCGCCGGCCTCCGCCCGCCTCGCCGACGGGAGCACCGTCGCCGTGGCGGTGCCGGTGCCCCTCGCCACCGTGCCCGTGACTTTCTCCGCCGGGGACCTCGCGGCGGTGGACCTGGCGGTGCTCCTGGATCCCGGGCGCAGCCTCCAGGCCCGCAACGGCGGGGAGGTCCTGCGGCCGAACCTGAGGGCTGTGGATCGGCGCCGCGCGGGGTCGCTGTCGGGCCGGCTGACGGAGTCCAACGGCCAGCCCGTCGCCGGGGCCGTGGTGTCCGTCCAGTGGTTCGAGGCCTTCGGGGAGCCTCGCCTTCTCCGCCGGGCCCTCACCAAGGCCGACGGCACATACACCCTGGATCTGCTGCCCTATGGCGTGGCCCAGCACCTCGTGAGCTGGACCACGGCGGGGGTCCGGGCCTTCGAGCCCCGGGCCACGGCGGCCTTCACCCCTTCCGCGGCCCAGCCCACCTTCACCGCCGACCTCGTGGTGCCGCCCCGCATCGACACCGCCGCCGTCAGCGGCGCCCTGACGCCCGTGGCGGCCACGGACCAGGCCGATGAGGTCGAGCTGACCTATGGCCCCATCCAGGCGGGCACCGAGGCGACGCTCTTCATCGTCGGCACGAGGATCGCGTCCGTGCAGGCGGCGGAGACCTACGCCTTCGGCCCCTTCCCCCAGGGCAGTACCTACCAGCTGCGGGTGCGGCGCCGGACCTGGGCCGCGGACGGCGCTACCACCGTGGTATCGCGTTATGGCGACGATCTGGGATTCCTGACGGGGATCACGAACGTGGTGGATTTCCAGTTCTGAACTTGAGGCCCCGGCGGCCCGGGCGGAGAATGGACGGCTGCCGGAGGCCTTCCATGAGCGAATGCACCATCCCGACCCTCACGACCCTGGAGGTGGTGGAACAGAAATCCGTGCTGCCTGCGGACTATAAAGCGGACATGGCGGCGCTGAAGGGCCTGGACCTGCTGCCGCCGGTGCTGGAACTGATCCGGCGCGCCAGCTCCCGCCTTCCCCAGGACGTCATCGACGCCCTCGTGAAGGGCCGGGACGCCGAGGAGGAAGGCTCCCGGGCCTTCAACACCCTGAACGACATGGTGAAGAACATCCTGCTGGCGGACGGTCACGTGACGCCCCTCTGCCAGGACACGGGCACGGTGATCTTCTGGGTGCGCCATCCCTACGGCCTCAGCCAGCACCAGGCGAAGGAACAGATCCGCGCCGCCGTCGTCGAGGCCACCAAGCGCGTGTGGCTGCGCCCCAACTGCGTGGAGAGCCTGACGGGCAAGAACACGGGCAACAACCTGGATCCCTTCCACGAAGGCCATCCCGTCGTCCACTTCGAGGAATGGGAGAAGCCCGGGATCGAAGTCGCCGTGATGCTCAAGGGCGGCGGCTGCGAGAACGTAGGCGCCCAGTACCGCCTGCCGGACGTCACCATCGGCGCGGGCCGGGACATCGGCGGCGTGCGGAAATGCATCATCGACGCGGTGGTGAAGGCCCAGGGCCAGGGCTGCAGCCCCGGCATCCTCGGCGTGGCCATCGGCGGCGATCGGGTCACCGGCTACGAGAAGAGCAAGGAAGTCATCCTCCGCAAGCTCGGCACGGCGAACCCCGATCCCAAGATGGACGCCTTCGAGAAGGCCATCACCAGCGACCTGAACACCCTCGGCATCGGCCCCATGGGCTACGGCGGCAACACCACCGTGCTGGGCGTCCACGTGGAGGAGATGTTCCGGCATCCCGCCAGCTTCTTCGTGAGCATCAGCTACATGTGCTGGTCGTCGCGGCGGCGGGTGATGACGATCGCGTCCCACGGCGAAGTTTCCTTCGATTGAGGTTGCCATGATCCGTCTCACCACCCCCATCTCCGAAGACCAGATCCGCCAGCTCAAGGTGGGCGACGAGGTGCTGCTGAACGGCAAGCTCGTCCTCAGCCGCGACATGGGCCACAAGTACATGAAGGAGAACCATCCGGACTGGCTGAAGCCCGTCCTCGAGGGGATGGTCATCTACCACTGCGGGCCGGTGGTGCGCAAGGAGCCGGACGGCTCCTGGACCTTCGTGGCGGCGGGGCCGACCACGTCCATCCGCGAGGAGCCCTACCAGGCGGACGTCATCGACTTCTACAAGGTGCGCGGCGTCATCGGCAAGGGCGGCATGGGCAAGAAGACCAGCGACGGCCTCGTGAAGACCGGCGCGGTCTACCTCCACGCCACCGGCGGCGCCGGCGCCCTGCTGGCGGCCCAGGTGAAGCGCGTGGTGGACGTCCACATGCTGGAGGAGTTCGGCTCCCCGGAGGCCTTCTGGGTCATCGAGGTGGAGGACTTCCCGGTGGTGGTCACCATGGACAGCCACGGCGGCAGCCTCCACGAGATCGTCCTCGCCGAGAGCCAGGCCCGGGCCAAGGCGCTGATGGCGTAAGGGCCGTCCCCGCCGTCACAATGCTCCAGTGACCCAGACCTGGAACGATCTCCGCCTCGATCTCGCCGCGGCCCTGGCGGAGTTTCTCGAGCCCCTCGAAGCCCGCGCCGAGACGGCGCGCTGGTTCGAGGAGGGCCTGGGGCGGACGCCGGCGTGGCTGGCCGCCCACGGCACCGAGGCCGCGGACGACGACGCGCGCCGCCGCATCAGCGCCTGGGTGCGCCGCCGGCGCACCGGCGAACCCTGGGCCTACATCCTTGGCTGGACGACCTTCGCGGAGCGGCGCTTCACGGTGGGCCCCGGCGTGCTCATCCCAAGGCCGGAAACCGAACTCACCCTGGAACTGGCCCTCGCCACGGGCCACGGCCTGGGTGTCACCCGCGCCTGCGACATCGGTACCGGCTCCGGCATCCTCGCCACCAGCCTCGCCCTGGCCACCCGCTGGCGCATCGACGCGGTGGACCTGTCCCCGGAGGCCCTCGCCATCGCCCGGGACAACGCGCGGGCCCTCGGCGCCACCGTCACCTTCCACCAAGGCGATCTGCTGGACCTCTTGCCGGACCCGCTGGAACTCGTCGTCGCAAACCTGCCCTATGTGGATCCTGCGGACGGACTCGGGCTGCAGGTGGAGTTGCGGTTCGAACCGGCCCTGGCCCTCTTCGCCGAGGACCGCGGCCTCGCCCTCAGCACCCGGCTCCTCGCCGAGGCCTTCCGGCGCGAGGCCCGGGCCTGCGTCCTGGAGATCGGGGCGGGGCAGGGCGCAGAGCTCATGGCGCGGGCTAAGGGCTATGGCTGGCGCAAGGCGGAGGTGTCCCGGGACCTGGCGGGCCATGACCGGGTGCTGGTGGTCCAGCGCTGAGCGATTCGAGGAAGCCTGCCCCCGGGACCCTCGCTTCGCCCCGGCTGCCGTGCCCTGGCCCGCCGGCGCGCGCATGCTCGTAGGCGAATCCAGGAGGCGTCCCATGAAGTTCCGCATCGGTATGTTGTGCTGCCTGGGGGCCGGCCTGGTCCTGCCGGCCTCCGAACCCCGGATGTTCCGGGGCGGCCCGGCCCACACCGGCGTCTATGCCTCCGCGGCCCCGGATTTCGCCACGACCGCCTGGACCTTTCAGACCGGCGGCCGCATCGTGGCGTCCCCCGTGGTGAGCGAGGGCGTGGTGTATGTGGGCAGCCGGGACCAGGCCCTCTACGCCCTGGACGCGAAGAGCGGCGCGCTGAAGTGGAAGTTTCCCACCGGAGGACCGGTGAACGCCTCTCCTGCGGTGGCGGATGGACTGGTCGTTGTGGGCAGCGTGGACGGCAGCATCTACGCCGTCGACGCCCGCAGCGGCAAGGCCGCGTGGACCTTCAAGACCGGTGGGGAGCGGCGCTTCTCGGCGCCGGGCATCCACGGCGCGACGCCGCGCACGGAGGTGATGCCGGATCCCTTCGATGTCTTCCTCTCCTCTCCGGCCATCGCCGGGGGCGTGGTCTTCGTGGGGAGCGGGGACCACCGCGTCTACGCACTGGAGCTGGCCACCGGCGCGCTCAAGTGGTCCTTCGAGACCGGCAACGTGGTGCACGCCTCCCCGGCGGTGGCGGACGGCGTGGTCTATGTGGGCAGCTGGGACCGGAAGTTCTATGCCCTCGATGCGAAGGACGGCAAGGTGCGATGGGCCTTCGAGACCGGGGACGATCCGGAACTCCACAACCAGGTGGGCATCGCCTCCTCGGCGGCGGTGGCGGAGGGCCTGATCTTCTTCGGCTGCCGCGATGGCCACTTCTACGCCCTGGACGCCGCGACCGGCGCCCTGCGGTGGCAGCACGACAACCACAAGGGCTGGGTCATCGCCTCGCCCGCGGTGGCCAAGGGCGTCGTCTACTTCCCGACCTCTGACGGCACCCGCTTCAAGGCCCTGGAGGCCCGCACCGGCAAGCCGGTCTTCGACGTGGAGAACCGGGCCATCAGCTTCTCGTCCCCGGCCCTGGCGGGTTCGCGGGCCTACTACGGGACTTCCGACGGCTGGCTGCACGCGGTGGACCTCGGGAGCGGCCGGGAGGTGGCCCAGTTCCAGACGGAGGGCTCGAAACAGAACGCCGCGGCCTACACGGACGCGAAGGGCCGGCTGAAGCACGCGGCGCTCTACCCCGACGCCACCCTGGACGGGATCTTCGTCGGCCTGGAGCGGATGTACTCCCTGGGTTCGATCCTCTCCTCGCCGGTGCTGGAGGACGGCCTGCTCTACGTCGGCAGCACCGACGGCCGGGTCTATGCCCTCAAATGACCCTTGCGGATGAGCGGGTGACCTATTTCCCGGCAGCGGGTACCGGTGGGGCGCCCATGGGCTGAAGCGGGAGGTTCTTGAGGGGGACCCACCAGGCGCCGCGATCCGAGGTCAGCAGCGCACCGCCGGCGGAAGGCTGCAGACCTCCGTCACGGCCAGGCCGGGTGAAGCCCTCCGGCGCCTTCAGGGACGGCCAGGCCTCCAGCCAGGCGAAGCGCTGCACCTTCTTCGTCACGGGGTCGAAGATATAGATTCGGCCCAGATCGCTCCTGAGGTGCTGCTCCCAGGCCAGGAGTTCGCCGGAGGTGAACTCCGGGATCTCCGCTGCGGGAGGAGCCGCGGCCTCGCCGTCGGCGCCGGGGATTTGCGCTCTGGGTGGGGGGGCCACCGCGCGCAGGCTCGGCGTGGCGAGGGCGAACCAGAGCCGCCCCTCCTCGTCGCCCCCCAGCAGCTTCAAGGTCTGCGCGTCCAGCGGCGGCTCGGGGATGGCGATGACCGGCGCCTCGGCATCGGCGATGGGCGTGCCGTCCGCCTGGACGGGCATGATCCCGCCGGGCTCCGGCTGCCACCAGTAGCGCTTGCCGGTCTGGGCCAGGGCCCCGCGCGGCGCGGTGAAGCCAAGGCGGTTCGGCGGCGGCCCGGCCAGATGGTTCCAGCCCTTGGTGGTGCCATTGAAGGCGCTCAGGCCCCGGGTGTGCGCCACCAGGAAGGTCCAGCTTCCCGTGGGGAGGAGGTCCTCGAGGTCGCCGAGCTCCTCGGGCTTTTCGTAGGGCTTGAGGGCGGTGCGGACCGGCGAGATCCCTTCGGTCTCGCCCTTCTGCAGGGCGATGGGCAGGCGCTGGATCGGCGCCACCTTTCCGTAAAGGAAGACCGCCGCGTCCTTCCCGACGCCGCCGGCCGCCAGCCGCTCGCCCGGGGCGCGGTGACACCACCGCAGGGTTCGCGCTGGCAGGTCCAGGGCGAGGACCAGTGCGGGCTCGCCTTCGCCGCCGCCGAGGGGCTTGTAGAGCAGCACGAGGGCATCGTCCCCCGTCAAGCAGGCGTCCATCAGCTCGGCGTGATTGAAAAGGCCTTCGCCAATCCCCGCTGGCCTGGGGACGAGGAAGAGTCCTTGCGGACGGCCGGACTTCACCACCGCCACCTGCTGGCGGTCGCTCTGGGTGGCGATCTGGGCGACGGCCACGCCGCCGGGGAGGGGACCGATCCAACGCAGGCTCCGGAGGGGCAGGCCACCGTCCTGGATCTCGAGGAGCACGCCGGCGCCTTCCGGCTTGACGGAGACCGACTGCGCCCCCTCATCGTCCGGCGGCGCCGCATGGGCGGGCCGCTTCAGCAGCCACGCGGTTCCCCCGGCGAGGCCGCCGAGGAGCAGGAGGGCGCCTGCGGAGATGAGCAGGACCTTTTTCATGCCCGGGCCCCGGCTGCGGCGAGGTGTGCTTCCAGGGAGGCCAGGGCGCGGTCCCGGTGGAGCCGGCCCTTGGCCTCCTTCAGGCCCCGGGCGCCGCCGGCGCGCTTCGCCGCGCGGGCGTCGAGGGCGTCCTCCGGCAGCGGCGGAAGCAGGCCCAGCATGGCGTTCGTGGGGCCGAAGTCCTTGGGGGAGGCGTGGGCGAGGTAGTGGAGCAGGGCGCCCAGCATCGTCTCCCGGGGCAGGGGCACGGGGTCCAGGCCCCGCAGGGCGCGGTCCACGGACTCGGCGGCGGCCAGTCCGCCGGCGGCGGATTCGAGGTAGCCTTCCACGCCGCTGAGCTGCCCGGCGATCCAGAGGTTCGGGATCCCCTTGCAGGCCAGCGTCGCGTCGAGCACCTTCGGCGCCTGCACGTAGGTGTTGCGGTGGATGCTGCCGAAGCGGGCGAACTCGGCGTTCGCCAGGCCGGGAATGAGCCGGAACACCTCTTTCTGCGCGCCCCACTTCAGCCGGGTCTGGAAGCCCACGAGATTGAAATGATCCCCGGCCAGGGAGTCCTGGCGCAGCTGCACCACGGCGTGGGGCCAGCGGCCGGTGCGGGGATCGTCCAGCCCGACGGGTTTCATGGGGCCGTGGCGAAGGGTTTCCCGGCCCCGGTCGGCCATGACTTCGATGGGCAGGCAGGCTTCGAAATAGGGCGTGTCGAAATCGTGGAGCTCCGCGCGCTCCGCCGCGAGCAGGGCGTCGAGAAAGGTCTCGTACTGCGCCTTGTCCAGGGGGCAGTTGATGAAGTCCGCGGCGCCCTTGTCGTAGCGGCTGGCATACCAGGCCAGGTCCAGGTCGATGGACTCCCGCAGGACGATGGGCGCGATGGCGTCGTAGAAGAAGAGCCGCGCGCCGCCGCACCGCTCGCCCAGCCACTGCGCGAGGGGTTCTGCGGTGAGGGGCCCCGTGGCGATGATGGTTGGCACCGCAGGGTCGGGTGCGCGCACCTCGTCCTCGATCCAGGCGATGGCCGGATGGGCGCGCAGCTCGGCGGTCACGAGGGCCGAAAAGGCGGCGCGGTCCACCGCGAGGGAATTGCCGGCGGGCACGCGGGTGGCCCGGGCGCAGCGGAGCACCAGGGAATCCATCCGCTCCAGCTCGGCCTTCAGGATGCCCGTGGCGCTGAAGGGATCGTCGCTCTTGAAAGAGTTCGAACAGACCATCTCCGCGGCGTCGGAAGTCGTGTGGGCGGGGGTCTGGCGCAGGGGGCGCATCTCGTGGAGCTCCACCCGGTGACCCCGCCGGGCGAGCTGCCATGCGGTCTCCGAACCCGCCAGTCCCGCGCCGATCACCCGCACCATTCCCAAGGCCAGCCTCCCCCGAGGGCCATTCTATGCCCCAGATCACATTGGGATTGCGGCTTGAGGCTGGGCGGGCCTCCACGCAGAAAATTCCGCTTGCGTCCCGGCTCCCGCGTGATAGGCTGATTGTCCTGCACGGGTCGAGGCTCGGGTGGTGTCGGGGAGGTTGCGGGCGCGGGAAGTGTGGCGCGTGTGGCTGAGAGGTGCCCGGACGTCTTTGAAAACCGGATAGAGAGAAAGAAAGCCTTTGAGTCGGCGCTATCGGTTTTAGGACTGATAGAGCGGACAAACACAACCGAACCGAATCCGGATGTCCTTAGGGAGATCTGGTTGGAAGAGTTCAGAATTAAACATGAGAGTTTGATCCTGGCTCAGAATGAACGCTGGCGGCGTGCCTAACACATGCAAGTCGAATGTGCCGCAAGGTGCATGGCAGACGGGTGAGTAACGCGTGGGCAATCTACCTTCTCGTGGGGAATAACGCTCCGAAAGGAGTGGTAATACCGCATAAGACCAATGGCTGGGATGCTGTTGGTGAAACCTGGGGACCGCAAGGCCTGGGGCGAGAAGAGGAGCCTGCGTCTGATTAGCTAGTTGGTGGGGTAATGGCCTACCAAGGCATCGATCAGTAGCCGGCCTGAGAGGGTGATCGGCCACACTGGAACTGAGACACGGTCCAGACTCCTACGGGAGGCAGCAGTGGGGAATTTTGCGCAATGGGCGAAAGCCTGACGCAGCAACGCCGCGTGGGTGATGAAGGTCTTCGGATCGTAAAACCCTGTCGTTGGGGACGAAGGTAGGGCGGTTAATAGCCGTTTTGCTTGACGGTACCCGGAGAGGAAGCCCCGGCTAACTCTGTGCCAGCAGCCGCGGTAATACAGAGGGGGCAAGCGTTATTCGGAATTATTGGGCGTAAAGGGCGCGTAGGCGGTTTTTTAAGTCAGATGTGTAATCCCCGAGCTCAACTTGGGAACTGCATCTGAGACTGGAAGGCTAGAGTACTGGAGAGGGTGGTGGAATTCCTCGTGTAGCGGTGAAATGCGTAGAGATGAGGAGGAACACCAGTGGCGAAGGCGGCCACCTGGACAGTAACTGACGCTGAGGCGCGAAAGTGTGGGTAGCAAACAGGATTAGATACCCTGGTAGTCCACACTGTAAACGATGAACACTTGGTGTGGAGGGAGTTGACCCCTTCCGTGCCGGAGCTAACGCGTTAAGTGTTCCGCCTGGGGAGTACGGTCGCAAGGCTGAAACTCAAAGGAATTGACGGGGGCCCGCACAAGCGGTGGAGCATGTGGTTTAATTCGACGCAACGCGAAGAACCTTACCTGGGCTTGAACTGCAGTGGACCGCGGTAGAGATATCGCTTTTCGCAAGAACTGCTGCAGAGGTGCTGCATGGCTGTCGTCAGCTCGTGTCGTGAGATGTTGGGTTAAGTCCCGCAACGAGCGCAACCCTTACCTCTAGTTGCCAGCGAGTCAAGTCGGGAACTCTAGAGGGACTGCCCGGGTTAACCGGGAGGAAGGTGGGGATGATGTCAAGTCCTCATGGCCCTTATGTCCAGGGCTACACACGTGCTACAATGGGCGATACAAACCGTTGCGATGCCGCGAGGTGGAGCTAATCGGAGAAAGTCGTCCTCAGTTCGGATTGCACTCTGCAACTCGAGTGCATGAAGTTGGAATCGCTAGTAATCGTGTATCAGAATGATACGGTGAATACGTTCCCGGGCCTTGTACACACCGCCCGTCACATCACGAAAGCCGGGAGCACTTGAAGAGGCTGTGGTAACCCGCAAGGGGGCTAGGTCTCAATGGTGAACTTGGTGATTGGGGTGAAGTCGTAACAAGGTAGCTGTAGGAGAACCTGTGGCTGGATCACCTCCTTTCTAAGGAGTGGCATCTTTATAAGATGTCGAATGGTCAACGCTTTCTTTCGCGGTCCTGCTTGAGTGATCAAGTGGGGCTATATCTATCCGGTTTTTAAAGACGTCCTGGAGCCAGAATCCCGGGATGGGTCTTTGAGGGCTAGGAAGGGACGGTGGGCGAGTGACACCACGGGCCCGTAGCTCAGCTGGGAGAGCGCCTGGTTTGCATCCAGGAGGTCGTCGGTTCGAACCCGGTCGGGTCCACCACCAGTTCACCACCAGTTGATGTTCAGCCCCCCCCCCCCCCCCCCCCCCTTCCCCCCGGGCCCCCGGGGCGCCGGGGCCCCCCCCCCGGGCCGGCCCGCGCGCGCCCCCGGACGACATCAGGGCCTATAGCTCAGTCTGGTTAGAGCGCACGCCTGATAAGCGTGAGGTCGGTGGTTCGAATCCACCTAGGCCCACCAAATCCAGGTTCGACCCAAGAGTCCCGGCAGGGAATCGGGGGTGGGAGCTGGGGTTGAATTGAGTTGAGAAGCACGAGTTGCTTTTGAATTCAGTTCAAGGACTGAAGAGTATCTTTGACAGTTAAATAATGAGAAGAGAAGGGTGATCCGCAGGGTTTTAGGACCATGTGGAGTTTTAAGGCGAGGCAAGTTAGCAAAAACAGGTGTCAGAGATGACACAAACAACTCTCGTAAGTGATCTGAAATCCACGATTGCCATAGTTCATGCAAAGACTGTGGGGTTGTGGGGACGTCGATGTAATTCATTGATGGAAGGTCAAGTGTATAAGGGTTGACGGCGGATGCCTTGGCTGATGGCTGCGATGAAGGACGTGGTAAGCTGCGAAAAGCTTCGGGGAGTTGCACGCGAACGTTGATCCGGAGATGTCCGAATGGGGAAACCCTCCTTGGTGAAAGCCAAGGAATCCTTTAGCTGAATACATAGGCTTTAGGAGGCGAACGTGGGGAAGTGAACCATCTCAGTACCCACAGGAAGAGAAAACAATAGTGATTCCGGGAGTAGCGGCGAGCGAAACCGGAAGAGCCCAAACCATTTACGTGTAAGCGGCAGGCGTTGCGTAGGTGGGGTCGTGGGACCGATCGGTAGGAGCTGCCCTCCTGCACAGAGTTACCAAGCGAACAGTTAGCGGAACAGTCTGGAAAGGCTGGCCATAGAGGGTGATAGCCCCTTATGCGAAAACTGATTCGTCTCTGGATTGAGTTCCCAAGTATGTCGGGGCACGAGAAACCTTGACAGAATTTGCCGCGACCATGCGGTAAGGCTAAATAAGTCCATCAGACCGATAGTGAACCAGTACCGTGAGGGAAAGGCGAAAAGAACCCCGATGAGGGGAGTGAAATAGAACCTGAAACCGTCAATCTACAAGCAGTGGAACCGCTATGGTTTACCAGTGGAACCGCGTGCCTTTTGCATAATGAGCCGGCTAGTTATTTTCAGTGGCGAGGCGAAGCCGAAGAGGCGAAGCCGTAGGGAAACCGAGTCTGAATAGGGCGAATAGTCGCTGGGAATAGACGCGAAACGGGATGATCTATCCTTGAGCAGGATGAAGGTAGGGTGAAACCTATTGGAGGTCCGAACCAGTGTGGGTTGAAAACCGCTTGGATGACTTGAGGATAGGGGTGAAAGGCCAATCAAATTCCGTGATAGCTCGTTCTCCCCGAAATAGCTTTAGGGCTAGCGTCGGATGTTTCGTCGTGCAGGTAGAGAACTGAATGGACTAGGGGGCTTACCAGCTTACTGAATCCAACCAATCTTCGAATGGCACGCCGTGTAGTCCGGGAGTCAGACTGCGGGTGATAAGATCCGTAGTCGAGAGGGAAAGAACCCAGATCGCCAGCTAAGGTCCCAAAATATCAGCTAAGTGGAAAAGGATGTGGATGTGCTTAGACAGCCAGGAGGTTAGCTTAGAAGCAGCTATCCTTTAAAGAAAGCGTAATAGCTCACTGGTCAAGCGGGTCCGTGCCGACAATTCAACGGGGCTAAGCATATTACCGAAGCTGCGAATTCTATGGAGTGGTAGGGGAGCATTCCCTAAGTCTGCGAAGGTTGACCGTCAGGACAGCTGGAGACATGGGAAGAGACTCTGTCGGCATAAGTAGCGTAAAGAGGGGCGAGAACCCCCTCCGCCGTAAGACTAAGGATTCCAACGCAAGGTCAATCCGCGTTGGGTTAGTCGGAGCCTAAGCTGAGGCCGAAAGGCGTAGGCGATGGTAAGCCGGTTAATATTCCGGCACCATGTACGGTTCGTTTGTACGATGCAGGGACGCAGGAAGGTAGGGACGCAGGGCTATGGAATGTTCTGCGGAAGGGTTCAAGGGTGGGACTTAGGGAAGTCCGGGTCCCATAAGCTCAAGAGCCAAGACGAAAAGTCCTGATCCTACACTGCCGAGAAAAGCTGCTAAGGAGAGCCGTGTGTGTCCGTACCGCAAACCGACACAGGTAGTCGAGGAGAGAATCCTCAGGCGTTTGAGAGAAGTCTGCTGAAGGAACTCGGCAAATTAACCCCGTAACTTCGGGAGAAGGGGTACCACGGTAGGGTTCATAGCCCGAGGTGGTGGCACAAAAATGTCCCAGGCGACTGTTTAACAAAAACACAGGTCTCTGCAAACTCCAAAGAGGAGGTATAGGGGCTGACGCCTGCCCGGTGCCGGAAGGTCAAGAGGAGCGGTTAGCGCAAGCGAAGCTGCGAATTTAAGCCCCGGTGAACGGCGGCCGTAACTATAACGGTCCTAAGGTAGCGAAATTCCTTGTCGGGTAAGTTCCGACCTGCACGAATGGCGTAACGATCTGGGAACTGTCTCCAGCAGATGTTCAGCGAACTTGTAGCACCGGTGAAGATGCCGGTTACCCGCACTTAGACGGAAAGACCCCGTGCACCTTTACTACACCTTGACATTGAGGTTGGCATTGTGCTGTGCAGGATAGGTGGGAGGCTTTGAAGCTGGCTCGTTAGGGTCGGTGGAGCCAACGTTGAGATACCACCCTGTGCAATGCTGATCTCTAACTCGCGCCCGTGATCCGGGTGGAAGACAGTGTCAGGCGGGTAGTTTGACTGGGGCGGTCGCCTCCTAAAGAGTAACGGAGGCGCGCGAAGGTTCCCTCAGGCTGTTTGGAAATCAGCCGCAGAGCGCAATGGTATAAGGGAGCTTAACTGCGAGACATACACGTCGAGCAGATGCGAAAGCAGGCCATAGTGATCCGGTGGTCCCGAATGGAAGGGCCATCGCTCAACGGATAAAAGGTACGCCGGGGATAACAGGCTGATCTTGCCCAAGAGTTCATATCGACGGCAAGGTTTGGCACCTCGATGTCGACTCATCGCATCCTGGGGCTGGAGCAGGTCCCAAGGGTTCGGCTGTTCGCCGATCAATAGCGGTACGTGAGTTGGGTTCAGAACGTCGCGAGACAGTTCGGTCCCTATCTAGTGTGGGCGCAGGATATTTGAGAGGAGCTGTCCTTAGTACGAGAGGACCGGGATGGACTGACCTCTGGTGTTCCAGTTGTGCTTCCAAGTGCAATGCTGGGTAGCTATGTCGGGCCGTGAGAAGCGCTGAAAGCATCTAAGCGCGAAACACCCCTCAAGATGAGATATCCCCATGAGACCCGTCGAAGACCACGACGTTGATAGGCCGCATGTGCAAGTCCAGTGATGGATTCAGCTGAGCGGTACTAATCGGTCCATCGACTTGATCTTTCATCAATAAATTGCATCCTATGCAATGGTGCCTGACTCAGGAGGGCCGATGATACTGCGCCACACAGACGTGGAAAAGTAGGTCGCCGCGACGTTAATCTCACACCGCCTCCCCCCATCCCCCCCCCCCCCCCCCCCACCCCCCCCCTCCCCCCCCCCCCCCCCCCCCCCCCCCCCCCCCCCCCCCCCCCCCCCCCCCCCGCCCCCCCCCCCCCCCCCCCCCCCCCCCCCCCCCCCCAAAGCCCCCAGCAATGGGGGCTTTGTCGCATCTGTGCGCAAGTTCGGCGCGGCCAGTCGTTATCCTGGGGAGATCCCGGAGATTTGATCATGGCCAAGCATGTCTATTTCCTTCGGCGCGGACCGGAACGAGGGCGGCGCGCACCTGCGGAACCTGCTGGGGGGCAAGGGTTGCAACCTGGCGGAGATGGCGGGCCTCGGCATACCCGTGCCGCCCGGCTTCACCCTGACCACCGAGGTCTGCACCGACTATTACCGGCAGGGGAAGACGCTCTCCGAAGAGGTCCGCGCCCAGGTGCTGGAAGCGCTGGCCTGGCTGGAGTCGGCCCGCGGTCTCAAGTTCGGCGCGGCCCAGGGCCAGCCCCTGCTCCTCTCCGTGCGCAGCGGCGCAAGGGTCTCCATGCCCGGCATGATGGACACGGTGCTCAACCTGGGTCTCAACGACCGCACCGTCGTGGCCCTCGCGGAGGCCTCGGGCAATCCCCGCTTCGCCTGGGACAGCTACCGCCGCTTCATCACCATGTACACCGACGTGGTGCTCGGCGTGCACAGCTCCAACTTCGAAGCCGAGCTGGAGCGCATGAAGGAGCAGTCCGGACGCCACCTGGATACGGAGGTCACCGCCGAGGAGTGGCAGGCCCTGGTCGCCACCTACCTCGCCCTCGTGAAAGATGAGACGGGCCGCCCCTTCCCGCAGGATCCACTGGAGCAGCTCTGGGGCGCCATCCACGCGGTCTTCGAAAGCTGGAACACCCCTCGCGCGGTCACCTACCGGAAGCTGAACCGCTTCAGCGACGAGTGGGGCACGGCGGTGAACGTGCAGAGCATGGTCTTCGGCAACATGGGCGACGACTGCGGCACCGGCGTGGCCTTCACCCGCGATCCCGCCACGGGGGAGAAGCGCTTCTATGGCGAGTACCTCATCAACGCCCAGGGCGAGGACGTGGTCGCCGGCACCCGCACGCCCCAGCCCATCACCCGCGCCCAGGCGGAAGGCACGGGCCTGACCTCCCTCGAGGAGGCGATGCCCGGCATGCAGCAGGAACTGCTGGCCATCGCGGACCGCCTGGAACGCCACTTCAAGGAGATGCAGGACATCGAGTTCACCATCGAACGGGGTCGGCTCTACATGTTGCAGACCCGGACGGGCAAGCGCACTGCGCTGGCGGGCATCCGCATCGCCATCGACCTCGTCGACGAAGGGCTCATCGATGAGGCGACGGCGCTGAAGCGCCTCGACGCGGGCTCTCTGAGCCAGCTGCTGGCGCCGGTCTTCGATCACCGGGAGAAGGAGCGGCTGCGCAAGGAAGGCCAGCTCCTGACGAAGGGGCTCAACGCGGGGCCGGGTGCGGCCACCGGCATCATCGCCCTCACCGCCGAGGACGCCGAGGCCATGGCGAAGCAGGGCCCCGTGCTCCTGGTCCGCGTCGAGACCTCGCCGGAGGACATCGCCGGCATGGTGGCGGCGGAAGGCATCCTCACCGCCCGGGGCGGCATGACAAGCCATGCCGCCGTGGTGGCCCGGGGCATGGGCAAGCCCTGCGTGTGCGGCGCCTCCGGCATCCAGATCGACCTGGCTGCGCGGACGATGAGGGTGGATGGACGCACCTTCAAGGCAGGCGAGGACTGGATCTCCATTGACGGCTCCACCGGGGAGGTCTTCGCCGGCAAGCTCAGCCCCCATCCGCCGGAAGTGAACCAGGTCCTCGTGGAGAAGCGCTTGAAGCCCGAGGACAGCCCTCTTTATCAGCGCTTCGCGAAGATCCTGGACTGGAGCGCCAGGCACCGCCGCATGAAGGTCCGGACCAATGCGGACACGCCCCAGGATGCCGCCGTGGCCCGGGCCTTCGGCGCCGAGGGCATCGGCCTCTGCCGCACGGAGCACATGTTCTTCGAAGGCGACCGCATCATCGCCGTGCGGGAGATGATCCTGGCGGCGGACCTCCACGGCCGGCGCGCGGCGCTGACGAAGCTGCTGCCCATGCAGCGCGCCGACTTCGAAGGGATCTTCCGCGCCATGGACGGCCTGCCGGTGAACATCCGCCTCCTGGATCCCCCGCTCCACGAGTTTCTGCCCCAGGATGCCGAGGGCCAGGCGGAGATGGCCAAGGTGCTCGGCGTGAGCGTCGAGACCGTGCACCGCCGCGTGGAGCAGCTCCACGAGTTCAACCCCATGCTGGGGCACCGCGGCTGCCGCCTGGGCGTCACCTTCCCGGAGATCTACCGCATGCAGGTGCGCGCCATCGTGGAAGCGGCCCTGGACGCCGGCGCCGCGGGCGTGAAGGCAGTCCCCGGAGATCATGATCCCCCTCATCGGCACGGTGCGGGAGCTGACCTGGTTGAAGACGGAACTGGTGGCTGAGATCGCCGACGTGAACAAGGAGCGGGGCACCGCCTTCGTGGCGCCCATGGGCACCATGATCGAGATCCCCCGCGCCGCGCTCACCGCCGACAAGATCGCCCTCGAGGCCGAGTTCTTCAGCTTCGGCACCAACGACCTCACCCAGATGGGCTTCGGCTTCTCCCGGGACGACGCGGGCAGCTTCCTGCCGGAGTACGTCGCCAAGAAGATCCTCGACGACGATCCTTTCCAGAGCCTGGACACGGAGGGCATTGGCGAGCTGGTGCGCATCGCGACGGAAAAAGGCCGCGCCGCGCGGCCAGGGCTCAAGGTGGGCGTCTGCGGCGAGCACGGCGGCGACCCCCGCAGCGTGGTCTTCTTCCACCAGGTCGGCCTCGACTACGTGAGCTGCAGCCCCTACCGCGTGCCCATCGCCATGCTGGCGGCGGCCCAGGCGGCGTTGGACTAGGCATGGGCCGCCGACCGGGCACCGATCCCCTGCGCGCCCACCTCGCGAAGCTCCTCGCCTGGGAGGACGCCCACGCGGGCTTCGAGGCGGTGCTGAAGGGAGTTCCGCCGAAGCTGCGGGGCGTGCGTCCCGAAGGGCTGCCCTATTCGCTCTGGGAGCTGCTGGAGCACCTCCGCCTGGCCCAGGCGGACATCCTCGAGTTCTGCGTGAATCCCGCGTACCAGGACCACGTGTGGCCTCAGGACTACTGGCCGCCCACGCCGGCGCCGCCGGACGGCAAGGCCTGGTCCGCGAGCCTCGCGGCGGTGAAGGCGGACCGCAAGGCGCTCCTGGATCTGCTCCTGGATCCGCACCTGGACCTCTTCGCCACCATCCCCCACGGCACCGGCCAGACCTACCTGCGGGAGTTCCTGCTGGTGGCCGACCACAATGCCTTCCACCTGGGCCAGATGCTCGTGGTGCGCCGCCTGCTGGGCGCCTGGCGCTGAACCGCTTTCAGTTCCCTGTATTGATGGACGCCACCCGCTGGGCCCCGATGAGCAGGACGAGGTCCTCCGGCGCGAGGGCCGCGTCCGGCGCGCAGTTCAGCAGGTCCTTCCCGTTCCGGCGGATGCCCAGCACCGTGAACCTGGCCTCCAGGCCCCACGCCACCAGCTCCCGGTAGGTCCACTGCGTCATGGACGCGATGGGCGCCACGTAGATCTGGTGGCCGCCGAGGTCGGAAACGAGATCCATGATCAGGTCCTTCACGCCGGGATCCTGGAGCTCCTGGACGATGAGCCCCGAGGTCAGCTCCGACGCGCAGATCACGCTGTTGGCTCCGGCCAGCTCCACCTGGCGGATCTTTCCCGGGCTGATGACCTCCACCACGCTGAAGATGCGCGGATTGAGGGACTCGAGCACCAGGGTGCTCACCAGATTGTGGTCGTCGGAATGGGGATCCCCGGGGTTTCGGGACAGGATGATGGCCTGGAGGGCTTCGGCGGCGCCGGCCCGGCGCAGGGTCTCCTCCCGGGTCGGATCGCCCCGGACGAAGTGCAGGCCGAGCTCGAAGAGCTCCGCGGGCAGCTCCTCGAGGCCCTCGTCGATGAGCACGACGGGCCGGGAGCCCGTGGCGGTGTCCGCGCGGAGTTCGTGCACCAGCTTGAGGACCGCGTCCAGGGAGCTGAAGTTCACGAGGAGGATGTGGCCGGTGAGGGTGAGGTCGAGCATGCCTTTGAGCCTCCGGGACCGCGTTTCAAGGAGGCTTCCGGCGATCTCGGAGATGAGATAGCCGAGGAAGCCGATGCCGAAAACCATGGTGGGCACGCCCACGAGGTAGCGGCCGCCGGCGGTGACGGGAAAGAGGTCCCCGTAGCCCACGGTGGCCATGGTGACCAGGGCCCACCAGAGGCCGTCGAGCCAGCCCAGGTCCGGCTTGCCGGGCAGCTCGAAGAAGAGGAAGCCGGAGGTGGCGTACCAGACGAGGAGGACGAAGATGAGGAGGGCCTTGGACTTCACCCCCGCGCCGGACAGATCGCGGTTGAGCCTCAGGAAGCGGAGCAGGACCCGGAACATCATCAGTCGCCCCTCCGCCGCTGGGTTTCCCACAGGGCCTTGAGGTCCGTGGCGCGGCGCGCGACCTGGGGATCCGCCCAGATGCCGAGGGCCGCCTTGGACGCCCGCCCTTCGGCGAGGAGGTAGGCGTTCATGCGCGGGACGGGATACTTGGTGTAGGCCACCACCAGACCCTGGGCGAGCATGCCCTCCCCGAGATCCTTCCCGTCCTTCTCCAGGTAGGCGAGGATCCGCTTCCGGTTGTCCTGCTTCAGCTCGTCGAAGACCACGTTTACCGGCTGCCCGCGGAAGCCTTCGAGGTGCCGCAGGGCCGCCAGGCCGGCGGCCTGCTCGACGGGGTCGGCGGTGGTGGGATCGAAGGCGTAGATTCCCAGCAGGCGCACCCGCAGGGTCTCCGAGCCCACGCGGACGGCCACTTCGTCGCCGTCCAGGACCGTTTCGAGAGTCGCAGCCTGGCCGCTCTTCAGGGGCTCCGCCAGGCCCGAGGCGAGGCCCCGCTTCAGGCGGACGACGTGGAAGGTGAAATAGCCGCTGGCGCCGGCGAGGCCCAGGACGACCGCCAGGAAGGCGTGATGGAAGGTGAGGCGCATGGTTGCACTGTGATGTCCTGGATGTGGACGCCTGTCAAGGGCGCAGGCCGCCCTGGGGAGGAAAACCCGCGGCCACGCGGTTCCCGATGGGCTAAGATGGAGGAGCCGTGCGGAAGCACGGCCTTTTTTTCGAGCGGAACCATGGCCAAGCCGGTGAAGAAGTCCGAAGGCGACCAGCCCGAGATCATCTACTCGATGATGCGGGTCTCCAAGATCTACAACAACAAGCCGGTGATCAAGGACATCAGCCTCTCCTACTACCACGGTGCGAAGATCGGCGTGCTGGGCCTGAACGGCTCGGGCAAGTCCACGGTGCTGCGCATCATGGCGGGCGTGGACGGGGACTTCAACGGCGAAGCGGTGCTGTCGAAGGGCTACACCACAGGCCTCCTGGACCAGGAGCCGAAGCTGGACGAGACCAAGACCGTGCGCGAGGTGGTCGAGGAAGGCGCCGCGGAGAAGGTCGGCTGGCTGAAGGAGTACAACGAGATCGCGGAGCAGTTCGCCGATCCCGACGCGGACATGGACGCGCTCCTGGCCCGCCAGGGCGAGCTCCAGGACAGGATCGACGCCGCCGACTGCTGGGACCTGGACGCCCAGCTGGAGCAGGCCATGGACGCCCTGCGCTGCCCGGACCCGGACACGAAGATCGGCGTGCTGTCGGGGGGCGAGCGGCGCCGCGTGGCCCTGTGCCGGCTCCTCCTCCAGAAGCCCGACATCCTGCTCCTGGACGAGCCCACCAACCACCTGGACGCGGAGACCGTGGCCTGGCTGGAGAAGCACCTCAACGAGTACACCGGCACGGTCATCGCGATCACCCACGACCGCTACTTCCTGGACAACGTGGCGGGCTGGATCCTCGAGCTGGACCGGGGCGAAGGCATCCCCTGGAAGGGCAACTACTCCTCTTGGCTGGAACAGAAGTCCGGCCGCCTCGCCCAGGAGGAGAAGTCGGACAAGCGCCGCCAGAAGACCCTGGAACGGGAGCTGGAGTGGATCCGCATGTCCCCCAAGGGCCAGCACACCAAGAGCAAGGCGCGCATCTCGAACTTCGAGCGGCTCGCCGGCGAGGAGGGCCGGGAGAAGGAGCAGGAACTGGAGATCTACATCCCTCGGGGCCACGCCTAGGCGACATCGTCACGGAGGTGGAGGGCCTGTCCAAGGCCTATGACGACAAGGTGCTCTTCGAGAACCTCAGCTTCGCCATCCCCCGGGGCGGCATCCTGGGTGTCATCGGCCCGAACGGCGCCGGCAAGACCACCCTCATCCGCATGCTCACGGGCAACGAGCAGCCTGACGCCGGGACCATCAAGGTCGGCGAGACCGTGAAGATGGCCACCGTGGACCAGCTCCGCCAGAACCTGAACCCCGACAAGACCGTCTTCGAAGCGGTGTCCGGGGGCTACGAGCAGATCGAGCTGGGCGGCAAGCTGGTCAACGCCCGGGCCTGGCTCAGCCGCTTCGGCTTCACCGGCGACTCCCAGCAGAAGAAGGTGAAGGAGCTCAGCGGCGGCCAGCAGAACCGCCTGAACCTGGCGCTCACCATGAAGAGCGAGTCCAACCTGCTCTTCTTCGACGAGCCGACGAACGATCTCGATGTGAACACCATGCGGGCCCTGGAGGAGGCCATCGAAAGCTTCGCCGGAAGCGCGGTGGTGGTGAGCCACGACCGCTGGTTCCTGGACCGGCTGGCCACCCACATCCTGGCCTTCGAGGGGGACAGCCGCGTGGAGTTCTTCGATGGGAACTACAGCCAGTACGAGGCGTATCGGCAGGAGGTCCTGGGCCTCAAGCCCTTCGACCCCCATCGCATCAAGTATCGCAAACTGACCCGCTGAGGCCCCTTCAGATCAGGCGGATCTCCTTCGCCGCGGCGGTGACCACGAAACAGCGGAAATTGTTGGAGCTTCCGTCCGCCGGAAGGACGAAGAAGCCCGGCCGGTTCGGCTGGTAGCCCTGGGTGGTGCCGGACAATTCCTCGCCGTCCTGGAAGACCACGGTCACCTTCCGTCCGAGGGGCGTGCTCCGGGGATCGAAGGCGTTGCTCTTCTTGTGGTCCGGATGGCCTTCGAAGGTCTTCACGAAAAAGACTCCCTTCAGGTCGGCGATGAGGACCTCGACGGGCTTCGCCGTCGGGGGCATTCCTTCGAGGGCGAGGTGAAAACGGTCCTTGGTCGGCAGGAAATCCGCGGTCCTGCCCTTCATGGTCCTGCCGTCCTGGAATCGCGCGACGACTTCGTTCATGCCGGCCTCCTGCCTGGGCGCGGCCCCGGGGCCGCCTCATCGGATCTGGTGGGATTGAGAAGGTCGGATTTTAACTTGCGGGGATCAGGCTGGGGAAGGGTTTGAAACCTCCGATTTTCAGCCTGTCCCCAGGACCAAGTGCGCGAAACTTGGACCATGCGGCTCCTCCTTGGCGCTTTTCCCCCGGAACTGGGCCCCTTCCTGTCGGCACCGCCCAAGGGCTGGCAGGCGGCGTCCACGGGCGTTGGCGGCCTGCTGGCGGCGGCCACCACCGCGCGCCTCATCGAGGCGTTCAAGCCTGAAGGCGTGCTCTTCCTAGGCACCTGTGGCCACTACGATGACCGGCTCCGGATCGGGGACCACCTCTGGGCCGCCGAGGCCATCGCCAGCAGCCTCGCTGAATGCCGGAACGAAGCCTACCGTCCCGTCATCGAGCGCACCCGCTGGGCGACCACCCTGGAAGGCCCCCTGCCGCCCCACGCCGTCGTGGTGCCCCCGGCCATCACGAAGACGTTCGAGGGCGCCGCCCTGCTGGGACGGCTGGGGGCGGTGGAGCACCTCGAGTTGACGGGCGTGTACGCGGCCTGCCACGCGGAGGGCGTGCCCGTCGGCGCGGCGCTGGCGGTGGTGAACCAGGTGGGACCCGACGCCCAGGCCCAGTGGCGGGCCCATCAGCAATCCGGAAGCCTGGCCCTCATCGAGCAACTCCGGGAGCTGGGCGTGCTGGGGCCCTGAGGCTTTCGCGGCCCCCATCGCCGCCCTCCAGATCCCAGCCGCCCGGTACGGCGAGGAGGCGCAGGCCGAATCGCGGACCGGCCTCCAGAGGCACCGGGAGGCCGGCGGCGGAAAAGGTGGCGGAGGTTTCCGGGTGAGGATGGCCGAAGCGGTTGCGCCGGCCCGCGGTCACGAGGCTCACGGAGGGGCGCAGGGCGGCGATCCAGGCGGGATCGCTGCTGCTGCGGCTGCCGTGGTGTCCGACCTTGAGGAGGCGCAGGCCCGGGAAGGCCCCGGGCTCGCCGAGGGCCAGGAGGTCCCGTTCCTGGACGCCGAGGGCGTCCCCCATGAACCAGAGCTGCCGGTCCCGCCACTCCACCCGGAGCACCAGGGAAACCATGTTGGCGTCGCCGAGGGCCGCGGGATCCAGGGCGCCCGGCGGCCACAGGGCGCGGAACGCGACCTCGCCCCGGTTCCAGGCGGCCCCGCGGCGGATGGCGTCCCTCGGTAGGCCCTGGGGAGCGAAGGGCGCCCAGGTCGAGGCGGCCTCCCGTAGTTCGGGGACGGTCGCAGAGGCCAGGGGCCAGAGACGGGCCAGGGTCGCCCATCCGCCGGCATGGTCGGCGTGGGGGTGGGTGACGACCAGGTGGAGGGGCTCCTGTACCCCGCGCCGGCTGAGAACCTTCACGATGCGCCGGGCGGCCCAGGGCCCGGGACCCGTGTCCACCAAGGTCGCCGCGCCGTCGGGGGCCCGCAACAGCAGGGCGTCCCCCTGGCCCACGTCGATGGCCTCCAGGCCGAGGGTCCCTGGGGGACGCCCCGTGCCCCGGGCCGCGACGAGCCACGCGGAGAGGGCGAGCACCGCGAGCAGCAGCCCGCGGGTCCGGCGCAGGCGGGCATGGAGGTGGGCCAGGGCGGGCCAGGCGAGGGCCAGGCTGAGCCACGGCGCCAGGCCCGCGGTGCAGAGGGGGCGGATGCCGCTGAAGCGGGGCATGAGGACGGTACCCGTCCACGCGAGCAGCTGCCCCAGACTCCCGGTGATCCAGGGGACCGGCAGCAGGGTGAGCAGCAGGCAGAGGGGCGTGAAGGCCGAAACGATGGGGAGCACCACCAGGTTCGCCAGGACGCCCCAGACGGGCACGCCGCCAAAGAAGAGGGCGACCAGGGGCAGGGTCGAGAGCCAGGGCGCGATGAGCCGGGCTGCGGGATCCGCCGCCGGGCCCAGCAGGGGCGCCAGCAACCCGGCGAGGGGTTCGGCGGCCCAGAGCAGGCCGAGGAGGGCCCACCACGCCAGCAGGAAGCCGGGCTCACAGCCCGCGGCCGGGTGGCCGAGCAGCCAGATCAACAGGGCGCCATGCAGGGTCAGGGCGGGCGGCAGCCGCCAGCCTTCGCTGCGGCCAAGGATCCACGCCAGGCCCATGAGCAGGCCCCGCCAGACCGGCGCCGAGAACCCCACGGCGAGGGCATAGGCGAGGCCGCCGAGGGCCGCGGCGAGGGCGGCGAGCCGGGGCCGGCGCCGGAGGATCCGGCGGGCCAACAGCTCGATGGCGGCGATCACGAGGGTCACCTGGAGGCCCGAAACCACCAGCAGGTGCAGGGTGCCGCTCTCCGCGAAGGGCGTGAGGGCATCCTCATCCACCACCGGCAGGCCCAGGGCCAGGGCGCCCCAGAGGTCCCGGGCCGGGCCCGGCGGGAGGGGCAGGGCATCGAAGCGCCCGCGCACCCAGGCCTTCCAGGCGACGGGCAGGGAAGGCTCCGGCGGGCCGAGGACCTCCAGTTCCAGCGCGGAGGCGAGGTGGACGCGGCGGGGCGCCCCGTCGCTGCGGGCCCGCCAGAGGGGCCGTTCCGGCAGGAAGACCGGCGCGGGGTCCTGGGCCCGCAGTTCCCCGCGCAACGCCACGGGCGTGCCCGGGGCAGGGCCCGGCTCGCCTTCCAGGGGCACAAAGACCGGCAGGTCCAGGCCGGCCATGGCACCGGGCGCGCTGAGCCGGAGCCGGCCCTCCCGGCGCTGCCCGACGATGGTCCAGGGATCCGCGACGACGCCTTCCAGCCGGATCAGGCCGGTGGGGAGGGCTTGTTCCCAGCGCGCCCGGAAGGCCAGGTGCCCCATCGTGCCCCAGGTCAGGGCCAGGGCCAGGGGCACGACCGCCCAGCGCGTGCGCAGGAGGGGCGCGGAGAGCAGGACCGCGCACCATGCGGCCGCCTGCAGTCCGGTGGGGATCCGGCCGTTCCAGGTCTCCGGGAGCAGCCAGGGCACCGTGCAGGCTGCCGCCAGGGCCCAAGGCAGCGCCCAGGCATCGGGGCTGCCGATGCGGCGCCAGAGACTTTCGCGGCTGAGCACTCCATCCTTTTAGCAGCTGACGCTCCTTGTGGAGCGGCTGGCGGTTTACTGGGTGCTCCATGAGGGCCGCTCGAGGCGGACGCGGCCTGGCCGCGCCGCCGCCGCGCCTTGACAAGTCCCGGTCGCCGGGGGAGCCTCGGCAGCATTCCACCTCGGGAAGGAGCCCATGACCCGCACCCCTCGCTCACGCCCGGTCCGTTCCTGGCTGGCCTGTCTCAGCGCCCTGTCCCTGGGGACGCCCCTGGCGGCCTGGTCGCCCAGGGTCCACGAGGCGCAGACCCGGCTGGCGCTCCGCATGGTGCCCGTGCGGCTGCTGGAGGTCCTCAAGCCCCACCAGGCCGCGCTGCTGGCTTCGGCCCGGGGGCTGTCCAACGACCAGCCGCCCACGGTGGAGGACGTGGAGGAGCAGTTCCTCCGCATCGTGGCCCTCAGCGAACTGAAGACCCCGCCGGAGCGGATGGCGAAGGAACTGGGGGTGCTGGCCCACCAGGTCCAGCTCCTGTCGGACCCCTCGGTCACCCAGGGCGTCACTTCCCTCCGGGAATATTTCGAGACCTACACCGATGGGCGGTTCCGGGAGCTGGTGGTGTCGCGGGAACCCTTCTGGGCGGCGAAGGCGCCCCTGGACCCCCGGCCGCCCTTGCTGCGGCTCGCCAAGGTCAAATTCGAAAGGCACGGCAGCCTGGCGGAGCACTTCGATGCGGCCAGGGGCCGGAGCATCGGCCACTGGGATGAATTGAGCGTTCCCTATGCCCAGATGCAGCTGTCTTTTTCCACCGGGGTCAACGCCACCGCCAACATGTGGACCCTGCTTTGGCGGGCCGTGGGCGACCTCTGGGAAAACCCCCGGGCCCGGGATGCCAAGGAAACCCCGCCGCCTCCCGCAGCCCCGGCCGGACCGTCCGGAACCCAGGATTCGCGGCCACTAGGTTTTTAGGTCGCCCGGGACTATCTTTGTCATCTCGCTTCGTCCTTCATATTCCGGGGAGCACCCTCCATGGCCAACTACACACGGCTCGGTTCTTATCTCCTGGCCAGTGAACTCACCGCCGATCCCATCGGCCGGATCCACCGGGGCATCGTGACCGTCGGCGGCAATTTCGACCGCCATGTCCTGGTGCGCACCTTCTTCGAGGAGATCCTCGGCGCGGGCTTCGCTCCCAAGCTGGCGGAGGCCGCCAAGATGCTGCCCCAGCTGGGCGGCTCCAAGGCCTTCGGCCTGAACTACCGCATCGAGACCGGCAATCCGCCGCACGTCGTCTGCGACTACGTCCCCGGGCGCAGCCTCGCCCAGCTCCTGGACAAGGCCAAGCACGAGCAGATCCCCTTCGGCGTGGACCACGCGCTGTCCGTGCTCCAGGGCATCGCCCAGGGCGTCATCCAGCTCCATGGGAAGGGCCTGCACCACGGCCTCCTTTCCACCCACAGCGTGTGGGTCAGCTTCGAAGGCGCCGCGCAGATCCTGGACGCGCCCTTCGCGCCCATCCTGCACGGCCTCATGGCGAAGCTGCCGGTCACCCAGACTTCGCTCCAGTCCTACCTCAAGGAGGGCGCGTCGCCCCTGCAGCAGGACTTCTACAGCCTCGGTTCGATCCTCTACGAACTGCTCACCCTGGACCGGCTGCCCACCATGGGCGACCCGGCGCCCTTCGTGCAGCGGGCCACCCTGAAGGCCGCCCAGGAGGAGACGCCGGTCCCGGCGGAGATCCAGAACCTGATGATGCGTCTGCTGGGCATGGCCCAGCCCTTCGACAGCGTGGGCGCCTTCAACGCCGAACTCGAGCGGGTGCTCTATGACGGCGACTACAGCCCGACGACCTTCAACATGGCGTTCTTCATGCACACCCTCTTCCGGGAGGAGAACGACAAGGACGGCACCGGCGTGAAGGCCGAGCAGGCGGACAACTACACCGCCTACGCCATGGCGGCCTCCGGCGAGGGCCGGGGCAGTGAGGGCCACGCGGTGGACTTCGCCCAGGAGGAAGTGAAATCGAAGAACAAGATCCTCGTCTTTGGCGGTGCCGCCGCGGCCGTGGTGATCCTGGTGCTCGGCTTCTTCGCCTTCAGGCCCAAGGGCGAGAGCGAGGAAGTGAAGAAGATGCGCGAGACCCTGGCGGAGCTCCAGCGCGTCCGGGCCGAGGACGACGCGAAGAAGGCCGCCCTCACCGGCGCCGCCGATGCCGCCAAGGCCAAGCAGGCGGATCTGGTCCGCCAGGCTTCGGAGATGAAGGACGCCACCGAGCGGGCGAAGCTGCTGGAGCAGGTCGAGGCGGAGAAGCGGAAGCAGGCCGACATCGAGCGGCAGCAGAAGGAACTCGAGGACAAGCGCAAGCTTCGCGAAGCCCAACTCAAGGAACAGGAGCAGAAGCTCGCCAAGGCCGCACCCGTCCCGCCGCCGCCGGTCGCCAAGCCGGTGGAGCAGCCCAAGCCCGCCGCCCCGCCGCCGGTGGAGGCGCCCAAGCCCGCCCCGGTGGAGGCGCCGAAGCCCACGCCGGCCGCGGCTCCCACCGCCGCGCCCGCCTCCGCCGGAACGCCGGTCGTGGTGGAAGGAGACCCAGGCGCGCATGGTGAGCCAGGCCGCGCCGGCCTTCCCTGCCCGGGCCCAGCAGATGCGCTGGGAGGCCACCAAGTCCCATACGGTCCGCCTCCGGGTTTACGTGGATGCCAACGGCCGCCCGCAGAAGGTGAACGTCACCCAGAGCGTCGCCGGCCCCTTCGGTTTCGACGAGTCGGCCACCGATGCCGCCATGCGCAGCACCTACGCGCCGGCGACCCGGGACGGCAAGCCCGTCGCTTCCTGGATCGAGTACAACGTCACCTTCCAGGCCCAGGTCGGCCGCCGCTGAGGGTTTTCGCCTGCTGAGCGCCGCCCCCGTTCAGGGGGCGGTGCCTTGTCTGGCGCTTGCTTCAGCGATGGCCTTCGCGGCGGCGCTGGCGAGCCGGTCGACCCGCTCGTTCTCGACGTGTCCCGCGTGGCCCCGCACCCAGCGGCATTCCACCGTGTGCCTCCGCAGCTCCCCGTCGAGAGCCTGCCAGAGGTCCGCGTTGATCAGGGCCTGGCCGTCGGCCTTGCGCCAGCCCTTCCGCTTCCAGCCCGGCAGCCATTCCGACAGGCCCTTCACCACGTACTGGCTGTCGCACCAGAGGCGCACCTCGCAGGGCCGGGACAGTGCCCTCAGGCCTTCGAGGGCGCCCATGAGTTCCATGCGGTTGTTGGTGGTGTCGGGATCCGCGCCGCTGCCTTCCTTCTCCATCGGGCCCTTCGAGGTGTGCGTGCGGAGCAGGTAGCCCCAACCGCCGGGGCCTGGGTTTCCGAGGCAGGCGCCATCGCAGAAGAGTTCCACCTTCGTTTTCTCAGCCATGCCTTCCACGGTAGCGTGGGACATGGCCGATGAAAGCGTTCCCGTCCCGATCCGCGTCCAGGCGGGGGTCCTGGACGCCGCGGCCCTGCGGGCGGCGGCCTCGGACCCTTCCGCCGGCGCGGTGGTGGTTTTCGAAGGCACCGCCCGCGACCACCACGAAGGCCTCGCCGTGGCGGACCTCGCCTACGAGGCTTTCGTGCCCATGGCCGAGGCGGAGCTGGGCCGGCTGCGGACAGAGGCCCTGGAGCGCTTCGGCCTCTGCCGCTGCCTCATCCACCACCGCATCGGCGTCGTGCCCCTCCTCGAGGCCGCGGTGGTCATCGTCACCGCCTCCCCCCACCGGCAGGAGGCATTCGCGGCCGCCGCGTGGCTCATGGACGAGATCAAGCACCGGGTGCCCATCTGGAAGCGCGAACGCTACGCGGGCGGGGGCGAATCGTGGGTGGAAGGGCAGGCCCGGCGGGCCCTGGACCCGCGACCCGGCCCCTGATCTATCAAGATATTCCTGGCCTTCCGGGGGTTCCGGTTCTACGCTGGGAATCTTGCGCAAGGAGCACCCCATGGCTCATGAAGGCCACGAGCACGGACCGGACTGCAACCACGAGCACGACGATTCCTTCGAGATCGAGGTCGTCGAGCTGGAGGACGAGAACGGCGAGAAGGAGGAGTTCGCCATCCTCGAGGAAGTGGACTTCGAAGGCCGCCATTTCTGCGTCCTGGCGCCCCTGCAGGAAGTCCAGGCCCAGAGCGAGGGCAAGCTGAGCGAAGAAGAAGGCCTTTCCCTCGAGATCTTCGAAGTGAAGGACGACATGTTCACCCCCCTCGAGGACGAGGAGATGGCCGAGCGCCTCATGACCCACCTCGACGAGATGGCCGCCAAGCTCGCGGAAGAGGAAGAGAAGGACTGAGCCGCTAGAATTCATCCAGAGCGAGGCCCCCGCTTGGGGGCCTCGCCGTTTCAGGGGATCCTTCGTGGCGCAACTGTGGGTGGACGCATTCTCGGGCCTGTCCGGCGACCTCTGGCTGGGCGGCTTCCTCGCCCTCGGCGTCCCGGAGGCTGAACTGAGGGCCGTGCTGCGCCGCCTGCCCTTCCCGGAGCTCGACCTGCGGGTGGACACGGTCCTGCGCTGCGGCGTGCAGGGTACCAAGGCCAGCGTGCTCATCGGCGGCAAGGTGGACAAGGGCGGACCCCACCTGGAGCTGCCGGCGGGCGCCAAGCGGGCGGTCATGCGCCACGTGAAGGCGAAGCCTGGGGCCCACGTCCACGGTCTGCGGTGGTCCGAAGTCGACGCGCTCCTCGCCAAGCACCTTGAGGCCCGCACCGCGGAGGTCGCCCGGGGCGCCTTCCGGAGGCTCGCCCTGGCGGAGGCCCTGGTCCACGGCATGGCCCTGGAGGAGGTCCACTTCCACGAGGTGGGCGTGCAGGACAGCATCGCAGACGTGGCCCTGGCCGCGGCGGGCTGGGGGCTGCTCGGAGAGCCCGCGGTCCACCTCGGCCCCATCGCCCTGGGAACGGGGCGGACGCCCATGGCCCACGGCAACTATCCAATCCCGGGACCGGCGACGCTCTACCTGCTGGATGGCTTCGAGCTCGTGCCCGGCGCGGCGCCCACGGGCAAGGAACTCACCACGCCCACGGGAGCCGCCCTCGCGGCCGAACTGGCCACCTCGAAACGCGCGCCCCGGCGCTTCGTCCCCGAACGGAGCGCCTTCGCGTGTGGGGGCTGGGATTTCGCCGACAGCCCCAACGCGTGCCGGTTCATCCTGGGGGAAGTGCCTGGACCGGACGGGGCGCTGCTGCAGGTGGAGACCAATGTGGACGACGCCACGCCCCAGCAGGTGGCCCACGCGCAGGCCCGCCTGATGGAATCGGGCGCCCTCGATGTCTGGGTCACTCCGGCCACGTTCAAGAAGGGCCGCGCCGGCTGGGTGGTGGGACTCATCGCGGAGCCGGGCCGCCTGGAAGCCCTGACGCAGGTCCTCGTGTCCGAGCTGCCCACCCTGGGCGTGCGCATGTGGCCCCTGCAACGGATGGAAGCGGACCGCTCCTTCATCGTTGCGGCGGTGGAAGGGCAGACCGTGGCGGTGAAGGAAGGCCGCTGGCCTGGTGCCACCACCCGGCAGCCGGAGTTCGAGGACGCGAAGCGCGCCGCCAAGGTCCTCGACAAGCCCCTGCGCGAGGTCCAGCGCGCCGCGAAGAAGGGAAAGAACTGATGCTTCCGGAAGCCCTCCGCTTCGACGGCCGCATCCTGTTCCTGAGCGAGGACGAGGACAAGGTCACCCGCCAGCTCTCCGGCGAAGACCTGGACTTCGCGGAGGCGCTGGCTCTCCGCGACCAGATCAGCACCGACGAGATCACGCCGGCCTTCATCTGCTACCACTACGACGAAAAGCTCGGCGACTTCGCCTACCTGGGCCTCGCCTGCGGAGCGGTGCTGCCGGTGGGGAAGGGCGCGGTTCGCGCCGGGGGCTTCAGCGTGAGCGTGGCCGGCAAGCGCCGGGGCAAGGGCAGCAGCCGGGAGGCCTCGCCCTACGCGGAGATGGCCGCGGGCATCCGCCTGGTGATCGCGGAGAGCTTCGAGCGCATCTACCGCCAGAACTGTCAGAACCTGGGGCTCCTCACCAGCACCGACTTCGGCCTGGTGGACCGGATCCGCCGGGGCGAGCGGATTCCGCGGGCGGAGTTCCTCGGCGGCCTGGATCCGGTCACCGCCCGGATCGTGGCCATGGGCGGCCTGTTCCCCTTCAACGCCTGGCGCGGCTGGCGGGGAGGTGGCCGTCCAGCGCCGGAGCACGCCCCGCGGCCGATGACCCTCGCCGAGAAGATCCTGGGCCCGTCGGTGCGTGACCGGGGTCGGGCGGTGCGGCGTGAACTGCGTTCGGCCCGGTGACGGCCTGTTCGTCCGCACGGACTGGCGGTTTTCCCATGAGTACGTGACGCCGATGGCGGCGCGGTTCCTGGAGCGCGCGGCAGGACCGGATATCCCGCTGAAGGACCCGTCCACCATCCTCGCCTTCCGGGACCACCTCACCTTTCTGCACCACAGCATGAAGGCGGAGCACCGGGAGCGCGGCCTGCTGGAGGTGGCCGACCGCCTGGAAACAGCGCAGGCGGAGTTCTGCGCGAAGCATGGAATCGTCCTCCACGGGACGCTCGAGGACGGGACCGGCAGCGAGGGCATCTGCCATTCCCTGATGGCGGAACGCTACGTCCTGCCCGGCCAGCTGGTGGTGGGCACTGATTCCCACACGCCCCATGCCGGTGCCCTGGGTTGCCTGGCCTTCGGCGTCGGCACCACCGACATCGCCTGCGCCTGGGTCACCGGCGAGGTGCGGGTGACGGTGCCGCCGACCGTCCGCATCCGCCTGCGCGGCCGCCTCGGCCCCGGCGTGGCCGCGAAGGACCTGGTCCTGCAACTGCTGTCCCAGCCCTTCATCCGCGAGGGCGGGGCGCTGGGCTTCGTGATCGAGTACCAGGGCGAGGCCCTGGCCCACATGGACACCGATGAGCGTGCCACCCTGACCAACATGGCCGCCGAGATCGGCGGCTTCACTGGAATCGTGGCCGCGGACCGGGAGACCCTCCGCTTCCTGCGCGAACGGCGCGGGGCCGATGCCGTGATCGAGGCCTGGATGCGCTCGGACGAGGACGCCGACTTCGCCCACACCCTGGACCTGGACTGCTCGGATGTGGAGCCGATGCTGGCGCGGCCCGGCGACCCCGGCAACGGCCTGCGGCTTTCGGCCCTCGAGGGCACCGTCCCCATCGACATCGCCTACCTGGGCAGCTGCACCGGCGGCAAGCGCGAGGACCTGCGGCGGGCCGCCGAGGTGGTCCGGGCGGGGCTCCGGGCGGGGCTCCGGGTGCCCGCAAGGGTCCGGTTCTTCGTCCAGTGCGGCAGCGAGGACGTCCGCCGCCACGCCGAAGCGGAGGGCTGGATCGCCGATTTCGAGCGCGCCGGCGCCACCGTGCTGGGCAGTTCCTGCGGCGCCTGCATCAACGCCGGTCCCGGGGTCAGCGACCGGCCGGGGCAGGTGACCATCAGCGCCATCAACCGCAATTTCCCCGGCCGCAGCGGGCCAGGGCAGGTCTGGCTGGCGAGTCCGGCGACGGTGGCCGCCAGCGCGCTGGCGGGGCGGATCTGCGGCGCAATCGGCCCGGGCGGGTCGTGATTCAGCAGGACTGAATGTCCTGCTGAACACGGGGACCCGCCAGGGCGATTGAATTCCAGAGGGGCCGGGGTCCTTGGTTGCCTGCCACCTTCTTCACTCCAGCCAGCGCAGCAGCCGGAACGCCCATGCCTTCACCCTTCCCGTGTAGGGCGGCGACGTGAACCGGATGGGATCGAACCAGCCGGCCTTCAGCACCGCGCGCCGGTGGCTGAAGGCCAGGAAGCCGTGCTCGCCGTGGTAGGCACCCATGCCGCTGGGGCCGCGGCCGCCGAAGGGCAGGGCGGGGTTGGCGAGGTGGATGACCGTGTGGTTCACCACGGTGCCGCCGGCGCGGGTGTCGCGGATCCAGGCCTCGGCCTCGGCGTCGCCACCGGTGAAGAGGTAGCTGGCCAGGGGTTCGTCCAGGTCCCGCAGGATGGCGAGGGCTTCTGCGCGGTCCTTGTACACGAGCACCGGCAGGAGGGGACCGAAGATCTCCTCCTTCATGAGCGGGCTGGCCAGGGGCACGTTCCGCAGGACCGTGGGGGCCAGGCGCAGGGCCGCCTCGTCCATCTGGCCGCCGAAGACGACCTCCCCGCCGCCCTGCTCCAACAAGGCCTTCTGCCGCGCGAAGGCTGGGCGGTCGATGAGGGTGCCGTAGGCCTCGCTCCCGAGAGGAGCCACGCCGAAGAGCTCCTCCGTGACCGCCTTCAGCCGGTCGAGGAAGGGTTGTTCGAGACTCGCCGGCACCAGCACGTAATCCGGGGCCACGCAGGTCTGGCCGGCGTTGATCCACTTGCCCCAGGCGATGCGCCGCGCCGCCAGATCCAGGTCGGCGCCTTCGGTGAGAAGGGCCGGGCTCTTGCCCCCCAGTTCCAGGGTGACGCTGGCCAGATGCTTCGCCGCCGCCGCCATGACGATCCGCCCCACCCGGGTCGAGCCGGTGAAGAAGAGGTGGTCGAAGGGCAGCTCCAGCAGGGCCTCGGCGACCTCGGCGCCGCCGGTGAAGACGGCCACTTCGTCCGGGGGGAAGGCGCCGCGCAGGAGCTCCGCCAGGACCCGCTCCGTGGCCGGGGCCTTCTCCGAAGGCTTGAGGATCACCGTGTTGCCGGCGGCGAGGGCGGCAACCAGGGGCGCGAGGGTGAGGAAGACCGGGTAGTTCCAGGGCGCCATGATGAGCACCCGGCCCTTGGGCTCGGCGTGAACGCGGCTGCGGGTGCCCAGGAGGGTCAAGGGCGTGCCCACCCGCCGGGGCTTCATCCAGCGGCCCGTGAGGCGGATGGCCTGGTTCAGTTCCATCCAGGTGGTGTGCAGCTCCGTCAGGTGGGCTTCGGGGCCGCACTTGCCCAGGTCCTTCGCCAGGGCCGCCAGCAGGTCCGGGCGGGCGGTCTCCATGGCGGTCTTGAGGCGCCGCAGGCGCGCCACCCGGGCCGCGGCGTCCTCGGCGGCGAGCCCCCACCGGCGGACCCCCTGGGCCTCGAAGGCGGCGCGGATGTCGTCCTGGGGGCGGAGGGCTGGGGGGCGGGGGTGGCCGGACACTGTGCGGGGGAGCTCGAGGGGAAACCACGCATGCGTGGTTTCAGAGGGAGCGCAGCGACCGGGCGGTCCCCGCCTCGTTCATGTCAGAGTAGAGGCACTCCCACTTTCCCAAGGAATCGGCCGCCATGATGATTCCCCAGATGCTCCTCCGGAAGCTCTACACCTTTGGCTCCTTGCGCAACACCGGGGCGGGTCTCGAGTTCAGCCTCAAGAACCGGCTGAACGACGTCACCCTCACGCGCCTCGTGAAGGTGCGTCTGGACGCCATGGACATCGAGGCCAAGGATCTTGAGATCGACGTCGGCGACGGGCAGTGGATCCCCGCCACGGCCATCTCAGAGGCGCGGCCCGAAGCCTTTCCCCTCAAGGCCATCGCCTTCGTGCGGGCCCCGGGCAAGCAGGCCGGCGAAGGCCTGCACGCCCTCGAGATCACCCTCGAGGCCAAGGGCATGGGAGTCCTCACCATCAAGGTGGAGGACAACCCCGCCAAGACCGCGCCGGCCTCGGCCTCCGTGCCCTACTCCAAGGAGGACAACTACACGCGGGAGATCATCGCCGCGCGCCAGAAGTTCATCGAGGACTACAGCAAGGTGAAGCTGCTGCACATCAACAAGTACTCCTTCGACCCCAACGTCACGAAGGGCAACATCGAGAACTTCACCGGCGTCGCCCAGGTGCCGTTGGGCTTCGCAGGCCCCCTGCGGGTGAACGGCGAGCACGCCAACGGCGAGTTCCTCATCCCCCTGGCCACGGCGGAAGGCACCCTGGTGGCCTCCTACAACCGCGGCATGAAGGTGCTGAATCTCAGCGGCGGCGTCACCTGCACCGTGCAGGGCGACCACATGCAGCGCGCGCCGGTCTTCATCTTCGACAGCGCCCGGGAAGCACGGGAGTTCCGGAAGTGGGTCCACGCCCACATCGACGACCTGCGACGGGAGGCCGAGGCCACCACCCGCAGCGGCAAGCTGGACTACTTCGACAGCTTCCTCGCGAGCAAGTTCTGCTACCTGCGCTTCAACTTCACCACCGGCGACGCCGCGGGCCAGAACATGGTGGGCCGCGCCACCTTCGCCGCCTGCAGCTGGATCCTGGAGCACAACAAGACCATCCGGCGCTTCTTCCTCGAGTCGAACATGGCCACGGACAAGAAGGCCTCCCAGGTGAACGTCATGCGCACCCGGGGCAAGCGCGTCACGGCGGAGTGCACCATCAAGCGCGACGTGCTGATGAACGTGATGCGGGTGGAGCCGGAGAGCATCGCGTACCACTGGGGCGTGTCCAGCGTGGGCAGCATCCTGTCCGGGGCGAACAACAATGGCGCCCACTCCCCGAACGGCATCACCGCCATGTTCATCGCCACGGGCCAGGACGTGGCCAACGTGTCCGAAGGCACTTCGGCGATCCTGTACACGGAGCTGACCCCGGAAAAGGACCTCTACATCTCCATCACCATCCCCTCGCTCATCGTGGCCACCCATGGCGGCGGCACGGGCCTGCCCACCCAGCGGGAGTGCCTGGAGATCATGGGCTGCTACGGCGCGGGCAAGGTTCGCAAGCTCGCGGAAATCATCGCCGGGGTGGTGCTCGCCGGCGAGATCTCCCTGGGCTCCGCCATCTCGTCGATGGAGTGGGTGTCTTCCCACGAGGCCTATGGCCGCAACCGCTGAAGAAGCCCACACCCACGCCACTGGCTCCGCAGCGGCGGCGGTGGACCACGAGGCCCTGCTCCGGGAGAAGGGCTTCGAGATCATGCGGGAATTCCGGCCCTCGGGCCTGATCCGCCGCTTCTTCACCACCGCCCGGCACCTGACCGGCCTCCTCTTCGGCGGCCTGCTGGCCCTGCTGCGCCAGCGCCGGGAGGACGGCGCGCCCAAGGGCCTGCGGCACGGGCTGCTGTGGCTGGCGGCCTTTCCGGCACGGATCTTCGTCAGCCGGGATCTGCGGAACGAGCCCTTCCCCGTCCAGCTCCGGCGCCGCCTGGAACGCCTCGGCCCCACCTACATCAAGCTGGGGCAGATCCTCAGCCTGCGGGAGGACTTGCTGCCGAAGCGCGTCACCGGCGAACTGAAGCACCTGCTGAACCGCCTGCCGGTGGTGCCTCTGCCGGTGCTGGAGAAGATCATCAAGGCGGATCTCAAGCGGCCGGTGGACGAGACCTTCCTGGTCATCGACCCCATCCCACTGGGCTCGGCCTCCATCGGCCAGACCCATCGCGCCACCACCATGGAGGGCGAGCGGGTGATCCTCAAGGTGGTGAAGCCCGGGATCCGCAAGACCCTGGAGCGGGACGCCAAGCTGCTGCGGATGTTCGGCAGCCTCGCCCAGCTCTTCATCCCCCGCTACCAGCCCCGGCAGGTCATCCACGAGTTCGTCGCCTACACCTTGCGGGAGGTGGACTTGCGGCTGGAGGCGGACAACGCGGAGACCTTCTCGGCGAATTTCGTGGACATCCCCGACGTGGTCTTTCCGCGGATCTACCGCGCCTACAGCGGCCGGGACGTGCTCTGCATGGAGTTCTTCGACGGTCCCGCGCCGGACAGCCCGGCGGCCCAGGAGCTGCCGGAGGAGCAGCGGCGGCACCTGACGGACCTCGGCGCCATGGCCATCATCCGCATGCTCTACAAGGACGGCTTCTTCCACGCGGACCTGCATCCGGGGAACCTCATCATCCTGCCGGGCCCCAAGGTGGGCTTCATCGACCTGGGCATGGTGGGCCGCCTCGACGAGGACCTGCGGCGGGCGCTGCTCTACTACTACTTCGCCCTGGTGATGGGGGACGGGGAGAACGCCGCCCGCTACCTCACCGCCATCGCCCGCACCGGCGACGGCGCCAATCCGGCGGCCTTCCGCCGCGACGCCACGGAGATCGCCAACCGCTGGAAGCGCTCGTCCAACTTCAAGGACTTCTCCCTGGGCCAGCTCATCCTCGAGTCCCTCTCCAAGGGCGCTGAGCACGGCATGTACTTCCCGGTGGAGATGGTGCTGATGGTGAAGGCGCTGGTGACCTTCGAAGGCGTGGGCAACGTGCTGCTGCCGGGCTTCGACGTGGCCGAGGTCTCCAAGAAGCACATCCGCACCCTCTTCATCCACCAGTTCAGCCCCATGCGCTTCTTCACGGAAGGCATGCGCGGCGTGCCGGACCTGGTGGACGCCATGGCCAAGATGCCGCTGCTGGTGAGCGACGGCCTCAAGGTGCTGGAGCGCATCTCGAAGCAGCCTTCGGAGAATCCGCTGTCCGGGCTGCGGGGCACCCTCATCGCCGGCTCCTGCCTCGTGGCCGCCGCGGTGTCCATGGGCTTCAAGGCGCCGTGGCCCGTGTGGTCCGCCCTCTTCCTCATCGCCTTCCTCCTCGCCGTGAAGCGGAAGTGACATGCGACAGCCGGTCTCCCCCAACGACGCCATGTGGCTGCAGGACACCGCCACCAACCTGATGGTGATCAACGCGGTAGTGGTGCTGGATCGCCTTGACCTGGAGGCCCTGCGGGCGGCCTGGCGGGAGCGGGTGGAGGACGATCCCCGCTTTGCCCGGTTGAAGTGCCGGGTGGTGCGGGACAAGGCCGGCAACCACTGGCAGGTGGATCCGGACTACAGCCTGGAGCGCCAGATCATCCATGCGCCGAAGGACGACCTGGCCACCCTGCAGCACCTGGAGGACTACGTGGGGGCCGAGGCTTCCAAACCCCTGCCGGACGACCGGCCCCGCTGGCAGTTCCAGGTGGTAGAGCACTTCGAGGCGGACGCGTCGGCCCTGGTGATCCGCATCCACCACAGCATCGCCGACGGGATGGCCCTGGTGGGCCTGATGTTCGCGCTGGTGGAGGAACTCGGCGAAGCGGTCCCGAAGGCCGGGCGCACGCCGGGCGGAGGTGCGCGCCGCAGCGTGCTCGCCCAGGCGCTGGCCATGCCCCTCCAGGCGCCGGGCATCCTGCTCTCACGCCTGCTCTGGCGTCCGGACCGGCACGCGCTGCACGGCACCCGCCTGTCGGGGGAGAAGCGGGTCGCCTGGACCAGTCCCCTCGACCTCGCCGTCGTGAAGGCCGCGAAGGACCGCCTGGGCGCCACGGTGAACGACGTGCTGATGGGCTCGGTCTCCGGCGCCTTCACCAGCTACCTCCGGACCCACGCGAACCACCGGCTGGAGAAGCTGCGGCTCTCCATGCCGGTGAACGTCCGGCCAGCCCACGAAAGGCCCTCCCTGGACAACCGCTTCGCGGCGGTGCCCCTGGAACTGCCCGCCGGCGACCTGCCGTTGGAGGCGATCATCCACCTCGTGAAGGCCCGCATGGATGCTCTCAAGGGTTCCGCCGCGCCGGGCGTCATCTACGGCCTGCAGCGGGCCCTCTTGTCCTTCCTGCCGGAGGGCGCCAGCCGCGGACTCATCGACTTCCTCGCCAACAAGTGCACCGCCGTCGTCACCAACGTACCGGGCCCCACCCGGCAGATCGCCATCGCGGGGCGCAAGGTCCGGACCCTGCTGTTCTGGGTGCCCCAGCGGGCGGACATCGGCGTGGGCATCTCCATCCTCAGCTTCGCGGGCCGGGTGCAGGTGGGCGTGCTCACCGACGCCAGCGTGCTGGAGGATCCGAACCGGCTGGTGGCTGCGTTCGAGGAACAGTTCGAGGTTTTGAGAGGGCTTGGCTGAGGGAGGCGTCGGCTCGGTGTTGAGTTCGTCACGGCCGGATGGGCCTCGTGCGCGCTGCGCTTGCTTGGCACCCTTCCCGGGCACGATGCGCAAGGGGCGCGCATCGCACCCGGATAGGGTGCTTGTTGAAGGTCAACTTCAACTTCAACCCCAGGCTCTCTTCGGGTTTTGAAGTTGACCTTCAAAAGAGTGCCTTTGGAGATTGCAGCCGTCTTTTTGGCTGCGATCTCCAAAGGCACCGGCAAGCGAAGCGCGGCAGGTCAGGAAACGAGGCCTTCGAACTCCCGACCAGAAATAAGCGCCACGGCCCTGCGGTTGAAGTTCACCCCACCCGCGCCGCCGGAATCACGTGCCACAGCACTGCGAAGAAGTGGCACAAGCTCCCCGCCACCACCCACAGATGCCAGATCGCGTGGTGGTAGCGCAGGGATCCCCAGGAATAGAAGGCCGCGCCGAGGGTGTAGCAGCCGCCGCCGAGGAAGAGCCAGAAGAGTCCGCCGGAGGGCAGCGCGCGCCACAGGGGCACGATGGCCAAAACGATGAGCCAGCCCATGGCCAGGTAGATGGCAGTGCTCACGATGTCGAGGGCCTTCGGGGGTTTTCGTGGAGCCTCCGGCGCCGAATGCAGGTGGTCGATGGGCGGCGGGGCGGGCAGGGGCATCCACCGGGCGTAGAGCACGGACTTGAGGGCGACGCCCAGGGCCGCGAGACCCCAGATCACCCCGAAGAGGGTCCAGCCCCAGGCGCCGCGCAGCACCGCGAGGCAGAAGGGCGTGTAGGTGCCTGCGATGAGGATGAAGATGGCCGAATGGTCCAGGATCTTGAAGACCTTCTTCACCCGGGCGCCGCGGAAGGCGTGGTACAGCGTGGACATGAGGTAGAGCAGGACGAGGCTCGATCCGAAGAGCGCCGCGCCCACGATGTGCCGGGCGGTGCCGCGCAGGCTGGCGAAGACCACCAGCAGCACCAGCGCCGCCACGCTGAGGGCGGTCCCCAGCCCGTGGGTGAGGCTGTTCGCCAGTTCCTCCCTGCCCGCCGCATCCCTTGCCATGGTCGTATCCGCCCCTAGTCGGTGAGCAGCTCGTGTTCCAGCCTCGCCAGGGCATGCTCCAGCTGGTCCGCCACCGGGGCCGCGGAGGGCGGCGCCCCTTCGATGCTGTCCCACACGCTGCGGCTTTCGTCCTCGACCACGTCCATGCGCAGGGAGAGGCCGTGGCGTTCGATCTTGGCGCCGATCTGCTGCTGCCGCTTGAGGAGGGTGCTGCGGGTGGCGCGGTAGCCGATCTCACAGACCTCGCGGCGGGCGGCAAAACTGAAGATGTTGCTGAAGAAGAGACGGGATTCCTCTTTCGGGGGTTCGAAGAAGGCGATGTCGGCGCCGGGAAAGGTCGTCTGGTAGCGGGCCATGCCCACCTTCATGCGGGAGTAGATGAGGGTGCGCAGGGTCTGGGAAAGGACCGAGGGCAGACCGCCCCGCTGGATGGCGCCGGCGCCGGCCTTTTCCAGCACCTCGCCGTGCAGGGCGTCCACGGGCACCAGGGGATTGACGCAGAAGAGCAGCTCCGCCCCGTGCTCAAGGCCGACGGAAGCATGGAGGGTCTTCAGCAGGACGCCATCGACGCACATCCGGCCTTCCACATCCACCGGGAGGTACATGCCCGGGAGCGCCGTGCTGGCCTGCACGGCCTTGGAGATCGGGATATGGTCGAGGCCCTCGTCCCCGAAGACCACGGCGGTGCCGTTCTCCAGGTCGGTGGCCACCACCAGCAGCTTGTGGCGCAGCTTGCGGAAGTCGTCGGTGCGCCCCTTCACGGCGAAGGAGCGGGCGAGGTAGCGCTGCAGAGCCGAATTGTCGAAGAGCCCCAGGGGCAGCGCCCGGCTGAGGCGGGCCAGGGAATGGAAGAGGCTCTGCTCGTCCGGCGAGCGGCCCACCTGGAACAGGGCGTCGGAGACCAGCCCGGGCAGCTTCGTGCTGCTGCGCAGCCACTCGGCGTAGGCCGGCATGAACAGGACGGCGGGATCGAAGGCGGGTTCGCCCTTCTCGTCCCCCGCCAGGCCCCTGACCAGGTCCGTGGCGGTCCGGCCGTTCACCAGGTGCGCCGCCATGAACGCGCCGGCGCTGACCCCGACGTAGACGTGCAGGTCGTTGAGGTCGAGGCCTTCGATGCATTCCTCCAAGGCCCTCAGCGCGCCGACTTCGTAAAGGGCGCCGAGGGGACCCCCGGCCGCCAGGGCGAGGCCGATCTTCGGCCCTTTCCTGGCGGCGCGGGGACCCTTCCGGGCTGGGCTGGGGGTGGGGCGCGACGCGCTTTCCTGGCCCATCTCCGACCTCAGCCCTGGCTGCCGGCGGACTTGGCCTTGGCCGCGGGCTTCTTGGCGGCGGGCTTCTTGGCGGCGGGCGTGGGCTTCGCTTCGGTCTTGGCCTTGGCGACGGCCTTGGTGAGCTCCTCCACCCGCTTGGTGAGGTTCATGATTTCCGTGCGGGTGGGCACGCCCAGCTTCTGCATGGCGCCGGCGATGCCCGCCTCGATGGGGGCGCTGAGGTTCTTCATGGCGCCCTTGGCGTCGTCCTTCAGCTCGTTGGCGCGCTCGCCCAGCTCGGCGAGGCGGACCTTGTTCTCCTTCTCGAGAACCGCGCCCTTCTTGACCAGCTGCTTGAAGACCTTGCCGCCCTCCTCGTTGGCGACGGAGAAGGCTCCGAGGCCGGCCAGCCAGATTTCACGGGCGGAATCCTTGATCATCGGGATCCCGGTGCTCTTGGTGCTCTTCTTGGTTGCCATTGCTGCCTCCTGGAAACCGGCCACAGCCGGTCATGGTGTTGAACGCTTCAGCGGCGATCGGGGCGCCGCCGCCCTTGGGCCCTGGTGCCCGCGGCCTTGCGGCCCCCGCCGTCCACGGCGGACTTCTTGTCTTTTTCGAGTTCGGCGAGGGAGGCCTCCAGCTCCGCGAGCCTGGCCTTGAGCAGGTCCATGTCCGCCTGGAGGGGGCCCGAGAAGGCCACCTTGTCCAGGGAGGCCTTGACCAGCCGGTCCATGCCCGCCTGCACCTGCTCCATGCGCTCGTTGAAGGTCTCGTGGCCCTTGCGGATGACCTCGTGGAGGAAGCCTGTGGGCAGGATGGAATGGCCCCGCTTGTGGTCCTCGTAGAGGGTCTGCGCCAGGGTCTGGGCGGTGACGTCCTCGCCGGTGGCGCTGTCGAGGACCTGGATCTCCTGGCCTTCGCCGATCCAGGCGGAGATCTCCTCCAGGGACACGTAGCGGCTCTCTTCGGTGTCGTAGAGCTTGCGGCTGCCGCCACCGTACCGCTTGATCACCCGGATCATCCGATGCCCCCCAGGAACCAATTTGCCGCATTGCGGAAAAATCGCAAGGAGAAAATTGCCGCGATGCGGCAAAAACCAGGACCAGCCCCTCCGCGCGCCACACCGAAGTCGGCGCAATCAGTCCTGCCGGGTTGTGGAGGAGGAATGCGCCGGTCCTTCCGCCAGGGCCGCCAGCACCCGCCCGCCCAGGGCTTCGAGGCCCGCCAGGTCCGTGGGCGGCGTGCCCATCAGGGGCAGTTCCGCGAGCGCCGGGTTCCCGGCCAGCCGCGCCCGGAACTGTGCGAGGCCCCGGGCGTCCCGGTTCCCCAAGTGGCGCAACAGTCCGATGCCGGTCCCTTCCGACGCGCCGCCAGGCGGTACGAGGGGATGGACCTGGTTCACCAGGACCGGGCCGAGGCGGTGCCCCGCTTCCCGGAGGCGGCGCAGGAAGAACATGGCGTCGGGGATGCGGTCCTCGCCGGCTCCCGCCGTCAGCAGGAAGAGGGTGTCCTCGGAGCGCAGCAGGTCCCGCACGGCCTGGGCACGGTCCCGGAAACCTTCGAAGAGGGGCGCGAAGTCCCGGATGAATTCCACCAGCTCCACCAGGAAGCGCCGGCCGATGAGGCGGTCCGCCGCGCCTTCGACGCTCCGGGCCGCCAGGCGCTGGAACAAGGTCCGGTCCTGCTGCTCCCACCAGGGCTTGGCGGCGAGCTTGACCGGCTGGCTGTCCAGGAAGTTGACGATGCGGTCCGGGGCTTCCAGGAAATCCAAGGCCTGGCGGGTGGGCGGCGTGTCCAGGATGATGCGGCCATAGCGGCCTTCCGCCTGGACCTCGAAGAGCCGCTCCATGGCCATGTACTCGAGGATGCCCCCGAGGCTGCCGGCCAGGTTCGCGTAGAAGCGGTTGGCGAAGATGCGTTCCGCCGCCGCCTCGTCCGGGGCGTGGCGCCGCACGAGGCGGTCGAAGGTGGCCTTCGCGTCCAGCAGGACCGCGTCCAGCCGGCCCGGCGCGTCCACGGCGACCGCCACGGGCTGGTCCGCCGCGGATTCACCCACGCCCAGGGCGTCCTTCAGCCGCCGGGAGGGATCGAAGGTCATCACCAGGGTGTCGGTGCCGCGCCGCGCGGACTGCAGCGCCAGGGCCGCCGAGAGGGTGGTCTTGCCCACGCCGCCCGCCCCCACCATGACGAGGAGCTTGCGGTCCAGGGGCCCGAAACCCGCGTTCACGGCCGCGCTCCGCCGAGGAAGGGGAGCAGGTCCTCCAGCAGGGCTGGCGAGCGGTCCACGGGGAGCAGGGGCAGTTCGATCCGGTCGCCCTTCCACCCCGCCTTCAGCCGGCGCAGCTCCCGCTCGTTCAGCTGGCGCCGCTCCCGCCACAGGGCGAGGGCTTCGGACGGTCCTTTGGCGCCGACGCCGCAAGGGGGATACAGGGCGTTCACCACCACGGCCTCGGGCCCGCGGCCCAGCTTTTCCTGCAGAAGCGCGATGAGCTCCAGGGTCTCCTGCACCGGCATCTCCTCGGCGAGGGTGGCCACCACCAGGGCGCAGCGGGCCGGGTCTGCCACGAAGGCCGCGATCTCCGCGGTGATCTCCCCGAGCTGGCCATCGCGGATCGCGTCGGCGAGCAGGCCCGGCGCGGTGAGGAGGCTGAGGCCGTGCCCGGTGGCGGGGGCGTCGAGGAGGATGGTGTCCACCTTGGGCCGGCCGCCGTGGTGGACGATGCGGTAGGCGTGGCCCAGCAGGGCCGTCTCCTTGAGGCCCGGCGCGCCTTCCACGAAATGCTGGTAGACCGGGTGCGCGAGGATGCGGTCCGCCACGGAGCCCAGGCCGAAGGGCATCTTCTCCCGCACGAGCCCTTCCATCACCGCCGGGGCCTGCAGGTTCTGGGCCCAGAGCCGCGGACCCGCCGGGACGACCTTCCCGCCGGAAGGCTCGATGCCGAGGACCTGGTGCAGGCTTTCCCGGGGGTCGGTCTCCAGAAGCAGGACCCGCCGGCCGATTCTGGACAGGGCGAGGCCGAGGAGGGCCGCCACGGTGGTCTTCCCCACGCCGCCCTTGCCCGTGACCACCACCAGCTGCCGGGCGGCGAGGCGCTCCAGCAGGGGTTCAGCGGGCTTGGCCATGGTGGAGGGCGCTCCGAGCATCCGGGAGAGGCCAGCCTAGCAGCCGCTTCTGCGGCACGGCGGCCTACTCGAAGTAGGGGCCAAGGGCCGCGCGGCGGACGCTAGGATGCCTTGGTGAAGGAATCCACCCTGGACACATTCGACTACGTCATCGTCGGCTCGGGCTTCGGCGGCAGCGTCAGCGCCCTGCGCCTGGCCCAGAAGGGCTACGCCGTCGCCGTGCTGGAGCAGGGGCGCCGCTTCCGGGACCAGGACTTCGCGAAGAGCACCTGGAACCTCCGGCGCTACCTGTGGGCGCCGAAGCTGGGCCTGCGGGGCATCCTGCAGATCAGTCCCTTCAAGGACGTCTTCGTCCTCCACGGCGCCGGGGTCGGCGGGGGGAGCCTGGGCTACGCGAACGTCCTGATGCAGCCCTCGGACGAGGCCTTCGAATCCCCCGCCTGGAAGGGTGTCGTCGAATGGGGGCGCGTGCTGCAGCCGCACTACGCCGAGGCCAAGCGGATGCTGGGGGTCGCCACGAATCCGAGGCTCACGCCGGCGGACCACGTGCTGAAGGGCATCGCCGAGGACATGGGCCGCGGGGACACCTTCCGGCCCGTGGAGACGGGCACCTTCTTCGGCGAGTCGGGGCAGGAAGGCGTGGAAGTCCCGGATCCCTACTTCGGCGGCGAAGGCCCCGCCCGGAAGAGCTGCATCCACTGCGGCGGCTGCATGGTGGGTTGCCGGCACAATGCCAAGAACACCTTGCCGAAGAACTACCTGCACCTGGCCGAAAAACTGGGGGTGACGGTCTTCCCCGACACGGTGGTGAAGGACATCCGGCCGCTCGCCGCCGACGGGGATGGTGCCCGCTACGAAGTCCGTGTGGCCGGGCCGGGGTGGTTCCACCTGCCTCGCCGCCCGCTGCGGGCGCGGAACGTCATCGTCGCCGCCGGGGCCCTGGGCACCCTGCGCCTGCTCTTCCGCTGCCGGGATGTGACCCGCAGCCTGCCGGACCTCTCCCTGCGCCTCGGGGACCGTGTGCGGACCAACAGCGAGGCCCTGCTGGGCAGCGTGGCCCGTCGAAGCGATGTGGACTACTCCAAGGGCATCGCCATCACCTCCATTTTCCAGGCGGACGCCATCACCACCGTGGAGCCCTGCCGTTACCCGGCGGGCTCGTCGCTCATGCGCTTTCTCAGCGGGCCCGTCACCACCTCCGGTGGCTTCCTTTCTCGGGCCTGCCAGTCGGCCTACGACATCCTGCGGCGCCCCGGCGACTTCCTGCGCACCCATGTCCGCGCGGGCTGGGCCGAGGCGGCCACCATCCTGTTGGTGATGCAGTGGGAAGACAACCGCCTGCGCCTGCGGCCGGGCCGGAGTCTCTTCACCTTCGGCCGCCGGGACCTGGTCTCCGAGCCCGATGGCGCCGCCAGCCTGCCGCCCCCCAAGGTGGATGTGGGCCACGCCGTGCTGAAAAAGTTCGCCGAGGAGACCGGCGGCATCGCCATGGGCAGCATCAACGAGGGCCTCTTCAACATCCCCCTCACCGCCCACATCCTCGGTGGCGTGCCCTTCGGGACGGACGCCGAGGAAGGCGTCATCGGGGCCGACTGCCAGGTCCACGGCCATCCGGGCCTCTTCGTGGTGGACGGCTCCATCCTGCCGGCCAATCCCGGCGTGAATCCCAGCCTCACCATCACCGCCATGGCCGAGTACGCCATGAGCCTGGTGGCGGCGAAGGAAGCCTGAGGCGCGGGAAGGGGCACTCCGTGGACAATGGTCGGATGTCCACGCCCTCGACCCTTCCCGCCCTCATGGCCGCCCTTCGCCATCCGGCCTCCGGCTGCCCCTGGGATCTCGAGCAGGATCACCAGAGCCTGGCGAAGTACCTTCGCGAGGAGGCCGCCGAGGTGCTGGACGCCCTGGCCGCCCACGCGCCCGGGGACGAGGCGTCGGAGCGGCATCTCCGGGAGGAACTCGGCGACCTCTGGCTGCAGGTGGTCTTCCACGCCCGCATGGCGGCGGACCGCGGCGCCTGGGACCTCCACGACGTGGAGCGCGCGGTGGTGGAGAAGCTGGTGCGCCGCCATCCCCATGTCTTCGGCGATGTGGCGGTGGAGGCTCGGACGAGGTGCTCACCAACTGGGACGCCATCAAGAAGGAGGAGCGCGGCGGCGTGGAGAAGCGCCTGCTGGAAGGCATTCCCGCGAGCCTCTCGCCCCTGGAGGAGGCCATGGCGATCGGCAAGAAGGTCGCCAAGGTGGGCTTCGAGTGGCCGGACCTGGAGGGCGTGCTGGACAAGGTCATCGAGGAGGTCGGCGAGCTGCAGGCGGAAAGCGATCCGATCCGCGTGGAGGAGGAGTTCGGCGACGTGCTCTTCTCCCTCGTCCAGTGGGCCCGGAAGAAGGGCGTGGACCCCGACCGCGCCTTGCGCCGGCAGCTGGCGCGCTTCAAGGGCCGCTTCGAGCGCGTGGAGGACGACGCCCGGGCCCACGGCGGGTGGGAGCACCGCAACCTGGAGCAGATGGAAGCCGCCTGGCAGGCAGCGAAGCGGAAGGGCTGAGCCCAGATGCCGAAGCCGCCCTTTTTCGTCGTCACGCTCACCCATGCAACCTGGGGCTCGGCCCTGGCCTGCGCCCGGTCGCTGCCTTCCGACGCCCTTCCCGAACTGCGCCTCGACCTCTTTCCGGACCGCGATCCCGCAGCCCTGGTCCGCGACCTCGGCGGCCGCTGCCTCGTCACCTGCCGGCGGGTGTCCGAAGGGGGCCACTGGCCGGATGCGGACGAGACCGCGCGGCTGGAGCGCCTCCGCGCCGCCGTGGAGGCTGGTGCCACGTGGGTGGACCTGGAATGGGAATGGGCAATCCCGGATTGGCTGGCGGCGCGGCGCGGTGAGGTGGGCCTGCTCCGCTCTGTCCACGTCGCGCCGGGCGTCTTCGATTTCGAAGCGCGGCTCGCGCACCTGCCTGAAGGCGATGCCTTCAAGTGGGTGGGCCACGCGGACTCCCTGACGGACAACGCGCGGGCGAAGGCCTTCTGCGCGCTGGCGGCGGAGCGCGGTCTCGCCGCCAGCTGCTTCCTCATGGGCCCGAAGGGCATCCCCAGCCGCTGTCTCCAGAAAAAATGGGGCGGCGCCTTCACCTATACGGCGCCGGACGATGGGCCGCCGGCGGCGCCGGGGCAGCTCACCCTTTCGACGATGAAGGCCTGGGGCGTGGAGCAGGCCGGTTCCGCCACGGCACTGTTTGCAGTGGCCGGCGAGCCCGTGCTGCATTCCCGTTCGCCGGCCTTCCACAACCGACGCTTCCGGGAGGCCGGCGTGGACGCCCTCTACCTGCCCTTGGAAAGCGGCGAGGCAGACGAGGTGGCCACCACCCTTGCCGCCTTGGACATCCGGGGCCTGAGCATCACCGCGCCCCTGAAGGAGACCCTGCCCGCGAGCCTAGGCCTGGTGGGCCCCATCAACACCCTCTGGCGCGAAGCGGACGGCTGGGCGGGTGCGAACACGGATGCCGAGGCCCTGGCTGTCGTACTGCAAAGCCTCCCCGCCGGCCCCGTGCTGGTGCTCGGATCGGGCGGCGTGGCGGCCACGACCGCCGCGGTGGCGGAGGCCCAGGGCCGCATCCTGCGCCTCACCTCCCGCCGGCGGCCGCTGACCTCGGACCAGGTCCGGGACCTCGCGCCCGTCGGCGTCGTCCAGGCCACGAGCCTCGGAATGGAGGGCGGCGACCCGCTGCCCTTCCCGGAACTTCTCGATGCCGCGCGCCCGGGCCTCGTCTGGGCGGTGGAATGGATCTACAAGGAGGACACCGCCTTCGCGAGGTGGGCCCAGGCGGCCGGCCTCGCCCTCACCGGAGGCGCCGCCCTCTTCGAGGCCCAGGCGGAGGCCCAGGCGCGGCGCTTCCTCTCCACGGACGCGCAGCGCTGATAGGTTGGAGTGATGCGCCTTCTGCTCGTGGAGGACAAGGACAGCTTCCGGCGCCTGCTGGTGCAGGCCCTGGCGGACAGCCCGTGGACGGTCACGGCCTGCGGGGACCCCGCGGAAGCCATCCGCGCCCTGGAAGCCTCCAGCTTCGACGTGCTGGTCACGGACCTGCGCCTGCCCACCTTCAGCGGCCTGGAGCTGATCCAGCGGGCCAAGCGGCTGCAGCCCGCCCTCCGGGTGGTGCTGATGAGCGCCTTCGGCGAGCCGAAGGACATCGTCGAGGCCATGCGGCTGGGGGCTGACGACTTCCTTCCGAAGCCCTTCGATCTCGATGTCTTCCTCGCCCTCCTGGACCGCCTCCGGGCCCTGGTGGGCGCGCCGCCGCCGGACCCGGCTGAGCCCTGGGTCGCGCGCAGCCCCGCCCTGCGCGCCCTGGAGGAAGGCCTCCACGCCGCGGCGGATCTCGGGGCGCCCGTCCTCTTCACCGGCGAGCCCGCCACCGGGCGCTCCCGGGCCGCCCGCCGGCTGCACACCCTGCGCACGCCCAAGGGCCCCTTCCTCCGGATCCCCGCGGCTGAGCTCCCGGCTGGGGGTCCCGAAGTCCGCCTCCTCCGCCTGCTGGAGGGCGGTAGCCTGCTCGTCACGGGCCTGGACGGCCTCGCCCCCGGGGCGGCCATGGCGCTGACCGAGGCGATGGACGCGACGGAGGGCCGGGACCTCCGCTGGATGGCCACCGCCGCCTCCGAGAAGGGGCTGCCCACGCCTCTGGCCGCCCGCTTCGGAGCCCTGGTCTTCCGCCTGCCGTCCCTCCAGGAGCGCAGCGAAGATCTGGTGCCGGTCTTCACCGCCATGTTGCGGGCGGAGGCCCGGAGCGAAGGCCGGCCGGACCCGCTGCTCGAGCGGAGCGTGGAACGGGAGCTCGTGGCCCGGGCCTGGCCCGGCAACCTCAAGGCCCTCCGGGACTGCGCCCACGCGTCCCTGCAGCTGGTGGAAGGCGCCGTCCTGCGCCGGCTGCCGCCCGCCTTCAGCGAAGGTCCGCCCTTGCAGCTGCCCTGGCCCGCCCCCGGCGAGCTCGACGAGATGTTGCGCGCCGTGGGCCGCGCCGCGACTCCGGCCCTGCTCCTGCGGACCCTGGAAGCCCAGGGCGGCGACGTGGCGCGGGCCGCCGCCGCCCTTGGGCTGTCCGTGCGGGTCCTCGCGTCGCGCTTGCGGGAGCATGGCATTTCCCTGGAGGATAGAGATCCATGACGGCGCCCTCCAACCTCGCCCTGAGCAGCCCGGAACGCACGGCCTACCTGCGCGCCCAGGCGAGGCTGGGGCTCGACGCCCTCCAGAAGGTCGTGGTGGGCAAGGATCCCCAGGTCCGCAGGGCCCTCGCAACGCTCCTTTCCGGGGGACACCTCCTTCTGGAGGACCTGCCCGGGGTCGGGAAGACCACCCTGGCGCGGGGCCTGTCGAAGCTGCTGGGTGGAGGCTTCCAGCGAGTGCAGGGCACCAACGATCTGCTGCCTTCGGACCTGCTGGGCGTGCAGCTCTGGGATTCGGAGGCCAAGACCTTCCGCTTCCACCCGGGACCCGTTTTCACCAACGTGCTGCTGATGGACGAGCTGAACCGCATCGGGCCGAAGACCCAGAGCGCCCTCCTGGAAGTCATGGTGGAAGGCCAGGTCAGCCTTGAGCGGGAGACCCATCCCCTGCCGGATCCCTTTTTCGTGGTCGCCACCCAGAACCCCCTGGACCACGCGGGCACTTTCCCCCTTCCCGAAAGCCAGCTGGACCGGTTCGCCTGCGTGCTGCACCTCGGCTATCCCGACCGGGAGGCCGAACGGCTGGTGCTCACCGGGCGGGCGGGAGCCAAGCGGCTCGATGACATCGAGCCGGTGCTGGATCTCACCGCCTGGCGCCTCGCCAGGGCGGACGTGCTCGCCGTGAAGCTTTCGGAAGCGGTCCTCGACTACGCCGCCAGGATGGTGGCGCGGGTGCGGGACGACGGCGGCTTCTGCTCGACCCGGGCCGCCCAGCATTGGATCGCCCTGGCCCAGGCGGAAGCCTGGCTCGAAGGCCGGGACTTCCTCACCCCGGACGATCTGCAAGGCTGCTTCACCGACGCCATGGCCCACCGGGGCACCCTCGACGACCGCCGGCTGAGCCGCAGCGACCGGCGGGAGCACCTCCAGCGCGTCGTGCAGGAGATCCCCGTCGGCTGGAAGCCCTGAGGCCGCGATGGAGCCGGTGGGACTGGGGGAGCTGCTGCGCCGGGCCCGGGCGGCCAAGGGGCTGAGCGTCGAGATCCTCGCCAAGGAGCTGAACCTTTCCTCCCTTGTCCTGCTCCAGCTCGAAGGGGACGGCTGGGACACGCTGCCCTCCGGCCAGGCCCGGCCCCTGGCCCGCCAGATGGCCCGCCGGCTGGAGATTGATCTGGACGCGTGCCGGGAGGCTTTCGACCGGCTGCCCGGTGGCCTCGACGGGGACGCCATCGATCCGGCGGACGACCGCATCGAACGCATCGTGATGGCGGCGCTCACCGTGGGCTGTGCCGGCCTGCTCGCCTGGCTGGTGATCCCGGGGCGCAACCTCCGCCAGGGGGCGCTGCCCCCGGGCCGGACCGAAGCCACCCCCGCGCCGGCCCAGGCCATGGCGACCTCCGGTGTGCCCCAGGCCTTTCCGGTCCTGGGGGAAGTGCTGCCGGAAGCCCCTCGCACCGAAGAAGGAACCCTCGTCGGCATCCGGGTCCTGGATGCGTGCACCGCGCATCTGGTGGGCGAGGGCTTCGACCGCAGCCGGGAATTGCGGGTCTCCGAGCCCTGGCTGCTCCGCATCAAGGGCCCTTTCACCCTGAGCCTGGACAACGCTGGCGTCGCGACGGTGGAGGTCGGCGGCCGCCGCATCCGCCACGGCCAAAGCGTCGGCGAACCCTGGACCGGCCGCTTCAGCGCCGATGGGCAGTGGCTGCGGGCCACCCCCCCGGTTCTGGAGACCGCCACGGTCCCCGAGACCAGCGGGAAGGCCCCCGACGAGAAGGAATGACCCGGAGCCCCGGGAGGCGAAAGATCCTTCCCGGCGCCCGCTTGCGGAAAGTACCGAAGGCGGCGGCCTGAAGGCTAGACTCTAGCCATGCATCCGCTCGTAGAACGCTACCTCCAGAACCAGCTTCCGGAGCCGATGGTCGCCGCCCTCCTCGGTGGCGGGCTCCCGGTGCCGCCGGCGGACCTCATGCAGGCCCAGGCCCACGCCTGGTTCACGGATTCACCGCTGAAGGACCAGGCGGTGGAGGGCTTCCTCTCCCTGCCGGAATCCCTCATCAAGGGCGCGCTGGATCAGGAGGTGCGGCCTCCTGCGCCCTTCGCGCTCATCCTGCGCTACCGCACGGAGCACGCGCTCATTGAGCAGGCCCTGCTGCATCCGGACCTCACCGCCGAGATTCTCGAGCCCTGCATCTCGTCCCTGCCAGGCGACCTGCTGGACATCCCCCTGAACAACCAGGTGCTCTGGATCCAGCGTCCGCGGATCCTCGACGAGATCGAGCTGCATCCTTCCGCGCCCTACAACATGAAGCGGAAGGTCAACGAGTTCCGGTTCGACGTCCTCAAGATCGGCAACGAGGAAGGCGTGAAGGAGCGCCTCGCCCTCATCGAGGACGTGGAGGCGGGCAGGCTCGATGCCGCCTGGGCCAGCCTGCCGATGCCGGAGGAGGGTCCCGACGACGAGCCGGAGGAGGTCGTGCGGGAGCGCTACGCCAAGCCCATCCAGGATTTCGACGGCCAGGACATCTCCCTCACCGTCACCCAGAAGATCATGCGCCTGCGCACCAACCAGAAGATCATGCTGGCCATCAAGGGTGGCAAGGAGGAGCGCACCATCCTCATGCGCGAAAGCAACCGCCTCATCCAGGTGAACGTGATCCGCAACACCCGCATCACCCAGGGCGAAGTCGCCCACATCGCCCAGATGCGCAGCGTGAACGAGGAAGTGCTCCGCATCATCACCATGAACCGGGAATGGATGAAGAAGTACCCCATCACCCGCGCCATCGTGATGAATCCCCGCACGCCCCTGCCCCTCGCCATGACGCACTACAAGCGGCTCAACGATTCCGACCTGAAGCTCATGATGCGCGACAAAAACATCGCCGAGGTCCTGAGGCGGGAAGCCAAGAAGTGGATGGAGACCAAGGGCGCGAAGACCTGAGGGCGGCGAGTACAATCCACTTCTTCGCACCGGTACCAGAACGCCAAAAGCCCCCTGCCGGGGGCTTTTGACTGGAGCGGACGATGGGACTCCCCTTCGCGCTTCGCGCTGCGGGCCGCGGCACTGGCTGCGCACGGGCTTGCGCCTTTGGCGCACCGCCTCCGGACGCTCTCGCGTCCTTCGGCTAGCCCTACCTGCGCGCCTGTGCCGTTCGAGTCCCGTCGTCCACTCCAGAACGTCAAAAGCCCCCTGCCGGGGGCTTTTGACTGGAGCGGACGATGGGACTCCCCTTCGCGCTTCGCGCTGCGGGCCGCGGCACTGGCTGCGCACTGGCTGCGCACGGGCTTGCGCCTTCGGCGCACCGCCTCCGGACGCTCTCGCGTCCTTCGGCTAGCCCTACCTGCGCGTCTGTGCCGTTCGAGTCCCATCGTCCGCCCCAGAACGTCAAAAGCCCCCTTGCGGGGGCTTTTGACTGGAGCGGACGATGGGACTCGAACCCACGACGTTCAGCTTGGGAAGCTGACATTCTACCACTGAATTACGCCCGCAGACGCAGGCCTCATCGTACTTCGCGGGGGGTGCCGCTGGCAAGGGATGCGAGCTGCTGGGCGACGAAGGCGGCGAGGGGCTCGCCGCCGACCACCTCCTGCTCCGCGATCCACAGGGGCATCTGCAGGAGGGCCGCGGCGGCGGGGTCGAGCTTCACGGCGTCCTTCTCCGTGCAGACGAGGGCCCGCCCGCCTGCCTGCGCGGCCTTCATCTGGGCCAGCATGAGCCGGCGGGGCGTCAGGGCGGCGTGGTCGGGGAAGCTGAGGGTGTCCACCCAGCCGAGGCCCGCCACGATGAGGTCCGCGTAGAAGGATTCGGGATGGCCCAGGCCGCAGAAGGCCAGGAAGGGGTCGAAGCCCTGGGCGGGCAGGACGATGTGGCCTTCGCCGTTCCACAACCGCAGGGCGCCGATGCGGAAATCCACGAAGAACAGCGGGCCTCCGGAGCCGTAGCGGCCCCACCAGGCTTCCACCTCGTCCTTCGGCGCCCGGGCGCCGCGGGTGACCACCAGGGCGTGGGCGCGCCGGGCGCCTTCCATGGACTCGCGAAGGTCTCCCGAAGGCAGCATCCGCCCTTCCCCCCAGCGCCGCACCCCATCCAGCAGCAGCAGGTCCACGTCCCGGTGCAGGCCGCGATGCTGGAAGCCGTCGTCGAGGAGCAGCAGCGCCGGCTTCGGCTCGAGGGCCAGGGCCCGCAAGGCGCCCGCATGCCGGCGGCGGGCCACCACCACCCGGCCCGCCCCCAGGCGCTGGGCCATCATCAGGGGTTCGTCCCCCACCTCCCGGACCTTCGAGTCCGGGGCGACCTCCATGGGATCCAGCGCGCGGCGGCCGCCGTAGCCCCGGCTCACGATGGCGTTCGCCCAGCCCTCGGCCTGAAGGCGCTGGGCCAGATAGAGGGCCAGAGGCGTCTTGCCGGTGCCGCCGGTGCTGAGGTTCCCCAGGGAGACCACCGGCGCCTCCACCCGGGCCGCCCGCTCGGGATGCCGGTCGAAGGCCAGGTTCCGGGACTTCACCGCCGCCGCGTAGAGCGGGCCGAGGGGCGCGGCGAGTCTGCGGAGGAAGGACATGCCTCCACGCTAGCACCTGCCCGCTGGGGGCCGGGCTGGCGGCTAAGCTGGAGGCATGTCCGAAGGCATCCTGCTCCCCACCCTGGCCCGCGGCACCCTGCTGCCTGAATCCGAACGCCTGGCGCGGCTGGACGAGGCCATGCCCCAGCTCCTCGAAGCCGTCCGGGACGAGACGGACGAGGTGGCCGTCGAAGCCACCCTCGCCTGCCTCCTCTGGCAGACCCTGCCGCAGGCCAACTGGTGCGGCTTCTACCGCCGGGTCGAGGCGCGCGTCCTGGCGGTGGGCCCCTACCAGGGCGGCATGGGCTGCCTGCGCATCCCCTTCGAACGGGGCGTCTGCGGGGCCTGCGCCCGGGAGGAGGCCCGGCAGCTGGTGCCGGACGTGCACGCCTTTCCGGGGCACATCGCCTGCGACGATGCCACCCGCAGCGAACTCGTGCTGCCGGTGAAGGACCGCGGCGGGCGCCTCATCGCGGTGCTGGACCTGGACTGCCCCCATCTGGACGGCTTCAGCGCCGCCGAGGCCGATCGGCTGCAGGGCCTGCTGGACCATGCCTTCCGGGCGATCGGATGAGGCCAGGCCTCCGTGGGCCGGAGATTTCCAATGGGTCATTCCCCGGAGCCGCAGGCTCCGGTATGGTAGGAACACCCCAGGTTGCCCATGGCTGATTCCTCCTTCATTGACCAGAGCAAGCTCCGCTTCAAGGAAGGGGAGATCGTCTATCGCAAGGGCGAGATGGCTCAGCAGATGTACGTCATCCTTTCGGGGAAGGTGCGCATCTACGTGGGCGACGAGGCCAAGGGCGACTGGGTCGAGGAACTGAGCAAGGGCGATTTCTTCGGGGAGGGCAGCCTGCTGGAGGCCATCGCCCGTCCCGCCACCGCCGTGGCCCTGGAGGACAGCGAGCTCATCGCCATCAACCGGGGCACCTTCCTGCGGATGATCCGGCAGAACCCGGAAGTCTCCGTGAAGATGATGCAGCGCCTGGCCCAGCGGAACCGGGAGCTGGGCATCAAGGTGGAAAAGGGCGAGGGCAACATCGCCGCCGCGCCTGCCACCGCCACCGCTGCCAAGGCCAAGGCCGCCGCGCCGCCGGCCCAGCCCAGCATCGTGTCCGTCATTTCCGGCAAGAAATTCGCCATCCAGGCCCACGGGGCCCTGGTGGGCCGCTTCGATCCCAATACGGGGATCCACCCCGACATCGACCTCACGGAAGAGGACCCCAACCTCAGCGTCTCGCGACGCCACGCCCGCATCCTTTGCGAGCACGGCCGCTACTTCATCATCGAGGAGCAGGGGGTGGCCAACGGCACCTACGTGAAGGGCGAGCGCCTCGCTCCGGGGGACGCGCGGGAACTGCACAACGGCGACCGGGTCGGCTTCGGCATGGTGGTGCTCTTCTTCGAGAAAGGCTGAGCCGCCGTCCGCTTCCCGGGATAGGATTCGCCCATGGCCTCCTTCGAAGACGTGAAGAAAGCTGCGGAGCATCTCCGGCTGCGCCACGAGACCGCCCAGGCGCCGGTGGCCGGGCTCATCGTGCTGCTCTTCGCGACCGGCGCCTCCTGGGCCTACCGCCGGGCGGACACGGACTGGTGGCTGCCGGGCCTCATCGGCTTCCTCCTCCTCGGCCCCTGGCTGCTGAAGCAGGCGCTGCCGCGCCGCAACGCCGCCGCCCTCCGCCTCAGCATCCTGGCCTACCCCATCAACATCCTGCTCCTGGCCTTCCTCGCCTACCGGGAGTTCTGGCGCGTGGACATCCCCACCTTCGAGGACTATCCCCAGCTCGGCTACGCCCTGGACTGGATCGCGCCCCTGATTCCCTTCGTCTACGCCTACCTACAGTTCCCAGGCTGGCTGGGCCGCATCCGCCTCCTGCCCCAGCTCAAGGCCATGGCCACCCTGCCGCCGGAGCCCCTCGTGGTGCGGGAGCTGGAAGAACTGGCGGCCCTCGCCCTCAAGGACGAAGCCTCCGCCGACGGCGCCCCGGCCCGGTTCCGCACCATCCCGGCGACGCCGAAGAATTGGCGGCTCTTCCTGAAGCCGGACCTCTTCCGGCACGGCAACTGGACGGCCGGGTTCGCACCGGGCTATGCCCTCGTCCTGTTCGAGGACGGCGGCCGCATGGAGGCCGTGAAGCGCGGCGGCCTCAAGATGGTGGCAGAGGAACCGAAGGAGGGGGCCGCCACGGTCTCCTGCCTCGTGCGGTGGAACGACCACCTCCACGAAGGGCTCGTGGACATGGACAGCTTCCAGCGCATCCAGGGCTGGAACGCCCAGCCCAGATAGATGGCCAGATAGATGGAAGGCCTGCACCGGGAGCTCTGGCGGGACGACAGCGGCGTCGAGTGGGAGCTCGTCCAGCTCGGCCTCGACGAGACCGGCGGCGCCTGCCTGGTGCGGGAGTTGAACGCCCTCGATGTGGTGGATGGAGACGGGCGGGAGGGCTTTCAGGTCATCGCCCGCTTCGGCGATCCCGAGGACGCCCGCGCCTGGCTGGCGGAGCAAGGCTTCGACCCCGCAGAGTCCAATTAGCGTCGGCTTCCGGGAATCCCGTCGGGCAAGGAAAAAGACGTCGGGAACGGGCTTGGCCCGTCCCCGGCGCGGGGGAGCACGAGGGGGGACGCAGAGGGCGCGCAGCGCCCGGGCGGTCCACCTTCGTCAACATCAATATCAATGCACGCCGATGCCCATGGCCTGGGCGGCCTTGGTGAGCTCGGGGACCACTTCGAAGAGGTCGCCCACGATGCCGTAGTTCGCCAGCTTGAAGATCGGCGCTTCGGGATCCTTGTTGATGGCGACGATGTACTTCGAGCTGCTCATGCCGGCGATGTGCTGGATGGCGCCGCTGATGCCGCAGGCGATGTAGAGGGTCGGGCTCACGACCTTGCCGGTCTGGCCGACCTGGATGCCGTGGGAGAGGCCCCAGCCCGCGTCCACCGCGGCGCGGGACGCGCCCACCACGCCGCCCAGGGCGTCCGCTAGGGCTTCGAGGAGGGCGAAGTTTTCGCCGCTCTTCATGCCGCGGCCGCCGGCGACGATCACATCGGCCTCGGTGAGGTCGGGCTTGCCGGTGCCCTTGGCGAGGATCTCCTTCACGATGGCCTTGAAGTCCCCGGCGGGGGCCTCCAGGGCTTCCGTGGCGCCAGCGCCGGCCTTCTCGGCGGCGGCGAAGACATTGGGGCGGGTCGTGGCCACCTGGACCGCGGAGGTGAAGGCCGTCGTCGCGAAGGCCTTGCCGGCGTAGACCGGGCGCGTGGCCTGGAGCTTTCCGTCCACCATGGCGAGGGCGGTGACGTCCCCGGCGTAGCCGGCGCCCAGGCGGGCGGCGGCCCGGGGCAGGGCGTCCTTGCCCATGGCCGAGGCGGCCCCGAGCAGGACCGTGGCGCCCTTGGCCTGCACCGCGCCGGCAATGGCGGCGGCGAAGGCGTCGCTGCTGTAGGAGGCGAGGTGCGGGGCCTCGACGGTGAAGACGGCATCGGCACCGTACTTCGCCGCGTCCGCCGAACCGGCGGTGGAGGCGCCCACGAACAGGGCGCCGAGGGGCTTGCCGGCGGCATCCGCTAGGCGGCGGCCTTCGGAGAGGGCTTCGGTGGAGGGCTTGCGGAGCTTGCCGTCCTTGAGTTCGCAGAAGACGAGGATCATGGCTCTACCTTTCGTTCATTCGATGTCGTGGATGCCAAGGACGAGGGACTAGAAGACCTTGGCCTCATCCTTCAGCGCGTTCAGGAGGGCTGCGGCCTGGGCAGCGGCATCGCCGTCCAGCTTGCGGCCTTCGGGCCGGGCCGCCGGCAGGACCAGGGCGATGACGGCGGTGGCGCCGGCGGGGGCCGTGGCTTCCACTTCCTCGATGGTCTTCTTCTTGGCCGCCATGATGCCCTTCAGGCTGGCGTAGCGGGGCTCGTTGAGGCCCTTCTGGGCAGTGATGACCGCCGGCAGCGCGCCTTCCACCACTTCGGTGCCGCCCTCGATCTCCCGCTCGGCGCGGAAGCCCGCGTCGGTCACTTCGAACTTCACGACCACGTTGGCCTGGGCGATGCCCAGCAGCTCCGCGAGCATGGGGCCCACGGAGGCGTTGTCGCCGCCCATGCCCTTGTTGCCCGCGAAGATCAGGTCGAAGCCCTTGTCCTTGGCATAGGCCGCCAGGGCGGTTGCCACCGCCAGGGGGTCCGAGGCGTCGCTCTTCAGCAGGACGGCGGCGTCCGCCCCCAGGGCCAGGGCATTGCGCAGGACGTCCTTGACGCTGTCGCCCCCCAGGGAGACGACCGTCACTTCCGCGCCCTTGGACTCCTTCAGGCGCAGGGCCTCCTCGAGGGCGTACTCGTCGTAGGTGCTGGTGATCCACTTCACGTCGGCGGGATCGAGGGACTTCCCATCGGCGGCCACCTTGACCTTGGTCTCGGTATCGGGCACCTGCTTCAGGGCGACGAGGATCTTCATGGGATCTCCGGGAAAGGGCCTGCGGGCGCTGATTCCGGACATGGAAAGCGGTGTCTCGGCAGGACCTTCCATTCTAGCCAAGGGGGCGGTGTGAGTCCCGTCATGATTCCCCCGGAACCCGTCCCTGGGCGGCTCTGGACGGGGATCGGGCATCGGATCCGGGGGCGTTGGCATTCAAAAAACAGACTATTACTAACTTCATACTAATCGGGACTCGCAAGTACCCCGTAGCTCCCCTGAACCCGAGGCCCCACATGGAACCGCTGTCCCAGACCGAACGCAAATTCCAGAAGGAACTCACCGCGGGCACCCATGCCCTCATGCTCCTGGCGGTCCTGGCCCAGTCCAAGGAACCCCTCTATGGCTACCAGATCGCCAAAAGCCTGGAGGCCCAGGCTCCTTCAGTGAAGCTCGGCACCCTCTATCCGGTGCTGCGCTCCCTGGAAGCCATGGCGTTGCTGGAAAGCCGGGTGGAGCCTTCGGTGACGGGCCCTCCCCGGAAGTACTACGCCCTCACCCCCGGCGGGCTCCAGGCCCTCCATGCCTGGATCCGCATCTGGACCGCGACCCGCGACGGCCTCGACGCCGTGCTGAAAGGAGTTCCCCATGAAGGTTGAGCGCACGCTGGACGAGCCCCTGGGCGCCTATCTCGAGGAACTCCGCGCCGCCCTCGCGGACGCGGATCCCGCCCTGGTCCAGGACGCCCTGGCGGATACGGAGGCCCACCTCCGCGCCGCCCTGGACGCGGCGCAGGAGGCGGAACCCGGCGCGGACGGGGGAGCGGTCCTGGCGGGCGTCTTCGAGGCCTATGGCACGCCCGGCGAAGTCGCCGAAGCCTGGAGGACCACGGAGGCCACGGTGCAGAAGGCCCTGAAGCCGCCGCCGGCGCCCCAGTCCGGCGTCCCCTTCTTCGGCGTGCTTTGGAACCTGAAGGCCTACACCAGCCTGTTCTACATGCTGACCTCCCTCGTGACGGGGATCTTCGCCTTCACCTGGGTCACCACCGGCCTCAGCCTCAGCCTGGGTCTGGCAGTCCTCATCATCGGCGTCCCCTTCTTCCTCTTCTTCATGACCACCACCCGGATACTGGCCCTGGCGGAAGGCCGCCTCGTGGAGGTCCTGCTGGACGTGCGCATGCCCCGCCGGGCCCGCCTGCTGCCCCAGGGCGAAGGCCTCTTCGCCCGCGCCAAGGCGCTGCTGACGGACCGCACCACCTGGTTCTCCGTGCTCTACCTGGCCCTCAAGCTGCCCCTGGGTCTGGCGACCTTCACCGTGTTCAGCGTCCTGCTCAGCCTCTCCGGCGCCTTCATCGTCGCGCCCTTCGGCCACTGGATCTTCGGGCTCCCGGTGGTCAATGCCTGGGAAGGCCATCAATTCGCCGTCGGCACGCCGGGCCTGATCGTCATGCTCCTCTTCGGCCTGCTGGGCTTCGTCGCCATCCTGCACCTCGCCCGCGGCGTCGGCAGGCTCCTCGGCGCCCTCGCCAAGCTCATGCTCGTTCCCAAGGCCTGACGGCCCCTTTTCTGGAGACCCCATGCACCGGTCCATGCTCCGCGCCAACCTCCTGCCCGCCCTCCGTCCCATCCCCGCCCTCCTCGTCTGCGCCGCGGCCTTTGCCCAGGCGCCCGCCCCCGCCATCGCCGGCCACTGGGAAGGCGCCATCCAGGTGCCCGGCTCGGCCCTCAAGGTCCTGGTGGATCTGGAAGCCGCGCCGGAAGGCTGGAAGGGACGCCTTTCGATCCCGCAGCAGGGCCTCCAGGACCTCGCGCTGAAGGACGTGAAGGTGGCGGGGCGCGCCGTCTCCTTCGCCCTCCCAGGGATTCCCGGCGACCCCGCCTTCAAGGGCGAGGTGGTCGCCGACGGGTCCGCCTTCGCGGGGACCTTCACCCAGGGCGGGCAGGCGCTGCCCTTCAGCCTCGCCCGGGAGCTCAAGGGTGCCGACAAGGCCCGGGCCGCCCTCAAGGATTTCGACGCGGTGGTGGAGAAGATCCGCGCCGACTGGAAGGTGCAGGGCCTGGCCATCGCCATCGTGAAGGGCGGCGACCTCGTCATGGCCAAGGGCTACGGCTGGCGGGACGCGGAGAAGAAGCTGCCCATGACCGCCGACACCCTTCTGCCCATCGGCAGCAGCACCAAGGCCTTCACCACCGCGGTGATGGCGGCGCTGGTGGACGAGGGGAAGCTGGACTGGGAGAAGCCCGTGCGCACCTGGATCCCCTGGTTCAGGCTGCAGGATCCGGTGGCCACCGAGCGCATGACGCCCCTCGACCTGGTCACCCACCGCAGCGGCATGCCCCGCCACGACGCCCTCTGGTACAACGCCACCCTGACCCGCAAGGACATGGTCCGGCGCCTTCAGTTCCTGGAGCCCAACAAGGACTTCCGCACGGACTTCCAGTACAACAACGCCATGTTTCTCACCGCCGGCTACCTGACGGAGGAGATCACTGGAAAGAGCTGGGAGGACAACGTCCGGGAACGCATCTTCAAGCCCCTCGGCATGAAGCGGGCGAACTTCTCCGTGGACGAGGCCCGCAAGGACGCCGACTTCTCCGAGCCCTACCGGGAGGAGAAGGACGGCACGGTGAAGAAGATCCCCCACCGCAGCATCACCAATGTGGGCCCCGCGGGTTCCATCAACGCCTCCGTCCATGAAATGGCCGCCTGGCTCAGGCTCCACCTGGACAAGGGACGCATCGCCGGCAAGGCGGTGCTCAGCCCCGGCAGCGTGGAGTTCCTCCACACGCCGAAGATGCTCATGGGCCTGCCCCAGACCAAGCCCGAGCTGGTGCCCGGCGGCTACGCTCCGGGCTGGTTCACCGACGTGTACCGCGGCCACCTGCGGGTCCACCACGGCGGCAACATCGACGGCTTCTCCGCCATGGTGATGCTGGTGCCGGGCTCGGACCTGGGCATCGTCGTGCTCACCAACATGGACGGCACGCCGACCCGGGAGCTCATCCCGCGCCACGCCCTGGACCGGCTCCTGGGCCTGGAATTCCGCGACTGGAGCGGCGAGGCCCTGAAGCGCCGGGCGGAATCCAAGGCCCAGCAGAAGGAGGCCGAGGAAAAGAAGAAGGCGGCCCGCAAGTCCGGCACCCAGCCCAGCCACCCACTGCCGGACTACGCCGGCGACTATGAGCATCCAGGCTACGGCGTCATGAAGGTGGCGCAGCGGGATGGGAAGCTGGCGATGACCTTCAACGCCATCACCACCTCCTTCGAACACTGGCACTACGACACCTTCAACGGCCTGAAGGCCGACGATCCCGTCTTCGAGGACGAGAAGCTGCAGTTCGGCATGGGGCTCGACGGCGAGATCGACTCGGTGCAGGTCGCCCTGGAGCCTTCGGTGAAGCCCATCGTCTTCGTCAAGCAGGCCGACGCCCGCCTGACGGATCCCGCCTTTCTCGCGCGCTTCGCCGGCACCTACCTGATGCGCTCGGACATGGAGGCGGTGTTCTCCGTGCGCGGCACGGTCCTCGTGGCGGACCTCAAGGGCCAGCCCACCTACGAGCTGATGCCGGTCCGAGGCAACCGCTTCGCCATCAAGGGCCTCACGGGCTTCTTCGTGGAGTTCAAGGCCGACGCCGCCGGGCCCGCCACGGCCGTGGACTTCGACCAGCCCAACGGCATCTTCACCGCCAAGCGGAAGTAGCCTCCAGGCTCCGGGCCGCGCCCTGGTCTACCCTGGAGCCATGGATCAGCCGGACTACACCAACGCGCTCGTCTTCACCGGCGGCGGCACGGGAGGCCACTTCTTCCCGGCCGTCGCCCTGGCGGAGGGGGCGAAGGCCCGCTGGCCGCACCGGCCCATCGTGTTCGTCGGCGGGCTCCGGGGCATCGAGGGCCGCAAGCTGCCGGACTCTCCGTGGGCCCACGAGCTGCTGGACGTGGAGGGCTTCGTGGGGCGCTCGCCCTTGCGCGTGGTGGCGGCGACCTGGAAGCTGCTGCGGGCCAAGCGGCGGCTCGTCGCGGCCTGGCGGCAGGCCCGGCCCTGGGCTGTGGTCGGCACCGGTGGCTACGCGGCGGCGCCGGCCCTGCTGGCGGCCCGCAGCCTGGGCATCCCCTTCTTCCTGCACGAAAGCAATGCCGCGCCAGGCAAGCTGATCCTGCGGGTGGCGAAGGACGCAGCGCGCGTCTGGTGCGGGATGGACGCGGTGCGGGCCCTGCTGCCCGGTGCCGACTGCCTCACGGTGGGTACGCCGGTGCGCCCGGACTTCCTGCGGGAGTTCCGGAAGGTGAAGGACTTGAAGGCGCCCTACACATTGCTGGTCCTGGGCGGCAGCGGCGGGGCGAGGGCCATCAACGAGGGCATGCTGCTCGCAGCGCCGATCCTGCTGGAACAGTTCCCGGACTGGGAGATCCTGCACCAGACCGGCGCCGCCGAGCTCGCCCGCCTGCAGCACCAGCCCCGCCATGAACGCCACCGGCTCGTCCCCTTCATCGAGGACATGGCGGGGGCGATGGAGGCGGCCAGCTTCGTGATCTCCCGGGCCGGCGCGTCCACCTGCGCGGAGCTGAAGGCCGCCGGGCGGGGCGCCCTCCTCATCCCGCTGCCGGGCAGCGCCAACGATCACCAGCTGGAGAACGCCAAGGCCCTGGGGCGGGAGAACCGGGCGGTCATCATCCAGCAGCAGCCCAACATCGCCGACCACCTTGAAGCCCACGCGGCGAGCCACATGGCCACGCCCTATGCGCGGATCAAGCTGGGCAAGACCGCGGAGCCGAACCGGGCCGTGGAACTGTGCCTGGAGGACCTGGCCGCGCGCATGGGTGGTTCTGCGGATTGAGCTTTCCCTCTAGGATGAGGTCTCACAACCCCAACCCAGCCCACACCGGAGCTCCCATGACCGACATGACCACGGCTTGGCCGCCCTACGCCGCCCCCAGCGGCCTCTGGTTCAACACCACGGACAGCGACGCCGCGGGCACCGTGGTGGCCGGCGGAACCTTCAAGTTCGATACGACGGCGAATTTCGGGCTGTACCTCCTCAACGGCACCGACGGCAGTCTGCTCCGCTCCGACCTCTGGACCGGAGCGGTGGACGGCGTCTTCTGGGTCAAGCTCAGTGCGGACGGGACCCTCGCCGCCGCCGGCGGCTGGCAGAACACGGGCGGCGGCGTCTACCAAGGCCGCCTCCGGGCCATCCGGGTCAGTGACGGGACCGTGCTCGTGGACCAGCAGACCGGTTCCCGGGTGAACCAGATCGCCATGACCCCCGACGGCCGCTGGATGGCCGCGGGCTGCGGCGCCACCTACTCGGGGAGTGGCCAGCAGATCTACCTCTACCAGCTGGTGGACGGCGCCTACGTGGCCCTGGGGGGCTACACCAACTCCGCCGTGAGCATCCAGACCTTGGCCATGTCCGATGACGGCAAGTGGATCATCGCCGGGCTCTACGGGTCCCCCAGCGTGATCCTCTTCCAGAACATCGACCGGATGCTGGTGGTCTACGCCAGCTGGACCATTCCCGCGGGGACCGGCGCCGATGCCGGGGCCGAGGATGCGGCCCTGGATGTCCGCCGCACGGTGCAGGAACATCGCGCGGCGCTGCAGTCCCGGCAGGTCTTGGGCTCGGAGCCTGCGTCGGGCTCCAGCGGCGCCTACACGAAGTTCGTCTCCATCACGCCGGACGGCGCCGCCATGGCGGCGGTCCTCAGCGGCACGAACGGCGTGGCCTACTTCACCCGGGCCAACTTCATCGCGAACAAGACCCCCGACTGGACCTTCGCCCCGGCGAACATCTCCACCTCCAGCAACGTGTCCATTTCCGCCGACGGATCCTTCCTGGTGATGGGCAGCAACGGCAATTCCAGCCTGGGGGACAAGGTGGGCGTCGTCTGCCGGGTGGACAACCACGGCACCAGCGGCAGCCTGGCCTGGACCACGCCGGTGGAGTACTTCCCGAACCCCTGCAACCACATGCTCGCCGGCAACGACCAACTCCTCGGCTTCGGCACCGGCGAGCCCGACGGCAGCGCCCTCACCCCGGGCCGCTACTACGTCCTCAACGCCGCCGACGGGACCATCCTCGGCCGCTTCAAGACGGACCAGATGAACTGGCCCTTCCAGCTCAGCGCCGATGGCCAGGCCGCCATCGGCGGCAGCGACGACGGGAACATGTACGGGTTCAACGCGCGGGGGAACTGGGACAACGCGATCTGAGGAGGCTTTCCTACGCCTCCACCACCCCGCCCGCCTGCTTCCTGGGTTCGAAGGCGATCTTGGCCTTCTTGCAGGCGGCCATGAAGGCTTCCCGGTCGGGGGTGCGGAGGTAGGCTTCCATGGGGTCGAGGGCGCCGGACTGGATGTGGGCGACGAGGGCTTCGGTGTACTGGACCTGGCCGTAGGCCCGGCCGGTCTTCATGGAGGCGGGGATGTCGCCTTGAAGGTGCCGGCGCGGATGAGGCTGGCGATGGCGGGGGTGTTGAAGAGGCTTTCGAAGGCGACGACCTGCCCGCCGTCCTTGCGCCGCAGCAGGGAGTGGGACACCACCGCCCGCAGGCTGTTGGCGAGCATGGCGCGCACCAGGCCCTGGCGCTCCTCCGGATACATGTCCACGGTGTGCTGCAGCACGCTGATGGCCGACGCGCCCTGCAGGGTGGCGATGACCAGGCTGCCGGCGTTGGCCGCCTCCAGCAGCATCAGGAAGGTTTCCGCGTCCTGCACCTCGTCCACCCCGAGGATGTCCGGCGCCTGGCGCAGGGCCGCCTGGATGGCCCGGCGCTGGGCGAGGCCGTCCCCGCCCACTTCGCGCTGGCGCAGCACCGCCTGCCGCGGGGGGATGTGGAAGGAGATGGAATCCTCCACGGTCACGAGGTAGCCCGGCTGGGACGCGGCGGCGAGGCTGAAGAGGGAGGCCAGCGTGGTGGTGCGTCCCGAGCCCAAGGGACCGGTGAGCAGCACCAGGCCCCGCTTCACGTCCCAGAGGCGGCTGATGGCTTCGCTGAAGCCCAGCATGTCCGGGGAGGGGATGCTCTTGGGCATCACCCGCATCGCCATGGCGAGGTCACGGCCGTCCCGCATGGCGTCCACCCGGAGGTTGCAGTCCCGGGACGGCATGGGGTGGCTGAAAGTCGTGGCGTGGTGTTCGTGGAGCATGGTCCAGTGCTTGGGCGAGAGCAGGGTCTTCAGGGCCTGCTCGAGGTCGGCGCCGGAAAGGGCCGCGGCGCCTTCCAGCTGCTCCACCCGGCCGTGGAGGCGCACTAGCGGAATCTCCCCGGGGTTGAGATAGAGGTCCGAGCCACCCACGTCCACGACCTTCTGGAAGAGGTCCTCGAGGTTGGCCACCGGCCGGGCCACCGGCTTGATGGTGGGGATCACCGGCGAGGGCGGCGTGGGCATGGTGGGCGGCGTGGGCATCGTGGGGACAGGGCGGCTCGGGGCCGGGACCGCGGGCGGGGGCGCGGCGGGGGCCGCAGGAGGCGCCGGGACCTCCGTGCCCAAGGCAAAACCCGTGGGGTTCGTGCCGGTGCTGTCCGCCCTCGGCGCGGGCCTCGGAGGGGCCGGCTCGAGGCGGGCCATCCCGCCGCCGGGCTTGCGGATGGCCACCACCCGGGGATTGCCGTTGGCGCGGCTGGCCCGCACCACGAAGGCGTCGTCCCCCAGGGTGTAGCTGAAGGTCACCGTGTCGCCCCGGAGGTAGGTGGTCTTCAGGTCTTCCGGCAGGATCTCCTTCACGACGCCGTCCAGGGTGGGACCTTCGAGGTCCCCGGAGGCGAGCTGGGCGCGATGGCCGGCGGGCAGTTCGAAGACCGGCTTGGTGTTGGCGTTGAGCAGGAGGGCCGAAGCCTCCTGCTGGGCCATCTGGATCAGGTACTGGTCGATGCGTGCCACGGCGGCTCCGGGTGCGCGCGGTTGAGGGTCCGGGTTCGCGCGGTGGGGGTGTGCGTTCGGGTGCTTGGATGAAATATAGACACTTTTTCCGCCTGCACCCAGGACCGGGGGTTCAGACTGGACTGGAATCCCCCCAGGAGGGCGCCATGTCCTCGTCATCCCGCGCCCAGTTGGCCGGGTCCCCATCGCCGAAGACCTCCGAAACGCAGTGGCGGCACCGCCGGCGCGTCCTCTGACATGGATCCCCTCGCCACCCTGCTCGCGCAGATCGAAGAAGGCTTCGATGACACCGCCCTGGCCATGGCGGAGGCGGATCCCGAACTGCTGTCCTTCCGCGGGCCCGGCGGCCTGCGGCCGGCCCTGGCGGCCCTCTACGCAGGGCACGGCCGCCTAGCCCGGGAACTTGGCACTCTGACGGCGGACCTGGACCTCTTCGAGGCTGCGGCCCTCGATGACACGGAGCGGCTGGAGGCCTTGGCGGGCACGCCGGACCTGCGGGGCTTCGCGCCGGATGGCTTCACGGCCCTGCACCTCGCGGCCTTCTTCGGCCACCCCGCGGCGGTGGACTGGCTCCTGGAGCACGGCGCCGATCCCTGCGCCGAGGCCCGCAACGGCTCGGGCCTGCGGCCCCTCCATTCGGCCCTGGCGGGCCGGGACGAACGGGCGGCCTTCCAGATCACCGCGGCGCTCCTGGTGCGGGGCGCGGACGTGGACGCCCGGCAGCAGGGTGGCTACACGGCCCTGCATGCAGTGGCCAGGCGGGGCGCCGGCACCCTGGTCGAGCTGCTCCTCGGAGCGGGCGCGGATCCGGCCCTGCGCACGGACCAGGGTCAGGACGCCGCGGACCTCGCCGCGGAGGCGGGGCACGCCCTCCTCGCGGAGCGCCTCAGGAGCGCCTGACGGGCTTCCACGGTTCCGTCAGAACCTCACCACGTTGCCGATCACCAGTTGGGAGCGGTCCATGCCAGGATCCCGCACCAGGGGATAGGCGATGGTGATGAGGAAGACCCGGCCCAGGGAGCTTTTCAGGTCGCCAAAGCGCAGACCCCCGCCGACATTCACGTAGGTGCGGCTCCAGCGCCCGGTGTCCGCCCGGCGGATGGCGCCGGCATCGGCGTACACGACGAAGCCAAGCTGGAGGATGCCCAGCCAGTTGATGGGCGTGATGGGCCGCTCTTCGAGGGAGACGAGCCACCGCCGGTCCCCCAGGAGCAGGTGGTTGGCGTAGCCCCGCAGCCCGTCCAGTCCCCCCAGGTAGAGCAGGCTCTCCGGATCGGGCTTCCGGGCCATGTCCACTTGCAGGTAGGCCGCCTGGGTCTGGGACGGGAAGCCCTTGTAGTAGGCGGTGAGGCTGCCGGAGAGCAGGGCGTTCCGCCAGCCCTCGGGCTCCCGGCGCCCCGTGGCCTGGGTCCGCAGGAGCAGCAGGGTTTCGGGTACGGGGAGCCAACCCTTCGCCGCGTGGCCGGAGAAGAAGGGCGCGTTGGCCTCGCCGCCCAGGGCCCGGGCGTAGAGTCCCACCCGCAGGCCGGCCTCCCAGCCGAGGTTGTAGTCCTCGGTGTGGGTCATGCCCGCCAGGTCCTGGAAGTCCTGGAAGCGGTCTTCGTAAAGGGACCAGGCCAGGTGGAAGCCCACGAGCTGGCGCGTCGGCAGGTCCGGCGGGGGCAGGGGGCCGTCGGCCATGGCCTCGGGCTCCACGGGGCGGATCTCGCCGTGGCGTGCGCTGCGCAGGTCCAGCCCTCCGCCGAAGCGCTGCACTTGAGGCCCCCGGGCGGCGCGGGCCCAGGTCCCTTCGAAGAAGCCGTTGTCCAGGCGGGAGGCGAACTCGAAGGCGGTCCGCCGCAGGTTGTACACCGAGGTCAGGGAATCCGAGGAGGCGACGCTGAAGGTCATGGACCAGGGCGTGTCCAGGCCGCGGTAGGGCCGCCCCAGCTCGAGGTAGCGGGTCTTGCCGTCGGAGAGGATCTGGTAGCGGGCGGCGAAGGACCAGTCGCTGCCCAGGAACTGCCGGTCCTGGTAGAGCAGCGTGTCGGTGGAGCGCTCGGTGGTGCGCTCGTGGGCCAGGGACAGGTCCTTGCCGAAGCCCAGGAAATTGACCTCCTTCAGGCTGAACCCGAAGTTGCGCTGCCCGCCCACCTGGGTGAAGCCCGCGCTCACCTTGAGGGTCCAGGCGTCCTGGGTGCGCACGATGGCCTTCACGGTGCCGTCGGCCTGCACTTCCGGATCGATGAAGGCGTCCTTGAGGAAGCGGAAGGCCCGGAGGTTGCGCTCCACCTGATGGATCAGCCGCGCGTTGACACGGTCCCCGGCCTTGAAGGGGAGCTCCCGCGCCACCACCTTCCGGCGCGTCTCGATGTGAAGGAGGTTCGCCGTGCGGGCGATCCAGTGGTTCTCGTGGGGCTGGGTGGGATCGAACACGTCGCCGATGCGGATCTCGATGGCGGAGAAGCGCGCGCCCCGGGCTTCCAACTGCTCCCAAGCCGCGGGATCCACGGCGCCGGGGGTTTGCGCCGACACGATCGCCGACGCGCAGAGGAGTCCGACGGCGGGGAGCTTCAGGCGCATGCGGCCTTCCTCATGCGCCCAGTCCCCAACGGTTCCCGTCCATCCACCCAGCTTAGGATGATTGGGTGAAAGAGCGCCTTTTGAAACTCCCCCTGGCTTCCAAGGTCGGCGTCCTGCGCGGCCTCGGCCCCGCCCGGGCGGAGGCCCTGCGGGAGGCGGGCATCCACACCCTGCGGGACCTGCTCTTCGCGCTGCCCTTCCGCTACGTGGACCGGGGCAGCGTGCTATCCCTGGGCAGCCTCGACCTGGCCGGCTTCGATGGCGCGGGGCAGGGGATCGTCACCGTCCTCGGCGCCGTGCGGGAGGTGCGCCAGAGCACCTCCCGGGTGCAGCGCATGGCCATCACCGAGGTGCTGCTGGACGATGGCACCGGCACCTTGCGCCTCGTCTTCTTCAACCAGCCCTACCTGGGGCGCTCCCTCAGGCCCGGTGAGCGGATGCTGGCCTTTGGCCCCCTCGTCCACGGGCGGGCAGGGCTCGAACTGCGCTCGCCCCAGTTCGAACTCCTGGGTCGCGAAGCCGAGGCCTCCTGGGTGCGCCGCTTCCTGCCCCTCTACCGGAAGCTGGGGGCCTTGGGAGGCCGGGTCCGCCAGCATCTCGTCGAAGAGGCGTTGGCCTGTGCCGGGGAGCCGCCGGAGTGGCTCCCCCCGGAGCTCGCAAAGGACCTGCCGCCACTGCTGCCGGCTCTTAAAGCGCTGCACGCCCCCGCGGACGAGGACGACCCTGCGCGCCTGGAGGCGCGCACCACCCCGGCCCATGGCCGCCTCGCCACGGAGGAGCTCTTCGCGTTTTCCCTGGGCGTCGAGCTGCGCCGCGCCGGCCGCATGGCACGCAAGGGCTCCGTGGTCCCCACCTCGCCGGAGCTGCGGGAGCGCCTCAAGGCCCTGCTGCCCTTCCACCTCACCGGCGCCCAGCGCCGGGCCTTCAAGGAGATCGTGGAGGACCTGACGTCGGGGCGCGTCATGCACCGCCTCCTTCAGGGCGACGTGGGCAGCGGCAAGACCCTTGTGGCCCTCCTGGCCATGGCGATGGTTTCGGAAACCGGCGGCCAGGCGGCCCTCCTGGCGCCCACGGAGGTGCTCGCGCGCCAGCACGCGGCGAACTTCGAGCGGCTGCTGGGGGGCCGGGCCGGGGCCCTGCAATGCCTCCTCGGGCCCATGAAGGCGGTGGAGAAGCGGGAGGCCCTGCGGCGCATCGCGTCCGGGGAGGCCCGCTACATCGTGGGCACCCACGCCCTCTTCCAGGAGGCGGTGCAATTCGCGAAGCTGCAGTTGGTGATCGTGGACGAGCAGCACCGCTTCGGCGTGAAGCAGCGGGAGGCGCTGAAGGCCAAGGGCCTGGATCCCCACTGGCTGGTGATGAGCGCCACGCCCATCCCCCGCAGCCTCGCCCTGGCCCTCTTCGGCGACCTGGATCAGAGCGTGCTGGACGAGCTGCCTCCCGGCCGCCAGCCCATCGCGTCGAAGCTGCTGGCCCACGGCGCCGCGGAGCGCGCCTGGGAACTCGTGGGCCGGGAGCTGGCGGCGGGCCGCCAGGCCTTCGTGGTGAGCCCCGCCATCGATCCCACGGACGAGACCAAAGTCCGCCTGCGGGACATCCAGGCCATGGAGGCCCTGCTGCGCCAGCGCTTCCCCGGCGTGGAGATGGAGGTGGTGCACGGCCGCCTGAAGGCCGACGACATGGCGGCCCGCATGGCCCGCTTCGTCGCCGGCGACGCCAGGCTCCTCCTGGCCACCACGGTGATCGAAGTGGGGGTGGACGTGCCGGGCGCCTCGGTCATGGTGGTGGACCACGCCGAACGCTTCGGGCTGAGCCAGCTCCATCAGCTCCGGGGCCGGGTGGGTCGGGGCACGGCGAAGAGCTGCTTCCTGATGCTCTCGGACAGCGAGAGTGAGCGGCTCCAGGTCCTCGTGGAGACCCAGGACGGCTTCCGCATCGCCCAGCGCGACCTGGAACTGCGCGGCCCCGGCGAGTTCTTCGGCACCCGCCAGTCGGGGCTGCCCCAGTTCCAGGCCGCGGACCTGATCCGGGATGCGGCCCTGCTGCGCCGCTGCCGGGAGGCCGCCGCGGAGGCGGTGCGGGCGGGCCTCAGCGAGGCCCAGCAGGACTGGCTGGGCCAGGAGGGCCAGCGCCTGCGGATCGCCGAGGTGAGTTGAGGGTGCGGTCACGGGGCTACAATCCCCGTCATCCCAGCCCCAGGAGAACTCCATGAGCCACGCCCCCATCCATCCGTCTATCGACGCCTACTTCGCCACTCTTTCCGCCATGGACTGGGACGGGGTGGCGGCCTGCTTCGCGCCTGAGATCCACCACGAGGATCCCGTGGGCAGCCCGGTGAACCGCTCGCCGGCGGGGGTCAAGGCCTTCCTCACCCAGATCGGCGGCCTCTTCGAGACGGTGGCCCTCCGGCCCCGCGCCCACTTCCGCTGCGGCGACGAGTTCGCCGTGGTCTGGGATGGCGAAGGCCGGGGGCGGAACGGCGCCCAGGTGACCTTTGAAGGCGTGGACCTGATCCGCGTCGATGGCGAAGGCCGCATCGCCACCCTGCGGGCCTTCTGGGATCCCGCGCCGGTGCTGGGCCGGCTTATGGGCTGATCCGGCCGTTCCGGGAGGGGACCGAGCTCGCGGGGAGGAGGGAGCGTCCCTCCAGGTTCGCCGGCGGCTCCAGCCCCAGCAGCGCCACGAGGGTGGCGGTGAGATCCGCGGGACCGGCGCCGGCGGGCAGGGCGCCGCCCGCGGCGATCTCCGGTCCCGCCAGGATGCAGAAGCCGTCCGGTATGTGGCCGCCGGGGCGGAGCCAGGGCGCCGGCCCGATGCGGCCCACCCGTGGGCTGTCCGCCACGTCCGTGGCCTCCGCCGGATCCCAGGTGACCACCAGGTCGACGGGGGGCAGCCGGGGATCGTCGTCCAGGGCGCGCTGGCGCGTGCGGTGCACTCCCAGGGCGAGGGGCCGGCCGGAGCGCGCGTTGACGAGGCCGCGGATGGCTTCGGTCAGTTCCCCGCAGGTCCGCTCATAGTCCTCCGCCGCCACCAGACCTTTGGGATCCCTTCCCCGCAGGTTCAGGCGCACCATGCCGTGGCTGAAGCTGGGCAGGGCGAAGGCCCGCATGCGGGGCCAGAGGGGTGCGTACCAGTTGAGGGGGCACCAGTCGAAGGGATCGCCCCGCCGCTCCTGCTCCGCCGGGGATTCCAGGTCCCGCTCGCCGGCGGCGGTGCGCAGGTCCCAGACCTCCTCCCGCCAGTGGCGGCGATAGTGCTGCGCGGGGGGCGGCGGAGGCGGGGCGGTGTCCCCGGCGGCGAGGGCGGCCTCCCCGAACTGGAGGCGGTAGAGGAGCTCCGGGAGGAAGAGGCTGGTGGGCAGGTCCGTGTGGTTGGCCGCCATGCCCGAGACGGAGAAGAGCGCGATGTCCGCGTCCGCGGGCAGGGCGTCCAGGATGCGCCCCAGGGAAGCGTCGAACTGGGACGCCAGTTCCGCCAGGGCGTCCGGCCGGTGCCACAACATGTGGGTGGCGAGGTGGAGTTCGGCGCTGACGGCGAGGGCGAAGCGCCAGGGCCCGCGGCCCAGGAGGTCGAGGAGGATCGCCTCCCGCCGCCGGATGCCCTCGCCGATCTGCGCTTGCAGCTCCGCCTGGACGGCGGGGTCGTAGAAGCTCGGCAGGCGGAAGGTGCTCCGGGTGCCCTCGGCGTCCTCCCCCAGCACCCGCGCCGCGGCGCCGCCGAAGAAGGGGTGGGGACCGTGGCGGCGCACCAGCTCGCCATAGAGCTCACGGGGCTGGGAGGAGGCCCGGAAGAGGTTCTCCTCCACGCCCCAGCCCAGACATTGCAGGCCCCCGAGGGAGGGCAGGACGCCGGCGTGGGGCACGTCGAAGAGCACCGCGTCGCCCTCCCGGAGATGGGTGTAGAAGGGTGGGGCCGCGGCGAGCGCGTAGGTCGGCCGGTCCTCCACGCGGTACTGGTCCGCATGGTAGACATGGCGTCCCCACTCGCCGCTGGAGTCGGGCTGGCAGCCCTGCAGGAAGGCGGACCAGCTGGTTTCGTGGGGATGCTCCGCGGACTTCGACAGGCGGCCGTAGGCCCCCCGGGATTTCCACGCCCCGAGCCGGGGCGTCACGCCGTCCCTGATCCAGTCCTCCACCAGCCCCGGCGGCAGGGCGTCGAGGGCGAAGGCGAAGAGAGGTCGGCGCATGGGGATCTCAGGTCGGTGGGGCCAGTTCCCGGGAGCAAGGGTTACCGCGCGGCTCCGGCTTCGCCAGTATAGGGGCCGTCGGCGTGGGCCCTACGCGCCGGTACACCCTGGCTGTTGCGCGGAGGCGGGCTTCCCGGTTTCCCTGGGGAGGGCATTCCGCCCCGGAGGGGAGGACAGTTGCACCGTTCGCACCGAGTCTTCCAGACAGGGATCGCGTCGTTGTCCCTCCCACCGGGGCAACGGTGAGCGACGCAACCATCCCGGGCAACGGCAGGATGGGCCTGACCCTGGCCTCCGTTACCGCCCTGGCGGCGGCGCTGGGCCTTGGCATCCTCGGCGGCCATCTGGGCGGCCCCTTCTTCACGGGACTCCGGTCGGCCTGCGGCCCGGTGGGCTCGGTCTTCGTCAACGCCCTGCAGGTGATCGTCCTGCCGGTGGTGCTGTCCCAGCTCCTGGCGGCCATGGTGAGCCGGGAGGCGCAGCCCCACATGGCCCGGCTCGGCCTGAAAGCCCTGCTGCTCTTCGTGGCGCTCCTGCTCCTCGGGGGCTTCCTGGCCCTCGCCGTCGCACCTGCGCTCCTCGCCTTCGTGCCGGTGGATGCCGCCGCCATCGCCGGGATCAAGGCTGCGACGGCGATCCCCGAGGCCGCCCGGGCCGCGGCGCCGGGCGGCCTCCCGGCCACCTGGGTGACCGCCCTGGTCCCCTCCAACCTGTTCGAGGCCGCGGCGCGAGGGGAGATCCTGCCCCTCATGCTGTTCACCCTGCTCCTCGGCGCGGCCATCAACCGCCTGCCGGAACCCCGGCGCCGGCCCCTGGCCGAGCTGATCCACGGCCTCGCCGCCGCCATGCTCATCGCGGTCCACTGGGTGCTTTGGCTCACGCCCATCGGAGTCTTCGCCCTGGCCTACGCCTTCGCCATGGGGACGGGCTTCCACGCCGCGGGCCTCATCGGCGCCTTCATCGTGGTGGTCTCCATCCCGATGCTGCTGTATACGCTGCTGCTCTATCCCCTGGCGGCGCTCTTCGGCCGGGTGCCCATGAGGGCCTTTGTCCGCGCCGTCGCCCCGGCCCAGCTGGTGGCGGTGGGCACGCGCAGCTCCCTCGCGGCCCTGCCCGCCCTCGTCGACGGCGGACGCCTCCACCTCGGCCTGCCTGCCACGGCGACGGGCTTCCTCCTGCCGCTCTCGGTCTCCACCTTCAAGGTGAACCGGACCCTGTCGGCGATCCTGAAGGTGCTTTTCCTGGCCCACGTCTTCGGCGTCACCATCGGCCCCTGGCGGATGGCGGTGTTCATCGCCACGGTCATCCTCCTGAGCTTCACGGCCCTCGGCGTGCCCGGCGGCGGGGGCGCCTTCAAGACCCTTCCCGCCTACCTCGCCGCCGGCGTTCCCATCGAAGGCATCGTGATCCTGGAGGCGGCGGACGCCATCCCCGACATCTTCAAGACGCTGCTGAACGTCACCGGCGACATGACCGCCGCCGTCCTCCTGACCCGGGGGGAGCGGACCGCACCGGAGACCGCGGAGCTTCCCGAAGGCGCCACCTAGAAGCTCCGGGAGTGGACAACCCGGGTCCGGCACCCAAGAATGGACGGCACCCGATCCGTGGGACAGCCTGGTCCAGCCCAAGGGGATCGCGACGATTCCGGAGGTGCACATGAGGGTGGCCAGTCCTGTCGATTCCCCCGTGGAAGCGGCGGGTCCCGGAGCGGCCGGCGGCGTCCTCCCCGCAGCCCACGCACGGAATCCCATCCATCCCTTCGACCTGGACCCGGTGCGGGCCATCCGCATCAACCGCAGCGCCGTGGAGCGCCGGGTGGGCTCCCTGCCGGGGCGCCGCACCGTCAAGAAGGCCTGGCAGGCGGCCTGGCTGCTGCGGGCCATCACGCTGATGGATCTGACGACTCTTTCCGGTGATGACACGCCGGGCAACGTGCGCCGCCTCTGTGCCAAGGCCCGCAACCCGGTTCGTCAGGACCTCCTGGAGGCCCTGGGCGCCGCGGAGCTGGGCATCACCACCGGCGCGGTCTGCGTCTACCACGGTCTGGTGGCCACGGCGGTGAAGGCCCTCGAAGGCTCCGGCGTCCCCGTGGCCGCCGTGTCCACGGGCTTTCCCGCGGGGCTGAGCCCCATGAAGGAGCGCCTCGCGGAGATCCACGCCTCAATCGCAGACGGTGCCAAGGAGATCGACATCGTCATCACCCGCGGCCTCGTCCTCCGCGGCGATTGGGAGGCCCTCTACGACGAGGTGCGCGCCTTCCGCGAGGCCTGCGGCGAGGCCCACATGAAGGTCATCCTGGGCACCGGCGAACTGGCGACGCTCACCAACATCGCTCGGGCCAGCCTCGTGTCCATGCAGGCCGGCGCGGACTTCATCAAGACCTCCACCGGCAAGGAACCCACCAACGCGACCCTGCCCGTGGGCCTCGTCATGGCCCGCATGGTGCGCGCCCACCTGGAGGCCACGGGCTTCAAGGTGGGCTTCAAGCCCGCCGGCGGCATCCGCGCGGCCAAGTCCTCCCTGGAATGGATGTTCCTCATGAAGGAGGAACTCGGCGACGAATGGCTGAAGCCGGACCTCTTCCGCTTCGGCGCCAGCGGCCTCCTCACGGACATCGAGCGGCAGCTCGAGCACTTCGCCACCGGCCGCTACGCCGCGGCCTACCGCCAGCCTAGTCCATGACGAGGGGGACCGCCCGGCCGCTTGCGCGGCCTCTGCGTCCCCCTCGTGCTCCCCATGCGGGGGCCAAGCCGAGCTTGTCCCCCGCATCTGATCGCTCCGCCCATCTCTGACTCGCAAGCAAGGAAGCGCCATGTCCGTGAAATCCATTTTTGAAACCCTGGAGTACGGTCCCGCGCCGGAGACCACCACGCCGGCCCTGGACTGGATCAAGGTCCACGCTGGCGGCTTCGGCCTCTGCATCGACGGAGCCTGGTCTCCGGCCGCCGACGGAGCCGCCTTCGAGGTCATGGATCCCTCCACCAACAAGGCCCTCGCCAAAGTGGCCCAGGCCGGCACGGCGGACATCGACCGGGCGGTGGCGGCCGCGCGCAAGGCCCAGCCCGCCTGGGCGGCCCTTCCGGGCCACGCCCGGGCGCGCCACCTCTACGCCCTGGCCCGCGCGGTGCAGAAGCACTCCCGCCTGCTGGCGGTGCTCGAATCCCTGAACAACGGCAAGCCCATCCGGGAGAGCCGGGACATCGACATCCCGCTCGTCGCCCGCCATTTCTACCACCACGCGGGCTGGGCCCAGCTCGCCGAGGGCGAGTTCCCGGGCTACGGGCCGGTGGGCGTCGTCGGCCAGATCATCCCCTGGAACTTCCCCCTCCTCATGCTGGCCTGGAAGATCGCGCCGGCCCTGGCGGCGGGCAACACGGTACTCCTCAAGCCCGCGGAATACACGCCTCTTTCGGCCCTGGCCTTCGCGGAACTCGCCGTCGAGGCGGGCCTGCCTCCGGGCGTGCTCAACCTCGTCACCGGCGATGGCGAGACGGGCAAGCTGATGGTGGCCCACCCGGGCATCGACAAGATCGCCTTCACGGGTTCCACGGACGTCGGCCGCGCCATCCGCGTCGCCACCGCCGGCACGGGCAAGAAACTGAGCCTGGAACTCGGCGGCAAGAGCCCCTTTCTCGTCTTCGAGGACGCGGACCTGGACAGCGTGGTGGAGGGCGTGGTGGACGCCATCTGGTTCAACCAGGGCCAGGTCTGTTGCGCGGGTTCGCGCCTCCTCGTGCAGGAGGGCATCGAAACCGCACTGCTGGCCAAGCTCCGCGCCCGCATGGAAAAGCTGCGGGTGGGCTCGCCCCTGGACAAGTGCGTGGACATGGGCGCCATCGTCGCGCCGGAGCAGCTGGCCCGCATCCAGGGCCTCATGGCCCAAGGGATGGAGGAGGGCGGCACCATCTGGCAGCCTTCCTGGGCCGTGCCCGCGGAGGGCTGCTTCTACCCGCCGACCCTGGTCTCCGGCATCGGGCCTTCCGCGCTGCTGGCGCAGGTGGAGATCTTCGGGCCGGTGCTGGTGGCCATGAGCTTCCGCACGCCGGCGGAGGCGGTGGCCCTCGCCAACAACACGCCCTACGGCCTCGCCGCCAGCGTCTGGACCGAAAACATCAACCTGGCCCTCGACATCGCGCCAAAGGTGAAGGCCGGCGTGGTGTGGATCAACTGCACCAACCAGTTCGACGCCTCCGCGGGTTTTGGCGGCTACCGGGAATCGGGCTTCGGTAGGGAGGGTGGCCGCGAAGGCATGTGGGAATACCTCAAGGCCCATCCGGCGCAGGCGCCCCGGCCGGAAGCGGCCACGGAGCCCTTCGCCTGGGAGGCCCCGGCGGAAGGCGAGCTGCCTCCCATGGACCGCACCGCCAAGCTCTTCATCGGCGGCAAGCAGGCGAGGCCTGACTCGGGCTACAGCCTGCCGGTGAAGGGCGCCGGTGGCCGCACCGTCGGCGAGGTGGGCGAGGGCAACCGCAAGGACCTCCGCAACGCCGTGGAGGCCGCCCACGCCGCCGAGGGCTGGGGCCGCAGCACCGGCCATCTCCGTGCCCAGATCCTGTACTACATCGCCGAGAACCTGTCGGCCCGCGGCGATGGCTTCGCCCGGCGGCTCCAGGCCATGACCAGCATCTGCGCCGCGGCCGCGAAGGCTGAGGTGGAAGCCTCCATCTCGCGCCTCTTCACCTACGGCGCCTGGGCGGACAAGTACGACGGCGCGGTGCACAACGTGCCCATCCGCGGCGTGGCCCTCGCCATGAACGAGCCCATCGGCGTCCTGGGCCTGGCCTGCCCGGAGGAGTTCCCCCTGCTGGGCTTCGTCTCCCTGGTGGCCCCGGCCATCGCCATGGGCAACACGGTCGTCGCGCTGCCTTCCCAGGCCCATCCCCTCGCGGCCACGGACTTCTATTCCGTGCTGGAGACCTCGGACCTGCCAGGCGGCGTGGTGAACATCGTCACCGGCGACAAGGAGGCCCTGGCGAAGGTGCTGGCGGAGCACGACGACGTGGATGGCGTCTGGCACTTCGGTTCCCAGGCCGGCGCCCTGGCCGTGGAGCGGGCCGCCGCCGCCAACATGAAGCGCACCTGGACCGAGTGGACCCGCCGTGACTGGCTCGGGGCCGCCGGCGAAGGCCGCGAGTTCCTGCGGCATGCGACCGAAGTGAAGAACATCTGGATCCCTTACGGGGAGTGAGGGAGGGTCGCCCTCAGCCCTGCAGCAATTTCGCCGCGATGCGCTCCCGCAGGCTTTCCGGCACCAGATCCGACAGATTGCCGCCCATGCCGCCGATCTCCCGCACCAGCCGCGAGCTCACGGCGGAGTATTTCTCCTTGGGCATGAGGAAGACGGTCTCCAGGTCCGGCGCCAGCTTGCGGTTCATGAGGGCCATCTGGAATTCGTATTCGAAGTCGCTGAAGGCCCGGACGCCGCGGACGATGAAGCTGGCCTCCATCTGCTTGGCGTAGTCCACCAGCAGGCCGTGGAAGCTGGTCACCTCGATGTTGGGCAGGGGCGCCACGAGCTCCCTCAGGAAGCCCACCCGCTCCTCCACGGAGAAGGCGCCCTGCTTGGCCGGGTTGTGCAGCACCGCCACGATGAGCCGGTCCACCAGCTTTTCCGCCCGCAGGATCACGTCCCAGTGGCCCATGGTCACGGGATCGAAGGAGCCGGGATAGATGCCGGTGCGCAAAGGTTTCTCCGGGGAGTCGGGACCAGACTACCCGCAAGTCGAGGTCCTTTGTCAGGTCGGGACGGGACCGGGCGGCTACCCTCATCCCATTCCCCGGAGACGCCATGAGCCACTATGAAGCCGGCGACCTCGCCAAATTCCCTGGCATCGCCAAGGACGCCCCCGAGCTCGCCAAGGCCTTCTTCGACTACTACGGCAAGGTTTTCGAGGAAGGGGCGCTGACGGCCCGGGAAAAGGCCCTCATCGCCCTCGCCGTGGCCCACGCGGTGCAATGCCCCTACTGCATCGAGGCCTACGCGGCGACGACCCTGGAGCAGGGCTGCTCCAAGGCGGAGCAGATGGAGGCGGTGCACGTGGCCTGCGCCATCCGCGGCGGCGCCACCCTCGTGCATGGCGTGCAGATGCAGCGCCACGCCGACAAGCTGTCCATGTAGCTCCGATGGAATCCTCCAGCGCCGAAGTGATCCTCGAACCGCGGCCTCCGAAGCTGGAGGTCGCCGAGCAGCTGCGGCGGCTGGAGGAGGCCTCCGTCGAAGCCTTCGACGCCCATCTGCGCCGCGCGGGGCTGCCCGCCCTCCGGGCGGAACCCACAACCGTGTTCCAGATCAATGTGGGCAAGCTCTGCAATCAGACCTGCCACCACTGCCACGTGGACGCGGGGCCCCTGAAGACCGACGAGAACATGGACTGGCCCACCTTCCAGGCCTGCCTGTCGGTCATCGCGGAATTGAAGCCCCGCACCGTGGACATCACCGGCGGCGCGCCGGAACTGAATCCCCACTTCCGGCGCTTCGTGGACGAGGTGCGGCGCCTGGGCGTCCCGGAGGTCATCGATCGCTGCAACCTCTCGGTGCTGCTCCTGGATTCCCAGCGGGGCCTCGCGGAATTCCTCGCGGAGCGGCGGGTCCACATCGTGGCCTCCCTCCCGGCGGTGAACGCCGCCCAGACCGACGCCCAGCGGGGCGGCGGCGTCTTCGACAAGAGCCTGACCGCCCTGAAGCGGCTCAACGCCCTGGGCTACGGCCGGCCGGACACGGGACTCGAGCTGACCCTGATGAGCAATCCCAGCGGCGCCTTCCTGCCGCCTCCGCAAAGCAGCGCCGAGGCGCGCTTCCGGGCCCTGCTGCGGCGCCACCACGGCATCGAGTTCACCCGCCTCATCGAGCTCGCCAACATGCCCATCAACCGCTTCCTCGAGTACCTGCTGGCCAGCGGGAACCACGCGGCCTACATGGAGCGGCTTAGCGCGGCCTTCAATCCCGCGGCCGTCCAGGGCCTCATGTGCCGCAACACACTCAGCGTCGGATGGGACGGCCGCCTCTACGACTGCGACTTCAACCAGATGCTGGAGCTGGAAGTGGCCCCGGCCGAATCCAGGACCATCTTCGACTACCGGCGCGAGCTCATGGACGGCCGTCCGGTCCGCATCGCCAACCACTGCCTGGGCTGCACGGCGGGGCAGGGCTCCAGCTGCGGAGGGGCCACGGCCTGAGCCGGCCCGGCCTTCACCGGGACCCGGCGGCTTTCAGCCGCCGCCAGACCCGCAGGGACTCGCTCACGCTCCAGGCCTGGGCATCGCAGCCGCGGGGTGTGTGGGGCGCGTCCCCGTCGAGGAGTTCCGGCAACTGCCCCAGGCAGCCGGTGTCCAGGAGCGCCGCCAGGTCCCCGAGGTGCGCCCGGGCCGCGGCCACCGCCGCGGGTTCGAAACCCCAGGCGGCCGCCAGGGCCTCGGCGTAGATGGGCAGCCACCAGACCCAGGCGGTGCCGTTGTGGTAGGCGGGCTTCCGCTGGCGGTCCTCGTCGCCGGCGTAGCGACCGGCGTAGGGCAGGCCTGAATGCTCAAGTGGGGCCAGGCTGCGCAGGCCGCCGGGCACCAGGAGATGCCGGGTCGCGGCCTCCACCATCCGCCGGGCCCGGTCGCCGCGCAGGCAGCCGAGGCCGATGCCCAGCAGCTGGTTGGGGCGCAGGCGGCCATCCACCGTCGCTTGCGAGGCGGGCCGCCCCGCGGGTCCTTCCAGCACGTCCGCGCACCAGCCTTCCGCCTCCATCCAGTACAGATCGAGACTGGCTTCGCACCGGGCGGCGAGGTCCGCCCAGCCTTCGTCCACCGGCGGCGTCCCCAGGCGGGCCAGCTGCCGCAGCAGGCGGAGCCAGAGGAACTGCAGCTCGATGGGATAGCCCTCCCGCGGGGTGCAGGCCGGGAAGCCGGTGTCCATCCAGGTGTGCCGGGCCGGACTCCACACGAGTCCGGAGGCCGGGTCCAGGCGGGCGCCGGAGGCGGTGCCATGGATGTGGGCCCGGCCGATGGACGCCACCGCGTCCCGCAGGCTGCGGCCACCGGGCAGCCGCGTGTCCCAGGTGCCGGGCCCGAGCACCCCGGCGGCCTCCTCGCAGGCCAGGGCGAACCAGAGGGGGGCGTCGGACGTCACGCGGTCCCCTTCGACGCCGAGCTGGTTGGGCAGGGAGCCATCGCGCTCTGCGGCGCCCAGGGTGCGCAGAACCGGGAGCGCCTTGGCGGCGAGGCGCCCGGCGAGAAGGCCCCGCGCGACCACCGCCGCGTCGCGGCCCCAGTCGAGGAACCAGGGATAGCCCGCGATGATGGAGCGGTCCTCTCCCCTGGCCACAAGGAAGACCTCGAGGGCCCGTTCCAGGCGCTCGCCGAAGCCCTCCACCGAGGAGGCCCGGGCCAGCTGTTCCGAAGGCTCTTGAAGTTCCGTGCCGAGGACCAGCTCCGCCGAGCCGCCCTCCGGAAGGGAGACCTCGAACCAGCCCGGGCTCCATGCGTCACCGCGGTCCCGCAGGCCACGCTCCCTCTCGAGGGGATGTTCGATGCCCAGGCACCACTCCGGTTCCGGATGGAAGGACCCGGCGGAACACCGGACCTGGAGCCCGCGGTCCGGTGCCGGCTGGAACGCGAAGCCGCGGCCGTCCTCGTGCGGGTGGAGCGACCGGTTCCAGTGCCGGTCCAGGTCCGGGGAGGAGGCCGTCTCCCCGTGGAAGGAGCGGTCCTCCAGATCCAGGCGCACGGTCAGAGTGACGGAGGCCGGCGCGTCCGCCTCCCCGGAGCCCCGGTCGAAGCGCAGGCGCACGGCGTTCCGGCCCTGGAGTATGTCGGCCTCCAGCCCCAAGGGAACCCGGCGTCCGTCCCCGGCGTTGGCGAGGAAGGACCAACGGGCGGGAGGGCCCGGGTCGATCTCAAGGAGGTTCGAGCCGTCCAGCGCGGTGAGGAAGCCGTCCACGTTCACCCAGACCCGGGCACGCTTCGCCAGCACGTGGCGGTCGCAGGGGCGCTCCGGATCCAGGTTCGCGGCGAGGAGGCAGTCGTACTTGGACGCGACGCGGCCCAGGTCCGCCTGGAGCCGCGCCATGGCGCCGCGGCCGTTGGTCAGGAGCACCAGGCCCTCCCGGGCGAAGGCAGGTGCCGAAGGGCGCGTCGCCAGGCAGCGGATCCGTCCCCGGTGACGCCGGTCGTCCCGGCCCAGGCGGTGCAGTTCCACCTCGAGGACTTCGACGGACCGGCCCTCCGAGGGTGGCAGCGCTGCGATGTGGCCATGGTCGGCGTGGATGGAACGGAGGTGGAGGGCGTGGCCACCGCCGCGCAGGGAGATGCGGAAGGGGCCCGGATCCCGGAACAGGACCCAGTGGCCGGGGGGCACCGGCACTTCCCGGCGCAGGTCCGAGGCCTCCCAGATCCGTATGGTCGGATAGGCCGCGCTCCCGGCGGCGCGCTCCAGGGCGTCCAGCAGCCCCTTGGCCAAGGGCACGGCCTCGACGCTACCGAGTCCGCCGAGAAAGCCTTCGGGATTCCGGCCCACCCATTCGCCCAGGGCCCGCCAGTCAAATGGGCCCCAGGATTCCACCGGGAACGACGCGGCGAGCTGCTGGCAGGCCCAGGCGGCGAGGGCGCGCCGCTGGCGATAGGCCGCGCCGCCCAATCCCCGCGGTTCGGGCCCCTCAGCTAGGCAGTAGACCGCCCCCGGGCCGAGCTCGACGAGGACGCCTTGGCTCCCGGCCGCGAACCCGGGGGGCGGCTGCCCCAGCAGATCCGTGCCGCAGGCCTCCAGCCATCCGGCCTCCCCCAGGGGCAACCGCACCGATCCTGCCGCATCAGGAGCCAGGTTCGCCAGCACGAGGCAGCGGTCCAGGCCTTCGCTGGAGCACCTCTCGAAGGCCAGGATCTGGGAGCCTTCGGGGCTGAGGCGGCGGAGGTGCGCGCCGTCGAGGAAGCACGGGTGCCGGGCCAGCAGGTCCGCCAGCCGGCCCAGGTCCGCCACGAGGTTGGGCTCGCGGCCCCAGGCGAGGGAGGTGAGGCCGTGCACGTCGAGCTTTTCCTCCGCGAGCCATTCGGCGCCGCAGGCGTAGCCGAAGGCACCGCTTTCGCTGGCGAGGGCGCACAGGCGGTGGCGCAGGAGGGCCCAGCGGGCGCCGCGGGCGGCGAGACGCGGATTGTCGTGGGTCTCGCTGTAGTGGACCAGGGGACCGACGCGGCCGGCCTGCCGGAACGCGTGATCGAGGTACCCGGAGACCTGGTCTCCGCTGTGGTTCTGGAACAGTTCCGAATAGGCCCACTGCATGCCGCCGTCCGTCAGCAGGGTTTCCGTGGCCTCCCAGGCTCCGCCCAGGCCCTCGAGGAGGAAGACCGTGTCCGGGAATTCACGGCGGACCTTGGCCTGGACGAACTGCCAGGCCGCCAGGGGCACCATGTAGCCCGCGTCGCAGCGGTAGCCGTCGACCCCCCGGCGGCACCAGGTGAGCAGGGCCTCCGCCAGGACTTCCCAGTAGCCCAGGGAGTCGTCCTTCAGCTCCACCAGATCGCCCCACACCACGCCCCACGCGCCGGGGCTCCGGAAGCGGCCGTCGGCTTCGCGCTGGAACCAGTCCGGGTGCTGTTCCATCAATCGGGAGCCCCAGCCGGTGTGGTTGGCCACGAGATCGAGAAAGAGCATGCCGTCCCGGGCATGCACCGCGTCCGCGAGCTCCCGGAACTGGTCTTCGGCGGTGGTCCGCCCGTCGAACTCCACCAGGGCGGGATCGATGGCCGTCAGGTCGAGGGCCGCGTAGGGACTGCCGAGGCCGCCGAACCGGGCGTAGGTCGTGGGCACCGGGGCCAGTGGCAGGAGATGGAGGATGCGACAGCCGAGGCGCTCGAAGATGTGGGGA
>JADJVL010000018.1 GCA_016710635.1 Holophagaceae bacterium | reverse complement strand
GGCGCCAGCGGGCGCCGACGCGCATCCAGGGCCGGCCCAGGGTGTGGTCCGAATGAGCGCCGCCGGCGGCGTAGCGGTACCGCTGCACCCGCTGGAGGACGCCCACTTCGCCGCCCAGGTTCACGAAGGGGATCCAGAACTGGGCGTTGAGCCCGGCGCCCAGGCCCGTCTGGGTAAGGGTTCCCGTCGTCCGCTGGGCGCCGAGGGCGACCTCGCCTTCCGAGCGCAGCCAGGCCGCTTCCACGGTGGCCTCGAGGCGGAGGATGGGACCGAACACGATCAGGCGCCGGTCGAGGGTGGCGATGAAACCCTTGCCGGTGTCGAGGGAGCCGGAGGCCAGCTGACCCGTCCCCGTCAGCAGCGTCTGGGGCAGGTTCTGCCCCTTGGGGAAGGGGATCTCCACCCGCAGGCCCCAGGACTGGGCGGCGAGAGGGGACGCGAGGAGGAGGGCGAGCAGCGATCGGCGCATCCCCAGTCTCCCGGCCCGGCGCCATCCGGAAAGCCGCCGTGCCGGAGGGCTCAGGACTTCCACTTGATGGAGCAGCCGCGGCTGGGCTTCTGGTCGGGATCCACCGGCCTGCCCGCCAGGACGGCGTCGAGGGCGGCCTTGAGGTCGTGGCTCAAGATGGCGGCGTCCCGCTTCGGGGAGGTGTTGTCGTCCATCCGCCCGCGGTAGACGAGCTTGCCGGCGCCGTCAAAAAGGTAGAAATCCGGGGTGCACACGGCGCCGAAGGCCTTCACCACCGCCTGGCTTTCGTCCTTCAGGTAGGGGAAAGCGTAGCCCTGCCGTCCCGCGTGGGCCTTCATGCCCGGCAGCCCCTCCTCCTTGCGCCGCTCGCTGTCGCTCTCGTTGCTGTTGATGCCCACGAAGGCGACCCGGCCGGCATAGGCCTTGGCCAGGGCGTTGATGCGATCCTCGGAGGCGAGGACGTAGGGGCATTGGGTGCTCAGGAAGACCACCACCGTGGGGCCCTTGAAGGACTTGGAATCGAGGATCTTCCCGTCCACCCCCGGCAGGGCGAAGGCGGGCATGGGGGCGCCCAGGGCGAGCTTCGGACCCGACTGGGCGGAGAGGGCGAGGCCTGCGAGGGCGAAGACGGCGGAAGTGAAGCTCATGGTGTTCTCCGAATCAGGCTTTCCACTTGATGGAGCAGCCCATGCTGGGTTTCTGGACGCCTTCCGGAGGGAATCCCCGGAGCAGGTCTTCGATGGCTTCCCTCAAGTCCTCTTTCGTGACGGAGGTTCCGTCCTTCCAGTTGTCATCCAGGCGGCCGCGGTAGACCAGGCGGCGGCCGCCCCCATCCCCGGCACCGTAGAGGAAGAAGTCCGGCGTGCAGACCGCGCCCATGGAGCGGGCCACCGCCTGGTCTTCGTCGAAGAGATAGGGGAAGACGTAGCCCTTCGCTGCGGCGCGGGCCTGCATGGCCGGGAAAGAGTCCTCGGGATAGGCGTCGGCGTCGTTGGGGCTGATGCCCACCACGTCACAACGGCCGGCGAAGGTCCTGGCGAGGGCGTTGATGCGATCATCCACCGCCTGCACGTAGGGGCAGTGGTTGCACATGACCACCACCAGGAGCGCGGGCGCCACGAATTCGTCCAGAGCGTAGGTGCGGCCGTCCACCCCCGGCAGGGCGAAGGACGGGCAGGGCGTGCCGAGGGGGACCATGGTGGATTCGAGGAGGGCCATGGGGATTCCAGGGAAAACCCCATCCTAGCGCGGGGGCCGCTTGGTCCCGGCACTTGATCCCGCCCCCGCCTTCCGCGAGTCTGGTGCGAACCCCGGCCCCGACTTGACGCAAACCCTCCCCCGACTCCACTGGTCCACCCTCGGTGATGACACCGGCGGGCTGGAGCATCGGTGGGCCCACGCCTGGGAGGTGACGGTGGACCGGAGCCAGGCCCCCGCCATGCCGCCTTCGGAGACGGAGCTGTGGGTCATCTCCGCCGAGGCCGCGGAGCCGCCGCCCTCCCTGGTGCGCGGCGCGGCGGAGGTGGGCGCCCTGCCCATCCTGCTGCTCCGCAAACCGGCCGCTGCGGCCCTCGCGGTGGCCCAGCTCGCCGCCTGGAGCCGTCTCGGCTCGGTGCGGTGGGACCTGCTGGGCGAGGACGCCCCCAGCGGCGGACTGCGGCCCCTGGCGGCGGCGGTGCCGCCCCTCTCCGCGTCCCAGACCCTCCAGCTCGGTCTCGTGGGCCTGAGCCCGGCCATGCAGGACGTGGTCGCCAAGGCCCGTGCCGCCGCGGCGACCAAGGCCACCGTCCTCCTCATCGGCGAAAGCGGCACGGGCAAGGAGATCGTGGCGCGGGCCATTCACAAGATGAGCGCCCAGTCGTCCAATCCCTTCGTGGCGGTGCACTGCGGCGCCATCCCTGAGAACCTCATCGAGTCCGAGCTCTTCGGCTACACCAAGGGCGCCTTCACGGACGCGCGCAAGGACACCCAGGGCAAGTTCCAGGAGGCGGATGGCGGCACGCTCTTCCTGGACGAGGTCAGCACCATGGCCATGTCCGCCCAGGTGCGCCTGCTGCGCGCCCTCCAGGAACGGGAAGTCCAGCCCCTGGGTGGCGGCGGTCCCGTGAAGGTGGACGTGCGCGTCGTAGCCGCCACCAACGAGGACCTGTGGGCGAAGGTGAAGGAGGGCAAATTCCGCGAGGACCTGCTCTACCGCCTGGACGTGGTGCCCATCCACCTGCCGCCCCTCCGGGCCCGCCGGGAGGAAGTGCCCTTCCTCGCCCAGCACTTCCTCAATCGCAAGGCCCGGGAGCATGGCCTCTATCCCAAGGCGCTCCACCCGTCGGTGGACCCGCAGCTCATGGCCCATCCCTGGCCCGGCAACGTCCGGCAGCTGGAGAACGCCATCGAGCGCGCCATCGTCCTCAGCGGCCGGCGTCCGGTGCTCACCCGGGAGGACTTCCTCTTCCTGGGGGCGAAGCCCGGCCAGCCTTTGGAGGCCGCCGCCGCCGACGCCCTGCCGCTGCCTGAGCTGCCCATCGAGGCCCTCGACGGCCTGTCCATGTCCATGGACCTGCCTCCGGAAGGCCTGGACCTGAACCAGGTGGTCTCGGACGTGGAGAAGAAGCTGATGCTGCAGAGCCTCGCCATCACCCGCGGCAACAAGAAGCGGGCCGCGGAACTCCTGGGCCTCAAGCGGACCACCTTCTTGAGAAGATGAAGCGCCTCGACCTGGAGGACGCCGCCGAGGAAAGTGCCGAAGCGGAATCCTGAAGGCCGGTGGGCGCCGGACGGGGAATCGCGGCGCATCGAGGGGCAATTGATGCTGAATCATCGAAATGATGCGGGCTATTTCGATGATATCAGTAGAGAACGCATATTATTCGTACGATATTGAGTGTTTATGCATTCCGTATCGAAGAATTTAACATTTATTAACATTGAGAGGCATGCCTTTCCCTGAAGCTTTTTCATAGCTCAAGGGAGTCCTCATGCGCGTGTCGTCCCGCCTCTGTTCCGCCCTCGGATTGGCCCTCGCCGCGGGGTTCCTGCCCCTGTCGGCCCAGGAGGCTCCCGGTCGCCCCCAGGCGCGCGTGCATCCCGACCACCATGAATTCGAGGCGATGCTCTTCGCGCCGTTCAACGGCGAGCGCGGCGTGGCCCGCGCCTTCCGCGCGGCCTTCAGCTTCCCGGACGCCGAGCCGTCCACGTGGGCGAGCTGGCGGCTGGAGCTCCTCAACGGGGCCGGCGAGGTGGTGCGCCGCTGGCACGGGGAGACGCCTCTGGTCCAGGGCCGCGGGCTCCGGGAGATCCCCTGGGATGGCCGGGGCGAAAGCGGACAGTTCCTGAAGCACGGCTTCTACACCCTGCGGTTGCACGCGGCGCCCACGGACGAGGCGGCCTACCGCACCGCCCCCGGCGGCGGCGTGGACGCCCGGGTGGAGCCTCGCCTCGCGGCGGCGGGGGAAGCCCTCGAAGTGCAGGAGGCCACCATCCTCGTCGGTCGGGTGGCGGCCCCGAAGCTCGTCCCCATCGCCCCGCTGCCGGTGGGCGCGCGGCAGGATGAGGCCAGGGCGCAATCGGTCCTGGGCCCCGATGGCGAGCGCGTCGCGACCTCCCGCGCCGCCACGGCCTCGCTGCCCTACACCATCTACTTCGGCAACATGCACAGCCAGACGAACCACTCCGACGGCGGCACGCCCGTCGCCAGCTGCGGCGGCGCGGAAACGCCCCAGGGCGGCACCCAGGGCCCGACGGAAGCCTTCGAGATGATGCGCGTGCAGGCCGGCGGCGACTTCCTGCTGGCCTCCGAGCACAACCACATGTACGACGGCTCCACCAGCGAGAACACCTCCGCGGACACGGTGGCCGCGCGAAACCTGTGGCAGAGCGGCCAGACCCTCGCCTCCAGCTACCGCGCCGCCCACCCCGGCTTCATGGCCCTCTACGGCAACGAGTGGGGCGTGATCACCAACGGCGGCCACATGAACCTGCTGAACCCCGATGGCCTCGCCACCTGGGAACACGGCGCCGGCGGCCTCCTGACCGGCGACTACTTCGTGCCCAAGAGCGACTACGCCGCCATGTACGCCCTCATGAAGCAGCGGGGCTGGGTGGGCCAGTTCAACCATCCCAAGACCAGCACCCAGTTCGTGATCGGCGGCGTCAACCTGGCCTACGACGCCAACGGCGCCGAGGTCATGGCGCTCTGCGAGATCCTCAACACGTCGGCCTTCTCCACCAACACCACGGAGACGGAGACCGGCAGAAGCTCTTTCTCCGGGGCCTGGAACATCCTCCTGGAGCGCGGCTACAAGGTGGCGCCCGCCACCAACCAGGACAACCACTGCGCCAACTGGGGCCTGAGCTTCCGCAACCGCACCGGTGTCCTCGTACCCACGGGCACGGCCCTCACGGTGGCGAGCTTCATCGACGCGGTGAAGGCGCGGCGCGTCTTCGCCACCGAGGACAAGGCCGGCCAGCTCGCCCTCACCGCCAACGGCCACGTCATGGGCGAGACCTTCACCAACGCGGGCCCGCTGACCCTCACGGCCAACTACGCCAGCACCTCCGGCCAGACCGCCACCCGCGTCCAGTTCTTCGAGGGCGTCCCCGGCCGCAACGGCACCGTCACCCAGCTCACGGAAGGCAGCGGCACCTACACCTTTACCCCCGCCAATGGCGAGCACTTCTACTACGCGCAGGTCACCCAGGCCAACGGCGACAACCTGTGGACCGCCCCCGTGTGGGTGAGCCAGGGCGGCACGCCTTCGAGCACCGTGACCGCCTCCATCTCCACGCCCTCCTCAAACCTCACGGTGGCTTCGGGCACTTCCGTCGCCTTCGCCGGCAGCGCCACCAGCAGCGCCGGGAATCCCCTGACCTACGGTTGGACTTTTGGCGATGGCAGCAGCGCTGCGGGCGCCTCCGCGAGCCACACCTTCGCCAACAGCGGCAGCACCGCGGCGAGCTACACCGTGACCTTCACCGCCAACGATGGCGCGGCCACGGGGACCGCCACCCGGGTCGTCACCGTGAACCCCGCCGCCGGCACCAACACCGCGCCGACCGTCTCCGCCCTCGGGAGCCAGTCCACGGCCCAGGACACGGCCACCGCGCCCATCGCCTTCACCGTCGGCGATGCGGAGACCGCCGCGGGCAGCCTGACCGTCTCCGGCGTCTCGTCCAACGCCACCCTCGTCCCGTCTGCGGGCCTGGTCTTCGGCGGCAGCGGCGCGAGCCGGACGCTGACGATCACTCCCGCCACCGGCCAGAGCGGCACGGCCACCATCACCGTCACCGTCACCGACGGCGGCGGGCTCACGGCCGCCACCACCTTCACCCTTACCGTGACCGCGGCGCCGGCCTCCGGCGGCAGCCTGATCATCAGCCAGTACTACGAAGGGCTGAACAGCGACAAGTGGATCGAGATCACCAATGTGGGATCGGGGGTCGTCAACCTCGCGTCGCCCCAGCGCTACCTCGCCCTCTTCTCCAACACCGCCGCCGACGCCCCTGCCGGCGTGGCGCCCACCAGCAGCCAGGCCCTCACCGGCACCCTGGCCCCAGGCGCCTCCCTCCTGTTCAAGAACAGCGCCACGGTCAACCCCACCTACGCTGTCGGCACCGCTTCCAGCGCCATCAACTTCAATGGCGATGATCTGGTGATCCTGAGTTCGACCAATGGCACCACCGCCTGGGCCAACCGTCTGGACGTGGTGGGCGACGGCAGCACCTGGGGGACCGACAAGTCCCTCGTCCGCAAGGCCTCGATCCTCGCTGGGAACGCCACCTGGACCCTCGCCGAATGGACCCAGCCGACCCTCGCCGCGGTGAACGCCGCCGCCGCCGGCACCACCGAGCGGCTGGGCAGCCACCTCTATGGGGCCGCCAACACGGTGACCGCCGCCATCACCGCGCCCGCCGCCGACCTGACCGTCGCCTCCGGCGCCACGGTGAACTTCACCGGCGCCGGCACCGACAGCAGCCCCACGGCCACCCTTGGCTATGCCTGGACCTTCGGGGACGGCGGCACCGCCACCGGGACCACCGCCAGCCACGCCTTCGCCAACGCGACGGCCGCCAATGTCCTCCGCACCGTCACCCTGACGGTGACGGACAACACGGGCGTGTCCGCCTCCGCGACCCGCACCGTCACCGTGACGCCAGCCCCGGATGCCACCGCGCCCACGGTGAGCGCCAGCGAAAGCGGGACCGCCGGATCCATCACCCTTTCGGCGACGGCTGCGGACAATGTGGGCGTCACGAAGGTCGAGTTCTACGTCGATGGCGTCCTCAAGGGCACCGACAGCGCCAGCCCCTACAGCCTCGCCCTGGACTCCACGACCCTGACCAACGCCAACCACAGCCTCACCGCCAAGGCCTTCGACGCGGCGGGGAACAGCACCACCTCGACGCCGGTGGCCTTCACCATCAACAACCCTGTTGTGGAGACCCAGGTCCTCCAGAATCCTGGCTTCGAAAGCGGCGCCGTGACCTGGACCGCCCCCAGCGGCGTGATCACGAGCTCCACCTCGCGCCCGGCGCGCACGGGCTCCTGGAAGGCCTGGCTGAACGGCAACGGCGCCGCCAGCACCGAGACCCTCTACCAGCAGGTGGCCATTCCCGGCACGGCCACCAGCGCGAACCTCGCGTTCTGGATGCGCATCGACACCGCCGAGACCACCACCACCAGCGTCTACGACACCCTGAAGGTGCAGGTCCGCAGCAGTACCGGCGCCCTCCTGGCGACCCTGGCCACCTACTCGAACCTCAACAAGAACACGACCTACCTCCAGAAGTCCTTCAGCCTTCTGCCCTACAAGGGGCAGACGGTGCGGGTGCACCTGGAAGGCGTGGAGGATGGCTCCCTGCAGACCTCCTTCGTGCTGGACGATTTCACCCTGCTCGTCAAGTAGGCCTGCCGCGCGAAGGTCCGCCCCGGTCCCGGCCGGGGCTGGCCTTTCCCTGGGCGGGGCCCTCCGGCGGCCGCTACGCTGGAGGCATGACCGAAGCCCCTGCCCATCTCCGCTGGCGCCTGTCCGTGCCCCCCGAGGGCGAGGAGGCCCTGGAGGGCTGGCTCCTGGAAGCCGGTGCCTCGGCCATGTACCGGGACGCGGATCCGCCCCACGCCTATTACGCCTACTTCCCGCCCGGCCTCGAGGGGCCGGACCCGCGGGGTCTGGCCGCCTTTCCCGGCGTGGCCCTGCTGGAGGCGGAAGCCTTCGCCGACGAGGACTGGCTGGCCAAGAGCCGCGAAGGCTTCGGTGCCATCGAGGTGGGGAAGGGCTTCCACATCCAGCCCCTCTGGGAAGCCGGCCCCGCGCCGGCGGGCCGCACCCCCATCGTGGTGAACCCGGGCCTCGCCTTCGGCACCGGCGGCCATGAGACCACCCGGCTCTGCATGGAGCTCCTGGAACGCCTGGCGGAGCGCGGCGAGCTGAGGGGTCCCGTCCTCGACATCGGCGCGGGCACGGGGATCCTCGCCCTCACGGCCTTCCTGCTGGGGGCCCGCGACATCACCGCCTTCGACAACGACCCGGACTGTGGGCCCGCCATGACCGAGTTCATCGCGCTGAACGCCGGTTCCCTCGACGGACACACGCCCTTCCAGCACTTCGTGGGCCTACTGGACCATCCAAAGGTGAAGGGGCCCTACGCCCTGCTCCTGGCCAACATCCTGCTGGAGACCATCCAGGAGCTGCTGCCGGCCATGGCCGACCTCACGGAGCCCGGCCAGCGCCTCATCGCCAGCGGCATCCTCGGGGAGCGTGAGGACGAGGCCTTCGTGAGCCTCGCCGCCCACGGCTTCAAGCCCCTGGAGGTGCTGCGCGAAGGCGCGTGGATCGCCATCCTCGCGGAGCGCGCGTGATCACGGACAACCGCCCCCTCGGCGTCTTTGACAGCGGCATCGGTGGCCTCACGGTGGTGCACGCCCTGCGCCGCCTGCTGCCGGGGGAGAACATCGTCTACCTCGGGGATACGGCCCGGGTGCCCTACGGCACCAAGAGCCACGGCACCATCGAGCGCTACACCCTGCAGGCCGGGGCCCTCCTCCAGCGCTACGACCCCAAGCTCCTGATCATCGCCTGCAACACCGCCTCCGCCCACGGCCTGCCGGCCCTCCAGGCCGCGAGCCCGGTGCCGGTGGTCGGCGTCATCGAACCCGGCGCGGAAGCGGCCTCGAAGGCCGACGGCGCCGTGGGGGTCATCGGCACCATCGCCACGGTCCAGAGCGGCGCCTACGAGGCCGCCATCCTCGCCCGCGCCCCGGGCAAGGCCGTGCACAGCGCCGCCTGCCCGCTGCTGGTGGGCCTCGCGGAGGAGGGCTGGCTGGACGACCCCATCACCGTGGAAGTCTGCCGCCGCTACCTTGCGGTCCTGCCCGAGGAGGTCCGCACCGTCGTGCTGGGCTGCACCCACTATCCCGTGCTCAAGGCGAGCCTGGAGCAGGCCCGTCCGGGTACCCGGTGGATCGACAGCGGCGAGGTCACGGCGCGGACTGTGGGGTCCCTGCTGGGTGCTTCCCTGGGCTTCCACGGGGAAGGCCGCGGCCGCTTGCGCATCCTGCTGACGGACGCCGGCAGCCGCCTGCAGGAAGTCGGCGGCCGGTTCCTGGAGGAGCCGTTGGAAAGCCTCGAGGTGGTGGACCTCTGACGCAGGCCTGCACGGGCAGGGGTCCGCCCGATCAGGCGGGCTTGGGCAGCGTGAAGCTCACCGTCGTCCCCTGGCCCTCGACGCTGCGGATGGCGATGTCGCCGCCGTGGCTGCGGACGATCTCCCGGCAGATGGGCAGGCCGAGGCCGGTGCCCTTGCCTTCGGGCTTGGTGGTGAACATGGGCTTGAAGACCTGCGGCAGCACCGCGGCGGGAATGCCGGCGCCGGTGTCCGTGACCTCGATGCGCCAGTCCCCGTTCATGCCTTCCTGGAAGGCGCGGATGGTGATGAGGCCGCCGCCGGGCAGGGCGTCGACGGCGTTGTTCACGAGGTTGATGAAGAGCTGCTCCATCTGCTTGCGGTCGGCCTCCAGGACGCAGTCCGGCGGGGCCTCCGTGTTCACCGCCACGCGATGGGCCTGCAGGGTGGGCGCCCAGAGCCGCTGCAGCTCGTCGAGGAGGGCGCCCAGATGCAGGGCTTCGCGGTTGAGCTGGGGGCGGCGGGTGATGTCGAGGAGCTTGCGCACGATGTCGCCCACCCGCTCGATCTGGGCGTGGATGGTGCCGAGGCGCTCCTGTGCCTTGTCCGAAAGGTCCCCCTGGCCGCGGAGCATCTGGATGTGGCCGTTGACGAGGTTGAGGGGCGTGCCGACCTCGTGGGCGAAGGCCGCCGTGAGCTGGCCCGCCACCGCCAGCCGCTCCTGCTGGCTCAGCTCCTCCCGCAGGAGGGAGTTCCCCGCCAGGGCCTCCTGCAGCTCCCGGTTGCGGTCCTGCAGCTCCTGCAGGGCCTCGTCGATGCGGCCCTGGAGGTTCTGGTTGAAGCCCTGGATCTCCTCGATGAGGCCTTCCCGCTCCAGGGAGGCGGCCTGGAGGCGGTCCGCCATGTCGTTGAAGCGGTCGGCGATGAGGCCCAGCTCGTCCTTGCGGTGGACAACGGCCCGGGCGCCGGCCTCGCCCATCTCCACGCGTCCCATGGCGTCGGTGACCGCCTTCAGCGGGTCGTGGACGAAGATGCCCAGGACCACATAGAGGAGGATGAACTCGCCGAGCACCACGAGGGGCAGGGTGTTGAGGGTGCGGCGGAGGTTCGCCCGCCACACGTCCTCCCAGCGTTCCAGGTCGCAGTAGACGCGGATGAGCCCGACGTTGGCCCGACCATAGGCCTTGCTGCGGATGGGATGGAAGATCTTCCAGGCCTTGTTGCCGGTGGTCAGGTCCACCAGTTCGGACTTGGCCTCCTTCAGATCCACCATCGGGGCCAGGTCCTGGCCCCACGAGATGGTCGCGTCGTCCCCGGAGGAGGTCATCAGCTCGATGCGGTCGGGGTCCTCCTTCGAGCGCCTGAAGACATCGATCTGGAAGATGCTGTGGTCGGGCCCCGCGAGACTACCCAGCACTTCCTCGATGGCCCTCGGGTTCTGGAAGGTGGGATCCCGCTCGATGATCTCCGTCTCCACCGCCTGGGCGGTCTGGAGGGCCAGGCCCCGGGAGTAGCCCTCCATCTCGGCCCGGGAATTCCGGGTGATGGAGAAGGCCACGGCCACCGTCAGCACGCTGGTGACCAGGGCGGTGACCAGGAAGAGCTTGGCGTGGAGGCTCCGCAGCCACTGGAAGGGACGCAGCCTCACCCGGGGCCTCCCGCGAGCTCGGCGCGCAGCTCCTTCACCCACGCGGCGGGACGCAGGTCCTGGAGGGCGGTGCCCAGCGCGCCGTAGGCCCGGTGGCGGGCCTCCGCCGCCATGCCGACGAGTTCGAGGAGGGAGGAGGCCAGCACCCGGAAGCCCGCAGCGGCGAGTTCCGCCTGCCGCTCCCAGAGGAAGGCTTCCAGCAGGGCCATGTCGTGGTGGTCACCGAGGGCGTCCTGGAGGCCCTTCAGCCTGGCGAGGCAGAGGACCGGGGGCGCGGGAAAGCTCTCGCCGAGGATCTCCAGGCGGTAGCGCGCGCGCTTGAGCTTCACCCGGGCGGCGTGCAGGGCTTCGATGTCCTCGCCCTTGGCGAGGCCCCGGAGGGCTTCGAGGGCCGCTTCCAGGGGCGTCCGGAGGCCCTCCCAGGCGGTCTCGGCGGCGGGCGGGGCATGGAAGGGGCGGGGCAGGCTCTCGACCTCCAGCAGGCGCTTCCAGTCCGCAGGATCCACCTTCTCCAGATCGCCGGCGAGGCCCCGGGCGGCCTTGGCGCGCCGCCGGTCGAGGGCCTCGATGAGGTGCTCGGCGCTCGCCCGTTGCAGGTCGAAGGCCGCCTGGGCGTGGAGCCCTTCCAGGAGGGCCCGAAACACATCCAATTCGCGGCGGCCGCCCAGGGCCCGGGTGAAGTCGCGCAGCCCGCGGCCCGCGGCCTTCAGGCGGGGATAGACCTCCGGGTCCAGGAGCTCCACCACCGCCCGCAGGCGCCGGGTGGCGACGCGGGCGTCATGCAGGTGCCCAGGCTCCAGCCACCACGCGGGCGGGGCCGTGGCCTCGTCCAGGCGTGCGCACCGGGCCTCCAGGGACCGGTGAAGGGCGAGGGTGAATTCAAGGGACTGCATGGCTCCATCTTAGGTTGTCCAGGGTTGACGGAAAAAAGGCGAACAAGCCGGAGCCTCGCCAGGGGATGATGGATGGATGGACAGCATCACCATCAAGGGCGCCCGCGAGCACAACCTCAAGAACCTTGATCTGGTCCTGCCGCGGAACCAGCTCGTGGTGATCACGGGCCTCTCCGGCAGCGGCAAGTCGAGCCTCGCCTTCGACACCCTCTACGCCGAAGGGCAGCGCCGCTACGTGGAGAGCCTCTCGGCCTATGCGCGGCAGTTCCTGGACCAGATGGAGAAGCCCGACGTGGACTCCATCGAAGGACTCAGTCCCGCCATCTCCATCGAGCAGAAGACCACCTCCAAGAACCCGCGCTCCACGGTGGCGACGGTCACGGAGATCTACGACTACCTGCGCCTCCTCTTCGCCCGGGCCGGGAAGGCCCAGTGCATGACCTGCGCGCGGCCCATCGCCTCCCAGACCATCCAGGAAATGGCGGACCAGATCCTGGCCCAGCCCGCCGGGACGAAATTGCAGCTCATGGCGCCGGTGGTGAGGGGCCGGAAGGGCGAATACAAGAAACTCCTCCAGGACCTCATGAAGCGCGGCTACATCCGCGCCCGGGTGAACGGCGCCATGCTGGACCTCACCGAAGGCCTGCCGGACCTGGACAAGCAGAAGAAGCACACCATCGAGGTGGTCATCGACCGGCTGAAGGTCGCGGAAGGCATCTCCACCCGCCTCGCCGACAGCCTGGAGATCGCCTGCAACCTGAGCGAAGGCGCGGCCCTGATCACCTTCGGCGAAGGCGACGGCGCGCGGGAGGCGCTCTTCTCCTCCAAGCTGGCCTGCAACAACACCACCTGCGCCCGCTTCGGCCTCGGCCTGCCGGAGCTGGAGCCGAGGAGCTTCTCCTTCAACTCGCCCTACGGCGCCTGCGAAACCTGCGACGGCCTGGGCTTCAAGCGCCAGTTCGCCGAGGAGCTCATCATCCCGAACCCGGATCTGAGCATCAACGAAGGCGCCATCCAGGCCTCGGGGTGGAAGAGCGTGGACGGCGACGGCTGGCGGGCGCAGATGATGGAGCAGTTGGCCAAGCGCTTCAAGTTCAGCCTGGACGCGCCCTGGAAGAAGCTCGGCGCCGAGGTCAAGCGCATCCTCCTGCACGGCACCGGCGGCAAGGAGCTGCGCTTCAGTTACGAAAACAAGCGCAACCGCTACGACTTCACCCACGCCTTCGAAGGCATCGTGGGCAATCTGGACCGCCGCTACCGGGAGACCAGCAGCGAGGAGATCCGCGCGGACATGGAGGAGTCCATGCGCATCATCCCCTGCGAGGCTTGCGGGGGCCGGCGCCTGAAGCCCGAGATGCTGGCGGTCCTGGTGGCGGGCCGGCACATCGCCGACCTCACCGCCATGAGCGTGCGGGAATCGCGGAGCTGGTTCGGCGACCTGGCCCTCCAGGGCAAGGACGCGGCCATCGCCGAAAAGGTGCTGAAGGAGATCCGCGAGCGCCTGGGCTTCCTCGACGACGTGGGCCTCGGCTACCTCACCCTGGACCGCAGCGCGGCGACCCTCTCCGGGGGCGAAGGCCAGCGCATCCGCCTCGCGACCCAGATCGGCTCCAAGCTCCAGGGCGTGATGTACGTGCTGGACGAGCCCAGCATCGGCCTGCACCAGCGGGACAACCAGAAGCTGCTGCGCACCCTGCAGGAGATGCGCGACCTGGGCAACACGGTGCTGGTGGTGGAGCATGACCTGGAGACCATCCTGGCGGCGGACCACGTGGTGGACATGGGCCCGGGCGCCGGCGAGCACGGCGGCATGATCGTGGCCCAGGGGACGCCCAAGGAGATCGCCAAGACGAAGGGCTCCATCACCGGCGACTTCCTGTCGGGCCGGGACGCCATCGCGATCCCCCGCAAGCGCCGCCGCGCCGGCCGCGGCCACCTGGAGGTGCTTGGGGCCTCGGAGAACAACCTCAAGGGCGTGGATGCCGCCTTCCCCATCGGCCTCTTCACCTGCGTCACCGGCGTTTCGGGCTCGGGCAAGAGCACCCTCGTGAACGAAATCCTGTACAAGGCCCTCGCGAACCAGCTCCACCAGGGCGTCCACGTGGTGGGCAAGCACAAGGCGGTGGAAGGCCTCGAGCTCATCGACAAGGTCATCGACATCGACCAGGCGCCCATCGGGCGGACGCCGCGCTCCAATCCCGCCACCTACACGGGCCTCTTCACGCCCCTGCGGGAGCTCTTCGCCCAGCTGCCGGAGAGCAAGGCGAGGGGTTATGCGCCGGGCCGCTTCAGCTTCAACGTGCGGGGCGGGCGCTGCGAGAAGTGCGAAGGGGACGGCGTGCTCCGCATCGAGATGCACTTCCTGCCGGACGTCTATGTCACTTGCGAGCAGTGCAAGGGCAAGCGCTACAACCGGGAGACCCTGGAGGTCCACTACAAGGGCAAGAGCATCTCTGAAGTCCTCGCCATGACCGTGGAGGAGGCCCTGGAACTCTTCGGCCCCATCCCGGTGCTGGCCAACAAGCTGGCGACCCTGGTGGATGTGGGGCTAGGCTACATCCGCCTGGGCCAGAGCGCGACGACCCTCTCGGGGGGCGAGGCCCAGCGCGTGAAGCTCGGCAAGGAGCTCAGCAAGCGCGCCACCGGCCGCACGGTCTACATCCTCGACGAGCCCACCACGGGCCTGCACCTGAAGGACATCCAGAAGCTGCTGGAGGTCGTGAACCGCCTGGTGGACACGGGCAACACGGTCATCGTCATCGAGCACAACCTGGACGTCATCAAGACCGCCGACTGGATCGTGGACCTGGGGCCCGAAGGCGGCGGCGAAGGGGGCGAGATCCTCGCCGTCGGCACGCCGGAGCAGATCGCCAGGCACCGCAAGAGCATCACGGGGAAGTACCTGGCGCCTTACCTGAAGTGAGGCGCCGCTTTACACGGGCAGGGAGTAGAGCAGGCAACGGTCCCAGGTCGGCTCTCCGGTCCCGAGGCCGGCGAGCAGCCCAAGCGCCAGGCCCGCGGAACCCTCGAGCAGAGTGGGATCGCTGATCCGTTCGCCCCGGGTGAAGCGGTGGAAGCCGCCGATGCCGGCGCCCTCCTCGTGGAAGTGGAGGGCGTGCTCCGTCCAGTCCAGCGCGGCGCGGCGGAAGGTCGCGCGGCCGGTGTCCCGGTGAAAGCGGTGGAAGGCGTGGGCGACGCCCATCGCCCCATGGCAGAGCATGGGGTCGTGCACGCCGGAGTCCTGGATGGACCGCCGGGCGGCGGTCTCCATGAGTTCCAGGGCCTTGGCCGTCCAGGCGGGCTCCCCGGCGTGGCGGCCCGCCAGCCCGAGGGCTAGGGCCACGCCCGGGTCGCCGTAGCACCAGGCGAGGCGGCAGGAGCGCCGCGCCGGATCTCGGGGCCGGATGGCGTCGGTGAAATGGGAGCGCCCGTCGTCCGTGCCCTCCTGGGCCAGCAGCCACGCCACCCCTGCTTCGAGGAGGGTGCGAGCCCGCTGGCCGCCGAGGCCCAGGGCCAGAAGACCGGCGAGGACCGCCAGGATGCCGGGCACGCCATGGGACAGGCCCAGATCCACCGTGCCCGCCTGGGACGGCGTCAGGCCCCGGGCGGCGAGCAGGTCCTGCGGGAGCTCCGGGGCCGGCCAGCACGCGCCTTGATCGGACCAGGAGGCCCGCCACTCGAGGACGTCGAGCAGGGTCTCCAGCAGTTCGGCCGAGCGGCCGAAGGGGAAGCGCTCCAGGCCGTAGACCCCAAGGCCCGCGAGCCCGTCCACGAGGTCGTGCTGCGCTGGGCCATCGCCGCAACGAAGGCGCTCCAGCAGCGCCTCGTCGATCCCATCGTTCAGCCCGGGATCCGGATCCAGGAAGCCGTCCTGGAGGTGCTCCACCACCCAGGCGGTGCCGGTGAAGCCGCCGAAGAGCCCCGCGTGGTGATGGGCTTCGCCGAGGCCGGAGACGGCCTGCTCCAGGCGGGCCAGGATCTGGCCCTCGCCCGGCCGTATGTACCCGGCGTCGGCGAGGCCGGCCATGGCGAGCACGACGCCGGCGCCGCCGCCCGCCAGGCCGTGGTCCCGCCGCGCCGGATCCCGGACCGGGACCTTCACCAGATCCGCGGCGATGGCCTCCAGGGCCGCTTCCGCGCGCAGGGCGAGGCTGCCCTGGAGCAGGGGCGCGGGAAGGGCGGTGAGGACCGGGCTCATGACGGGCCGCCAGGAAAGGCGGGAGGGACGCCGCGGGGGCGTCCCTCCCGGCGGTCGTGCCTCAGAAGCAGCACTTCGTGGCGAAAGTGCCGCAGTCGGTGTAGCAGGTGGCATCCGAAGGGCAGTAGTAGGTCAAGGGGCGGCCGGCGGCCACATCCTGGGCCTGGCTTTCCGTGAGGGACTTCAGCGTTTCCTTCTGGAGGGAGAGCTTGGTGGTGAGCTTCATGGGAACTCCTTGGTGGCCCGCAGAATCGCGGACGGTGGGCCCGAAGGTGGGCGTGTGGAAAGGGAGGCATGCCTGGATCGGAGGCTAGCAAGGGGCGCCGGGGCCACCCCGCACGGGTGCGGGAGGGCCCGTGGACGGAACGCGGCCAGCTCCGAACGGAACGATCCCCTTGATCCGCGGTGGGGACGTGCCCTCAACGGAGCAGGATCTCCTCGTGGCTGGCGTAGACCACCGTGCGGCCGGCGAAGCGGGGGCTGCGGATGATGCGGGCCCGGCTCACCCAGTCGAGGTTGGAGAGCGCCTCGTCCAGCAGCAGGAGCTTCTTGCTGGAAGCGAGAATGGCGGTGATGGCGATGAGCTGCCGCTGGCCGCCGGAGAGGTTGGTGCCACCGGAGGCGACGATGGTCTGGTAGCCCATGGGGAGGGTGGCCACCCAGGCGGCGAGGCCGGTCTCCTCCGCCACCTCCTGGAGGCGTTTCTGGGTCGCGCCACCGGAGAACAGCTTGAGGTTCTCCATGAGGCTGCCGCTCAGCAGCTGGGGGAACTGGGGCAGGTACACCATGAAGCGGGAGGCGGCCCGCGGATCGAGCCCCCCCAGGCTCACGCTGCCGCGGTCCGCCGGGTAGAGCCCGGCGATGATCTTGAGGAGGGTGCTTTTCCCGGAACCCGAGGGGCCGGGCAGATGGTGGAAGGCGCCGGGGTGCACCTGGAGGCTGAGGCCCTGCAGCACCCACGGCGTGTCCCCGGAGTAGCGGAACCAGACGTCCTCGAGGGCCAGCGGTCCCGGCAAGTCCAGCGGTCCCTTGCGGGGCGGCCGGGGCTCGGGCTCCGCTGAGAAGACCTTCTCCACTTCGGCGAGCTGGGGCCGCATGGCGATGAATGCGACGGCGGCGCCGGCGAGACTCGACACCGAGCCCTGGAAGCCCGCGGCCAGCTGGACGAAGGCCATCAGACTGCCCAGGCTCAGGTGTCCTGCCAGCACCTCCCGTCCGCCGTAGATCAGGATGGCGGCGTTGAGGCCCTGGCCAAGGAGGCTCTGGACAACCTCGTTCCACAGCTCCAGCCGCTCCCGCTCGAGGCCGCGCGCGAGGCCCTCGTCCAGGCGGCGCCCCCAGCGGGTGAAGGCCCAGGCCTGGCTGCCGGTGGCTTTGAGGGTGGGAATCCCCCGGAGCATCTCCACCAGGGCGCTGCGCTGAGCCTGGGAGGCCTCCACCTCCCGCACCTGCACCCGCGCCTGGAGCCGTCCCGCGAGCAGGGAAAGCAGGCCCATGATCAGGGCCACCAGGGCCACGACGGCGGCCAGGCCTGGCAAGGAGATGAACATCCACACCAGGTAGGCGAGGCCGGTGAAGGCGCCAAGGAGCACGCCTACCCCGCGGTTGAGGATCTGGCTGCGGGCCATGGTGAGGCCCGTGAAGGCCTGCAGGTGCTCGCCCACGGTCTTCTGCTGGAGGTCCTTGAAGGGGAGCCAGAGCAGGTGCTCCAGCAGGCCCTTCTCCAGGGCCGCCTCGAAGCGGGTGGCGAAGGCGAGGAGCGTCGCATCCCGGAGCCAGCCGACCCAGGCCCGGAAGAAGGCAGCCAGCAGCAGGCCCAGGCTCAGGATCACCAGCAGCCCGCCGGCGGCCTGGGGCAGGGCCTGGTCGATGGCCTTGCCCGTGAGCCAGGGGGAGACCAGCGCCAGCCCCTGGAGCACCACCGCGGCGGCGGCGGCCTGCGCCAGCTCGGCGCGGTGGCGGGGCAGGAGCTGGAGCATCCGGGCCCAGAGGCCGCCCCGCTCCGGGAGGGGCTCGCTGAGGTCCAGGGCCGGGCCCGCCAGGGCGGAATCCAGCAGCTCCAGGGAGGCGAACTCGACGCCGCCCATGCCCTGCTCAAGGAGGTAGCCGCCGGGGGCGCGCTTGCGCAGCACCACCCAGTCGCCGGTCTGCGCCTGGACGAGGGTGGGCAGCTCCAGGTGGTCCAGCTCTTCGGCCTGTACCTGCACGGCCCGAGCCTGGAAGCCACGGCCCCGCAGCTCCTCCACCATGCCGTCCAGGGAGAAGTCCCACAGCAGGGTCTCCTCCAGGGATTGCAGGGGCATGGTGACGCCCCGCAGGCCGAGGAGGCGCCAGAGGGCCAGGTTGCCCGGCATGCCGATGAGCAGGGCGGCTTCAGCCACGGCTCGCCTCCTGCGCCTTGAGCACGTCCTGGAAGGGGCCCGGCCGGGCCGCCAGCTCCTCGTAGGTCCCCTGCTGGGCGATGCGGCCCGCTTCGAGGACCAGGATGCGGTCGGCGTCCTTCACGGTCTCCAGCCGGTGGGCGATGAGGATGCGGGTGCAGCCCAGCGCCGCGAGGTTGGCGTGCACCGCGGCCTCCGTGGCGAGATCGAGGGAGCTGGTGGCCTCGTCCAGCAGGAGCAGGCCCGGCTCGCCGGCGATGGCCCGCGCCAGGCAGAGGCGCTGGCGCTCGCCGCCGCTGAGGATGCGCGCGTTCTCCCCCAGGCGGGTCTTGTAGCCCAGGGGCAGGCGCTCGATGACCTTGTCCACGCAGGCGGCGCGGGCGGCCCACTTCACCCGGTCCAGGGGCATCTCGGGATCGAGGAGGCTGAGGTTCGCGCGCACGGTGTCGTCGAGGACGAAGGGCTCCTGCAGCACCACGCCCATCTGCCGCCGCAGCGCCTGCAGGTCCAGACTGGCCAGGTCCCGTCCGTCGAAGCGGATGGTGCCGGCGCTCGGCGCGTGCATGCCGAGAAGCAGGCGCGCCAGGGTGGACTTGCCGGCCCCCGTGCGGCCCACGATGGCCACCTTTTCGCCCGGAGCGATCGCCAGGTGGACGTCTTCCAGGATCCAGGGCGAACCTTCGCTGTAGCGGAAGCCCACGCCCTCCAGGCTCACGCCACCCCTGAGCCGGCCGGGATCCGCGGTGCCGGTGGCCTCGGGCAGGGTCTCCATCACGTCGTCCAGGCGGCGCAGGTGGTTGCCCAGGAACTGGAGCTCGGTGAAGGCGGACAGCAGGGATTCCAGGGGCGCCATGAAGAGGCCCTGGAGGGTGAGGAAGGCGGTGAAGATGCCGAGGCTCATGCGCTCGGCCACGACCTCCCGCCCGCCGATGAAGAAGACCGCCGCCGCGGTGGCGCCCTGCAGGAAGACCATGGCCTGGCCGGAGGCCGCGGCGAGGCGGAGTCGCTGGGTGCCGACATTCATGCGCCGCACCAGGCGATGGGTCCAGCGGCCCAGAACGAATTCCTGGGAGGCGGAGGCCTTCACCGTCTCCAGGCCCGAGAGGGCCTCCACGAGCACGGCACGCTCCTGGCCGGAGACTGCCAGCTCCGCGGCCATGAGCTGCTCGTTCCAGCGGCGCAGGAAGGCCATGACGGCGATGCGGAGGCCGGCGAGGGTGAGCACCGCGAGGCCGAGGGAGACGTGGTAGGCCAGCATCAGGGCGGCGTAGCCCAGCAGGAGGAAGGCGTCGAGGAGGGCCGAGATGCTGCGGGAGGTGAAGAGGTCGCGGATCTGGGTGTTGCTTTCCACCCGCTGCAGCAGGTCGCCGGACTGGCGCTGGAGAAAGAAGCCCAGGGGCAGGGCGACGAGGTGGCCCACGAAGCCCCGCATGAGGCTGCGGTCCAGGGTCACCCGCAGGCCCTGGAGCACATAGGAGCGCAGCAGCGAGAGCAGGGACTGCCCCACCACCGCGCCGCCGAGGCCCAGGGCGAGGCCCCAGAGCCAGGGCTCGTGGCGGGGCAGGAGCACGCGGTCCACGAGGATCTGGTTGGCCACCGGGAAGACGAGGCCCACCAGCTGCAGCATCACGGAGGCGCCCAGGGCCTGGATCAGGGAGCCGCGCAGGCCCTGCAACATGTCCAGGTAGCGCCGCAGGCTGGGGAAGGTGGCCGGCTTTTCGCGGAAGAGGTCGTCGTCCGGCGCGAAGCAGAGGGCGACGCCCGTGAAGGAGGTGGCGAGCTCGGCCAGGGGCACGTGCCGCCGCCCGCCGCCGGGGTCCACGAGCCACGCGCCCTTGCGGGTGAGCCGCTCCAGCACGAGGAAATGCTTGAACTCCCAGTGGAGGATCGCGGGCAAGGGGAGATCGCCCATGTACTCCACTTCCAGCTTCACCGCCTCGGCCTCCAGGCCGTAGCCCCGGGCGGCCTCGAGGATGTTGGCGGCATTGGCGCCGTCGCGGCTGACCTTGCAGGCTTCGCGCACCTCCGGCAGGGGCGCGTGGTGGCCCCAGTACGCGAGGACGCTGGCCAGGGAGGCCGCGCCGCATTCCACCGCTTCCATCTGGGGAATGAAGGGGACGCGCCTCGCGGCCATTCAGTCGAACCAGCGTTTGAGGGGTTCGAGCACCATGGCGATGATGCGCTGCCGCCGCAGGGTGTAGCGCGCCTGGAGCAGCATGCCGGGCCGGAGGGTGGCCGCCTGCATGCGGCGGGGCCTGGGTTCCTCGACGCCGATCTCCAGGCGGAAGGAGGGAACCTCGAGCTTGGCGTCCTCCCCGAGGGCCTCGCGCACCTCGTGGGGGGAGGCGAGGTCGGAGCCGATGCGCAGGATGCGCCCCTTCAGGGTGCCGAACTCGGCGTAGGGGTAGGCCTCCAGCTCCAGGGCCACCTCGTCCCCGGGCTTCAGGTAGGCGCGATCCTTCTCAGCCACGAAGGCCAGCACCAGGAGGGGCGAGCCCGCGGGGATGAGCTTGGCGATGGGCTGGCCCGGCTGCACCAGGTCGCCGGGCTTGGCGACGAGGGCTTCGAGAAAGCCGTCCACCGGCGCGAGCACGAGGGTCTGCTGCAGGCTGGATTCCAGGGCCTCGCGCTTGGTCTGGGCGCCTTGCACTTCCTGAGTCTGCGCCCAGCGTTGCTGCTCGCGCTGGCCCGCGAGGGCGGCGAGCTCCTGCTGGAGCTGGGTGAGCTGCTGGCGGGCGGCGTCCCGCTGGCGCTTGGCGGCGTTCAGCGCGTCCACCGCCTTGTCGACGTCCAGGGCGGACACGAGCTGCTCATCCTTCAGCCGGCGCTGGGAGACCACATTCCGTTCCTGGATCTCGACGGAGGCTTGGAAGCTGGCGACCTGGGCTTCCTGGCTGGCGGTCTTCGAGCGCACCGAAGCCATCTGCGCCTCGATCAGGGACTGCTCGCGGGCCCGGTAGCCGCCGCCGGCGCCCTGCAGGAGGGCGAGGGCCCGCTCGGTTTCGAGCTTGAGGCCCTGCACCTGCGCGGCGTCGAGGCGCGCGATGCGCTGCCCCGCCTTCAGCTGGTCGCCGCTGCGGGCGAAGGTCTCCGCCAGCACGCCGCCCACCTGGGCCTGCAGCATGCGCACGCCGGCCACGGGACGCAGAATGCCCTTGCCCCGGTTCTGCACCTCCACCTTGCCCAGCACGGCGAAGAGCAGGGCGGAAGCGCACAGGGCGCCGAGCACCCAGAACAGGGACCAGGTCCAGGGCGGCGAGACCTTCAGCGGCTCGCGCTGCTCCTGTTCGCGCAGGAAGTGCTCCAGGGCCTGCTTCCGGAACAGCCCTTCCGGCGACGACCCGGGCAGGGTCGTCGCGTCCGGCGGAAGTTCCGGGTTGGTGGGAGGCATGGGACGATTTAATCACGCCCGATTCTTCGTGGAGCCCGGGTGCCGTTTCCGCAGGCGGCCATTCCCCGTTCAGGGGTCGGATCGTTCCGTTCAGGGCCGTGATGTTGCCGTCCAGGGTCCCGACGGGCTCGGTGGTCCACAATTCAGCAATCCCTCATGAAGTCCGCCACACCTGCCCTTGAAGGTCCTCCACCTATGCCCCCATCGACCCGAAGCGAAACCGCTCCCGCACCGCAGACCGAGGCCTGGAGGCCCCTCCTCACGGAGGCTGCGGACGGAACCCTGAGGCGCAATGCGACCGGGGCGCTGGAGGCGATCCTCGCCGACCTGCCCAGCCCGGGCTCCGGGCCGGACCTGGACGCCTCCCTCGCCGGGGGCTGGGCCGGCTTGGCCCTGCTCTTTGCCTACCTCGATCGTGCCCGACCGGAAGCAGGTTGGAGTGCCAAGGCGCAAGAAGCCCTTGCGGCCGCCATCAGCCACCTCGGCAGCCAGGTGGTGCCCCCGGGCCTCTACAGCGGGTTCGCCGGCGTGGCCTGGACCATGGCGCACTTCGAAGGGCGCTTCGTGGAAGCGTCCGAAGAGGATCCGAACCAGGACATCGACGAGGCCCTGCTGGGGTACCTGGACCAGAGCCCCTGGTCCAGCGACTACGACCTCATTTCGGGGCTGGCGGGCTTCGGCGTCTATGCCCTGGACCGCACGGACCGCGCCACCGGCCGGGAGCTGCTCGGCAAGGTGGTCGCCCGCCTGGACGAGACCAAGGTACAGATGGATGGCGGCCTGACCTGGTTCACGCCGCCCCACCTGCTTCCCCCCTGGCAGCGGGAACTCAATCCGGAGGGCTACTACAACCTGGGCCTGGCCCATGGCGTCCCCGCAGTCCTCGTGGTCCTCGCGCGGGCTGCCGCCGCAGGCCAGACGCGGGCGGGCGACCTGCTCGAAGGCGCCGTGGCCTGGCTCCTCGCCCAGCGCAATCCCCATGGCAGCCCCAGCTGCTACGCCACGGTGTTGCCGGCGGGCGGGCAGCCCCGGAACGCGGGCCCTTCGAGGGTCGCGTGGTGCTACGGCGACCTGGGGGTCGCGGTGGCCCTGCTGGTCGTCGCCCGGGAGGCCGGCCGGCCGGATTGGGAGCTGCACGCCCTGCACATCGCCCGCACCGCCGCGGCCATTCCTCCGGCGCGGGCCGGCGTCCGCGATGGCGGCCTCTGCCACGGTGCCGCGGGCAATGCCCACCTCTTCAGCCGCCTCCACCAGGCCACCAGCGAGCCGGTCTTCCAGGAGGCCGCCCTCGCCTACCTCGAGCAGCTCCTCGCCTTGCGCCGCGAGGGCCGGGGCATCGGAGGCTTCGAGGCCTGGATGCCCGGCCCCGAGGATGGGACCGATCCCTGGCAGGCGGTCCCGGGCCTCCTGGAAGGAGCCGCGGGCATCGGGCTCGCCCTGGTGTCGGCCCTCCACCCCGTCGCGCCGGACTGGGACCGCTTCCTGCTCGCAGACATTCCCCCAGTCCAGCCCGCCGTCCGTCCCCACCGCCCCTGAGACGGGGTCTTCAAGCCAGGAGCCCACCATGAGCAAGGCCGCGCAGCGACTTGTGCTGAACCTCGAGACCCTCAAGCGCCTGGACCCGGTCCACCTTCCGGAGGTGCAGGCGGGCCTCCGGACCGGCGTCTGCGCCTCGGGCACCTGCAAGGCGAGCGTGGACATCACCTGCATCCACCCCTACACCATCCCTTGCGTCACCACGGTGCCGATCTGAACCCGGAGGACCAAGGGGCCTTCGCGGCACTGGCCGATCGCCTGGGGCGGACCCGGACCTGGGCCGCCTTCCTGTTGATCTTCCTCCCCTTCGGCTCCCTCTCCCTGGCCCTCCGGGCCAAGGCCTGGCATGGGCTCTCGCCTGGTCAGGCCCTGGGTGTGCTGCTGACGCCCGCCCTCTTCGTGGCGGCCTTCATCTGGCTCTCGCCTTTCCCCTGGCAGGTGGGGCGACGGGACGGGGCGCCCCTGCCCCTGTGGCGGGGCGTCCCGCAGGCCATCGCGTTCTGCCTCGTGGCGATGATGGGTCTCCACGCCCTTGACGTCCTTGTCCTGCGGGCCAGCGGGGTCATGACCACCTACTCCACGAACCTGGAGTCGGAGCTGTTCATCAACGCGCCGGCCATGGTGCTCGTCGGACTGGTGCTGGCGGCCCGGGAACAGGCAGACGTCGACAACGCAAGGATCCAGCTGGAGGCGCGGCTGGCCCAGACCCGCCTCCTCCAGAGTCAGCTCCATCCGCATGTGCTCTTCAACGCACTGAACGGTCTGGCGGAGCTCATCCACAAGGACGCGGACGCCGCCGAGGAGAGCGTCCGCCGCATGTCGGCCCTGCTCCGCAACATCCTGCGGGCCTCCCGCCGGGACGCCTTCACCCTCGATGAGGAGCGTTCCCTCGTCGAGGACTACCTGCACCTGGAAGGGCTGCGCCTCGGGCCGAGGCTCCGGGTGGCCTGGGTATGGGACGAAGCGCTCAACGGCCAGCGCGTCCCGCCCCTGATCATCCAGCCCCTGGTGGAGAATGCGATCAAGCACGGGATCTCGACCTGCCGGACCGGCGGAGACCTCGTGGTCACGGCCCGAAGGGCCGGTGGCGTCCTGGACCTGGAGGTCCGCAACACGGGCTCGGCCCTTGTCCAGGGCCTGGCCGGCCAAGGCATCGGCGTCGAGAACCTCCGCCGGCGTCTCCAGTTGGCCTACGGCGAGGCGGCTCAGCTTTCCCTGGGGACCGAAGGGGCTTGGACCGTGGCGGGCATCCGCATCGCGGAACCGACTTCCCGGGGGCTGGCGTGAAGCCGCTCCGGATCGCCGTGGTGGACGACGAGCCCCTGGCCCGGGAGCGCCTGTCCCGTCTGCTGGTCGAGTGCGACTGCGAGGTCATCGCCGAACTGGAGGACACGCCGGGCCTCCTGGCCTGGCTGCGGGGCGGGCACCGCCCCGACGCGCTCTTCCTGGATGTGCAGATGCCCGGGGGAACGGGCCTCGAGGCGTTGGCGGAGCTCTCGGATCCCCCGCCGGTGGTCTTCATCACGGCCTTCTCCGATCACGCCGTCCGGGCTTTCGAGGCCGAAGCCGTGGACTACATCCTCAAGCCCGTCTTCAAGGACCGGCTGCTCAAAGCGGTGCAGCGGCTCCGCGCCCACCTCCGCGCGCCAGCCTCGCCCGTGGATTCCGCCACCGTGCAGGTCCCGCTGCCCGGCGGCGCGGGAACCCGCATCGCGGTTAAGGCCGGAAGCGGCCACCTCCTCCTGGATCTCCGCAAAGTGACCCATTTCGAACTGGAGGAGGACGTCATCTGGGTCTGGTCCGGGGGCAAGCGCTTCCGTGGACCCTGGGAATCCATCGTGGAGGTGCTGGAGGCCTTTCCAGCGGCAGGCCTCATGCGTATCCAGCGGAACCTCCTGCTCCGGCCCGAGACCGTGGTCGGGATCCGCTCGCTGCCCGGCGGCCGCGTGGCGGTCCGCACCGCGGAAGGCCTCGAGCTCGAGGTGAGCCGCACCATGACGCCGGCCATGAAGGAGCACCTGGGCCTGGGCTGAGCCGGTTGCCGGTGGGAGAGCCGGGTCCGGCTCCGGTTCAACGCCGGGATTCCACCGTTCGGGGATTCGGTTTGGTCCCGGACGGGGCAGACCCTCAAACTGGAACCTCGATTCCAACCACCTTCGCGAGCCCGCATGAAGCCCAGCCCCGCCGAATCCAGCCTGCGCGAAGCCGCCTTCTTCGCCTTCCGCACGGCGCTGCTGCCCTGGGACGCGCTGGAGGCCTGGGGCGCGGGCCTGGATGCGCCCGGCGCCTCCGGCGAGAGCCTGGAAGCCGCCCTCCTCGCAGACCGCCAGGCCCTCCGCCAGCGGCTCCGCAGCCTGCTGCAGCGCCCGGAGGTGCGAGAGGCGCTCTTCCTGGCCTCCCCGGACCTGGATGAGGCGCTGCCCCACTGGCTGGCCGACCCCGACAGCGAGAAGGGCGCTCGGGCGGAAAAGGCCCTGGTGCGGTACTTCGCGCGCATGGCCGGGCGTTCCACGCCCTTCGGGCTCTTCGCCGGCTGCAGCCTGGGCCGCATCGGCGCGGCCACGCGCATCGCGACGGCGCCCAGTGCCGCCTATGTCCGCCACACCCGCCTCGACATGGACTACCTCTGCACCCTGACGGAGGTCCTCGGCAAGGAGGAGGCCCTGCTCGGTGAACTCACCTGGCGCCCGAACTCCAGCCTCTACCGCGCCGGGGGGCGGCTGCGCTACGCCGAGTCCCGCATGGTGAGGAAGTCCCGCGCCTACCACCTGGTGGCGGTGGAGGAGACCGACTACCTGCTGGCGACCCTCGCGCGCGCCCGGCGCGGGGCCCGGCTGCCGGAACTGGCCGAGGCCCTCGTGGATGCCGACATCACCTTCGACGGGGCCATGGGCTACCTCCGGGAACTGGCCTCAAGCCAGCTCCTGGTGCCGGAACTGGAGCCGCCCGTGACGGGGCCTGAGCCGGTCCACGCCCTCATCGCCGAGCTCGGGGCGCATCCCGCGACGGCAGATGCCGCCGCCGTGCTGGCCCAGGTGCGCGACACCCTGGACGGCCTGGACCGCCAGGGCCTCGGGGCGGACCAGGCCGGCTACCGCGCCATCGCGAAGGAGCTCGAGGCCCTGCCCGCCAAGGTGGAGCTGAACCGCCTGTTCCAGGTGGACATGGTGAAGCCCGCGCCGGACGCGGTGCTGGGCGGCGAAGTCCTCGCGGAGATCCGCCGCGCGGTGGCCCTGCTTCATGCCATGACGCCAAGGCCGGCGAAGGATGGCCTCACCGCCTTCCGGGAAGCCTTCGAGGCGCGCTACGAGACCCGCGAGATGCCGCTGACCGAGGTCCTGGACGAGGAGGGGGGCATCGGCTTCCAGGCCTCGAACCGGCCGGAATCCGAAGCCTCGCCGCTCCTGGAGGGCCTCGGCTTTCCAGGTCGGGGCGGAGAGCACCAGATCGTCTGGGGGGCGCGGGAGGCCTTCCTCCTCCAGAAAGTGGTGGACCTTGCCCGGGAGGGTGGCGCCGCGCTTCGGCTGGACGCGGCGGACCTGGAGAAGCTCAAGGCGCAGCAGACCCTGCCCCTGCCCGATTCGCTCTCCGTCATGGCCCGGGTCGCGGCGGCCTCCCAGGCGGCCCTGGACGCGGGGGACTTCCGCCTTTCCATCTCCGGCGTCTCCGGTCCCTCCGGCGCCAACCTGCTGGGCCGCTTCTGCCACGGGGACGAAGCCCTCACGGCCGAAGTGCGCGCGCTGCTGCGGTCGGAGGAGGCCTGCCGGCCGGACGCGGTCTTCGCGGAGGTGGTGCACCTTCCGGAAGGCCGCATCGGGAACGTGATCCTGCGGCCCCTGCTGCGGGGCTACGAGATCCCCTTCCTGGGCCGCTCCGGCGCGGACCCCGAGCGCCAGCTCGCCGTGGACGACCTTTGGGTCTCCATCCGGGAGGGACGCGTGGTGTTGCGGTCGGCGCGGCTGGGCCGGGAGGTGCTGCCCCGGCTCACCAACGCCCATAACTATTCCGCCCGCAGCCTCGGCGTGTACCGCTTCCTGTGCATGCTGCAGCACCAGGGCGTGGCCGGCGGCCTCGGCTGGAACTGGGGGCCCCTGGATTCCCTGGCCTTCCTGCCCCGGGTGGAGTGCGGCCGCCTCGTGTTCGCCAAGGCGCGGTGGCGGGTGGAGAAGGAAGCCCTGAAGGCCGCCGTCGAGGGCAAGGGCGCCGCGCGCTGGACCGCCCTGCAGGCCTGGCGCCGGGAGCGCAGGCTGCCGCGCTGGGTGCTCCTGGCGGACGGCGACAACAAGCTGCCGGTGGACCTCGACAACATCCTCAGCGTGGAAACCTTCCTCGACACGGTGAAGCAGCGTCCCCTGTTCGTCCTGGAAGAGCTCTTCCCCGGTCCCGGGGAGTCCGCGGCGGAGGGCCCCGAGGGTCGCTTCGTGCACGAGCTGGTGGTGCCCTTCCTGGCGCCTGCGCCAGCCTCCGCCGCAGGCAGGGTCCCCGCGGCGGCTTCCATGGTGGCGTCCCCGATAGCGTCCCCCGCGAAGCGCGCCTTCGGTCCTGGCTCCGAATGGCTCTTCGCCAAGGTCTATGCGGGACCGGCGGGGGTGGACCAGGTGCTGCGGGAGGTCGTGGCGCCGCTGGTGGGCGAGGCCTCGGCGACGGGGGCGGCGGAGGGCTGGTTCTTCATCCGCTATGCCGATCCCGACACGCACCTCCGGCTTCGCTTCCGCGGCGAGGGCAGCCGCCTGCTCGGCGAGATCGCGCCGCGCCTGCACGCCCTGCTGGAACCCCTCCGCCGCCACGGAGTCGCCTGGAAGCTGCAGCACGATACCTACCAGCACGAGCTCGAACGCTACGGCGACGGCGAGGCCATGGCCCTCGCGGAGGCGATCTTCCAGGCGGACAGCGAAGCCGTGCTGGGGATCCTCGGCGCCTTCAGCGGCGATGCCGCCGCCGACGCGCGCTGGCGGCTGGCGGCCCTGGGCATGGACCTCCTGCTGGAGGACCTGGGCCTGGAGCCCCGGGCGCGTCTGGACCTGCTGCAGGGCCTGCGCAAGGGCTTCCTGCGGGAGTTCGACGGAGAAGGGGCCTTCGAGCGCCAACTCGGCGACCGCTTCCGCCCCGAGCGCAAGGCCCTGGAGTCGCTCCTGGATCCTTCGAAGGACCAGGGCATCCTGCAGCCCGGCGTGGACCTCCTGCGGCGCCGTTCCGAAGCCATCCGTCCCCATGCCGCGCGGCTGCGCGAACTGGCGGGAAAGGATGGCGTGCCGGACCTCGGCGCCCTGGCCGGCAGCCACCTCCACATGCACGCCAACCGCCTCCTCCGCGCCGCCGCCCGGGCCCAGGAGCTGGTGCTCTACGACTTCCTCGCCCGCGTGCACGAGTCGCGGCTGGCGCGGGCAGGGAAGGCGAAGCCGGCACCCGTGGAGGCGGAAGGATAGGGCGCGGGGAGAGGCGGAACCCGGATTCAGCCCTTCCGTCCCTCCGCCATGCCCAGGGGCAGCCAGCCCGGCTGGACGCCGCCCAGCCGCGCCTCGAAGCCGCCGCTCCGGAGCAGGGCCGTCAACTCCGCCGCCTGGAAGCGGTACCGGATAGGAAAGCCCGCCAGCCCGAGGCTCCGGGACACGATCCGCGCCGCGATGGTCTCGCCATGACAGAAGGTGGGCGCCAGCAGCAGGCCGCCGGGCCGCAGCACGCGATGGGCTTCCCGCAGGGCTGCAGCGGGGTCCGGGAGCAGGTGCAGCAGGTTGGCCATCACCACCGCGTCGAAGCTGCCTTCGGCGAAGGGCAGGGCCGTGGCGTCCGCGGTCTGGATCGCCGCGTTCGCGGCGCCGATGGAAGCTAGGCGGCCACGCAGGATCGCCAGCATGTCCTCCGACAGGTCCGTCGCCACGACGCGCCGCGCGGTGCCGACGAGCTCCGCCGTCACGAGCCCCGTGCCCGCGGCGAGCTCCAGGACCTCCAGATCGCGGACCCGCTCAGCGACTTCCCGGGCCATGGCGGCGAAATTCCGGTTCAGCGCCAGGGTGGCGCGGTCATAGCGGCGGGCGTGGCGGGACCAGAAGGCCTCGGCCATGGCCTCAGTCCTCGACGATGCTGATCTGGGGCTCCCCCAGCACTTCCCACAGTTCCTCGAGCCGCTTGCGGCGGAAGCGCGGGTTGGGGATGGCGCGCTCGAGCTGTTCCCTTGTGGTGGGCGGATGCAGGATCCGCGCGAGGATCCACCGGTTGCCCAGCTCCATCACCGCGGCCACGTCGCCCTGGTTGCCCCACTGGTAGCGGAAGTCGGACAGGGCCCGGGCCTTCTGTTCGGCGCGCTCCCCCAGGCCCATGGCGCGGACCTTGTCGATAATCGGATTGTCGTCGGGCTGCTGGTAGCGGCGGATGCGGCGGAAGAGGGCGCGCAGCTCCCCGGGCAGGGCCGCCAGGCGCGGGCCTACGACGGGGTCGTCCTTCTTCTCCTCGGCCTCCTCGGCGAGGGTGCGCAGGAGGGGCAGCAGGAGGGCCGCGTCACGGGCGGCGTAGGAAAGCTGGGCCTCCCGCAGGGGCCGCATCATCCAGTTGGAATCCTGCTCCTCCTTGGGGATGTGGATGCCGAGCTTCACCTTGGCCATGGTCTTGAGGCCCGGCTGGGGATAGCCCAGGGCCCGGGCCAGCAGCATGGTGTCGAGGATGCTGGTGGGCACCACGTCGTAGAGCCGCTTGAACACCACGCCATCGCCGCTGTAGTCGTGGACGATCCAGGGGATCTCCGACATGGCCTCCAGGGTGGGCTTCATGAGGTCTGGCAGGGCGATGGGGTCCACCAGCCAGACCTGGTCGTGGGTGGCGATCTGGAGGAAGGCGAGGACGCAGTGGTGCATGCCGGTGAGGCTGCATTCGATGTCCACCGCCAGGAGCCCGGCCTCGAACCACGCGGGCAGAGCTTCCGCGAGGGCTTCCGGGGTGTCCACGATGGTGATGGGAAGATCGAAGAAGTCGTGCGTCATCTCCTCCCAGTGTGCCTGAATTCCGCGGATTCCCTACACTCCATGCAGGAGCGACCCATGGATCGAGGGCTTTTCTGGACCACCTTCGCCACCGTTTTCCTCGCGGAGCTGGGGGACAAGACCCAGCTCGCGGCCATGACCGCCAGCGCGAAGAGCGGCGCCCTGCTCACCGTCTTCCTGGCCGCCAGTGCGGCGCTGATCTGCGCCACAGCCATCGGCGTGGCCCTGGGCGGGGTCCTGTTCAAGGTGGTTCCGGAGGCCGCGATCCGCTACGTGGCGGGGTCCGCTTTCATCGCCGTGGGCATCTGGGTATTGGTGAAGGGCTGAGGCGGTGGCCGGCGACATCCTCTTCTTCGACGGCAGCTGCGGCCTCTGCCATGGGGCCGTGCGCTTCGTCCTGGACCGGGGAGACCGCGGCCGGGAGCTCCGCTTCGCTCCCCTGCACGGGGAGGCCTTCCGCCGGGAGATCCCGGAAGGCCTGCGGGACGCCCTGCCGGATAGCCTGGTGGTGAAGACGGCGGACGGCCGCATCCTCACCCGCAGCAGCGGCGTGGTGCGGGTGCTGCACGGGCTGGGCGGGGTCTGGAGCCTCCTCGGCGCCTTTCTGTGGTGCGTGCCGAGGCCCCTGCGGAACCTGGGCTACCGGGTGGTCTCGACAGTGCGGAGGCGGCTCTTTCCACTGACGGAAGGTGCGTGCCCATGGCGCAGTCCGGAACAACGGTCCCGGTTCCTGGCCTGAGGTTCAGGCCCCGGCGCGCCCGTCCTGCAGGGCGAACTGGACCGCCCCCAGCAGCGCCACCGGCGCCGTGACGGCGCGGAGGATGGCGGGGCCGAGGCTCACCGGGGCCCAGCCCGCGCGCGCCAGGGCCTGGAATTCGGTATCCGTGATGCCGCCTTCCGGGCCCGAGGTGAACGCCAAGGGCTCCCGGCGCAGGACGGGGTTGGCCGCGCCGGTGGGCAGTTCGTAGGCCACCCACTTCTGGGGCAGGTCCACCGCGAGCAGGTCCTCGAAGGACAGGGGGCCGCCGAGTTCAGGAAGCTGCGTCCGGTGGCTCTGCTCGCAGGCGGCGTGGACGATGCGCCGCCAGCGCTCCAGGCGCGCGGCGGTCTTGCGGACGTCGTATTCACTGCGGGCATAGACCACGGGATGAATGTGGCTCGCCCCCAGTTCCACCAGCGGCGGCAGCAGCTCGTCCAGAAGGCTGAGCTGGGCGGGCAGCGGCAGAAAGGCGTGGAGAGGAATGGCCGCCTCCCGCCGCTCCTCCAGGGGCGCCACGAGCCGCGCCTGCGCATGGTGGCGGGCCAGTTCCGCGAGGTCCGCCCGCCAGGCCCCCTCCGGCAGCAGCAGCTCCAGGGCGGCGCCGGGCTTCAGGCGCAGGACCCCCAGATGCCGCGCCTGTTCGTCGCCGAGGCGGACCAGGGCGCCTTCGGCGGCGGGGCCGGCGGGGGATTCCACCACGAAACGGGGCAGGGACATGGGGACAGTCTGCAACAACTTTCGACGGGAATGGATCTTCCCGGGGTGGCCCTTGACCTTCCCCGTACCCTGGAGGCAGGAGGCTCCTTGACCCTCGCGTTTCTCGCCGCCGCGCCCTGGTGGGCCTGGGCTGGTTTCCACGCTTTCGTCTTCCTCATGCTGGCCCTCGACCTGGGGGTCTTCAACCGCAAGGCCCATGCGCCCTCCGTCAAGGAGGCCGCCGCCTGGAGCACCGTCTGGATCGTCCTGGCCATGGCCTTCAACCTTGGCGTCTGGCGCTTCATGGGCGGCCAGAAGGGCCTGGAGTTCCTCACGGGTTACGTCCTGGAGAAGAGCCTCAGCGTGGACAACCTCTTCGTGTTCGTGCTGCTGTTCGGCTCCTTCCGCGTCGAGCTCCGCCACCAGCACCGGGTGCTCTTCTGGGGCGTCCTGGGGGCGCTCATCATGCGCGCCGCCATGATCCTCGCGGGCACCGCCCTCCTCGACCGCTTCCACTGGATGATCTACGTCTTCGGCGGCTTCCTGGTCTTCACGGGCCTGAAGATGCTCATCAAGGAGGAGGGGGACGAGGATCCCGCGAACAACCCGCTGGTGAAGCTGTTCCAACGCAGCGTGCCCTACGACCCCGAGGGCGGCCACGAGCACTTCTTCACGGTGAAGGACGGCAAGCGCCTCGCCACGCCCATGCTGCTGGTGCTTCTCTGCGTGGAGGTCAGCGACCTGGTCTTCGCCGTGGACAGCATCCCGGCGGTGCTGGCCATCACCCGGGATCCCTTCATCGTCTACACCTCGAACATCTTCGCGATCCTCGGCCTGCGCAGCCTCTACTTCCTGCTGGCGAAGATGATGGACCGCTTCCACCACCTGAAGACCGGGCTGGCGTTCATCCTCGTCTTCGTCGGCGTGAAGATGTGCATCGTCGAGTGGATCAAGATCCCCATCCAGTACTCCCTGCTGATCATCGGCGCGGTCCTGGCGGGCAGCGTGGTGGCGAGCCTGGCCTGGCCCGTGGAGCACGGGGAGGAACCCTGATGGAGGTCTGGCACCACGCCCTGGACCAGGCCCCCGCGTCCGGTCCCCACGTGGTGACCCTCGGGAATTTCGACGGGGTGCACGCCGGGCACCGGGAGGTGCTGGGGGGCGCGGCGGCCAGGGCCCGGGCCCGGAAGCTCCCCGCCGCGGTGGTGACCTTCGATCCCCACCCGACGGTGGTGGTGGCACCGGAACGCCGGCCCCTTCTGCTCATGACCCTCGGCCAGCGCCTGGAAGCCTTCCGGGCCTCGGGCATGGACCTGGCCTGGGTGATCCCTTTTTCCCGGGCCTTCAGCGAGCTGACGCCGCTGGCCTTCCTCGACCAGCTGCAGCGGGCCCTGTCCCCGGCGGAGCTCCACGTGGGCCGGGCCTTCTGCTTCGGCCGCGACCGCTCCGGGGACATGGGCACGCTGGAGGCCTGGGGCCGGCGCCAGGGCTGTGAGGTCCATACCCACGCCCTCAAGGCCCCGGACGGCGGCCACCTCTCCAGCACCCGGATCCGGGAGGCCCTGGGCCGGGGCGACGTGGTGGACGCGGCGGCCCTGCTGGGCCACCCCTACGCGCTGACGGGCGTCGTGGTGGAAGGCGACCGCCGCGGCCGCGGCCTGGGCTTTCCCACGGCGAACCTGCAGTGGGAGCAGGAGCAGCTGCCCGCGAAGGGCGTCTACGTCACCCAGGTGGGCTCCGCCCATTGGCCCGGTCACCGCCTAGGGCTCACCAACGTGGGGGAGAAGCCCACCTTCGAAGGACGCCGCCTCACCGTCGAGACCCACCTGCCGGGCTTCGAGGGCGATCTTTACGGCTCCCGCCTCGAGCTGGGCTTCCTGCACTGCCTGCGGGGGGAGCGCCGCTTCGAGACCGTGGAGGCCCTGCGGGAGCGGATCCGTCTCGACGTTGCGGAGGGCGAGGCCTGGTGGGAGGCCCGTCCAGGCCGCTGACGGAGGACGCCGTCGAGGGCTGGGGGGGAACCTCTGCCCTGGCCCAGGCAACTGTTTGATGGGACAATAATCGTTTGGCTTGCCCTGCCCTTTCCTGGAGTTTCCATGCCCGTGATCCGCACCGCCCTCGTCCTCGCCGCCCTGGCCGCCCTCCCGGCCGCCGCCGACACCCAGAAGAAGTCGCCCGTCGCCGCCCAAGGCGAAGCCGCCCAGAAGAAGGCTGACATCAAGCGCTACCTGATGCTTTCCGAAGGGGTGAAGCGCCAGGTGGACAGCGCCCGCCGCAGCGTCGCCGGCATGAAGAAGGGCAGCTCCAAGGAGATCCCCGAGTCCTTCTGGGTGGACCTGGAGAAGAGCGTCACCCCCGAGGCCTTCGAGGCCGCGATGGCGGAGGTGTACGACAAGAAGTACACCGCCCAGGAGATGCGCGAAATCGTCAAGCTCATCGACAACCCGGTCTTCAAGAAGTTCTCCCAGATCGAGCAGACCGAAGTCCAGAAGGCCGTCGGCGAAGCCCTGCAGCGGGTGATGGAAGAGAACTCCAAGCGCCTGATGCCCAAGCACCAGGCCGCCAAGGCCGGCGCCAAGGCCGAGGCCCCCAAGGCCGACACCAAGAAGAACTGAAGCCCGCCGTGGCCGCGCCGGATCCCGCTCCCGCCGCCACCCTGCTTTCCCTGCGCACCGGCCGCGTCCAGTCCCTCGGGGACCCGGGCGCGGCCGATCCGCTTTTGAAGCCCTGGCGCAGCGCGATCTTCAAGGAGCCCGCCCCGGGGCCGCTGCCCCTGCTCCGGCTGGGCCTGGACGGCGACGAGGTGGGTGATCCCCGCCACCATGGCGGACCCGACCAGGCCGTGCTGGGCTACGCGTCGGAACACTATCCCGCCTGGCGGGCCGAAGGCTTCGACGCCCCGGAGGGCGCCTTCGGGGAGAACCTGCTCTTCCAGGGCCTCCTCGACCAGGAAGTCTGCATCGGGGATCACTATGCCCTGGGCGAGGTGGTGCTCCAGGTCAGCCATCCAAGGGAACCCTGCGGCACCCTCGCGCGCTGCTTCGGCCGAGGGGACGTCGTCGCCCGGGTCTGGGCAACGGCCCGGGGCGGCTGGTACTTCCGGGTGCTGGAGGAAGGCCTGGTCCAGCAGGGGCAGCCGGTGCGCCGCCTGGCGCGGCCGAATCCCGGCTGGACGGTCGCGCGGGTGCTCCACGCCTACCACCACGCGGCCAGGGACCGGGACGAGGCCCGGGCCGCGGCGGCCGTGCCCCATCTCACGCCGCATTGGCCCGACAAAATCCTCGCCCGGGCCGCGGGCCGAGGCTGAGCCGACCTAGCGCTCCCGGGTCTCCTCGCCGTCGCTCGCGAGCACGCCGTTGATGATGGTGCCCACGCAGTGGGTGGTGAACTCGAAGGGATCGCCATCGAAGAGGGCGACATCGCCGTCCTTGCCCTTCTCCAGGCTGCCGACGCGGTCCGCGACGCCCAGGAGCTTCGCCGGCGCGAGGGTCAGCGCCTGCAGCGCGTCGTCGAAGGCGAGGCCGTTGGCGGCGGCCATGGCGCCCTCCCACAGCACCACGCGGGTCTTGGGAACATAGCCTTCGAAGCCGCTCTGGAAGGTGAAGGGGATGCCGGCGGCGTGCAGCTTCGCCGCCGTCTCCAGGCTCAGGTTCTCCGTCTCTCCGCCGGCCCGGGCCATGGTGGGGTGGAGGACCACCGTCACCTTCGCCGCCTTCAGTTCGTCCAGCACGAGGTAGGCTTCCGCCCCGCCATCCAGGACGATCTCGAGGTCGAATTCCTTCGCGAGGCGCAGCAAGGAAAGGATGTCCTGGGCGCGATGGGCGGTGGCCAGGAGGGGCAGTTCCTTGCGGAGCACCTGCACGAGGGTCTCCTTGCGGAGGTCCCGGCTCGGCTCCTTGCCCTTCTCGGCGTCCTTCAGCTTCCGCGCGTATTCCTGCGCGCCCACCAGTTCGCCGCGCAGCATGGCGATCTGCTTGGCGCGGGTGCCTGGCGCCTTGCCGGCTTCCCGGGCGCGGGCCCCGTCGCCCAGGGTCGCCGCGACCATCGCCTGCGCCTTCAGCACGCCGCGGGTGACCTCCGTGGCGTCGGTCTTCACGACGAAGGTCTGGCCGCTGATCAGTGCGCCGGGGCCGTGGCCCGTGTGGACGGTGGTGATCCCGAGGCTGCGGAGGTAGGCGACGAGGGGATCCCGGCCGTTGTAGGCGTCCATGGCGCGGAGTTCGGGCTGCAGAGGCGCGGAGGCTTCCAGCTGGTCCTGGTCGTGGGGCTGGTTGAGGAGCCCGCTGAGACCCACGGTGCTGCGGCCGTCCACGAGGCCCGGCGTGGCCACCTTGACGCGCCGGACATTGATTCCGGAGGGGACCTTCACGTCGGCGGCGCGGCCCACGGCGGAGATCTTTCCGTCCTGGATGAGGACGACGCCGTCCTTGATCGCGGGACCGGCGGCGGTGTGGAGGGTCTCGGCGCGGATGGCGAGGGATTGAGCGGAGAGCCCGGTGGAGAGGGCGAGCAGGAGCGCGAGGCGGGTCACTGGTAGGTCTCCTCGGCTTCCAGAGCCATGAGGTGGGTGAGGTCGTCGGTGTCGTGGCTGGCGCCGAAGCCGCCCACGGCGTAAAGGCGTTGCTTCGGGTCGCTGCGGTCGAAGACCTTCGCGCCCTCCACCCAGGTCTGCTCCACGTGGCTGTAGACGCTGAGGGGATCGCCGCTCAGCAGCAGGAAGTCCGCGTCCTTGCCGGCCTTGAGGGAGCCGGTGCGGGCGGAGAGGTCCAGCAGTCTCGCCCCGTTCAGGGTCATCGCCTCCAGGGCGCCCTTCCGGCTCATGCCCGCGCGAACGGCAAGGGCGGCGCTGCGGAGGAACCAGCGGGAATCGGTGATGGGGTCGTCGGTGTGGAAGACCAGGGGCACGCCGGCCTTTTCCAGGGCGGGACCGGTGGTCATCCGCAGGTCCCGGGCCTCCAGCTTGCCGCCGGGGCTGTCGATGACGATGACGGAGGCCCCCATGCCGCTCTTCGCGATCTCGTCGGCCACCCGCCAGCCTTCGCTGAGGTGGTGCAGCACGACCTTGAAGCCGAATTCCTTCGAGAGGCGCAGCACCGTGAGGATGTCGTCGTGGCGGTGGGTGTGATGGTGGACGACCCGTTTGCCTTCGAGCACTTCGACGAGGGCCTCCATGGCGAGGTCCCGGGCGGGGCGCTTCTTCGCATCGTCGCCGGCCTCCCTGACCTTGCGCTGGTACTCCTGGGCCTTCACGAACTGCTCGCGGACCAGGGCCGCGCTCTTGGCGCGGGTGCCGGGGAAGGTGCCCGTGGGACGGCGCGGATTCGTCCCGTTCGCCATCTTCATGCCGCCCAGGTAGGAGCCGTTGGGCAGCTTTCCCATGGCGAGGGCGTCGAGGGTCTCGCCGTCCCGGAGCTTCAGGTACATGGTCTGCCCGCTGAGGAGATGTCCCGAGCCGGGCATGACATTCACCGACGTGATGCCGCCGGCGCGGGCCTTCATGACGGAGGCGCTGCGCAGGTTGAGGCTGTCGGAGACGCGCACGTCGGGCTGGATCGGCGCCGAACTGTCGGCCCCTTCCGGGCTGCCGATGTGGCTGTGGGTGTCCACGAGGCCCGGCATGATCACCTTGCCTTTCGCGTCGTGGCGGACCGCGTCGGCGGGGATGGCGGTGCCCGCGCCGCCGACGGCGAGGACCTTCCCGCCGTGGACCACCAGAACGCCGTTCTCGATCTCGGGGCCTTCGATGGGGATGATCCGTGCGCCCACGAAGGCCTGGGGCTTGTCCTGGGCGCAAAGGGGACCGAGCGCGAGGGTCAACGTCAACAGCGCCTGGCGGCCAGCGCGAACATCAATCGATTCATGGGAGGCTCCGCGATGAGTCTATCCATCGCGTTGCGAGGTTCAAGCGGGAATCGCCCGGAGCCTCAGTCCTTCCACCCTTCCAGCACCCGGAACCGCTCGCCCATCATGCCGGGCATGGTGAGCTGCAGCAGGTTCTCCATGCGCTTGAGGCGCGTCGGAGTGTCCAGGTCCTGCCAGGCGGCTTCCCAGTCGGCGAGGGGCGCGTGGGTGCGGATCCAGCGGCTGAGGTGGTGATGGGAGACCTCCGCGAGGCCCCGGCCTTCGAGGACCGCCTGCAGGCGCGTGAAGTCCACGTCGGCGGTGAGATCACAGGCGCCAAGCTCTTCCGCCCACTTGCCGTCCACGGTGTGGCCCTTGTAGCGGCGGAGGTCCGCGCCCTTGGCGAGCAGGTTGGCGGCGTGATCGCCGTAGTCGATGGCGAGGAAGAGGCCGCGCCGCAGGGCGCCGGCGAGCGCTCCCGCCACCGCGGGCAGGGCCTCGCACCACACGCTCCCGTCCCCGGGCTCGAGGCCGTCGCTTCGCGCCGCGAACCAGGCGGCGCTTTCGGCGTGGTCGAAGGGATGCCATTCGGGACCGGACGCGGTCAGCACCTCCCGGTTCCAACGCGCGCCGTCCCACTTCCAGGGCTGGGCAGGCAGCGCGTCGAAGAGCTCGTTGCTGAACACGCAGCCGTCGAAGGGTTCGAGGGGTTCCGCTTCGGAGACGAAACGCGCGCGACCCTCGGCGAGGAAGGGCGCCAGGGCCGTCTCTGCCGCGGAGCGGGCCGCCGGATTGTCGTCGCGGTGGACGTACTTCAGCGCCTGCGCAAAATCGCCGGTTATGGCGGCGAGCAGATCGCGGCCGAGCCACCCGCGGCCCGCGCCCGGCTCCAGGGCGATGAAATCCGGCGGCCGGCCGAGGCGTTCCCACGCGGCCTCCAGGCGCACCGCCAGGGCCTGGCCCAGCAGCGGACCGAGGTCCAGGGCCGTGTAGTAGTCCTTGCCTTCGAAACCCCAGGGGCCGCTCGCGCGACGGTAGTAGCCGTGCGCCGGATCGTAGAGGGCGAAGGCCATCACCTCCGCCGCCGGGATGGGTCCAGCCAATAATCGCGCCTGGAGGTCCTCAAGGGTGGTCCTCATGCCCGGCCCTTCGCCAGCGGCCACTTCTCCAACAGCCAGGGCAGCAGCCACTGGGTGACGAGCAGCGCCAGAGCGACGCCTCCCAGGCAGGCGAGGCCCAGGCCCTGCAGGGTCCGGTAGCCGCTGAAGACGAGTCCGCCGAAGCCCGCCAGGGTGGTACCGGCGCAGACGGCGTTCACTCGCGCCACCCGCGCCGCGGCATGGGCATCCCCGCGGGCGCGGTGCAGCAGGTTCATGGCCGTATCCACGCTGACGCCCAAGGCGATGGGGATGGCGACGATGCTGAGGAAGGTCAGGGGCTCGCCGACGAGGCCGAGGATGCCCAGGGAGCCGATCTGCCCCGCCGCCAGGGGCACCAGGGCCAGCAGGCAGAAGCGCAGGGAGCGCCCGAAGAGGGCGATGGCCACCAGGACGATGGCCAGGGCCATGAGGACGCTGTCCCGCAGGCTCGACCGCGCCACGGACTTGATGGCACGGAACAGGGGCCGGTTGCCCACCAGGCGCACGCCCTGCGCTTCCAGCGGTCCCATGACGCGCTCCTGCGCCGCCTCGTTCAGCCGGATGGGAATCGTCAGCACCGGGGGCGGAGGCTCCAGGGCCGGTGGCTTCCGCAGCCAGTCCCGCAGGGTCCACCGTTCCGCGGGCAGCTGCGCCACCGCGGGCTGGGGGAAGAGCGACTGCAGGACGTCCGCCACGTGGGTGGGGGCGTTGAGGCTGTCGCGGAGGGCGGCCAGAGGGCGCTCCAGGGCCACGGGATCCAGGCCGGCCTTGGAGGCGGCTTCGAGGGTGCGGCGGTGCCAGGTCTCCGAGGCGAGGATGCGCCGCAGCTCGGGGTCGGCCTCCTTCCACGAAGGCAGCGGCAGGCCCTCCCGGCGCAGCACCTCCGCCGCGGCGTTCCACCGCTTGGGGAGCAGCGCCGCATCATCCAGGGGGATCTGGATGGCGAGGGGCTGGAGCCCGGCGCCGAGCACCTTGGCGAGGCGTTCCTGGAGCTCCAGGGCCGGATTGCCGCTCTGCCGGAAGCGGCGGAGATCCTCCTCCCAGGTCACCCGGGTCGCCGCGAGCCCGGCCAGGACCACCGCGGCCACGGCGAGGGCCGCCTTCCAGCCCTGGGCGGCGCGGTGCGGCGCCGGCGCGGCGGCCTCCCGGCGCGCGAAGGCGCCCTCGCCCCGGTCGAAGGACAGCAGCAGGGCGGGCAGGATGAGGAAGGTGGAGGCCATGCAGGCCAGCAGCCCCAGGCCCGCGGTGAAGCCCAGGTCCCGCAGGCCCGGGAAGGGGGTCACCATGGCCCCGAGGAAGGCCAGGGCGGTGGTGACGGCGCCGGCCACCACGCCGGGACCGGTGTCCACCAGGGCGGACCGCAGGCTGGCGGCCTTGCCGCGCCCGGCCTGCCGCTCGTCCCGATAGCGGGAGAAGAGGAGGATGCCCACGTCGTCGCCGATGCCCAGCAGGACGGCCCCGAAGCCCGCGGCCATGAGGTTCATGCGCCCCAGGACCCAGCCGACCAGCCCCAGGCTCCACAGCATGCCCACGAGGAGCGGCACCACCACGAAGCCGTAGCCCGCCAGGGTGCGGAAGCCGAGCCAGTAGACGAGGCCGATGAGCACGAAGCTCAACGCCATGCTCAGGAGGATCTCCCGGGTGAGGCGGTGGGATTCCCAGGCGGCGACGGCGTGGGCGCCGGTGACCTGGAGCGGGAAGGCGCGGCCGGGGGCGGCGCGGAGGGCGGCTTCGGCGTCCCTGAGGTTCGCGTGGCCGGGCAGTTCGCCCTTGGCGCCGGCCCCCAGCCAGGCCAGGACCCGGGCGGTCGCCGCCGAGTCGCCGCTGGGAAAGTCCAGGACCAGGGGCACCAGCACGAAGCGGCCGTCCTTGGTGCGGAGGTAGCCGGTGCGGAGGGAAACGGGCAGGCCCCGGCCCGTGCTTTCGGCCTGGGCCATGAGGGCGTCCTTCGGATCGAAGAGTCCGCGGAGGTCCAGGGGATCGAACTGGGCGAGCTTCGCCTGCAGGGGCTGCGGCGACTGGAGGGCCTTCGCGGACGCCTCCAGCCGCGCCTGCACCTGGCGGGGATCCTTCAAGGCTTCCAGGCGGTTGCCCAGGAGGCCCGGCGCCAGGGCGTAGAGGCCTTCCGTCACGAGCCGCTGCACGGCGCCGTCCCCTTCCGCCAGGCTGCCCGCCGCCAAAAGGGGCGGCCAGAGGCTCGCGCCCTTGGGACCGGGGACGGGCATGGGGGGCACCAGTCGGCCTTCGCCGCCCATGCCGTTGAGGGGCAGGTGCCCGCGGTCGAGGAGGGTCTCCACCAGGGACTCGGCCCAGGCCTCCCGCGCCGGGAGGTCCTCGTCGTCGCCCTCCGCGGCCAGGAAGAGCAGTTCCTGGCGGCCTACGCCGGCCTCGAGGCTGGCCCGCACCGCCGGGTGGTCCGTTGGCAGCAGGCTCATGAGGTCGAGGCGCCGTTCAACCCTCAATACACCCAAAGAAAGCAGGAGCGTCAGGAGCACGACGATCCACCCGATGGAGCGGGGACGGCGCAGATGGAAGCGCAGCAGGGCGCGGAGCAGGCGCTTCAAGGCGGTGGCCTCAGCCCGCGCCCGTCACGTCCAGCAGGCGCTGGAGCACGGGGCGCAGCTCCACGCGCTGGGCGTTGGCGAGGCGGTGGAGCAGGCTGGTGTCGTCCAGCCGCGTGGGTGGGTAGGACTCCAGCTGCTGCAGGGCGTAGGCGCCCTTGGCGGCGGTCAGGAGGGTGGGCCGCGCCTCCGAATACCGGTGGTCCAGCAGCTGGGCCAGGGCGCGCACCACGCGGATGTCCGAATCCATGCGGTCCCAGTCGTCCAGCACGAGGCAGGGGGCCGCCTGCAGGGGCGCCATGAGGTCGCGCTCGCTGATGAAGTCCACGTTCTGGTAGCTGCGGACGTCGTAGTAGACATCCTTCAGGCGCTGGCTCAGCTCGCGTACCGAGGCGAAGTGGCCGGGCCGGCCCGTGCGGCCGCACCAGGCCTTGAGGGCGGCGGCGGCGAGGCTGCTGCGGCCGCTGCCCGGGGGCCCGTCGATCCACCAGAGGTCGGCGGCGGTGCGGTCGTTGCGCGTCCACGACTGGAGCAGCTGGAAGCCCTGGGGCTCCCGGGCCGGGCGCAGGGTCTTCCAGGCGGGCTGGCCGTCCTCCGCGGCGAGGCGGCCGCACTTGTGGACGATGTGGTCGAGCTTGCTGGCCAGCTCCGCGGGAAAGGTGTCCCGCAGCAGGGGCGATTCCAGCAGGGTCTTCGCCCGGTCCAGGGCGTCCACCACGCCCTGGCGGGGATGGTGCAGCTTCCACCATTCCCAGAAGGATTCGAAGGTGGCGGCGGCGTAGCGCCCGGGAATGCCGCCGGCCCGCTCCTGGGCCACCACCTCCCGGGTGCACGGGCAGACCGCCACGGGCTTCAGGGGATCCGGGTCCACCACCACGCCCGCGCCCCTGCATTGCGGGCAATCGGCGCGGCCTTTCATGGCCGAAGACTCCGGGTCATCAAGGCACGTCCCCCCGCAGGAACTGCCCCAGCACTTCGCGGCGGCGCTCCCGGATCTTCTGGAAGGCGCGCTCCTCGATCTGCCGCACGCGCTCGCGGCTGATGGGGGGCTCGAAGGCGCGGCCGATCTGCTCGAGGGTCATGGGCTCGATGCCGTGCAGCCCGAAGTGCATGCCGAGGATCTTGCGCTCCTTTTCGGAAAGGGTCGCCAGGCTGGCCTCCATCTGGAAGAGGAAGGACTCATGGTCGAGGGTCCGCATGGCGGAGGGTTCGACCTCCTGCTCCAGGCTGTCCCCGACGGTGAGGTCCGTCTCCCCCATGCCCTGCTCGGTGCTGACGGTGCTGGTGGTCTGGTGGAGCAGCTGCAGGCGCTCCACGTCCTCCACGGTGAAGTGGCTGTGCTCGGCGATCTCCTGCACGGTGGGCCGGTGGCCCAGTTCCTGGCCGAGCCGGTTGGTGATGCGATTGAGCTGCACCAGGTGGCCCGCCACCTTCTGGGGCAGGCGGATCTTGGAGCCGTGCTCGGCGAGGGCGTGGAAGATGGCCTGCCGCACCCACCAGGAGGCGTAGGTGAGGAACTTGTTCTCCCGCAGGGGATCGAAGCGCTTGGCGGCCTCGATGAGCCCGAGGTTGCCTTCGCTGATGAGGTCCAGCAGGTCCAGGCCCATGCCTTCGAATTTCCGGGCCTCCTTCACCACGAAGCGCAGGTTGCCCTCCACGAGGCCGCGCAGGCCTTCGGGGTTGCGCTCGTCCTGCCACAGGTGGCCGTACATGCGCTCCTCCTCCGCCGTCAGCAGGGGCAGATGACGGATGGAGTCGAAGTACTTGTCGAGGGCGCGCTCTTCGAGATGCCGGATGGGCACGGGAGGCCTTGGAGAAAGGGACGAACAGGATAGCGGGTGGCGCGGGAAGGACAGCGGAATCCTCAGGATACCCAAAGGCCGGGAAGGACTCCTTCCACCAGCACCGCCCGGACCGGACTGGCGTCGGCCCCTTCGAGCCGCAGGGGGAGGGCGACGAGGAGGTAGTCCCCCGGCGGCACCGCCTCAAGCACGAGGCCCTCCAGGTTGCGCAGCCCGGTCGTCCGCAGGGCCTGATGGCTTTCCAGGGCCTTGCTGGCGAAGGGATCCACGGATGGCGTGTCGAGCCCCACCAGCACGCAGCCCTGGCCATGCAGCCAGTGCACCAGTTCCGGCGACAGGCTGGCGAAATCCTCGTTGAAGCGGTCGGGATCGGGGCAGGTCCCGGTGTGGAAGAGCACCCTCGGGGCGGTGAGGGGGACCGTCACGTCCGAAGGCAGGATGCGCGCGCCCCGGGCCACGGAAACACGCACCACCTGGCAGGGGCCGAGGTAGGGCTCCAGGGCCACGCGGTCGATGCCTTCGCCGTCCGCCGCGTAGTGGCTGGGGGCGTCCGCGTGGGCGCCCACATGCACGGTGGTGTGGAGGCTGGAGAGATCCAGGTGGTCCCCTTCCGCCATGGCCAGGGCGACCCGCCGCGCGTAGGGGACATCTCCAGGCCACACGGCGATGCGAGGCGACAGGAGGGGCGAGATGTCATGGATGCGGGGCATCGGGCCTCACTGCGGGGAAAGGGGATCGGACTTGGGCAGGGCCCGGGTGGGCTCCATGGCTTCGCCGGGCTTCGAAGCCCGCAGGGGCGTCGAAGGGCGGAGGGGCGGGGCCAGGCCGGCCTGCAACTCGTCGGCCTCCTCGGGCCAGCCGCCTTCCTCCGGGGGCGTGGCCCACAGCGCCGCCGCCAGCCGCTCCGCCCAAGGAAGCAGAGCCGGGGGCCGGGCCTCGGGATACTTGTCGAGGGCCTCGTCCAGGATCATCGCCGCGTCCGGGGGCAGGCCCCGCACGAGGTCGCGGATGGGAACGGGCCGGCCCTGGGCCACCTCCACCAGGATGTCGGGCAGCGCCTCGGCCTGGACCACGCGGCGGGCACTGAGGGCTTCGTAGGCCACCAGCGCCAGGGCGTACATGTCGCTGCGGGGATCCAGGGCCGCGCCGCGGATCTGCTCGGGGCTCATGTAGGCCGGCGTGCCCATGACCACGCCGGTCTGGGTGAGGGTGGAATCCACCGCCATCTCCTTGGCGAGGCCGAAGTCCAGGAGCTTGAAGCGCAGGCCGCCGGGGGAGGGCGCCACGAAGATGTTGTCGGGCTTGATGTCGCGGTGGAGGATGCCCTTGCCGTGCACCGCGTCCAGGGCCCTGGCGCACTGGAGCACCAGGGCGGCGACCTGGGCGGGGGTGCCGGCGCCGAAGGTGTCCACCAGCACGCGGATGGTGGCGCCCTGCAGCCGCTCCATCACGAGGTAGATGGTGCCGTCCTCCAGAACGCCGGTGTCGAAGATCCCGATGACGCCCTCGTGGTGGACCTGGGCCAGGGAGCGCGCCTCCTGCTCGAAGCGCAGGCGCTTGTCGCCGCTGTGGAAGTGCTCGGGTTTGATGGCCTTCAGGGCCACGGTGCGGGAGAGTCGCAGGTCCTCGGCCTCGAAGACCAGCCCGGCCCCGCCTTCCCCCAGCATCCGCTTCAGGCGGTAGCGGCTCGCCACGAGGTGGGGGAAGGGCCGGTCCGAGGCGAGCACCGCGCCGTCGGCGACGCAGAAGACCGTGGTCTGGTCGTAGCAGCGGCCGCAGTTGGAACAGATCTGGAGGACCCCGGCGCCGGCGTCGAGGAGGGCCTGGCGCGTGGCCGCGCGGCGGTCCGCGGCGGACTCCACTTCCGAGCGCATGCGGGCCAGGTCGAGGGCGCCGCCGAGCTGCTGGGCGAAGGTGGTGACGAGGCGCTGCTCGGCCTCCCGCCAGGGTGTGGTCTTCCCCCGCACCACCACCGCCGCCCGCAGCTCGCCGGTCATGCCCCGCACCGGCAGGAGGGTGTCGGAGCCCTCCAGGAAGGCCGCCGGGGCCTGGGCCAGCAGCTCCACGCGCTCCAGGGCCGGCGGATCGGAGGAGACCGTGGACAGGCTCTTCAGCGAGCCTTCCTGCAGCTTCCAGACGTCGAGGTGGCTGGCGCGCACGGCTTCGGCGACTTCGTGGGCCATGGCGGTGGACCAGGCGCCGGGATCCCGCAGGGCCTGGCCCGCGCTTTCCGAAAGCCGGTGGATGCGGATCTGGGCCTCTTCCAGTTCCAGGGTGCGGGCCCGCACCCGCTCCTCCAGGGTGCGGTTCAGGTATTCCATCTCCGTGTGGGCCCGGGCGTAGCGCTTGGAGATGGAGACCACCATCGCCACGAGGAAGGCCACGAAGCCGAAGGAAAGGGTGTTCAGGATGGGCCACAGCCCCACCCAGAAGCCCAGCTCGTAGAGGGCGCCGAGGATGAGGAGGCCCATGCCCAGCAGGATGGTGCGGGCTTCGGGATGGCCGCGCCGGGCCTCCAGCAGGGTCACGACCGGCGCCATCAGGATGAGGGGCAGGCCCCAGAAGGGACCGACGTAGCGGGTGAAGGGGATGCTGGTTTCCAGGGGCAGGAAGAGGACGACGGCGGGGATGAGGAAGCTGGCCTGGTAGACCCGGAGCCAGCGCGGGATCCGCAGGCCGAGGAAGGGCCAGAGGAACTGGATGAAGGGAGGGGCGGCGGCCTGCAGGAAGAGCCAGGAGACGATGTGGGTGAAGCGCGGATGCCCGAAGCTGGTGTTCATCCAGGTGGTCATGGCGACTTCCCGGAAGGCCATGCTCAGCGCCACGAGCCCGAACCACAGGTAGCTGCGGGCCTCCTGGCGCCGCAGCCAGAGCTGGATGTGGAAAAGCCCCAGGAGGGTGAAGAAGAGGCACATGGCCCAGCGCTCCAGTTCGAAGCGCCACACGGAGGCCCGCCACTCCGCGTTGGCCGCCGCGGTGCGGGCGGCGGCGAGGTCCGCGGGTCCCAGCCAGACCCGGCGGCCCAGGACGGGGCCCTGGGCGAGGGCCGCCATGTCCCGGGCGATGTCACCGCGCACGGCGAGCCGGAGGGGCCCGTCGCTGGGCGGCAGCTCGAAGCACGTCAATTCGGGGGTGTGGGGCAGGACCGTGGGTTCGAGGGAACCCCGCACGCCGACCCGCCGGCCATTCGCATAGACCTCCAGGGGCGCGTGGATGCGGCCCAGGGCGAGGCCCAGAGGCTGGCCCTGGGGCGGCTGCTCAACCTTCAGGCGGTACCAGCCGCGGCCCGCGGGGAAGGCCGCGTTCCGGTCCTTGAGATCCGGGAGGGGCGTCCAGCCCGCATCGTCCAGCGCGGCGGAGGCGTAGGCGGGATCGTCCCCCGCCTTGAAGCTCCAGCCAGTGGTCAGGCTCTGCAGGCCCGGCGGCGCCGTGGATCGAGAGGCCGGATCCGGCGCATGCTGGGCGGAAAGGACGAGACACGCCAACGGCGCCGCGAAGGCGAGACAGGCGCGCAGCAGGCGGGACAGGGACAAAGGGGGAGGCTCCGGTCCCATTGTGGCGCCATCAGGCCTTTGCGATGACTTTCATCTCCACTGCAATGGGTGTCGGCAGAGCTCTTACCTCCACCGTCGTCCGCGTGGCCTGGATGCCGGTGAAGTACTCCGCGTACACGGCGTTGAAGGCGGCGAAGTCCCTTGCCATGTCGATGAGGAAACACTGGCAGTCCACGACCTTGTCGAGGCTTGAACCGGCGGCTTCGAGGATGGTGCGGATGTTCTCGATGACGGCCCGAGTCTGGGCGGCGGCGTCGTAGTCCCGGGGCCTACCCTCCGCATCCTTGATCGCCCCGCCGGGAATCGCGTCGGTGCCCGCCTGGCGGGGGCCGATGCCGCTCACGAAGATGAGATCGCCTTCGCGGCGGGCGTGGGGGTAGGCGCCCACGGGCTTCGGGGCGGCGGTGGTGCGGATGGCGCCCTGGGCCCGGGCCTCCTGTGACATGGCCACCGGCGCGGCAGGTTCAGGAACCGCCCCGCCGCTGAGGACGCCCCGGTCCCCGGCGAAGGTCTGCACGTCCCCTTCATCGAACTCGCGGCTGAGATCCTTGGCGGGATTCGGCACCAGGCCCACCACGGCGCCGCCGCTGCCCCAGAGGGGACCGTAGGCGTGGACCGTGCCGTCGTAGCCGTTGTGCTGGCCCAGCGTGGCGGCGAGCCACCAGAAGGCCTTGCCACGCTGCTCGCCGTGGGCCTGCTGGGCGAAGTCCCGGGCCACCTGGCTCACGTCCTCCAGGCGCCCCTCGCCGAGCATCTCGAGGATCTTGCGGTTCCACTCGTCGTCCTTGGCGGAGTAGAGGCGGTCGTCCTTGGGGTCGATGCGCTTCGGGAAGACCCGGTTGCTGAAGGCGCTGATGGCGACGGCGACGGCCTTCCGTCCCGTGGCCGCCACGGCCTCCGCGGCGGCCTTGCCCCAGACGATGGTTTCGGCGCGATCCGCGTACATGTTGCAGCCCAGGACGCAGGCGGGGATGCGGTTCTCCGGATCCAGGAGCTTCAATGCCTGGATGACGCCGCTATCGAGGGGAAAGCCCTGGTAGGCCACGGTGCGGGCGTGGAGGCCGCGCGCCCGGGCGGCGGTCTCGCAGGCCTTCGCGAAGTCCGGGTCCATGCGGAACTTGTAGGGCATCGTCCCGAAGTCGTGGAAGTCCGCGTCCACATGCACCCATTCGGGTGCGGGATCCGCCTGGATCTGGTGGCCGATGACATTGATCCAGCTCGTGGAATACAGCAGCAGCAGGTCGGCACCGCTGGCCTTGATTTCCTCGCGGGCCCGGTCGAAGCCGGCGCGGAGTTCGGCCCAGGCCGGGTGCTTTTCCGGCGCGAGGAGGGGCAGCGGTTTGCCGGGGACGATGTAGCCGCGAAGCATCATGCCTTCACCTCGGCACTCGCCGGGTGCCAGCCAACAACGGCGTTCCCGGTCCCGATCACGGTCCCATACGCGTACACCTCCGCCGCATAGGTCGGATGCCCCAACGCCGCCAGCATCCAGGACAGGCAGCCATCCCGGCATTCGCTGAGGGCCTGGTCGATGAAGTCGGGCATGAGGTCGGTGAGCTCCCGGGTGCGGCCCTCCTTCATCAGGCGGATGACCTTCATGTCCCAGAGGTACTGGCCGTGGTGGTAGATGTGCTCCTTGCTCATGTCCTCGGGCAGTTCGGGCTCGGAGGTGAAGTGGCGGTGGCTGAGGCTGTTGGAGGCCAGCAGGACCGCGCGCTTGCCCGACTTCTCGATGGCCTTCACGGTGGCCTCGCCGAGCTTCTGCATTTCCGCCTCGCCCACCTCGTTGCTGTAGTCGAAGTAGGAGCTGTTGCTGGAGATCGCCACGATGGGCTTGGTCCAGTCCGGGTTCACCAGATGGCAGCTGATGATGGTGCCGTAGTCCACCCGGAAGGCCGGGTTCTCCATGGGCACCATCTCCAGGCCGGCGGCGCGTCCTTCGTCCACGATTCCTCTCGCGAGATCCACATCCACCTCCAGCTCGAAGTGGTAGCGGAAGAGGTTGGGAAAGATGGGATCCACGCTCAGGCCCGAGAGTTTCGGCACCGAGAGCACATGGTTGCCCGTGCGGGTCTTCCAGTGGGGGGAATGGACGACGAGCACGTCGTAGTCCGTCTCCGCGAGCTTCTTGCGCAGCCGCTCGTAGCCCCAGCGCAGCCCCTCCCAGCCGCCCTCCGAGCGCGGCTCGTTCTGGGGCGGGTTCTCCGCGTAGACCAGGTGGGGCGGATGGGGGGCGAGGATGCCCGCGACGATTTTCCCTTGCTGCTGACTCATCCAAGATCCTCTTCGAAAGTCATTGCACCAATGAATAGCCCAGATTTGAGTGATGGCTCATTGCCTGTATCGACCCTGAACTCACCATTGATGGGAATTGGCTGATCTATCGAAGAATGAAAATCTATACCCGCATGTCTTGGGCTTGCTTCAACCAGTGTCCATCTTGTCCCTGTAAATTCTATTGGGCTATCGAGGCGTAGCGAAATCCTGTCTATCGACATCGAGAGGATTGCTCCGGAAATGGTGTTCCAACCTAAGGACTCTCCCAGGTCCCAGGGATCCGAGACACCGAATCGAACTTTCGAACCAATTCGATTGAGTGAGGAAGAGTCTCTTGGCATTGCTCAATCCAGTTTCACAGTGATGGTCTTCGCCTCGCTGAAGAACTCCAGGCTCCAGCGTCCGCCTTCACGGCCAACACCGCTTTCCTTCACGCCGCCGAAGGGCACGCGCAGGTCCCGCAGCAGCCAGGTGTTCACCCAGACGAGGCCGCTCTCCAGCTTCTGGGCGACGCGGTGGGCGCGGTTGAGATCGGTCGTCCAGACGCTGGCGGCGAGGCCGTAGCGGGTGCCGTTGGCCATGTGGATGGCTTCTGCTTCGGTGTCGAAAGGGTGGATGGTCACCACGGGGCCGAAGATCTCCTCCGTGGCGGTGCGGCAGGTGGACGACAGCCCCGTGATGACGGCGGGCTCCAGGAAATTGCCGCCGGCCAGGTCGCCGGAAAGGTCCGGGCGATTCCCGCCGCAGCGGATCGTGCCGCCTTCCTCGACGGCGAGCCTGAGGTAGCCCTCCACCTTGTCGAGATGACCGGCGCTGATGAGGGCGCCCACCTTGGTTGCCGGATCCATGGGGTCGTCGGGGATCCAGGTCTTCGCCTCGGCGAGGAAGGCTTCCAGGAAGCGGTCGTGGATGGACCGCTCCACCAGGATCCGCGAACCGCACAGGCAGATCTGGCCGGTGTTTTCGAAGGCGGCCCGGGCCACGCCGGGCACGGTCTTCTCAGGTCGCAGTCCGCGAAGATCAGGGTGGGATTCTTGCCCCCCAGCTCCAGGCTCAGCTTCTTGAAGACCGGCGCCGCGGTGGCGGCGACCTTGGCGCCGCTGGCCGTGCCGCCGGTGAAGCTCACCGCTTTCACCTTCGGATGTTCGACCAGGGCCTGGCCCGCCTCGGGTCCGAGGCCGTGGACGAGGTTGAAGATCCCCGCCGGGGCGCCGGCCTCCAGGAACAGTTCGGCGAGCAGGGTCGCCGTGAGGGGCGTCAGCTCACTGGGCTTCGCCACCGCCACGCTGCCCATGGCGAGGCAGGGCGCCAGCTTCCAGGTCAGCAGGTAGAGGGGCAGGTTCCACGGCGTGATGAGGGCGCAGACGCCCACCGGCGAGCGGTGCACCAGGTTCAGCGCACCCGCCATGGGGAAACTCTCCTCGCCCCGCAGCCGGGCTTCCCGGGCGAAGTGGCGCAGGTTCTGGATGGCCCGGGGGATGTCGAGGCTGCGGGCGAGGCCCAGGGGCTTGCCGGCGTCCAGGCACTCCGCCTCCGCGAAGACCTCGAGGCGCGTTTCCAGCAGGGCCGCGATCGTCTCCAGCAGTTCCGCCCGCTCGGCGACGCCCGACCTCGACCAGCCGGGAAAAGCGGCCTCGGCGGCCCGCACCGCCGCGTCCACGTCCGCCGCCTTCGAGCGCGGCATCGTTGCAATGACCTTGCCTGTGGCCGGGGCGAGATCGTCCAGGACCTCGCCGGAACGGGCGGGGACGAAGTGGCCGGCAATGAAGTTCTGGAGGGTGCGCATGTGCATTGATCATGGCGCGACCCTCGGGCTCCGGGAACGGCGAAGATGTCGGGTCCGGGCTCTGCCTGGAGCCGACATGGGGGAGCACGAGGGGGGACGGAGAGCGACCAAAGGGAGCGCGCGGTCCCCCCTCGTTCACATCAGTCCGGCACACTGGAGCCCATGCGCCGCGCCGACCGCCTCTTCCAGCTCGTGCAGATCCTGCGCCGGGACCGGCTCAGCACCGCCGCGAAGCTGGCCGCCGAGCTGGGCATTTCCACCCGCACCCTCTACCGGGACGTGGCGGACCTGCAGGCCTCCGGCGTGCCCATTGAGGGGGAGGCCGGGGCGGGCTACCGCCTGCCCCGGCACTTCGACCTGCCGCCCCTCATGTTCACCGTGGACGAGGCGGAGGCGCTCTTCCTGGGGCTCAGCATCGCCTCGGCCTGGACGGATCCGGAGCTGGCCCAGGCGGCGGCCTCGGCGCGGCGCAAGGTGGCCTCCGGTCTCTCCGATGGTCTGCGCCTCGCCCTCCAGGCCTCGGTCCTGGAGGCGGTGGACTTCCACGTGCCCGAAGCCCTGAAGGCGCCCCTCGGGGACCTGCGCCGTGCGGTGCGGGAACGCCGGCGCCTCGCCGTGGACTACGAGGACAAGGCTGGCGCCGCCAGCTCCCGCACCCTGCGGCCCCTGGGCCTCTACTTCTGGGGAGGCACCTGGACCCTGGCCGCATGGTGCGAAGCCCGGCAGGACTTCCGCACCTTCCGGGTGGACCGGTTCCGCCGCTGGACCCTGGAAGGGCCTTTCCCGGTGGAAACAGGCCGGGAGCTGAAGGACTACCTGGCCCGGGTCGCGGACTAGCGGCCCTTGCGGAGCGGCCAGCGGAATTCTGGCCGGTCCGATAGGGCCGCTTGTGCCGGCACGGCCTGAAAAATCCCTGAAGCCTCCTGCCATCACGCTGTCAGCAGCCCCTGGAATTCTGGCTTTCCACTTCAAGGAGAACCCCATGTACCGACGCCTCGACGATTTCCGCGCCCAGTTCCAGGAGGAGGTGGTGGATACCCTCAAGATCCTCCGCGCCATCCCGGAGTCCGCCGGCGGCCAGGCGGTCGCCCCCGCCCACCGCGACCTGCGCCGGATGGCCTGGCACCTGGTGGAAAGCCTCGTCTCCCTTCCCGTGCAGCTCGGGGTGACGGTGGACGGTCCAGCCTGCGACGAGACCTTCACCTGCCTGGAGCCGGTGCCCGGGACGATGGCGGAGATCATCGCCCGCTACGAGCGCGCCGCGGCCTCCCTGCTCCAGGGCGTCGCCGCCTGGACCGACGGGGACCTGCTCCAGGAGGAGACCATGTACGGCCACCTGGTCTGGACGAAGGGCTACAGCCTGCGCGCCCTGGAAATGCACCAGGCCCATCACCGGGGGCAGATGACCGTGCTCATGCGGCAGGCCGGGGTGAAGGTGCCGGGCATTTACGGTCCGGCCCTGGAGGAATGGGCGGCCCTGGGCGCCCCGGCGCCCGCGATCTGACGGGGCGGGGTGGACCGGATTGCCGGGGTGGACGGGCTCAGGCCCGGTCCACCTCGGCGTAGTCGTGCCAGTCGAAGGTCCAGCGGTCCTGGTCGGGATCCCAATCGTCCCAGGTCGGGATGGTCTCCAGCTTCGCCAGCAGGTGGGGCGGCACGACGCCGGGGACGAGGAAGGCCTTCTGCCTTCGCAGCGCGTAGGGATTGCGCAGCTCGAAGCCCAGCACGCCCAAGATCGCCCTTGCCACGTACCAGGTGGCCTGGGGGTTCCAGCCGTGGGCGATCTTGATGACGACGCCGAGTCCTTCCGGGTAGTCGGGGTGCACGATGGCCATGCCCAGCAGGCCGTCGGCGCCCTCCTTGGCGATGACCGCGCCTTCGCAGGCCTTGATGATGGTGCTGTCCAGGCGGTTGAAGCCGCCCACCAGGTCCGGGTGCTTCACCATGGCGCCCCAGATCCAGTCCTCGTCCCGGGTGCGGGCCAGGCCGGAGTATAGCTTGGCGAGTTCAGTCACCGTGTTGCTCACCGTGGGCAGGCCGCAGCCGTCCTTGGCGGTGCGCAGGGGCTGCCAGTCCTTCCCGAGATGCCTGCGCAGCACGTCCAGGTAGGCCTGAAAGAAAGGATGCTGGGGCAGCATGTAGCCGGCGCGCTCCCAGCCCATGGCATGGCAGCCCCGCAGGATCGCCGCGTGCTCGCCGGAGCAGCAGTGGTACCAGCGCCGGGGCCGGCGCACCTGGCGGCCGAACTGCACCAGGGGCACGTCCAGGGGCGTGAGCATGAGGCCATGCTCGGCCTCGGGGAGCAGGCTCATGGCCGCCGCCACGTGCTCCGTATCGCCGTTGTGACTGGCCACGGAAATCGCCTGCTGGGTGGAATCCAGGCCCGCCAGCGCGTCGGTGAAGACCTTGATCATCAGGGGCTTCATCATGGAACGGCCGTAGCAGAGCACGTTGCCGCCGAAGCTGTGGACCACCTGGTCGCCGCTCACCCACGACACGGCCCCGTGGATGGTGGTTTCGCTCACGTCGAAGCGCCGGTAGTCCACCAGGGGCTGCCAGTCCACGTCCCGGCCCGTGGGGATGCCGGGGATGGTTTCGCCGAGGGGGGAGCTGGGATAGAGGTGGCTCATGAACGGTTCCTGGTCCAGGGTCAGCAGGGAAGGCCCGCCGCGCGGAGCCGGGGCACCACTTCCTTCATGAAGGCCTCCTGGTTGGCGATCACCCGCGGGCAGTCGTGGTTGAAGAAGTCGAACCAGAGCATGAGCCGGTCCTCGGGATGGAAGCGCTCCAGGATCTGCGCGGCGACGTCCTCGGGGTTGCCGATGAGGGCGTTGTCCGCGGCGTTGGCCACCTTGCTGGGGTCGATGGTCCCGTCCAGGGCGGTCCAGTAGGCGCCCAGGGCCGCTTCGGCCTCCTCCTGGGCGTGGAGGCGCTGGCGTTCCGGGCTCAGGTGGGACTGGGCATTGAGGAAGACGAAGACCGTGCGGGGCATGTACTCCCGCTTCCAGGGGCCGCCCTTGCGGTGGTAGGCGGCGGCCATGCGGCGATGGGTGTCCTCGATGATCTCGGGCCGGGTGATGGAGAGGTTGAAGACCTGCACCGGCATGAAACGGTTGAAGTACTCCTGCAGGGGCGCGTCGTGGGTGCCGGCGATGGGCACCACCAGCTCCCGGCGCCAGTGGGCGGGCATGATGCGCGTCGCCTCGAAGGTCCAGCGCCGGGGCAGGGGGATGCCGGCCTCCGGCGCGCCGGCCATCTCGCGGACCTTGTGCCAGTCGCCCTCGCTGCGGAAGTCGGCGGCGGTGATCACGTACTCGGGGATGTCGTGGCTGGAGATGGTCTCGCCCCGCAGCAGGCGCAGGAAGATCTCCCCGGCCTCGGCGAAGAGCTTGCCCCGCACCACGGGCCAGGCGGCGTGCTCCCAGGGGGTGCGGGCGTCCACGCCGGTGACCCGGTTCATGAAGTCGAAGCGCCCGGCGCTGAAGCCCAGGTGCAGCTGCCGGTGCTCGTCGTGGTCGAGGCCGTGCAGGGTGGCGAAGGTGGCCACCTTCTCCGCCTGGGCCAGGGGCCCGCCGTTGCAGACGATGTTCATCACCGCCGAACCCACATGGATGCGCCGCGTGCGGGCGAAGACCCGGGTGGCCAGCTGGCAGATGTCGCCGTTCAGCCCCACCTCGCCGTTCCAGTGGGGAATCACCGGCCGCCGGTGCCGTTTCTGCACCTCGCTGCTGTAGTGGCTCTCCGCCACCCAGGCCGTGCCGTAGCCCATGAAGTCCGCCGCCTCCACCTGGGCGAAGAAGTTGCGGAACATCGTCGCCTCGTCGGGGAGGTAGCCCTCGACGGGGGTCTGGGAGATGGAGAAGAAGATGTCGAACTTCATCGCGGCCTCAGATCGCGTTCATGCGGCCGCCGTCCACGGCGATGCTTTGGCCCCGGACGTAGGCTGCCTCCGGCCCCGCGAGGAAGGCGATGAGGGCGGCGGTCTCCGCGGGGTCCGCCACGCGGCCTTCGGGGATGGCCTTCACCATGTCGGCCTTGACCTCTTCCACCGAGCGGCCGGACTTTGCGGCCAAGGTCTGCTCGATGGACGCCAGCCGCTCCGTGGCGGTGGCGCCAGGCAACACGTTGTTGATGGTGATGCCCGGCGGCAGTTCCTTGGCGAGGGTCTTGGCCCAGGCGGCGGTGGCGCCGCGGATGGTGTTGCTGACGCCGAGGTTGGGCAGGGGCTCCCGGACCGACGTCGAGATGACGTTGATGATGCGGCCGTAGCCCGCGCTTCTCATGCCCGGCAGGCAGAGCTTCACCAGCAGGTGGGGCGCCATGAGCAGTCGCCCGAAGGCCTTCAGGAAGTCGGCCTCGTCGGCGTCCAGGATCGGCCCCGAAGGCGGGCCGCCGGCGTTGTTGACGAGGATGGTGATGGGCCCGTGGGCAGTCAGGTGGGCCTCGACGATTGGGTTGAGCGCATCGCGGTCCTCGAGGTCTGCCGCGAGCGCGAAGGCTTCTGGCGCACCGGCATTTTTCAATTCCGCGACCAGTGATCCCAGCTTTTCCGCGTTCCTCGCCAGCACCGTCACCGCGCAGCCCCTCGAGGCCAGGGCCAAAGCCGCCGCCCGGCCGATGCCCTGGGACGCGCCGGTGACGAGGGCGTGGCGGCCCTTCAACTCAGATCCCATAGCCATCGCTTCCCAGGTGGCTGCGCAGCTCCCACAGCAGCGGGAAGTAGCGGATCTCCACCCGGCTCTTCAGGTAGTGGACGCCGGGATCGTGGAAGGACTGGCCGTCCTCCGCCGGGGGCAGGCCGGCGCCGCCCACGGGGCAGCGGCCGGAGTCGGTGGCGTGCTCGCCGGGGTGGGTCTCGCCTTTCCCGTGGGAACCGAAGCCCACCTGTTCCGTATGGGCCACGCCGGTGCCGGGCTTGAAGCCGATCATGCGCTCGGCCATGAGGTAGTGGCGGAAGCGCCAGATGCGGAAGGCCTCGTCGAATTCCAGCATGGTCTCCGCGAGGCGGTGCAGGTCCAGGAACTCGCGCTCGGTGTAGATGCGGACGAGGGCCTTGAGCTGCTCCTCCCGGCTGCCGGCGGCGAAGCCGCGGTGTTGCAGGGCCTCGCAGAAGCCGTCCCACAGGGAGGGCGCGGCGTAGGCGGCTTCCAGGGCCTTGCGGGATTCGGGATGGCTCGCGTGCAACGCGATGTAGCGGGGATCCTTGGGGCCGCAGTGGTACTCCAGGACCCGGAACTGGACGCTCTGCAGACCCGAGGCGGGTTTCAGCACATCGCGGAATTCCAGGAAGGAGGCCGGGCTCATGGTCTCCATCACGTGGATCTGCTGGATGAGCACCCGGGCGATCTCCACGCAGCGCCCCAGCAGCCAGTGGGCCTGGCCCGATTCGCCGGCCTGCAGGTGCGCGATGGCGCCCCGGACTTCGTGCAGCAGCAGCTTGAACCAGAGCTCGTAGACCTGGTGGACGATGATGAACTGCAGCTCGTCGTGGGCCTCGGGGCTGGACAGGGGCACCTGGGCGCCGAGGATCTCGGGCACGCGAAGGTAGGACTCGTAGGTCAGCGGTGTCTCGGAGGGCATGGGCCATGGTAGCGCCGGGCCGGGGCGCGGTCGCCTGTGCGATCCTCGGGGCATGGACGCACCCCTGCTGCTCGCCCTCGCCCGGGCCCACCTCGGGTCCGGTGCCGAGTCCGGCGCGCCGGGCATCCAGGACGCGCTGGTGACGCCCCAGGGCCTGCTGCTCCAGTGGCAGCCCCGGCGTGGCCGGGGGGAGGCGAAAGCCTTCTGGTGGGCCCTGCTCCTCGCCCCCGCGCCGGAGCTGTGGCGCCTGGAGGAGAAGGACGAAGCCTTCGCCCTGCTCAAGGCCGCGGCCCTGCGGGACGAATCCCGCCGCTGGGCCCTGGAGCTGAAAGGCGCGCGCCTCGTGGCGGTGGCGGGTGATCCCCGGGAGCGTTGGCTGGGCCTGGACTTCCAGCGCCGCCTCATCACCGGCCGCCTGGAGGAGACGCGCCTGGCCTACCGGGCCATTCCGGGCCGGGCCGGACTGCGCCTGGACGGGACGGGCCTCTCCCAGTTGCGCCTGGGCCTGGGCCAACCCTTCCCCCAAGGCCCGCCGGAACCCGACGGCGAATCCCCGGCCTTCAGGCGCTGGCGCGAGCAATTCGGAGAGGATCTGGAGGCCGCCCTGGCCGGTGAGCTCCCAGAGGTCCTCGAAGGCGACGGCGACCTGGCGGCGCGGCACCAAGGTTGGTCCCTGCTCCGGGCGCAGAAGCTGCTCCTCGCGCCCCGGGTCGACGCGACGGATCGGAAGCGGGAGGCCCAGATCCAGCGGCTCACCCGCCTGAAGGCCAGCCTGGCCTCGGACCGGGCCCGCCACGAAGCGGCCCTGCCGTTGAAGGTGCAGGCCGGGCGGGTTTCCGCGGAGCTCTACCGACTGAAGGGCGCCACGGGCCGAGTGGCCTTCCTCGATGGGGCGGACCTGGACCTGCCGCCGGGGGAGAACGCCGAGACCGCGGCGCGGAAGTGGTTCGCCGCGGCGAAGAAGGCGGAGCGGGGCCTGGCGCGGCTGCGGGTGCTGGAACAGGATCTTGCGCGACAATTCGCGGTGGCGGAGGCGCCGGAGGTGCCGGCCGCGCCCCCTCCCAAGACCAAGGCTCCGGAGAAGCGCCGCGTGACTGATCCCAAGGAAACCAAGGCCGCGGCCCTGAAACGCAAGGACGGGAAGGGACAAGCCTTCCGTTCGGTGATGCTGGACGGCTTTGAAGTGCTCATCGGCAAGGGCGACGCCGACAACGATGTCCTCACCTTCAAGGTCGGCGCGCCCCTCGACATCTGGATGCACGTGGCCTCCGTCCCCGGCAGCCACGTGATCATCCGCAACCCCGACAAGCTCAGCGAACTGCCCCGGGAAGTCCTCGAACGCGCCGCCCAGCTCGCCGCGTGGCACAGCAAGGCGAGGGACGGCGGCAAGGTGGAAGTGCACATGTGCCGTGTGGCCGACGTGAGCAAGCCGAGGGGCTTTGCCCCCGGGAAGGTGCTGTTGAAGCAGTTCAAGGGGATCCGTGTGTATCCGAAGGCGTGAGGGGGCGCGCGTCTTGTGCCGCCAGGACGACCGGCGAGGTTCACGCGATCCCCGATGAAAACCGGGGTTGAAGTTGGGGTTGAAGTAACGGGTTTGACCTTCAAAAAGGCACCCTTGCCCGGCATGATTCGCCCGCCCTTGGCGAATCGTGTCGGGCAAGGGTGCAGGCAAGCGGGAGCGCGCCAGGAGCATGAACCGGGCTTCGTTCCAGGCACGGCTCCTGGATGGGTCGAGGTCAAAGGCGGCGTCCGCGCCTTCCCCGACTCCCGGAGCCTCGATGCTCCCGTTCCCCGGCCTGCCGCGCTTCGCTTGGCCGCATGCGAGTTCACCACGGCGAAATGCCGCCGCGGTGAACTCGCATGCCTTTTTGAAGGTCAACTTCAACTTCAACTTCAAACCCCAACCCCGGAACCTCCATCCCCGGAACCTCCATCCCCAGACGCCCGCCGGGACATCCCCTTCCCAACCGTGGGAACCTCATCCCATGGCCATGAACCTCTGGCATGACCGCCGCCTGCGCCTTTCGATCACGAGGCTCGGGTTCCAGTACATGCTGGCCATGCTGGCCATCGGGGCCTTCGCGGTGAACAGCGGGAACAACCTGCTCTACCTCACCTTCTCCCTGATGCTCGGGCTCTTCCTGGTGAGCGGCGTGGTGAGCCGCGCGGCGCTCCGGGGCGTGGACCTGGCGGGGATCGATGAAGGAAACCTCTTCGCCCGGGTGCGGGGCGGGCTGCGCATCCGGTTGCGGGACAACGCGCCGAGCCGGATCCGGGGCCTCGAGCTGCACCTGGAGATGGAGAACGGCAAGGTGGAACCCGGCTTCCTCGGGGGCGGCCAGGGGGGCGGGGAGGTGCTGGTGGTGCTGCATGCCCGGGCGGAAGCCCGGGGCTGGACCAAGGTGAAGAGCCTGGAGCTGCGCACCAGCCTGCCTTTCGGCTTCCTGGAAAAGGCCTGGCGCCTCAGCCTCGACCGGCCGGTCCTCGTGCTGCCCCATCCACGGACCTCCCCCAGCCTGCCCCGGGGCGAGCTGGGCGAAGTGAAGCACACCCTGCCAATCCCCGGGACCACGAGCCCGGAAGGGGCCCGGCCCTACCGCGCCGGCGACTCGCCGACCCGGGTGCACTGGAAACGGACCGCCCAGCGGGGCGCGCTTTGGGTCCGCACCTTCGAGGGCGAGAAGCCCTTGGGCCTGCATCTGCGCCTCGACCTCACCCGGTGGCCCGTGGGCCGGCCCTTCGAAAAGGAGCTGGAGCGGCTCTCCGGCGCCATCCTGCAGGCGCGCCTCCAGCGCAAGGAGGTCGCCCTGGAAGTGGTGTCCGGGGAGTCCCGGCGCACCTTCCAGGGCCACACGGACTGCTGGCGCGCCCTCGCCCTGGCCCATGCCGAAGCCCCCAGCGGGACCGAGGCTCCCGTCCCCGACAGCGCGGCCAGCGGAGCCCAGCCTTTCACGGGCCTGGAACCCGCGCTAGGCTGAGGACCCTTCCGAGGATCCCCATGGCCTTTCAAAACCCGGACGATCCGGCCTGGCAGCCCCTGGTGGATGCCGCCTGGGAGGCGCGGTCCCGGGCCCACGCGCCCTACTCCGGCTTCCTCGTCGGCGCCGCCCTGCGGACCACCACCGGGGAGACCGTCGCCGGCTGCAATGTCGAGAATGCCGCCTACCCCATGTGCACCTGCGCGGAGCGCACCGCCATCTGCGCCGCGGTCGCCCGGGGCCTGAAGGATGGCGGCCTGATGGCCCTGGTGGTGGTCACCGAGGCCGACACGCTGACGCCTCCCTGCGGCGCCTGCCGGCAGGTCATGGCGGAGTTCGCCGAGGACCTGCCGATCCTGCTGGTGAACCGGTCCAGCCGGGCGCTCCACCGGCTGAAGACGCTCCTTCCCGAAGCCTTCACAGGCCGGAATTTTCTTCCTCCCGCCCGTGCGGAGAGCCCTATCCAACACGATTCCTAGGGCTTAAACTGTCCGGACTCCATTCCCCGCACCATCCCTGAGGCCACGCATGGCGATTGACCGCGTCAAGGTGAAGAAGGAAGCCGACAAGCTTCTGGCCGCCGGCCGCGTGGACCGCGCCATCGACGAGCTGCGCAAGCTCCTGGACGACAACCCGAAGGACCTCAATCTGATGAACCAGATCGGGGACCTCTGCATCCAGTCCGGCAAGCTGGGCGACGCCGTGGACCTCTTCAAGCGGGCGGCCATCGGCTACGAGCGGGACGGCTTCGGCGCCCGGGCCACCGCCGTGCTGAAGAAGGCCTTCCGCCACGCCCCCGACGACATCGACCTGGCCTCGCGGCTCGCGGACCTGTACCGCCAGACCAACATGATCAAGGACGCCCTGCAGGTGCACATGCAGGTGGCCGAGCACTTCACCAAGAAGGGTCTCATCAAGCGGGCCCTGGAGGAGTTCGGCAAGGTCGTCGACCTCGATCCCAAGAACCTCAAGAACAAGATCAAGCTGGCGGACCTCTACAACAAGGAAGGCATGAAGGACAAGGCCGCCGGGATCTACCTGGAGGTGGCCGAGGCCCTCGCCATCGAGCAGATGCACGCCGAGGCCAGCCAGGTGCTGGAGCGCGCGAAGGCCATGGTGAGCACGCCCCAGGTCTTCCTGACCCAGTCGCGCCTGGCGGTGATCCAGCGGGACCTGTCGGGGGCCGCCCAGCACCTGCGGGAAGGCCTCGCCGCCAACGCCCGCAGCCCCGAACTGCTGGAAGCCCTCGCCGAGATCGAGCTCCAGTCGAAGAATCCGGAAAAGGCGTTGGAAGCCCTGGTGCAGATGCCCCAGCTGCCCGAGAAATGCCTGGTCATCTGCGAGCGGGCCCTCCGGGAACTCTCCAAGTCCGGCCGGACCGACGAAGGCCTGCGGCTCTTCAAGCCCATCGGCCGCGAGTTCGCCCGCCGCGGCGCCGGCGACATGGTGGCCAAGGCCATGCGCAACGCCCTCCAGGGCCAGTACACCCTGGAAGCCTGGATCCAGTTCGCCGAGATCGCCCACCAGGGCGGCGCGCGGGCGGACCAGGTGAACGCCCTGCAGCAGGCTTTCGCCCTCGCCACCCAGAACCGCGACCAGCCCATGGCCGCCCAGCTCGGCGAGCAGCTCCGGGCCATGGGCATCACCCCCAACGAAGTCGCGGCCCCCACCCCGCAGCCAGTGCCGGCCGCCAGCGGCACCGGCGCCATGGACATCACCATGTTCGGCCTCGAGTACACCGAGGTGGACCCGCTGAAGCGCATGCAGATCCAGCAGCTCGAGCGCGAAGCCGAGACCCTGATCCGCACCAAGTCCACGGACCGGGCCCTGGAGGTCTACAAGAAGATCCTCGAGCTGGACCCCGCGAACATGGAAGTCATCGAGAAGGTGGCCGACCTGCACCGGCAGAGCGGCATCCTCACGCGGGTCCAGATGCACTACGTGCACACCGCGACCTCCCTTGCCAGCGCCGGCAAGAAGAAGCTCGCCTTGCAGCTCCTGGACCGCGCCGAGCAGATGTTCCCGGGCTCGACCCGGCTGCACCGGCGGACCCTCGGTCTGGATGCGGTGGCTGCGCCCGCGCCCGCGCCGGCGGCCCCGCTTCCGGACCCCTTCGCCGCTTCGGCGGCCATTCCCATGGGAGCGCCGGTTTCGGCCCCGGAGCCCCAGCCGCCCATCGCCCTGGCCAGCCCGGCGCCCATCGCCCTGGGAGCTCCGCCGGAGGACATCACCCTGGTGCCGGGCCACCCCGCCGCCGCCCTGCCGCTGGATGTGATCATCCCCTTGGATCTCCCCGAGGAACCCAAGGCCGCGGAGGCCTTCCCGGACATCGTTCCCATCTCCCAGCGCATGGGCTTCGAGCCCCTCGCCGCGCCGGCGGAACTCCCGGAGCCCGAAGTCCTGAAGGCCGAGGAGCTGGCCCTGCCACCCCTGGAGATCTCCGCCCCGGAATTCGACGCGATCTCCCTGGGCGTCGCGCCACCGGAACCGGCGGCCCCGGCCCTGCCGCCCAATCCCTTCCTGGCCGGCGCGGCCGCCCCGCCGCCCCCGCCCATGGAGGTCTTCGCTTCGGACCCCTTCGCGTCCCTGCCTTCCATGGACGCCCCGGCTTCGGAGTTCGCCGCCTGGGCCCCGCCCGAGGCGCCGGCGCCGATGCCTGCGACCCAGCCCGTGCCGGTTCTGCAGGAACTCGTGCCGCCGCCCTTCCTGCCGCCCTTCCCCATGGCGCCGGAACCCATGGCCGCCGGCGCGGTCGTGGACGACGAGCTCCAGTCCCTGCTCGGGGACATCGACTTCCAGATGGACTACGGCAGCCCGGACGAGGCGAAGGCGGAGATCGACAGCGCCCTCAAGCAGTACCCCGGCCATCCCGAGCTGCTCTCCCGCCTCCACACCGCCGAGGAGACCCTGCGCAAGCTCGGCCATGACGCCAAGGCCAAGGCCGATGCGGCCGACGACGATTTCGCCCACTCCTTCTTCGACCTGACCGACGTGCTGGGCGACGCCCTGCTGGAGTCCGGCGAAGGCGAGGAGATGCACGACGCCACCAACGTGGTGGAGAAGATCCAGAGCGTGGACGAGCTCTTCAACGCCTTCCGGGAGGGCGTGGAGCAGCAGGTCCGCGGCGACGACTACGACACCCACTACAACCTCGGCATCGCCTACAAGGAGATGATGCTGCTGGAACCCGCCATCGAGGAGTTCAAGAAGGCGATGCGGGATCCGGAGCGCACCCTGGAGTGCTGCTCCATGCTGAGCATCTGCGAGGAGAGCCAGGGCAACCTGGAGGCGGCCCTGGACTGGCTGAAGCAGGGCATCAACGCCCCCGGCTTCCCCCCCGAGGACAGCATCGGCCTGCGCTACGACCTGGGCGAGATGCTGGCGGGCATGGGCCGCGAGGGCGAGGCCATGGCGGAGTTCAAGATCGTCGCGGAGATCGATCCCGAGTACCGGGAGATCGCGTCCAAGCCCCTGGGCTAGCGCAGGACTCCTGGCTCAGGCCCACTACTCAGATTCCCGGGCCCGCCTCCACGTAGAGAAGCCCTTCAGGCCCCCAGGGCTGCAGGGCCTGCAAGGCCGGCTGCACGGGCTTGCCGGCGCGCTGGAGCAGCCTCAACTCCACGGCCTGCCCGTCCCCCGCGGCCAGCCATGCGCCGCCGCGGTTCCAGGCGAGGGTGCCCGGGGCGAGATCCGTCGGCCGCAGGGCCCCGACGGCGCAAACCTTCAGGCTCTGCCCGCCGAAATTGAGTTCCGTCCCCGGCCAGGGCTGCAGGGCCCGCACCCGGCGCTGGAGGACCGCGGCGGGCTGGGTCGGGTCCAGGCGGGCCATGTCCCGGGACAGCTTGGGGGCCAGGGTGGCCTGGGCGGCGTCCTGGGCGTGGGGCTGGGCCGTGCCCTCCAGCAGGGCGGGCAGGTGTTCCGCCAGCAGCGCCGCCGCATCCCCGGCCAGGACGGCGAGGAGGCCCTCCGCATCGTCCTCCGGCGTGATCGGACGGGCGCTCTGGGCCAGCACGGGCCCCGAATCGAGGCCGGGCTCCAGACGCATGAGGCTGACCCCGAGCTGGGTGTCCCCGGTCAGGATGGCGTGGTTCACCGGCGCGGCCCCCCGCCAGCGGGGCAGGAGGGAGAAGTGCAGGTTCCAGGCGCCCAGGGGCAGGGAATCCAGCATCCAGGCGGGCAGGATGTGCCCGTAGGCCACCACGATGGCCAGGTCCAGGTCCAGGGAATCCCATAGCGCGCGGGTCTCTGGGACCTTCCAGGAGGTGGGCTGGTGGACCGGGAGGCCCAGGCCCAGGGCCGCCGCCTTCACCGGGGGCGCCTGGAGCTCCCGGCCCCGGCCCTTGGGCCGGTCCGGGTTGCAAAAGACCGCGGCCACCGGAGCCCGCGCGGCCAGGTCCGCCAGGACCGGCACCGCGACCTCCGGCGAGCCGAGGAAGGCGATCCGGGTCATTTGTGCAGCTTCTGATACTTCCGCTGGATGACCTGGCGCTTCACGGGGCCGAAGTACTCCACGAAGAGCCGGCCGCGCAGGTGGTCGATTTCGTGGCAGAAGGCCCTCGCCAGCAGGTCCTCGCCTTCCTGCTCATACCAGGTGCCGTCCGGGCGGCGGTTCTTCAGCCAGACCTGCCGGGGCCGTTCCAGCACCTCGTGGATGCCCGGGATGGACAGGCAGCCTTCGGGACCCCGCTGGATGCCCTCCTCGCGGAGGATCTCCGGGTTGATCAAAATGATCTTCCGGGCCGGATCCTCCCCGGCGCTGGTGTCGATGACCGCCAGGTTGATGTTGAAGCCGATCTGGGGGGCGGCCAGGCCGACGCCCTCCTCGGCGATGGCGGTCTCGAACATGTCCGCCACGAGCTGATCCAGCTCCGGGCTCCAGGCCCCGACGTCTTCGCTGTTCCGCTTGAGCCGGGGATCCCCCCAGGTCAGCACGGGATGAATGGCCATGCGCGCTCCAAGCCTTTCAGTTTAGCCTGCGCGCCACTCTTTGATAACCTTGAGGATTCTGGCCAAGGCCACTCGAAGGAATGAAATGCTCCAGGATTTCCGAAAAGTCTTCAAGGGCCAGCAGGCACTCACCGGCGGCATGATGCTGCTGCTCGCCGGGGGCATGCTGGCCTACCTCGCCCCGGGCAACACTTCCAACGAGACCCCGGACAGCGCGGTGGCCCGGGTCTACGGCCACGACATCCTGAAGCGGGACTTCGACTGGCTCCTGGTCACCATGGTCCGGGGCGTCCCCAAGGGCCAGAACGTGGACGAGGAGATGCCCAGGCTCCGCCAGTACGCGCTGCAGGAGCTCACGCGGCGCCGGATCGAGCAGGCCCAGGCGGAACGCCACGGGGTCGTCGTGACGGATGGCGAGGTCCGGGAGCGCCTGGAGGAGATGCTGAAGGGCCAGCCGGTCTTCCTGCAGGCCGACGGCAGCCTGAGGCCCATCGCCGACATCGAGATGATCCTTCGGGAGAACGGCCTTTCCCTGCGCCAGTGGGAGCAGGACGCCCGCACCTCCCTGCAGAACCGCAAGCTGTCCCAGCAGGTCGCCGCCTCCATCCCCCTGGACGAGGTCTGGCTGAACCGCGAGCTGCGCGCCAGGCACGAGACGGTCGCCTTCGAAGCCGTGCTCCTCCAGGCGGACGCCAAGACCGTGGCGGACCCCGGCGACGCCAAGCTGGCGGAATTCCTGAAGGGCAGCGGCGAGCGCTTCCGCCAGCCGGCCCGGCGGGTGCTTCAGTTCGTGGCGCTGGATCCCTCCGTCATGAAGGACCAGACCCCCTTGGACGACGCGACCCTGCAGAAGGCCTTCGAAGCCAAGCGGGCCGACTACGACAAGCAGGTCCGCGCCAGCCACATCCTCTTCACCGCGAAGTCCGAGGCCGATTTCGCCGAAGCCACGAAGAAGGCCGTGGCCCTGCGGGCGAAGATCGCCGCCGGTCTCGACTTCGCCAAGGCCGCCAACGAGAACACCATGGATCCCACCGGCGTGGGCAAGGGCGGCGACCTGGGCTGGTTCGGCCCGGGGCAGATGGTGAAGCCCTTCGAGGACGCCGCGGCGGCCCTGAAGGTCGGCGAGGTCAGCCAGCCGGTCCGGACCTCCTTCGGCGTGCACCTCATCAAGGTGGTGGCCCACGGTGCGCCCTTCGAGCAGGTCAAGGGCGAGCTGCTGGCCCAGATGACCCGGGAGCGCTTCGACACCCGCGCGAAGGCCAAGCTCGAGGAGCTGCGCAAGAAGGGCGAGTTCGCCGCCGCGGCCCGCGGGATGAACCTGCCCATGGCCACCTCCAAGCCCATCCTCAACGAGCCCATCGCCGTCGTGGAAGGGCTCCACAATCCAAAGCCGGTGGTCGAGGCGGCCTTCGCCGCCAAGGTCGGGGCCGTCTCCAAGGTCATCGCCGCGGGCGATCAGCTGGTGGTCTTCCGGGTGAAGGAGGAACTGCCCGCCGCCGTGCCGCCCCTCGCCGAGATCCGGGAAAAGGTCCTCGCGGGCTGGCTCCTCGAGGAATCCCGCCGCCTCCTGGTGGAAAAGACCAAGGCCACCCTCGCCTCCGGCGACCTGCAGGCCCTGGGCCAGAGCGTCCGCACGGAGTCCACCACCGTGGACGCCTACGCGGGCTTCGGGGAGCATCCCGCGGTGCGGACGGCCCTGCTGGACGGCGCCATCGGCAAGCCTTCCGCGCCCATCTGGACGGAACAGGGCCTCTGGGTAGGCAAGGTCACCGCCCGGATGCCCATGGCGCCGGTGGATTTCGCCATGCGGAAGGCCCTCGTCGAGACGCTGCAGCGGGAAGCGGGCCAGCGCCTGATCCAGGCCGAGCAGGCCCAGATGCTGCAGCAGGGCCGCCTCCGCTCGGGCTTCAGCTCCCTCTGGGGCCGCCTGAACGGCATCTGGGTGAGCGACATGCCGGATCGCACGGTCGTCGACGAATAGCCGGCGTTACGGGCTAGAAGGACCGCCTAGAAGGGATGGTGGCAGCGCATCGCGGCGCCTTCGGGCGGCGCGATGCGGCAGGCCTCGGTGGCGGAAGGACAGCGCGGGTAGAGCCGGCAGCCGCCCTCCTGCTCGGGCCGCACGGCCTCCACACCCCAGCGGCGGGGCGCGTGGGGGGCGTCGAGGTGCGGGACGGCCTCCCACAGCCCGCGCAGGTAGGGGTGGCGCAGCTCCCGCAGCAGCGCCGCCGCCGGTCCCTGGCACATGGGCTCGCCTCCGTAGAGGACGAGCATCTGGTCGCAGAGGCGGGCCACCGCGGGCAGGTCATGGCTGACGAAAAGAAGGGCCGTCCCTGCGGCCTTCAACTCCAGCAGCAGTTCCAGGAGATGGCCGGCGAGGGTGGGGTCGAGGGCGGACAAGGGCTCGTCGAGGACCAGCAGTTCGGGCTGCAGCATGAGGGCCCGGCCCACGGCGAGGCGCTGGGCGAGGCCTCCGGACCACCGCCCGGGCCGCTGGTCCAGGGCCTGCTCGGGAAACTTCACCCGGGCCGCCATGGCGGCGGAAGCTTCCCGCCGCGCCCGCGAGTCCCCGCGCTTGTGGATGGCCAGGGGCTCGTCGAGGATCTGCCAGCCCGTGAGGTGGGGCGGCAGGCTGGCCACGGGATCCTGGAAGACGGCCTGCAGCAGCGGCCGGCGCGCCCGCCGGTCCTTTTCGCGAAGCCCGGACCAGGCCTCGCTTTGAGGCCAACGGCACCTTCCGACGGTTCCAGCAGCCCCAGCACCAGCTGCATGAGGGTCGTCTTGCCTGCGCCGCTTTCTCCGACGATGCCCCAGGCCTCGCCGGGCTGGACCTCGAAGCTGGTGCCCCGCAGGGTCCAGTGCGCCCCCCGCCGGAGGCCGAGGCCCTGGACGGAGAGGAGGCTCATCTCAGCGGATCTCGGCGCAGCCCATGTAGGGCTGCAGCGCCGCGGGGATCCGCACGCTCCCATCGGGCTGCTGGTAGTTCTCCAGCACCGCCAGCCAGGTGCGGCCCACGGCGAGGCCGCTGCCGTTGAGGGTGTGCAGGAAGGCCGCCTTCGCCTTCGGATCCGCAGGCTTGTACTTGAGGTTGGCGCGGCGCGCCTGGAAGTCGCCGAACCAGCTGCAGGAGCTGATCTCCCGGTAGGTGTTCTGGGAGGGCAACCAGACTTCGAGGTCGTAGGTCTTCTGGCTCGAGAAGCCCATGTCGCCGGTGCAAAGCAGGACCTTGCGGTAGGGCAGCTCCAGGGCTTCCAGGATGGCCTCGGCGTGGCCCGTGAGGCGTTCCAGCTCGGCCTCCGCCTCCTCCGGCGCGCAGAAGGAGACCAGCTCGACTTTGTGGAACTGGTGCTGGCGTACGAGGCCCTTGGTGTCCTTGCCGTAGCTGCCGGCCTCGGAACGGAAGCAGGGCGTCAGCGCGCAGTGGCGCAGGGGCAGCTGGTCCGCGGAGAGCACCTCGTCCCGGTAGAGGTTGGTGACGGGGACTTCGGCGGTGGGGATGAGGTAGAGGCTGGACTCGCCGTGGGGCATCTTGAAGAGATCCTGCTCGAACTTCGGCAGCTGCCCCGTGCCGTAGAGCGATTCGGCGTTCACCAGGTAGGGCGGGATCACCTCCGTGTAGCCCGCGGCGATCTGGCGGTCCAGCATGAAGGTCGCCAGGGAGCGTTCCAGCTTCGCGCCCAGGCCCTTCAGCACGCTGAAGCGCGCGCCGCTGAGCTTAGCGGCCCGATCGAAGTCCAGAATGCCCAGGCGGGTGCCCAGCTCGGTGTGGTCCAAAGGTTTGTCGAGGGTGGGAAGCGTGCCCCAGCGTTTGATCTCCGTGTTGGCGTGCTCGTCCTTGCCGACGGGGACACTTTCGTGGGGCAGGTTGGGAACGAGGGCGAGGAAGTCCCGGAAGGCGGTTTCAGCCTCCTTCTCGGCGTGCTCGAGGGCCTTCAGCTTCTCGCCCACCTCGCGCTGCTGAAGGATGAGATGCTCCGCATCCTGCTTCTCCCGCTTCAGCCGGCCCACTTCCTCCGAGACCTTGTTGCGCTCGGCCTTGAGGGTCTCGGCCTCCTGGATGACGCGCTTCCGGGACTGCTCCAGGCGCTCGAAGGTGTCGCGGTCGAAGCTGAGCCCCCGGTTCCCGAGTCCGCGGACGACGGCGTCAAGGTCCTGGCGGAGCAGTTGGAGATCCAGCATGGGAGCCTCGTGGAAAGCTCCAGTCTATCGGCCTGCAAGGGCGGGCCCTAGCTGTGACCCTGCGGGGCCGTGGAAGAATGGGAGGTATCGGACGGAGGCGGGATGGCGGGGGTAAGAATCCCAGGCTTGGACCGGGGGAGGCTGGAGAACCCCGTGCGAAGACTGCTGGGGGAGGTTGCGGCCGTGGTGGATCACTGGCGGTGTCGGGAGGTGCCACGGTGGCTCGGCGGCGAGTCTTCGGGCGGAGTCTTCCGCTTCGAAGGGAGGGCCCAGACGGACCGTGGAGTGCGGCCATGGGCCCTGGTGTTGAAGATTCTCCGGGACCCGGGGGATGGGCTGGATTGGAGTGTCGAGCAGCGCTTCTATCAGTCGCGGCTACCCACCTTGCTGGGCAGTGGTTTGAGGAGCCCCGCCTGTCTGGGAGTCGAAACCCCTGCCCCCGGCGAGGCTTGGCTCTGGCTGGAGGATGTGGAGGACGCCCTCCCTGGACCCTGGTCGGCGCCGCAGTTCGCTGAGGTGGCCAGGGGCCTCGGGCGCTTCAACGCCGAGACGCTCGGCCTCCCCGAACTCCATGATTTTCCTGCTTGGCTTCGCGGGGGTGGCCTGCCGACCTGGGTGGAAGGGCGAGCCTCGCACCGGTCTTTCGTCGCCTCAACGGAGGTATGGGGCCTTCCCCTAGTCCGTAAAGTCCTTCCGGTCTCCCTCCGGACGCGTCTCCTCGACTTCTGGGATCAGAGGGAGCTCCTGCTGGAAGCCTTGGATCGGCAACCCCAGGCCCTCTGCCATGGGGACGCCCATCCCGACAACCTCCGCGTGGTCCGGCGCGGCCGGGGCGGCACGGAGACCGTGGTGCTGGACTGGGCCTCCATGGGGCGCGCGCCCCTCGGGGCCGAAGCCCAGGCCATCCTCGGCGGGGCACTGGTGCTCTTCCGCGCGGATGCGGCGGAGGCGGCGGTCGCGGATGCGGCGATCTTCAACAGCTATGCCACGGGCCTCCGGGAGGGCGGCGCGCGCATCGAGACTGCGGCGCTGCGCTTCGCGTACTGCGCCGCGGCGGGCCTGCAATGGTGCCTTGACCTCGTCTCCTGGGTCCTGCTCGCCGCTTGCGACGATCCGTTCAGGCGGGACATGGAGGCGCACCGGGGCTGTTCCCTTGAGACGATGCTGGAGCACCGGGCCCTCGCCCTCCCCTTCATGCTCGGGCTTGGGGAGGAGGCCAGGCGCCTGCTTCCAGCCCTGGCCAAAGGCTGACCCGAAGCTCAGGGGTCCCTGCTGGGTGTCAGATCGGCTCGCCGGCCCAGGAGGTGGCGAAGGCGGTCCGGACCGCTTCCAACCCGAGCCCAGCCCCCAGGATCAGGCCCAGCTTCGCCAGGGCGGCCCAGCGGGTGTGGGCGCCCGCGGAGATGGCGCCCCGGGTCTCCATGGCGCGGCCCAGCTCGTAGGCGGTCAGGTCCACCGAACCCGAGGCGCATTGGGTGCCCACCACCACGGGAAGGCCTTCGCCGGCGCAATGGTCCAGTAGGGCACAGAGGTCGGCGCGCCCCGTGGGCAGGTTGCCGGCGCCGTAGGCTTCGATCAGCAGGGCCCGCGTGCCTTCGGGCGGCAGGTTCCAGGGCATGCCAGGGAAGGGGCGCAGCACCTGGATCCGGCCATCGAAGCGCCCGCCCAGCCCGTCCGGCACGCGGCGCGGGAAGGTGCCGGCTTCCGGATCGATCGCCACGTCCATGCCCATTTCCGCGAGGGGCGGCAGGTTCGGGGATTCGAAGGCTTCGAAGCGGTGGACGCTCACCTTGTCGGAAGCCACGCCCCGCAGCCAGCGGTTGCCAAAGCAGATGCCCACTTCGGCGATGCCGCGAGTGGCCAGGTCCACCGCGTTGATGAGGTTGCTGCGGGCGTCGCTGCGCACGAAGGCGAGGGGCCTCTGGCTGCCGGTGATGACCACGGGCTTGCCCAGGTCCGCCAGCAGGAAACCCAGCAGGGAAGCCGTGAAGGCCATGGTGTCCGTGCCGTGGATGAGCACGACGCCATCGAACCGCGCCGAGGAGGCGCGGACATGCGCGGCCAGGTCCAGCACGCCTTCCGGCTCCAGGGTCGCGCTATCGCAGTTGAAGGGGACCTCGACCTCGAATTCGGCGAGTTCCTTGAGCTCGGGCACCTGCTCCAGCACATGGTCGAGATAGGCGCCGGGCGCCAGGGACGACGGCGTCCCGTGCGGGGTCATGCCGAGGGTGCCGCCGGTGTGGAGGAGGAGGATGCGGGCCATGCCTCTACGCTAGCGGAGGCGGCTGGGGGCCTGCAGGGTGGATTGCGGCAGGTTCACAGGATGTCGAGCCCCGCCATGCGTTCGACCCCATCCACCCGGCGCGTGCGGGCGGCGCCCTGGCCGCCGATGATCAGCCGGCAGCCCTCGGGCAGGCGTTCCTGGAGATCCATCAGGAGCCGCCGGGTGGTCTCGCCGGCGCTCTGGATGGAAAGGCTCACGGCGACGCGGTCCACTTTGAGGACCCGGGCCGCGTGGGCGACGCTGGCGACGGGGACGTCGATGCCCAGGAGTTCGACCCTGAGCCCCGAAGCCGCGTAGAGGAGGGCCACCATGAGCAGACCCAGCCGGTGGCGCTCCCCGGGCAGGGTGGCGAGGAGGACGCTGCCCCGCTGGGGCAGCGGCGGCAGATCCAGCCGCATCTGGCGCAGCAGGTCCTCGAGCACCTCCGTCAGCATGTGCTCGTGGTAGACGTCGAGGGTGCCGTCGGCCCAGGCCATGCCGACCCGGTCGAGGAGGGGAGCGACGACCTGCTGCAGGAAGTCCCGGAGGCTGCGGCCCTTCTGGGCCTCCTGGAGGCGCGACCGGATGCCATCGGAATCAAGGGCCCGGACGGCTTCGAAGAGGGGATCCAGGATGCCGGCATGGCGCTCGGCATCCTGCTTGGTCATCAACCGGCGCAGGGTGGGTTCGTCGGCGCGGACGGCGAGACTGGGCCGATGACCTTCCGCCACCGCTTCGGCGATGAGGCGCAGGCGCCGCAGATCATCCTCCCGGTAGCGCCGGTGGCCCGAAGGCAGCCGCACGGGCACCGGGAACCCGTAGCGGCGTTCCCAGACCCGGATCACATCCGGCGAAAGACCTGTTTCGGAGCAGATGTCGCCGATGCTCATCAGACCGCTGGTTTCCGTCGACACGAGGCAACCTCCCGAAGGCTTGATCCTAGTGTCTAGAAGATAATTAGAACAAATGTATTCGCAAGTAAAATCTGGACAAGGCTGGGTGCCCTCCTGGGGCATCCCCTGGGAGCGTTCTCGACCCCTGGCGGCAGTGTTCAGGCGGTGACCAGGGCCTTCAATTCGTCATTCCCGAAATCCGAAGCGCAGGTGACCACGATGGCGCACTGCCCGGGCTGGCTGGGAGGAATCTCGACCTGCCCCTTGAAGGTGCCTTCACCATCGGTCTTGCCGGCGAGGAGCGTGGTGGCCTTCTTCAGGCTGGAGACGAGGCGCACCGAGACTTCCGCGCCACCGACGGGGTTCTGGCTGTGGCAAAGGCGGGCCCGCATGTGGATCGCGAACAGCGAGCCGAAGGTGGGCCGCATGGGGGCGTCGAGCACCAGTTCCAGGGTGTCCACTTCACCTTCGGCCTGAAGGTACTCGAGGATGGCCTGATCCAGGCTCCGCTCGTTGAAGATCTGGGTTTCCGCCACTTCGCCCGGGGTGGTGTCGTACTTCCCGTTCTTGATGTCCCGGATGATCGCCTTGTGCTGCTCGTCCATGCGGGTCTGGATGAGCGCGTCCTCGACGTGGACGCCCTCCGCGACCATCTCGTCATAGGAGGAGCGGTAGCTGTCCAGGATCTCGCCGCCAACGTAGATCAGCGTTTCGATCTTGGGATTGGCCAAGCCCTTGTCCTCGGTCTGCACATGGAAGACGCGGTTGCCATGGCGGACGTCGGTGTTGTACCCCGTGATCACGCTGCCCCTCGATGCTGACTGGAAAAATGAAACCGTACTTAGGAGGGGCGTTGCAATTTCTCAGCCAGCTCGGGCATGACTTCCCAGGCGATCTCCCGAAGCGCCTGGTCCCCAAGCTGGGCGACCACGGCCCGGGCCAAGGCGTCCATCAGGGCCGGGTTGGCGAGGACGGCCTTGACCAGCTGGCCTTCCGGACCATCCCCCAGTTCGGCAACCGGTGCTGGCGAGGAATCAGGGAAGGGAGCCGGAACGGGAAGCGCGGGTTCGACGGGGGCGGCTGAGGCCACGCCCGCCCCGGCGGCGAAGACGGCGCCCGCACCGGCGGCGAAGGCCGCGGCGGCCATGGGGTGGGAATCCTGCGCCACGGGTTCGCCGGCGGACCATTCCTCCAGGCTGGGCACCGTGCCGGCGTCCAGATCCATGGTCTGGATGGGGGGCAGCTCAAAGGAGGCCTGGGGCTCTGGTTCCAGGGCCGGGAACGGGGGCTCGGGGAGCGGCTCTGCGGGATGCGCGGGGATGCCCAGCACCTCGCCGGTCACCACCTCGAAACCGCTGCCCGCCAGTTCCAGCTCCGGGAGGTCCATGGGGAAATCCGCGCCGGCCGCGGGAGGTTCCGGCAGGGCGTCCCAGGTGGGGGCGGTTTCCGTGGGCGGCATGTAGCCGGCGGGCGGTGTCAGGTCGTGGGGTTCGTTCGCGAGGGTGGCCGCGGCGGCGGGCTCCAGGGGAAGGCCGCGCAGGCTGTCGAGGTCCAGCTCCTCGAGGTCCAGTTCGGGAGCGTCCATGAACGGCTCTTCCGGGGCTTCCTCCAGCAGGTCGGCGGGGGTGAGCAGCAGGAGATCCAGTTCGAGGCCCGGCACCGTGGCGGTGGGTTCGAGGTCGGCGAGGTCCATGACGGGCCGGGCCGCGTCGGCTGGGCGAAGCCCCGGCAGATCCTGGAGCTTGGTGCCAGGAGGCATGGTGATGAGGTCGCCGGGATCCACGCCGGCCATGCCGGGGAGGTCGCTGAGCTTGGTGCCCGGGGGCTGGGTTTCGAGTTCGGAAGGATCGATGGCGGCGCCGCTCTGGCCGAACTCGATGAAGCGCGTGCCCGGAGGCTGGGTGGCATAGGGGCTGGGCTCGGGAAGCGCGTCCTGGGTGGGCACGAATTCCGGCATGGCCACGGGCTCGGCGGAGGGGGCCGGGTGGATGGGGAAGGTTCCGGTGCTGCTCACCGGGGTTCCCAGCAGCTGCCGGACCCGCTCCGGGAGGTCGCGCAACTCGATGGGCTTCTTGAGGAAGCCCTGGATCTGGGCGTGGGTCAGGCGATCCTGGTCCACGTTGTCGAGCACGCCCGCCATCATCGCCACCGGGATGCGGGAGGTCGCCGGATTCGCCCGAAGCCGGTCCAGGAGCTGCCAGCCATCCATGCCGGGCATGGTGGTGTCGATCAGGGCGATGTCGAAGACTTCGCCAGCCTCGATCAAGGCCAGGGCGGCTTCCGCGGATTCCACGCAGACCAGCTGCACATAGGAGGGTCCGAGCAGGGTCTCCGCGATCTTGTGGATGCTCGGATTGTCGTCCACGAGAAGGAGGCGGGCCATGGAAACCTCAGGGTTCGGGAAAGAGTGCGGCGCGTTTGGGCCTAACGCTACCAGAAATAGGCGCTTTGCAAGAGTCATCCGCGCATGCGCCGCTCACTTCAGGAGGGCGCGAAGCCGGCGGGTCCGCTCGGAATCCGTGAGCCGCACCAGCAGCACCCGGTTGCCGACCCACACCCACGCGCTGCTGTCGGACTCCCGCAGGGCCACTTCGGGCCCGTGGGGCAGCCAGCCTCCCACGGAGGCCCGCAGCTTCAGCGAGGTCTTCCACTCGGGCCTAAAGGCGCGGACCAGCGCTTCCCGCTGGCGCTCGGGGGCGAGGGCGTCGGTGCCGGGCCCCCAGCGGAGGTCCCAGGCGGTGAGGGCATCGGCGTCCCCGCGCCAGGCCCAGGCGGGATCGTAGGCGGGCCAGGAGGGCGCCTCCGGCGGGACGCGGCGCCAATCGGGGGCTTCCACGGAGGACAGGAAGCGGGGGGCGGCCTCGACGGGGTCCAGGGCGCGGAGTTCCGTGGCGGAGCCGCCGATGCGGCCCATGGCGCCGGGGGGATGGGCAAACACCTGGCCTTCTCCGGTCGCGGCGCGCTCCCAGATTCCCCGCGCCAGCCGCCAGGCCGTCCACTGCTGGCCTGCGCAAGTCCAGAGCCGGTCCTGCCGGGGCAGCCAGAAGGCGCCTTCCGGCGACCAGGGCAGCAGCACCTTGGCCCCGGGCAGGTCGCGGGCATCATCCCAGAGTGCGTCCTGGCTTGCGGGCCAGCCCCGCGGCGGGGCTGGCAGGCCGTCCTCGTTCCAGGGCGCGAGGGAAGGCTCCGGCAGGTCCGGATCAAGGGGCAGGACCGACAGCAGCAGACGCTCAGGACGCTTGGGATCCGCAAGGCCGACGAGGGCCGCGCGGCCATCCCAGGAGAAGCGGCTCCAGGCGGAGCTTTGGAGGGACCAGAGCACGCGGCCTTCAGGGATCTCGAGAAGGCGCGTTTCGAAGCGCGCGGGGCCGAGGGCGAGGGTCACCAGCAGGCGGTTGGCACGGCCCGGGGCCAGGCGGGCCGAGGCCAGCGGGGCGTCGAAGCGGTAGCGGCGCCATTCGAGGCCGCGCCACAGGGCCACCATGCTCGTGCCCTGGGGGCCATTCAGGGCCAGTCCCTGGTCTGCGAGGTAGGGCGAAGCCGGCTCCCAGGGCGCGCCGAACGCGCCCTCGAAAGGCCACGGCTCGCGCTGGTCAGGGTCGTGGGCTCCGATGAAGCGGGGCGACCAGCCGTCTTCGAGGGGCCAGTCTGCGACGGCCTCGAAGCTGTCCATGACCATGGTGATGGCGACAGGACCGCCGGAGGTGACGCCGCCTTCACCGGGCGGGCGGAAGCCGACGCCGATCGCCACCAGCAGAAGCATGGCGGCGATGAACAGGGTGGCGATGAGGTACTTTTGAGGGATCACGGAACGCCGTGGAAGTAGACATCATCATGCCGAAACGGACCCCCGCGTGAAGCAACGCATTCCCATCGAGACCGAAGTGAAGCTCCGCATCCCCTCGGCGGAAGCGGTGGCGCCCATGCTCCAGGCCCTGGGCTTCCGCGAGCGGACGCCGGCCCAGCCGGAGCTCAGCGTGCTCTGGGACCGGGGCGGCGAACTGCGGACGCAGGGATGCGCGCTGCGCCTGCGCCGCTACGCTGGAACCGCGCTGCTCACCTGGAAGGGCCCGAGGACGCCGGATCCGCTGCTCAAGATCCGCCCCGAATGGGAGACGGCGGTGGCGGACGGGGAGGCGCTGGAGGCGATCCTCCGGGCCCTTGGCTTCCAGCCCGCGCTGGCGATGGAAAAAGTGCGGGCCGTGTGGGTCCGCGACGAGCTGAGCGCCTGCCTCGACGAGACGCCTTTTGGCTGTTTCCTGGAACTCGAAGGCGACCCCCAGGCCATCCGCCTCGCCATGGAGCATCTGGCCCTCGACGCCGGCCACGTGGAGCCCCGGAGCTACGCCACCCTTTTCGAGGGCGCGGCGGGGGGCTGAGCCGTCACTCAGGCCCGGAGCGCCCGCTCCAGGTCCGCGAGCAGGTCCTCGACGTCCTCCACGCCCACGCTGAGGCGCAGCAGGGAGTCGTGGATGCCAAGCCGCTCGCGGTCCGCCACGGGCACGCTGCCGTGGGTCATGGACACGGGATGGCAGACCAGGCTTTCCACGCCGCCGAGGGACTCGGCCAGGGCGAAGATCCTGAAGGCCGCCGCGATGCGCTCCGTGCGGGCGGCGTCGCCGGTGTCGAAGCTGACGATGCCGGAGAAGCCCTTCATCTGGCGCTTCGCGAGATCGTGCTGGGGATGTGACTCCAGGCCCGGATAATAAACGGCCTTGAGATCCTTGCGGGCCTCGAGCCACCGGGCGATGCGCAGGGCGCTGGCGTTGTGGCGTTCCATGCGCAGGTGCAGGGTCTTCGTGCCCCGCAGGATGAGCCAGGACTCCATGGGGCTGAGGATGGCGCCGGCGGCGTTCTGGATGAAGTGGAGGCGCTCGTTCAGGCCTTCGTCATTGGTGATGGCCACGCCGCCCACGCTGTCGCTGTGGCCGTTGAGGTACTTGGTGGTGCTGTGGAGGACGAGGTCCGCGCCCAGTTCCAGGGGCCGCTGGTTGAAGGGCGACGCGAAGGTGTTGTCCACCACCAGCAGGGCTGCGGAGGCTTCCGCCTTCAGCAGGGCGCGGACGGCGGCGATGTCCGTGAGGCCGAGCATGGGATTCGTCGGCGTCTCCAGCAGGACCATCTTCGTGTTGGGTTTCAGCGCGCCTTTCAGCGCGTCCAGATCGCTCGTATCCACCTGGGTGTAGGTCAGGCCGAAGCGGGCCATCACCTTGTCCACCAGGCGGAAGGTGCCGCCGTAGACGTTGTGCCCCAGCACCAGATGGTCGCCGGCGCTCATCAGCTCGAAGATGGCCTGGGTGGCCGCGAGCCCCGAAGCGAAGGCGATGCCGCTGCGCCCGCCCTCCAGGGCCGCCAGATTGGCCTCCACCGCATCCCGGGTGGGATTGCGGGTGCGGGCGTACTCGAAGCCCTTGTGCTTCCCGAGGCCTTCCTGCACGTAGGTGGACGTGAAGAAGACCGGCGTCATGATGGCGCCGGTGGTGGGATCCGGGGACTGGCCCGCGTGGATGCAGAGGGTATCGAAGTGGTTCAGCGGTTCCATGGATGCCTCGATCTCCTAGCATGGGGGCGGAGGCAGTCCATGAGAAGCCGACTTGCCGTTGTGCCGGGGTTGCTCCTGCTGGCCGCCTGCCGCGGGGAGAGTCCGGAAGCCCAGGTGAAGCGCACCTTTCACGAGATGGTGAAGACGGTGGAAGCCTCGGACGCGCCGGGCACGGTGGCCTTTCTCGCGCCGGACTTCGAAGGCCCGGAGGGCCTGGACAAGGGCACCCTCCAGTTCATGCTCGTGGGCCTCTTCCGGGACCAGAAGGTGGGCGTGACGGTGCTCGACGAAGCGGTGCGGGTGGACAAGCGCACGGCCCTGCAGGACGTCTCGGTGCTGTTCACAGGGCGTTCCGGTAAAAGCCTCTTTCCTGACGATTCGTCAAGGCGCGCCTACCGCCTGACCTGGACGCTCAAGGACAAGGCGTGGCGGCTGAAGCGGGCGGAGGCCCTCGCGGAGCCGGGCCGCTAGGCGCGGGCTACTTCCGGAACCGGCCTTTGCGGCGGTCCAGGAAGGGTCTTGGGGCGTCCTCGGCCCGGGCTCCCGGCAGCTGTCCGAGCTGGGCGCGCACGGCCTCCGGCAGGCGTCGCGCCGACGCCTCCTCCTGCACCATGTGGACGAAGCGGGGAAAGCGGAAGAGGGAGCGGATGGTGACGCCGGAAGCCACCGCGGCCTGGAGGGTCCCGGGGATCTCCCCGTAGCGGCCCAGATCGTAGAGGGCCGCCGCGCGGAGGGCATAGGCCTTCGCGTTGCCGGGAAAGGTCCGGAGCATGTCATCGGACCAGCGCAGGGTCGCCAGGGGGTCGCCCTTGAGGTGGGCCGGAGCCTCGGCGCCTTCGTCCACGGGCGCTTCAGGCCTGATCGCAGGGGGCGGCGCAGGGCTCAGGGCCGGAGCGGGCGAGGGCGCAGGTTCAGGGCGCGTCTCCGGGCGGGCGGGCCGGGGAATTTCCGGCTGTTTCGCCGGAGCAGGAACCACCTTCGCCACCGGAGCGGTGTCGGGCGCTGAAGTGGGCGCTGAAGTGGGCGCGGAGGGCACGATCACCGGCGCCGGGGGCTGCAGGGTCGCGGGGGGCGGCGCGGCTGGAACCGGCGCATTCCGACTACGCTGCCAGGCCCAGGCGCCGCCGGACGCCAGCAGGAGCCCTGCGGCCGCGGCGGCCCACGCCCCGCTCCGGCGCCGGGGCAATGGCCGTCCGGCGGTGGTCCCGGCGGGCAGTGACTCGGGCCGCGGGGTGCGCACCGTGGGTGCCGCGTCCGTGGGTCCGCCCCAGGTGGGGTCGAGAGCCCCGCGCAAGGCCGCCGCCAGGGATTCGGCGCTGGCGAAGCGCTCCTCGGGCGCTTTCGACAGGGAGCGCATCACGATGCCCTGGAGAGAAGCCGACACCTCCGGCATGCCCGTCAGGTCCAGGGGCGCCGGGGCTTCGTGGACGATGCGGTAGAGCACGGTGGCGGTGGTGTCCCCGAGGAAGGGTCGCCGCCCGGCCAGGGCCTCATAGAGGATCACGCCCACGGCGAAGAGGTCCGCGGAGGGCGCGGGGCTCCCGCTCTGGATGTACTCCGGCGCCATGTAGCCGAAGGTTCCCAGCAGGGTGCCGGTGCCCGTCATGTCCGACCCGCCGATGCGGGCGATGCCGAAGTCCATGACCTTCGCGAAGGGCCGGCCCTGCAGCCGGCCCACGCGGATGTTGGTGGGCTTGATGTCCCGGTGGAGCACGCCCTTGGCGTGGGCGTAGGCGAGGCCGTCGCAGACCTGGGCGAGCACTTCGAGAAGCTCCCGGGGCGCGAGGGTGCGGCGGGCGAGCAGGGTGGCGAGATCCTCCCCGGGCACGAATTCCATGGCGAGGTAGAGGAGTCCCGCGTCCTCGCCGAACTCGTGGATCGTCACCAGGTTCGGGTGGTTCAGGCCGCCGGCGGCGCGGGCTTCCCGGTAGAAGCGCTCCCGGGCCTCCTCCTTGGCTTCCCCGAGGGCCACCGAATCCTTGCGGATGGTCTTGATGGCCACTTCGCGGCCGATGACCGGATCCAGCGCGAGGAAGACCTCGCCCATGGCCCCCTCGCCGAGGCGGCGGAGGATCTCGAACTTGCCGATGCGTTGGATCATGAAGGCCTGGGCTGGTGAGGGAAGGGATGCGGAGGGCGGGGATCCGGTTGAAGCCTCACCCGCCCGGACGCCTGCCCGGCGGTCCCTGGGGAAGGCTGAGGCCTTCGGTCAGGGCCGCGTACACGTCTTTCGGGAGGATCGGAGCGCGGCGCTCCTCGTCCAGCATGCGGCGGAAATGGGGGATCAGGTCCATCCGGACCGGCGCCGCCCCGGCGTTCCGCGCCTCCTCGAGGGCGGCGCGGAAGTCCCGGGGACGGTTGAGGCGGTGCAGGGCGGACAGGCGCAGCACGTGGGAGGGGACATGGCTCGGCTCGTCCCGCAGGCACTGCTCCGCCAGGGCGAGGGCTGCTTCCGGACGGGCATCGATCTCCCGCAGGGCGGCCTCGAAGCCTTCCGGCTCCCGCCGGGCGCCTCCGGAGGGAGGCTGAGGCGGTTCGACGGGGCGGGGCGGGACCTCCAGCGCCGCGCCGCCGGGGTTCGGGCTTTCGGCGGCGGGGAGGCTTTCCGCTGGGGCGGGAAGAGGATTGGCCGCGGGGCTCGGTTCGGGGGTTCCGGCAAAGGGTCGGGGCGCGTTGCCTGGCGTGACGGGCGCGGATCCTGTGGGGGCGGCAAGCGCTGCCGGTGCGGGCCGTCCGAGGGCCCAGAGGCCCAGGGCACCTCCCAGCACCGCGACCGCCGCCGCGGGCCAGAGCCAGGGCCGCGCCTCTCCTTCGGGTTCCGCGGGCCGGGTGAGGATGATGGGCGCCTGGGTCGTTCTCGGCAGAGTGGGTCGTGGCTGGGCCGGCGGACCTGCCTGGAGTAAGGGCTTCGCCGCCTCCCGGGTGGACTCGTCCTGCCAGTCCCCGGGGCCGGCCCAGCCAGGGTCCTTCGCGGCGCGCAGGGCGGCGGCGAAGGCCGCGGCATCGGGAAAGCGCCAGCGCGGATCCTTCGCCAGGGCCCGGTCCACCAGGTCCTGGATGGCCGGCGAGATGCCGTTGATGCGCTCCGGCTCCAGGCGCTCGGGCTGGGCGTGGACGATCTGGTAGAGCAGGGTGGCGCCGGTATCTCCCTTGAAGGCGCGGCGCCCGGCCAGGGCCTCGTAGAGGATGACGCCCACGGCGAAGAGGTCCGCCGACGCGCTGGCCTGGCCGCCCTGGATGTACTCCGGCGCCATGTAGCTGAAGGTCCCCACCAGGGTGCCCGTCCCCGTGAGGTCCGAGCCGCCGATGCGAGCGATGCCGAAGTCCATGAGCTTGGCCTGCGGGCGGCCGTCGTGGCGCGCCACGCGGATGTTGCTGGGCTTGATGTCCCGGTGGAGGACCCCTTTGCCGTGGGCGTGGGCGAGGCCGTCGCAGACCTGGGCGAGGAGTTCGAGGGCTTCCTGCGGGCGCAGGTCCTTCTCCTCGATCAGGATCGAGAGGTCCGTGCCTTCCACGAATTCCATGGCGAGGTAGAGGAGGCCTTCGTCCTCGCCGAATTCGTGGATGGTCACCAGGTTCGGATGGTTCAGGTTGCCCGCCGCCCGGGCCTCCCGGAAGAAGCGCTCCCGGGCGATGTCCTGCTTCCCGGCGAGGAGCATGGAATCCTGGCGGATCACCTTGATGGCCACCTCCCGGCCGATCATGGGGTCCTTGGCCAGGTAGACCTCGCCCATGGCGCCTGCGCCGAGGGGCTTGAGGATGTCGAACTTGCCGATTCGATCGCGCATGGGTGGTGGATTCCCCACAGCCTAGCAGCGCGAAGGCGTCAACTTCCGCCCTGGGCCCGCAGCCACGCCTCGTCGCGCACGGGGATCGCCAACGCCTCAGCCTTCGCCAGCTTCGAGCCCGCCTTCTCGCCGGCCACCAGCACCGTGGTCTTCGGCGACACGGAGCTTGAGACCTTCGCGCCAAGGCGCTTCAGCAGGGCTTCGGCCTCCTCCCGGGAGAAGGTGGGCAAGGTGCCGGTGACCACGGCGATCTGGCCCGCGAGGGGCAGGGCGCTGCGGTCCACGGGCGGCGGCGCAACGGGCGCCACGCCCAGGGCGGCGAGGTGGTCGGGGAGGTCCGGATGCAGGTCGCGGAAGGCTCGGACGGCACCGGCCACCTTGGGTCCCACTTCCTCCACCGCCTGCAACTGGTCCTCGGTGGCGGACCAGAGGGACTCCAGGTCCTGATAGGCCTCCGCCAGCAGCTCGGCGGTTCTGGCGCCGACCATGGGGATGCCCAGGGCGTGGAGCCAGCGGGCGAGGGGTTTCGTCCGTGCCGCGTCCAGGGCCGCCATGAGGTTCTGGGCGGACTTCTCGGCCATGCGCTCCAGGCCCGCGAGGTAGGCGGTGCCCTGCATCGCGTCGTCCAGCAGGCCCAGCACCTCCCATGGCTGCCGGAAGCGCTGGGAAGCCACCAGCTGCTCCACCAGCGCGTCGCCCATGCCTTCGATGTCGAGGGCCACGCGGCTGCCGAAGTGGAGGAGCCGCGCCGCGAGCTTGGCGGGGCATTCGGGGTTGAGGCAGCGGATCGCCACCTCGGCATCGTCGTCCTTGCCCACGGGACCCGCGCACACGGGGCAGGCGACGGGGATCTCCGGCAGCGGCCCGTCGCCCTCCTCGCCGGGCACCAGGGACACGACCTTCGGGATCACATCGCCGCCCTTCTCGATGAAGACCCGGGAGCCGACCCGGAGCCCGAGGCGCGCCAGCTCGTCGGCGTTATGAAGGGTTGCCCGGCGCACCGTGCTCCCCGCCACATCGACGGCCTCCAGCTCCGCCACCGGCGTCAGCTTGCCGGTGCGGCCCACCTGCCAGGTGATGCCGAGGACGGTGGTGGTGGCCTGGGTGGCGGGGAATTTGTATGCGATGGCCCAGCGGGGGGCGCGATCCGTGAAGCCCAGGCGCTGCTGCAGCTCGTGGCTGCGCACCTTGAGGACGACGCCATCCAGGTCGAACCCGAGACCCTCCCGGCGACCCCCCACGCGCTCAAGAAACTCCCTCACCCGGCCGAGGCCGGCGCCTTCCATGCGCTCGGGCATGGCGGCGAAGCCCCAGGTGACCAGCCTTTCCATGGCTTCGAAATGGTCCTGCTCGCCCACCCACTGCCAGGGCAGGAATTGGAGGCGCCGCGCGGCCACCTCCCGGCTGTCAAGCAGCTTCATGGTGCCGCTGGCGGCGTTGCGAGGGTTCGCGAAGCGGGGCTCGCCCTTCGCGTCCCGGGCCCGGTTCAGCTCTTCCCAGCGCACGCGGGAAAGAAAGACCTCGCCACGCACTTCCACGAGGTCCGGCGCCGAGCCGGGCAGGGTCAGGGGGATGTCCACGATGGTCCGCGCATTCTCGGTGACGTCCTCGCCCACCTCGCCATCGCCGCGGGTGACGGCCAGGACAAGATTGCGCTGCTCGTAGGTGAGGGCGAGGGAGAGGCCGTCCACCTTGATCTCGCCCACCAGAGCCACGGGCTGCTGGTCGCTGGCCTTGAGCACGCGGGCGTACCAGGCTTCCAGGTCCTCGTCCGTGTACGCGTTGTCCAGGCTGTACAACGGCGTCCGGTGCCGCACCTTCTCGAAGCTCTCCACGGGCGGCGCGCCAACCCGTCGCGTGGGACTGTTGGGATCGGCGAGGTCGGGATGGGCGGCCTCCAGGTCCCGGAGTTCCTTTTCCAGGGCGTCGTACTCGGCGTCGGAGACCGTGGGCTGGTCCAGGACGTAGTAGCGGTAGCGGTGGAGGCGGACGGCGTCCGCCAAGTCTTTCATCTGCGCCTGAAGGTCGGGGCTCATGCCCTTGATTCTGCCCGGGCGCAGGCTTCCCGCCACAGGCCCTGGACGGTGGCTTCGAAGGTGCGGGCGAAGCGGGGGCCGTCGCAGAGGGGCGAGGCGGCCATGCGGGCCCGGAGGCCGGAGCGCAGTTCGGCCAGGCGGGCGGGATTCCCGGCGAGACTCCGGGCCAGGGCCAGGTAGCCGGCCTCGTCCCGGGCGATGCAGTCCTCCAGGCCCACGGCGCTGAGCAGGCTCACCCCGACCCGGCTCCCGTGCCGCCCGCCCGCCAGGGTGAGCACCGGCACGCCCATCCAGAGGGCTTCGCAAGTCGTGGTGGCGCCGTTGTAGGGAAAGGGATCCAGGGCGACATCGACCTCGCCGTACATGGCCAGGTGCGTCGATAAGCCAAGCGCCGGACCCCGGAGGTCCTGGCGGCCGGGATCGCCCCCGGCGGCGGCGAAGCGGGAGCGGACCAGGGCCTGCACGCCCGGGTCGCCGAGGTGCCGGGCCTTGAGCAGCAGGCGGGAGCCCGGGACCTCATCCAGGACCCGGGCCCAGAGGGCGAGGGTGGGCGCGCTGAGCTTGGAGAGGTTATTGAAGCTGCCGAAGACGAAGGCGTCGTCCCCGGCCCGCCGCCGTTCGGGGGGCGGCGCCTCCGGGGGCCGATAGCAGAGGAAGGGGGCCGCGAGATGGGCCACGGCCTCGCTGTGGTGGGCTTCCGAAGCTCCGGGCGGATCCGCCAGGGCATCCGACAGGCGGGCGTCGATGCGGGTCAGGCCGGTGGTGGAGGGATAGCCGAGCCAGGTCAGGGCGAGGGGCGCCGGGCGCAGGGCGAAGACCGGCAGCCGGTTGTCGCCGGTGTGGCCCATGCAGTCCACCAGCACGTCCACCTCGAGCTCCCGGATCCGCGCCGCGAGGGCCCCATCGTCGAGGTGGGCGATGTCGAGCCACGCGGCCGCGTGGGTCCTCAGTCGCGCGGTCACCGCATCCGGCCGCCGGGTGTCCGATAGGGCCACGGCTTCGATGCGGTCCCGGTCCAGGTGCTCCAGCAGCGGCTCGAGGAAGCAGGCGCAGGCGTGGTCCCGGAAATCCGCCGACAGGAAGGCCACCCGGAGGCGCTCCTTGGGCCTCGCCGGCAACGGCGGCAGCGGGGGCACCGTGGCCTCCAGCCAGCGCCCGAAGGCCCGGTGGGCTTCCGCCAGGGCGGCGCCATCGGGTTCGAGGGACTGGAGGGCGAAGAGGGCGTTGCTCCACGGCTCGCGGGCTCCCGGCTGGGCGCCGCCGGCGCGCTGACAGGCCTCGAGGGCTTCCGGGATGAGGCCCAGGCGGGTGCGCACCCGGCCCAGTTCCACCCAGGCGTGGGCCGAGGCGGGGTCCAGGCCCAGGGCCCGCTCGAAGGCGGCCATGGCCAGCACCGCGTGGTCCAGGTCCGCGTGGGCGCTCCCGGCGAGCACCCAGGCCCGTGACGAGCCGGGCAGGGCCGCCGCCAGCTTCTCCGCGGGTCCAAGGGCATCGCCGGCGCGGCCCTGGTCGAGGAGGAGGATGGTCAGGTTCTCGAGGGCCGCGGGCTGGTCGGGAGCCAATGCGAGGACCCGGCGGAAGGCGGCCTCGGCGTCCGCACTGCGGCCGGCCATGGCCCAGAGGTTGGCGCGGCACAAGGCCAGGCCAAGGTCCCCGGGATGCCCCTGGAGGGCGAGGTCCAGGTAGGCGTCGGCCTTGGCGGGCTGGCCTTCCTCCGCGGCGGCCCTCGCGGCCAGCTGGGCGAGGGCCGGGTCTCCCGGAGCCTGGGCCCACGCGGTCTCGAGCAGGCTCCAGGCGCGTGCCCACTGACGGGCCTGGATGGCAGCGATCAGGGCTGCGGGCGCCGGAAGGCTCATGGAGCGGGGCTCCCGGCGAGGGTCGCGCGCCAGAGGTCCCGCAGGGCCCCCTCGAAGGCGGCGGCAAAGCGGGGACCGTCACAGAGGGGCGACGCCGCCATCCGGGGCCGGAGTCCCGCCCGCAAGTCGGCGAGCCGGGCGGGGTCCCGGGCCAGGGCCACCGCGGTGGCCAGGTAGGCCTCCTCGTCCGCTGCGATGAAGGCTTCCATGCCCAGCGCCGACAGCAGGCTCACGCCGACGCGCCCGCTGTGGCGCCGGCCCGCGAGGGTGACCACGGGCACACCCATCCAGAGGGCCTCGCAGGTGGTGGTGGTGCCGTTGTAGGGAAAGGGGTCGAGGGCCAGGTCCATGTGGCCGTAGGCGCCGTAGTGGTCGGCGTCGCTCATGCGCCAGCCGGCGCACAGGATCCGTTCCGGCGCCACGCCATGAGCCCGGAAGCGCTCCCGGACCCAGCCCTGGTAGGCGGGCTCCGCCATGGCCCGGTCCTTCAGGAAGAGCCTGGCGCCGGGCACCGCGTGCAGGATGCGGGCCCAGAGGGCCACCGTGCCCTCGCTGCATTTCGCGAAGCTGTTGAAGCTGCCGAAGGTGAAGGGCTCTTCGCCGAGGGAGGGCAGCGGAGAAACCTCCGGGGCGTCCGGAGACGGGGCGAAGCAGAGGAACGGAGGCGCGAGCCGGACGAGGCGTTCCGTGTGGTGGGACTCGCTGTCGCCGGGCGGATCCGCCCAGGCGTCGGTGAGCCTCGCGTCCATGGCGCGCAGGCCCGTGGTGCCGGGACACCCCAGCCAGGTGGCCTGCACCGGCGCGAGGCGATGGGCGAAGACGGCGAGGCGGTTGTTCCCGCTGTGGCCGGCGAGGTCCACCAGGATGTCCAGGCCGTCGCCACGGATGCGCTCCGCCAGGGCTTCGAGGGTGTCCCGGGAGACATCCGTGAAGTGGCTGCACAGGGACTCGAAGCGGCGCGTGGTCCCGTCGGGTGTCCACACATCCGCGTAGGCGAAGGTCTCGACCGCCTCGGGGGAAAGGTGGCGGAACAAGGGCTCCATGAAGAAGGCGCAGGAATGCCGGCGGAAATCCGGAGACAGGAAGCCGACCCGGAGGCGGCGGCCGGGATCGGGATTCCGCACCGGGATCGCGGCGGGCGCGTTCCCGCCTTCCACGCGCCGCGCCCAGTCCATGGCGGCCCGCTTGAGATCCACGCCGTCGGCGCGGGGATCATAGTGGAGCACGAGGGCGAGGTTCTGGGGGGCCGCGGGAGAGGAAGGGTCCAGCGCCATGGCGCGGCGGTAGCCGAGGATGGCCTCGTCCGTCCGCCCCAGCTCGCGCCGGAGGTTCGCGAGGGCGATGTGGGGCTCGGGGCGCATGGGGTTGAGGCGGGCCGCGGCGAGGAAGGCGGCTTCGGCCTCGGCCAAGCGACCCAGGTCCTTCAGGGCCAGGCCCGCGTGGTAGCGGATGGCGTGGTTCCCCGGGGCGGCCTTCGCCAGCTCCTCGAAATGCCCCAGCGCCTCCTGATGGCGGCCCTGCTTCCAGAGCCGGACGCCGGCCACGATCGCCGCCGTGAGGCTCATGCCGGCCTCCTTCCCAAGGCTTCCCGCAACGCGCCCGTGAAGGCGCGTGCGAAGCCCGGACCGTCGCAGAGGGGAGAGGCGGCGACCTGGGCCCGCAGCCCTTGGCGGGTGTCGGCGAGCCCCGCGGGATCACGGACGAGGGCGAGGGCGCGTGCCAGATAGGCTTCTTCGTCTCCGGCCAGCCATTCGCCGTGCCCCGCTGCCCGCAGGAGGCTGCAGCCGACGCGCGCCGCGTGCCGGCTGCCCTCCAGAGCCACCACGGGGACGCCCATCCAGAGCGCCTCGCAGGTGGTGGTGGTGCCGTTGTAGGGGAAGGGGTCCAGGGCTACGTCCATGTCCCGGTACCGGGCGAGGTGCGCGTGGTGGTCCGCGTCCATGGGCGCGAGGTCCACCCGCGCGGGGTCGAGGCCGGCGGCTTCGAGGCGTTCCTGGGTCCAGGCGCGGATCTTGGGGTCGTTGAAGGCCCGGTGCCCTTTGAGGAGGAGCCGGGCCCCGGGCGCCGCCGCGAGAAGCCGGCCCCAGAGGCGCAGCACGCCATCGTGGAGCTTGGGGAGGGTGTTGAAGCTGCCGAAGGTCGGGTAGCCCCGGGCCAGCAGGGGCGGCGGGCCGGGCTCGGGCGCCCCGGCGTCGCCGCCGTAGCAGAGGAAGTGCGGCAGGCGGAACAGGCGTTCGGAATGGTGGTTCTCGAAGCCCGGCGGATCGGCGTCGGTGTCGCTGAGGCGGAGGTCCATGGCCGCCAGGCCGGTGGTGCCCGGATAGCCGAGCCAGGTGACCTGCAGCGGGGCGCAGCGGGCGGCGAAGACGGCCATCCGGTTGTCCGCCGTGTGGCCCGCCAGGTCCACCAGCACGTCCAGTTCCGCCGCCCGGAGCCGCGTCACCAGCGCCTCGTCGCGCAGGTCCGCGGTCTCGGTGAATGCATCGCAGAGGGCCGCAAGGCGTTCCGTCATGTCGTCGCGCTGGGCCAGGTCCGCGAAGGCGAGGACTTCCACCGACGCGCGGTCGAGGTTCGCCAGAAGGGGCTCCAGGAAGTACGCGCAGGAGTGGCGGCGGAAGTCCGGGGAGAGGAAGCCGATCCGCAGCTTTCCTTTCCCGGTCCTGGCCGCCATGGGCGGGGCAGCAGGCGCGGCGGTCCAGGCGCGGTGGGCTTCCAGCAGGCTCGCGGCGGTCTGGTCGGGATCCCGGTGCAGGTGGAACAGGTAGGCGCTGCGGGTGGGCCAGCGCTCCGGGTCCTGGGCCAGGGCTTCCCGGAAACCTGCGAGCGCCTCCCCGGTGCGGCCCGCGGCGGCCTGCAGCACCGCCAGGTTCGTGCGGGCCTCCACGAAGGCGGGCCGCAGGGCGAGGGCCCGTCCGTAGCGGTCCATGGCCTCGCTCAAGTGGCCGGCGGCGTCCAGGGCCTTGGCGAAGTTGTACTGGGCCTCCGCGGCATCCGGAGCCAGGCCGGCGGCGGCCTGGAGCAGGGGCAGGGCCTCCGCCGCGCGTCCCGCGGCGAGGAGCAGGTTCCCGAGGAAGCCCAGGGTCGCCGGGCTGCGGGGATCAAGTTCCAGGGCGCGACGGAAGCTGGCTTCGGCTTCGGCGAGCCGCCCCGCGTCCCGAAGCAGGATCCCGAGGTGGAGGGGCGGCTGGGGATGCCGCGGTGCGAGCCGCGCGGCTTCGCGCAGGGGCGCCTCGGCGTCGGCGGGCCTGCCCGCGGCCATCCGCACACGGCCCAGGACGAGGTGCAGCTCCGCGTCGGCGGGAGCCAGGGCGAGGGCCCGGCGGAGAAGGTTTTCGGCGGTGCTGTAATCGCCCAGGGCCTGGGCCGCCACGGCGCCGAGATGCAAAGCGTCCCCGTGGCGGGGCGCGGCCTCCAGGGTCGCGTCGCAGGCCCGGAGGGCGTCCGCCAGGCGCCGTTCCGCGTAGGCGCGCTGGGCCTCTTCCCAGGGCGTCATGAGGCCTCCAGGTGGGATCGCCAGAGCTGCCGGTAGGCGGCCTCCAGGGAGGCGGCCAGGGCGGGACCATCGCAGAGGCGCGAGGACGCCAGGGCGGCCCTCAGGCCAGCGCGTTCCCGGGCCAGCCGGACGGGATCCGCGGCCAGCCCGGCGGCGAGGTCCAGCCAGGCCTCCGCATCCGCCGCGGCCCAGTCCGGGCGCCCGAGGGCGGAGAGCAGGCTCAGGCCCGTGCGGGCCGCGTGGCGGTCGCCGGCGAGGCCCACCACGGGAACGCCCATCCAGAGGGCTTCGCAGGTGGTGGTGACGCCGTTGTAGGGGAAGGGGTCGAGGGCGAGGTCCACCTCGCCATACTGGGCCAGGTGATGGGCGGTGCTCGCGGAAAAGGGCCGGAATTCGAGGGCGTCCCGGGGCACGCCGAGGTCCGTGAACTTCGCCGCCCACCGCTCCCGGGTGCCCGGATCCTGGAAGGCGCGGGCCTTCAGCAGCAGCCGCGATCCGGGGATCCGGTGCAGGAGCCGGGACCAGAGGGCCACCACCCGCTCGCCGAACTTTGAAGGGTTGTTGAAGCTGGCGAAGGTGCAGCGCCCGGCCTCAAGCATCGGCAGGGGGCCCGGAGCCGGCGCATCGGTGGGCGGGTGCCAGGCGAGGAAGCCGGGCAGGCGGATGAGGCGCTCCGTGTGCCACGATTCCGCGCCGGGCGGGTCCGCGAAGGCATCGGTAAGGCGCGCGTCCATCCGGGTGAGGCCGGTGGTGCCGGGGTAGCCCAGCCAGGCGACCTGGAGCGGCGCCGGACGCCGGGCGAAGGCCAACAATTGCCGGCCGTGGGTGTGGCCGGCGAGGTCCACGAGGAGGTCGATGCGGTCCGTCCGGATCATGGCCGCCACCGCGTCGGGCGCGAGGCCGGAGATGTCCCGCCACCGGTGGGCGAGGACCCGCAGTCGGGCGGTGGTGCCATCCGGAGCGGCCACATCGGCGTAGGCGTGGAGTTCCACCTGGGCGGAGTCGTGGGCCGCCCACAGGGGCTCGATGAAGGCGGCGCAGGCGTGGTGCCGCAAGTCCGGGCTGACGTAGCCGATCCGCAGGCGGCGCTCCGGTTCCGGTTCCTCCTCCACCCGCGCCGGCAGGGTCGGGACGCGGTCTTCGACGAGGCTGCCCCAGGCCTTGTGGAGGTCGAAGACCGCGTCCCGGTCCAGGCCTCCGTGGTAGTTCACCGCCGCTTCCAGGAGGGCCGTGGGGGCGGCGGCGCCCAGCTCCGCCTCCATGCGGCGGCGCAGGGCCCAGGCGGCCTCCTGCTCACCCTGCTCCGTCAGGACCGCGGCCAGGGCCTTCCAGGCCGGGGCGAAGCGTGGGTCGGCTTCCAGGGCGTCTTCAAAGGCCCGGCGCGCAGCCTCCAGGTGGCCGGCGTGGCGGAGGGCCACCCCCAGGTTGTGGCGCGGGCCAGGCATGTCCGGGGCCTGCCGCGCGGCGGTCTCGAGATGGACGGCGGCTTCGGTCCAGCGACCGGCCCGCAGGAAGGCGAGGCCCATCTCCAGAGGCTGGCGGGGTCTGGCGGCGAAGGTCATCGGGTCTTGCCCTGATGATGGATGTTCATGACGACGCCGAGGGCCAGGAAGAAGCTGAGGGTGCTGGAGCCGCCGTAGGTGAAGAAGGGCAGGGGAATGCCGGTGGTGGGCACGGCGCCGGCCACCATGCCGGCGTTGATGAGGACGTGGAGGCCGAAGATGCCCGCGGCGCCGGCGCAGAAATAGGCGGCGGAGGCGTCCCGCGCCTCCTTGGCGATGGACAGGATGCGGGAGAGGAAGACGCCGAAGATGGCGAGGGCCAGGGCCACCCCAAGGAAGCCCCGCTCCTCCGCCCAGACTGAAAAGACGAAGTCCGTGGTCTTCACCGGCAGGAAGTTGAGCTGGGTCTGGGATCCGGAAGTGAAGCCCTCGCCGAGGAGGCCTCCGGCGCCGATGGCGATGCGGCTCTGGTGGACCTGGTAGCCCTTGCCCTGGAGGTCCCGGGCCGGGTCGAGGAAGGTGAGGATGCGCTCCTTCTGGTAGGGCTTCAGGCGGTACTTCCACGCCACGCCGCCCACCAGGGCGAACCCCAGGAAGCCCACGGCCACCCAGCGCCACTTGAGGCCGCGCACCAGGGGCAGCAGCAGCAGGATGGGAGTGAAGGTGAGGGCGACCCCCAGATCCGGCTGCTTCAGCACCAGCAGCATGGGAAAGATGACGAGGCCCGCGGCGCCGAGGAGCTCCAGGTTGCCCACTTCCTCTGGCGGCCGGCGGCCCAGGCGGTGGGCCACGAAGAGCAGGGCGACCCATTTCGCGAGCTCGGAGGGTTGCAGGCTGAAGCCCCCAAGGGAGAGCCAGCTCTTGGAGCCGGAGACCACCTTGCCGAGGAGGAGCACCAGCACCAGCACCACGAGGCTCGCGAGGTAGACCGGCAGGCTGCGTCGCAGGATCCGGCGGTGGTCCGTGTTGGCGAGGAAGACCATGGCCCCGAGGCCCACGAGGTTGAACACGGACTGGCGGATCCAGAGGTTCGCATGCACGGTCCCCCGGCCGGCGCTGTAGAGGGTCAAGGTGCCCAGGGCCGCCAGCGCCAGCACGCAGAAACCCAGGAAGGGATCGAGGGTCCGCAGGGAGGGCTTCATGGGGCTTCGCCCTCCGACGCGGAGGCTTCCTCTTCCTCGGGCTTCTTCTCGAAGGCGTCCGGCAGCTTGCCCCCCGGCGGCGGAAGGGGCTGCTTCAGGCGGTCGACGAGCCAGTACTGGCACAGCTTCCGTGCGATGGGCGCCGCGGTCTTGGCGCCGAAGCCCGCGTTCTCCACCACCACGGCGAAAGCGATCTGGGGATTCTCACGGGGGGCGTACCCGGCGAAGAGGGCGTTGTCCCGGAACTTCTTGGCGAGCTTGGCATAGTGCTGCTTGTCCACGAAGGTGGTCACCTGGCTCGTGCCGGTCTTGCCCACCATGCCCAGGCGCGCGTCGTAGCTGTCCTTGGCGGTGCCGTAGCGCACCACCCCGGCCATGCCCTCGTCCAGGGAGGCCCAGATCACTGGGTCCAGTCGCGTCTCCTTGGCAGGCGGGACCGGCGCGACCTCCATCTTGCTGGTCTCGTCGCTGCGGACGCCGTAGAGCAGGTGGGGCGTGAGCAGCTTCCCCTTCGTAGCGAGGGCCGCATAGAAGCGGGCGAGGGCGAGGGGCGTGAGCCCGTTCTGGCCCTGGCCGATGGCGACGCTGATGGTCTCCCCGGCGTACCACTTCTCGTCCACCTTCCGCTTGGCGTTGCGCCGCTTCCACTCCCGGTTCGGAATGCGGGAGCTCAGCTCGTGGGGCAGGTCCACCCCCGTGAGGTCCGCCATCCCGTACTTCGCCGCGGTGGCGTGGATGTCGTCGACGTCGAGGCGCATGCCCAGCTCGTAGAAGTAGATGTCGCAGCTGTGGGCGATGGCCTGCACGAGACTGACGCTGCCGTGCACCCCGTCACAGCGGAATTCCCGGCCGTAGAAGGTCTTGCGTCCCGCGCAGTGGAAGACCGTCTCCGGCGTGATGATGCCCTTCTCCAGGGCGGACAAGGCGACCAGCAGCTTGTAGGTGGAACCTGGGGGATAAAGGCCCTGGGTCGCCCGGTTCAGCAGGGGGCGGCTCGGATTGCGGAAGTAGAGGTCCACCGTCTCCTGCTCGAGGCGGTGCAGGAAGATGTTGGGGTCGTAGCCCGGACTGCTCACCATGGCGAGGACGCCGCCGTCCCGCAGGTCGATGACCACGCCCGCCCCCTGCTCCTCGCCGAAGCTGTCCATGAGCACCTTCTGCAGTCCCGCGTCGAGGGTGAGGTAGACGCTGCGCCCGGGCTTCGCCTCGTGAAGGCCGAAGAGGGCGACTTCGCGGCCGAGGTGGTCCACGAGGATGCGGCGCTGGCCGTCCTCCCCTTTGAGCTGTTCGTTGCGGCTGAGCTCGAAGCCCGAGCGGCCGACGATCTCGTTGAGCTGGAACTTGCCGTTGCTCCGGGCGTAAACCTCCGGCGTCACCTCGCCGACGTAGCCGATGACGTGGCCGGCGAGTTCGTCGCCCTGGTACACGCGGGAAGGCGCGACCTCGACGCTCAGGAACGGGAAGCGGGCCCGCAGCCGTTCGCTCTGGGCGAGGCCCGTCTCGTCCAGATTGTCCAGCAGGCGCAGGGCCTTGTTTCCGAGCGCCCCGCGGCTGAGCTGGATGCGCCGCTTCAGGCCTTCCGCGTCGATCTCCAGGGCGGCGGCCAGGGTTTCGGCCTGGGGCAGGGCGGTGCCCAGGTCCTCCTTCTGGATCACCAGGTGGAGGGCCCGCCGGTTGTCCACAAGGCGGTATCCGTTGCGGTCGAAGATGATGCCCCGGGGCGCCGGCGTGGTGCGGACCTTGACGGCCTGCTGCTGGGCGAGGCGCTGGAGCTCCCGGGCCCGCACCAGCTGGAGCCAGCCGTACACCGCGACCAGGAAGAGGATCATCAGCCAGGCCGCCGCCTGCAGCACATTGAGGCGGCTTCGCAGCGTGCGGCTCTGGCGGAGGTCCATGGTTCAGCGGTCCAACCGGCGCGGCCGGAGGCGGGGTGGCGGGGGCTTCAGTGGTCGAAGGGGCGCCGTTGCAGGCGCCAGGCCAATGTACCCCACAGGGGTACGGCCAGGAGGGCGGTGAGCCAGCCGTAGCCCCAGGTGTGGGGGCCATTGCCGAGCCAGGTGCAGAGGTGGACCAGGGGGCCGTGGACCGCCGCCAGCACGGCGTACCGGCCCCAGAAGGCCAGCATCCGGCCGCCCGGGGCCCGGGCCAGGAGCAGGCGGGCGGCGAGGGCCACCGTCATGTCGGCGAGGGCGGTGCCGCCCATCCGGGGGACGGCGCGCAGGGTGCCTTCCACGATCCAGCCCGCCGCGCAGGCGAGGAGGGCCGTGGCGATGGGCGAACGCGCCTGGGCGGCGAGGCCGACCACCAGGAGCGCGTGGAAGACGGCCTGGACATTGGGCCAGGGCGCCGTGAAGAAGATGGCCGCCAGGCACAGGCCCGCGAACACTTCCGCGCGGATGGGCATCGGGGACCGGCGGCTCATTCGCTCCCCTTCGGCGCAGCAGGCTTGGGCGCAGCAGGCTTCGGGGCTGCAGGCTGCGGGGCGGCCGGTTGCAGGACTGCGCCTGGGGCCGGCACGGTCGGAGACGCTGCGGCGAGCGCGCCCGGAGCGCCCTGGATCGGCGGATTGGGCTGAAGTTCCAGGGGCGGATTGGGCGGCAGCACCAGGACGAGGTGGACGCGGTCCAGAGGGACCGCGAGGTTGACTTCGATGCGCAGTTCGATGTCCTTGGGCTTCTGGCTGGCCACGTAGCCCACGAGCAGGCCGCGGGGAAAGACCCGGTCGAGGCCCGAGGTGTAGACCGGCTCGCCGGCCTGCACCACTTCCTGGCTGCTGATGTAGCGGATCTCCGCCCGGCCCGGCCCGGTGCCCTGGAGCACGCCGGTGGCCCGGGACCGGCCCAGCATCACCGCCGTGGAGGCGTTGTAGGCGTCCAGGGGCAGCACGGTGGACTGGGTGCCCGCCACCTGCCAGATCCGGCCCACCACGCCTTCCGGGGCGATGACGCCCTGATCCTCCTTGAGGTCGAGGTCGCGGCCCCGGTCGATGAGCAGTCCGCCGAAGGGCGCGTTCCTCGTGTTGGCCAGCACCCTTGCCGCCTTCAGCTCGAGGGGGAGCTGGCGGCTCAGGCCGAGCAGGCGGATCGCGTCCTCGGCTTCGGCGTTTCTGGGGCGGCCTGGGCCTCCCGGACCTGGGCCTCCGCCAGGAGCTGGCGCACCCGCTGGACCTCCGCCTCGGCCTCCGACAGGCTCCGGATGCGCGTCTCCCGGGAGGTCCGCCAGCCTTCCCACTTCTGGGCGAAGCGTTCCATGGGCCCGGTGAACAGGTCGAGGGTCCTGCGCACGATGGAGCCCGGCCCACGGCCCCAGATCACCCAGAGAAAGTGCACCAGGAGCAGGAGGGCCAGGAAGAGCCGCCGAAGGCTCGCTCCGAGGACGATGGCGCTCCGGCGCTTCATGGCAGGGGGATCCTTAGTCGAGGATCTGGATGCGTCTCAGGAAGGGGATGTCTTCCAGCAGCATGGCCGTGCCGCGGACCACCGCGGTCTGGGGGTTCTCCGCGCGGAAGACCGGGAGGTGGGTCTCCTTCCGGATGCGGTCGTCGAGGCCCTGGATCAGGGAACCGCCGCCGGCCAGGCAGATGCCCCGGTTGATGAGGTCGGCGGCGAGCTGCGGAGGCGTCTCGTTGAGGGCCTTGCGCACCAGGTCGATGACGGCGTTGATGGGTTCCGCCAGGGCTTCGCGGATTTCCGAGTCGTTCAGGGTGAGGGTCTTGGGCAGGCCTTCGAACTGGTCCCGGCCGCTGATCTCCATGGTGCGGGTCTCGGCGGAAGGGAAGGCGGAGCCCAGCGACCACTTCACCTCCTCGGCGGAGGCCTCGGAGATGAGCACGTTGTACTTCTCGCGGATGTACTTGATGATCGCCTCGTCCATCTCGTCGCCGGCCACCAGGATGGAGTCGGAGAAGACCTTGCCGTTGTAGGAGATCACCGCGACGTCCGTGGTGCCGCCGCCGATGTCGACGATCATGCAGCCGCGCTTCTCGTTGATGGCCAGGCCGGCGCCGATGGCGGCCACCATGGTCTGGTCCACGAGGAAGACTTCACCGGCCTTGGCGTCGTAGCAGCACTGGCGCACGGCCCGGCGGGCGACCTGGTGGGCCCGGGGCGGCACGGACACCACGATGCGGCTGAAGAGCTTGCGCTCGGGTCGGGCCTTGGCGATGAAGGCCGCCAGCATCTTCTCGGCGGCATCCACCTCGAAGATCATGCCGTCCTTCATGGGGCGGATGGTGCGCACGCCCTGGGGCGCGCGGCCCAGGAGCTGCTTGGCCTCGTCCCCCACCGCCTCCACGTCGCCGGTATGGGTGTTGATGGCCACGATGGAAGGCTCGTACACCACGATGCGCCCGGCCTGCTTGGTATGGATCAGGCTGGAGGCGGTGCCCAGGTCGATGGCCAGGTCCGCGGTGAAGAGATTGGTCCAGAAGGTCGGGGAAAAAAGGTTCGCCACGCCGGCTCCGAGAAGCTCCCCTTGGGGGGAACCTCCTAGGATGCCACGAAGGGCGCGTTGGGGCCCCGGTTTTATTGGGAATCAGGGGAGTTGACCGCTCCCGCTCCGGCGGCCTGGAGCAGCTCCTCCACCAGGGTGTCGGGGTCGAAGCGTCCCGGCAGCTCCCGGTGGTAGCCGCGCACCCAGGCTTCGCCGTTGACCAGCAGGTACGGGATGCCCCGTTTCCCGGTCTCGCGCTCCAGGCGCTCCGCGGCCCCCGGCACCCGTTCGATGTCCACCTTGGGCAGGTCCAGCCCCTCGGCCGCGAGCCAGCGGTCCAGCCGGCGGCAGTCCGGGCACCACTCGGCGCTGAAGACCTGCAGGTCGAGGGTCTTGAGTTCCTTGGGGACGGCCACGTCCGCTCCTTGTGCGATGCCGGAATCGGCGCGACCTGTCATTCTGGTCCATTCGCATCCCGGAGTCCCTCATGAAGCGTGTGATGTCCATCTCCTTCGGCCTGCTGGTCCTCGCATCCGCCCTCGGTTCAGGGATGGGATGCGGCAAGGGATCCAAGGATGCAGGCCCGGTCATCGCCTCCGTCGGCGGCGAGAAGATCACCGCCGGCGAGTTCAAGGACCTGGTGGAGCGCATCGCGCCGGACCCGGATTCGGCGAAGAAGCTGCTCGACGATCCGAGCCCGATGATGCGGGGGCAGCGCAACAAGCTGCTGGGCCAGCTGGTGGACGCCACCGCCGTGATCCGCATGGCCAAGGAGCAGGGCCTGGACAGCGACCCGCGGGTGAAGGCGGCGGTGAAGCTGGCCCTGGCCAACGCCTACAAGACCGCGATGCTTTCGAACCGCATGCCCGCCAAGGCGGAGCCCTCCGAGGCGGAGCTCAAGGCGGTCTACGACAAGTACGCCACCCAGGCGAAGGCCGCCAACCAGCCCATGCCTCCCTACGACCAGGTGAAGCCCCAGCTTACGGACGCCTGGCGGCGGGACCAGCAGGAGCGGGTGATGGGCCAGCTGGACGAGGAGATCGCCAAGAAGGTGCCGACGACGTATGCGGATGGGTATGCGCCGGCGGCGATCAAGGGGTTCTGAGGGGTTGGAGGACGGATACGGCATCGAGGCCCCGGGGATCCGGGGCCTTTGCCTTGGGGTCTGGGCGCTTTTCCTTGGAAGGGCTTTTGGACGCTCCCGGCTGCGCCGGATTGCGGAATGGGGTGGCGTGGGGCTTGGCGAGGGAGTCCCTCCGGGTGGCGCGTTGCGCCGCCCTCCGGCCGCCAGACGCTAAGGCCCTTCACTCCCTGCGCCGCTCCCGCGGCTCCGGTCGTTCATGGCGGGCCTAAGCGTCTGGATTCGACTCCCTCTCCGCCAACGCAAACGCCCCCCGGCGGAGCGGGGGGCGTTTGCGTTGGTGCCTGGAGAGGGAGTCGAACCCCCGACACATGGATTTTCAATCCATTGCTCTACCAACTGAGCTACCCAGGCGGGAATTCCCAGGTTACCAGGGGGTGCGGGGTTTTCAAGTGCGAAGCGCTGCGGCATGGGGCATCCTAGGGGATTCGGAGCTAGTCCATGGCAGGTATCCGCAATAAAGAAATCCAGGTCCAGAAGCCCGCCCAGAGCCTCGCGCACTTCCAGGCGAAGGTGGCGAGCGCGGACGACCTCGAGACCGGACTGGTGAAGCCCCTGCTCATCGGCGGTGGGACGGTCCTGGTCCTGGTGATCGGCTACTTTGCGTTCAGTTCCTGGCAGACCGGGCGGGTGGAGCGCTTCGAGGCTTCCCGGGCGGAGCTCCTCAAGGCCATCGAAGGCGATCCGAAAGTCCCCGCCGCGGCGGCGGACTACGAGAAGCGCCTGCGGGAAAACCTTCCCGCCCTCGACCGGCTGGCCAAGGAGGCCCCCGGATCCCGGCGCGCCCAGGCCGTGGCGGAGGCGGGTTCCTACCATCTGATGCTGGAGGGGAAGACCGGAACGGCCACGATGGTGCCTTCAGGCTCCGTGGGCAAGGTGCAGTCCGCCGCCCGCCTGATCGCCCTGGGGCAGGGCAAGGAGGCCCTCGACCTGCTGCTGCCCCTGCGGGGCAAGGCGAAGGCCGGCGAGCCCTGGGCGGATTTCTACTGGGTGACCCTGATGGACGCCCGGCGCCTGACCGGGGACCGGGCCGGCGCGCTGCAGGACCTTTCCGACTATCGGAAGGAGTTCCAGGGCGAAGGCTACATCCGCCTGCTGGAACGGATGGCCAAGGGAATCTGATCTGAGCTGAGGGGCGGCCCCATGCGGATGTATGACCTGATCCACCGCAAGAAGCAGGGCGGCCAGCTCTCCTCCGAGGAGATCGCCTACTGGGTGCAGGGCGCCGCCACCGGCTCCGTGCCGGACGAGCAGAGCGCGGCCCTCCTCATGGCCATCTGCTGGCGGGGCATGACCACGGAGGAAACCCTCGCTCTGACCCTGGCCATGCGGGATTCGGGCAAGCACGTGGACCTCTCCTCCGTGCCCGGCGTGAAGGTGGACAAGCACAGCACCGGCGGCGTGGGGGACAAGACGACCCTGATCCTCGGCCCCATCGTGGCCGCCTGCGGGCTGCCCTGCGCCATGTTCAGCGGCCGCGGCCTGGGCCACACCGGCGGCACCGTGGACAAGTACGCGGCCATCCCCGGCATGAAGGTGGAGCTCTCGGAGGAAGGAATTCCTCCGCTCCCTGCGGGAGACGGGCTTCGCCAACTCCGCCCAGACCGGGGACATCTGCCCGGCGGACCGCAAGCTCTACGCCCTGCGGGACGTCACGGCCACGGTGGAGTCCATCCCCCTCATCACCGCCAGCATCATGTCGAAGAAGCTGGCGGGGGGCGCCGACGCCCTGGTGCTGGACGTGAAGTGCGGCAACGGCGCCTTCATGAAGACCCTCGAGGACGCCACCACCCTGGCCCGCAGCATGGTGGAGGTCGGCAAGGCCCACGGGATGCACATCAAGGCCCTCATCACGCGGATGGAGGAGCCCCTGGGCTGGGCCATCGGCAACGCCCTGGAGGTGATGGAGTCCGTGGAGATCCTCAAGGGCCTGCACGGGGACGGCGACCTCGCCCGCATCAGCTTCCGCCTGGCGGCGGAGATGCTGGTGCTCGGGGGTGCGGCGGCGACCCTTGGCGAGGCCGAGTCCCAGGTCGCGGAATCCATCGCCAGCGGACGGGCCATGGAGGCCTTCCGCCGCTTCGTCGCCTTCAACGGGGGCGATCCCGCCGCCCTGGACGACTTCAGCCTGTTGCCCCAGGCGGCCCGCACCGTCGAAGTGAAGGCCGACCGCGCCGGGTGGGTCGAGTCCATCGACAGCATGGCCCTGGGCAACTTCGCCGTTGGCCTCGGGGCGGGGCGGAAGACCAAGGACGACGTCCTGGACCTCGGGGTCGGGATGCGCCTGCACGCGCCGGTAGGCGCCCGGGTCGAGGCCGGGCAGGTGCTGATGACGATCCACGAGGGGGCTTCCCCTTCTGGCGGACCTCCGGCAGGATGGATCCACCTCTCCGGTTCACCCCAAGCGGACCACCCCTGGTGCTTGGGAATAATCGAGTGATCTAAATAGTTACAAGTTTGCTACTCTGCGGTGCTTGAACCCACCCGAAGGTTTCGTCCCTCCCTCCTTATTAATCCTGGACGGAACCCCCGGTTTGGATTTCAATCGTCCAGCGACCGCTTCTCAACAACCCCGCCCCCCCCACCCCTCTCATCTCTTATGAGGAGTCCCTAATGCACGTGCTCTCCAATCGCCTCGGCCGCGCTGCCGCGCTGATCGTGGCTTCCGGCTTCATCGCCTACGCCGCCGGCGACGGCAACCTCGCAGTCACGGTCACCGACGCCGCGGGCAAGGCCCTCGCCGGCGCCACGGTGGTCATCTCCAGCCCCACCCAGATCGGCGGCGCCCGCAGCGTCATCACCGACGCCGCCGGCAAGGCGCGCTTCCTGCGCCTCTCCCCCGGCGCCTTCAAGGTCCAGATCTCCGCCAGCGGCTTCCAGGCCCAGACCATCAACAACGTCGAGGTGAACATTGACCAGACGGCGGCGGTGAACTCGAAGCTGGCCCCCGTCGGCAGCGCCACGGTGGAAGTGGTCGCCGCCGCCGCCCAGGTGGACACCACCACGGTGACCGTGGGTGTGCAGCTCGGCGCGGAGGATCTGGAGCGCCTGCCCGTGGGCCGCGACCAGCTGTCCACTCTGAACCTGGCCCCCGGCGTCATCGCCAGCACCAGCGGCAACGGCAACCCGGGCTTGGCCGCGGGTCTGAACCGCGACAACCTGGGCGGCAACGGCGGCCGCAACAACACCTACATGATCGACGGCATCGACGTGACCAGCCCGGAGGCGGGCGTTCTGCGTACGACCATCGCCCCGGAGCTGATCCAGGTCCAGGACGTGAAGACCGGCGCCATCACCGCCGAGTACAGCGCCCGGGCCGGTCTCTTCTCCTCGGTCACCACCAAGGCCGGCGGCAACGACTTCAGCGCGGGCATCACTGCTGCATTCGCTCCAGGCCAGCTCCAGAACCTCGTGAAGACGGGCCATTTCAATGACATCAATGTCGGCGAGCAGAACACCACCGATATTTCTGTGTGGGCCATGGGCCCCATCATCAAGGACAAACTCTGGTATGTGGTGAGCGCCCAGAAGATCAAGGACGAGGTCACCGTCAAGCTCAATCCATCCGTGGCCGCAACCCCTGGTGAGACCCGCAAGAGCGTCCAGCAGGATGGCGACCGCATCTTCGCCAAGCTGACCTGGCAGATCACCCCCAGCGATCTTTTGAGCTTCACCTACAACTCGAACCCCTTCGAGTTCGACAACCTCAACAACCCCGGCACCGTCACGCGCCGCGGCACCAAGACCGAGCAGGGCGGCAACCGCTACATCCTCAACTACTCCCACCAGTGGTCGAAGGTCTTCCTTGATGTCCGCTACGCGGTGCACCAGGAGGACAATAAGATCACGAACCTCTCCACGCCAACGGCCCCCAGGACCGATCCGCAGCACAGTCCCCTGACGCTCCCCGCGACAGCCCAGCTCGGCAACAGCTCGGCCTGGACCGGCCCGCGAGTACCAGGAGGAAGCCTGGGCCGTGTTGATCTGACCTGGCTCTTCGAAGCCGCCGGCAGCCACACCCTGAAGACCGGCCTGCAGTTCGGCGAAGAGCAGCTCACCCAGACCGTGGGCGTGTCCCAGATTGACCAGTACGACAGCTTCGATGTTGGCACCTACACCTGGGGCGCCCTGCCTTCCGGCACGTGAGCGGCGCCAAGAGCGTCCCATCACCGCCATCAACAACAGCCCGGCCCTCACGAACCAGTTCCTGGCCGCGGGCTTCGTTCGCACCAAGGAAGATCCGATCACGCACGCAATCATCGGCTTCCAGTCCTCCGACCTGAACGCGTACCGCTTCAATGAAGCCAATCCCCTCGGCGGCTTCTACTCCTACCGCGTCCACCAGGAGAGCATCCAGAGTTCGACGCCCAAGATGAAGACCCAGGGCTTCTATGTCCAGGACCAGTGGCAGATGGGCACACTGACCTTCTCCCCCGGCGTCCGCTTCGACAAGTACGAGTACCTCGCCGACAACGGGCAGTCCCTCTTCAAGACCGACTTCGCCATCGCGCCCCGGGTGGGTCTCACCTGGGACGCCAAGGGTGACGGCCGCTCCAAGGTCTACGCCTACTGGGGCCGTTACATCGATCCCATCAAGCTGGACATGGTGCGCTTCACCGGCAGCCTCACCAGCTCGGTCCGCCTGGAGCAGGCCCGCCTGCTCAACCAGTGGGTGACCGTCATCACCCGCGGCGGTTCCAAGACCGTGGACGCCGTCTTCGCGGACACCTTCAAGCTTCCCAAGACCGACGAGTTCCGCATCGGCTACCAGGCGGAGTTTGGCGGCCTCTACACCTTCGAGGCCACCTACACCAAGCGCCGTGACTACGACATCGTCGAGGACTGGGATCCCACCCTCTACACCGACGCCGGCAACCTGGAAGCCGAGGCCCGCGGCCTCATGGGCCTGAGCAGCAGTACCGCCCCCACTGCGGCGCAGCAGTCCGTTATCAACGCCTTCCGCGGCCTCGTGATCCCCTTCTCCTACTTCGCCGGCGGTGGCTACACCGGCGAGCAGAACACCGCCCGCCTCGGCACCAGCCTCAATTTCGTGCTGGCCAACCTGCCCGGCGGCGAGCGCAAGTACCGCACCCTGGACCTGACGGTCACGCGCCGGGAAGCAGATCACTGGGGCGGCTTCATGAGCTTCAGCCTCGTGAATGCCAAGGGCAACACCCAGAGCAGCGGCAATGCGGACTTCCAGGGCGACCTGGCCCGCTTCGACCCCCGCCTGGGCTACCACAACGGCTCCCTCGAGGGTTCCGTCGACTGGCTGGCCAAGGCCTACGCCTACTACCACTGGGACATGGGCTTCATGGTGGGCATGACCTTCAACGCCAACAGCGGCTACCACTACACGCCCGGTAGCTGGACGGCCAGCACCCGCGTCCTGCAGAACTGGCCCGGCGAAGACGGCTTCTTCGCCGAGAACCTGGGCACCGCGATGACGCCGATGTACTACCAGGCCGACCTGCGCCTCCAGTACGGCCGGAACTTCGGCAAGCTCCGCGGTGAGATCTATGCGGACGTCATCAACCTCACCAACCGCCAGGAAGCGACGGACCTTTCAGAAGGCCTGAACATCCGGGCCATCGCGCCCAGGCCGAACACCCCCTACCAGTACCAGGCGCCCCGCCGCTACAACTTCGGCATCCGCCTCAAGTTCTAAAATTCAAGCCTGTTGAACGAAAAGCCCCCGGGGAGACCCGGGGGCTTTTTCATGGACTTTCATCACAGCTACCTCGATCCAATAGGTGTGCCGGCTGCAACTTGAATTGGAAATTGTTATTGCCTTGGACGGGCCCCGGGGCATAGGTTGGACCAGTCATTCCATGATTAAAAAGGACCCAACTTGGCAGACTCGGTGTGTTTCACGGGGATGTGTCTGGAAGTGCATCAGACACGAAATCCGTCTGCCCTGATCTCAGTGCCGCGTCGTTCCCTTCGCGGGTTCCCTTTCTTCTCAAACCGCCCGCCGCAGCCAGCCTGCGGCCGCCACTGCGGAAGCCCCGCAGGCCTTCAGGAGCACACACCATGAACCGCAACCGACTCGGCTTCGCCGCCCTGGCGCTCGTCGCGGGCTCGACGGGAGCCTTCGCCCAGGACGCCACCACCGGCGCCATTCTTGGCACCGTCAGGGATACGGCAGGCGGCGCCATCGCCCGCGCCACCGTCGTCATCGAAAGCAACCGCGGCCAGCTCACCTACCGCACCGACGCGGACGGCCAGTTCCGGGCGGCCTCCCTCATCCCGGGCCGCTACTCCGTCACCGTCTCGGCGGACGGCTACCAGAGCACCGGCAAGCTGTCGGTGGACGTATCCCTGAACCTGCGCACGCCCTTGACGGTCAAGCTGGTGAAGACCGGCGGCGCCGTGGTCGAGGTCTTCGCCAGCGCGTCGCGGGTGGACACCACCACCCAGACCAGCGGCACCAACTTCAGCTCCGACACCATCCAGTCCCTGCCCCTGGGCCGCTCCTTCCTGGCGGCGGTGAACCTGGCGCCGGGCGTGGTGGACGGCGGCGGCACGGGCACCTCGAACCCTTCCATCAGCGGCAGCTCCGGCCTTGAGAACCAGTACCTGGTGGACGGCGTCAACACCACCAGCACGGGCTTCGGCGCCAACGGCGCCTATTCCCGCACCTACGGCTCCCTCGGCACCGGCATCAACAGCGACTTCATCCAGGAAGTGCAGGTCAAGAGCTTCGGCCTGGACGCCGAGTACGGCAGCGCCCTGGGCGGCGTCGTCAGCGCCATCACCCGCTCCGGCGACAACACCTTCAGCGGCACGGCCTTCCTGTATCTCGACATCGACAGCCTCCAGGCCCGGGACCGCGTTCCCTCTCTGGAGAGCCCCACGCCCACCTTCAACAGCCGGAACCGCACGGAACTCGGGTTCACCGTGTCGGGCCCCATCATCAAGGACAAGCTCTTCTACTTCGTGGGCTTCAACCCCATCACCAACGAGACCAAGCGCACCGCGCCCGCCAATTCGGATTTCGCCGGTCGCCAGAGCACTGAGAAGACCCAGAACAACGCCTACTACGCCAAGTTGAACTGGCTGCTGGCCACCAACCACTCCATGGAGTTCAGCTTCTTCGGCGATCCGGGCAAGCGGGCCTTCGGCCCCCAGGGCGACAACGACTACTACGCGTCCGAAATCGGCTGGAGCGAACTCAAGTACGGTGGCCGCAGCGCCTCCGTGAAATACAACGGCACCTTCGGCAATGACTTCTTCGTGGAGGCCCGGGTCTCGGACCGCTCCCAGGAATTCCAGCGCATCATCGACCAGCGCGCCAATTCGGGCTGGTTCTACTCGGACGCCTCCACGGGCATTCCCCTGAATCCCAACGCGGTCGGCCGCTATGAGAAGAAGCTCGAAGACACGAACCGCCAGTACGAGATCAAGCTCACCAAGTCCTTCGGCAACTTCGAGCTCAAGGCCGGCTACACCCTCGAGAACATCGGCTACGACAGCTCCGTGTCCCGTTCCGGCCCCGGTGGTTTCGCGGATCCGCATTCTGCGGGCGCCGTCTATTCCTCCGGCGTGTCCGTGGCCCGGCGCTACATGCGGGCCAACAATGCCCTGCCTTTCGGGGCCAACAACATCGCGTCGTACTACCGGATCACCCGGGGCAACATCACCCCCGAAGCCGTCAAGACCGATACGGACTACAGCGCCTACTTCATCCAGGGCACCTACAACTACAACAACCGGCTCTACATCAAGGCCGGCGTGCGCTTCGACGAACAGACCCTGAAGGGCACGGACATCAACTACAAATTCAAGGCTTCCGACAACGTCGCCCCCAGGATCTCGGTGACCTGGGATCCGGCCGCGGATGGCAAGTCCAAGATCTACGGCTTCTTTGGCCGCTACTACGAGAAGGTCCCCAACGACATCGCCGTCCGCTCCCTCAGCGCCGAAGTGGGTGTCAGCCGCTCCGACTTCCGGACTTTCGACACGGTCAACTTCAACAACCTCACGAACCCCATTCTGGACGGAACCTCGGTCTATGACGTGGACCCCGAGACCGGCGAATCCACCACGGACGGCGAGCCGACCACCACCACTACCTGGCTCAGGGCGGCTTCCTGACCCGCATCCTGCCCGGCACCAAGTCCCAGTACCTCGACGAGTACGTGGTGGGCTACGACTCCACGCCCTTCGAAGGCGCCACCCTCAGCCACCGCCTGATCTACCGCAATGTGGGCCGGGTCCTGGAGGACATGGGCATCGACGGCGGGAGCAACCTGCCCTACTACATCGGGAACCCCGGCGAGAATTCCAACCTCCTCGAGGCCGACGCCCTGGCCCTCGATCCGACCTTGGCGGGCTCCGGCAACAAGGCCTCCTGGCCCAAGCCGGTGCGCCGCTACTACGCCATCGAGTCGGAGCTGAGCGTCAAGCGCGAGCGCTGGAGCGGCTTCCTGAACCTGCGCCTCTCCCGCCTGGAAGGCAATTACGAGGGCCTCTACCGCAACGACAACGGCCAGAATGACCCGAACATCTCGTCCCTGTACGACTTCTCCCTGGAATACCTCCGGGCTTCTGAGGCTCATGCGGGTCGTGGGCTGAAGGGCGACGAGCACTTCGCCTCGGGCCCCCTGCCCACGGACCGGGCCCTGGTGATCAACGCGGGCCTCGTCTACAGCTGGACCCCCGCCTTCACCACCGGCGTCCTCTTCCGTGGCCAGACCGGCACGCCGATCTCGGCCTTCTACGGCCTGATCGACTACGACAACTCCGGTGAGCTGGCGGCGGGTGGCCGTGGCGCCTACGGGCGCACCCCGACCACCCGGACCTGGGACCTGACGGCGAAGTACACCTTCAAGTTCGCCGGACGGCATCAGCTGGCCCTGCAGGCGGACATCTTTAATGTGCTGAACCGCCACGAGGTCACCCAGGTGGACCAGAACGTGGAATCCGCAGTGGGCGTGACCAATCCGGACTACACCAAGCCCCTGGCCTACCAGACCGCCCGCCAGGTCCGCCTCGGGCTGCGCTATTCATTCTGATATAAGCACTTGAATTGCATCGTCGAGGGGCCCGGTTCCGGGTCCCTCGCTTGTTTATGGAGAGGGGCCGGGAGCCCGAGTCAGGTCCCGGTTACCGGTAAGTCACGAGAAAAAAACGTCTGGCCCCTGCGGGACGTGCTGAAGGTCATGATTTCCTGGGCCGGTGCGGCGCTGGATTTCCCTGTCGAATTCCCCCAAATCTGTTATATATATCCACTTGGACCAACCAATCAAACATCCCCGGCAGCCCTTCGGCGTGAAATCGAAATATTTCACCCAAGGGGGGGAACCAATTTCAGGATGGCATCACCGCGTCGGCTTCGACTAAGGTAGGATCTCTGTATTGATCTGTGACTCCAAAAACGTGGGCCGGGAGGGTGCTGCACCCCATCCAAGGCTCCTTACCCTTTCTCACCCTGGGGTGGATCGCTCCACTCCCAATGACTCATAGAGGTCATATGAACCGCCGTAATCTTCAATTCGGGCGCCTCGCGGCCCTCCTGACCGTCTGCGCCTCGGCGCTGGTGGCTCAGGGAACCCAGACTGCCAGTGCGACCATCACCGTCACCGATGCCGCAGGCAAAACACTTTCCGGGGTCGCCATCCGGATGACCTCCCCCAGCCTGCAGGGCGCCCGCACCGGCATGACCGACGAGAACGGCCGTTTCGCCGCCCGCCTGCTGCCTCCCGGCGCCTACCTCGTCGAACTGACCAAGGAAGGCTTCCAGACCGCGAAGCTTACCTCCCAGATCGGCATCGACCAGAACTTCCAGCCCAGGGTGCTGATGCAGAAGACCTCTTCCACCGTGGTGGAAGTCGTCGCGACCGCCAGCCCCGACGTTGACAAGACGGACGTCAAGTCCGCCATCAACTACAACATGGACCGCATCGACAAGCTGCCCAACGGCCGCACGATGGAAGCCGTGGCCCTCCTCACCCCCGGCGTCACCTCCGGCGTGGGCGGTCGCGTGCAGATCCGCGGCGCCATGACCTCCGGCAACCTGTACCTGGTGGACGGCCAGAACATCGCCGACAACGCGTACAACAACCGCGGCGTGCTGCTCATCGATGACGCCATCGAAGAGACCCAGATCATCACCGGCGCCATCTCCGCCGAGTACGGCAATGTGGAAGGCGGCGTGCTCAACGCCATCACCAAGTCCGGCGGCAACACCTTCTCCGGCATGATCCGCTGGGATCTGACCAACTCCCAGTGGAACGCCACCCAGCCCCTGACCACCTCGACGGGCCGGAACGCCATTCCCAACATCCTGAACACCTTCAAGACCTTCACCCTGGGCGGCCCCATCCTCAAGGACCGCCTCTGGTTCTTCGGCGCCTACTATCGCACCAGCCAGTCCAATGTCGGCAACATCGCCAGCGGCAGCCTGCCGACCTCCACCGACCCGAACCTGAACGAGGGCGCCGGCGCGGCCTTCGTGTTCTCCCAGGAGGAGATCCGCCGCAGCTTCAAGCTGACCTACTCCATCAATCAGGACCACACCCTGGTGGCCGCCTTCGGCAATTCCCAGAACGCCCAGGTGAACCGGAACTACTCCGCCGGTGAACTGAAGGCCCTGGTGCCCCAGAAGAACACCAGCGAGTACGGCAACCTGGCCTGGCGCGCCACCTGGTCCCCGACCTTCCTGACGGACGTCCGCTACGGCTACAAGAAGCAGCTTCTCAGCGCCGGCGCGACGAATGCGGCCGTCAGCCCCATCTACAGCTACAACACGCGGCTGTTCTACAACAACGGCATCTTCAACTCCAACGACGGCGGCGACAACCGCGACAACAAGACCCTCAACGCCAAGGGCACCCTCTTCTTCGACGCCGCCGGCAACCACCAGCTGGACTTCGGCCTCGACTACATCAAGGGCGAGTCCCAGGCCCGCAACGAGCAGACCGTCACCGGCTACATCTTCGGTGTCCTCAACCTCAACATGATCACCCGCGTTGCCCGGCCCCTCGACGTCTGGACCTACCAGAGCGCGGTCGGCAAGGCCTCCAACACGAACACCGGCATCTTCGTCAACGACAAGTGGGTGGTCAACAAGAACATGGCCCTCCAGCTCGGCATCCGTTTCGACAAGTACGAGGCGAAGAACGAGAAGGGCAGCAAGACCGCCGGCGCCACGGGCTTCTCGCCGCGCCTGGGCCTGAAGTACGACCTGAACGCCGACGGCAAGTGGGTCCTCGGCGTTTCCGCCGCCCGCTACAACGGCAAGGTGCTGGATGCCATCGCGAACTCCGTCACCAACCAGGGCAATCCCACCGAGATCGACCACCCCTATGCCGGTCCCAGCGGCCTTCAGCCCTTCTCGGTCATCTACGACCTGAACAACTACGACTACTCCGAAGTCAGCTACTACAACAACCCCGCCCTGAATGTGAAGCTCAACAGCGCCCTGAAGGCTCCCAACGTTGACGAGCTCCAGCTCAACGGCACCTACTCCTTCAGCCACAAGACCTTCGGCGAAGGCTTCATCAACGTGACGGCCGTCTCCAAGAAGTGGAACAACCTGATCGACTTCCGCATCGGCAACGACGGCACCGTCCAGGATCCGGCGCAGGGCAACGACTTCTACATCAAGGTCTGGGACAACAGCTCCATCGCCGAGCGCAAGTACAGCAGCCTGGAACTGCGCGTCAACCAGAGCAAGGGCCCCTGGGCCATGGATGGCAACATCACCTGGAGCAAGCTGGAAGGCAACTACGAGGGTGAGGGCACCAACACCCCCGGCCGCGGTGAAGGCCTGCAGAACTTCACCACCTTCAACGGCGTCGCCACCTATGACCGTTCGATCGTAGCCCCCTACGGCTTCCTGGCCGGCCATGTGCCCATCCGGGCCCGTTGGCAGGGCGCCTACACGAAGGAAAGCTCCTTCGGCCGCAGCACCGTGGGTCTGATCTACCGCTTCGACTCGGGCAACCACTACAGCGACACCCGCGCCCTGGCCAACAGCGAGCAGCTCTATCCCGGCCTCCCCGGTGACTTCGGCAGCACGGTCACCCAGTTCCGGGACAACAAGCGTGGCGCCTACGTCTTCAACAGCGCCTCGTACCTGGACCTCTCCTTGCACCACGACTGGACCATGTTCTCGGTGCGGAACGTGCCTGTGCACGCCTTCGCCAAGCTGGTCGTGACCAATGTCCTGAACCACACCCAGATCCTGACCTGGAACACCACCAGCAATGGCGTTCCTGAATTTGAGTCTGATGGTGTCACGGAGATCGTCTATCCCACCGCCACCACCCGGCCCTGGGTCCGTGGCGCCAGCTACGGCAAGCAGACCTCGCCCGGCAACTACGGCGCGGTTCGCGGTGTGACCATCTCCCTCGGCGTGACCTTCTAAGGTCCACGACCGCTTCAAAAAGCGCCCGGCTTCGGCCGGGCGCTTTTTTGCGTCTGCAGGGGAAGCAGAGGGGCGGGCTCAGTCGCCGGTTCCCGTCTCCTCCTTCGGCGCCTCCACCGTAAGGGTGACCTGTTGGCGCCGATCCGCCAGCACCACCGCAACCGTGTACTTCCCGGGGAGCACGAAGGCCCGGCGGCCCTCCGGCAGGTTCTTGAGGGTGGCGCGGTCCACCTGCAGGTCCCAGTCCACGCGGTTGAGGCCCGGGCGGGCGGCCACCTTCCATTCCCGGAGCAGGCCGCCCTTCTCGTCTTCGAGCCTCAGCGCGGCGGGGCCCGCGGCCTTGGCGTGGAACCAGAAGCTGACAAGCTCGGGCTCACGGCGGGTCCACCAGGAGGGGCGGTCCTCCTTCCACCACTTCTCGGCCTTGATGGCCTTCACGTCGAAGAGGTGCAGGTCCTTGGCGCGCACCTCGGCGGTCCACGCGGAAAGAGCGGCCACGGGGGCGGTCCAGGCGCTGCGCCCATGGGTGCCGGCGACCAGGGTGCCGCTGCCGGCGTGCAGGGCGAGGTCGTGGACGGGCACGTGGGGCAGCCCGGTCCCCAGAATGTCCCAGCGCCTGCCGCCGTCCACGGTGGCGAAGGCGCCGAAGTCCGTGCCGAGGAAGAGGAGTTCCGGGTTGGCGGCATCCTCGCGGATCACGTTGGCGTTCTCGCCGGGCAGATTGCCTTTGATGGAGGTCCAGGTCGCGCCGTAGTCCGCGGACTTGTAGACCAGCATCTCGCTGGCGTCGTTGCGGTAGGCGGTGAAGGTGGCGTAGACGGTGCCCTCTGCGTGACGGCTCGCTTCCAGGCGGCTGGCCCAGCGGCCGGCGGGGAGCCCCTTGCCGGCTTCGGCCCAGGCGAAGCCGCCGTCCCGGCTCACCCACACCTTGCCCTCGTCGGTGCCGGCGTAGACGAGGCCGAAGCGCTTGGGGCTTTCTGAAAGGGTGGTGATGGTGCCGAAGGGGACGTCCCCGCGCTCGCCGATGAAGGGCTTGCGGCCGCTGCTGAGGTCGCCGCTGATCTCCGTCCAGGTGTCGCCCCGGTCCAGGGAGCGCAGCACCTTCTGGGTGCCGGTGTAGAGGATGTCGGGGCTGTGGGGGCTGAGGACGATGGGCGTCATCCAGTTGAAGCGGTAGGGCGTCTCCTTCAGTTTGTGGGCGGGGCGGATCATCTTGCGCTTGCCGCCCTCGAGGCGCGCCATCACCCCGAACTGGCTTTCCACATAGACGGGACCGTTCTCCTTCGGACTGGCCACGACGTAGCCGCCATCGCCGCCGTAGAGGACGGTCCAGCCGTCAGAGGCCTGACCGGGCTTGAGGGGCGTCGCGGGGCCGCGCTTCACGCCGTTGTCCTGGAGGCCGCCGTAGACGCGGAAGGGCTCCTTGCCCTCCCCGGGATTGTCCACGCTGATGGTGTAGAACTGGCCGACGGGCAGGTTCTTCACCGCCCGCCAATGTTCGCCACCGTCGAGGCTGATGTTCAGGCCGCCGTCGTTGCCCAGCACCAGGCGCCGGCCGTCCCGGGGATCGATCCAGAGGGCGTGATGATCGGGGTGCACGCTGTCCCAGTTCTCGCCATTGATGCCCTTGAAGGTCTTCCCGCCGTCTTCGGACTTGAGGGCGGGAAAGCCCAGGAGGTAGAGGTTCCGGTCGTTGGCGGGGTCGACCCGCAACTGGCCGAAATAGTAGCCGTAGGTGCTGTACACCGAGTCCAGGCGGGCCTCGTGGGTCTTGTTCCAGGACAGCCCGCCGTCCATGGAGGCGTAGACTTCGGCGCCGATGATGTCCGTGCGCTGGAGGTCCGTGTCGAAATCCCCGTTGTAGTGGGCCAGATCCTTCGGCGTGAGGGCGCCGGACTTCAGGTCCGCCAGGACCTTCTCCGCCGTATGGCTCGGATGGAAGCCGTTGTCCTTGAGGAAGGTCTTCCAGGCCTTGGCGTCGATCTTGAGCGCCTCTTCCGTGGTCATCTCCGCGAGCTTCTTGAAGCTGAGCTTCTCCTTGTCCTCGAAGGGATCCACCTCGTCCTTGCCCCGCAGGTCCTGGTTGTCGAGGAGGGCGAAGAGACGTTTCGGGTCCTGGCGGCTCTGGGCGAGGCCGATGCGGCCCGTGCCCACTCCGGCGGGAAAGCCGGTCCCCAGACGGGTCCAGGTGCGGCCGCCGTCCACGGTCTTGTGGAGGCCGCTGCCCGGGCCGCTCTCGAGGAAGTTCCAGGGCTTGCGGTCCTTCTCCCACAGGGCGGCGTAGAGGGTGTCCGGATCCTTCCAGTCGAGGAGCAGGTCCACGGCGCCGGTGCGGAGGCCGCCCTTGAGGACGGCCGTCCAGGTGCGGCCGCCGTCAGTGGTCTTGTAGACGCCGCGCTCGCCGCCTTCGGTGTAGAGCGGCCCCTGGGCCGCGGCGTAGACGATGTCCGGGTTCGTCGGGTGCACCACGATGCGGGCGATGCGATGGGAATCGGCGAGCCCGGCGTGGCGCCAGGTCCTGCCGCCATCGTCACTGCGGAAGAGGCCTGCGCCGGCGTAGGAGCTGCGGCTGGCGTTGGCTTCGCCGGTGCCGACCCAGATTGTCTTCGGTTGGCCAGCCTCGCCCCAGAGCACCGCCACATCGCCGATGGCGAAGGCCTCTTCGTGATCGAAGAGGGAATCCCAGGTCGCGCCGTCGTTGCGGGTGATCCAGAGGCCGCCGGTGGCGAAGGCCGCGATCCACACCTCGGGCTTCCGCTCGTCCACCGCCAGGGCCACGACGCGTCCGCCCTGGCCCAGGGGCCCGATGGCGCGCCAGGGCACGGCGTTGAGGGCGCCCGCGGAGGTCAGGGCCCGCCTCGCCTCGAAGGCCGCGCGCCGGGCGCCCGCCTCCGGGGTCGGCACGGCGGGATGCAGCAGTGCCGCCTCCTGGACCTTGGTCAGGGGAGCGTCCTGGGCCGCCAGGATGAGGGAAAGGGACGCCAGGACCGGTGCGCGCATGGAAGCCTCGTGAGTCGAGGCCAGTCTAGCGGCAGGCCCGGCGCCGCCGGGCACGGAATGTCAGAGTCCCAGCAGCTCCTTGAGCTTGGGGGTGACACTGCGGCTGACCTCGAGATCCACGCCGTCGGCGACACGGACCAGGGCCCGTCCACCTTCGATGGGCTTGAGGCCGAGGACGGCTTCCGGCCGCAGGAGCAGGTGCCGCTGGATGCGCATCAGTCCTGCGGCGGGGAAGGCGTGCTCGACTTCGGCAAGGGTGGTCCACTGGGTGCGGAAGCGCTGCAGTTTGCCGCTGCCCTGGGCGTGGGCCCAGACCATCTCATCCTCCACGTCGAAGTGGGTGGTCTTCTTGAGGTCGAGGAAGACATGGCCGTCGCCCGCCCGCACGGGGAAGCGCGTGGCGCCGGCGGGGGTGGACGGTGCCAGCACGGCCTGCAGTTCCGCGCCGCTGCGATGTGGCACGCGGCCCTCCCGGAGCCGTTCGAGGGCCCGCTGGAGCCGATCCGCCGCGATGGGCTTGAGTATGTAATCCACCGCCTGGGTGTCGAAGGCCCGCACCGCGTGCTCACTGTAGGCCGTCACGAAGACCACGGGCACGGGCGCGGGGAGTTCCGCCACGACCTCCAGCCCCGTGGCACCGGGCATCTGGATGTCCAGGAAGAGGCCGTCCAGGGGCGGCGCGGAGCGAAGCCATTCCAGCAGGGAGGGACCGTCCGGAAGCTCCGCCAGCACCTCGCACCCGGCCTCCCGGAGCAGCCGTCCCAGACGCGTCCGGGCCAGGGGCTCGTCATCGGCGAGGGCGACTTTGAGTGTCATGACCGGCCTCCCGTGCCTTCGATCCGCAGACGGATCTCCGCCATCGTCCAGGGACCCTCGGAGGCGAGGCGGAAGGCCGCCTCCTCGCCGAAGGATAATTTCAGTCGGGCCTCCAGGTTCCGCAGGCCGATGCCATTGCCGGGAACGAGGGGCAGGGGCTTGCCCGTATTGGAAACGCGGAGGGAGAAGCCGTAGAGGTCCGGCGTCAGCTCGATGCGGATCTCGCCGCCCTCGGGGTTTGGCGCGATGCCGTGCTTGAGGGCGTTCTCCACGAGGGGCTGGAGCATGAAGGGCGGCGCCTGCAGGTTGTCGAGGGTGTCGGTCCAGGACCAGGAGACCTTCAGGCGGTCCCCCAGGCGCATCTGCTCCACGGCGAGGAACCGTTCCACCAGAGCCTTCTCGTCCTTCATGGGCGCCAGGGGCCGGGAGCCGTGGTCAAGCAGGGAGCGATACAGGGCGGAAAGATCGAGAATGCCCTGCTCCGCGGCGATGGGATCCTGGCGCACGAGCTCCGCGAGGCCGTTCAGGGAATTGAAGAGGACATGGGGCGAGAGCTGTCCGCGCAGCAGCACCCACTGGGCTTCCTTGGCCCGGGTTTCCGCCTCGTCCTTCTCCATGCGGGTGATCTGGCCAAGCATCACCAGGGCACCGACGATGGTCATCATCGGCATGCCGAAGATGAGATTGACCTTCAGGGCGCGCACGAAGCTGAGATTGATGTTGGAGCCCTCCATGGGCACTTCCCGTATGCCCGCCAGGCGCAGCAGCCCGTAATCCACGGAAACCAGGACCAGGATCAGGAAGGTCGTGAACAGCACGGCCTGGAGGATGCCGCGCAGCCAGGGCGCCCGGAGCCGGTCGTCGCCAGTCCAGAACCAGGGCCACTGGGAGGCGATGCCGTAGCTGAAGGCGATCAGGAACGGGGTGAGGATGCCGCTGGCCCAGGCCGCGGGATGGTTCCACTTCAGCACGGCGTAGCCGCCCAGCTTGATGATGGTGAAGACGCCGCCGAAGGCCAGCAGGATCCATCGGGTCGTGGGGCTTTCGAGCTGCCGCCGGGTGAGGGAGGCGATGGCGGCGGCCTTCATGGCTGGAATCCGGGCATGGTTCCATTCTTACCCGGCCGGAGTCGCCTCGGCCGGCGGGCGCTGGCCCGGCGGCGGCCAGGGGGCGAGCCGCATGGACGGAGGGCCGAGCGGTGGGCATCCTGGAAGCATGAAGAAGCTGTTGTCCCGACTCCTCGGCTCCGGTCCTGGAGCGTCCGTGGCGCCCCAGTTCGACGAGGCCGTGGCCCGCCGCCTGGAAGCCGCGGGCAAGGTGCCGGACCAGGTCCAGGCCCAGCCCGCCGAACCCATGGAGATCCCCGTGAAGCCCACGCTGACGGGGTTCCAGGGCATGGTGCGCTTCGAGCTCACCCTGGACGATACGGGACGGGTGGCGGCGGTGGCCATGGACCATGCGCCCTACGACCGGGTCACGGAACTCGAGGCCTGGGCGCGGAGCTGGTCCTTCCGGCCCGCCATGCTGGAGGGCAAGGCCCACCCGTGCCGCATGGTCTACGAAGTCCACTGGCATTGATCCCGGAGCGCCCATGAGAATCCTGCCCCTGTTCCTCGCGTCCACCCTTTGCCTCGCGGCGTCCGCCGCCGACAGGAAACCCGCCATGACCTTCCACGACCTCTCCGCGAACCGCCTTGATGGCAAGCCCGAAAGTCTCGGGATCTACAAGGGCAAGGTGGTCCTCGCCGTGAACGTGGCCTCGGAATGCGGGTACACGCCCCAGTACGAAGGCCTGCAGAAGCTCTTCGCGGAGTACAGGGACCGGGGCCTTGTGGTGCTGGGCTTCCCCTGCAACCAGTTCGGCGGCCAGGAGCCCGGTGGCGGCGAGCAGATCGCCGCGTTCTGTTCGACCAAGTTCCACGTCACCTTCCCCATGTTCGAGAAGCTGGACGTGAAGGGCGAGGGCCAGTCGCCGGTCTACGCCTTCCTCGCCAAGCGCCTCGGGGTGCCCGCCTGGAATTTCCACAAGTATCTGGTGGGCAAGGACGGCAAGGTGATCGCCGCCTTCCCGAGCGATGTGGCGCCGGAGAGCAAGGAACTTCGTGGGGCCATCGAGGCAGCACTCAAGTAGGCCTGAATCCTGCTCTCGATCCGTCGACCCTTTCCGAGGACACCCATGAAGCTCCGCTGGATCGCCCTGGGCCTTGCCGCCCCTCTGCTCGCCCAAGCCCCGGAACCCGGCCTGAAGGACGCGCCCAGCTGGACCGTGGGCCTCGGTCTCCACGCGGCCTTCGCCTCCGGGGAACTCTCCAAGGCTGTAAACAACCACACGGGCTACGGCTTCGCGGTGCAGTTTCCCATGCGCCTCGGCGGTGGCCTGATGCTGCGGCCCCAACTGGAAGGGACGGGCTTCCGGGTCACCCGCTACGATGCCCTCGCCTGGCTCTACAACTCGGATACCCGCGAGGTGCTGAGGACCTACCGGGCCGGCGTGGATCTTCTCATCCACTTCACCGGCGACCCCCGGGAGCCGGGCCCCTACCTCATCGCCGGGGTCGCCTTGCAGAACGCCTCCTTCGACCATCTCGCCCAGGACGCCAACGGCGACAGCCACACCACCGATACGCGGCTGTCCCAGTGGGGTCCGGCCTGGACGCTTGGCGCGGGACTGCAGTTCAATGCCCACGTTGGCGCGGAGCTGCGGTACTACCGCTTCGACTACCAGGATCCGGCGGCCCTGGCTGCCGCCGAAGCGACCCGGCGGCCCGGGGCAAGCCTTCTGGCGGGGCTCGTGGTCCGCTTTTGAAGGACACAGGAATCCATCGGGTAATCGCCGTCACAAGGCTGGATCCTGATGCTTGGCCCGCCGCCAGAGGACGCCCAAGCTGGAATCCACGGCTTTCTAGCACAAGGAGTCCTCATGATGCAGACACGGAAATTCTTCGCGGCGCTGGCCCTTCCGGCGTTCCTCGTCTCCACCGCCCACGCCGGCGATAAGGTCAAGGCCGGCTTCACCTTCCAGTTCAACCAGCCCACCGGCGACCTGAAGGCGGACACCCATGACAAGACCGGGGCCGGGCTGGGCTTCATCCTGCCGGTCCAACTGGGGAACGGCCACGTGCTGCGGCCGCGGCTCGACGTGAACGTGTTTCGCATCGCCGAATACGGCCGCTACTCCGACGACTACCGGGAGGAGGTGAACTTCACTGCCGCCAGCATCGGCATGGACTACCTCTACTACGTTGAAGGGCGCAACCACGGGTTCTACGTCAGTGCCGGACTCAATGTCACCCGGTGGGGCCTCCAGTACACCACCCGCGACCGCCACGGAAGCGGGTACAGCTCCACCAGCGACTACGACCGGAACAGCACGAACCTGGGGGGCGCCCTGGGGGTCGGCTACCAGTTCAACCGCTGGTTCGGCATGGAACTCCGCGCCGTGGGCGCCAACTACAAGGGACAGGAGGGCGTGCCCCTGGGCAGCACGCTGGGAGTGTCTGTGAAGGAAGTGGACCGCAAGGGCAGCGCCGTGCAGCTCGTGGCGGCCTTCGCCTGGTAAGTCCGCTTTCCCCGGAGCCGCAAGGCCCGCGCTTCCGGGCACAATCGGCCCATGGATGGCCATCTCCCCTTTCGCGACCAGCACAAGCAGCGCCTCGCCTGGATGCCCTGGCTCTACTTCGCGCTGAAGGAGAAACATCTTGCCTGGGCGGAGCCTTGGCAGCGGGAAGTCCAGCAGCATCTGATGGCCGTGGAGACCGTGGAGATCGGCGCGGGTTGCTTCATCGCCCCCACGGCGCGGATCTTCGGTGAACCGGGGCGGCCGGTGCGTATCGGCGACGGTTGCAGCATCGCTGCCGAAGCCTTCCTGCATGGCCCCATCACCTTGGGCGCTGGCGTCAGCGTCAACGCACGGGCCAGCCTGGACGGCGGCGCCAGGGGCATCACCATAGGCGAGGGCAGCCGCATCGCCACGGGCGTCGTCATCTACGCCTTCGACCACGGGCTGGACCCGGAACGGGAGATCCGGGAGCAGCCCGTTGCGTCAAAGGGGATCCGCATCGGCGCGGATGTCTGGGTCGGCGCCAACGCGGGCATCACCGACGGCGTCGAAGTCGGTGACCACGCCGTGGTGGCCATGGGGGCCGTGGTGACCCGCGAGGTGTCGCCCTGGATGATCGTCGCCGGAGTGCCCGCCGAAGTGATTGGGGACCGGCGACTGAAGCGGGGTTGAAGGGGGCGGAGCCGCGGGCCTGCGAGGGCGAATCGCCACGCATTGCAGGCGCAGGAGTTGCAAAATACATGGAACCCGCGCTTAAACTTTCCCCAATCCTTCAAGCCCCATACGTTTGCAACATGGCACGGGCCATGATCTTCATCACACACGGGAAAACCCCCCCGATCACGCCGCCCCGCGGCACAGGAGTCCTCATGAACACCCTCACCAAGCGCATCGCCCTGCTCATCGCGGGCACCCTGCTCACCGGCACCGGCCTGATGGCCCAGCAGGGGCGCATCAACAAGCGGCAGGCCAAGCAGCAGGAGCGCATCGCCGCGGGCGCCGCCACCGGCAAGCTCACCCCCAAGGAGACCGCGAAGCTCGAGGCCGGGCAGGCCAAGGTCCAGGCCGCCGAGACCGCCGCCCGTGCGGACGGCAAGGTGACCGCCAAGGAGCACGCGAAGATCGAGCACATGCAGGACAAGCAGTCCAAGCGCATCCACAAGCAGAAGCACGACAAGCAGCACAACTAGGATTCCCCTCCCCCAGATGCCTTTCTGGGGGCTGAACCGGATCACGGGGAGCGCGGCCGCAGCCGCCTCCCCGGGTCCCCAACCCGTTCCGATCGACCGCGCTTGCGCGGCCCTGGAGTCGCCATGCGCCATCTCCTCCTCCTCATCCTTGCGGCCCTCCCGCTTTCAGCGTCCCAACGCGTCCACAGACCCTGGGGACACCGCCGGCCCCGGCCGATCGTGGTCGTTCGTCCCGCCCGCCCGGTCTGCGCGCCCGCCCCAGTGATCGTGCTCGGTCACCGGCATCGGGGACACCGCCGTCACCACCGGCCGTTGATCGTCCTGCGCTGAACGGCCCCGGTCCTTCCCCGGGGTGTCTCGGTACCCGCCGAGGCCTTATGCTTGCAGGAACCGCCAGACACTCCGGGGCCCAGGAATGACCAGCACCTCACCGATCTTTTGTCCCGCCACCCTGGGCTTGACCCTGCCGGAGTGCGGCGACGGCGGCCCCTCGCCCCAGGAGCAGCAGGCGGTGCTGGCTTCCCTGGGCACGGCAAAGATCGACTGGTCGGTTTTCGGACCGCACCTGGCCTTCGACACGGAGGTCTATGTCCGGCGCCGGCTGTACCTCAACACCAGTTGGGAGATCCTGCTGCTCTGCTGGCTGCCGGGGCAGCACACCGCCATCCATGACCACGGCGAATCCTGGGGCTCCACCCTGGTTCTCATGGGGGATCTGGTGGAAAGCCAGTACAAGTGGCACGGTCGGGGCATTCCCATGGATATGAAGGGGGATTGCCCCCTGGGCGAACGCCAGATCACCGTGGAAACCCAGAGCACCGTCCATGTGGTGAGCAACCGCAGCGCGGCTCCCGCGGTCAGCCTGCACCTCTACTCGCCGCCCCTGCGCTTCCTGCACGCCTATGACGGCCTGAGCGGCGACCAGAACTACGTCGAGCCTGCCGAGAGCCGCTTCTACACCCGCTAACGGATCCACCCGAGCCGGATGGCGCCCAGGCTGCCTGCCCCCACGCAGAGCCACAGCAGCATCCCCTGGAACAAGGGCCGGGGCCCGACGCGCTTCAAGGCCTCCCGGCTGAGGCCACAGCCCAGCAGAAACAGGGTGAGCACCAGAAGGCGCTTGGCTGCGGCGTTCACCCAGGCACCCGCAGGCTGCAGGGCAGGCACGAAGGTGACCAGGGCCGCCATGGCGAGAAAGCCCAGGATGAACCAGGGCCGCTTGGCCTTGGCATCGCCCGCTTCTCCGCTGAAGTATTGGAGCCGCGTGTAGAGCAGGCCGATGCCGTAGGCCACAGGCACGATCCAGAGCGCCCGCGCGAGCTTGGTGGTCGTGGCCACGAGCAGGGCTTCGGGGCCGTAACCGCTGGCGGCGCCCACCACGGAGCTGGTGTCGTGGATGGCCAGCGCGGCCCACAGGCCGAAAGGCCGCTCGCCCATGTGGAGGGCGTGTCCGATCAGGGGAAAGAGCACCAGTGCCGCGGCATTCAGCAGGAACACCGTCACGAGGGCCATGGACACTTCCTCGTCGCTGGCGCGGATCACCGGCGCCACGGCGGCGATGGCGCTACCGCCGCAGATGGCGGTGCCCACGCTGAGGAGCACGGAGGTGTCGCGCTGAACCTTCATCAGCCGGCCCAGGATCCAGCCCAGGCCGAGGGCCAGCCCAAGCCCGGCGGCGGTGTAGGCGAACCCCGCGAGCCCGGCCTTCGCCACCTGGACGAGGTTCATGCCCGCGCCGAGGCCCATCACGGAAAGGCTCAACAGCTTCGGCGTGAGGGCCTTGGTCCGGGCGGCGTAGGGGTTGCCAAGGACGAGAGCCAGCAGGAGGCCGACGGCCAGCGCACCCCAGGACGGTACCACCGGCAGCAGGCAGAGCAGGGCGAGGGCGGGCAGCAGGAGGCGGGCCACGGACTACTTCGCCTTCCGGGGCAGGTCCAGGGGCCGGCCATCCAAGGGCTCCAGCGGCGCGAGGTCGAGTTCCAGCGCAAGGGTCGGCGCCAGGTCCACGGTGCGGACCGGCTCGCGGCGCACGCCGGCTTCCCAGGGTCCCCAGAAGATCAGGGGGACGCGGCGGTCGCTGTCGTAGGGGTACCCATGCCCGACGATCCAGGGCGGATCATCGGAGAAGATCGTGAAGGGCTTCGGCACCACCAGGATGTCCCCGGAGCGGCCGGGCACGTAGGAGTGCTTGAGCAGGACCCTCAGGCTCCGCCCTTCGGGGTTGGGCTCCGGGTCCTCCTCCACTGCCTCCAGCTCCGCGGGGGTGAGGGCCAGGGCGATCTCCGGCATCTTGCGGATCAGGGCGAGGGCCTCCCGGACCAGCTCCTCCTTCGTGGCCCCGGGGACCTCCTTGACGTAGAGGTTCTTGGGCAGCGAGGTGTAGCTGACCGCGTCCGCCTGGATGGGGAGCTTCTTCCTGAGGGCCGCGTTGAGCTGCTCCAGCCAGGCCTTCGAGTCCAGGCGCCGGGCGGCGAAGCCCTGCTCCGCGAGGCGCTCCATGAGGTCCGCGCTGCCGTGGTCTGCGGTGAGCACCACCGCCATCGAGGGCACCCGGGCCCGCACGTAGGCGAGGAAGCGATCGAGGAGGGCGTCGAGACGCCGGATCTGGTCCACCATCTCGTCGCCGGCGGTGCCGTAGAAGTGGCCGACGTAGTCCGTGGCGGAGAAGCCCACCGCGAGGAGGTCCATGGCGTCCCCCTGGCCGACCTTTTCCGCGTCCAGCAGCTTCTGGGCGGCCTCGGCGGTGGCCTCATCGAAGAAGGGCGAGCCCTTGAAGCGGTTGTAGAAGGCTTCGTCCAGGGGCATCCCGCCGGGATTGACCTGCCGCGGGAGGCCCGACCGGAAGGTCCCGAGGTTGGTGGTGTAGGTTCCGTTCCGGGCGACCCCGATGCTGGAGGCCATGGGCGTCCACCAGAAGGTGTCGTTCCGGAGGCGTTTCATCAGGGCGGCGTTGTGGGCCGCCAGCCAGTCCGGCAGCTTCGTCCCATAGGCGGCGCTGGTGGTGTACCCCACGCCGGATTCGAACCAGTAGGCGGCGGTGGGGCGCGACCCTCCCATGAGAATGGAGGCGCGGTCCTTGCCGCTGACGGTGAAGACCCGCGAGCCCTTCACCGCCGCCTGCAGCCAGTCGCCCAGGGTGGTGCCGCGGAAGAGGGCCTGGCTCGCGCCCCTGGTGGCGGCGGACTTGCCGAAGATCGGCGATTTCGCGTCCTCCACGCAGTTGAGCTTCCGGCCGGTGGCGGGATCCTTCCAGTTGTTCTCGGGGATGCCCGTGTGGCTGGGATGGCGTCCGGAGAGCAGCACGCTGTGGCCCGGGCCCGTCTCCGTGTAGGCGTGGTCGTGGTAGGCGGCGGTGAAGTGGACGCCTTCCCGCTGCAGCAGCCCCAGGCCGCCGGGCAGATGCTTGCCGTAGCGTTCCAGCAGGTCCGCGCTGAGCTGGTCCACGGAGATCACCAGCAGGAGCCCCGGCCGCGGAGGCCTGGCGGCAGATGTGGCGGGCCCGGCCAGGAGCAGCGGTGCGGCCAGGAGGGCCGCGGGCAGGGCAGGGCGCATGTCCACCTCGACCTTTCAGAGTGCCAAAACCCGGCGGCGAGGCCAACCTTTTGGTCCCGCGCCGAGGGTTAGACTCCTTCCATGGCTTTCCAGGGCCCCGTCATCGAGTCCATCGGGATGCGCCGCGGCGGACTGTGGTTCGGCCTCGTCGTCGGCGCGGGCATGGCGGCGGTGTTCCTCCTTCTCCTGGCGGGGGCGTTCCGGGAACGCCCCGCCGGCTGCGCGGCCTGGGCCCTCGGAGCCTTCACGGTCCTGCTCCTCTACGGCGCGATCAGCTGCACCCGGGAGCTGGTCCGGCCGCTGCCCCTGCTCCGCGTCTCGGCGGAGGGCCTGGCCTTCCGCATCCGGACGGGTCGTGGCTACTGGGAGGCGCCCTGGTCCCAGGTGGTGGAGATCCGCGCGGGGGAGGACGGCGAGGGCAACGCCTGCCTCGACGTGGAGCTGCGGCCCGAGCCCGCCAATCCGCTGCCCTCCGTGCGCATGAACTCGGGCCTCGGCCCGGAGCACGTGCTGCGCTTCCAGTCCGGCAACCTGGCGGGCGACCTCGCCCTCACGGCCCAGCGCCTGGAGGCCTACCGGCGGAGCTTTGGCGAAGGGCGCTAAGCTGGCGGCATGCGAACCCTGCTGCGCTGTCTGGCCGTCCTGCTGCTCTTCGCGGTCGGGAGCCTGGGCCCGCCCGTCCACGCCGCTCCACCCGCGGCGCTGGCCCAGACACGGGTTCCCCCCGAGGCGCTGAAGGTGCTCGCCTATGTGCGCAGCCGTCACGAGGCGCCTCCGGGCCATGTGGGCGGCCGCCGCTTCGGCAACTTCGAAAGCCGCCTGCCCAAGGTGGACGGGCGGGGACGCCGGATCGCCTATCAGGAGTGGGATGTCTTCCCGAAGGTGCAAGGCCGCAACCGGGGCGCGCACCGCCTGGTCACCGGCAGCGACGGGCGCGCCTGGCACACCGGCGATCACTACGGCACGTTCACCGAGATCAAGGAGCCGCGATGAGCTGGGACTTCCTGCTGCAGAACATCGCCCCGGCCATCCATGTGGCGGGCGGTACCGCGGACGACCTCTGCGATGAGGTGCTCGCCCTGGAGGAGCTCCGGGCCCGGGGCCTCATGACCCGCTGGCTCCGGGGCTCGCGGATGCGCACCAAGCAGGGCCTGCTGGACGAATTCGCCGCGGCCCTCCAGTTCCCCAGCGGCATGGGCATGAACTGGGATTCCTTCGATGAATGCCTCAACGATCTGGAATGGCTGGAGGGCGAGGCCGCGGCGCTCTTCATCTTCGACGCCGACCAGTTGTTGGTGGACGCGCCGCCGGACGACCAGGCCACCTTCTTTGAGGTCCTCGACGCGGAAGGCAACGTGCCCTTCCACATCGTGCTGCAGAGCGCGGAGACGGACTCGGTGATGGCGGGCCTCCAGGCCATGGGCGTGGAAGCGGGCAGGCTCGGAGCCTAATCAGCCTTCCTTCGCCACGAAGGCGTCGAGGCCCTTCCTGGCCTCGGCCCGGACCTTGTTCTGCAGGAAGGGCGTCCAGCCCAGCAGCAGCCCCGGCGCCCCCAAGGCCTGACGGGTCCAGGCCCACATATCGAAGCGGTCCCGGTGGGCGAGGATGAGCCCTTCGTGGAAGCCGAACTGGCTGTCGATGCGGTTGACCACCTGGCGGCCGGTTTTGGAGAACGTGTACCGTGCCTCCCAGAAGCCGGATCCCGATCCCTCATCCGCGTGCCGCACCTCGAAGGTCATCGCGAAGTCTTTGGCCCGCCCCATGAGCATCCGCCACATGGCCCGCGCCTCCGTCGCCGTCAGCTTCCCGAAGGCTGGATCCATGAAGACGGCGTCATCGTGATAGCAGGCCCCCATGGCTTCCGCGTCCCGCCGCTGCATGGCCGAGTAGAAGCGCGTGAGCAGCTCGTGGTGGGGATGCATGGTCACTTCCCGACCACGCCGGCCATGGGGCTGCTGGCGCTCGCGTAGAGCCGCTTCGCCATGCGCCCCGCCTCGAAGGCCAGGCGCCCGGCCTTCACCGCGTGATCCATGGCTTCGGCCATCTTCACAGGATCATGCGCTTCCGCCACGGCGGTGTTGAGCAGGACCGCGTCCGCGCCGAGCTCCATGGCCAGCGTCGCATCCGACGCCGTGCCCACGCCGGCGTCCACGATCATGGGCAGCTTGTAGGGTTCGAGGACTTCGCGGATGAGCATCAGGGTCATGGGGTTCTGCACGCCGAGACCCGAGCCGATGGCGCTGCCCAGGGGCATGACGGCCGCACACCCCGCGTCGGCGAGCTTCTTGGCGAGGATGGGATCGGCGTTCACGTAGGGCAGCACGATGAAGCCCTCCTTCACCAGGATCTTCGCCGCCTCCAGGGTCTCCTCGTTGTCGGGGTAGAGGCTCTTGGCGTCGCCGATGACTTCGAGCTTGATCCATGGCGTGTCCAGGGCCTCCCGGGCCAGGCGCGAGACGCGCAGGGCTTCGTCGCGGGTGTAGCAGCCCGCCGTGTTGGGAAGCAGGGCGATGGACTTGGGGATCCAGTTCAGGATGTTCTCTTCGCCGGTGGCGTTCAGGTCGAAGCGGCGTACGGCGAGGGTCACCATGTCCACGGAGGCCGCGCCGTAGCAGGCCTTCATGGTGGCGAAGTCCTTGTACTTGCCCGTGCCCAGGATCAGGCGGTTGGTGAAGGTGCGGCCTTGGATGGTCAACGGCATGGAATCCTCGAGGCCTCCAGTCTACGCGGGCCGTCCGGTGCCTGCCCCTTTGACCGGCCCTGGGGCTCAGCCCCGGGGCGGCACGCCGCGCAGGAGCCGGTAGAGGGTCCCCGCCAGGAAGACCACGCAGATGAGCCAGGTGATCTTCATCAAGGACATGGTTCAGCTTAATGGATCCAGGAGTGCGGCGCGGGCACACTAGGCATTCCAGGCAGATCCATGAGTCGCATCGTCCTTCTCGTCCCAGGTTGGCAGAACAGTGGCCCCGGCCATTGGCAGAGCCTCTGGGAGGCGAAGGTCAAGGGGGCGCGTCGCGTGGAGATGCCGAACTGGGACTTTCCCCGGCGTCCCGAATGGGTGGAGGCCCTCGACGACGAGATCGCCCGCGCCTGGCGGGACACGGAGGAGCCGCCGGTGCTGGTGGGGCATTCCGTGGGCTGCATCGCCATCGTCCATTGGGCGAAGGAGGGCCGCTGGCCCATCCGCGCGGCCATGCTGGTGGCGCCGGCGGACGTGGACCGGGAGGAGTGCCCCGAGCCCCTGCGGAATTTCAGCCCCTGTCCACGCCGCGCCCTGCCCTTCCCCAGTCTGCTGGTGGCCAGCCAGGACGATCCCTACACGGCCCTTGCCGCCGCCGGCGCCATGGCGACGGCCTGGGGCAGCCGGCTGGTGGTGCTGGACGCCGCGGGGCACATCAATCAGGCCGGCGGCTTCGGGGAATGGCCGAGGGGCGAAGCGCTCCTGAAGGACTTGATGTAGCCCCGGCGGCATCCAGGGATGCCATTCGTCAGGGCGATCCGACCGCTCGGCCTTCAGGGCCGGGCGCTGACGGGGCTCTGCGGGTCCATCCTCCGCGCGGAGGGTCCGCCGGGCCGAAGGTTGCACCACCCTGGAAACAGGAACCACCATGGCCACTTTCGATACCCAGAAGACCTCCTGGACCGCGGACGACGTCCAGCACTTTGCCCGCCGCGCGGGCTTCGGCACCGGTCCCGAAAAGGCTGCGCAGCTCGCGGTCCAGAGTCCAGCCGCCGTCATCGGGGCCTGGGTGGACGGCACCGCGTCCATGACGGCCTTCGAGGCGGCCCTGCCCGTGGCGGACGTGGTGGACCTGCCGGGCTACGGCAGCGGGGCCGACGAATGGGCGCCGCACCCCTTCCATCTCAGCGTGCAGGATCCCGGCTACATCGCCACCGGCCAGGCCTACTGGGCGTGGCGCATGCAGTATTCGCCGAACCCCTTCCGGGAGAAGCTCGCCCTCTTCTGGCACAACTTCTTCGCCACGGGGCTGAAGAAGGTCGAAGTGCTGCCCCTCATGCTGAAGCAGATCGACCTGTTCCGGACCCGGGGCACCGGCCCCTTCGGGGACCTGCTGCTGCGGGTGAGCCAGGACGCCGCGATGATGATCTGGCTCGACACGGTGCAGAACAAGGTCGAGAAGGCGGGCGACATCCCGAACGAGAACTACGCCCGGGAGGTGCTGGAACTCTACGCCCTGGGCATCGACAACGGTTACAGCCAGAAGGACATCACCGAACTCGCCAAGGCGTTCACGGGCTGGGACTACATCGGCCGGGACTTCCCGGATCCGGAGAACCCCTACTACTACAACGACGCCGAATTCATCGTGTACCGCGGCCAGGCGAATCCCTATCCGGACCATCCCTGGCTGCACGGCTACACGAACCTGCCGAACCAGCGGATGACCGGCACCTTCACCCTCTTCGGCGTGACGCTGGACCTGGGGGCGGGCAGCCATTTCGGCGCGGACGCCATCCAGCTCATCCTGAACCAGCGTGGCCCCAACTGCGCCGAGTTCCTGGCCAAGCGCATCCTCCTCGGCTTCGTCACCCCGGAGCCCACCGCCGCCGCCCTGCAGGACCTGAAGGCCCTCATCCTGGCGAACCAGTTCCGCATGGGAGACGTCTTCAAGGCCCTCTTCAATTCCGCCTACTTCTTCGCGCCGGAACACCGCTTCGCCCTGGTGGAGGGCCCCACCGCCTGGACGGTGCGGGCCGCCCGGGCCACGATGACCGACTTCACCGGTGCCATGGCCGCCCGGGCCACGGACCCCACGGGCCTGCCGCGCTTCGCCGCCTGGTTCGAGTTCGTGGGCTGGGACGCCTCGGGCTTCTTCGCCATGGGCCAGAACCTGCTGGATCCCAAGGGCCCCAACGGCTGGAAGGAGCACGGGGGCTGGCTCAACGCCGACACCTACCGCCATCGCACCCGCGCCGCGTGGGCCATCGCCGGGGCCGAGGGCCGCGGGGACGACCACACCGGGCACGAGCGCTTCATCTTCGACAGCGACTGGAAGGCGTGGTTCCCGAGCGCTCCCGCCACCGCGGTCGCGGTCTTCGACCGCCTCACCGCTCTGCTGCAGCCCGCGCCCATTCCCGCAGCCCTGCGGGACGCCTGGCTTGCCCGGCTCTTCAGCGGCACCTTCGCCTGGAGCACCACCCCGGCCATGGAGGCGAAGGTGCGGCGGCTGGCCTTCCTGATCCTCTGTTCGCCCGAAGCCATGCAGCACTGAGGCCACCATGACCAACCGGCGCGACTTCATCCAATCCCTCGGCCTCGGCGCGGCGGCCCTCGCCGGCCTCACCGCCTGCGGGGGTGGAGGCGGCGCGGCCGCGGGTCCTGGCAGCGGCGGTGGGTCCGGCGGCGGAGGCGGTACGCCGCCCCCGGCGCCCGCCAATCCCATCCTCATCCTCGTGCAGCTGGACGGCGGCAACGACCTGCTGGATTCCCTCGTGCCCATTTCCGGACCCAACGCCGGGGTCTACGCCACCGCCCGCCCGACCCTCAGGCTCGGCGCCGGGGACCTCGCCGACATCGGCAGCGGCTACGGGCTTCCCAATACCTTCACCGGCATGGCGGAGCTGCACCGGGCCAACCGCATCGCCTGGATCCCGGGCCTCGGGATGCCCAATCCCACCCTCTCCCACTTCCTCGCCATGGATCTGTGGAGCCAGGGCAGCGCGAGCCCCGGGGCCACCGGCTGGCTGGGGCGTTGGGCGGACGGGGCCTTCGATCCCTCCGGCGATCCCCTGCGGGGCATCAGCACCGACGGCCTTCCCCTCAGCCTTCAGGGACAGGCCCGGAGCTTCGTCAACATCAGCTCCCCGGACGCCTACCGCTATCCCGCCACCCGTTCGCCCTGGGGTGGCGTGGAGGACGCCGATCCCCTCCGGGGCGGCTTCCACGAGGCCTTCCAGCTGAGCCTGGGCGGCACGACCGGCATGCGGGCGGCCATCGGCGCCGGGAAGCTCTACGACGACGCCCAGACCCTGTTCACGGGCCTCATGGGCACCACCGCCCGCACGCCGTCCGTGCCCTATCCCGGCGACCGCGCCTACGCGGACGCCGAACTCCGCGACGAGTACGTGCACCTCGCCTACCAGCTGAAGTTCATCGCCGAGATGATCGCCAAGAACCTGCCCACCCAGGTCTTCGTCGCCAACATGGGGGGCTTCGACACCCACTCCAACCACCGCCGGGATCACGGACGGCTCCTGAAGGAGCTCGGAGGCAGCCTGGACGCCTTCATGAAGGACCTGGCCGCCATCACCACCACCAAAGGTCCCGCCCTCGACCGCGTCCTCGTCATGTCCTTCAGCGAGTTCGGCCGGCGCGTCCACGAGAACAACGGCGGCACGGACCATGGCACCGCGGGCCTGGGCTTCCTCCTGGGCAAGGGCGTCAAGGGCGGCTTCTACGGCGACTATCCGAACCTGGGCAGCCTCGACGAGAACGGGAACCTGCGGCATACGACAGACTTCCGCAGCCTCTACGCCACGGTGCTGGAGCGCTGGCTCGGCGCCAACAGCCGGACCCTGCTGGGGGCGACCTATCCGCTCCTGGGGGCGCTCTGAGGCCGGAACGCCGGGGCCCGGAGGAGGCCTGATAACCTGGAGGCTCCACCCCAGACCGCACCCAGGCAGGCTCCATGAATCTTTTCCGCACGAAGTCCCTTGAACAGATCCGCGCCAACGCGGAGGAGCCGGACCACGGCACCGGGCTGAAGCGGGCCCTCACGTCCTGGGACCTGATGTTCCTCGGTGTGGGCGCCATCATCGGCGCGGGCATCCTGTCGGCCCTGGGCACGGGCCTGGCGGGGGGCTTCGATTCCACCTTCGGCGTCACGCGCCCCGCCGCGGGGCCCGCGCTGATCATCAGCTTCCTGGTGACGGCGGTGGCCTGCGGCTTCACCGCCCTCTGCTACGCCGAATTCGCCAGCATGATCCCGGCTTCGGGCTCGGCCTACACCTACACCTACGCCACCATGGGCGAGCTGATGGCCTGGATCATCGGCTGGGACCTCCTGTTGGAATACGCGGTGTCCAATGTGGCGGTGGCCATCAGCTGGGGCAGCTACGCCAACAACCTGCTCAAGGGCATGGGGCTCCACCTGCCGGGCTGGCTCACCATGGAC
>JADJVL010000017.1 GCA_016710635.1 Holophagaceae bacterium | reverse complement strand
CATCGCCAAGACCATCCACCAGCAGCCCAACCGCGTGAAGTACGTGATGAACGGCTTCGTCATCGCCGTCGGCTGCTACGTGAAGCCCCTGCACGCCCTCGCCATGGAGACGGGGAAGCACATCGGCAAGGTGACCGTGGACCTGGTCGGAGACTGCAAGCTCCCGTCGGCGCCGGAGTACATCAAGAAGTTCGAGGCGCGGAGTCCGATCGGGAAGAAACGGAAATCGCCGAAGTGCTGAGGGTGAAACAAAGAGCGGAGATGCCGATTCCTTAGGCCCTACTTCGCCGGCGCAAGGCGCGCACCCTGATAGGCCGCCGGAATGAACACGACTAGGCTAGCGATCCAGAACCAGAGGGCGGCGGAAGCATGAGGTTGTTGGCGATGCCCGCCAGGGGTCAGCAGTACGCCCAGCACGATCCCGTGCCGCACAGAAGCCCGCCCCGCTACCCGCCCGCGACCCAGCCGCCGGTCAGGCCTGCCAAAAAAGGATCCAGCCCATGATGACGACGATGAACGCCGTCACTGGCGCCGACGCCAGCAGGGCCCGGATCGCTTCCCGGTCCTGAGCCCCTCCGCGGCCTTCCCCAGGGCGGGGGTGGAGGAAGCGGCCGTTGATGGCTTCCACGATCATCATGACGATGCTCGCGACGATAAAGCCCAGGAGGACGGCGGCAATACTGCGAAGGACGGAACGCATTTGAGCTCCTTGGGTGGGCGTGGTGCCAGGGGATCGATGGAGGCACGATACCTGAAGGTTCGCCGAGGCGCAGGTGGTCAGGTTTGGAGGTCTGAGGCGTTCAATCGCCGTCGTAGAGCACCACTTCGACGATGGTGTAGCTCTGCCCCTTCCTGACGAAGCGTATGCGGCTGAGGTAGAGCGTGTTGTGCGAAATCCCCTGGTTCTCGTACTCGACCGTACCGGGACCGATGATCGCTCGGGTTCTGACTTCACGGGATGGGAGCAGGTCAGCCCCAGTTCCATCAGACCTTGAACGCTTTTGCCTCGGGATTGCGGAAGGAACCTAATCGTCGTTCCTTGTAGGCCTTCTCAAACCTGCTGAGCACGGCTTCAAGCTGAGCCCCCATGCTGTTCACGGGAATCTGGGCAGGGGAATCACTGAACACAATTTGGGTGAGCAGAAGCATTGGGATCATTCAGTCCTCTTCCAGAAGGTGAAGGCGTATCAGTCCTGCTCTATCCCCGGGGCGAGGCAAGCAGTTTTCACCCCTCGGCACCACCTTGATCACCACCTTTCCCAGGTGGTTCCCCCGCTTCGTAGAACCGGAACGCCGCGGCCGTCTCCTCCAATCCGAAACACCGGTCGATCACGGGCACCAGCTTCCCTGCCTCGAACAGCTCGTTCAAGACATCCAGCCCCTGATTCGCCTTCAGGGCCAGCAACCGGATCTTCTTGCGCTGCACAAGGGCGACCCAGGGCCAGAGCAGCAACGCCTGGATCAGTCGGGGCATGGATCCGCCGACGGTGACGTAGCTCCCGGCGGGCTTCAGGGCGCGGGTGCAGGCGAGGACGGAACGGAGGGTCTTCACATCGAGGATGAAGTCGTAGCGCTGGCCGGTGCGGGTGAAGTCCTCCCGGGCGTAGTCGTGGACCTGGGCGGCGCCCAGCTCGCGGAGCAGCTCCAGCTTGCCGGCGCTGTCCACGGCGCTCACCACGAGGCCATGGGGCTTCAGGAGCTGGAGCGCGAAGGTGCCCACGCCGCCGCCGGCGCCGTTGATGAGAAGGGTCTGGCCCGGCCGCATCGGGCCCATCATGCGCAGGGCCTGGAAGGCCAGCAGGCCAGCCTGGGGGATCGCCGCGGCTTGTTCGAAGGTCATGCTTCGGGGCTTCGGGGCCAGGGCCTTCTCGGGCGCACACACAAATTCCGCGAAGCCGCCCCAGCGGCCGCTGAGATCGCCATAGACCGCGTCCCCGGACTGGAAGCGCGTCACGCCCTTGCCCACCGATTCCACCACGCCCGCGATGTCGGAACCCAGAATCTGCCGTCCGCGCTTCGGGGCTTGCACGCCGAAGATCAGCCGGTTCACGACATCCTCGCCACGCAGGGCGCCATCGTCCCACTCGTTCAGGGAGGTGGCGTGGATCCGCACCAGGACTTCGCCGTCCTGGGGCGTGGGCTTCTCCACGTCCCGCACTTCGAGCACGTCCGGGGAACCGTATTTCGTGAACACGACGGCTTTCATGGCACCCCTACGGCTCGACGAGCCAGGCGGGAAGGTCCCGTTGCCCGTGCAGCACCCGCCACACATCGATCCGGTTTTCGTGGGCCATGTAGAAGACTACCTGCGGAAATCGCTTCAGAGGCCAGCAACGCAAACCAGGCAGATTCAGTTCGTGGGCGAAGCGGGGGGATCCGCCCTCGGGATGGAGTGCGATCAGGCCATAGACCTGTTCGAGGGCATCGATGAAACCCAAGGCAACGTCCTGGCCGCCCTCGGCAAGGTAGTGGTCCAAGGCCTCCTCAATATCCTGGAGGGCGCGCGTCCTCGGGATGACCGGTTTCGGCTTCACTTGCGTTTGCGTGAAGCGGCGACGCGGCCCCGCAGGGCGGCAAAGTAGGCCGGGCCGGCGGGTTCGGCGGCGGCGGACGCCACACCCTCCAGCAGCAGCCCCCGCAGCTGCAACCGCTCCTGGTCCCGGCGGATCAACTCACGGATGTACTCGCTGCTGGTGCCGTAGCCGCCCTTGGCAACCTGCTCGTCCACGAAGGACTTCAGCAATTCGGGGAGTGAGATGTTCATCGTGCTCATGGAGGAAAGATAGGGTCTTGGCAAAAAATGGCAAGGCTTGGCCTGGGGCCTCGGCCGATTGCCCCCTACATCTGCCGGAAGTGATGCAAAAACGTCCGGCTCACCGGCAGCACCTCGCTGCGGTGCTTCAGGTGGACCGCCGCAGTTTCGTTCTCGCCCCGCACGACGTGGCTGATGGCCTTCAGGTTCACCACCACCGCGCGATGCACCTGGATGAACTGCTCCGGATCGAGCTGGGCCGCCAGCTCCTTCAGGGGCGTGCGGACCAGGCCCTCGCTGGCTTCGCTGCCGCTCTGCCAGGCCACCAGCGTGTACTTCTCGTCGGATTTCAGGAAGACGATGTCTTCCACCGCCACCATCCGCACGGACTTTCCCGCGGACACCCGCAGCCAGCGCAGGGCAAGCGCCGGCCCGTCCTTCGCGAGGCGTTCCGCGATCCGGGCCAGCAATGCTTCTGCGTCGGGGAAGGGCGCCGCGGCCCGCAACCGCTCCTGCAAGCGCGACACCGTATCCGCCAGGCGCGCGGGTTCGACTGGCTTCACCAGATAGTCGAGGGCGCCCTCCTCGAAAGCCTGCACCGCGTACTTGTGGTACGCGGTGACGAAGACCAGGTGCGCCCGGCGGCCGATGAGCCGCGCGGCTTCCAGGCCCGACATCCCCGGCATGTGCACGTCCAGGAAGCAGATGTCCGGACTCTGGGCCTCGAAGGCTTCCACCGCCTCGCGACCGCTGCGGGCCTGGGCCACCACCTCCAGCTCCGGCCAGGCCTCCTTCAACAGACGCGCCAGGGCCTCCCGGAGCAGGGGCTCATCCTCCGCGATCAGGGCCGTGGGGCGCTGCGCCGTCATGCGCCACCCCGCCGGGCCGGAAAGACCAGTTCGGCCCGCACGCCGTGGGGTTCGAGGGCCTGCAGCTCCAGCCTCGCGTGCGGACCGAAGGCGAGGCGCAGCCGCTCCTGCAGGTTCGCCAGGCCCGTGCCCCCGCCTCCGGTCTCCCCGAGGCCTACCCCCGTATCGACGACCTCGGCGTGGCAGCGGCCTTCCCTCACCAACACGCGGACATCAATGCGGCCGCCCTGTTCGCTGGGATCGATGCCGTGGCGCACCGCGTTCTCCACCAGGGTGAGGAGGGTCATCGGCGGGCAGGACAGAGGCAGCGCGGCCTCCTCCGCCTGGAGGTCGAAGCTCAGCCGGTCGGGCATGCGCATGTGCATGACCTCCAGGTAGGCCCGGGCCAGCTCCAGTTCCTGCGCCAGGGTGGCCGACGCCGCGTGAAGGCGGGGCACCGCCGCCTGCAGGTAGGCGATGAGGCTGCCCAGCACCGCCGAGGCCCGGGGCGAACCGGTGTCCACCAGCTCGCGCACATTCGCCAGGGTGTTGAACAGGAAGTGGGGTTCCACCTGGGCCTGCAGGAGCCGCAGCCGCGCGTCCAGGGCCTGGCGCTCGAACTCGCTGCGTTCCAGGTCGAAGGCCAGGGCCTGATGGCGGGCCAGGGCGTCCTTCTGCCGCACCAGCGCCGCCAGCGCCACCCAGGGCGCCAGCAGCAGGCCCACGGCGCTTAAGGAGACGAAGCCCGTCAGCCGGTCCTGCACTTGCCAGAAGGGCGGCGCGCCGGCGGGGGTGGACAGGATGTAGATCAGATAGGTGCCCAGGGGCATCACCAGCGCCACCCCCAGCACCTGCAGGGCCCAGCGCGCGAGCCAGGCGGGCAGGCGCCGGGGCCACGCCTCGAAGAGCCCGAACGCCAGCAGGGCCAGCAGCCCGAGGGTCACCGTGCGCAGCAGGATGGAGGGGAGCCCGGACTTCCAGCCAAGACTGATGAGCAGGCCCAGCAGGACGGTCAGGCCCAGGGTGAACCGCAGGCGCCCCCAGCCCAGGATCCGCGCCAGGCCTTGCGGCTGCGGGGGAGGAAAGACGGCGTCCATGGCCTGACGATACCACTCGAAACTTCGCCTGGGCGCGCCGCCACGACGCTTCCACGCACGCTGGCGGCAGCCCTCTGCGGAGGGAGAAACCTGTCGCGCAAGTCGTCGGCGCCCGCCGTGGCTCGTACCAAGAATCCGGCCCCTGGTCGCATCGGAGGCGGCGGCGGTCAACCGGAGGTTCAACCTCGGCGTAGAAATGGAAGCCCTCGCATTCACACCCGCGGCCCGTCGCGTTCCTTTCTGCATTCCGCCAGGCCCCTGAGGAGATCCCCGATGTCGAGGTTTCGACCTTTCGTCTCTATCTTCTACGGGCGCTCTACGCGCTGATGTTCATCGGCCAGGGCGTCCTCCAGTGGCCCGCCATCCTCCAGCGCACCACCCCGTGGACCCTGTGGCACGGCGTGGGCTCGAGCATGTTGGCGGCGCTGTCCCTTTCGGCCGCCCTGGGCATACGGTATCCGCTCCAGATGCTCCCGCTGCTGCTCTTCGAAATGCTCTGGAAGGCGATCTGGCTGCTCTGCTTCGCCTTGCCGCTGTGGCGGGACCATCAGATGGACGCGGCCACGGCGGAGGCGACCCGGGCGACGCTCATGGGGGTCATCGTGCCCCTGGTGATCCCCTGGCCGTATGTCTTCGCCCACTACTTCCGCAAACCAGGAGATCGCTGGACGGCGGGCGGGCCTCGGAACGATGTGTAGTCCACGGCCACCAAAAACCTCAGCCAACAACCGTAACGGGGAGCCGCTTCCATGGATCCGAATCCGAATGCCCTCACCCGGACCGCGAGGTACGCCGGGATCCCTCTACCTCGTCTGGATCGTCACGGGGTTCTACAGCCTGCTCTACCTGCCGTCACAGATTCCGATGCGGGGGGAGCCGGACGTCATCGCGCAGAACCTCCTGGCCCACGAGTTCGTGTTCAGGACCAGCATCATCAACGGGATCTGAGCGGTGTGCTGTGGGTGGTGATGGTGCTGGTCTTCACGGCTGTTCAAGGCCGTCAACGAGCGCCAGGCAAGGCTGCTCGTGGCGCTGGTCCTCGTCCAGATCCCCGTGATCCTCATCCTGGAAACCCTGAAGATCACGGCGCTCGTGCTCCTGAAGGGCGAGCAGCTGAAGTCCTTCGCAATGATGCAACGACAGGACGTGGCGCTGCTCCTCCTGAAGGTGGAAGCCCACGGGGCCTGGGTGCTGGAGCTGTTCTGGGGGCTTTGGCTCTTTCCCCTGGCCTTCCTGGTGTACCGGTCCCGCTTCCTGCCGCGCTTCCTGGGCGTGTGGCTGGGGGTGTGCGGAATGGTCTACGTGGGGCTGTTCCTGATCGATCTGCTGGCGCTGCCGCACCGGGCTGCCTATTTCAAATATGCGTTCCCCGCCATGCTGGGGGAGATCGCCTTCATGCTGTGGCTGGTGATCAGGGCGCGAAGGCGGTTCCGGCCGAGCCTTGCGCTCCGCCTGGAGGCGCATCGGCCTCAGCGTGACCCCGGCTGCTCCGTCCTCCTCACCGGGTGAGGTTCAGTCCTCAGGCTCCACCTCGACCTCCGGGATACCTCCTCCTGAAGGATCCCAGCGCCTCACCGGGCTCCTCCCCTGCAGCCAGACGGCTTCCGGCGCCACGTCCGCCTCCCGCCACGGCTTTGTCTTGCCCCAGCCGTACTCGCCGAACACCATTATGGGTGTGCCTTCGCTGAGGATGGTCCGTTCGTCCTGGCTGAGCTTCCAGGACGCACACCAGCGGTAGAGCCACTCGGCATCGTCCGGGGCCAGACGCACGCAGGCGTGGCTGTCGGGGGTAGCCGAGGGCTCGTACTGGTGGAAGGAGATGCCGGCGCTGTTGTGGAGGTTCACGTACCACTTCAATTCCCACTCGTCGTTGAAGGTGCTGGTGCGCACCTTCTGGCACCAGTTGGTGTGGTAGAAGCCCACGGGCGTCGGAGTCGCCTTCTTGCCGGTGGAGGCCGGGCCCCAGCGCAGGAGGTTGCCCTGCTCGTAGGCCGCCCAGGCCTGGAGGCGGAGGGAGACGACCAGGAACTTCGGCTGGTCCGCCGTCTCCGCCCAGGTCGCCGGGAAGGGCGAGAGGTCCAGCCACGCCACGCCGGCGGTGGGCACCAGGAGAGTGCTGCCCTTCCGGGCGTGGGCGAGATCCACCCGGTTGAGCTTCAGGACTTCCTCCATCCGCTCGGGCCCCAGGTTTCCCTGCAGGTCCAGCAGATCCTTCGACGATTTGAGCTCCACACGGAAGTAGCTCGATGTCGTGGGCCCAGGCTTGCGGGCAGGCGCCCCAGGGATTGCGGGCCTGGGGACTGTCAGGGGCTACTTCGGGTGCTTGCGCTCGCAGGCAGTCAGCAGGACGAGAGCAGCGCCGTGGCAAGCCTCGCCGGGAAGCCATCGCGAAGGGGCCGGGTTGGGCTCAGCGGACATCGTGGAATGCGGGGCCCAAGGGCGTTCCTCCAAGGCCGGATCGGCGCGGGATGGAGTGGAAGCCTAGCGGGCCGCCGGGGGAATGACGGTCACGATGGCGCTTTTCCGCCCTTCAACGGCAGATTCGCCCGGACCACCTCCAGGAAGGCCTGGGCGGCCCGGCTCAGCAGCACGTCGCCCCGGTACACCAGCCGGATGGTGCGTTCGATCTTCAGGCCCGGTACCGGAACCCGTTTCAGGGTTCCCTCCGCGACTTCCCGGGCCACGGTGAGTTCCGGCAGGAAGGCCACCGCCAGGCCTTCGGCGGCGTAGGCCTTCAAGGCCTCGAAGACCGGCAGGTCGAAGGCCACCCGCAGCTCCACCCCGCGTGGCGGAAGTGGGCTTCAGCTTCACCCGGGAGGGCGTGCGGGGGCTATGGGCGCGAGGGGAAAGCCCGCCACGGCATTGATGTCGCCAGAAGCTTCGTGAGTGGATGGTCCTTCGCAGCCACGGCGACGGGCGTCCTTCCGCAGGTCCGGACTGGAGGCCCGCCAGCACCGGTTCGGCGGCGATGAAGCCGAAGTCGTACTCATGGCGTAGCACCTCGCCGGGAATGCGCTCGGAAAACCGCGATGGAGCTGGATGGCGATTTTCGGGTGGGCCTGGTGGTAGGCCCGCAGCAGCAGGTCGGCAGCAGGCGGTCCACCACACTGTCGGGACCTACGAGCGTCAGCGTGCCCTGGCCCAGGCCTGGGTATCCTTCAACGTTTCGAAGGCCTCGGCCCGGAGCTTCGGCATGCTTTCGGCATAGTCAGGGAGGCTGCGGCCCGCGTGGGTGAGCGCCAGGCCGCGTCCCGAACGCACCAGCAGGGAGCTCGCCGAGGATTCCTCCGGGCGCTTGGAAGCCATACTCACCGCCGGCTGGGTCTTGTGGAGGCGGGCGCCGGCCGGGAGACGGAACCCTCCTTGCGACGGTGACAAGACTTCCAGTTGGCTCATCTCCATGGCGTCACACCGCGGAAATATCGGGCTTGTGGATGCCAGGCCACAATGCGCTGGTGGTGTACTCCGGGTCATCCTGGAAGCTTTCCGTCAGCTCTACGCCGATGCTCGGACCGCCCAGCAGCTCAGGATGGTGCGTTGCCTTCCAGGTCGGGCAGGCGGGATAGCCGAAAGCTATGGCGGGGCCCTGGTAGCCCTGGCTGAAGAGCTGGCGCAGGTTGGCGGCACGTCCCGGCCGTGGATGCCCAGCTCCGCCGGATGCGGGCGTGGAACAGCTCGGCGAAGGCCTCGTGAGTTCCGTAGCCAGGCCGTGGAAGGCGAAGTAGTCGGCGAAGCGGTGCTCGGCGTAGAGGCGGGTGGCGAAGTCCGCGCGCCTCGTGGCCCAGGGTCACCACCTGCAGGGCAGCACGTCCAGGCGCCCGGCGGATTCGGGCTCGAAGTCGGCGATGCACAGCCGCCGTCCGGAGGCCTGGCGCGGGAAGGGGATGCGCCGGATTTCCTCCCGGCCCTCGAAGGCGTGAATCTTCGACCGGTCGCCATCGGCGCAGGCGAGGAAGTAGCCGTCAAGGGAACGGGGCTGGAGGATGGGCTCCGCGATGAGGCGGGCCTTCCAGGCGGCGAGCTGGGGCTCCGCCTTGTCCGCACGGACCCGAAGGCCTCGTCGCTCTGCGTCCCTTGGGTGGCTTGGCGGTTGCGGATGACTACGAAGGTGTCGAGGTACTCGAACGGCTCCGCAGTGGAGAGGCCGGAATTCCCGCACGCCCAGAACGGTGGCGTGGGGGCTCGGGGCTGCGGCGCACCCAGGCGCTCTGGCCAGCGTCCGTGAGGGCTACCGCGCTGGTGCCCGCTTGACGATGGTGATGCCTGAGGGCGCTGGCCGCGCGACAGTCGCCGGCTCAGTGGAGTCTCGGCGCAGGCA
>JADJVL010000016.1 GCA_016710635.1 Holophagaceae bacterium | reverse complement strand
GCCGGTGACTCCCAGGCGCAGCAGCCCAGCTTCTTCGAGCGCCAGAGGAAGCCGCCGCCAGGGCCGCCGTAGGATCCCCCGTGCACGTGGCCCGCGGCCCGGAGGCATGCCCAGGAGAAGACCTGGCTCGGGGGCGCGCCGTTCACCAGCTCGACGATGATGTAGAGGACCCGGGAGCCCAGCAGGCCCGCCAGCGGCACGTTGATCGCCAGGTCGGCGACGGCCTCGCCGGAGATGCCGTCCAGCCGGGCCTGGCGCTTCTGGGGCCAGGCCACAGAAGAAGCCCAGGGCGAGGATGAGCCCTGTAGGTGCCCACCTCGAAGGTGCCGATGCAGAAGAGGACGGGATGCATGGGGTTCCCCTTGGTTCCGGGGGGGTCAGTCGTTGGGCAGGGCGCGCAGGCGCATGGGCGGCAGGTCCAGGGCCTTGATCTCGAAGCTGAGGATCTCGCCGTAGGGCTGGAGCAGGGGCCGCAGCCCGGTGGCGACGAGGGGGCGGAAGGCCTTGTGGAAGTCCTGGGCGAGGCGTACTTCGGCCGGCCCTTGATGCGGAACTCCCGCACGGCGCCGTTGGGCATCTTGATGAAGTCCACCCTGTCGAGGTGGGGCGCCAGCTTGGCGAGGACGGGCTTGCGCACGGCGGCGGGCAGGGTCCGTGGTTCACGGGGCCTGGCGGCGGCGGGGCCGGCAGCCGGGTGAAGCGGGCGAAGGTCCAGGTGGCGCCGAGGAAGACCACCGCGAGGAGCCCCAGGCTCCACAGGGTCCAGCGGCCTTCGCGCCGGGTTTCGGCGGCGCTGGCGGGGCGCTCCAGGTCGTGACCGGTGCCGGAGGCGGGCGATGAAGGCTGGGACACGTCGGGACCTTTGAGCGAAACTGGGGGAAGAGGCCGCCATGGCCAACGGCAGACCACACCCTTCGGCCGGGCGAACTGGCCGCGACGCCTCGGCGGCGAACTCCGCCATTGCCCCCGGATCACCGTATTTCCGAAGTGAGGCCCTGGAGGAGGCCGGGGCGGCCGCCCTGTCCTTCCTTCGCGAACCCGCGCTTACGCCCCGAAAGCCCACGCCAGCGGCGCCGGTCTGATCCTGGTGGATCCGAGGACCGAGCTGGGCGACCGGCCGGTGCTGGTGGTGGAAAACCCCTACTGGGCCTCGCCCAGGCCATCGGCTGGTCTGCATCCCGAACCGGCCCAGGAAATGGAGCGCCACGCCGTGGATCCCAGCGTGCAGCTCGGTCCGGCTGCCGCATCGCCCCGGGCGTCACCATCGGCGCCCGCAGCGCGCTGGGCCCGGGCTGCGTGCTGCACCCCGCGTGCACATCGCCGAGGACTGCGTGCTGGGGCGGACCGTGAGCTCTTCGCCGGGGTGGTGCTGTACCGCCGGACGCGGCTGGGGGACCGGGCGCATCCACGCCAACACGGTGCTGGGCAGCGACGGCTACGGCTATGTGCTCGTGGACGGCCGGCACCAGAAGGTGCCCCAGGTGGGCTGGGTGGAAGTCGGCGACGACGCCGAGCTCGGCGCCTGCGTCACCGTGGACCGGGGCGTGCTGGGCCCGACCCGCATCGGCGCCGGCACCAAGGTGGACAACCAGGTGCAGGTGGCCCACAACGTCACCGTCGGCGAGCACTGCCTCCTCGTGAGCCAGAGCGGCATCAGCGGCAGCACCAAGCTCGGCGACTACGTGACCCTCGCCGGCAAGGTCGGCGTCGTCGGCCACATCGAGATCGGCGCCCGCAGCATCGTCGGCGGCAACAGCGTGGTGGCGAAGAGCCTGCCGGAAGGCAGCTTCGTCACCGGCTTCCCGGCCCGGCCGCACCGGGAGTGGATGGAGGTGCAGGCGGCGGTGAACAGGCTGCCGAAGCTGATGAAGGAACTGCGGAAAAAGGGCTGATCCAATCAATCCGGAGCGCCGGACAGCACATCCAGCCACGCCTTCAATACAAACGCCGTCGCCCCCCACAGCGGCACGCCGGGCAGCTCCAGCCGCGGCACTTCCAGGGCCAGCCCCTGCCGGTCGAGGATCTCCGTGGTCCAGGGCGCGCTCAATAACGGCTCGATGGGCAGCAGCAGCGCGTCTTGGACTTCTCCGTCATGGAAGGCGAAGGCGGGCTCCTTCGCTTCCCAGCGGAAGAGCACGGGCGTGAACCGCGTGCGCGCCTTGGCCACGCCGTCGGGGAAGCAGCCGAGCTCCCAGAGATCGGTCGCGACGCCCAGCTCCTCGTAGAGCTCCCGCCGGGCGGTGTGGCGGAAGTCGAGGTCGCCGGGCTCCACCATGCCGCCGGGGAAGGCCAGCTCCCCGGGATGCTGGGGCGCGGTGAAGCCCCGCTGCACCAGCACGATCTTCCGCGCTCCGGCGGCATCCCCCCACAGCACCATCGCCACCGCCGCCCGGCGGTCTGCTTCAGGAATGCGCAGGCTCAGCTTGTGGGGGTTCGGGCCCCGGTGCGCCACCACCAAGCTGCGCTCGATGCGCGTCCAGGGGATGGCCGGGGCTTCCACGGGCGGCACCCAGACCGCGGAGAAAGATTCAGCGGAGCTTTCCAAAAACACTCCCCCGCACCCGCGCCACGGTGAACACGCCCTTCACCCGGCGCACCTGGCCGATGAGGTCCACCAGGTGCTCGCGGTTGCGCACCCGGCAGGCGATGTGGAAGAGGCCGCCGCCTTCGTCCAGCGTCGAGGCGTTGAAGCGCTGGATGTTGATGTTGGCCCGCTGCATGGCGTCGCTGATGGCCGCCACCATGCCGGGCCGGTCTTCCGTCGTGATGGCCAGCTCCGTGTCGAACATCATGTGGCCCGGCTGGCCCCAGCCCACGCTCACGCGCCGCTCGGGGTGCAAAGTCTTCGACGAGAGCTGCGGACAGTCCGCGTGGTGGATGGCGATGCCTGGCTGCGGGTCGTAGCCCACGATCTCATCGCCCCAGATGGGCTTGCGGCAGTGGGCCAGGGGCGAAGAGGGATGCCCACATTGTCATCCACCAGCACCGCGTCGTCCGCGGCCTTCTGGGGCTTCTCCGTGGCCTTGGAGCGGTCCTTCTCCGGGATCAGGGGCTCCAGCATCTTGTGGACGGTGATGCGGTTGAAGCCGACGGCGGCGTAGAAGGCGTCCCAGGAGGGCTGCTTCAGTTCCTTCAGGCGGGCTTCCAGGATCTCCCGGGCCTCCGCGGTCTCCAGGTGCACGCTGGCGGCCCGGGCCTCCCGCTCCAGGCGGTCGCGGCCCATGGCGATGGCGACCTTGCGCTCCTCCTCGCGGATGAAGGCCTGATGCGGCTCTTGGCGCCGGCGCTCTTCACCAGCATCAGCCAGTCCCGGCGGGCTTGTGGTCGGGGCGGGTGAGCACCTCCACCCGGTCGCCGTTCTGCAGGGTCGCCTTCAGAGGCACCATGCGCCCGTTCACCTTCGCCCCCACGCAGCGGTGGCCGACCTCCGTGTGGATGGCGTAGGCGAAGTCGATGGGCGTCGCGCCTTCCGGCAGGCTCTTGAGGTCGCCCTTGGGCGTGAAGACCTGGATGCGCCGGCCGCCGAGCTCGCCCTTCAGGTTGGCCACCAGGTCCCGGCTGTCGCCGGAATCCTGGTGCAGTTCCACCATGCGGCGCAGGAAGGCCACCTGGTTGATCTCGGAGCGGTTGGCGATGTGGCCTTCCTTGTAGGTCCAGTGACTCGCGATGCCGGCCTCGGCGTGCTCGTGCATGTCCTGCGTGCGGATCTGCACTTCGAAGGCGTCCCCGGAGGGCATGAACACGGAAGTGTGGATGCTCTGGTAGCCGTTGTCCTTGGGCAGGCTGATGTAGTCCTTGAAGCGGCCGGGGATGGGCGGTAGAGGGCGTGCACCAGGCCCAGGGCCGTGTAGCAGCTGGCCCGGTCCGGGCAGACGATGCGGTAGGCCAGCCAGTCGTGGACGTCCTCCAGGCCCTTCTCCTGGGCGCCCATCTTCCGCCAGATGCCGTAGAGGTGCTTGGAGCGCCCGTAGACCTTGCCGGGGATGCCGTGGGTCTCCAATGCCGATTCCAGGCCCACCTTGATGGCCTCGGATCATCTCGGCGCCCTTCTGCGCGCTCGCCTCCACCTTCTCCTTGAGCTCCACGAAGCGCTCCGGGCTCCATGGTCTCGAAGGCCAGATCCTCCAGCTGGATGCGCACCTGGCCCATGCCCAGGCGGTTGGCCAGGGGGGCGTAGAGCTCCAGGGTCTCCCGGGCGATGCGCCGGCGCTTCTCCTCCCGCATGGAGGCCAGCGTCTGCATGTTGTGGAGGCGGTCGGCCAGCTTCACCATGAGCACGCGCACGTCCTTGCCCATGGCGACCAGCAGCTTGCGCACGTTCTCGGCATTGAGCAGGTGCTTGTCGGTGAAGGCCAGCTTGCTCATCTTGGTGAGGCCGTCGACGATGTCGGACACCTCCTCGCCGAACTCGGCCCGCACGTCCGGCAGGGTCATCAGCGTGTCCTCGACGGTGTCGTGGAGCATGCCGCAGGCCACGCTCACCGCGTCCAGCCGCCACTCGGCGAGGCTCCGCGCCACGGCGAGGGGGTGGAAGAAGTAGGGCTCGCCGCTTTTCCGCAGCTGGGTCTTGTGGCACTCCCGCCCGATGCGGAAGGCCTTGTCCAGCAGGGCCACGTCCCCGTCGGGATGATGGCGGAGGAAGGCCTCCTTCACTTCCTGATAGGCGCCTTCCAGGGTGAGGCAGGCGTCCCCCACGCAGGCGGTGCCTCGCCCTCGTGGAGGGTGAGTGATCTCCATGGGTTCGGAGGCATCGGCCATTTCCCAGTGTGGGATGGGCGGGACTTCCTCGCCAGGGGCCAAGTGATGGAATGGCGGAGGAAGGGCTCACCAGACCCCAGGCTTGATCCGGGTCTCCGGGCTCCCGGGACGCGAAGAAGCCGCCCCGGGGGGCGGCCTCTTCGCGACGAAAGCGCGGGCTCAGTGAGCCACGAAGCTCCCGCCGGTGCGGGTTGATGACGATGGTGCCGCCGCCCGTGAGGGTGCCGCAGGCGATGCTGGGGCAGGAGCCGAGGCTGTAGCGGAGGGTGGTGTTCGGGATCGGGCAGATGCAGGTGTTGGCGAGGGTCACGAAACCGCCGCCCTGGACCGCGTGGACCTCGCTGTCCAGCTGGCGGAGGGTTTCCTTGTTGAGGGTGAGCTTCTTGGAGGACATGGCGTCTCCTGGGGGAAGAAAGGGATGAGGGAACCCGAGTTCTGGTCGTCCAGGCCCGGCGATGGGAGGAGTGTGCGGAGCGCGCCTGGGCCGCCCAGGAAGCACCCGTGAAGGGCCTGGATCGGCTAAGGAGCGGAGGCGAATCGGGTCGCGAAGGGCCCCGATCGCGGGCGTGGAGGGCGGAGCGGCGGCGGGCTGGGCCGGGGGGAACGGGGCCTCAGGCCTGCTGGCCGCGGGCAAGGCCGAGGATGCCCCGGAGGCGCGGGGTCATGCTGCGGCTCACCTCCAGCTCCTTCCCGTCGGCCAGGCGCACCCGCGCGCGGCCATTGGGCAGGCTGCGGTGGCCGATCACCGCCTCGGGCCGCACCAGGAGGCTGCGCTGGATGCGCAGCAGGCCCGCGTCGGGAAAGGTGCCCTCCACCTCCGCGAGGCTGTCCCAGGGCGAGCGGAAGCGCTGGCCGCCGGCCCAGGCGAACACGGCCCCGTCCACCAACTCGAAGTGGCTCACCTTGCGGAACTCCAGGAAGAGGTGTCCCCCGCCGGCCCGGGCCGGGAACCGCGCCGGCGTCGGCGCTACCGGCTTGCCGGCCTGGCCGGCGGCCCGCAGGGCCCGGTGCTGGTGGACCCGCTCCAGGGCGCGGGCCAGCCGGTCCTCGTAGACGGGCTTGAGGATGTAGTCCACCGCGGTGGTGTCGAAGGCGCGGACCGCGTGCTCCGGGTAGGCGGTGATGAAGACCACGGGCACCGGCGCCGGGAGTTCCGCGAGGGCCTCAAGCCTGGAAGCCCCGGGCATCTCGATGTCCAGGAACAGGGCGTCGGGGCGCAGGCCCGCCGCCAGGGCCTCCAGGAGCTCTTCGGCGTCCTCGAACTCGCCGACCACGCGGCAGCCCAGGGCCGACAGCAGCCGGGAGACCCGACTGCGGGCCAGGGGCTCGTCATCCACCAAGGCGACATTCAGCGGGGCGCTGCTATTCGGGGCGGCGTTCAGCGGGTTCATGGCGTTCCTGCAGGGTGGGGACGTGGAGATCGAGGTCTGCCGTCGTCCAGTCGTCGCGGCGCTGGACCTCGAGGCTGGCCGCATCGCCGTAGGCCAGGGCCAGCGGGACCGGAGGTTCTTCCAGGGCCGATGCTCCTGGCGGGCGCCGCCGGCCGGCAGGGGCGGGGCCTCCGTTCGCCACCTGGAGGCGGAGGCGCGGGCCCTCCCGCCAGGCCGCCAGCCGGGGCGGCGGCCACCCCCCGGCGGTTCCGGGCGATGCCGTGCTTGAGGGCGTTCTCCACCAGGGGCTGGATGAGGAGGGCAGCACGGGCAGGTCGTCCAGCCAGGCGGTCCCACGCCCATTCGATCTGCGGGCGCCGCCCGTGGCGGACTGATTCCACAGCGAGGTAGTCCTCCACCAGGGCCCGCTCCTCGCCGAGGGGATGGCTGTGGACTTCGCTAGCGTCCAGGATGCGCCGGAGGAGGCTGGCCATGGCGCGCAGGCACAGGTCGGCCTGCTTGGGGTCCTGCTGCAGCAGTTCGGCCAGGCTGTTGAGGGCGTTGAAGAGGACGTGCGGGTTCATCTGGCCCCTGCAGGTGGCGCACCTGTGCCTCACCACCTGCTCCCGCATGTCCTCCTGCTCGTGTTCGAGGCGCGCCTGGCGCGGGAGGAGCAGGCCCACGAGGAAGAAAGGTGCGAGGCCCCCAGAGGCAGAGGTCGATGGAGGAGGTAGACAGGCTGTTGGCCTTGGGGGCCCGGCAGCTGAAGCCACTGTCGAGGTGAAGGTGATGGCGATCATCACCGCCTCGCCCATGAGGAAGGCGCGCAGGGCTGCCCCAGCTCAGCACCGGCTGGCCTGAAGGGCTCCGCCATTCCCAGGGCACCGGCGAAAGCCAGATGAGGGAGCCCATCATGAGCATGTGGCTGAGTTCGTCCCCCGCCCGGCGCAGTACCGGCGTGCCCATGGCCTGCCACTTCCAGAGGAGGAAGGGCTGCACCGCGAGCACGACGAAGCAGAAGGCCCCCCAGAGGGCCTTGCTGTGCAGGCGCCTCCAGAGGGCGGTTCCGGGACGAAGGCTGGGCAAGGGCTAGTGCGGCCCGCCGGCCGCCACGATGGAGGTGCCCAGCGTGGCGGCGATGGACACGCTGGTGCAGCCCAGGCTGTTGCCGGTCACGCCCATGCTCACGGAACAGAGGCCGAGCTGGCCGGCGGAGACCTGGAAGGCGAAGGTCCGATCCAGGCCGGCGGCGACCGCCTCGGCCTCGCCGGAAGAAAGACGGCGCAGCGTCTCGCGGTTCAGGAGCAGTCGGGCGTCAGGGCGCACAGGGCCTCCGGGCTATGGCAGGGTTCGTACGGAAATGCTATTCGAAGGGGCCGCCCGTCCCGCGGGAAGCCGCTTAGGCCTGCCTGAACGGGGTGGCGAATGGTCGGTTGGGGGTGCAACCGCGTTCGGGCGGGCCGTGGGAATTTATCCCCCCGCCACTGGTCCATTCGAATCCTTCATATTTGCCGAACGAAGAAAATTGCCGCCCTGGGGCGGCATTTTCCTGGAGAAATGGGGATTCGAACCCCGGTATCGGTTTGCAGAGACTTCAACCAGCAGGCGAACCCATTCGGCCACTCTGGCAGCTCTCCGAAGCCTCCACCTTATCGCGCGAGACCTGTCGCGGCAGGCTTCTTGCGGCGGCACCGGTGCGGACGATGATGATGGAAACCGGGTGGGATGGCCGAGAGCGGTTTAAGGCGCAGTCTTGAAAATATCCGACGACGGAAACCGTCGCGAGTTCGAATCTCGCTCCCACCGCCACTCCCGCCCAGGGCTTCAGCCCTGGGCCTCAGGCCCGGCTGGCCTCCTCCGCCTTCCTGACGCTCCCGCTCCTTCTGGAAGCGCAGCAGCCAGACGAGGGACTTCACTGGGTGCAGAGCCTGCTCCTCCAATGCCCGCCCAGCTTCGGGCTCGGGAGCAGGCCCACGCAGGCCGAGGTCCACGGGGTAGCGGAGTCTCCTCGGCAGGCGCTTGGCGGCGCGCAGGCCGGTGGTGAAACCTTCGTCGGGGCTGGCGGCAGGCTTCCAGGATGTGGAACCAGCGCCAGGGCCGCCCGCTGGAGGACGGCGACGGGCTGCCGAACTCCTCCCGGGCTGAATGGCGGCCCGCACGATGCAGCTCGAAGAAGGCGAGGCCATCGGCCACGCAACGAAGACTCGCAGTTCTTTGGGGTCGCGGTACATGGATCTCCTGGGCTGGAAGCGGGGCCTAGCAGTGGTCCCAACCTTCCGCGGCGCGGAAGCTGTGGAAGATATCGAGGCCGACGACGGGGTGGTCGGCGGGGGGGACGCCGGGGCTTTAGCCGGCG
>JADJVL010000015.1 GCA_016710635.1 Holophagaceae bacterium | reverse complement strand
ACCGAATCCGCCTATCAAAACAATCCTTCCAAGCGAGGCGATGCAGGCTGGGGAGATAAACAAAGAATCCTCCTGGCGGACATGGCGCTCCACTTGCTGCAAACCTCCCTTCGAAAGGGCGAGCTCTCCACCGCAGATCTCAAGAGGAACCTGTATTCCATCCTCACGATTTCAGATGAGCTCATGCCTGGCCACGATTTGAAGGCGGTGGCTGATGAGCTTTATTCCTCCTAGCCCGCCCGGGCCGCGTCCGAACCCCGGATGCACCAGGATTCCCAGGCTGCCGGTGTCCTATGAGGCCATGGCCCGGTGGATGCTCGCGGAAGCCGCCGCCAACCGCTTCATCCACGGGGCGCCCCTGGTGTCCCGGCGCCGCCGGTGAAGGCGGGAAGTCCTCCACGGCCCGCGGCAAGCCGTGGTCTCCGGCCGCCGCTGGACCCTATCATCGGCCGTGGGAACAGGCTTTTCGCAACCCCACCCCCGGAGGGATCCCATGTCACGCCAGATCATCCTCACCCCGAAGGCGGCCCCGCCGCCACCGACCTACAGCCAGGCGGTGAGGGCCGCGGGCCTGATCTTCGTCTCCGGCACCGCGCCGACCAACCCGGCGACGGGACAGTTCCAGGGCGACACGATCCAGGCGCAGACCCGCCAGTGCCTGACCAACATCCAGGCCATCCTGGAAGCAGCCGGAAGCTCGATGGACAAGATCGTCAGCGCCACCGTCGTGCTGGCGGAGGAGGAGGACTTCCCGGGCCTGAACGAGGAATGGCTCCGGTGGTTCCCGGTCAACCCGCCGGCCCGCCAGGGCGCCAAGCTGCCGGTCCGGGTGCCGGGCCTGAAGGTCTCCATCGCCGCCATCGCCGAGGCCTGACCCTGGCACCGCTTCCGTCCTCCCCGGCCCGATCCTGGCGGCGGGCGAAGTTCCGATCGTGGCCGGCGGCAACCGGGTGGTCCTGGCCTCGGTCAACGCACGCGAGGACCCGACTGACCCTACCAGGACGCGGCACCGCCCCATGGTTTGACCGGATTCGCATCGGAGGTGGCAGAATCCTCGAGCGCTGGGATGGCCGGACCCGCTGATCTACCCTGATCCGGCGCCTGCCCCGGCCTTCAGGCCAACCGGCTGCGCCGCGCCCCTGAGCTTTTCCCGTTGAACCAACCCCAAGACAGGAGGATGCCGCGATGACCCTGACCGTCTTCATTGGCTTGAGCGTGGACGGCTTCATCGCGCGCTCGAACCATGACCTCGACTGGCTGCCGGAGGGCGGCGGCGAGGAGCACGGGTACGAGGAGCTCATGGCGTCCGTGGATGCCCTCGTCATTGGCCGCAACACCTATGAGAAGGTGCTGACCTTTGATCCCTGGCCCTACGGAGCCAAGCCGGTGGTGGTGCTCAGCAGCCAGCCCCTCGACTTCTCGAAGGCCGCCGGCGCAACCGTCGAGCAGATGTCCGGGTCGCCCTCGGACGTCGTGGCCCGGCTGGCGGAGCGGGGCCTCCACAACCTCTACATCGACGGCGGCGTCACCATCCAGCGGTTCCTGGCGGCGGGGCTGGTCCAGCGCCTCGTCCTCACCCGCGTACCGGTGCTCCTGGGCTCCGGCATTCCCCTCTTCGGCCCCCTGCCCCACGACGTGCGCCTCGCCCACCTCGCCACCCGCGCTTTCCCGAGCGGGCTCGTCCAAAGCGAGTACCAGGTGCTCCCCTGAGGGAGGCCGCCGTCCCGCCCACGACCTTCCCCCTGCCCCATGCCAACCCTCCCGGAGTCCGTGATGTCTGAGACCATCGTCATCGTCCGCTACCGTTCCCTCCCGGACCAGGCCGATACCGCCCGGCGGGAGCTCGGCGCCCTGGTCGCGACCGTGCTGGCCAGGGAGCCCGAGTGCGGCGGCATCACCCTGCTGCAGGACGCCCAGGACCCGACGGGCTTCACCCTCCTCGAGCACTGGCCCAGCCAGGCGCTCTTCCTGGGCCCGCACATGCAGCAGCCGCACCTCCAGGCCTTCATCCAGGGGGCCGGGGCCTTTCTCGCCGGTCCTCCGGACATCTCCTTCTGGCACGCCGCCGGGACGGACTGACCCCCGCCAGCCTCGCGCCACGCGAGGAGGTTTCAACATGCCAGACCGCGCGCCGACCCAGGCCATCCCCTCCGCCCTCGTCCTCGTCAAGGTCGTCCACACCATCGTGTGGGCCTTCTTCGCCGGCTGCATCCTGGCCATCCCCGTCGCCTCCGGCCTCGGCCGGCACGACGGGGCGGCGTGGCTCTCGGCGGTGGTGGCCATCGAAGTTGCGGTGCTGCTCCTCAACCGGATGCGCTGCCCCCTGACGGCGGTGGCGGCCCGGTACACCGGGGACCGGCGGGACAACTTCGACATCTACCTGCCCGAGTGGCTGGCCCGGCACAACCAGGCGATCTTCGGAACCCTCTACCTGGCGGGGATGCTCTTCGCCCTCGTCCGCTGGGCGCTGTCCTGATCGCGGCGCCGGAAGGCCCGTGTCCGGGCCCGGCTAACCTCAGGATCCCGGCGCGGAGTCGGGCAGCACCTCCAGCGCATCGACGCTCAGGTGGCGCTGGCCGTTACGCACCGTCACGCGGCCGGTGGCCTTGACCCGCCTCGCGATGACATCCAGCCAGTCCCCGCGGCTCCGCTTGAGCCGGCCCGGGCCGAGCAGGTAGAGGGTGACGCCCTTCCCCTCCGCCACCGCCAGGGCCTGGGGCTTTCCGGCCTTCGCGCAGCGGTCCGCACACTCCAGGTCCGCCTTCGCGCCATAGGGCGTCACCGCGCGGTCCGCCTCGAACCAGCACAGGGAGCAGACCACCTGTCCCTCCAGCACCGTGGCGGCGGCCTTGCGTGGGGCCGCCGCTGGAAGCGCGGCCATGCCTTGGGCCGCCGGAAGCGCGGCCAGGGCCGTCATCGCGGCGAGGGCCAGGGTGAGGGTCGGTCGTCGCATGGCGGGCGCCCTTTCACAGGTGTGCTTCGTGGTTTTGGCAAGGGAGAAGGCGCCAGGATATCGCACGCTTCGCGCGAAGGCTCCAACGGGGACAACGCTTCTCGCCGCAAGGATTGTGACGCCTGTAGCGTCCCGGCCTTGCTACAAGTGGTGGCAATCGATCGACCTCCGGTGTCGGACGGAGCTTCCAGAACCTGCCGCGCTTCCGCAGGGACCCACGCTCTTCTCGCGCCGCACCCCGCACCCTGGCTTTTCTTCCACCCGGAACCCGCTGCGCGGGCCGGCACCCTCCCAGCTTCCGGCGCCACCCCGTTCCCCGGGGCGTGGCCGCTCTCTGCCCAGCGAGGAATCCAACATGTCCGACATCGTGCAAACCTCAGACGCCGTGCGAGCCCAGGACAAGCCCGTCCAGTGCCCCTTCTGCGGCTGCGAGCAGTTCTCCGGCGGCCGCAAGGTCACGAAGCTGGGCTGGACCCTCATCATCATCGGCCTCGTCAACCTCCCCATCAGCTTCCTGCTGATGAGCGTCTGCATCGGCTGGGTCACCATCTTCCTGTCGCCGCCCCTGGTGCTCTTCGGCCGGCTCGTCTGCCGCAAGCACGTCAATTCCTGCGCCCGCTGCCGGCGGGAGTGGTAGGCCGGGCCCGCCGCCTGGCGCATCCTCCCCTGGGGCAGCCAGTGCGCCGGAATCCGCCGGCCTTCAGTGCGCCGCGTAGGTCTTTTCCCCTGCGGGGATCCGCAGCGGCAGATGGTTCTGTTTCGGAGGGATGGGACAGAAGAAGAGCGGGCCATAGGCGCACAGGCGATTGAAGGCCTTGTTGAAATCGAGCACCGCCGTTCCATCCGCGCAGCGGGCCACATAGACATAGCGGCCGACCCCATAGGTCTCCCGGCCACTCGTCCCATCGCGGAAGATCACGAAGAGCACATCCGGCTCATCGCGATCGAGAAAGGCATCGAGGGTGCAGTCCTGGCCGAGCAGCTTGAAGTCCAGGCGGCCTGCATAGGGCAGCTTCTGGGGGCCGCCCTGGGTGGATTCCACGGTGACCTCCCGCGCGCCAGGGCTGGGGGTGAAGGTCGCCGCCACCCGGAAGCGCCCGTCGATGGGGAAGTAGTTCAATCCGCGATAGCGGCGCATGGCCTCCGCCTTCAAGTTCGCGACGCGCAGGGCGAAGGCGCCCCCCGGCCGCCGAAGCTGGAGGCGGTAGGGCCCGAAGGAGATCAGGTCCGTGGGCGCCAGGGCGCGTTCCGCCACGAAGGTCCCATTGACCAGCAACCTGGGGGCTTCGGGACCCGGATCCCGGGCCACCAGGAAGGCCCCGCCCTCCCGGAGCACCACTTCGCCGGCGAGGGCCGGCAGGCCCGCCCCGGGCAGCCGGAGCGCGGCCTCCGCCCCGCTGCCCAGGGTGGTGCGGCCCTGGGCCAGCGCCACGACCCGCTCCGCGGCGAAGGGGACCGTTCCCCGCGCATCGTTGCATCCTGGTGTCTGCGCCAGGCCTGAACCTCCCGCAGCCCGGGAGCGTCAACCAACACCTGCATCAGCATGGGCACCCACAGCATCGCGACCCCCTCGAGCTTGTTCGAGCCCAACGGCTTTGAACCGGCCCGCCACGGAGGGAGGGTTCCTGGGCTTCGCTCAGGATGGTATCCGGCCGGGCGGCCTGGACCCCGCCGTCCGCCTCAGTCCGGCAGATCGGACTTGGGCTGCTTCGACGCCAGCTTGGCCTCCACCTGGGCGGCCTCCCGGGTTCCGCCCAGCCGCTTCAGCGCCGCGGCTTGTTCTTCGGCCTTGGCCTTCACTCCGCCATCGGCGAAGAGGGAGCCCAGCCCGCAGGCGGCTCGCGATGGCGTCCTTGGGGCGCTTGGCTTTTTCGAAGAGCGTGGCGCGCTCCACCTCCAGCTTCGCGTCGTTAGCGCCAGCCTCGCCGCCACGGCGAGATCCGCGAAGGCCGGCTCCCACTTGGATTCCCAGGCGTTGGCGAGGCCCCGCAGCCGGTAGCTGGCGATGTAGTGCTCGGGGGGCCGTTCGACCTCGAGGTATTTCTGCAGGCCGCCCCTCGCTTCCAGGAGCTCGATGACCTTCGTCGCGTCCGCCCGGGTCGCGGCGAAGTCCCGCCTGTCGAAGTGGGCCCGGGCCCGGCCCGCGTAGGCCGCGGCGTACTTCGGGTGCATGGCGATGGCCTTCGATTCCGCCGCGATGGCAGCGTCCGCATGGCCCAGCTGCAGCTCGAACTCGCCCACCTTGTGCCAGGCCTCCATGTCGTGCTTGCTGTTCTGCGCCACATTCAGCCAGGTGTCGCGCTGCTTCGTGAGGTAGGCCTCGTTGGGCAGGTCCTGGGCGATGAGGGCGGGCGGGATAAAGAGCATGGCAGCCTCCGGTGCGGTGTTTAATTCGAGTTAGATCCAGAGTCTGGAGGACCGAGGTTGGCTTGTGCCCAAGAGGTGAGCATGGAGATCCGATTGCGGAGATCTTCCAAATCCAATAAAACCTCCTTAGGGAGGTCTGAAATGCTATTCGCAAGCACTTCGATCGCCGCAAACCCGCGATTAAGTGTGTAGATTGGAAGCACTAAGTCCAGGTCTGGATCCTCCTGCCTCAGATGAAAAAGTTCAATATCGCCAGGTTTAGTCGGCACCTCGGATTGAACTAAATCGTAATGCTCTAGCCAACGTGATGTGCCATGCACCGCTTGGGAGGACCATTTGAATGGTCGATAGGCAGATTTGGCTTCACGCTCTACAGCACAAAGCCTCTTGAACTCCCCGGTACGCTCTGGCTTTTCTTCAGGCAAATTTCTTTCAATCCAAAGAGCATTGAGTGCATCCAGTACATTCCTTTCCTGTTCGTCCAGTACTGTGGTTTTGGATTTTTCATGGAGGTACTTCCGAATATCTCGGTCGAGTTCGTATCCTTCGATATGGAACTCATGCTTTCGTCCTGGCTGTCCGAGCAAGATGCAATTCTGTGCGTCCTCGCAAGACAGACGACAATTAATCAAAACGCCTTCTGAATCCAAATTACCGATGTCTCGATGAATTCGATGTAGGCCCCTGGCTAATCGAGAGAAACAAGCCCAGTGCAAGGCCTCTTCAATGGGTAATCCCTCATCAGGCATCAATTGGTTTGCGAAAACCCGAGACCAGCGCCCGACTTCTCGACAAAGGGCCGAGAGCGCTCGCTGGGAATCTAACTGACCAGTCCATTCGGATGGCTTTATCTCTGTCTTCTTAATTTCGGGCCATTCCATGCCAGTGCCCCGCGAATTGCATATTGTTAGACGACGACCTTTACCCGCGCCTTCGCGATCACGTGCTTGATCGTCGCCACCACCTGGTCCTGGTCCTCCTCCGTCAGTCCGGGCCACAACGGCAGGCTGCACAGCCGCTCGCCGCTCCATTCGCTGTTGGGCAGGCCTTCCTTCGGCATGGCGTGGGGATGCCGGTTCGTATAGAAATCCTGGTAGTAGGAGTGGACAGTGGGCTGGGCGGTAGTGGATGCCGGTGCCGATGTTCTCGTCCTTCAGGGCCTGCACGAATTCGTCGCGGGTGAGGCCGGCCTTCTCCGGGCGGATGCGGGCCACGAAGAGGTGGAAGCAGTGGCCGTGGTCCGCGTCCCCTTCCCAGGGCAGCATGACTTCTTCCACATCCTTCATGAGCTCCAGGTAGCGCCGGAACAGCACGCCCCGCCGAGCATTGAAGCCGTCCAGCTGCTTGATCTGGTGCAGCCCGATGGCCGCCTGCAGGTCCATGAAGTTGGCCTTGCGGGCCGGCTCGGCGACATCGATGTGGACGCTGCCCTCCTTGCTCTGGCGCTTCCAGGCGTCCTTCTCGATGCCGTGGAAGCGCAGGCGCTGGATGCGCGGCAGATGCGCGTCGTCGAAGAACGCGATGGCGCCCCCTTCCCCGGTGGTCATGTTCTTGTTGGGGTGGAAGCTGTAGACGCTCATCACCGAACGCGGATCGCTGCCGATCTTCTTCCCCTTGTAGTGGGCCCCCATGGCCTGGGCCGCGTCCTCCACCACCCAGAGGCCGTGCTTCGCCGCCACCGCCTAGACGGCGTCCATGGGGCACGGCAGGCCCGTGAGGTGCACGGGGATGATGCCCTTCGTCCGAGGCGTGATGGCCGCCTCCAGCTGCGCCGGATCCAGGTTCAGGGTCTTCGGGTCGATGTCCACCAGCACCGGCACGCCGCCCTGGAGCACGACGGTGCTGAGGGTGCTCACCCAGGTCAGCGACGTGGTGATCACTTCGTCCCCGGGCTGCAGGCCGAGGACCTGCATGGTGATCTCCTGGGCCGTGGTGGCGCTGTTCATCGCCAGGCAGTGGGGCACGCCGTTGTACGCGCAAAGTTCCGCCTCGAACTTCGCGCTCTTCGGCCGGTGGTGATCCACCCGCAGTGGATCGAATCGATCATCTCGTCGATCTCCTCCTGCCCGATGACGGGCCGGGTGAAGGGGAGGAAGGTTTCGCGGCGGCGGTAGGTCATGGCGGCTCTCGGCGGTGCGCAATCGCCAGCCAGGCTACCCGCCGGGCCGGAGGGACCCAAGCCGGGGGGACAGGGCAAGTCCCGGGAGACGAGGCGGCTCCCCTGTCCTGCATGCTCCGTTGGTCTGCACATGAGTCCGCGGAGGAGGCGCTGGCCATGGACGAAGTCGTATCCGTGGCCGCATGGCTTGCGGTTGACCTGGCGGTTGACCTGGCCGTTGACCTGGACCTTGACCTGGACCTTGACCTGGACCTTGACCTGGACCTTGACCTTGCAGTTGACCTTGAACAGGTGCTTGAGTCCGGCGCGGCGGCGGTTGGCCGCGTCGGACTCAAGGCGCAAGCAAGCGATAGCGCAAGGCTGGGTCGGAATCAACTCCTCGGTGGAGGATGGCAAAAAACAGCCGGAGTGCGGCCCTTGCTTCCGGCCCCGAGCGGGACAGATCGTCACCAACTTCGCGCGCTATCGCTAGAGTACACCGCTCCAAGCACGGATCGCAAAGGGCGCGATCCGCACTTGGAAGCGGTGCCTGTTTTTAAAACCTCGGCGACTCGGCGGGTCCAGGGCGGCCTGGATCAACAAGAGGTATGCCGTTGACCTTGACCTCAATCCGGCTGGGGCAGGTCGATCATCACCCAGGCGCCGCCTTCGGCGGGGGCCACTTGCAGCCCGGCGTTCATGCGCTTGAGGGCGCCCTGCATGAGGACGAGGCCAAGGCCGGCGCCGCCCTGGCCGGTGAGGGCGATCTCGTCCGGGCGGGCGACTCGCAGGGCGCCGAGGGCGGCGTTGGCTTCCACCAGGCCCGGCTCCTCGATGTAGACCGCGATGCGGCGGTGGCCGTGCTCCACCGCCACGTGGATCACCGGCGGGCGCAGGCGGGCGGTGGAGGGCCCGCACCAGCAGGGAGGCCAGCACCTTCCGGAGACCGTC
>JADJVL010000014.1 GCA_016710635.1 Holophagaceae bacterium | reverse complement strand
TTCACGCCGCGGTGGCTCATGCAGGTGTGGACGGCGGTGAGCTTCACGCCCCAGGCCCTGGGGCGCAGGTGCATCTCAAGGGCTTCGCCGATCTGGCGGGTCATGCGCTCCTGGACCTGCAGCCGCCAGGCGAAGGCCTGCACGACGCGCACGACCTTGCTGAGGCCCACGGTCCCGCCCTCTCCGGGCAGGTAGCCCACGGTGGCCTCCCCCTCGAAGGGAGCCAGGTGGTGTTCGCAAGTGGAGACGAAGGGGATGTGTTCCAGGATCACGGGCACGGGGGCCAGATCGCCCGGGAGGGGTTGCAGTTCGGCGGCGAGGTCGGTGGTGTAGCCCGCCAGGCGTTCCTTCCAGAACTCCGCCACCCGCCCAGGGGTCTCCGCAAGCTCGGGGGCATCCGGATCCTCCCCGAAGGCCAGGAGCAGGTCCCGGAGGACGGCGCGGACGCGGGTTTCATCGTAGGGCATGGGGAGATCCTACTCCCGTCATGGGTGGATGCCCGTTGCACGAGGCTTGGGACGCGCCGAACCTCGGACCTGGAACCGACGCCCTTTCTAAACGCGTCGCTCCCACCTGCCGTAGCTTGGATTCGCGCCTCCGCGCCCAAGGACTCCATGCGACTTCCTCCCTTCGCCCCCGCCGCGCTTTGCACCCTCACCCTCGCTGCGGCCGACACAGGCCCGACGGTGGCCTTCCGGCTCAGAGTCCCCGAAGGCCAGCCCCGCCGGGCGGAGATCGAGGCCCGCTGGGTGCTGAAGGGCCAGGCCATCTCCGTGGCGGGCTGGGGGGCGGAGCAGTTCCCCGAAGGTTGGTCAAAGTTCATGAAGGACGTGCAGGTCACGGGCCCGGATGGCAAGGCCCGGAAGCTGACCGCCGATGGCAAGGGCGCCTGGACCGTGGACGCGGCAACCGGCACGGCGGTGACCCTCACCTACGCGGTGGAGCTGACCCACGACCGGGAAGCCTGGCCCCACGGCCTGGACGAAGCGGCCTACGCCAAACCCGACGCTGTGTTCTACACGGGCATGGCCCTCTTCATCACTCCCGACGATCTCGAAAGCGGCACCGTGCGCGTGGAACTCCCGAAGGGCTGGAAGGCCAGCCTGCCCTGGCGGCCGGTGGCGGGCCAGGCCGGCGTCTACGCCGTATCCAGCTACGACGAGCTGGTGAGCAATGGCCTCATGCTGGGCACCCACGCCGAGCGCGTCTTCCAGGAAGGCGCCTTCCGCGTGACCCTCGCCGTGGGCGGCGCCCTCAAGCCTTCCATGCCCATGCTGGAGAAGGTCATGAAGCCCCACATCGCCGCCTACACGCGGATGTTCGGCTCCGTGCCGAGGGCGGACTACCTGGTGACCCTCCACGAAGGCCTCACGGACGGCGGCGCCTTCGCCAACAGCTACAGCCTCCTCGCCGGCGAGCCCCTCACCGAGGCCAATCTCATCGACTGGGGCCACCTCGTCGCCCACGAGACCTTCCACCTCTGGAACGGCACCGGCATGGAGCCCAAGGTCCAGATGGACTGGTTCAAGGAGGGCTTCACCGACTACTTCGCCATCCTCACCATGGCCCGCCTCGGTCTCATCGACGAATGCCTCCTCACCAAGAAGCTGGAGAGTCACGCCCGGCGGACCTTCGATCGAGCCCAAGGCGTGACCCTCGCCGAGGCCGGAAAGAACAAGAAGCAGAACTGGGGCTTCATCTACGGCGGCGGCGCCATGGCGGCCCTCTGCCTCGACGCGCGGATCCGGGAAGCCAGCGGCGGCGCCCGCAGCCTGGAGCACATGATGCGGGCACTGTTCCGGGACTTCGGCCCCGGCCGGAAGTACGAACTGAAAGACCTCATCGCCGCCGCCAGCCAGGCCGCCGGCAAGGACCAATCGGATTTCTTCGCCCGGCACATCCAGGGCGGCGAGCCCCTGCCCGTGAGCGAGGCGTTGAAAGTCTTCGGATTCGATCTTGTGAGGAACACCCAGGGCGAGGCGTTCATTCGGGCCAGCCAGGAACCGAAGATGAAGGCCGCCTGGTTGAAACCGGACTGATCACGGAGTCTCACCGCAAGGTCGTTGACCTTGGAAAGGCACCCTCGCTGGCGCGGGTTCGCGCAGTCTGCGAACCCGCGTCAGCGAGGGTGCAGCCAAGCGATAGCGCGGCAGGCCGGGGAACGGTGTCCTCGGCGGGTCGGAATGACTGGGGAGGCACGGCCAAGGATTTCGTCGGATCCCGTCGCGACCCATCGGATCGGTTTCCACCGAACGATTCATGATTTATGGTCCTGGCGCGCTATCGCTGGCGCGGGTGCCTTTTCCAAGGACACCCATCCATTCGGCACTTCCCGCCCGGGCCAGAAGCTCGGGGCACTGTCCCGCCTCAATTCCCCCCTGGCCCCGAGAACACGAGCAGCCAGCGCCCCGGCTCCGCCTCCACCACCGCCGGGTCGCCTCCCTGGATGCCCAGGTTCACCGGGGCGCTCCAGGTCTGGCCGTCGGTGGTGGCGGCATACCAGAGGCTCGTGCCGGGGGTGCCGTAGAAGCGCAGGGCATCGCCCACGGCGACGAGGTTCCCCGTCCAGTTGACGTTGTTCACGCTGGGGATGTCTGCCACCCGGGTGAAGGCCAGGCCATCGTCGCTCACGGCGTGGTAGGCCCCTTCCTGGGGCGCGCCGATGGGGGAGGTGAGGTGCCATTGGCCGTTCCACCGGAGCACGGCGCAGTCCACGGTGCTGCGACCCGGGTAGAAACGCTGGCCCGCGTCCACCGTGAAGTTCAATCCGTCGGTGGAAGTTGCGCTGCAGAAGCCATTCACGGGATTCGGCCCACTGGGGCTGCAGGTGAAGTAGAGGCGCAGGCTGCCGTCCTCCCGCACGGTGATGGTGGGATCGAAGGGCCGCTGGTAGCCCGCGGGAAGGCCCGCGAAGTTCAGGGTTTTCGGTGCCGACCAGGTGCGTCCCCCATCGGCGGAAAAACTGGCGGCCACGAGGTCGAAGGCGGCGGGATCGGCGAAGGGAAACCACTGGAAGACCGCGATGAGCTGGCCGCTGGTCCGTCTGGCGAGACTGACGACGCCGGCCTGGGCCACGAAGGCCGTGGGCGTCCCGAAGTGATCCGGATCAGCACCCACGGCCACCTTCAGGTCCTGGTTCCAGGGACCGCCGGCGCTCACCACCTTCACTTCCGCCGAGGGACTGGTGACCGAACCACCACCGTTGCTCACCACCACGTCCAGGCTCCCGCCGTCCTGGGGCGAGGCCGGGGTGAAGGCGTAGGCGGCCGTGGTGGCCCCGGGAAGCGGCTGGCCGCCCCTCCGCCACTGGTAGGCGAGGCCGGTGCCCGTGGCGCTGGCGGAAAAGGTCCAAGTGGCTCCCAGGGGCACGACCCGCGGGGCGGGGCCGGCGACGAGGACCGGCGGCGCGGGCGTCCCGGGACCACCCCCGGCGGCGGTGCCGCCGCCCCCGCCGCAGGCCCCCAAGGCCAGCGCCAGCGCCGGAAGGAGAGCCGGAAGGAGGATCGGCCGCCGCATGGGAGCTCCGGAAGGGTGGGACCTTGGACCCGGGGAGCCGGCCAAAGGTGGAAGCCGCCATGCGAGAATGGCCCCTGGAGCGGCTGATGAGCGAACCCAAAGTCACCTATGCGGCCAGCAGCGTGGACATCAACCGGCAGGACGAGGCCCTGCGCCGCATCAAGCCCCACGTGAAGGCCACCAAGACCGCCCGGGTGCTGAGCGACCTGGGCCTCTTCGGCGGCCTCTTTGCCGCCAACTTCGACGAGGCCAAGCCCGTGCTGGTGAGCTCCATGGATGGCGTGGGCACCAAGATGAAGGTGGCCCGCCTCGCGGACAAATGGGACACGGTGGGCCAGGACCTGGTGAACCACTGCATCAACGACATCCTCGTCCAGGGGGCCAAGCCCCTCTTCTTCCTCGACTACATCGCCGCCCAGGAACTGGAGCCGCAGATCATCGAGGAGATCGTGAAAGGCATGGCCATCGCCTGCCAGGCCTCCCGCTGCGCCCTCATCGGCGGCGAGCTGGCGGAGATGCCCGGCGTCTACGCCAAGGGCGAAGTGGACGTGGCGGGGACCATCGTTGGCGTGGTGGACCAGGACCTCCTGCTGCCCAGGCAGAATGATTTCTTCCCCGGGGACGTCCTGATCGGCCTGCCCAGCTCGGGCCTTCATACCAACGGCTATTCCCTCGCCCGCAAGGTCCTCTTCGAGGTCGAAGGCCGCAGGGTGGACGAGCTCCTGCCCGCCACCGGGAAGACGGTGGGAGAGAGCCTCCTGGCCATCCACCGCAGCTACCTGGATATCCTCTGGCCCTTCATCAAGACCAAGCGCCTGCGGGGCATGGCCCACATCACCGGTGGCGGCCTCACGGACAACCTGCCCCGGGTCCTGCCGGAGCACCTGGACGCGGAGATCGACACCGCCTCCTGGGAGATCCCGGGCCTTTTCCGCCACCTCATGGAAGCGTCCGCCATGCCCCTGGAGGACGCCCGCCGCTCCTTCAACCTGGGCGTGGGCATGGTGCTGCTGGTGGACGAGTACAAGGCCGCCGACGTGCTCTCGGAGCTCAAGGCCAAGGGCGAAGCCGCCTGGAACCTCGGCAAGCTGGTGAAGGGCACGGGGAAGGTCGTCTACCGCTAGGGCTCCATGGCCACGGACACCCTGATCCCATGTCGAACGACATCCTGATCGTCGAGGACGAGGCCGCCATCGCTGACGCGGTGGCCTACGCCCTCGCCAAGGATGGCTTCCAGGCCCACCGTTCGGCCCTTGGCCAGGAGGCCCTCGCACGGTTGAAGACTGAGCGCTTCGCACTGGTGATCCTGGACGTGGGGCTGCCGGACCTTTCCGGTTTCGAGGTTTGCCGCCGTCTGCGCACCTTCTCCGACGTTCCGGTCATCTTCCTCACCGCCCGCAGCGAGGAGGTGGACCGCATCGTGGGCCTCGAAATCGGCGGCGACGACTACGTCCTGAAGCCCTTCAGCCCCCGGGAGCTGGTGGCCCGGGTGCGGGTGATCCTGCGGCGCCTCGAGCCGAGGAAGGCTGGTGCGGCCCCGGTCTTCGTTGTGGATGAATCGCGGCGCCTCGTCACCTTCTGCGGCACGGTCCTGGACCTGACGCGCTACGAATACCTTCTGCTGAAGACCCTGCTGGCCCAGCCCGGAGCGGGTCTTCACCCGGGCCCAGCTCATGGAGCAGGTCTGGTCCGCGGCGGAGGAGAGCACGGAGCGCACCGTGGACGCCCACGTGAAGACCCTCCGGGCGAAGCTGCGGGCGGTGGATCCTTCCGCCGATCCCATCCAGACCCACCGGGGCGTGGGCTACAGCCTTGGGGGACTCCCTTGAGGATCGGCCTCCGCATCTTTCTGGGCTTCCTCCTCATCGCTGCCCTCGCCGCCTGGTTCCTGGCCCGCACCTTCACCCAGGAGGTGCGCCCCGGTGTGCGGCAGGGCATGGAGGTGGCACTCGGTGACGCAGCGAACCTGCTGGCGGAAGTGGCGGGCCCGGAGCTGAAGGCCGGCACCCTGGCGGAAGGCCCTTTCTCCGAGGCGGTGCGGCGCTACCGCGAACGGCGCCCGAAATCCCAGGTCTGGGGCCTGGAACCCGGCGGCCCGGGCTTTCGCGTCTACGCCACCGACTGGGAGGGCCGGGTCGTCTACGATTCCGCCGGAGAGGCCGTGGGCCAGGACTACAGCCGCCGCAACGACGTGTACCTGACCCTGCGGGGCCGCTACGGCGCCCGCAGCACCCGCGCGGACCCCACCGACCCCGCCACCTCCGTCATGCACGTGGCGGCGCCCATCCTGGAGGAGGGCCGCATCGCCGGCGTCCTCACCGTCGCGAATCCGACCGCCAGCGTGCAGCCCTTCGCCGAAGCCAGCGAGCGCAAGGTCATGAAGGCGGGCCTCGCCCTCATGGCGGCGGCCCTGCTGGTGGGTCTGGGCCTGACCCTTTGGCTCACCCGCGCGGTGAACCGCCTGAAGGCCTACGCGGCGGAGGCCGCCGAGGGCCACAAGGCGGTCCTCCCGCCCCTGGACGGGGAGCTGGCGGAGCTGGGCCTTGCCCTGGAGACCATGCGGGAGAAGCTGGAGGGCCGGGCCTACGCCGAGGCCTACGTGCACACCCTGACCCACGAGATGAAGAGCCCCCTGGCGGCCATCCGGGGCGCTGCGGAGCTGCTGGAAGAAGCCATGCCCGACGCGGACCGGCGCCGCTTCGTGGCCAACATCCAGGCCTCCGAAGCACGGCTGCGGGTGATTATCGAACGCATGCTGGACCTGGCGGCCCTGCAGAACCGGCAGGGGCTGAAGGATCCGGCGGAGGTGGACCTGGTGGACCTCGTGGCGCGGGTGCTGGACGCCAAGCGGACCCTCATGGAACGCGCCGGGCTCAGCATCGAGACCCACATCCCGGCCGGATCAAGGGTCCGGGGCGAAGCCTTCCTCCTGGAGCAGGCCCTCTCCAACCTGCTGGACAACGCCATGGCCTTCTCGCCGCCGGGTGGCCTCATCACCGTGGAGGCTGTGTCCTCCGCTGGCTGCCTCGACCTCATCGTCCGCGACCAGGGGCCGGGACTGCCGGACTTCGCCCTGCCCAGGGCCTTCGACGCCTTCTACGCCCTGCCCAGGCCCGGCAGCGAAGCCAAGGGAACGGGACTGGGCCTGGCCTTCGTGAAGGAGATCGCGGAGCTGCACGGGGGAAGCACAGCCATCGCGAACCTGCCCGAAGGAGGGGCGGAAGCCCGGATCAGGCTGCCGCGAGGGTAGCCCGCCACCAGCCTGCGCTTCACGGATCCTTCACGGGGCTTCACGGAGCCTTCGCATCCCCGACCCATCCTCCGGACATCCCTTCTGGAGGAATGCATGCGCTGGATGCTGCTGGTGAAGAGTTTCGTGATCGGGTTCATCTCCCTGGTCCTGCTGATCCCCCTGTTCATGGTGCTGGGCCTCGTGGAGACGCGGAACGTGCGCAACCAGCAGGTCCGGCAGAACGTCGCAGCCAGCGCGGCGGGGCGGCAGCAGCTGGTGGGGCCGCTGCTGGTCGCCACCTACAAGGAGCGGATCACCTGGGAGGAAAAGGAGGAAAAGACCGGCAAGACCACACCCCGGGTGGAGTGGCGCCACCGCTCCAAGGTCCTTGTGCCCAAAGAACTGCAGATCAAGGGGGAAGCCAAGGTCGAGGAACGGCACCGCGGCCTCTACAAAGCCCAGCTCTTCCACCTGAACGCCAAGCTGTCCGGCGTTTTCGCCCTGCCCGCGGACCTGGGCCTGCCGCTGAAATCGCCGGACTTTGAACCCGGCCGGGTGACCCTGGTGCTGGGCCTGAGCGATCTGCGGGGCATCCGCAACCGGCCCGTGCTGGCCTGGGGCGGCGGGACCCACGACTTCGAGCCCGGGGAGGATTGCGAGGTGGTGCCCAGCGGCATCCGCGTCGAACTCGGCCCCCTCGCGGCCTCGGCGGCTCATGAGGTCTCCTTCGAGATTCCCCTGGAGCTGACCGGTTCCGAGGACCTCAGCATCGCCCCGGTGGCGGAGAACACCCAGGTGACCCTGCGCAGCGACTGGACCTCCCCCAGCTTCGCCGGCCGATTCCTCCCCGTGCGCCACGAGATCACCGACAAGGGCTTCGAGGCCACCTGGCAGGTCTTCCACCTGGCGCGGAACCTGGACGCCATTATCAAGCACGAGGGCGCGGCCCCCACGGAGGAGTGCTTCTCCGTGGCCTTCCTGGAGCCCGTGAACGTCTACCTCCAGTCCGAGCGGGCGGTGAAGTACGGCTTCCTCTTCGTCGGCCTCACCTTCGGCGCCTTCTTCCTCTTCGAGCTGCTGAAGGGCCTGCGGATCCACCCGGTGCAGTACTTCCTCGTGGGGCTCGCCCTCGCCATGTTCTTCCTGCTGCTCATCAGCCTCACGGAACACCTCGCCTTCCTCACCGCCTACCTGGTGAGCGCCGGCGCCTGCGTCGTCCTTATCGGCGCCTATCTGGTGCACGCCCTGAGCAGCAAGCTCCGGGGCCTCGGCTTCGCCGGTGGGCTGGCGCTGCTCTATGCCGCGCTCTACGGCCTGCTCGCGAGCGAGGACAACGCCCTGCTGCTGGGCGCGGCCCTGCTCTTCCTGGCGCTGGGGGTGGTGATGATGGCGACGCGGAAGCTGGACTGGTACGGACTTTCGGAAGCCGAGACCAAGGCCTGAGGGCAGCATGCCCATGACAACCTCTCCGGCCCGCACCCATCGCAGCCGCTACCTCGGACTGGCCCTGGCCCTCCTGCTGCTGGAAGCCCTCGTGGCCACCCGACTGGCCCAGCTCCGGATCATCCGCGGCAGCCTGGGGGATTTCCTCTTCGTCATCTTGATCTATTGCCTCGTGCAGACCGTCCGGCCCATCCGGCCCTCACGCCTCGCGATGGTTGTGCTTGCCTTCAGCTCTCTGATCGAGGTCGCCCAGGCCTTCCACCTGGCCAGTCGTCTGGGACTGATGCCCGGAGACCTCGGATACATCCTGCTGGGCAACACCTTCAGCCTTCTCGATATCGGCATGTACGCGGCCGGGTGCACCACCGCGCTGATGCTGGACGTCCGAGTGATTCACCCGCCTGGGTCGGCGCCACCGGGGCGTCACCAGCCCCAACCTTCGGGCGTTCTCCCGGACGGTGCCTGATCCCGTCCGGGCTGGTCACGTGGACGGGCCCTGCGATTCAAATGCTCCCGGGAATCCGCACCGGGGTTCGGCTTGCAGCCGTGGAAATGTCCGACAAGGGAGGATCGCGCCATCCGGCTAAACCCCGCCTCGGGTCCCTGGATCCAAGGTGGATTCTCCCGCCCTTCCTCGGATCACTTGCAAAATCCTAGTATTTTCCCTAGGCTTCTGCCGATCCTTCCTCACCCTTTTGGAGCGTCCCCATGACCCTTGCCCTTCGGCTCCGGTCGGCCCTGTCCGTCCTCCTCCTGCTCGCATCCCTCCTCTCCCTCGCCTGCGGCGGGAGCGGCGGATCGAGCACCACCACAACCGCCGGCACCACCCCTCAACCCATCGTCTACGGGAAGATCCGCAAGACCACCACGGTGAACGGCGACGTGCGGGAGTACTACGTCCACGTGCCCCTGAAGTACGACGGCAAGACGGCGGTGCCGCTGCTCTTCATGTTCCACGGCACCAGCGGGGACGGGGAGAAGTTCTACAACATCTCCGGCTGGACGGAGAAGGCTGAAGTGGAGAATTTCATCTCGGTCTACCCCAGCAGCTGGCGCTACTGCTTCACCGAGGACGGCCAGACGAACAACAACACGAAGTGGAACGATTTCACCCTGGTGGACATCCTCTGCGCCGGCGAAACGGCACGGGACGACGTGAAGTTCGTGGGCCAGATGATCACGGAGCTCCAGGCCGCCTACACCATCAACGCGAAGCGGATCTACGCCGCCGGCTTCTCCAACGGCGGACAGTTCACCTCCCGCCTCGCCGTGGACCTCTCCGACAAGCTCGCCGCCGTGGCCAGCAACAGCGGGAGCCTCCGCCCCGCCACGGCCTACACCCCCAAGCGCAAGCTCCCCATCGCCTACATGGTCGGCAACATGGACGACCGCTACATGGCCCTCAACAACGGCCAGCCCCTGCCCATGGACATGGCGGCCTTCCTCGCCGTGCCCTTCTTCACCGGCGTCACAGGCTCCTACGTCCAGTCCTTCGGCCTGCAGCAGACCTACACCCTCTCCGGCGCGCCGGGGGTCGAGCCCGTGGCCACCTTCGCCAGCGCCACCGGAGCGCCGGGCAACCTCCTCCACATGATCGTGGTGAAGGACATGACCCACATGTACCCCAACGGCGATAACTTCCCCCTCAGCGCGCCGAACCAGCAGTGGGATTTCTTCAAGCAGTACAGCCTGCCGTAGAGGGTGCGAGCACAGTCGGCACCGACGACGACCGAAGTCCGAACGTCGAGCTCGCCAACGTCATGAAGGTTGCCGTTGAAGTTGAAGGTGAAGTTGACCTTCCAGGAGTACCTCGATCGGTGAGGGCCGCGCCCTTCGGCCCTCGCCGATCGAGGTACCACACGCGAAGCGTGGTCGCCGAACCGGCCGGGACGCATCGCTCTAAGTTGACGATCCCTCCTGCAAACGATGGGTGGAGCCTCCAGGAGGGCTCCATCCTCCATTCCCGGAACGGTCTCCCACGGGCGCTGCGCGCCCTGGCACCGCGATCCGCGAGCGCCGAAGGGCGCGGCGCTCGTGGATCACGGTGCTCCTGTGAACACCTCATCCTTCCGTCATCACCCGCGGTTCGTCCTGTCCAGTCCTGGACGGACCCGCACACTCACAGCCGTGCGTAGAACGAGCTGTGTCGCAGATTCTCATCCACCTTGAACGGTTGCTGCAACGGTGGGAACGCCCGCTGCTCACAATCCGTCCGATCGCACAACCGGCAGGTCACGCCCACGGGCACCGGCGGCTGATCGAGGCGCACGGCGTCGGCGTAGACGAGCTCCTTGGCGAAGGCCATCTCGCAGCCCAGGCCCACGGCCTGCATGGCGTGCTGGCCGCGGTAGCCGCCGGTGTCCTTCTGCAAGGTCCGCGCGATGCAGAAATACTTCCGGCCATCGGGCATTTCGCTCACCTGGGTGCGCACGATGCCCGGCGTGAGGAAGGCCGCGTGAACGTTCCAGCGCGGGCAGCAGCCCGAATAGCGCGCGATGTGGATGCCGCTGGCTGAAAAGCTTTTTGAAATATTTCCCGCGATGTCGATGCGCAGGAAGTGGAAGGGTACGCCTTCGGCCCCCGGACGCCTGAGCGTGGTCAGGCGGTGGCAGACCTGCTCGAAGCTGGACTGGAAGCGCCGGCCCAGGAGTTCCACGTCATAGCGTTCCGCCCGGGCCGCCTTGAGGAAGGGCCCGTAGGGCATCAGCACGCTGCCGGCGAAATGGTTGGCGAGGGCGATGCGCGCCAGGGCCCGGGTGCCCGGCGTGCCCAGGTGGGGATCCGAGGCGAGGCGGTCCAGCAGCTCGCTCTCCCACAGCAGGGCCCACTGGTGGGCCAGCTGGAAGGCCCGGCTCTTGGCGGGCAGCAGCTCGCTCAGGGAGAGCTCCCGGCGCTCGGCGTCGAAGCGCCGCAGCTGGCCCGGACGCTCCGCGGCGCGGTGCACTTTCACGGCGATGCCTTTGGCTTCGAAGGCCCTTACCAAGCCCGGCAGGATCCAGTCCTGATCCAGCTTCGCCTCCGCCCACAGGCGCTCGGCCGCCGCCTCCAGATCCGGGAAGTGGTTGCCCGCCCGTTGCAGGAAGTCCCCGACGGCCTCCGCCGGCACCCGGGTCCGGTCCGGGTCGAAGGCCTGCCCGTCGCTGAAGGTGGCGCTCAGTGCGTCGAGGCCCTGTCGCGCGGCCCGATAGGCGCCATAGAGCTGGGACACCGCCCGGGCAAGGGAGGGATTGTTCTGGGCAAGGTCCCGCACTTCGGAGGCCGGCAGATCCAGGGGCTCAAAGAGGGGATCGCCGAAGGCCTCCATCAGCTCCTCGGACACCCGGGCCTCGTCGTCCGGGGCCAGGGCCTTCAGGTCCAGGTGGAAGGTCTGGGCCAGGCGGATCAGCAGGGGCGCCGTGAGGGGCCGCTTGTTGGCCTCGATGAGGTTCAGGTAGCTGGGGCTGATGGCCAGCCGCTCCGCGAGCTGCACCTGGGAGAGGTTCTCCTGGCGGCGGAGCTGGCGGATCTTGGCGCCCAGGCGGGATGCGGGCTTGGTGGGGGCGGCGGAGGGCATGGGGACCTCGTTGACAGTTTTTTACATTAATTCGGGTCGTGATTAACAGATATTTACTTATTAACCCCAATCATTCTTGATCCTGCTTGCAGATTCCGATTGTAAGTCAATCTTTGACACAACACCACTCGGAGCTGCCATGAATCCCCTCGCCCGGACTGAAACCCCCCTTCTCCAGGGCCTCCGCTGGACCGAACCCCGCCACGCTGCGGACGCCCGCGTGCTCACCCCCCATGCCCTCGCCTTCGTGGCGGACCTGGCCCGCCGCTTCCGGGAGGACCGGGAGCTCCTCCTGGCGGAGCGGGAGGAACGCCAGCGGCGTTTTGATCAGGGCTTCCGCCCCGGCTTCCTGCCCGGCACCGCCGCCCTCCGCGACGGGGACTGGACCGTGGCGCCCCTGCCGTCCGTCCTGCTGGACCGCCGGGTGGAGATCACCGGACCCCCGGACCGCAAGATGCTCATCAACGCCCTCAACAGTGGCGCCAAGGTCCACATGTCCGATTTCGAGGACAGCCTGGCCCCGACGCCGCAGAACCTACTCGATGGCCAGGCGAACCTGCAGGACGCCGTCCGCGGGGTGCTGGTGCACGAGGAGGGTGGCCGGCGCTACACCCTCAATCCCGAGACCGCCGTGCTGATGGTGCGGCCCCGGGGACTGCACCTCGAAGAAGCCCACCTCCTCGTGGACGGTGAGCCCGTGCCCGCGTCCCTCTTCGACGCCGGGCTCTTCCTTTTCCACAACGCCGCGGAGCTTGGGCGGCAAGGCAAAGGCGCCTACCTGTACCTCCCCAAGCTGGAGCACTACCGGGAGGCCCGCTGGTGGAACCGGGTGCTGGAGGCGGCGGAGCGGGAGCTCGGTTTGGAGGCGGGCTCCGTCAAGGTGACGGTGCTCATCGAAACCCTGCCGGCGGCCTTCCAGATGGACGAGATCCTCTTCGAGCTGAAGACGAGGGCCGCGGGCCTGAACCTGGGCCGCTGGGACTACATCTTCAGCTTCCTCAAAGTTCATCGCGCCGACCCCGCCGCCATCCTGCCGGACCGGGGCCGGGTCACCATGGACCAGCCCTTCCTGCGGGCCTACGCCCGGCGCCTGGTGCAGGTCTGCCACCGCCGCGGCTGTCTCGCCCTGGGGGGCATGAGCGCCTTCGTGCCGGTGAAGGCCGATACGGAGGCCACGGAGAAGGCCCTGGCCCAGGTCCGCGCCGACAAGCTGCGGGAGGTCCAGGACGGCTGCGACGGCACCTGGGTGGCCCATCCCGGACTCGTTCCCATCGCAAAACTCGTGTTCGACGAAGGCCTGGAAGGCCCGAACCAGCTTGGGTTCATCCCTGGCCTCGAGGTTCCGGCCGCGGCCCTACTTGAAGTCCCCGACGGACCCCGCACCCGGGACACCCTCTTCCGCAACCTGCGCATCGGCATCCGCTACCTGGAGGCCTGGCTCGGCGGGAACGGCTGCGTGGCCCTGTACGGCCTCATGGAGGACGCCGCCACCGCCGAGATCAGCCGCATGCAGCTCTGGCAGTGGGTGCGCCACGGCGCCGTGGTGGAAGACATCGGCCCCCTCTCGCGCTGCGCCTTCCACGGCTTCGTCCTGGACGCCCTCCAGCAGATCCACGCGGAAGTGGGCGGCCAGGCCTTCGAGGATGGCCGCTACCTGGAAGCCGCCGAGCTCTTCGAAGGCCTCATCCTCGCCCCCCTTCCCGACGCCTTCCTCACCCTTTCCGCCTATGCCCGCCTTGCCGGGTCCGCCCCCGCCGCCCTTCCCCTCCAGGAGATCGCATGAACGCCCTCTTCCGCATTCCCCAGCACGAGGACGACGGCCTCGGCCAGCGCTTCCACGGCATCACCCGGCCCTACTCCCACCAGCAGGTGCAGAAGCTGAAGGGAACTCTGAAGATCGAGCACACCCTCGCCCAGCACGGGGCGCGCCGCCTCTGGGAGCTGCTGCATGAGGGCTCCTACGTGAACGCCCTCGGCGCCATGACCGGCGGCCAGGCGGTGCAGCAGGCCAAGGCCGGCCTCAAGGCCATCTACTGCTCCGGCTGGCAGGCGGCCGCGGATGCCAACCTTTCGGGGCAGACCTATCCGGACCAGAGCCTCTACCCTGCCAATTCGGTGCCCGCCCTGGTGAAGCGGCTCAACGCCGCGCTCCTGCGCGCCGACCAGATCGAGCACGCGGAAGGCGGCGCCCGGCGGGACTGGCTCCTGCCCATCGTGGCGGACGCGGAGGCCGGCTTCGGCGGACCCCTCAACGCCTTCGAGCTCATGAAGGGCATGATCGAGGCCGGCGCCGCGGGCGTGCACTTCGAGGACCAGCTCAGCAGCGAGAAGAAGTGCGGCCACTTGGGCGGCAAGGTCCTCGTGCCCACGGGCCAGTTCATCCGCACGCTCGTCTCGGCGCGCCTGGCCGCCGACGTGCTGGAGGTGCCCACGGTGCTCATCGCCCGCACGGACGCCGATGCGGCGCGGCTCATCACCTCGGACGTGGACGAACGGGACCAGCCCTTCATCACCGGGGAACGCACCACCGAAGGCTTCCACCGCATCACCGGCGGCGTCGGCATGGCCATCGCCCGCGCCAAGGCCTACGCGCCCTACGCGGACCTCCTGTGGTGCGAGACCTCCACGCCGGACCTGAAGGAGGCGAAGGAATTCGCCGAAGGTGTCCACAGGGATTTCCCCGGCAAGCTCCTGGCCTACAACTGCTCGCCCTCCTTCAACTGGAAGAAGAAGCTGGGCGACGCCGAGATCGCCGTCTTCCAGCGCGAACTCGGCGCCATGGGATACCGCTTCCAGTTCGTCACCCTGGCGGGCTTCCATAGCCTCAACCACGGCATGTTCGAGCTGGCCAACGCCTATCGCACCGAAGGCATGACCGCTTACGCCCGGCTGCAAACCGCCGAATTCGATTCGGAAGCGGCCGGCTACACCGCCACCCGCCACCAGCGGGAGGTGGGCACCGGCTACTTCGACGCCGTGGCCGAAGTCCTCAGCGGCGGCCTCGCCTCCACCCTCGCCCTGAAGGGCAGCACGGAAGCCGCCCAGTTCGGCATGCCAAGCCCCGTCCTCGGGGAACGCACCGCCTGATCCCGATCCACCAAGCCCCGGAGCCTCCCATGCGCGCCCTCGCCCTTTCCGCCCGACAGCAGTCCGAAGACCTGCCGAAGGAAGTCCTGCAGGACCTTGAACGCCGCGCGATTGTGGAGGAAGTGCCATGGGATGGTCGGGATTGGGATTTTGGCGAGGATTGAAGCGGCGGCTCCGCCCGGGTTGCCTCGTCCCGCGGCCCCTGTGGCCCCGGGACGAGCGCCTGGAGGCGGAGGTGCTGGCCCAGCTCCTGGAGCGCGGTGAGTGAGCCTCGGTCCCCGGGCTGGAGATTTCCGGCCCAACGGGATACAAAGGGGGATCCGACCGAGGCCTTCCATGTCCATCGAGACCATCCAATCCGACGCCAAGAAGCGCATGCACGGGGCCATCGAGACCCTGAAGAAGGAGATGGCCACCATCCGCACGGGCCGGGCCAACGCCTCCCTGCTGGACACGGTGCACGTGGAGTACTACGGCACCCGCACGCCCCTGAACCAGGTGGCCACCATCACCGTGCCCGAATCCTCCATGCTGGTGATCCAGCCCTTCGACCGCAGCGCCATCAAGGCCATTGAGACCGGCATCCTGGAATCCCAGCTCGGCTTGAACCCCAGCAACGACGGCATCGTGATCCGCCTGCCCATCCCTGCGCTGAACGAGGAGCGCCGCAAGGAACTGGTGAAGGTGCTCCACAAGCTCGCCGAGGAGATCAAGACCTCCATCCGCAACGTGCGCCGGGACGCCAACGACCACGTCAAGCAGCTGGAGAAGGCCAAGGACGCCCACATCTCCGAGGACGCCGCCAAAAAGGCCCTGGACGACATCCAGAAGCTGACGGACGGCCAAATCAAGGAAGTGGACGACATGGTGAAGCACAAGGAAGCCGAGATCATGAAGGTCTGATCCTCGCCGAACGCCCTTCCCAGGTTTCCCTGATCGCATGTCCCCCGCCATCCTCCTCTTCCTCGCCGTCGCCTCCCTCATCGCCGGCTTCCTCGACGCCATCGTCGGGGGCGGGGGCCTCATCACCATCCCGGCCCTCATGCTGGGCTTCCCCACGGCGGGCCTGCCGGGCGGCATTCCCCTGCCCACGATCCTAGGGATCAACAAGGTCTCCAGCTGCACGGGCACCACCATGGCGGCGGCCCAGTTCCTCCGCTCGGGAACCCTGCCCTGGCGGGAGATGCTGTGGCCCGTGGCCGCCTCCATGCTGGGGGCCTGCGGGGGCGTGGCCCTGGCCTACCACGTGAAGGGCGACTTCCTGCGGCCCGTGATGCTGGGCCTGATGATCGCCATGCTGCTCTTCACGGTGCTTAAGCCGGATCTCGGGAAGCTCCACGCGCCGAAGTACGGTCAGGCCCACCAGCGGGGCCTGGCGGCGGCCATCTCTCTCGCCCTGGGCTTCTACGACGGTTTCTTCGGCCCCGGCACGGGCTCCCTGCTGATCTTCCTCTACGTCGCCGTCCTGGGCTTCGACTTCCTCCGTGCCTCCGCCCTCGCGAAGTCCGTGAACTGGGCCTCCAACATCGCCGCCACCGTGCTCTTCGTCTGGCAGGGCAGCTGGATCCCCCAGGCCGCGCTGGCCATGGCAGTGGGGAACGGCATCGGCGGCTGGCTCGGCGCCCACGTGGCCCTGAAGAAGGGCAGTGGCTGGGTCCGCGGCGTGTTCATCGGAGTGGTGGGTCTGCTGATCTTGCGCCTCGGCTGGCAGATGTTGCGAAGCCAAAGTTGAGGCCAGGCGTATCCTGAATTCCCACCCCCAAGGAGATTCCATGGACCGCCGGACATTGCTCGGAACCCTGGCCGCCGGTGCGGCTGCCACCGCACTGAAGGCCGATGACAAGGACAAGAAGGGCGCCCCCATGCCCATGGCCAACGCGAACGCCGACTATGCCGCCCGCCCCTTCGACTTCGGCGCCGGCCTCAACGGCCTGAGCAAGGACCTGCTCGCCGAGCACCTGACCCTCTACAAGGGCTACGTCACCCGTACCAACGCCCTCCTGAAGGATGTGGTCGCCGCGGAGAAGGAAGGCAAGGCGGGCGCCATGGTGCAGGAGCTGCGCCGCCGCCTGGGCTTCGAGTTCAGCGGCATGCGGGTCCACGAGTGGTACTTCGAGGCCCTTGGCAACAACGGCGGCAAGCCCACGGAGAACCATCCCCTCCACAAGGGCATCGTGGACACCTGGGGCACCTGGGACGCCTGGTGGGCGGCTTTCAAGGCCACCGCCACCATGCCCGGCATCGGCTGGGCCGCCCTCGTCAAGGACCCCATGACCGGCCGCCTCATGAACGCCTGGTTCCAGGACCACGAGAACGCCATTCCCGTCGGCGCCCAGCCGATCCTGGTGCTGGACGTGTGGGAGCACGCCTACGTGAAGGACTTCGGCGCCACGGGGCGGGGCAAGTACGTGGACGCCATCAAGCCGCTCATCAACTGGAGCGTGGTGGAGAAGCGGTACTAGGCCGGAGCCTGCAGCGAGACCTACGGATCCGGAAGGAACCGAAGGGGAGCGAAAGGAACCGGGTTAAAAAAACAGGCACCCTTTCCAAGTGCGGATCGCGGCCTTATGCGATCCGTGCTTGGGAAGGGTGCTCGCAAGCGATAGCGCGCGAGGTTGATGCCGGAATGTTTCCCGCGGGGCCGGGAAGCAAGGGCTGCACTCTGGCTGCTTTTGCCATCCTCCACCGAGGCTTCATTCCGACCCAACCTGACGCGCTATCGCTTGCTTGCGCTTGAGTCCGACGCGGCGAACTGCCGCCGCGCCGGACTCAAGCACCTTTTGAAGGTCAACTGCAAGGTCAAGGTCAACTGACAGGTCAAGTTCAAGAGCAAGCTCAAGGGTAAGGGCAGGGTCGACCGACCCGCCCCTGTGTCCGAAGCCCCATCCCCGCTAGCCTGTAGGCAATGCCGCCCCGTCCCCGCCCGTTCCTCCTGGACACGCTGATCCGCGGCGTGCGCTTCTTCTACCTGCTCTGGGGCGGGATGCTGCTGACGACCCTCAGCCTCTACGACCGCCTGAAACTGCCGCCCTTCCTCTGGTCCTGGCCCAAGGCGGCGCGCTTCCTCACCTCCTCCTGGGGACGCGGCATCGCCCTGGGCCTGGGCCTCGTCATGGCCATCGCGGCCCTGGTGGAGATCTGGCACCTGGTGGACCGGCTGCTGGTGATGGCCACCCGCGACAGCGAGCACGACTGATGGCGGGGCCCCTGGGAGGCTTCGAGGGCTTCGTCGCCAAGCGCTACATGACCACGAAGCGCACCGGCGCCTTCGTGAAGGTGATGGTGCTCTTCGCCACCGCGGGCATCGCCCTGGGGGTCTTCGCCATGGTGGTGACCATGGCCCTGATGAACGGCTTCCGGGAGGAGATCCAGGCCAACCTCTTCTCCGCCACCGCTCACTTCACCCTGGGCAGCATCGCCGGGGACCTTCCGGACACGGAAGCCACCCTGAAGACCGTGCGTTCCTCCCCCGGCGTGGTGGCCGCCTCCCCCATGCGCTTCGAGAAGGGTCTCCTCCGCCTGCCCGGCAGCGAAGCGCCCCCGGAGGCCCTGGCGGTGAAGGCGGTGGATCCCGCCACCGCCGGTTCCACCACCAGCATCTTCGACAGCCTCGCGCCCATCCGCATCGCCCAGCTCAAGGAGGGCGAAGTGGTCCTGGGCCGGGAGCTGCAGCGGCGCTTCGGTCTCCGGGTGGGGGACACGGTGGCCATCGCCTTCCTGCGCCTGGACCTGGGTCTCGGGGGCCTCCAGCCCAAGGTCGCGGCCTATACCGTGGCCGGCTTCTTCGAAAGCCACATCAGCGAGTACGACAAGGGCTGGGCCTTCATCCACCTGGAGGACGCCAAGCGCCTCGCCCATACGGACCAGGCCGAGATGATCGAAGTCCGTGCCGGCTCCATCGACAAGATCGACGCCACCAAGGGCGCGCTGATGAAGACCCTGGGCGGCACCTTCCTCGCCACCGACCTGCGGGACACCAACCGGGCCCTCTTCGCGGCGCTGAAGGTGGAGAAGTGGATCTTCACCGCCATCCTCTCCCTCATCGTGCTGGTGGCGGCCTTCAACATCGTGGCGAGCCTCGTCCTGCTGGTCACGGAGAAGCGCCGGGACCTGGGCGTGCTGCTTTCCCTGGGCGCCACGCCCACCCAGGTGAAGAACATCTTCGTGCGCCAGGGCCTGGGCATCGGCGTGGCGGGCACCCTGCTGGGCCTTGGCATCTCCATCCCCGCCTGCCTCCTGGTGGACCACTACCGGCTCATCCGGCTGCCTTCGGCGGTCTACGACTTCATCACCTACGTGCCCCTCAAGCTCCACGCCGGCGACCTGGCCCTGGCGGCCCTGTTCCCCCTCGTGGTGGCCTGGGCGGCCTCCCACTATCCGGCGAAGCGCGCCTCCCGCGTGGATCCGGTGGACGCGCTGAGGGCGGACTGATGACCAACCCCTACCTCTTCCTCGACACCGAAACCGGCGGCCTCGATCCCCGGACCCACAGCCTCCTCACCCTGGGCCTTGTGGTCGGCGACGCCGCCGGCGTGAAGGATTCCCTCGAGATCGCCGTGAAGCACGAGCCCTACGTCGTGAGCGGCGGGGGCATGAAGGTGAACCGCATCGATCTGGTGGCCCACCATGAGCACGGGGTGTCCCCCGCCGGGGCCCTGGACCTTCTGGACGGCTTTCTGGACAAGCACTTCCCCAAGCAGGTCCGCGTCGTCCTGGTGGGCCACAACATCACCTTCGACCACGCCTTCCTGAACGTCTTCCTCGGCGGCCTGGGCCGGGATCCCGAAGCGCGCATCGACCACCGTTCCGTGGACACCCACGCCATCGCCGCCGCCCTGCGGGACGCCGGCCGGCTCGATCTGTCCAAGCTCAGCAGCGACGCCCTTTTCCGCCACTTTGGCGTCGAGCCCCCGGAGGACAAGCGGCACACCGCCCTCGGCGACGCCCTGGCCACTTTCGAGCTGTACTGGAAGCTGGTGGGGCTGATGCAGTGATCGGTCAGCCCCTCAGCGTCCAGGGTCTCCGGAAGACCTATCCCGCCGCGGAGCATCCGGTCTTCGACGGCTATGACCTGGACGTCGAAGCCGGCAGCCTCTGCGCCCTGGTGGGCATGTCCGGCGTGGGCAAGACCACCCTGCTCAATTGCGTGGCGGCCCTGGACCGCTGGGAGGCCGGCACCATCCGCATCGGCGGCGCCGTCGTCCCCGTGGGCGATCCGGAAGCCGCGTCCCTGCACCGCCGCGCCCGCATCGGCCTCGCCTTCCAGCAGCCCCACCTCCTGCCGGAATTCACCGTGCGGGAAAACCTCCTCATGCCCGTGCGCATCACCCACGAGCCCACCGTCGAGGACGAAGCTTGGGCGGACCACCTGCTGGAGGTCGTCGGAATCCCCGAGCTGGGCGGGCGACTGCCCGGGCAGCTGAGCGGCGGCCAGGCCGCCCGGGCCGGACTGGTCCGGGCCCTCATGCGCAAGCCCGCCCTGTGGCTGCTGGACGAGCCCACGGGCAACCTGGATCCTGCCACCGCGGAGGAGGTCTTCGCCTTCCTCCTCAAGCTTCACGCGGAGCTGCGCCCCACCACGCTCCTGGTAACCCACAATCCGGAGCTGGCGGGGCGCTGCGAGCGGACGGTGCGGCTGGGCTAGGGTTCAGTCTTCTTCGCCGGGTCCCGGTGACGCGGATGTCAGGCAGCCTTTTTCTTTGGCTGCGCCTTCGGGGCTTCCGGCTTCGCCTCGCTGAAGAAGCCCACCAGAAGCAGGTTCAGCTCCACCTCGTCCTTTAGGCTGATCTTGGCGGCGACGCTGTCGGCGCCGATACCGAAGTCCTTGCGGTTGATCTTCAGCGTGCCTTCAAAGCTCCAGGTGTCATCGCCATTGCCGTTCTTCCCGAAGGCCGGCTCGAAGGGGATGGTCAGCTCCTTCTTCACGCCGTGCATGTCCAGGAGGCCGGTCACCAGGATCTTGCCGTTCTCCTTCACGACCTTGGAGGAGGTGAAGGTGATCCGGGGATTCTTGGCCGCGTCGAAGAAGTCGTCGGACACCAGGTGCTCATCCCGCTGCTTGTTCTTGGTGCTGATGCTGTTGGTGTAGATGGTGACCTTCACCGAGGCCCCTTCGAGGGTCTTCGGGTCACCGGTGATCTCCGTGCGCCATCTGCGGAAGGTGCCGTCCACCTTGAAGAGCAGGGTGGCGGCCTTGAAGCCGAGCACCGTGTGGTTCGTGTCGGGCTGGAACGCCATCTGCTGGGCCCACGCAGGGACGGACAGGGCCGGAAAGGCCAGGGCTGCGAGCAGGGCGAAGCGGATAAGTGGGCGCATGGATTCTCCTCGTCGGTACCAGGCTTGGTTGCCGAGGACGCCTTCCCTGTGACGGCCTCAGGCCTTGTACATGAACTTGATGGTGCCGGCGCCGCCGAGGACGAGGACATCCCCGTCCTTCAGCTCCACTTCGGTGATGCGCTCCCCCGGGCGGCCCTCCAGGAAGGTGCCGTTGGTGGAGCCGGGATCCCGGGCGAGCATGCGCCCCGCCAAGGCCCCGACCCACACGTGCTGGCCGGAGACCTGGGCGTCCAGCACCACCACCTGGGCGCGACTCGCGTCGCGGCCGATGTAAAAGCCCTGGTGCAGGGAGAACTCCTGGCCTTGTAGGGGTCCCAAGGTGCAGATGAGGCGGCCCCCCGCCATCCCGCCCCGGAACACTTCGGTCTTCATGGGGGCGGCGGACTTGGGCCCCTGGGACGGCGGCGCCTGAGCCGGTGGGGGTTGCGAAGGGCCCGGGCGGGCCTTCGCAGGCGCGGCCTTGCGGCGGTTCATGACGACCAGCAGAATCACGCCCCCCACCACGAGGAGGAGGAAGCCGCAGCCCAGGGCGCCCACCCAGCCCAGTACCACGAGGCCGGACTTGTCGTCGCCCCGGGCGATGTGCTCCTTGCAGTCCGCTACCAGCCTGGCGGCCTCCGAATGGTCCGCATAGAGGGCCAGCACCTCCTGGAAGTCACCCTGGGCATTGCGGTACTCCTCGCCCCAGTAGGCGTCCAGCCCCTCCTGCCACTTGCGGTCCACCGGGCTTTCCCGGTTGTCCACGCCGGCCTGGCGGATGAACTCCTGGGCGGTGCTGGTGGGCACCAGGAAGTTGAACCCTTGGATCTCCTGGCCGTTCACCGTGTTGCCCCGGAAGGTCAGGAGGCCGATGACCTCCCCCTTCTCGTTGATGGCCGGGCCCCCAGAATTGCCGTGGGTGGCGCTGGTGTTGGTCTGGAGGATGGGCGCGCCGTCCGCGGAGGTCTTCTTGGCGGAGATGGAGCCGTCGTTGATGGTGGGCTCGAGGGCCGACTTCTGGTCCAGCAGGGAGGAGTCCGCGGCGCCGGGGAAACCCATCACGTAGATGCGGTCGCCCACCTGCACGCTGTCCGAATTGCCCACCCGCAAGGTGGGCGCGTTCTTGATCTCGATCTTCAGGACCGCCACGTCCTTGCCCGTGGCCAGGTCATTGCCCTGGCCGCTGGGGGCGCCGTAGGACTTGATTTCGAAGGGGAAGCGGCGGCCGCTCTGGAGCACCACCACATTGATGCGGCGGAAGTCCACCAGGGAGGCCTGGCCGTTGAGCACCCCCGCCGCTTGCAGCACCGAGGCCTGGTTCACCGCGAGGCCACGGGCGCGCAGGGCCTGCACGGCGAGCTGGAACAGGAGGCTCCGCTTGCCGGCCTGGTCCCCGTCCCGGATGTCGCTCACCACGTGGGCGTTGGTGAGGATGTAGCCGTCCGGGTTGAGGATGAAGCCCGAGCCGCTGCCCACGGAGCCGGTCCGCCAGGTCTGCCCGTTCCACTGCCACTGGCCGGTGAAACCGGCGTAGATGCGCACCACCGCGGGCTTGGAATGGAGGAAGAGCTTGTTGGTCGCCGTGGGCGGCCGGGGCTGGGCGAAGGCCACTGCCGAAGGGAGGAGCGCCGGAATGACCACGGGGAGAAGCGTCAGGACCCGCGCCGACGCCCAGACCCGAAGGCCCCGGCATGGCAACAGGGAGGACAGGCTCATGGCGAATTCCAACTGTGGGCGTTCAGGTTGGCGCCCATCTTATCCCTGATCTCCGCACGAGGGGTTGCCCACAACGGGATGCGCCTATCCGAACTCCGAGGCTGGCACCCCTTGGCTGCGCCGCGTTTCGAGCAGGCCTGCCAGGATCACCGCCGCCGCGGCCGCGTCCAGCAGGGCCTTTCGCCGCTCGGGCTTCACGCCCCGTTCCCGCAGGAGGCGCTCCGCCTCGGCGCTGCTCAGGTGCTCGTCGGCGAAGCGCAGGGGCAGGCCGGTGCGCGCCGCCAGGGCCTCGCCGAAGGACCGGGCCGCCGCCGCCGTCGCGCTTTCCACGCCGTCCTGATGCCTCGGCAGGCCCACGCACAGCGCCTGCACGCCCTCCGCCCGGCAGAGACCGGCGAGGCGGTCCAGGGTGCGCGCCTCCTCCTGGGGCCAGACTTCGAAGGGGGAGGCGAGGATCTCCAGCTCGTCGCAGAAGGCGAGGCCGACCTTCTTCGTGCCGTGATCTATCGACAACCAGCGCATGGAGAGATCCTACGGCATGGACCAGCTGACCTTCGCCACCGCCTTCGGCCCCTGCGGCCTGGCCTGGGGTGAGGAGGGCGTGCGCGCCTTGCGGTTCCTCGGACCCGGGGAAGCGGTGGAGAAGCCCTCGGCCCGGGCGCCCTGGTGGATCTTCGAGGCGGTCCGCAAGATCACCGCCCACCTGGCGGGCCGCCCCGCAGACCTGGCCGCCATCCCCCTCGACCTCTCCGTCCTGTCGCCCTTCCAGGCCCAGGTCGCCGCCGTGCTGCGGGCCACGAGGCCAGGCGAGACCCTCAGCTACGGAGATGTGGCGTTGCGGGCGGGCCGGCCCGGCGCCGCCCGGGCCGTGGGCCGCGCGGTGAAGGCCAATCCCATCCTCCTGCTCATCCCCTGCCACCGCGTGGTGGCCCGGGATGGCGAAGGGGGCTGGAGCGCCTTCGGGTCCATGGACCTGAAGCAGAGGCTGCGGGCCCTGGAAGCCCCGGGACATACTTGAGGGGATGCCCCACCCGCTCCCCGATGACCTGCTGACGCTCCCCCACCGCCGGGACGTGCCCTTTCCGAAGCTCACGACCCTGGGCGTCGGCGGGCTTTGCCGGTGGCTCTTCGAGCCCGCCACGGAAGCCGAGGCCCAGCGCTTCGTTCAGGCCTGCGCCAGGGAAGCCCTGCCCTACCGCGTGCTCGGCGGCGGCTCGAACCTCGTGATCTTCGGCGACGTGGAAGTGCCGGTCCTGCGGCTCGCCTTTCCGAAGACCCTGCGCCAGGATGGTCCCCGTCTCAGCGCCCCCGCCAGTTACGGCCACATCCGCCTCAGCCAGGACGCCGGACGGCTCGGCCTGTCGGGCCTGGAGTATGCGGCGGGCATCCCCGGCAGCACCGGCGGCGCCCTGCGTATGAACGCCGGCGCCTACGGCACCGAGCTCGTGGAGGTCCTGGACACCTTCCGTTTTCTCACCCCGGACGGCGACCTCATCGAAAAGCGTCCCGACCCCGGGGAGTTCGGCTACCGGTCCAGCTTCCTCACCGGCGGCCACGTGGCGCTCGCCTACACCGTCCGCCTCGCGCCGGGGGACGCCGGGGTCATCCAGGCGAAGGTGGCGGAGAACATGGGCCGGCGCGGCACCAGCCAGCCCCTCAGCCGGCGCAACGCCGGGTGCATCTTCAAGAATCCCGCCGGCCTCAGCGCCGGCCGCCTCATCGACCAGGCCGGACTGAAGGGACTGCGCATCGGCGACGCGGAAGTGAGCCCGGACCACGCCAACTTCCTCATCAACCACGGCCATGCCACACCGGAGGATTTCGACGCCTTGATGGAGGCCGTGCGGGAGAAGGTGCGCATGTTCCACGGTGTGGAACTCGAACCCGAGGTCGAAATCTGGCGAAGCCCTGGGTCTGAAGGCTGAAGGTGCCGCCTCGAGGCTGTAGGCTAGGGCATGGCCCTCCTCCCCCGCACGCGACCCAAGCGCCCGTGGCTGCCCTGGGCGCGGCTGGGACTGGTGGCGGCGCTGGTGCTGGCGGCGGGCTGGGGCACGCTGGAAATCGGCCAGCGCTTCCTCGGGCTCCAGCGCCTGACCATCGAGCAGGTCTCCGTCAGCGGCACCCGCGGGGCGCGCCTGGAGCAGGCCCAGGCCATCGCCGAAAAGATCTGCCTGGGCAAGCAGCTGTTCTGGATGGACACGGAGCGCCTGCGCACCGAAATCACCGCGCTGCGCTGGGTGAAAGGCGCCCTCATCCGGAAGGACCCGCCGGACCGGCTGAGCCTGGTGATCGAGGAGCGCCGGCCTATGCTCTGGCTGGTGCGGCCCGAAGGCGTGTTCCTGATGTCCGATGATGGATATGTGCTCGATCGGGTCAATCAGGGCAATTTAACGCCCATTCCCGTCATCAGTGACCTAAATAGCCAAACAGATGAAACATTACCGTTGCTGCTCGCCGTTGCCAGGGAGATCCGCGATAAACAGCGTGATTTTTATGACCGGCTCGTGGAAATCCGGTGGAGCCCCCGTGGACCGGTGGCTTACATGGAGGGGCTTGAAGCTCCGATCTATCTGCCAAAACGGGATGTCACCAAGAATATCCCCAATTTTCAAGGTCTTTATCTCGATCAGCTTTCCAAAAGAGCGGACCTCAAGACCATCCGCTACATCGACCTCCGGTGGGACGAGGAGATCGCCGTGGGGGAGCCCGCCGAATCGGCGCCTCCGTCCCAGAAACCGGGACCTGAAACCCCCTGATGGACCTTTCGCCCGGTTTTTAATCTCTCCCCTCGCGCCTCTCCCGAATCTGGCTATGCTTGGAAGAGTGAGGCTCAGGCACAATTCATGGTTCAACCCGCTGTTCTTCTCGGACTCGATCTAGGTGCCAGCAAAGTCGTCGCTGTTGTCGCCGTCCTCGAAGATAACGGAACCCTGAACGTCACCGGCGCCAGCCTCAGCCCGCCGGACGGCGGCATCCGCCAGGGCGAGATCAACGACATGGACGCCGCCGTGCGCGCCATCAACCGTGCGGTTGAGGAAGCCATGCGCACCGCCGGGCAGACGCGCCTCGACGGCGTGCGGGTCAGCGTGGACGGCATCCAGTTCAAGGGCGAGAACCTCCGCGATTCCGTCACCATCTCCACCGCCGACAAGGTGATCACCACCCTGGACCGGGACCGCGTGCTGCAGCAGGCCGCGAACGGCTGCAAGCTCGCCAAGGAGGAGCAGGTCCTCCACCAGCTGCCGCAGATGTTCCACATCAAGGGCCAGCGCGACCTGCGCAATCCCGTGAACATGGTGGGCGACACGCTGGAGGCGGAGATCCGCATCATCGTCGCGCCGGCTTCCGTGGTGGCCAACATCAACCGCGCGCTTCACCTCTCCGGCCTGCAGGGCTCCGTCCTCATGTACTCGCCTCTCGCCAGCATGGAGGCGGTGCTGTCCCGGGAGGACGGCGAGAACGGCGCGGTCATCGTCGACATCGGCGACGAGCTCACCCACGTCGGCGTCTTCCTCCGCGGCGCCCTCTTCCACAGCGCCGTGATCCCCATCGGCGGGCGCCACTTCACCCGCGACCTCGAGATCACCAAGCACCTCGGCGGCATCAGCATCGCCGAACGCATCAAGCGCGTGTACGGCACGGCGCTGCCCATGCAGGTGCCCAGCGAGGAGATGATCGAGCTGGAAGACGAAGGCCGCCAGGCCTCCCGCCGCGAGATCGCCGAAGTGCTGCACGCCCGGGCGGTGGAGCTGCTGAACATGGTGCTCGCCGAAGTGGGGCGCAGCGGTCTGGTGCACGAGATCCACGGCGGCATCCACCTCGTCGGCGGCGGTTCCCTGCTGCCGCACCTGCCCATCCTCGCCCAGAACATCCTGGGCCGTCCCCGGGTGGTCATCGGCCGGGTGCAGGGCATCACCGGCCTGCCGCAGGTCATCGGCAATCCCCTCTACACGAACGCCCTGGGGGCCGTGAAGGCCCACGCCCGCGAGCTGATGGAGGGCTCCGCGAAGTCCCCCCGCAGCGGCGGCATCAAGGGCTTCATCGAGAAACTCTTCTGAACGGAGATCCCATGGCCGAGGTCCCCTTCCTGCCCGAACCGCCCCACCTCACCGGCGCTACCATCAAGGTCGTGGGCGTCGGCGGCGCGGGCTGCAACGCCGTGAACCGGATGATCGAGGCCGGGGTGCAGGGCGTCCAGTTCATCTCCCTCAACACGGACCAGCAGAGCCTCGCCCAGAGCAAGGCCCACGCGCGCCTCGCCCTCGGACCCCAGTACTCCCGCGGCCTCGGCGCCGGGGGCAGCGCCGAGAAGGGCGCCATCGCCGCCGAAGAGAGCCGGGAGGAGATTCTGGGCCTGCTGGCGGGCGCGGACATGGTCTTCATCACCGCGGGCATGGGCGGCGGCACGGGCACCGGCGCCGCGCCCGTCATCGCCAGCTACGCCCGGGAACTCGGCGCCCTCACCGTGGCCGTGGTGGTCACGCCCTTCCGGTGGGAAGGCAGCGGCAAGATGGCCAATGCCCAGGACGGCCTGGACCGCCTGCGGAGCACCGCGGACACCCTCATCGTGGTCAGCAACGAAAAGCTCAAGGCCCTCTGCGAGCAGCGCTACACCTTCAAGGAGGCCTTCAAAGTCGCGGATGGCGTGCTGCTCCAGGGCGTGCGGGGCATCACCGACCTCATCCTCCGCCCCGGCACCCTGAACGGCGACTTCGCCGATGTGGAGGCCGTGCTGCGGGACTGCGGCGAGGCCCTCATCGGCACCGGCCAGGGCCGCGGCGACGAAGCCATCCTGGACGCCCTGCAGAAGGCGCTCTCCTGCCCCCTCCTCGACCGCGCCGCCCACGGCCCCGCGACCCAGGTGATCGTCAGCGTCATGGCGGACTGGGAGACGGTGGAGCTGTCCGCGGTGGAGACCGCCATGAACTACCTGAGCGACCACTACCAGGGCGTCGCGAACATCAAGCTCTGCCAGGTGGAGGCGCCGGAACTGGAAGACCGGGTCCTCGTCACCGTGCTCGCGTCGGGCTTCGAAGCCGGCGCCGAGCCGGTCTACCGGCCGATGAACACCCGGGAAGCCCTCGCCGCGGAAGCCGCCGCCCACGGCGACTTCGCCCAGCCTCACAACGGCCCCAGCGGCCGGGTCTACGGCGACGTCCCCAGCGGTCCGCTTTCCGGTCCCCTCGACACGCCCCACCCGGTGACCCCCACGCGCCTCGTGTCCCAGCCACCGACCCCCAGCGGGGAAGTGGCCAGCTATGCCGAGGACCTCCACGTGCCCGCCATCATCCGGCTCACGCAAGGGCGCCTTCCCATCGAGTAGGGCGCGGGCCTCGTCCTACGCGAGCCACCGTCCGCCGCCAGTTGTCGTCTGTCCAGGGTTGGCGCTGGGCGCGGACTGGGACAAGCGCGCCTCAAGCCATTGGTTTAAAAAGGGCTATGCGGCTGGTTGAGGAGAGTTGCAAATTCGTTCTTGCATCAATCAAACGATTGTTTAGCATCAAAGGTCCGGGCCCCCGCCCCAGGATCTTCGCCATGACCGACGCCCCCGACCTCCGCCAACGCCTGATCGAGGCCGCCACCCAGCTCTTCGCCGAATCGGGCTACGACGGGGTGGGCCTGCGGGAGATCGCCAAGCGGGCCAAGGCCAACCTGGCGATGATCTCCTACCACTTCGGCGGCAAGGACGGGCTTTATGAGGCCGTGCTGAGGGAAGGCTTCCTGCGCTGCCCCAGCAAGCTGTCCCAGCTGGAGCGTCCCCTGCCGGATCCCGCGGCACCGGACGCCCGGGCCCTGGCCATTGAAGGCCTGCGGGTCCACCTGCAGAGCGCCGTGATGGACCTGCAGCTCGGACTCGCCCAGGACCCCCTTGACCGCGCCTTCATGGCCGTCGTGCTGCGGGAGCTGGCGGAAGGCGGACCGCGCCTGGAAGCCCTGGACCGGGAGTTCATGAAGCCCCACTTCGAACACCTCGCCAATTGCCTCGGCATCCTCCGGCCCGGTCTCTCCGACGAGGACCGGGTCAGCCTCGGCCTCGCCGTCATCGGTCCAGTGCTGGCCTGCGCCCTGCTGCCGGGCCTCTTTCGGCTCCGCAACGACGGCCGCCCCTTTCCCGCGGACGGGCAGGCCTTCGCCGAATTCATGCTCGATCACACTCTGCGCGCCCTCGGCGTGGAAGGAGCCTGACCATGCTGTTCCCGCCTCCAGCCCAGGTGGCCGCACCATCCCTCGCCCCCGCGGCCCAGGCCCTCGATCTCCAGGCCGCCCTGCAGCGGGCCAAGCGCGAGAACGCGCTGTTGAAGGCCGCCATGGCGCGGGTGGAGGAACGCCGCAGCCTCATCACCACCGCCCGCGCCGACGCCCTGCCCCAGCTCACGGCCACCGGCGACGCGACCCGCACCCGGGACGTCAGCATCCTGAATTCGCCCTTCGGTGATTCCCTGGGCCCTGACGCCGCCAACATCATCCACGCCCGCTACATCTACACGACCCAGCTCAGCCTGAGCCAGCCCATCTTCGCCTGGGGCAAGTTGTCCGGCGCCGTGGACGCCGCCCGGATCGGCCAGACCGAAGCCCAGGCAGCCTTCACCACCGCCGAGCTCGACATCCTCCACGGCGTCGCCAAGGCCTACCTCGCGGTGCTGAACGCCCGCGCCCAGCTCGACGTGGTGCAGGTGCGCAAGGACGCCGCCCTGCGGCTCCTGGAGGACATCCAGAACAAGCTCGACGCCCAGAGCGCCACCCGCCTGGACCTCCTCCGGGCCCAGGCCGAACTGCTCGGCGTCGAGCCCGAAGCGCTCCAGGCCCAGGCCAACCTCCAGCGCGCCCTGGAGATCCTCAACGGCCAGCTGGGGCTCGATCCCCGGACGCCCCTGCTCCTGACGCCCCTGCCCGCGGCGCCGGCGGACGAGGGCGCCGACGGCGGCCTCCGCAGCGAGCTGAAGCAGCTGGACGAGCAGGAGCGCGTCCTGCGCATCAACGACCGCATCCTCGCCTCGGACCTCCGCCCGCGCATCGACTTCAACGCGAGCTACGGGTACATGGCCAAGCGCACGGACCTGCTGTTCCAGGATCCCTACGACACCTGGCGCGTGAGCCTCACCCTGAAGGTGCCGATCTTCGACGGCTTCAGGACCAGCGGGCGCCGGGCACAGAACCGGGCGCTGCTGGAGCAGGTCCGGCAGACCCGCATCGACCTCGCGCGCCAGGTGCAGGTGGACCAGCAGTCCGCCCAGCGGGAGCTGGAGAAATCCCGGGCCCTGCTGGACGCCGCCACGAAGGCCTACGACGCGGGGCTCGAAGCCCTGCGGATGAGCCGGGACTCCTTCCAGGAGGGGCTCATCAGCTCCCTGGACCTGCTGCAGGCCGAACGCCAGGAGCGGCAGCTGGAGAGCCAGCGGGTCCAGGCCCAGCTCGGCGTCTGGGCCGCCACCTTCCAGCTGCGCCGGGCCCACGGCCTCGCCCCCCTCTGACCTCGGATCGACGAAAGGACCCTCCATGCAGCGCAAGTACCTCCTCCTCGGCCTCATCCCCGTCCTCGTCATCGCGGCGGCGGCGGCCTATCACCGGAGCCAGCGGAACGCCGAGCTCGCCCGCCAGCAGGTGGTGAAGGACAACGGCGAGGTCGCCGTCACCCTGGTCCGGGTGGAGTCCCGAACCTTCCGGCCGACCATCCCCTTCACCGGCAACCTCCTCGCGGTGAACCGTGCGGACCTGCGCGCCGAGGTGGCGGGCCGCGTCACCCGGGTGCTCGTCCAGGAAGGAGACACCGTGGCCGCCGGCGCCCTCCTCAGCACCCAGGACGAGGACGACCTCGCCCTGGCCCTGCGCGCGGCGGAGGCCCAGGCGACCCAGGCGAAATCGGACCGGGACCGGGCCGAGACCCTGCTCGCCAAGAAGAGCATCACGAAGCAGGCGGCCCAGCAGGCGGAAACCGCGTGGCAGACCGCCGACAGCGCCGCGGGCATGGCCCGGGTGCGCCTGAAGAAGGCCAAGATCGTATCGCCCTTCGCGGGCCAGGTCGCCCGCCGGAACATCCAGCCGGGCGACGTCCTGGCCCCCGGCCAGCCGGCCTTCGAGGTGGTGGACAACCGGAAGATGGAGATCCAGGCCGACCTCCCCGCGGGCGCCATCGCCTCCGTGAAGCCCGGCCAGGCCATCCGCTTCAGGATCGCCGGCTTCCCCGACCCCTTCGAAGGAAAGGTCGCCCAGGTGAGCCCCAGCCTTGGCCAGGACGGCCGGACCCTGAAGGTGCGGATGGAAGTGCCCAACCCGGACCGCCTGCTCAAGAGCGGGCTCTTCGTGGACGGCGAGATCCTCGCCGAAGGCGCGCAAAGCCTGCCCGCCCTGCCGGCCACGCTGCTGAAGGTCCAGGGCCAGGCGGGCAAGGTGTTCCTCGCCAAGGCTGGCGTCGCCCGGGAGGCCGCCATCACCCTGGGCGGCGAGCAGGACGGCTGGCGTGCGGTGCGCGGGCTCGCCGCCGGCGACGAGGTGATCGCGGAAGGACGCGACCTCGTCCACGAAGGCGTCCGTCTGCGGGTCATCGCCACCGGCAGCGGAAGGAAGTGAAGCATGTTCCTGTCCGACTTCTCCATCCGGCGGCCGGTCTTCACGACCTGCATCATGCTGGCCTTCGTGGTGCTCGGCCTCTTCAGCGTGAGGAGCCTCGGTATCGACCAGTACCCGAACACCGACATCCCGACGGTCACCGTCTCCATCGTGTATCCCGGCGCCAGCCCTGAGAGCGTCAAGCAGGACGTGGTCAAGAAGATCGAGGAGGCGGTCAATCCCGTCGAGAAGATCAAGGAGATCAGCTCCACCAGCCAGGAATCCCTCGGCACCCTCGTCATCCAGTTCCAGCTGGACCGGGACATCGACAAGGCCCTCGACGACGTCCGCACCCGCATCGGCCAGATCCGGCGGAACCTGCCGGACACCATCGAGGAACCCCTCATCTCCAAGTTCGACCCGTCCCAGCTGCCGGTGCTCTCCCTCATCGTGAAGCCGGACGCGAAGCACTCCGGCAGCATCCGCGACCGGGAGCTCACGCGCATCGCCGAGGACTTCCTGAAGCGCCGGATCGAGAATGTCCCGGGCGTGGGCAAGGTCGATCTGGTCGGCGGCGCCACGAGGGAGATCCAGATCCAGGTGGATCCCCAGAAGCTGGAAGCCCTCGGCCTCACCCTCCAGCAGGTCATGGGCGCCGTGGGCGGCGACACCTCCGACGTCCCCAGCGGCAACCTGCTCCAGGGCAGCCGGGAAGTCGCGGTGAAGGTGGATGCCCGGCTCCGCAGCGTCGAGAGCTACCGCAACGTCATCGTCGGCAACAAGCAGGGCCGTCCCATCGAACTCTGGGAAGTGGCCGATATCGTGGACGGCGCGAAGGAGCGGCGCACCCTCGCCCGCCTCGACGGCGAGGACGTGGTCGCCCTGGAAGTCCAGCGCCAGACCGGCGGCAACACCGTGGCCATGGTGGAGAACGTCGAAAAGGTGCTGAAGGCGCTGGAACCCGAACTCGCGAAACAGGGCGTTAACCTCGTGACCGCGAAGAACAACGCCACCTTCATCCACGACAGCGTGGACGACGTGAAGGTCGCCATCTACCTCGGCGGCCTGCTGACAGTGCTCATCGTCTTCTACTTCCTGCGGAGCTGGCGTTCCACCCTCATCACCAGCCTCACCCTGCCGGTCTCCATCATCGGCACCTTCATCATCATGCGGGCCCTCAACTTCACCCTGAACGTGATGACCTTGATGGGCCTGTCCCTGGCGGTGGGCATCCTCATCGACGACGCCATCGTCGTGCGCGAGAACATCAGCCGCCACGCCGAGATGGGCAAGGACCACGTGACCGCGGCCCGGGAAGGCACCGCCGAGATCGGCCAGGCGGTCATCGCCACCACCCTGTCCATCCTCGCGGTGTTCGTGCCGGTGGCCTTCATGGGCGGCATCGTGGGCCGCTTCTTCTATCCCTTCGGCATCACCGTCGCCTTCGCCGTGGCCCTCTCCCTCTTCGTGAGCTTCACCCTCGATCCCATGCTCAGCGCCGTCTGGCCCGATCCCGAACACGAGCGCCACGAGGCCGCGGAGACGCCCCGGCCCCGCAACCTGGTCATGCGCTCCGTGGACGCCTTCGGCCGCGTGCTCGACCACTGGGAGGTTGTGTATGAAAAGGTCATCCGCTGGGCCCTGGCCCACCGGAAGACGACCATGGGCATCGGCTTCGGAAGCTTCTTCCTCGCCATGGGCCTGTCGGGCCTGCTGGGCAACAACTTCATGCCCGACTTCGACCGGGGCGACCTCCAGGTGACCTTCAAGACGGCGCCGGGCTCCAGCCTGGAGGCGACCCGGGCCAAGGCCCTGGAGCTGGAGACCCTCGTCAAGCACAGCGAGGGCGTCGCCCTCGCCTACACCACCATCGGCACCGGCTTGAGCGGCACCATCAACCAGGGCGGCATCTACGTCAAGCTCGCGGAAGGCAAGCGGCCCAACCAGGTCGTCATCCGCCGCCGCCTCCGGGACGCCTTCCGCGCCGTGGCCGGCGTGGAGACCACCGTCGGCGCCGTCAACGACTTCGGCGCCATCAGCCCGATCCAGATGGCCATCCAGGGTCCGGACCGGGACGCGGTGCTGCGGGCCGAGCCCCTGGTGAAGGCCGCCCTGCGGGCCGTGCCCGGCGCCGTGGACGTCTCCAGCACCCTGGACCAGGGCAAGCCCGAACTCCGCCTCGTGGTGGACCGCAAGGCCGCCTCGGACCTCGGCGTCTCCCCGGCCCTCGTGGCCCAGCTGGTGCGGCCCCTGGTGGACGGGCAGGTGGTGGCGAAGTTCGAGGACGAGACCGGGGAGCAGCGGGACGTGCGGGTGCGCCTCGCCGACGCCGGGCGCCGCCTCGCCTCCCAGCTGGCGGGCATGACGGTCCAGAGCACCAAGGACATCGGCGAAGGGAAGCATCCCCTCATCCGCCTGAGCCAGGTCGCGCGTTTCGAGGAGTCCATCGCCCCCGCCAAGATCCAGCGCCACGACCTGCAGGAAGAGGTCGAGCTGAACGGCGGCTTCGACGGCGCCACCCTCGGCGAGGTGAGCGCGGGCATCGCCGCGAAGGTGGCGGAGCTGAAGGCCTCCGGACAGCTCCCGGCGGGGGTGAAGGTCGAGCCCCTGGGCCAGGCCCGGGACCAAGTGGAGACCGCTGGCTACATGGGCTCGGCGATGCTGCTGGCCATCATCTTCATCTACTTCGTCCTGGCCAGCCAGTTCGAGAGCTTCAAGCTGCCCATCACCATCATGCTGAGCCTGCCCCTCTCCATGGTGGGCATGGTGCTGATGCTCCTCGTCACCGGCGACACCAACTCGATGATGACGAGCATCGGCCTCATCCTGCTCATGGGCCTCGTCACCAAGAACGCCATCCTGCTGGTGGACAGCGCCATCCAACACCGCAAGGAAGGCCAGGAGCGCACCGAGGCCCTCGTCTCCGCCGGCAAGACCCGCCTGCGCCCCATCCTCATGACCAGCTTCGCCATGATCTTCGGCATGCTGCCCCTCTTCCTCGCCCTGGGCAGCGGCGCGGAGATGCGGGCGCCCATGGCGCGGGCGGTGGTGGGCGGCATCATCACCTCCACCCTCCTCACCCTCGTCATCGTGCCGGTCTTCTACGAGGTGCTGGACGACTGGGGCTGGCGCAAGGCCTTCGGCTGGTTCCGGTCGAAGACGGACCCCCCGGCCGCCACCCCCGAAGGCTGAACCACCGGCGTCCATTGAAAAGGCCCCGCAGCCGCGGGGCCTTTTCGTGGACGAGTGGGTTGAGGAAGACCAGGGCCGTCACTCTCCGCGTTTGGGCGAGACCTGGATCAGCGGCGTGCCGCCACTGCCGGTGATGACCATGTTCCCGTGGGCGCCGATCTCCTTCAGGGCCTGGATGCGCTGGTAGTCGAGGATCTGGGGCGTGAGGCTCTTGCTGACGATCTCCTGGGCCTTGGCCTGTCCTTCGGCTTCGATGCGCTTCCTTTCCGCTTCCTGCTTCTCCTTCTGCAGGACGAAGGTCATCTTCTGGGCCTCCTGGTCCGCGGCGATCTTGGCGTTGATGGCCTGGGTGATCTGCTGGGGCAGGCGCACGTCCCGGAGGAGCACCTGCTCCAGGGTGATGCCGCGGCTGGTGAAGCGCTCGGTCAGCGTCTTGGACACCCACGCGACAAACTCCTGGCGCTTGGCGCTGTAGAGGTCCGTGGCCGCAAGGCTGGCGGCGGCGTCCCGGATGGCGCTGCGGATCTCGCTGCGGATCAGCCGCTCCTCCACGTTCTCGCCGAGGGTGCGGTAGATCTCCGGCAGCTTGGCGAGGTCCATGGCGTAGAGCACCGTCACGTCCAGGTTCACCGTGAGGCCGTCGGAGGTGATCACCGCGATGCTGTCATCCCCGCGGCGCGTGCCCTCGTCGTGCTGGCTGGACATGGTGTAGTTGCGGGTGCGGACTTCCATCTGCACCAGGTTGCAGAAGGGATTGATCATGTGGAGGCCCGAAGGCAGGGGCTCGGCGCGCACGCGGCCGAAGAGCACCATCACGCCGCCGTAGCCCGGGTCCACCACGCGGACCGTGGAGGCGACCGCCAACAGGGCCGAAAGGGCGAAGGCGGCGGTCATGGCGATCTTCAGCGCCTGGGAGGCCCCCGCCCGCAGGGTCCCCGGCAGATCGAGGGAACCCCCGCGCCGGCCCCGCACCTCGTCCCCGCCCTCCACCGCCACCGGCGCCCCCTTGCTGCGGACGCGCCAGAGGATGAAGCCGAGGACGGCGAGGAGGACGGCGAGCATGAACATGGGGGCTCCGGAAGAAATCAGCCTGATTATGGGCGAACCCCGCCGCAGCCACGAACAAGCCCCGCCGAGCGGGGTCTACCCAGCGTCGAGCCGGAACACCAGGACGCCGTGCCCGGGCTTGGCCCGGACACGGCGTGGGGAGCACGAGGGGGACGGAGAGCGACCGAAGGGAGCGCGCGGTCCCCCTCGTCTGAGGTCAGTCCAGTTTGGGCGCGGGCTTCAGGGCCACCTTGAAGAGGATGGCGCCCATGAGGGCGAAAGCCGCCACGCCGAGGAGTTGGAACCAGCCGTGTCCGATTGCGTGACTGATCCGTTCTTCGAAATTGATGGACTTCAGGAACTCAAACAAACCGTCCTTCCCGTTGTCTTTCAGGTAGCTGGCTGCGCCCGCAAGGAACGCGACGAAAACACCCATGAGGGCGCCACCGGCCACGAGGCCCGTGGCAAAGAGGTTGCCAGGACCCAGCTCCTCATCGCCCGAGTGGCCCTCACCTGCATCGGCCTTAATCTTCCGGTCCGCCACCCAGCGGATCACGCCGCCGATGAAGATGGGGAGCGTGGTGCTGAGGGGCAGGTAGGCTCCCACGGCGAAAGCGAGCGACCGGACTTCGCAGAGTTCCATGGTGATGGCGAAGAAGACGCCCACCAGAACGAACTGCCAGTCCAGGTTATGGGCAAGAAGCCCCTTGATCAGGGTTGCCATGAGCGTGCCCTGCGGAGCAGGGAACTTATCGCTGCCGATGGCGTGCTGGAGGCCCTGGGCGGCCATCTCGGCCGTGGGGCGGTCCAAAACCTTGATCGTGATCCCAATGATGACCGCTGCGGCCACGGCGCCGATCATGAGGCCGATCTGCTGGCTCCGTGGCGTCGCGCCCACCAGGTAGCCGGTCTTCAGGTCCTGGCTGGTGGCGCCAGCATTGGCGGCGGCGATGCACACCATGCCGCCCACGCAGAGGGCCATGGGCTGGTAGAGGTCGCCGGTCCAGCCCATGCCCACGAAGATGAGGCAGGTGGCCATGAGGGCGGCGATAGTCATCCCTGATATCGGATTCGATGAGGAGCCGATGATTCCGACGATGCGGCTACTGACGGTGACGAAGAAGAAACCGAAGATGATCATCAGTACGCCAAGCAGCAACTTGCTCATGATGCCACTGCCCGGAATGAAGGGCAGGAGCGCCACGATGATCACGAGGCCGATGCAGCCGCCAATTACCACTGTCAAGGGCAGGTCGTTTTCCGTGCGCTTCACACCACCGGCCCCGACACCCTCCTTCATGGAGGCCACCGCGCCTTTGAAGGCACTGACGATAGTGGGAATGGTTTTGAGAAGGGTGATGAAGCCACCGGCGGCCACCATGCCCGCGCCGATCTGCCGGACGTAGGCGAAGTAGATGGCCCGGTTCAGCTGGGCGAACTCGTGGGTGGCGGGATTCCAGCCGTAGGCACCAGCCACGGCCGCGTCCTTCAGGTAGCCCAGCTTTACCAGCTGGGTGGCGATGGCGTCCCCGGGGACGAGGGTGGCCAGGAGAGGGATGAGGCCCAGCCAGGCCATGACACCGCCAGCAACCAGAATGCCGCCGTTCTTGATACCGAGAATGTAGCCCACACCCATGTATTCAGGTGTGATGTCGGCATTCACCGTGGCGGCGGGGAAGACTTTGGATTTCATGTTTGATACCCACGTCGGGGTATCGGCGACAATCTTCAGGATCAACTGGAAGATCGCGTAGACGACACCGACTCCCAGCCCCATGTAGGCAGTCTTGGCCAACTCACCACCCTTTTCCCCGGCGATGAGCACCGAGGCACAGGCAGTTCCTTCCGGATACGGCAGCTCGCCGTGCTCCTTCACGATGAGGGCCCGGCGCAGGGGGATCATCATGAGGATGCCCAGGACACCACCCAACAGAGCGAGGGTGAAGATGGTCCAGTAGGAGAAAAAGGGAGTCCCCACGGATACACCGTTCAGGTCCTTGGCCAGGAAGAGAAAGCCCGGGAGGGTGAAAACTACGCCCGCCGCGATGCTCTCACCGGCGCTCCCGATGGTCTGGACGATGTTGTTTTCCAGAATCGTCGAGCCGCCGAACTTCTTCAGCAGGGAGATGGCCACCACGGCGATGGGGATGGAGGCCGAGACCGTGAGGCCCGCCCGCAACGCGAGGTACACCGTCGAGGCGCCGAAGATGAGCCCGAAGATGACGCCGAAGATGATGGCCTTGGGGGTGAACTCCGCGACATTGCTTTCGTCGGGGATGTAGGGCTTGTGTACGACCTCATCAGCCATGAGGAATCTCCTGGAAACACGGATTGGACAAAGAATTTCCCATGCTACCAGGGAAGGTCCGGACCCTAGAGGACCGAGGGACGAAGGCCGTCCACGGGCTGGACGGAAGTGATCGGGCGCACACGGGGTGGGCCCCGGATACGCTGGGACGATGCGTCTTCCGGACCGGATCACCTCCAGGTCGAACCCGTGGTTCAAGGAGCTCAAAGGGCTCCTGCTCGCCAACGGCACGAAGCGCACCCACACCCTGCTCGTCGGGAGCAAGGTCATCAGCGCCTGGACGCGCTCCCCGGAACAGGCGCGCTTCCACCCGGAAGCCTACCTGGTGCAGGACGGGGACCTGCAGACCTGGAGCCAGTCCGACGCCGTGATCCGGATGAAGCCCGACCTGCTGGCGGACCTGGCGGAGGCCGGCAGCCCGCCGGATTCCATCCTCGTCTGCCGGGTGGGGCCGGAGCCGGCGGGCCCTCTCGCCCGGCGGGTGATCGTCCCGTGGGAGATCCAGGATCCCGGCAACCTGGGCGCCATCCTGCGCGCTGCCGCGGCTTTTGGCTTCCAGGAGGCCCTCCTTGGTCCCGGCGCCGCGGATCCCTTCTCCCCCAAGGCCCTGCGGGGTTCCATGGGGGCGGCCTTCCTGATGCCCGTGCGCCGCGTCGCGGACTGGCCCCTGGACCTGGGCCACTGGGTGGCCCTGGACGGCGGTCCGGGCGCCACGCCCCTCGACCGGGCGGATCTTTCCGAACCCCTGCGCCTCTTGGTGGGGAACGAGGGCCACGGCTGGGCGCATGTGGAACTGCCCGGCGCCGTGCGGCGGGTGGCCATTCCCACCCAGGGCGTGGAAAGCCTGAACGCCGCGGTGGCGGCGGGCATTGCCTGTTTCGAAGCGGAGCGACGGTGGAAGACCTCAACATCCAGCACCTGAAGGGCCGTCCGCTCCTGCGCCTCTTCGAGGCCGCGGTCCTCGCCGGGCTGCTCTACGTCTGCTACGGCATCCCCTACGCGTCCGGGCATGGCTACCTCGAAGCCCTGCTCTGCTTCCTGATCCCGGCGTTGATGATGGACGGCGCCTTCAAGGGCCGGGCCCTGGGCTGGACCCTGCTCGCCTGGGTGATCGGGCTGGTGCTCATCTTCCACTGGGTCCCCAACGTCATCGAGGTGAAGGGCAACCTGCCGAAGGGTGTGGCCTGGCTCGGCTCCGGCCTCTTCTTCGGCTACGAGGCCCTGGGCTTCACCGCCGTGATCGCCTTCGCCCGCTGGATGTTCCGCCGCTCCGGCCGCTGGGGCGCCGCCGCCGGCGCCGCCTTCGCGACCCTGCTCTGGGAGGCCAAGGGCTTCCACATCTACGAGTGGAGCTGGGGCTCGGGCCTGGGCGGCCTGCCGCTCCTGGCCAAGAGCGCCGCCTTCCTCACCAGCTACGGGTTCAGCGCCCTGGCCTTCGGGTGCGGAGCCTTTTTCGCCGGCAGCCTCGCGGAGGGCCGTCGGGTGCGCTCCATCCTCGCGGCTCCCGCGGCCTTCTACGGCAGCCTTCTCGTCTTCGGGCTGGCCTGGTCCTTCCTGCCCAAGGCGCCCAGACGCGAGCTGGACGTGGTGATGGTCCAGCCCAATTTCGAGGCCGGTCTTCGGCGCCCGGGCATGGAGGCGGACGCCTGGGCCCTGAGCGACGCGGCCCTGCGGGAGGCCCAGCTGCCCCGTCCGGGCATGGCCACCCTGCTGCTCTGGCCGGAAAGTTCGATCCTGGGCGTGGACCACCGGGGACCGGAGCCACGGCTGAGGGAAGAGGCGCAGCGGCGCGGTCTCGCGTGGGTCTTCGGCACCGAAGGCGGCCTGCTGAACCTGGTGCGGGGCGAAGCCGATGGCCGGCCCTCCTTCGTACAAGCGAAGGTGGAGCCCATGCCCTTCGGCGAGCGCATGCCCGGCCCGCCCGCGATGCGCCACTGGCTGGACCGCAAGCTCGGTTTCCTCTCCCAGGAGCCCGGGGCCCTCACCGCCGCCAGCACCTTCGAAATGACCACGCCCCAGGGGCTCCTGCGCATCCATCCCCTCATCTGCAGCGAGGCCCTCAGCCCCGCCCGCACCCAGGCGGGCGTGGCCCTCGGCGGCGCCCAGCTCCTCACCAACCACACCAACGACGGCTGGTTCGACCGCACCGTGGCCACGGACCTCCACTTCAACCAGATCCGCCTGCGGGCGGTGGAGCAGGGCATTCCCATGCTGCGGGCCACCCTGACGGGCAAGTCCGGCCTCAGCCGCGCCGACGGCACCTGGGAGCTGTGGGGCGAGCCCATGACCCGCGCCACCCACGCCTTCCACCTGGCCTGGGAGCCGGTCTACACGCCGGCCCGCAAGAAGGGCGCCCAGCTCTTCTGGTTCGCCGCCTCGGGCCTGCTGACCCTCGCCTTCGCCCTGCGCTTCATCCGTCCGGGCACCAGCCCCGTTGACGGCGACGAGGAGACCGCGCCATGACGGACGCCCTGCTGGCCCCCGCACCCATGGAAACGCCTTCGGGCCTGGTGGCCTTCGCCGACGAGACCTGGACTGCGGATCCCAAGGAGCTGCAGACCTACTTCCAGGCGGAAGCCGTGCCCTGGACCGCGGACCGCACCCTGGAGCAGTGGCGGCGCCTGCTCGCCTGCTCGCGGCTCCTGACAGCGCGGCTGGTGCCCGAGGGAGGCCGCGGGGGCCGGCTGGTGGGCACCACGCGGGTCTGGAGCGACCATGCCTACGAGGCCAAGCTCTACGACGTGGTCACCGCCAGCGACCTGCACCACCACGGCGTCGCGTCGGCCCTCGTGCGCTGGGCGTTGCGCCACCCGTGGGTGGGCGAGGTGCAGCGCTTCGTCCTGGAGACCCGGGATGCCGTGGACCTCTACCCCCGCTTCGGCTTCCAGCGGGCGGAGGCCATGGACACGATCCACATGCGGGTCCTGGTGAAGGACCTGAAGCAGAAGGGCCTCCGCTGATGCTGATCCTCGCGAGTTCCAGCCCCCGCCGCCGCCAGTGGCTGGAGGCCCTGCGCCTCCCCTTCGAGATCGATGTCCCCGACGCCGATGAAACGCCCCTCCCCGGGGAGGATCCCGAGGCCCTCGTCCTGCGCCTCGCCAAGGTGAAGGCTGCCGCCGTGGCGGCGCGGCATCCCGGCCAATGGGTGCTGGCCTCGGACACCACCGTGGCGGTGGACCACCACACCCTCAACAAGCCCGAGGACGAGGACGATGCCGTGCGCATGCTGGGCCTCATCCAGGGCCGCGCCCACGAGGTGCACACCGGGCTATGTCTGATGCAGGACGAGGAAGTGCATGCCTTCGTGGATACCGCCCACGTGGTCATGCGCCCCATCAGCGAGGCCCAGGCCCGCTGGTACGCCCGCACCGGCGAGCCCATGGACAAGGCCGGCAGCTACGCCGCCCAGGGCATCGCGGCCCTCTTCATCGAGCGCATCGACGGCAGCTTCGCCACCGTCATGGGCCTGCCCGTGGAGCGCATGGGGGCGCTGATGGTGGAGCTGGGGCTGTTGAAGGAATGGATCGGGATGCCGGGAGAGGGATCGTGCGGGCCCTGATCGTCCACGGCATGGGGCGCACCCCGCTGGCGGCGGCCCAGCTGGCCTACCGCCTGGGCCGCGCGGGCGTCCAAGCCTCCCTCTTCGGATACGTGGCCGCCTTCCAGGATTTTGATGCCATCGCATCCCGGCTTGGACGGCGCCTCGAACGCCTCGCGGCCTCCGGCCCCTACATCGTGGTCGGCCACTCCCTTGGCGGCCTTTTGCTTCGCGCCGCCCTCGCGAAGCTCCCGACTGAAACGCCCCTGCCCGCCCACCTGTTCCTCGTGGGTTCCCCGCACCGCTCGCCGCGGCTGGCACGGCGGCTTCGCGACCGGTGCTTGTTCAGACTGTTCTCCGGAGACTCCGGCCGGATGCTCGCGGACCCTTCGCGCATGAGGAAACTGCCCTTTCCGGACGTACCGGTCACTGTCATCGCCGGGACGGCAGGGTTCCCTCGACCCTTCCGCGGACGAACGAACGACGGCATCGTCACGGTGGGTGAGGCGCACATCGGGGGTGTTGAGCTTGTCCCGGTCTCTGCCATCCACACCTTCCTGCTGAACAGCGGCGAGGTCTTCCAGCACATCCTCGACCGGGCGAAGGATCCCAAAACGCACGAAGGCGCCTGAGGCGCCTTCACCGTGCGAACTCGAAGCCGCCCTACCCCTCGAACTCCTCGCCTTCCTTGCGGCCGCCCTTGGCGTTCCAGTCCTCGAGCATGCGGTACTTCACGCCTTCCACGTCCTTGAACTGGCCGGCGCGGATGGCCCAGAGGGCGAACATGACGAAGCCGGCGGCGAAGGCGATGCCGACGGTGGTGAAGACGATGACGAGGGTCCAGTGCTGGGGAGTTTCCATGGCGGGCCTCCTTCAGAGGCGGATCAGTTGTTGGCGACGAGGAAGAGGTCGAGCTTCCAGGCAAGGAAGAGTGGCACGAAGAGCATCAGGATGAAGATGATCAGGGAACGGGTCAGGACCCAGTTCTCCCGCAGGATCTCCAGCACGGAGACCGTTTCCGGGGCGTCGGCGTCCTGGGTGTTGGGAACTTCGGGGGCGTCGGTCATGGTCCCTCCTGGAAAGAAATCAGCTCTCGGCCACTTCGCCGAACATGCCGACGAGGTAGAGGACGGCGAAGAAGAAGGCGTAGAACACGACATAGCGCAGCATCACCATGTAGCTGCTGATCTTGGGGGTCTGGGTCTTGGAGGGGGCTGCCATGGTCTGCTCCTTAGCCGATCTCGGCGACCTTGTCCTTGAAGGCCGCGAGGGCCTCCAGGAAAGGCTGCTTGTCCTTGATGGTCACGAAGAACATGCCCACCCGGCGCTTGTCGGTGTTCTTGCGCAGCTTGGGGTTGCGCTCGCCTTCGAGGCGCTCCTTGATGAACACGTTGCCCAGGCGGTAGTGGCAGTCGCCCATGGCGCAGCCGCACACGAAGGTGGCGTTCGCGCCGTTGGCCAGGGCCAGTTCCAGCTGGGTGGGCTTCACCATGCCCGAGCAGGGCAGGACGATGATCTTCGTCTCCGGATCGTCCACCAGCGCCTTCTGGGCATCCATCATCTGGTCGATGGGCAGGCTGCGCTCGCAGACGAAGCCGATGATCACGCGGGGCTTCTTCTCAACTTGTTCGGACATTAGGCACCCGTCTTCAGGAGGGCCAGAACATCGGCCTCGATGGTCTTGGAATGGGTGTTGGGCAGGTCGATGGCCTGGAAGGGGCAGGAGCCCACGCAGATGCCGCACTCGGAGCAGCGGGCCGCCTGGACCACGGCGATGAGCTTGAACTTCGAGCCCGGCGCCCGCTCCTGCATGGTGATCGCCTCGAAGGGGCAGTCCAGGGAGCAGAAGGTGCAGCCCGTGCACTTGGCGTCCAGGACCTCGGCGATGTTGTCCCGGCGGTCCTTGGGGTAGAAGGGCGCGACGAAGAGCAGGATCGTCGAGCCGCCCAGGATGATCCAGGCCAGCACCGGGCCGAGACGCTCGATGAGGTAATAAGGGAACATGTACCAGGCGTCGTAACGCATGTTCTGGACGATCATGCCGATCTGGGCAGGCGCGTCGGAGGCGATGAAGTCCTTCTGGGCCGCAAGGGTCGGGTACTGCTTGATCAGTTCCTCGGTCACGTTGATGGCGGGGATGGCGCCGGCGGCCACCAGGATGAAGCCGAAGGTGAGGAAGTTCGTGGCGCGGCTGGGCGTCACCACGGGTTCGTGGAGGCGGATGAAGTGCATCCAGATGAGCCAGAAGAGGAAGCTGGCCCCGCCCACGTGGAAGAAGAGAAAGCGGGTGAGGGTGTAGTCGCGGATGTCGCCGCCGGTGAAGAACTCCGCCATCCAGCCGCCGATGGCGGGAATGGCGCGGAGCCAGGCCTGGGTGCTCACCACCATGGCGTAGGCCCGGGCGTCCCAGACCAGCAGGTAGCCGGTGATGCCGGTGAAGAGCAGGATCACGAGCAGCAGCACCCCGCTCACCCAGGGCAGCCAACGCCAGCTGCGGTGGCGGTCCGTGAAGTAGACCCGGAACATGTGCAGCAGGGTGGTGATCATCATGCCCGCGGCGCCCCAGCGGTGGATGCCGCGGACCACGGCGCCGTAGGGAATGCCCGTGGCCTCGCTGATGGCGGCGGTCTGCCAGATGGTCTGGCCCTGCTTGTTCACCACCTGCTGCACCACCGGCAGCGAGGTGATGTAGTTCACCGAGGACCAGGCCCGGTCCAGGGTGGGGATGTAGTACATCCACAGCATGATGCCGCTGAAGATCAGGAACCAGAAGCAGTAGAGCGGCATGGCGCCATGGAAGTAGAGGGGGTTGTGCTCCTGGGTCGTCAGGAAGTTCAGCCCCTTCTCGAGGCTGACGGTGAGGCTCTTGGTGAGGCTGAGGAATTTCTTGTACATGGTCACCGTCCTCACTCGGCCACTTGGGACTTCTGGGCGCGCAGGTACGCCACGCCCACTTCCATCAGGGCGCCCAGCACGAAGGCCCAGCCCAGCCAGCGCACCACGTTGAACTGCTGGAATGGGTTGTCGTTGGTGCTCACGCCCTTGTTCACGTTCTTGATGTAGGGGATGTCCGCCACCGTCGGGTAGAGCTTGGTGATGGTGCCATCCACCACCTTGTTCACCACCGCCGGCGCGTTGGCCTGGCGCATCTTGCCGCCGGCCGGGGCCTGGTGGAGGACATCGTCCAGCTCGGCGCTGATGCTGTTGGCGGCGAGCACGAAGAAGACGGCGAAGCCCAGCACCAGGAAGATGATGCCGAAGGCGGAGCGTGGTTTCGGGCTTTTCATGGGAATTCCCCGTTCAGTGGTTCAGGCAGCTAGGGTTCAGGCAGCTAGCGTTTCAAGAAGAAGCGGTCGGACCAGCGGTCGAAGAGGGGCATGGGCGCCTTCACATTGCCCTTGGCCTTCTCTTCCGCGTAGACCACCACGGCGAGGCTGGTCATCAGGACCGCGAAGACCGTGACGGCGGCCATGATGGCGACGTAGGTGCCGACGCCGGGCACGGCGAAGAAGTCTCTCCACCGGGCGATGGCCTGGCTGAGGAACAGCACGCCGAGGGCGAAGCCGGTCCACTTGCAGAGCCTGATGCGCGCGGTGTCGTACATGGTGGTCAGGCCCCCGCCGCTTTCGGCTTCGCCTTGGCTTCGAGCACCGCCAGCTCGGCGTCCCGCTTGGCACCCCAGCGCGCGAGGCCGATGACGGTGCCGGCCACGATGCAGCCGAGCCAGCCGATGACGTGGAAGAGCCAGAGCTCCATGCCCTTGGGCTTGCCCGCGGCCACGGTGGCCGCCGGCGTGTGCCAGAGGTTGAGGCCGGGCCGGGTCTTCTCGAGGAGGTCGTAGGCCGCATCCTGCGTCATGGCGCCGCCGCCGGCCATCTGCTCCATCAGGGCCTTGGCCGAGTTGTTCCATTCCCGGATGTCGCCGAAGTAGTGGTAGAGCGTGTTCGCCGACATGCAGAGGAGGATGAAGACGACGAAGAAGACGTGGAAGGTCTGCCACCACTTGGCGCTGTCCCGCTTCATCACGTAGGCCCAGTCCTGGAAGTACCCGATGAGCAGGAAAAGGCCCATGGAGTAGTACCAGAGCGGCGCGTCCCTATGGATGTCCGCGATGCCCTCGATGATCAGGAAGCTGAAGACGATGAAGTAGATCAGGCCGCCGATGCCGATCCAGTTGGCGATCTGCCGCTTGCCCCACTCGGTCTCGGGGCGCCGGTCCAGGAAGAGGGCCAGCAGCACCAGGACCGGGATGCCCACGGTAAGGATGGTGGCGAGGTAGGGATCCTGGAGCTTGAGCATGTGGTACATGGCCAGGAAGTACCAGTCGCTCAGGATGGGATTGGGCGTGACCTCGGGGTTGGCCGGGCTGCCCTGGGCCGCGGGGATGAGGATGGCGACGGCGAGGATGACGCCGAAGACCGCCAGCTTGGCCCAGTTGCTGATGTTCATGCGCTTGAAGCCGCGGTTGTAGACGCGCAGCTCGAAGAAGATCATCGGCACGAAGCTCAGCATGAAGTGGAAGGCATAGAAGCGCGTCACCGTGGCGGGGCCGATGGAGGTGCCGCCGAGCAGCACCTGCGCCGTGGTCTTGCCCTGGTTGGTGGCGTTGATGAACTCGCCCAGGGGCAGGTAGCTCGGGTTCTGGTCCAGGTAGGTGGGGAAGGTGGCCATCACCTTCGTCGCCCACAGGGCGCGCTGGTTCCAGATCAGCAGGTAGCCCGTCAGGCCGGAGTACATGCCGATGATGAGCAGCACCATCGCGACGATGAAGCTCAGCTCCCGGCCGTTCTTGTAGCCGCCGGTGAACCAGATGCGGTAGCACTTCATCGTCGCGAGGATGATGAAGGCGTCCGCGCCGTACTTGTGGATGCCGCGGACCATGGCGCCGATGGGGATCGCGCCCCAGACCCAGTTGCTCTGGATGTTCTCGATGGACCTGAAGGAGATCGAAGTCTCGGGGATGTAGTAGATCATCAGGATGACGCCGCTGATGATCACCAGGATCCAGGCCCAGTACCACATGCCGCCCAGGCTGTACCAGGGGTTGGTCTTGGCCTCCTGGACGTGGGTCTCGTCGAAGAGGTCCATCTTGTTCCAGCGGTCCGCGACCCAGTCCACGAGGTTGGGGACAGCGCAGATGAGGCCCAGGAGCAGGTGCCTCAGCAGGCCCTGCCGCGGGATGAAGTTGGCGATGCGCGCAGGCAGCCAGGTGGGGACTTGATTAACCAACGCCGCCTCCTTCGGTGTCCGTGATCCAGATCTGTCCGTCCTTGATGTCGAAGGCCATGGTGCGGGGCGGACGGGGCGCGGGGCCGGAGACGACCTTGCCCGGCAATTTGTCGAAGGCCTTGCCCGCCACGCTGCCGGCGATGGGCTGGGGCCGGGTCGGGTCGTACACCGAGAGGTGGCAGGGGCAGGCGAAGTGCGGGTGGAAGGGCGGCGGGGCCTTGTAGTTGTAGCCGCCGGCCAACTCCTCCGAGTTGCTGATGAAGTTGAAGGTGCAGCCGAGGTGCGGGCAGATGCGCTGCACCACCACGTACTTGCTCTTCTCGTCCTTGGGGTCCACGAACTCGTCCGGGAGCCGCACCACGAACCCGGGGATCTTGGCGCCCTGCCACTTGCGGGAGCTGTACTCCACGGACTTGCGGACATAGATGAAGTCCTTGAAGTCCCAGGGCTTGGTGAGTTCCGAGACCTGGGCCACGGCCTGGAGGGCGCTGCCCGCCTCGTCCGGGGGCGCCATGAGGCCGGTGATGCCGCCCACCATGGTGGGCTTGAAGAACCGGAGGATGGCGTGCATGGCGAGCACCGACCCGCCGACGATGGGCAGGCTGGTGATGGTCTTCAGGAGGAACCTGCGGGTGTTCTCTTGCATGCGGGGCCTCACTCGTGGTCGTAGGACTTGCTGCGCACCCCGTCCACGGCCATCCAGCGCTGGTCGTCGGAAAGGACGCCGCGCCAGGCGGGCATGGCGGACCACTGGTGCACGTACAGGCTGAGGGCCTGGGGCGTCATGGTCTGCTGGATGCTCTCGGGAATCTTGGTGAACTGGCCGCCTTCGGAAATGCGCCAGAAGAGGAACTCATCCGTCGTTTCCGCCATGGCCTTCCGGTTCGTGAAGTTGAAGGGCAGGGGATAGAGGGTCCGGGCCGCGGGCCCGTCGCCCTTGCCGATGGTGCCGTGGCAGACGTTGCAGTTCTGCCCGTACACGTCCCAGACCTCCTTGAAGCGGGTCACGCTGTGGCCGGCGATGGAGCGGCTCCAGACGTAAAAGATGGCATCCCAGATGGGCACGGGGTCGCCGGGGGTGTAGGTCACGCCGCCGCGGCTGATCTCCATGAAATCGAGCCAGCCCCGGCCCATTTCCATCTTCAGAGTGCCGTCGGCGTTGCGGAGGGGCTTGCCGTCGGGACCGGGCACGGGGCCCGGGTGCTGCAGGCGCTTGCCCTTGGGCAGGCCCAGCTTTTCCGGGGCGCTGCCTTCGGCCAGGAGCTGGAAGATCTGGCCGGGGGTGCGCTGGAAGCGCCAGTCCCGGCTCATGAAGTCGGGCCCGTTCTTGGTGGCGACGGCGGGATAGCGCCCCTCTTCCTTCAAGGGGCCGATCACCTTGTTCTTGTCCACGTGGCCGTCAGCCAAGGCCAGATCCTTGGCGCTGTCGGCCTTTTCGGCGGCGGTGTAGTAGGTGCCGTGGCAGGACTGGCAATTGACGGTATAGGCCGCGCGGCCCCGCAACTTGTCAGTGGAGGGCAGGTTCAGCGGATAGGCATTGCTCTCGGAGCCCCGCTCGAGGCTCGAGATGGCGCCGGACATGGCCTTGGGGCGGTCTCCGGCAGGCTGCTGCTTGACCGTCAGGCCGTCGGCGCAGCCGACCACGAGCAGGCCGGCGAAGGCTGCGCCCACGGCGGCGAAGGAAAGGCCGCGGGAGGTGAAGGTGAAACGCGTGTCGTGCATCGTCCGTCCTTCCCGAATCAGGTGCCGCTGGGCCGGATCCAGGCCAGGACGGCCCAGATCAGGATGATGAGGTAGAGGATCACGAGGGCGAAGGGCGCCTTGCCGTGGCCGATCCTGGTGCCGGAGACCTCCTCCATCGGCTCGTCGTTGGGATTGTGCTTGGGATCCGTGGCCATGGGTGTCCTCGCTTCACTTCGACGGCGCGGCGGCGGGAGCCGGGGCGGAGGCGGCGGCGCTGGGGGGCCGGCCGTATTCGCCTTCCACGCCGAGCAGCGTGCCGAGGCCCTTGTTCTGGGAGATGTACTTCATGAAGGCGGTCAACTGGAGGCGCTGGTAGGGATCCAGGGTGTACTCCCACCGGGGCATCTGGGTGGAGGGCACGCCGCGGCTGATGCGCCAGTACCAGGTGTCCGTGTTGTAGTTCATGAACTTGTCTTCCTGGAAGTTCGCCGGGCGCTTGGTCATGGTGGCGGCGGCCCAGCCCTTGCCGTTGCCGTCGAGGCCGTGGCAGGTGGCGCACTTCTGGTTGAAGATGCCGCGGCCCTGGTTGGCCACCACGCGGCGGGCCATCAGGGCCTTCGCCTCGACGAGGTCCGTGGGCATCGTCGCGGGCTCCTTGAAGCTCACTTCGGTCCAGCTGGCCAGGTTCGGGTTCTCCTGGCGGGCCTCGTGGACCTGCTCCTCGTTGCCGAACTTGGGCGTGATGCAGGCCTTCAGGGGCGTCTTGGCGTTCTGGGCCTCGTGGCTCGTGCCGTAGAGCAGTTCCTCGATCTCGGCGCTGTACTTGTAGGGGACTTCCGGGTGGGCGTCATAGTTCTTCGCCGCCAGGGCCTCGCGCTCAGCCACGCCGCCCTTCCACTTCGCGACCTTCTCCGTCTGGCCCTTCAAGGGGCCCTTTTCCCAGGTCCAGTCCTGGACCGTGGCCCAGCGGGTCTCCCCGGTCCGGGCGTAGAGCTCCTGGCCCACGCTGCGCTTGGCGCCATGCTCCAGGGTGGGATCCAGGGCGCGGGTGCCGTTGGGACCCAGGCTCTGGAGGTAGGCGGTGAGGTCGGTCATCTCCTGTTCGGAGAGGTAGTCGAAACGCGGCATGTTGGAGCCGGGCTTGAGGGAGCGGGGCTCGCGGTGGTGCTGGATGTGGTATTCGTCCGGGAACTTGCCGCCGATGTTGGCGAGATCGGGGCCTGAGCGCTCGGAACCCAGCAGGTGGTACTCGTCGAAATAGTAGTCCGAGGACTTGCTGCGCACGCCGTGGTCCCAGTCCTGGGGCCGGCTCACCATGGAGTGGCAGTACCAGCAGCCCTCCTTCTTGTAGAGTTCCCGGCCCCGGAGTTCCTGGGCCGTGTAGTTGCGGAGGTCCCGCGGCTCCGGCGGCCTGAAGGTCCACCGCGGCACCAGCACCACCACGAAGATGATGCTGGCGAGGATGAGGCCCATGCCGATGGAGGGGTAGAGGTAGTTGGCGCGCTGCGTGCTCATCGTGATCGTCCTAGCCGTGGTGTCCTGGTCGTTCCGTCCCGGGGGTTCCGTCGCAAGCTCAAGCCTGGGTGGGCGCCTAGAGTGGCGATGGCGCGGCCTCTTCCAGCGGCCCTTCGGCCGTTTCTTCCGTGAACACAAGGGTCTTGAGGATGTTGTAGACGAAGAGGAGCTGGCCGATGACGATCAGCAGCCCCGAGAACGCCCGCATACCCATGTAGGGGTTCACCATGATGACGCCGCGGTAGACCGGGGTGCCTTCCTCCCAGGCGGCGGCCTGGGCGAGGCCGGCGATGGTGAGGGCGGTCATCATGATGGTGGTGCCCACCAGGGAGAGCCAGAAGTGCGCATTGGCGAGCCGGCGGCTGTACCACTGCCGGCCCGAGACGCGGGGCACGCAGTAGTAGATGGCGCCCCAGGCCACGAAGCCGAAGGTGCCCAGCAGGGCGAAGTGGGCGTGCCCCACGACCCAATGGGTGAAGTGGAGGTACCAGTTGATCCAGCGGGTGGCCTGGAAGGGGCCCGTGAAGCAGGTCAGCAGGTAGAACCACATGGCAGTGATGAAGAAGCGCAAGGGGATGTTGGCGCCGAGCATGCCCCACTTCCCCTTCATGGTGAGGAAGAAGTTCACCAGCACGCTCATCACGGGGACCAGCAGCATCACGGAGCTGATCACCGCCACGGCCTTGAGCCACTCGGGCACCGGGCTCTGCAGCAGGTGGTGGGTGCCCGTGGGCGTGTAGAACATCGCGATGGTGCTGAAGCCCACGATGGAGAGCAGGTGGGAGTAGAGCGGGTTCTTCGTGATCTTGGGCAGGAAGTAGTAGGTGAGGCCGATGCCGTTGGTGGTGAACCAGAGGCCCAGGATGTTGTGGCCGTAGAACCAGCCGGCGATGGCGTCGGCGATGCCGGTCATGGAGAAGAAGACCTTGTTGCCGATGAGGTAGACGATGGGGAACCACATGGTGGTGCCCGCGACGTACCAGATGGTCACGTAGAGCTGCTTCTCCTTGCGGTTCAGGACGGTCATCCAGACCAGCCAGCAGTAGACGAGCAGGGCGGCGAAGAGGGGGATGTCCAGGAACCAGGGCAGCTCGGCGTATTCGCGGCCCTCGGTGATGCCGCTCAGCAGGCAGAAGATGCCCGCGGTGATCACGGCGTTCCAGGCCAGCATCAGGATGTTGCCGACCCGCTCGCTGTGGAGCCGGGTGCGGCAGAGCTCGGGGATCACGTAGAGGATCGCGCCCACGGTGCTCATGGAGATGAAACCGAAGGCCACCACATTGATGTGGGTGGGCCGGATGCGGCCAAAGGTCAGCCAGGCCACGTTGTGGATCATGTCCGGCAGCCAGTACTCGGTGGCGGCCAGGAGGCCCAGGAAGGTGCCCACCAGGGCCCAGATGGCGCCGCTGATCATGAATCGCTTCGAAGCGCTGTGCTCCTGGTCGAACCAGGCCCAGGCCCCGGAAGTGGTGGCGGAATCGAGATTGGCGTCCATCGTCATCCCCGCAGTAGTGATCCATCGCAGGGTCAGAGATCCTCCGGGACCCGTGCTCGGGCACCGCGTCGGAATTGTGACCTGCGTAACTGAACCATTCTGCTGGGCACCCCTGGATAGGTCAAACCCCAATTTGCTGGAAGGCCCGTCCAGACTGGCTCTCTTCCTCGTCCGGGCCTTCCCGCGCCGCTTCTTTCCCCCTGCTACACTCGCCTTCATGACTTCCAGGATGGCTGCCGTGAGACCGGGGCTTCCCGCCCGGCCCGCGGCCCGCCAGCACCCGGCGCGATGAGCATCCGGCCCGCCTACGGCGCCCAGCGGGTGAGCTGGGCCGCGGATGTCGGGCAGGTGGGGGATTCCGGGCAGTCCTGGCACATCATCCGGCGGGACAGCGACGGGGCCCGCTTCCTGCTGCAGCGCTGGTACCCCAGGCCCGGGGACCGGGAACTGGACCAGATCAAGGAGACCTACCTCCGCTCCTTCCTGGATGTGGAACCCCTGGACGGTGGCGAGTCGCACTTCGGCTTCGACGAGAGCGAGATCTGGCTCATGCAGGCGTTGGAAGGCACGCCTTTGTCCAAGGCCTGGCATGAGTACTCCAAGGACCAGCGCAGGGCCTTCCAGACGAAGCTCTCGGAAGAGCTGGCCGGCAGCCGCTATCCCCGGCTCCTGAGCGCGGAGGTGATCGGCCTGAAGGCCGGCCGGCTCACCATTCCCCGGGTCTACGGAGAGGCGCCCTGGGACCAGGCCCAGCTGTGGCTGTCCATGCCCGATCCGGAGGCCCCCGCCATTGTCCAGGCCGCGCCCTGGGAACTGCCCCGGGACCTTTCCGACGTGCGGGGCCGGGCCCTGCGGGGCCGGGCCCAGGAACTCACCTACCTCAAATCCCTCATGTTCGGCCTCACCGCGCCCTCTCCCATGGAGCGCATCGTCATCCTCCACGGCGAGGAAGGGCTCGGGAAGGAGCACCTGGCGGCCTGGTCCGTGGCCGCCGCTGAAACCGATGGGCTCTGGGTCCACGCCCTGGAGCCCCAGCACGAGGAGGGGCCCGCCGCCTTCCTCGACCGCTTCCTGCAGAGCCTGCTCCAGGGCACCGAGGCGGACCTCTACGCCATGAAGCCCCAGGTGGCCCGGGGGCTGAGCCGGGTGATCGGATCCTACGCCTTCCTCACCGGGGGACGGCAGACCAAGGGGACCGAGGACCAGGTCGAACCCGACGAGCTGAAAGCCGCCCTTGAGGCCATGGACTTCGCCAACACGCTCCACCAGCGGCTCATCTACCTTTCCAGCCTGCGCCACGCCAGTCCGGACGTGGTGGCCCTCCTCCGGGACCTCATCCAGCGCTCCCACCTCCCCTGGCTGCTCTGCGTGACCTCCGGGCCCGAAGGCGCGCGCCTCAAGCCCCTCCTCGGGCCCCTCAAGGGGGACATGTCCGTGGCCGCGGTGCACCTCAACCGCCTCGAGGACGAGGACCTCCGGCTCCTGCTGACGGAGATCCTGGGCTCCGGCGCCGTCCCTGAGCCCGTCCAGCGCGAACTCCTCCACCGCTCCCTGGGCAACCCCGGCCTCCTGCAGAGCCTCCTCGAGCTCGCCCAGCAGGACGGGAGCCTCACCTGGCGCGAGGGGAAATGGCGTTTCAGCGGCCGCATCGGTCCGCCCATGAAAGCCCACGAGGATCTGGTCAACCAGGTCCTGCTGGGGCGGCTGCAACGCCTTGGCCCCGCGTCCCTGGCCATGGTGCGGATGCTGGCCCTCTCCGACCAGGCCCAGGAGCCCGCCACCCTGGCGCGGGCCCTGGCCCTGAGCCCCGAGCCCCTCGAGGAGGCCCTGTCCGCTGTGGCGTCCTCCCGGCTGGTCCAGATCCAGGAGGGCCGGGCGACGGTGCCGGATCCAAAGCTGCGGGAACTCGTCATTTCCCACACGCCCCAGGCGGAGCTGAAACGCCTGGCGCGGGCCCTCCTCGGCGCCATGCAGGAGAGCGTGTCCAAGCCCGTGCTGTCCGTCCGCCTCCAGTCCCTGGCCTCGGACGAATCCACGGCCCTGGCCCAGGTCATGCTCGCCATCGAGCAGGATCCGCCCCAACCCCTCGAAGCCCAGCGGGTGGTGGAACAGGCCCTGGACCTCAAGCCCTCCCCCGCCCAGCGGTCGCGCCTCCACGAGTTCCTCGCGGACGCCTGGGCCGCCGGCCTGCCCGGCGGATCGCTGTTCACCCAGGCCTCCGGCGCCCAGCCGCCCTCCCAGCACGCCCTCGAGGCCCTGCAGCTCGCCCTCGCGTCCCTGGAAGGGCTGCCGGACCCAGGCGGAGAGGGGATGCGCCTCCAGAAGGCGCGCTTGCACCGCAAGCGGGCCATGCAGGAGATCCGCCTGCGCATGCTGCCCCAGGCCTTCGATTCGACGCAGGCGGCCTTCGAGTGCCTGGCCGAGCATCCCAACCATCCGGAGCAGCCGCGGTTGCGCCTCGCCCTGGGCAAGATCTACCTGCTCCAGGGCTTCGCCGGCAAGGGGCTGCGCGCCCTGGAGGAAGGGCTTCAACTGCTCCCCGGCGGCAAGGGGCAGCACAAGGACCAGGTGGCCATCGCCCTCGAACTGGGCACGGCCCTGGCCGCCCAGTGCCAGTTCCAGCGCGCCGCCAGCATGCTCCAGTCCGCCCAGCGCCTCCTGGAGCACGACCGGGACTTCCGGGGCCTCGTGAGCGTCTGCATCGCCCTGGGGCAGAGCTACGCCGCCCAGGGCCAGCCGGAAAACGCCCACACCGTCCTACGGGAGGCCCTGCACTCCTCGCGGCTTCAGGGCGACATCTCCTTGCAGGCCCAGTGCCACTTGGCCCTCGGAATCTTCCGCAGCACCCAGGAGTGGCTCGGCCCCGCCCTCTCCCACCTGGACCGGGCCCTGGAGCGCTACCTGCGCCTGGGCGACCAGGCCATGACGACGCACACCAAGGTGTGGAAGGCCCGCACCCTCGCCGCCCTGGGCGACACGGTGCAGGCGGAGCACGCCTTGCTCCAGGCCCTCATGGCCTCCAAGCAGGGCGTGAGTCCCCTGGAACAGGGGGAGCAGGCCTTCCTCCAGGCAGAGATCGCCGCCTACCAGTCCGCCTGGAAGGACGCCGTGCGCCTGTACAAGGCCTCGGCTTTCCTCTTCGACAGCGCGGGGCTGCTCTTCCGCCAGCGTCACGCCCTCCTGCGCTACCTGCAGTCGGCGGCCCACGAAGCCCAGGAGAACCAGGCCCGCAGTGGCGTCCCCTCGGATCTGGAGGAATGCTGGAGCCAGCTCGAGTCCCTGAAGGGCCTCGTGGAAGGCAGCGGCTCCCGCTGGCTCGAAATGGAGTGGCACCGCGCCCACGCCCTGCTGCTGGGCTGCGCGGAGGCCTCCGACGCGGTGGCCTTCGAGACCCTGGACGCCTGGGGCGAAGCGCTGGCCGCCGCCCGGGAGATGCGCTTCTCCGCGGTGGTGCTGGAGGCTTCCGCCCAGGGCGCGGACCTGCTGGTGAAGCGCGGGGAGAAGCTCGGCGCCCGCTCCCGCCTGCAGGACGCCTTCCCCAGTTTCCAGGAACTCTGGACCCGCATCCCTGAGACCCAGGAGACCATGTTCCTTGGCCGCCCCGACATGCACCGCTTCAAGGGCACCGTGGAAAGCTGCGGCCTGCGCTTCATCCTGCCCGACCGCGCGGATCCCCTGGCAGACTGGACCCCCACCCAGGCCTCCATTCCACCGCTGGGGGGCACGGGCGAGGGTTGATGAGCCACCAGAACGAAGCCCAGAATGCAGCTTCGGAGCGGCCGCGCCGCCCGCGGGTCACGATCCCCGAGCTGCTGAAGATGGCCGCGGAGGGCCGGCCCATCGCCATGACCACCGCCTACGACGCGGTCACCGCCCGGCTCGCGGACGAGGCCGGAGTGGACGTGATCCTGGTGGGGGACAGCGTGGGCAACGTCTGCCTGGGCTTCGAGAACACCCTGCCGGTGACCATGGCGATGATGAACCATCACCTTGAGGCCGTGGCGCGGATGAAACCCTCGGCCCTGCTCATGGGGGACCTGCCCTTTCTCAGCTACCACCTCGGCGTGGACGAGGCGATCCGCAATGCGGGGGGCTTCCTCCAGCGGGGGGCCGCCGCGGTGAAGCTGGAGGGCGGCGCCCGGCGGCTCCCAGTGGTGAAGGCCCTGGTCGAGGCCGAGATCCCGGTGATGGGCCACCTGGGCCTCACGCCCCAGAGTGTGCACGCCATGGGCGGCTTCAAGGTCCAGGGCCGGGACGGGGAGGCCGCCGTCCGGATCCTGGAGGACGCCCTGGCCCTGCAGGAGGCCGGATGCTTCTCGATCCTGCTGGAGGGCGTGCCCGCGGATCTGGCGAAGCGGGTCACCGAGGTCCTCAGCGTGCCCACCATCGGCATCGGCGCCGGTCCCCACTGCTCCGGCCAGGTGCTGGTCCTCCACGACATCCTGGGGCTCGTACCGGGGCCTTCCCCGAAATTCGTCCGCCAGTACGCCAACGGTTTCGGGCTGCTGCGCTCCGCGGTGGAGCGGTGGAGCGAGGATGTGCGCACCGGGGCCTTCCCCGGCCCCGCCGAGTCCTATAACCTTCCGGAATCCGCCCAAGCCGCCCTCGACGCCTGGAAACCCCGCACCTAGGGATCCGGCGCCGACCCCAGGAGCCCCGTCCCCAGCCATGCGTGTCGTCCGAAGCGTCGCCGAACTGCGCATCGCCCTGAAGGCGCTGCGGGAGGAGGGGCACCGCCTCGGCTTCGTCCCCACCATGGGCTTCCTCCACGAGGGGCACGCCACCCTCATCCAGCACAGCCGCCAGCGCTGCGGTGCCACGGTGGTGAGCATCTTCGTGAACCCCACCCAGTTCGGCCCGGGCGAGGACCTGGCCACCTACCCCCGGGACCTGGAAGGCGACCAGAGCCTCTGTCTGCGGATGGGGGTGGACGTGCTGTTCCTGCCGGACGCCTCGGAGATGTACCCCAGCCATTTCCAGACCTCCATCGAGCCCGGGCCCATCGCCGAACCCCTCTGCGGCCGGTTCCGGCCCGGCCACTTCCGTGGCGTGGCCACGGTGGTGGGCAAGTTCTTCAACATGGTCCAGCCCGACCTCGCCTTTTTCGGGCAGAAGGACCTCCAGCAGTGCGCGGTCATCCGGCGCATGGTGCGGGACCTGAACCTGCCGGTGGACGTGGTGGTGGTGCCGACCGTCCGGGAGAAGGACGGCCTGGCCCTCAGCAGCCGGAACGCCTACCTCTCCCCGCAGGAGCGGACCCGCGCCCTCTCCATCAGCCAGGGCCTCTTTGCCATGGAAGCCGCCTTCAAGGATGGCGAACGCAGCGTAGACATGCTCACCGCCATCGCCTTCGACCCCCTCCACCTCGTGGACCAGGTCCAGTACTGCGAACTGGTGGACGCGCTCACCCTGGACGCCCTCAGCGGGGACGTGGACCGGCCCGCGGCGGTCTGCGTGGCGGCCTATGTGGGCAAGACGAGGCTCATCGACAACATCCTGTTGAATCCCAGCGGGGATGGGGTGATGTTCGGGAACGGGTGAACGCGCCCCCTTCGGAGGCCGACATGCTGCTGGAACTGCTCTTCGCCGGTACCGCCCTGCTCCCCCAGGGCCATGGCCACGGAAAGGGCAAGGTCCCTCCGGGGCTGGCGAAGAAGGACGGGGTTCCCCCGGGCCTCGCCAAAAAGGGCGGCCTGCCCCCGGGTCTCGCCAAGAAATTCGGTCCGCGGGTGCCCGAGCGCCCCTGCATCGCCATCGATCCCCGCCATGTGGACCAGGCCTGGTTCCTCATTGACGGCCGCTGGGAGCTGAAGAAGGGCCTGGACGCCACCGTCCGCCTGGAGCTCCGGGACGCCCTGAAGCTTCCTCCCGCTCCGCCGCCCATCCCGCTCCCCAAGGTGAGCGTCAGCCTGCACGTGGTCCTTTTTTAGGCGGGTCCGGAAGATGTGACCTCCCGCCCCTTGCCGGGCGGACCCGGAATAGGCATCCTTGTCCGTTGGCCGGGACTCGAACTGAGCCTGGACCGGAGGCACCATGCTGCGCCACTTCCTGCTGGGCAAGATCCACCGCGCCGTCGTCACCCGGGCGGACCTGGACTACGTCGGCTCCATCACCCTGGACCCGCTCCTCATCGAGGCGGCGGGGTTCCTGGAAAACGAGAAGATCGACATCTACGACGTGACCAACGGGTCCCGCCTGTCCACCTACGTCATCCCCGGCATCCCCGGCTCCGGCGAGGTCGGGATCAATGGTGCGGCAGCCCATCTGGTGAAATCAGGAGACCTGGTGATCATCGCCAACTACGGGTGGATGCCCGAGGAAGAGGCCTCCGGGCGTCGTCCCAGCGTGGTTTTCGTGGACGAACGGAACCGGATCACCCGGCGGGAAGCCCAGGAACGGACCCCGGCCCTGGCGGACGCTTTCGCGTAAGGACTTTCCCCAGGGTCACCGAGATCGGTAAAAATAGACCGTCCCTTGCCTGGCAGGGCCTGGGACGGCTGGGGAAGCCGACGCCCGTCTTCCGCCGAATTCGACAGAGGTTCAACCCATGGAATACCGCCGTTCCCTGGTGGTCAATTCGACCCCCTTGGAGACGCGGATCGCCCTTCTTGAAAACGGGCAGATCTGCGAAATCTTCATAGAGCGCACCACCCACGCCAGCCAAGTGGGCGACATCTACAAGGGCCGGGTCGCGAAGATGCTGCCCGGCATGCAGAGCGCCTTCATCAACATCGGCGGCGCGAAGGACGGCTTCCTCTATGTGGACGAGCCCGAATCCAGCCGGATCAGCGCTGAAGAAGGCCTGGAACTGGAAGAGGAGGGCGAGCACACCGCCGTCCTGGACTTTCCCCCCACGCCACCGGTGCTGCCCCCGGTGAAGGAGGGCGACGAGATCCTTGTGCAGGTGGTGAAGGATCCCATCGGCTCCAAGGGCCCCCGCCTCACCCGGCACCTCAGCTTTCCGGGCCGCTTCCTCGTGTTCATGCCCGGCATCGAGCACATCGGCATCAGCCGCAAGATCACCGATCCCGTGGAACGGGAGCGGCTGCGGGAACTCATCCGGACCCACGCCGGGCCCGGCGAGGGATTCATCGTCCGCACCGCCGCCATCGGCGAGAAGGACGAGGATCTTGTCCAGGACGTCGCCTTCCTCCGGGAGCTCTGGCAGGAAGCCCAGGGCCGGGCCAGCACGCTGCGGGCGCCAAACCTGGCCTGGCAGGACGCGCGGCTGCTCCAGAAGGTCCTCCGGGACCTGTTCCGGGAGGAGGTCTCCAGCTTCTGGATCGACCGGGAGGAGGCCTACCGGGAGGTCGTGGCCTTCGTGGAGCGCCTGCATCCTGAATGGGTGGAGCGGGTGAAGTTCTGGAGCTCGGACCTCCCGATCTTCGAGGCCTTCGGCCTCGAGCAGGAGATCGACGCGGCCCGCCAGCCCAAGGTCTTCCTCAAGCGCGGCGGCTCCATCGTCATCAACCAGACCGAAGCCCTGGTGAGCGTGGACGTCAACACCGGCAAGTTCGTTGGCAAGAAGGATCTGGAGGAGACGGTCTTCCTGACCAACATCGAGGCCATTCCCGAAATCGTCCGCCAGCTCCGGCTGCGCAACCTCGGCGGCATCGTGGTCATCGACTTCATCGACATGATCGACCAGCCCCACCGTGCTGCGGTGCTGGCCCGGCTGCAGGACGAGCTGAGGCGGGACCGCAACCACGCCAGGGCGGAGAGCCTTTCCGAACTCGGCCTGGTGGAGATGACCCGCAAGCGCACGGGCCCCAGCCTGGACCGGCAGCTGACGGATTCCTGCGGCGCCTGCGGCGGCAGCGGCCGGGTGCCGAGCCCCGAGACCATCCTGCTGAAGGTCTACCGGGAGATGGCCCGCATGGGCGAAAGGCTGCGCGGCAGCACCGTGCGCCTCACCGTCCATCCCGACCTGCGGGCCGCCCTGCCCGCGGACGCCAAGGAAGGCCTGCTGGCCCTGGCCCGCGCCTTCGGCGCCCACGTGCTCTGGGTGGAGCGCGTGGACGGCCCGAGGCACCTCATGGGCATGGAAGTCCTGCAGTCGAAGCTGGGCTGAACGCTACGGGTCCCGGGCTGGACACTACTTCGTCCAGCGGTCGCACCAGCCCAGCACGGTCTCGAACCAGAGCTTCGAGTTCTGGGGCTTGAGGATCCAGTGGCCCTCGTCGGGGAAGCAGAGGAACTCGCTCTGCACGCCGCGGAGCTGCAGGGTCTGGAAGAGCTGGATGCCTTCCGTGTAGGGGACGCGGTAGTCCAGCTCGCCGTGGGTCACCAGGGCCGGCTTCTTGAAGCCTTTGGCCCCGTTGTGCGGGCTCTGGGACTGCCAGCGCGCCTTGGTGGCGGCGCTTTCCCAGGGCCAGCCGCCGAACTCCCACTTCGGGAACCAGAGCTCCTCCGTGGCCAGCTGCATGCTCTCCGTGTTGTAGATCCCCGCATGGCTCACGAAGGCCGCGAAGCGGTCCGCGTGGTGGCCCATGAGCCAGTTCACCGCGTAGCCGCCGTAGCTGGCGCCACAGGCGACGACGCGCTTGGGGTCGGCGTTGGGGAATTTCTTCAGGGCCGCGTCCAGGCCACCGGTGAGTTCCTTCATCACCACGCCGTTCCAGTCCTTGCTGATGGCATCGGTGTAGGCCTGGCCGTAGCCGGTGGAGCCCGTGGGATTCACCATCACCACCAGGTAGCCGCGGCCCGCCCAGGCCTGGGGATTCCACCGGTTGCTCCAGGCGTCGGCCCAGGCGCCCTGGGGTCCGCCGTGGACGAGGAAGGCCACGGGGTACTGCTTCGCCGGATCAAAGCCTTCGGGCTTCACGATCCAGGCGTGCACGTCCCGGGACTTGCGGTTCTTCCCGGCGGGGCCCTTGAACCAGAGCGATTCGGCCCGGTTCAGGCCCAGTTCCTTCGCGAGGGCCGCATTGTGGTCCGTGGCGCGGGTGGCCTGGCCGGACTTCAACTCGATTTCATAAAGGTCCGGCGGGGTCGCGGTGTCGCTGTGCTGGACGAGGACCTTGCCCTCCCCCAGGAAGGCGAAATTCTCGACATGCATGTTCCGGGTCAGGGGTTTGGAAACGGTCCAGGCATCAACGAGGGACTTGGCGCTTTCGAACCGGAACAGCTCCGTCTGCCCCTTGGCCTCCGACGCGAAGAGGATCCCGTCCCGTTCCCAGTCGAAATTTCCGACGCTGCCGTCGAAGCCCTTCGTGCTGCGCACGATCTTTCCGCTGGCGCGGTCCAGCACCTGCAGTTCCCAGCGGTCGGCCTCGAAGCCGGGCCGGGCCTGGGCGCGGTAGGCCAGATGCTTTCCATCCGGCGAGTAGCGGGGCGTCGTGTCCATGGCCGGATTCGTGGTGAGCTTCCGAAGCTTCCGGTCGGCGAGGGTTACCTCGAAGAGCTCGCCGTTGGTGCTGACGGCCTTCGCCTTGTCCACGTGGGCGCCAAAGGCGATCCGCGTGCTGTCCGGCGCCCAGTCCATCTCGTCCCCGGCGGCGACATCGGCGAAGTTGGGCACATCGAAATCCTGGCCGGCGGTGAGGTCCGTGGCTTCGCCGCTGCTCGCGTCCACCACGAAGAGGTGCTGGCGCAGGGCCGGGTCGTACCACTCGGTCCAGTGGCGGAACATGAGGCCCTTGGCGTGGTGGGCCTTGACCTTGGATTCCTCCACCGCCTTGAGGTGCGCCGCGGTGGCGGCGAGGTCGCCGGAGGGCACCGTGGCCGAGGACACCGCCAGCCACTTGCCGTCGGGGCTCCAGAGGTGGTTGTCGGCGCCTCCGGGCAGCGTCGTTGCCTGGCGCTTCGCCCCGCTGGCGAGGTCAAGGATCCAGACCTGGCCTCCCTGGGCGTAGGCGAGCTTCGTCCCGTCCGGGGAGAAGCGCGGCCGGGACTGGCCGCCGGCGCCAAGGTCGAGCTGGGCGGGGGCCTCGCCCTTCCGCTTCAGCCAGAGCTTCGGCACGGCCCGGTTGGCGGCCATGTCCACGGTGCCGACCTGCCAGGCGGCGTCGCCCTTCGAGGACACCTGCGGGTCCGCCACCCGCTTGACCTTGAAGAGGTCCTCGATCTGGAAGGGCCGGCCGGCGAAGGCCGGGGCGGCCACGAGGATGGCGGGGAGGACGCGGAGCAGGGTGCGCATGGGGACCTCGGGGATCCCTCAAGAATACCGGGGCGCTCCGTGTGACCGGAGCCCGTTTAGAACTCCTGCAGCAGGTAGCGGCTGATGACCGTGCGCTGGATCTCGCTGGTGCCTTCGCCGATGGTGCAGAGCTTCACGTCCCGGTAGTACTTCTCCACCGGGTAGTCCTTGATGTAGCCGTAGCCGCCCAGGATCTGCACGGCCTCGTCGGCCACCCTGCAGGCGATCTCCGAGCTGTAGAGCTTGGCCATGCTGGCGGCCTTGCCGTAGGGCTTGCCCTGGTCCTTGAGGTTGGCGGCCTTGTAGATGAGGAGCCGCGCCGCCTCCACCTGCACCTGCATGTCCGCCAGCTTGAAGGCGATGGCCTGGTGCTCGGCGATGGGCTTGCCGAAGGTGCGGCGCTGCTTGGCGTACTTGGCGGCCTCCTCGAAGGCGCCCTGGGCCATGCCGAGGCCCAGCGCCCCGATGCTGATGCGGCCTCCGTCCAGGGTCTTCATCGCCTGCCGGAAGCCCACGCCCTCGTCCCCCAGGAGGTTTTCCACAGGAACCTTGACGTCCTCCATGATCAGCTCGCTGGTGTCGGAGGCGCGGAGGCCCAGCTTGTTCTCCCGCTTCCCGGCGCGGAAGCCGTTCATGCCCTTTTCGAGGATGAAGGCGCTGATGCCCTCCGTGCCCTTGCCCGGGCTGGTCCTCGCCATCACCACGGCGATGTCGCCCACGGTGGCGTGGGTGATGAAGTTCTTGGTGCCGTTCAGGATGTAGTGGCCGCCCTCCTTCTTCGCGGTGGTGAGCTGGGCGCCGGCATCGCTGCCCGCCCCGGGTTCGGTGAGTCCCCAGGCGCCGATGACCTTGCCGCTGGCGAGGGGCACCAGGTACTTCTGCTTCTGGGCTTCGCTGCCCATGGCGAAGATGTGGTTCGCGCAGAGGCTGTTGTGGGCGGCGATGCTGATGCCCACGCTGCCGTCCACCCGGGAGAGCTCCTCCACCACCACGGCGTATTCCAGGTAGCCCATGCCGGCGCCGCCGTACTCCTCGGGGAAGATGATGCCCATCATGCCCATCTCGCCGAGCTGCTTCATGACCTCCAGGGGGAAGGTCTTGGCCTCGTCCCATTCCATGACGTGGGGACGGATCTCCTTCTCGGCGAACTTGCGCACTTCCTGGCGCAGGGCTTCGACATGGTCGGGCAGGGTGAAGTCCATGGGGCGTCCTTGGGTCAAAAGCCCAGGTTATCCATGGGCCCGGCATGACCCCAAGAATTTTTATACAGGTATTAATCTAATTTATGGGCCACCGTGGTCTTCGCGTCCTGCAGCTTGTCGGCGGCGATGCGGCGCTGCAGCATGCGTTCGGATTCGGGAAGCAGCTCGAGGGCCTTGCGCACCTGGGGATCCTTCTCGCAGAGGTACTTGAAGCCCGCCTCGATCCCGTAGGCGATGTTCTGCATCTCGTAGGTGAGCTGGTCCCGCATGTCCGCCTGGTTGTCGGTCCATTCCTTGTCAGTCATGGAGATCTTCTGTTCCTGCAGCCAGGACTTGAAGCGGGCCATCACGGCGTCATCCGCCACCTCGCCCTGGCGCACACCGAACTTCTCCTTCTCGAGCACGGCGTACTTGAAGAAGGCCGAATTGCGGAAGCGGAGCTCGGCGGTGAACTTGCCCAGCTTGGCCGCCTCGACGACCTGGTCCGGGGTGATGCCGCCGCCGCCGAAGACCGTGCGCCCGAGGTCGGTCTTGAAGTCCGGGCCCTTGGGGGCCTTGGCGACCTCGCCTTCCTCCTCGGGGTTGTAGTAGTCGTCCAGCCCGTGCATGTAGTCCCGCTGGATGCTGCGGCCGGAGGGCGTGTAGTAGCGCGCGGTGGTCAGGGCCAGGCCACGGGTGCGGTTGATGGAAAGCACGCTCTGGACGAGGCCCTTGCCCCAGGAGGTGGTGCCCACCACGATGCCGCGGTCGTGGTCCTGCACGGCGCCGGTGACGATCTCGGAGGCCGAGGCGCTGCCCCGGTTGATGAGGACCACCAGCGGGAAGGGATCGATGGCCGCGCCCTTGGGAGTGGAGGTCGGCACGGGATCCCGGCCGTCGCGGCCCTTCTGGGTGACGATGAGCTGGTCGGGTCCGAGCAGCTGCCGGCAGATGCCCAGCGCCGCGTCCAGGACGCCGCCGCCGTTGTTGCGCAGGTCGAGCACCAGCTCCTTCATGCCCTGGCGCTTGAGGTTGGCCACGGCCCGCTCGAACTCCTCGGACGTCGTTTCGCCGAAGTCCTTGATCAGGATGAAGCCCGTGGTCGGCGTCAGCATGAAGCTGTAGTAGACGCTGTTGGTGGGGATCTCGCCCCGGGTCAGGGAAAACTTCAGGGGCTCGGTGAAGCCCGCCCGGCGCAGGGTGACCTCCACCACCGTGCCCTTGTCCCCCCGCAGCCTCTGCACGGCCTGGGTGTTGGTCATGCCCTCGGTGCTCTTGCCGTCGATCTCGCGGATGGTGTCGCCGGGGCGGATACCGGCCTTCTCGCTGGGGCCGCCCCGGACGGTGCTGACCACCACGATGCCGTCCGCCTGCTGCTGGATGATGGAGCCGATGCCGAAGAAGGAACCCCGCTGGTCCTCCCGCATCATGCGGAATTCGCTCTCGTCCAGGTAGTTGGAGTGCGGATCGAGGGTGTGGAGCATGCCCTGGATGGCGGCGTGGGTCAGGGCCTGGGCCTTGGGCGGCTCCACGCTCTTCTGCTGGAGGAGGGTCATGACCTCCGTGAGGGTTTCCAGGTTCCGCTGCTTCGCCCGGTCATCGCTGGCGTGGCCCGCCAGCGGCGCGTAGACGCACGCGGTGCCCGTGGCGAGCACCCACATCCAATGCTTCGAGACCCATCGCGACATGTTCATCCTTCCGGGGCCTCCCGGCCCCTCCCTTAAGCATAGGCTCCTTTTCGAGCCCTAAAACTCCGAGAGCAGCCGCCGGGCCGTGGCCTCCATGCGGCACCGGCGGGACCGGGCCGCCAGCACGACGGACTCGAGCTGGCGGTAGGCCTCCTCCAGGTCGTCGTTGACGATCAGATGGTCGTATTGGGGAAAGTGTTCCAGTTCGTGGCGGGCATAGTTCAGGCGCAGCTCGATCTGCTCTTCCGAATCCTTCCCCCGGCTCCGCAGGCGGCGCTCCAGTTCCTTCGCGGAAGGCGGCAGCAGGAAGATCATGATGGCGTCCGGCATGCGCTCCTGGACGTTGAGGGCGCCCTGGGTCTCGATGTCCAGCAGCACGTCCACGCCCTTGGCCAGCATGCCGAGGATCCAGTCCCGGCCCGTTCCGTAGCGGTTTCCATAGACTTCCACCCACTCCAGGAAGCCGCCCTCCGCCACCGTGCGGTCGAAGGCGTCGTGATCCACGAAGAAGTAGTCCTTCCCCTCGACCTCGCCTTCCCGGGCCTGCCGGGTGGTGGTGGAAATGGAGAAGATGAGCCCCTCCATGTTTTTCACCAGCCTGGACGTGAGCGTGCTCTTCCCGGTGCCCGAAGGCGCCGAAATCACGAAGACATTTCCGGTGTGGGGGATCATGGCGGCATTCGGAAAGCATCATCCTATCGGTGGTTGCGGCCCGGCGTGAGGGGGAATGCGACGTTGCGCACATCCGGTGCGGGTTCCATACTGACGGGTCCTCATGTCCAAGGCTTTCGGGCCAAGGTTCGAGGGCTTCACCACCGGGGGTGACCGGTTTCGACAGGTCATGAACCGGGTGAAGGATGCAGGCGGGGGTTGGACGGTTGGCCCCCTTATCAAGCCGCCCAAACAAAACTGCCAACGATAACTTCGAACTGGCCCTCGCCGCTTAATTTTTCTTAAGCGATGAGCGAGCAGCCGCGATCTCCGGGTAGCGGGCTCGTTAAACCTTCCAACGGGTGGCTTCGGCCTGCCGGCGGAGGGCTCCGGATGGGCCGCGGGAACTGCCTCCGCACCGCGGTCGAGACCTGGGGGTAAGGTTCCGAGGCGGCTCGTCCGCTCCCCGCCCGGAATCTTCAAGAGCGGACCAAGCCTGTGACGAGTCCCCACCCGGCATTTCTTGGACGCGGGTTCAACTCCCGCCACCTCCACCAAACAAAATCGGCCGCTCGCGGCCGATTTTGCGTTTGCGGGGTTGGCTGTGGTTCCGGGGTCCTCCGCTGCCTGGCCGCAAGAACCCCCATCCCCGACTGCTATCCTTGGCTCGGAGTTGCCATGCCCCTCTTCGATTTCCAGTGCACGGCCTGCGGCACGGTCCGGGAGGTGCTGCTCCGGTCCGGCCAGGCTGATCCGACCCGCTGCCAGGCCTGCGGGGGCGAGGTCCGCCGGCTCCTCAGCGCCCCCGCCGATTTGAAGCGCATGGACGCCTTCTTCCACAAGGAGACGTTCAGCGATGCCGACATCGCCTCCAAAGGCCTCACCAAGTACGTGAACCGGGGCGACGGGACCTACGAGAAGGCCGCCGGCAGCGGCCCCGACGTGATGAGCCGGGACAAGCTGCCCCTGTGAGGCATCCCGGGTCCGGAAGATTTAGGGACGCGGGGCGCTGAGAGAGGAAGCGTCAGGGTCGAGGAAGCGCCAGGGCCGTTCGCGGTCCGCCGCCGCGGCGAAGCCGATGCCCACCCGGGGCAGGGCCCGGACGCGGTCCGGCCGGACACCCTCCCGCAGTTCCAGCCCGCCGGGTCCGAACAGCGGATGGCCGTCGAAGGCGCGGTCGAGCCCCAAGCCCTGGGCCACCCGACCAGGCCCCGCGAGGAGGTCACGGCTCGCCCGGACCCGCCGCCGCCCCAGCACCGTATCCAGCCCCGCTTCGACTTCCGCCGCCCGGATCAGGATGGCCGCCGCTTCGCCGGACTCCCCGGTCGAGATGTTCAGCATCCAGTGCAGGCCGTAGCAGAGGTACAGGTAGGCGTGGCCGCCGGGGCCCCACATCACCTCGTTGCGGGCGGTCTGGCCGTGGCGGGCGTGGCTGGCGGAATCCTCGGGCCCCCCGTAGGCCTCCACTTCGGTGATGCGCAGGACCACCTCGTCCCGGACCAGTCGCTGGCCCAGCAGGTCCATCGCCACCGCCTCCACGGGCCGCCGGTAGAAGGCCCGTGGGAGCAAGGCCCCGGCGATCACGGCAAGGTTCCGTGGCAGAGCCGCCCGTCCACGAAGACGGCTTTCACCATGGCCGGTTGCGCCCGGTAGAGCAGCCGGGAGAGGATCCGCTCCGGTTCGTCTTCCGCGCGCTGTCCTGGATCCGGCTGACGGGCGTCCACCACCAGGAAGTCCGCGAGCCGGCCCGGATCGAGGGTCCCCGAGTGGTCCTTGAAACCCAGGGCTTTCGCGCCTCCCGCCGTGGCGAGGTGCAGGGCCTCGGCGGGCTTCAAGGGACGGTCCGCGGCGCCACGGGTGTCCGCCCAGCGGAGCTTGGAGACGGTGCAGGCCATGGCCATCTCGTGCCACATGGACAGGGTCGTCCCGGCGCCGACATCCGTGCCGAGGCCGACCGGCAGGCCCTCTTCCAGCCACCGCCGCAACGGCATGATCCCGCTGGCAAGGAAGGCGTTGGAGGTGGGGCAGTGGACGAGGGCGGCGCCCGCGGCGCGGATCGCCGCCCGCTCCGGGGCGTCCAGGTGGATGCCGTGCCCCAGCAGGGTGCGGCCGTTCAGCATCCCGTGGCGGGCGTAGACATCGGTATAGCTGGAGGCCTCCGGGAAGAGGGAGGCCACCCAGGCCAGTTCCTCCCGGTTCTCGCTGAGATGGGTCTGGATGAAGGCGCCGTGCTTTTCCGAGAGCGCGCCGGCGCCCCGCATCAGCGCCGGCGAGCACATGGGGGCGAAGCGGGGCGCAAGGGCGTAGTGGAGCCGCCCCTCCGCGGCGCCGTGCCAGCGCTGGATCAGCGCCTCGCTCTGGCGCAGCGAAGTCTCCGTATCCTCCTGCAGGGCTGCCGGCGCGTGGCGGTCCATCATCATCTTGCCCATGACGCAGCGCAGTCCGCGGGCCTCGGCCACCTGGAAGGCCGCGTCCGTGGCTTCGGCATGGATGGTGGAATAGACCACCGCGGTGGTGGTGCCCCAGGCCAGGGCGTCCCCGAAGAAGCGCTCCGCCGCCGCCCGGGCGACCGCCGTGTCCGCGAAGCGTGCCTCCCCGGGAAAGATGTGGGTCTCCAGCCAGGGCAGCAGCTCCAGCCCGTCCATGGCCACGGATTCGTACTGGGGCAGGTGGACGTGCAGGTCGATCAGGCCCGGCAGGATCCAGTGGGGCCGGAGGTCTCGGACTTCGATGCCCGCATGGCGGGGAGCAAGCTCTTCGAAGCGGCCGGCGTCCACGATGCTTACACCGTCGAGCAGCAGCCCCCCGTCGGGGATTGATCGCAGGCTTCCGAAACTGGGGGCATCGAGGAGGTGGGCGCGGAGGAGGAGCACGGCGGTCATTCTCCCTGAAATTGGGCCGCAAGTGCGGCCCCGCCAGGCCCAGCCTTCATCCGGCGGGCACCTGCGCCTCGAGAATGAGCGCTTTCAGGGCTTCGAGTTCGCCGAGCTGGAAGGCCCACACCGGAACCGCCAGCGGTTGTTCCGCGCCCGTCTTGAAAAGAAGCAGTCCTCTCGTCTCGCGGAAGCCCCTGAATGCGCTCCAAGGCCAATGGAGCGTGCCTCCGTACTCCTCAATGGACAAACCTTCCGTATCCGCCATGAACCTCTTCACGCGGTCACGTTCCGCCGCTGATACCCACCCCCGTTCGCGGCTGAAGAGGAAAAGGTTCGACGCCAGGAACAAAACCGTCCCCAACGAGCCCCAGCCTCCGCCGCGTTCGGGATGAATCCTCCAATCCCAGACGGAGGCTCCGACACCGAGGAGAAACAAGACGAGGGATGCCGCGAGATACGGGGACCTGCGGAGACCGATGGCGGCTGCAAACGCTCGCTGATCGTCAAACGTCAGGTGAAACCGGATGTCCACAGCCATGCCTGCAGCATAGCAAAGGGCCGCAGGAGCGGCCCTTTGCGGACAACGGGAGTGCCTCAGACTTCGTCGAAGAAGAACGGCTTCAGCACCTGGATCCGGTCCTCCCAGTCCTTGGGGTGGATCATGCGCATGGCGGCGGCGAGGGAGCTCAGGAGGCTGTTGCCGTCCTGGGGGGTGAAGCAGAAGCCGACCACGCGGTTCTCGTTGGGCATGGTCATGGTGCTGAGAGGGATCACGGTCTGGTTGAGGATGCGGCCGAAGTGGCCCTGGTCCCGGCCGAAGGAGAAGACCGTGTTGGCGTCCTTCTTTTCGGTGACGGCGATGCGGTCGTTGGCCTTGATGCGGGTCTTGAGGGACTCCAGCGTCGTGGGGCGCTTGAGGCGCAGGTCGAACCAGAGGCTGTGCATGTACTGGGTGTTGAGCTTCACCGCCGAGCTGAAGAGGTTCAGCTCCAGGCCCTTGGTCTGAAAGAGGTGGTAGGCGTCCCGGGCGTGGTGGGTGCCGAACTTGCCGTCCTTGTGGGAGCCCACCTGGGGCGCCGGGCAGAAGTCCTTCACCTGGCTGATGTCGTTGGCCCTGCGCATGCAGACGAAGGTGCCTTCCACGAGGTTGTCCTCGCCGTCGCTGAGCACGAGGGTCTGCAGGAGGCAGCTCAGGTTGTGGGTGTTGCAGCTGACGACGTGGACGTACTTGTCCTGGGGCTGATCACCTCGTCGTTGATGCCCCGGGCGTACATCTTGCCGAAACCGAACTCCGAGCCCTGGGCAATGAAGCCGAGGGTGTTGTGCTCGTAGTGCTTGTAGACCTTCTCCTTCATCTCCAGGCCCTTGGGCGAGCAGTCGATGACCACCGTGGCCTGCTCCAGGGCTTCCTCGTGGGTCAGCGTCGGCGTCATGCCCGCGGCCTTGAAGCTGTCCATCTTGTCGGCGTCCACCGCCAGGACGGCGCCGCGGTTCACGAGGGCCTTCACCTTGGGACGGTCGCTGATGCTGTGCTTGTGGAAGGTCACCGCATCGATGCCCAGTTCCTTCTGGAAGTGGGTCATGAGCCCGATGAGGGGTTCGCCGATGGTGCCGGTGCCGACGACGTGGATGCTCTTCTTGGACATGGAGACTCCCCGTGGACCGGATTGTTCTGGGACGCCCCGCCGGTCCAAACGGGCTATTTTCGCAAAGGGGGCGGGACGGCGCGAACGAAAAAAGCGAATGGCGCGGTTGGGCCGCGCCATTCGCTTTTGATTCGTGCTTTGGCGGACTTACCAGCCGCGCATGAGGTTGGCCTTGTGGACACGCTCCAGGGCCAGGACGAAGGCGCCGGTCCGGTAACTGCAGTTGTGCTGCTGCACCTTCGCGTGCACGTCGTGGAAGGCCTGGACCATGATCTTCTCCTCCTTCTCGAAGACCTCCTCCTCCTCCCAGAAGAACTGCTGGAGGTTCTGCACCCACTCGAAGTAGCTCACCGTCACGCCGCCGGCGTTGGCCAGGATGTCGGGGATCACAGTGATGCCCTTGCCCTTGAGGATGCTGTCGGCATCGGTGGTGGTGGGCGCGTTGGCGCCCTCCACGATGAGCTTCGCCTTGACCTTGTCGGCGTTCACCTTCGTGATCACGCCGCCCAGGGCCGCGGGGATGAGGATCTCGCAGTCCTGCTCGAACACGGTGCCGGCGTCGAAGGACTCGCCGCCCTTGAAGCCCGCCACGCCGCCCTTGTTGGCCTTGGCGTGGGCGATGAGGCCCGCCACGTCCAGGCCGGCCGCATTGCGGACGCCGCCGGTGTGGTCGGCGACGGCGACGAGCTTGGCGCCCATCTCATCGAGGAACTTGGCGGCGAAGGAACCCACGTTGCCGAAGCCCTGCATGACGACGCGGGCGCCCTTGAGGTTGATGCCCAGCACGCCGCAGGCTTCGCGGGTGATGATGGCGACGCCCTTGCCCGTGGCCGCTTCGCGGCCCTGGGAGCCGCCCAGCTCGAGGGGCTTGCCGGTGACGCAGGCCGGGGAGTGGCCCGCCTTGCGGCCGAATTCATCCATCACCCAGGCCATGGTCTGGGCGTTGGTGTTCACGTCCGGGGCCGGCACGTCCCGGTGGGGGCCGATCACCATGGAGATCTTGGCGATGTAGCGTCGGGTGAGCATCTCCAGCTCGTGCTGGCTCATCTTGGAGGGATCGCAGGTCACGCCGCCCTTGGCGCCGCCGAAGGGGATGTTCACCACCGCGGTCTTCCAGGTCATGAGGCTGGCGAGGGCGCGCACGTCGTCGAGATCCACTTCGGGGTGGTAGCGGATGCCGCCCTTCTGGGGTCCGCGGACGCCGTTGTGCTGGACGCGGTAACCGTGGAAGACCTTGAGGGTCCCGTCGTCCATGCGGATCGGAAGCGCCACGGAAACTTCCCGGTACGGAGTCTTGAGGACCTCCCGCACCTCATGGTCCATCCCAAGGATGTCCGCCGCCTCGTCGAATTGGCGGTTCACGTTGTCAAAGAGGTTGATGTGCTCGGTCATGCGATCCCTCGATTTCCCGGGACTTCCAGGACAGGACGCCAGGATAGCAAAAGCCGGGGCGGCTCAGGCCCCGGCTCCGGGAGGTTGTGGCGTAGGTCCGGTTATTTTTTCCCGGGCCTGGCCTTCGCTTCGGGCGGCCACACGAGGTAGTTCAGATTCGAGATGCCCCAGGTGTTGTCGGCCTTCTTCACGCAGTTGAGGGACATCACCTGGTTGCCCTTGTAGGCGATGAAGACGTCCGTGACGCGGCCGTTGGCGGGGTTCGGCTTGACCTCGCTCACAACCATGTTGGCCCAGGCCTGCTTCGAGAAGCCCTTCATCAGGCGGAAGACGCCCGCATTGAAGGCCGCGCGGGCCTGCTCGATGCCGTAGCCCGGCTCGGGGGCGGCGGGGAGGTTGTTGAGGCGGTCCTTGAAGGGCTCCAGGCCGAGCATCTTGACCTCTTCCGGCGTGAGGTCGATGCCCAGGTTGGTGCAGTTCTTGTGGAACCAGCTGGAGGAGGGATAGACCACGTCCTCGGTGACCGGCGTGATGAGCACGAGGTGCTTCACGTCGCCGCTGCCCACGAGGTACTTCAGGTGATCGAGCAGGTCCCCGGGTGCCTGCGCCGCCAACGGCGGGGTGGTGGGCAGGTCGGATCCCTTGTTGTCACAGCCGGCAACCATCGCCACCAGCGCCACGCATCCGATCCAGCTGCGGTTTCGCATCGGCACACTCCATATGTTGCAAGGATGTTGCCTGGACTTCCCCCCTATTTCCAAGGTTAATTGCGTGACGTGTATCCCATTCGCCTGATCACCTTCGGCCGGCCCAAGTCCGAGGCCCTGCGCCAGCTCGAGGCCCACCATCGGGATCTGCTGAAACCATGGGCGAAGTTGGAATTAACCGAGTTGTCCGAGGGCCGCGGGGAGGCCCCGCGCCAGCTCCGCGAAGAGGCGGAACGGCTCCAGCCGCTCCTGGCGGCGGTGCGCTGTCCCGTGCTGTTGAGCCCCGAAGGCCCTCCGCGCACCAGCGAGGAATTCGCCACGTGGCTCGGGCAGCGCATGGACCGGGGCGACAGCCTGGCCTTCGCCATCGGCAGCAGCCACGGCTTCGACCCGGCCCTGAAGGCCGGCATCCGGGAAAAGCTTTCCCTCAGCCCCATGACCTTTCCCCATGACCTGACCCGGATCCTGTTCCTGGAGCAGCTTTTCCGTGCCTTCCAGATCCTCCGGGGCGGGCCGTACCACAAGTAGCCTTCAGGGCCGGTCCAGCAGCTCCGCCACCGCCGCGTAAGGGTCCAGCCGGTGGTCCGCGATGCTCCGGATGAGGGCATCCACCCGGGCGGAACCCGCGGCGGCCTTGGCCCGGCGGGAGGCCTCCTCCGCCAGCAGGTGCTCGAAGCGCAGACGGGCCCGCTCCTGGGCCTTGCGCGCCATGCCGCCTGCCGCCGCCAGCCACGCCCGGTGCTCCTCGATCCGGTCCAGGAGCCCGGCAATTCCCTCGCCCGTGGCCGCCACCGTCCGCAGGATCGGCGGATCCCAACCCGAAGGCATGTCCAGGGCCTTCATGGATTCGAGGTCCCGCTCGAGCTGATCGACGCCTTCCCGGTCCGCCTTGTTCACCACGAAGCAGTCCGCGACTTCCATCAGTCCCGCCTTCATGGCCTGGATCTCGTCGCCGAGGCCCGGCACCAGCACCACGAGGCAGGTATGGGTGCAGGAGGCCACGTCCACCTCATCCTGTCCGACGCCAACGGTCTCCACGAGGATCGTGTCGAAGCCCGCTGCGTCCAGGACATCGATGGCGTCCTGGGTCGCCCGGGCCAGGCCGCCGAGGGCGCCGCGGGTGGCCATGCTGCGGATGAAAACCCCGGGGTCCGGCGCGATCCGGCCCATGCGGATGCGGTCTCCCAGGATCGCGCCGCCGCTGAAGGGACTGGTGGGATCCACCGCGAGGATGCCCACCCGTCTGCCCTCCGCACGCAAGGCGCGGGCGAGCTGGTCCGTCAGGGTCGACTTGCCGGCGCCGGGCGGGCCCGTGATCCCCACGACCCGGGCGCGCCCCAGGCGGGGCCAGAGACCCGCCATGAGCTGCCGGGCCCCGGCATGGCCATTCTCCAGCCAGGAGATGGCCCGGCCGAGGGCCCTGGGATGGCCTTCCAGCACGCGCGGCAACAGGGTTTCGGCGGTGTCCACCGGGCCAGGATGCCAGCCTTTTCGCTCCTCGCCACCCCGGGAGGGGCGTGTTAGAGTTTCCCTTTGGCTTCAAGCCGATTTGAACCCTCCATGAACGCGACGAAACCCAAACCCGGCGCCCCGGTGGCCCCCTCCGCCAACTCTCCCGCCTCAGGGACGGGCGCCGCGGCGCCCAAGGCCGTCCTCAAAGGCGCCGGCGTGAAGGTCGTCAAGCGCCAGGCCCCGGCCCCGGTGGAACCCACGCGGGAAAAGCCGTGCAGCCAGTGCAACCGTCCGTTCAAGCTCACCTCCGAGCAGAAGTTCCACCTCTGCCCCCGGTGCTACCAGAAGGCCCAGTCCAAGCGCCCGGCCCCACCTCGGCGGGGAACCCAGGTGCTCACCCAGATCACCTGCTCCTCGTGCGGCATCCAGGAATACCTGACGATCGTGCCCACGGATCCCAGCAAAGCCCTCTGTGCGGCCTGCCATTCGGCGAGCCGGGAGAAGGCCGCGCGGGAACCCAGGGCCAGCGCCGCGCATCCCAATACTCGATAGGAGAACGCATGACCCTGAAGCACCTCGTACCCTTTACGGCCGCCCTCGCCCTCTTCGGCCAGGCCCCCAAGAAGGCTGAAACTCCGAAGCCCGCCCAGGCCAAGCCCGTCACCGCCGCCAGGCCCGCGCCCACCGCCAAGCCTGAAGCCACCAAGGACACCCTCGAAGCCCGCTTCGCCAAGGAGACCTTCACCCAGGTCCTGAACTCGGTGAACGACGGCTGGTTCGGCCCCCAGTTCAAGGACGTCAACGCCGTCGACATCAACGGCACCCTCTCCATCGCCCTCAGCGCCGCGGCCATGAACGCCAAGGTGACGGACCTGACCCAGGGCGCCCTGAAGACCGGCGGCATCAAGAGCGGCAATGCGGTCCTCCGGGTGAAGTCCACCTACTTCGCCAATTCGGACTTCAAGACCGAGTTCACCGGCGACTTCGGCACCCTCACCTCCCAGCGCATCGGCAACAAGGGCTTCATCTACAGCAAGGAGCAGAACGCCTACACCACGAAGGTGGACCTGCCCCCCAGCGACGCGCCCCTGACCTACATGAGCTGGTTCCGTTCGCTCCTGAACGACGTGAAGGCGGTCTATGTGGACGGCTCCACCTTCCGGGCCTCCCTCGGCAAGGAAGAGCTCTATGCCGGCCGTGTCCTGCAGCGGGTCACCTTCTACGCCCCCACCTCCGCCTACGATCCCAAGAAGCGCGAGCAGTCCATCGCCGAGACCCTCGGCTTCTGGAAGCGCGGCAAGCTCGAAGTGGCCTTCGAGAAGTCCTCCAAGCTCCCCTACATCATGGAGTTCGTGAACGAGGCCCAGGGCGTCCGCACCCGCATGGAGTTCAACTACACCTCCAAGGGACAGCTCCAGCAGGTGGTCGTCAGCAACAGCAGCAAGGGTTTCGAAGGCCCCGGCGGCCTGCGCCTGACCTACGGCGGGGACGGCCTCATCTCCAACGCCGCTGGCGAGCTGAACAGCCAGAACAAGAAGATCGCCTTCGACATCGCCATGACCTGGACCAAGGGCAAGAAGAGCGCGTCCCTCGCCGCCGTCCCGCCCCCCAACGCCAAGCGCATGGGCCGCGAGGAGCTGGAAGTCTGGATCATGACCGCCACCGCCGGCAATATCTCGGAACTCCAGAAGCAGGGCCTGAACTTCATGGCCCCCAAGCTCGCTGGGAAGTAATCCGAAGCAAGCCAGGAAAGGGCCCGCGCACGCGCGGGCCCTTTCCTTTTCCCCCGTCGCGAAGCCCCGCCCCCCGCGGTTACACTGAAAGCTCAGTCGGGGCGTGGCGCAGCCTGGTAGCGCATCTGCTTTGGGAGCAGAGGGTCGGAGGTTCGAATCCTCTCGCCCCGACCAAAAAGAATGGGGCCTCAGTGCCCCATTCTTTTGGGTCGAAGCCGGGCGGGGGGATTCGAACCTCCGATCGGCAACCTCCGATCGGCAGTTGGAGGCGGGAACCCTGGTAGGAATAGGGAGGACACGCGGGAATGTGGCCGACCGGTCCGCGTAGCGGAATTCCGGGGCCAGCCATGCCGCGGCCTGAGCCCGCAGGGCGGAGGGAGGTTCATCCCGCATATCGCCCCGACCAACAGCAACAGGGCACCTTTCGCGGGTGCCCTTTTCCGGTGATGAATCACACAGCCCGGCGCGCGTCCCCGGAGGGATACTGGGGGCTGCCCGGCGCCTTCGGAGTTCGTGTGCGGTTACACCCATGAAAATCGCCTTCATCGGCACCCACGGCGTGGGGAAGACCACCCTCTGCTACGAGCTGGCGGCGGCCCTCAAGCGGGACGGCGTCCACGTGGACATCGTGAAGGAGGTGGCGCGGTTGTCGCCGCTGCCCATCAACCAGAAGACCTCCCTGGAAGCGCAGACCTGGATCTTCACGACGCAGATGGCCGAGGAGATCCGCTCCGCCAGCCAGCACGACGTGGTGGTCTGCGACCGCAGCGTGCTGGACAACTACGCGTACCTGATGCTGGCCTTCGGTCGCCAGCCGCCCCTGGAGCGCTTCATGCACCACTGGATGAAGAGCTACGACCTGCTCTTCAAGGTGCCCTTCAGCGGCCAGCTTTCAGAGGACGGCGTGCGGGACACCGACACCTTCTTCGCGAACGCCGTGGACGAGCTGGTGGACCGCCTCCTCACGGAGCGCGCCCTGCCCCACGAACGCCTCGACCCTTCCGCGCGGCCCGCCTGGATCGGGCGCGTGAAGCACGTCGTCATGACCCATCCCAAGGGGCAGAAGCGCCTGCTCTGAGTCCCAGGTCGCGGTGGGCGGAGCCGCGGCTTGCTGACAGACTTTGCGGATGCTCCGCGCCACCCTTGCCCTCCTCCTCCCCCTGCTCCTGGCGGCCGCTCCCGCTGGACCGCAGCGCGCGGCGGCTCCAGCCCGCCCACAGACCCCCGCCGCCCTCCTTGCAGATGGTCCCCACGTGCTATGGGAAGGAAACACGGCGCGGATCTTCGAAGTGAGGGACGGCGATCAGCTCGGGGAGCGCCGCGCCAAGGCACCCCTCGTCCTGGCGCTCCCGGGGCTGGCGGCTGGGGGCCTCCGGCTCGACGGCAAGGCCTACCCGACCGCTCCGGAGGCGCTTCCCGACCCCGGGCGCATCCTCGCCGTGTCCGACCTCCACGGCAGTTTTGATGCGTTCCTGGCCCTGCTGCAGGCCCAGCGGGTGGTGGACGCCCAGCGGCGCTGGACCTTCGGCAAGGGCCACCTCGTCGTCGTTGGCGACGTGTTCGACCGGGGCTCGCAGGTCACGGAATGCCTCTGGTTCCTGCGCGCCCTGGAAGTCGCCGCGCGCAAGGCCGGCGGCGCCGTCCATTTCATCCTCGGCAACCACGAAGCCATGGTCATGGCCGGCGACCTGCGCTACCTGCACCCCAAGTACACCCGGGCGCCGCAGGGCCTCCCGGCCTATCCGGAACTCTTCGGTCCCGCCTCCGAATTGGGCCGGTGGCTGCGGAGCCGGCCCTCCATGCTGAAGCTGGGATCCTTCCTCTTCGTCCATGGCGGGCCGAGCCCCGCGCTGCTGGACCAGGGGCTGGACCTGAAGGCCACGAACCAGGCCGTGCGACAGGCCCTGGGCCGTCCGGGCCGCACCCTGGACGGCCTGGCCGCCTTCCTCCTCGGCGAGGCCGGCCCCCATTGGTACCGCGGCCTCGTGCCCGGCGCCACGGGCCAGGACGCGGGCGGCCCGGACCTGGACCGGATGCTCGCGACCTACGGCGTGAAGGCCATCGTCATCGGCCACACGACCCTCGACCGGCTCACCCCCTTGCACGGCGGCCGCGTCTTCGCCATCGATGCCGGCCTCAAGGACGGCCGCCCCGGCGAGGCCTGGCTCTGGGAGAAGGGCAGGGTCTGGCGCGGCACCCTCGACGGCCGGCGGGAAGCGCTGGCGCCCTGAGGCGCGTGGCCTCGGATCCCGGAACCGGTCCGCGTTCCCGTTCTACAATGGAGTCCGGGTGCCCATAGCTCAGGTGGATAGAGCAGCGGCCTTCTAAGCCGCAGGTCGCTGGTTCGAGTCCAGCTGGGCGCACCACCTGGTCCTGAAAGGCAGCCCCATGATCCTCCGCAAAGAGTACTGGTTCGAATCCGCCCACTTCATCTACAACCATCCGGGCAAGTGCCGGAACCTGCACGGGCACAGCTACAAGCTCTTCGTGAACATCACGGGCGACGTGAACGCCGAGACCGGCATGATCATCGACTTCGACGACCTTTCGAAGGTCGTCAACGAGAAGGTGATCGTGAAGCTCGACCACCGTTTCCTCAACGACCTGATTCCCCTCAGCACCGCCGAGAACATCAGCGTCTGGATCTGGGAGCAGCTCAAGCCCGAGCTGCCGGGCCTCTGCCGGATCGAGGTCTTCGAGACCACCGACAACTGCGTCGTGTACGAGGGGCGGTAGTGCGCGCCCTCGGTCTCCTGCCCGTCGCTGGCCTGCTCATGCTTTCGGGCTGCAAGGCCCTGGATCCCGTGGCCATGTACCGGGAAGCCGCCCGGAACCTGAACTTCAGCCTGGAACGCATTGTTCCGAAGGTGGAACTGGCCTTCCCCCTGGAGCGCTCCCGGATCCGCATCGGCCTGGACCTGGGCATCGAGAACCGGTCGTCGGTGCGCTTCGTCTCGCGGGTCCTCGGAGGGAAGCTCCACCTGGAGCAGGGCGGCTCCAGCCGGCCCATCGGCTTCATCTCCTTCCCCAAGGGCCTCGAGCTGGCGGCGAACTCCAAGCGCACCTCCACCGCCGAGCTCGCCCTCACCTACGCGGATCTGAGGGAGCTCTGGGAACCGCTCATGGGGGTGATCCAGAAGAGGCAGGGCGGCACCTTCCGCCTGGATGGCGAAGCGGAGCTGGACGTGCTGGGGATCCCCATCAAGGTGCCCCTGCGGGCCTCCAAGCGCTCCGGGGACTGAGTTGCTCCGGGCCGTCGTCTTCGACCTCTGGAACACCCTGGTGCACAGCCCCGGGGGCAATCCCTTCCAGAAGGTCGAAGCCTTCCTCACGCCGGAGCAGCGCCGGCACTTCGAGGCCCTGCAGCGGGACGGCATGACCCGGCCCTACGCCTCCGCCCGGGACTTCGCCGCGGGCTGGCGGGAGCGCCTGGGGCTCAACGCGGACCAGGAGGAGGCCTTCATCCGGACCTTTCGCCTGGCGGAAGGGGAGGCCCTTCTTTATCCCGAAGCCCTGGAGGCCCTGGAACGCACCCGCGCCCTGGGGCGCATCGCCCTGCTCTCCAACACCCAGAGCTTCGAGATGGATTTTCTCGAAGACCTGGGCCTCGCCCCGCACTTCCGCGTGAAGGGCCTGAGCGCCGAACTGGGGCACCTCAAGCCCGAGGCCGGCGCCTTCGAATCCATGCAGAAGCGCCTAGGCCTTTTCCCTGGCGAACTGGCCCTGGTGGGGGACAACTGGCGGGACGACGTGGAAGGCGCCCTGCGGGCCGGCTGGACCGCCATCTGGATCAACCGCCGGGGCCGGCCCCGGCCCGACCACGATCCCGATGCTGAACTCGTGGAATTGCCAGACCTGTCCCAGGTGCCCGAGGTGGTCGCGCGCCTCCAGGCCGGCGCCCGGTGTTCCACCTGCCTGGGATAGGAGCTTCCATGGACCTCAGCAGCCTCGGCCTCGGGACCTACCTCGGCAGCCCGGCCCCCGCCGCGGACCGCGGCTATGCGGACAGCGCGCTGGCCTTCCACCGGCTCGGCGGCAATGTCTTCGACACCGCCGCCAACTACCGCCACGGCCACAGTGAATGGGCCCTGGGCCAGGCTTTCAAGTCCCTGCCCCGGGAGGCTTTTTTCGTCAGTACCAAGGCGGGCTACCTGCCCATGTCCGACGGCGTCACCGCGGAGACCCCGGCGAACTGGTTCGAGCGCTCCCTCGCGAAGCCCGGGCTCCTCTCCCCGGAAGAAGTCGTGGACGGCTGCCATGCCATGACCCCGGCCTACCTCGAATTCCAGCTGAACCACAGCCGGGAGGCCCTGGGGGTGGAGGCGGTGGACCTCTTCCACCTCCACAACCCCGAGCACCAGCGGCCGCACCTGGGCCCGGAGCGCTTCGAGGAGGCGATGCTGCGGGCCTTCGAGGCCTGCGAGGACTTCGTCGCCAAGGGCTGGACCCGGGCCTACGGCTGCGCCACCTGGAACGGTTTCCGGGTTCCCGCCTCGGCGCCGGACCACCTGAGCCTGGAGCGGCTGATGACCCTCGCCGAGCGGGCCGGAGGGAAGGATCACCACTTCCGCTGGATCCAGCTGCCCCTCAACCTGGCGATGCCCGAAGCCTTCCTCACGCCGACCCAGGAGGTCCAGGGCGAGGCGTTCACCGCCCTCGATGCCGCCCTGGCCTTGGACCTGGAGGTCCAGACGAGCGCCAGCATCATGCAGGCCCGCATCCTGCGCCAGCTGCCGCCGGACTTCATCGCGGCCCTGGGCGCGGCGACGGCGGCCCAGGCGGCCCTTCAGTTCACCCGGTCCTGCCCGGGGGTGACGACGGCGCTCTGCGGCATGGGCAATCCGGCCCACGCCGCCGAGAACGCCGCGGTGCTGGCCCTGCCCAAGGTGTCGGCCAAGGTCCTGGCCTCCATCGTCGGGGATTGATTCGAATATTTTCGAAATTATCCCTTGCGGACTATTTCGATAATTCTAGAATGATGCCGTGGAGGATCCCATGGCCCGGAAGCTCGAGGACAGCGCAGCCCAGCTCGCCGCCCTGGGCCATCCCGTGCGCCTCGGCATCCTCCGCGCCGTGGTGAAAGGGCCCCAGGAAGGGACGCCCGCCGGGGACCTGCAGGCCCGGCTGGACATCCCCGCCTCGACCCTCAGCCACCATCTCGCCACCCTCAGCCAGGCGGGCCTCATCACCGCCGAGCGGCAGGGGACCTTCCTCCTCTACCGCGCCGACTTCAAGGCCCTGCGCGCCCTCACGGACTACATCTGGGAGGAGTGCTGCCAAGGCGGCGCCTGCTGCTGAGTTTTTTTCAACGCATATTTCGATATTATTCGAATCTTAGGAGGTGCCCATGCAGGGCGTCCTGAAACCCCACCTCTCCCTCAACGTGTCCGACCTGGAGGCTTCCGTGGCCTTCTACGCCAAAGCCTTCGGTGTCGAGCCGGTGAAGCGCCGCCCAGGCTACGCCAAGTTCGACCTGGCCACGCCGTCCCTCAACCTCACCATGCAGCAGTCGGCGCCCACAGGCGTCAACGCCGACCATTTCGGCATCCAGGTGGGCTCCACCGCCGATGTGGAAGCCGCCGAAGCCGCCTTCAAGGCCGCGGGCCTGGCGACCTTCGCCGAGGAAAAGACCTCCTGCTGCTACGCCCTGCAGGACAAGGTCTGGATCACGGACCCCGATGGCAACCAGTGGGAGGTCTTCACGGTCCTCGGCGACGCCGACCGGCTCCGAAAGGAGGAGGGGACCGGCGCCTGCTGCGCGCCTGGAATGACTGTGACCGAGAACGTGCCCTCGGCCTGCGAGACTCCCGTGGCCTGCGCGACCAGCGCCGCCTCGACGGGTTCCTGCGGGTGTTCCTGAACGATTCATTCGAGGAGCTGAGTCATGACCACCATCCATGAAACCGTGCAGGCGGCCTATGGCCGCATCGCCGCCGGCGGCTCCGGCTGCTGCGGTCCCGCCTCCTCCTGCTGCGGGGGCGGAGCCCAGGCCGACGCCATCGCCGAGGCCCTGGGCTATTCCGCCGAGCAGTTGGCGGCCATCCCCGAAGGCTCCAACCTCGGCCTCTCCTGCGGGAATCCGACGGCGCTGGCGGAACTGCAGCCCGGGGAGACCGTCCTCGATCTGGGCAGCGGCGGCGGCTTCGACGTCTTCATCGCCGCGGCCCGGGTGGGCGCGGCGGGCCAAGTCCACGGCGTGGACATGACCCATGAGATGGTGGCCCTGGCCCGGAAGAACGCCGCCGCCTTCCGCCGCCGCACGGGCCTCGACAACGTGACCTTCCACCTCGCCCAGATCGAGGCGATCCCGCTGCCGGACGCCTCGGTGGACGCGGTCATCTCCAACTGCGTGCTGAACCTCAGCCCGGACCAGCCCGCCGTGTGGCGGGAGATCGCCCGGGTGCTGAAGCCTGGCGGGCGGGCCGCCATCTCCGACCTCGCCCTCCTGCGGCCCCTCCCCGACGCGGTGAAAGCCGACGTCCAGGCCCTGGTGGGCTGCATCGCCGGGGCCTCCCTCCTCGACGAGACCCGCGCCATGATCCAGGCCGCCGGCCTGGGGGACCTCGAGGTGGAGACCCACGGCGAGGCCCTCGACGCCATGCTGGATCCCTCCGATCCCCTTCACCGCAGCCTGCTGGAGAAGCTGCCCGCCGGCACCCGCCCTGCGGATTTCGTCACCAGCGCCCTGCTCCGGGCCCGGAAGCCGGCATGAAGCCCTCCCGCCTCGCCTTCCTCGACCGCTACCTCACCCTGTGGATCTTTCTCGCCATGGGATTGGGCGTCTTCCTGGGCTACGGGGTTCCCGGCTTCAACCGAGCCATCAACGCGTGGAACGTGGGCACCACCAGCGTGCCCCTCGCCGCGGGGCTCATCCTCATGATGATCCCGCCCCTGGCCAAGGTGAAATACGAGGAGCTGCACCTCGTCTTCCGCAACCGGAAGGTGCTGGGGCTTTCCCTCCTCCAGAACTGGGTGATCGGCCCCCTGCTCATGTTCGGGCTCGCCGTGCTGTTCCTGCGGGACCGCCCGGAGTACATGGTCGGCCTCATCCTCATCGGCCTGGCGCGCTGCATCGCCATGGTGATCGTGTGGAATGACCTGGCGAAGGGCGACACGGAGTACTGCGCCGGTCTGGTGGCCTTCAACTCGATCTTCCAGGTGCTGTTCTTCAGCGTCTACGCCTGGTTCTTCATCACCGTGCTGCCGGCGAGGCTGGGCCTCCAGGGCGCGGTGGTGGCCATCACCATCCGGCAGATCGCCACCTCGGTGTTCATCTACCTGGGCATCCCGTTCATCACAGGTTTCCTCCTGCGCTTCGTCCTGGGGCGGCTGAAGGGGCTCGACTGGTACCACCGGGTTTTCATCCCGAGGATCAGCCCGATCACGCTTCTGGCCCTGCTCTTCACCATCGTGGCGATGTTCAGCCTGAAGGGCGACACCCTGGTGAAGCTGCCCTTCGACGCCCTGCGCATCGCGGTGCCGCTGCTCATCTACTTCGTCGTGATGTTCCTGCTGAGCTTCTGGCTCTCGAAGAAGGCCGGTGCCGACTATCCCCAGAGCGCCACCCTGAGCTTCACCGCCGCCTCCAACAACTTCGAGCTGGCCATCGCCGTGGCCATCGCGACCTTCGGCCTGCACCACGGCGCCGCCTTCGCCGCCGTCATGGGACCGCTGGTGGAAGTGCCGGTCCTCATCGGCCTGGTGAACGTGGCGCTCTGGTTCCGGCGGCGCTGGCCCGCCGCCGCCTCCCTTCCCCCGCAGGAAGCCCTGTGAGCGCGGGCCTGCTCTTCCTCTGCGTCGCCAACAGCGCCCGGTCGCAACTGGGCGAGGCCCTCGCCCGCGACCTTTTCGGGCCACGGGTGCGGGTGCAAAGCGCTGGATCGCAGCCCTCGACGGTGAACCCCTACGCCCTGGAAGTCCTCATGGAGCTGGGCCTCGACGGCGCCGGCCAGACCTCGAAGTCCGTGGAGGTCATCGATCCCGCCACCGTGGACACGGTCATCACCCTCTGCGCCGAGGAGGTCTGCCCGGTCTTCCTCGGCCAGGCCCGGCGCCTCCACTGGCCGCTGCCCGACCCGGCCCAGCCGGGCCAGGGCCGGGAGGAAAGCCTCGCCCGCTTCCGGGAGGTCCGGGACGCCCTGCGGGCCCGGCTCGCCGCCTGGGGCCGTGAAGAAGGCCTGCTGGACGGCTGAGGCGAGGCCAGAATCAGGCATGCACATCCTCGCCCTCACCCCCGGCCGCGGTTTCGACCCCGCGGCCTGGTCGACGGTGCTGGCGAGCGGTGTGGACGGCTTCCTGATCCGGGAACCAGACCTCGAAGCCGGTGAGCTGCTCCGCGCCGCCCGCTGGTGCCGCCGGGAAGCCCCGGGCGTAGCGCTGTGGGTGCGCGGCCGCCTGGACGTGGCCCTGGCCTGCGGCGCCGGCCTGCACGCCCAGGAACGCCATCCCGCCGTTCCCCGAAGCCTGCTGCCGATGTCCCGGCCCCTGCACGCCGCGTCCCAGTTCCCGGAGCGGCGCGAGGCGCAGCAGCTGCTGGTCTCCCCGGTCTTCCCGACACCGGGGAAGGCTGGGGTCTGGGGCGTGCCGGCCCTCCACACCTTCCTCGATGGGCTTGATGGACCGCTGCCCAGGCTCCTGGCCCTCGGCGGCGTGGAGGCCGGCAACGCCGCCGCCCTGCGGCACCCCCGGCTGGCGGGCGTCGCGTTGATCCGCGCCCTGTGGGACGCGCCAGCCCCCGGGCTCGTGGTGGACGCGTTGCGGTCGGCCTGGGCCTGATAACCTTCATCCATGTTCCGGGATCTGCGGGAAAAGGTGAGCCCCACGCGGCGGGCGGTGGCCTGGGGGCTGCTGGTCCTGCTGGTGGCCGGCGCCGCCTACTTCGTGGTCCGCATGGGGGATGGCGCCCATCCAAGTCTGCTGCGCAGCGCAAACCTGCTGTTCTGGGCCCTGGTGGCCTTCCTTGGGGTCCGCGCGTTCAGCTTCCTCCTCCTCGACCCCCTGCTGAGCCAGTCCAAGACCGCCACGCCGGGCTTCGCCCGGGACCTCATCGTGGTGGTGCTCTACATCTTCTGCGCGGGCGCCGTACTGAAGGACGCGCTGGGCATCAGCATCGCCCAGCTGCTGGGCACCGGCGCCATCGCGGCGGCGGTGGTGGGCCTCTCCCTCCAGGAGACTCTGGGCAACCTCTTCTCTGGCATCTCCCTGCACCTCGACCCGACCTTCCAGGAAGGCGACTGGGTCGAAGTGACCGGCAACATCCGCGGCGGCGCCGGGCGCGACACCTTCATCGGCCAGGTGGAGGCGATGACCTGGCGCACGGTGCAGCTCCGCACGGAGAACGGCGACACGGACATCTTCCCCAACCGGGTCATCGCCCAGGCGGTGGTCACCAACCTCTACGTGCCCTCGGGCCTCCACCGCCGCACCACCAAGGTCGTGGTGGAGCCGCACCCGGAGCTCCACATCGCCATCGCCAAGCTCACCCAGGCCCTCGCCGGCATCCCCCACTTCCCCCACCATCCGCCCGAGATCGTGGTCAACGGCATCGAGCTCGGCGGCGCGTCCCTGGAGGCGCGCTTCTGGACCCTCGGCTGGCGCCACAGCCGGGCGGCCCTCTACCAGGTGAACCGCCTGCTCACCACCCTGCTGCCCCGGGAAGGCTATTCCCTGCTGGGCCCCATGGGACCGACCACGCCCCATCCGCCAATCCCCCAGCCCAGCGCGGAACTGATGGCGGACCTCGTGGCCAAGCTGAACCTCCCCACCCACTGGGCCGAGGATCTGCGGGAGCACATCCTGCTGCGCCGGGTGGCGCCGGGGGAAGGCATCATCCGCGAAGGGGATCCGGGCCATTCCATCTTCGCCGTGGTGAGCGGCCAGCTGCAGGTGGTGAAGGTGCGGGAGGGCGAGCAGCCCTACACGGGCCTTTTCTGGGACGTCATCGCCACCCTCGGGTCCGGCCAGTGGTTCGGCGAGGCCTCCATGCTCACCGGCGCCCCGCGGAACGCGACGGTGGTGGCGGAGACCGCCTGCGAGCTCATCGAGCTGCCCAAGCGCGGCTTCGAGGCCAGCCTCAAGCGCGAGCCCGAGATCGTCGAGCGCCTGGTGGACATCATGGAGAGCCGGCACATGGACCCGGACGCGGCCCACACCGAGGACCGGAAGCACCTGCTCCGACAGGTCTGGCAGAAGCAGATCCGATCCTGGTTCGGTCTGGGATGAGCCCACGGCTGCCGCAGGCCCTCCCATGACGGATCCGATCTCCCAGCTGCTGAACCAGGGGCTCGAGCTGCACCGCGCCGGCCGGACCGCCCAGGCCGAAGCGGCCTACCGGCAGGTCCTCGTCAAGGCGCCCGGCCACCCCGCCGCCCTGCACCTGCTGGGGCTGGCGCGCCTGGCCCAGGGGGACGCCGCCCAGGCCGTGCACTGGATCGCCCTGGCCGCCGAGGCCGAGCCCACGGACGCGCAGATCGCCTACAACCTGGGGGCCGCCCGGCTGGAGGCCAAGGATCCCGCCGGCGCCCTCGCCCCCCTCGCGCGGGCCCTGGAGCTCAGGCCCGACTACCCCGAAGCCCTCTTCAACCTGGGGGAGGCCCACCGCCTCGCCGGCGATGCGGAAGCGGCGGTCGCCCTCCTGCTGCGGGCCCGGACGGCCCTGCCGGGCCTGGCCGCCGTCCCCAATGCCCTGGGTCTCGCCTACCGGGCCCAGGGCCGGGCCCGGGAGGCGCGGGAGGCCTTCGAGTCGGCCCGTCGCGAGGACCCCGCCGTCCTGGAAGCGGAAGTGAACCTGGGCCTGCTCGACCTGGACGCCGGCGATCTTGAGGGCGCCCTCCGGCGCTGGGAGGCCCTGCAGGACCACATCGGCGAGAACCCCCTCATCGCCTACAACCTCGGCGTGGCCCTCATGCAGTCCCGCAACATGGCCCAGGCCGCCACTCTCTTCCGCCGGGCGCTGGAGGCGGATCCCACCCTCGTGGAGGCCCGGATCGCCGAAGGCCAGGCCCTCCGCCTCAACGGGGAGGCCCAGACCGCCCTCGCCCGCTTCCAGGAAGTCCTGGGGGACCATCCCGCCCACGCGGAGGCCCACGAAGGCCTCGGCCTCGCCTTCCTCGCCCTGGGCAACGAGGCCGACGCCATCGCCGCCTTCGAGGCGGGCCTTGCCCTACCGGGCCTGGTGACGGAGTTCCGGGCCCGGCTCCTTTCCGGTCTCGGCAGCGCCCTGCGGGCCGCCCACCAGGAAGCGGCTTCGGAGAACCGGCTGCGGGAGGCGCTGACCCTCGATCCTGGCCGTCACGAAGCGAGCCTGAACCTGGGCATCCTCCTCGCCGGCCAGGGGCGCATCCCCGAAGCCTGCGGCGCCCTCCTCAAGGCCGCTGCGGCGGACCCGGGCCCGGCGCCGCGCCTCGCCCTGGCCATGGCGATCCACGCCATCATCCCTTCCCTTGCCGACATTCCGAAGGAGCGGGCGGCCCTGGACCGCGCCTTCGACTGGCTGGAGGATGAGGGCCTCGTCTCCGAGGATCCGCTGCAGGACTTCCTGCTGCCCACCTTCTTCAACGCCTACCGCGGCCTAGGCAACAAGGAGCTGCACGGGCGCCTCGCCCGGGTCCTGGAGATGGCCCACCCGGCGCTAACCTGGATGGCGCCCCACTGCCTCGAGCCCTGCGACTGGCAGGGCCAGCGCAGGCTCCGGATCGGCTTCATCAGCCGCCATTTCAAGAACCACAGCATCGGCAAGACCAGCGAGGGGCTCATCCGCCACACGGACCCGGCGCGGTTCGAACGGATCGTCTTCAGCTTCGAGGAACCTCACGACGACATCGGCCGGGGGATCCGGGAAGCGGCGGACCGCTTCGTGGTGCTCCCCTTCAACCTCATCGACGCCCGCCGCCTCATCGCCGACCAGCAGCTGGACGTCCTCTTCTACCAGGACCTGGGGATGGAGCCCACGACCTGGCTCCTGGCCTTCGCCAGGCTGGCCCACGTCCAGTGCGTCACCTTCGGCCATCCCGACACCACCGGCATCCCCAACCTGGACTACTGGGTGAGCAGCGACTGCTTCGAACCGGAAGGCGCCGCCGACCACTACAGCGAAAAGCTCCACCTCCTCCACGACGTCGGCACCCTCGCCTACTACTACCCGCCCCGGGACCCGGACCCGCGCACCCGCGCCCACTACGGGCTGCCGGAAACCGGCGCGCTGTACGTCTGCCCCCAGACCCTCTTCAAGTTCCATCCGGACTTCGACGCCATCCTGGAGGGCATCCTGCGAGGCGATCCGGACGGGGTCCTGATCCTCCTCCGCAACGACATCCCCCATTGGCGGGACCAGCTGCTGGCGCGCTTCCGCCGTCGCTTCCCGGACCTCCTCGACCGGGTGCGCTTCCTCGGCCGCCTCGACGAGGACGACTTCAACGGCCTGCTCACCCTGGCGGACGCGGTCCTGGACACGCCCCACTTCAACGGCATGAACACCTCCCTACAGGCCTTCGCCATGGGCGCGCCGGTGGTGACCCTGCCGCAGGCCTTCCAGCGGGGCCGCCATACCCGCGGCATGTACGCCCGCATGGGCTGGATGGACCTGGTGGCGACTTCGCCAGAGGACTATGTGGCCCTCGTCCTGCGCCTGGCCCGGGACCGGGGCTTCCGGGCGGCTGCAGTGGGGGAGATCGAGGCCCGGCGCGGCGTGCTCTTCGAGGACATGAGCGTCGTCCGGCAGTTCGAGGACTTCTACGAAACCGCGGTGCGCGCCTCCCAGGCTCCGGTGCCCCAGGACCTCAAGATCGCCGTCATCACGCCCTACCACCAGGAGCCCGAAGCCATGCTGCGGAAGGGCCACGACAGCGTGCGGGCCCAGACCTACCCGGCTACCCACATCATGGTCAGCGATGGCCCCGGCGCCGCCTTCGTCGAGGGCTGGCCGGTGCAGCACCTCGAACTGCCCGTGGCGGCCAAGGACAACGGCCACACGCCGCGGACCGTGGGCGCCCTCGCCGCCATCCGCCAGGGCTTTGACGCCATCGCCTACCTGGACGCCGACAACTGGCTGCATCCCCGGCACCTGGAGGCGCTGGTGCGCCACCACCTCCGCACCGGCGCGCCAGTGGTGAGCAGCCGGCGCACCTTCTGCCGGTGGCACGACGACACACCCATGCCCTTCGAGGTGGATCCCACCCACGAAGCGGTGACCGTGGACACGGGCTGCCACCTCTTCACCCGGCCCGCCTTCCGCTTCCAGCCCCTCTGGTCCCTCATGCCGAAGGCCTTCACGCCGGTGGGCAGCCGCCTCGTGTACAACGCCCTGCGGGAAAGCGGCCTCCCCATCGCCTTCAACGGCGCGCCCACCCTGTGGTTCCGTTCCCAGTACGCCCAGCACTACGTGGCCCTGGACGAGGAGGCCCCGGACATCGCCAAGACCGGCCTCTGGGACGACGAGGCGAAGGCCCTGCACCTCGAGCAGGGCCCCGAGGTCCGCGCGGGCCTGGCGGGCTACTTCCCCGGCGCCGCGGATCCCCGCGCCGCGCGGTGGCGCTGCGCCCTGCCCATCTTCGGCCTGGGGCCCACGGAACCCGAAATCGACGCGGTGCGCGAGCCCGAGCCCGCGCCAAGGGCTTGGCCGCCCCAGGCGCCCCGGAACCTGCTGCTCATCACGGACCTGGCGGTGGATGCCCGCAAGGGCGGGAGCGAGCAGCGCTTCCTGGCGATCCTGCGCCTGCTCCTCGAAGAGGGCCACACGGTCCACCACTGCAGCCTGACGCCGGGCACGGTGGCGCCGCCGGACCTCGCGGCCCTGGCGGAAGCCTTTCCGGCCTACCGCTTCGGCAGCGGCATCTTCGACGCCCTGGGAGACCTGCCGCCCTTCGACACGCTCTGGTTCGCCCACCTGTGGAACGAGCCCTCCCTCGACGCCGCCGGCCTGCTGCTCCAGGTCCTTCGCCGCCTCGCCCCGGGCCCCTTCGCCGTCGCCTTCGACGCCAACGACTATCTCTACAAGGCCCAGGCCCCACTGCTGGGAGCCCTGGGGCGCTCGGCCCTGCAGAAGCGCTACAACGCTCTCCTGCGGGAGGCCGACGCCGCCCTCTTCGTCAGCGGTCTCGACCGCGGGCAGGCCCTGCGCTTCGCCGGCGGCGAGGCCTCCCGCGCCCACGTGGTGAGCGCCGCGGTGGCGCCGCAGCCCGCCGCCCTGGCGGTCCCCTTCGCCGACCGCCGGGACTTCTGTTTCTTCGGCGGAGACCATGTGGGCAATGTGGACGCGGTCCAGCACTTCCTCGACGACATCCTGCCCCGGATCCTCGCCACCCGGCCCGAGCTGGAACTGCACCTCTACGGCCTCGGCATGGAACCTTCCCGCCTGAAGGTCCCCGCGGCCTGCTCCGCGGCGGTGAAGTTCCACGGCTGGGTGCCGGATCTGGCGGCGGCCCTGGCGCGGCACCGGCTTCAGGTGGTGCCCGTCCGCCTCGGCGGCGGCATCAAGATCAAGGTGCTGGACAGCCTCGCCCACGGCACGCCGGTGCTCGGCACCCGCAAGGGCTGCGAAGGCCTCGGCCTCGAAGCCGGCATCTCCGTGCTGCTGGCGGAGACCCCCGCCGACTTCGCCGCCGAAGCCCTGCGCCTGCACGAGGATCCGGTCCTGTGGGAACGCCTTCAGCGCGGGGGCCTGGCCCACGTGGAGGCCCGCTTCTCCCGGGAGCACCTGCGCCAAGCCTTGCGGGGCGTCTTCCACGGTCTCGACGGGGCTCCCGGGCGCTAACATGGCCCCGGGAGGGCGCCATGGACATACCGAACCATCTGCGGCACATGGTGGACGAGCTCGGCGAAGCCCTCGTGTCGGCCCTGATCAACGATCCCCGCTGCCGGGACCTGGCCCTGGACCTCCAGCGGGAAGGCTTCGAGCTCACCCTGTCCCTGGAAGCGACGCCCTTCAACCCCGACGACCAGGAGCCGGCGAGCCGGGAGTCCTGGTCCGAGGACGACAAGGCCTTCCTCAAAACCTTTCGGATCGCCCTCGAATGATGCAGCGTAGCGCGGCTTCGCCGACCACCCCCCGATCGGACGCCACATCCAGTGGCGTCCTCCCGCTCCCGCTGCGGCTTCGCCTTGCGATCGCGGAGGGGGCCCCGTCCTTCAGGATCGCCCTCGAATGACGCAGCACAGTCCGGCTTCGCCGACCAATTGGGACGCCCCCGCCCCGGAACCGGCACCCCGCCCCAAGCCCAACGCCGCGGGCCTGTCCCGGCGGGAACTCTCGGCGCTGGTGCAAGCGCTTGGCGAGCCCGCCTTCCGGACCCGGCAGCTCTTCGAAGGCCTCTACCGGCACCGCTACGAGGGGTGGGACCGCTTCACGGCCCTGTCGAAGCCCCTGCGGGCGGCCCTCGCGGAACGCGCCGCCCTCGCCTGGCCCGTCATCACGGAAGCCCTTGCCAGCGAGGACGGCGCCACCAAGCACGCCTTCCGCCTGGACGACGGCCAGCAGGTCGAAGGTGTCTTCATGCCCTATGCCCACCGGACGACCCTGTGCCTCTCCAGCCAGGTGGGCTGCGCCATGGGCTGCACCTTCTGTGCGACGGGGCTGATGGGCATCGTGCGCAACCTCACCGCCGCGGAGATCGTCGGCCAGGTGGTGGCCATGCTGAACCACCACCGGGTGCCACCGGAAACCCGGGTGAACCTGGTGTTCATGGGCATGGGCGAGCCGCTGCACAACCTGGACCACGTGATGGAGGCCTTCCGGATCCTCACGGACCCCGAAGGCCTGGCCCTGTCGCCCCGGCGCATCACCGTCAGCACCTCGGGCCTGGTGCCGGGCATCCAGAAGCTGGCCACCTTCGCGAAGCGGCCGCGGCTGGCCCTGAGCCTGAACGGCACCACCGACGCCTACCGTTCCCGCATCATGCCGGTGAACCGGGTCTGGAACCTGCAGGCCCTCGCCGAGGCCCTGGAGGCCTTTCCCCTGGAGAAGGGCGAGCGCATCACCCTGGAATACGTGCTGCTGCAGGGCGTCACCGACAGCCTGGAGGACGGCCGCCGCCTCGCCGCCTTCGCCCGGCGCTTCCCCAGCAAGGTGAACCTGATCCCCTTCAATCCCCACGAAGGCAGCGGCTTCGTTGCCCCGTCCGAGGCCCGCGTCTCCGAGCTCTGCGACCTGCTGGCGGCCCGCAAGGTCACCGTCAGCGTGCGCCGCTCCCGGGGCCAGGACGTGGCCGGGGCCTGCGGCCAGCTGGTGCGGGAAGGCGGGCGGCACAAAAAGAAGGAGGCCGCGGCGGAACCAGTACGCCGCGGCCTGCCTTGAATCCGGCCTACTTGCGGGCGGCGTCCACCCGCAGCTTGCCCACGCTCACCAGGGCCGCCGTGGCCTGGAGGTGTCCGGGCTCGAGTTCCAGGACCTTGCGGAACATGCCTTCGGCCTCGTCGTAGCGGGTGAGCTCCGTGAGGTACTGGCCGGCGTTGAGGTAGGCCCGGGGGTCCTTGGGGAAGTTCTTGATGACCAGGTGGGACTCCTTCAGCGCCCCTTCGAGGTCGCCCTTCTGGGCCAGCACCACGGAGGTGTTGTTCACCCAGGAGGGATCCTTGGGGTACTTCTTCAGGCCGGCGGCGTAGACCTCGAGGGCCTCGTCCAGGCGGCCGGAAGTCTGCAGGGCGATGCCGAGGTGGCTGTAGGCCGTGGCCTCCCGGTAGCCGTTGACGATGGCCGCCTGGAGCAGCTCCACGGCCTTCGGCATCTGGCCGCCGTTGAGGGCCAGGGCGCCCAGGCCATAGAGGGCGAAGGGGTTGCCGGGCTCCTCCTTCAGGACCTGGTTGTAGAGCACTTCCGCCTGGGAGCGGTTGCCCAGCTTCTGCTGGTTGTAGGCGGCGTTGATGATCCCCTGGACGTAGGGATTGGCGGCGGTCTTCTTCTTGGCGGCTTTGGTCATGGGAATCCTGGAAGGTGGAAGGGTACGTCAGTAGGCGGCGACGAAGACGCCGGAGAGCAGATCCGCGTAGGCATAAGGGAAGCCCTGGGCGAAGGGCTGCTTCGCGAGGTCGAGGCTGTGGCCGGCGGCGCCGTCGTCCCCTTCGATCCAAAGGGTGCGGACCTTCAGCGCGAAGCTGAGGCTCTGGCCGTTGTTGCCGGGGGCCATGGACTTGAGGCTGGGCAGGTTCAGCACCTGCTGGGCGCCCCGGCCGCCTTCGTGGCCCATGCGGATCTCCCGCAGCAGGGTGAGCTGGGTGGTGAAGGGGCCGGCCCCGGCCGCCGTCACCTGGTAGAGGCTCACGATGTAGCCCGAAGGGTGGCGCGCGTCCGACACCGCGGGCTGGAAGAGGAGCTGCAGGTTGGAATCCGCGTAGAGGCGGTGGTCCGCGGTGAGGTTCCCGTCCAGGAGCTTGTAGGAGGGCTGGCCCAGGGCGGGATTCCCCGTGGCCGGATCCCCGGCGTTGCCGTTGAAGATGTCGAGGCGCGTGCCCGGCGCCACGGTGCCCGGCGCGTGGTTGGTCTTGAGGTCCTGGAGCTGCAGGTTGCGCACCGGTGTCACCGCGGGGCGCACGCCGCCGGCCTCCGTCAGCAGGGCGTGGCCCTTGGGCGCGACGAGGCCCGCCGCCAGGGCCACCTTCGCGACGGTGTCGCCGCCGCCGGTGCCGGGGAACTGCACCTTGCCAACGAAATTGTGGTTCACGTGCACCACTTCCGCGAAGTCGGCGGGCAGCCAGGCGGAGGAGAAGGCCTGGATGACGCCGGGGAAGCCCGTGGCGGGCAGGTCCGTGGCGCCGGTGTTCCACCACTGGGCGAGGACCGGCGAGCCGGGCTCGAGGCCGGCTTCGCCGAGGCGGCCGCCGGCGGCGCGGCGGTCCTTCAACCCGTAAATGACGAGGCTGTTGGAGGTCATCGCATCGAAGGTGTTGGCGCCGGTGTCGAAACGCGTCGCCGTGCAGGCGCCCGACCCCTGGCTGTCGTCGGCGGCCGGGTCGGCCACCCGCACCCGGGCCGCGGCCCCGGCGGCGGCGGGGGCGCCCATCACCAGGCGCAGGGCCTCGAACTGGGCGCGGTTCCAGCCTTGCATGGAGGGGGAGGAATTGAGGGACTGGGTCGCGCCGTTGTTGTTCTGTCCGGGCGCGGCGAAGGAAAGGACCGCGAGGGGGTTCGTCAGGCCGGCCCCCATGTCGTAGCTTTCGATCACGGTGGTCAGGCCGCCCAGGCTGGAGAGGGCCGTGCCGAACTGCATCACCGTTCCCCCGAAGGCGCCGTAGGCGTTGGGCGTAGCCCCGCCCTGGGCCTGCTTCATCCAGAGGAAGAACATCCGGTCCTTGAGGACCGTGGAGCCGAGCAGGGCCGGGTTCGCGTTGGCGTCGGCGGCATCGCCGGTGGTGGAGAGGTTGCCGGCGTTCCCCGCCAGGGCGAGGCGGGCGAAGGGCGCCTGGGTGTTGACGAGGTTCGTCTCCGTGCCCCGGAGCAGGGTGTTCAGCCCGGTGGTCGCGCTGGGGGCGAGCCAGCCCCGGAGGCCGGCGAAGGGGACGTCCGCGAGGACGCCGCCGCCCACCGGCGTGGTGTAGGCGTTGGGCAGGGCGCTGCCATCGGCGTTGTTGGGCAGCCAGAGGGCGTCCGTCACCGCGTGGATGGGCTGGTGGGGGAAGGCCGTGAGGGTGGCGCCGGTGCCGGTGAAGGTGGTGGGCTTCACCGTGAACCCGAACTTGCCGAAGTAGTTGTTCGGCGAGGTCGTGGCCCCCTGGGGCACGACCCCGGGCGTGTTCCCGGTGAAGAAGGCCCGGGCGTTGCCGGACAGGTTCGGCACCGCCAGCTGGAGGGCGTCGGTCTCCTGGAAGGCATTGGCCGCGCCCTGGGCCGGGTAGCCCGGCGCGGAGGCGGAGACCACCGCGGGCCAGCCGAAGGTGAGGCGCAGGCGGGCGTAGGTGTTCTGCGAGGCCTGGAGGACATTCACATCCTGGGTGCTGGCCGGCGTGCGGGAATAAGCCACGGTGCGGCCGGCGCCGATTTGCAGGAAATTGACTTCGCTCTGGGCCTTGCCGTAGATCCAGCGCCGGCCCTGGTCCGCCGCCTGCAGGAAGCGCGGCGTGGTGAGGCCGTCGCCCCCCACGGGCTTCACGGCGTTCTGCACGGAGAACAGGTAGGGCGAAGAGGACGGGATGGTGCGCACGCGGACTTCGTTGTCCGCGTAGGGCCCGCTCACGGTCACGCTCTGCAGGGTCGGCTGGCCGGCGAGGCCGGCGACGGCACCGCCCCGGAGTTGGGAATAGGTGGCTGTGGCGCCCGCGGGGGTGCCCGGCGTGCCGGCGGCGGAGGCGGGGAGGTTGAGGGCCGCGTTGAGGCCGTGGGACGGATAGAGGCCCGCGGCGCCCACATTGGCTCCGTCGCTGGTGAGCCAGGCCCCGGCGGTGGGGATGGGCAGGCCGAAGGAGATGGCCATGCCGCTGGCGGGGGCGCCGGTGCCGTCGGCGCGGCCGAAGAAGCCCACCCCGAAAGTCTTGGCGCCGCCCTGGAGCAGTTCCTCGTTGCCCGCGGCGGAACTGACGCCGATGGGCAGGTAGGACAGCACATAGCGGTTGCCGCCGGTGGCGGTGTTGCCCGCGGCCACGAAGGTCCCGAGGGGCGCCACCGCATCCGGCAGCGTGTCGCTGCGCATCAGAAGCCGGTGATTGAAGAAGCGCAGGGAGCCGAAGATGGGATAGACCACCACCGTGCGGTTGGCGGCGTAGCCGTACTGGTCCTCCGCCACCACGGGGAAGCTGTAGGCGGTGGGGCCCAGGTAGCGGCTGAGGAGGAACTGGAAGCGCACCGGCGCCCACTTCACGGTGAAGCTGCCGCCGGGGCCCGTGCCCAGGAGCCAGGGGTTGTAGAAGCCGTTCTGCAGGCCGAGGGTGGAATCCCAGGCCGGCAGGTTGCCCGTGGTGTCCGCCAGGGGGAAGTGCACGCCCGCCTGGGGATCCAGCAGCGGGCCGGTGACCACGCCCCCGGCCGTCAGGGTGCGGCGGCCGAAGTCCACCTTCAGCGCGTCCTGGTGGCCATCGCCGGCCAGGGTGTTGGGGTCGGCGATCTTGAAGTCCGCGGCGGCGGGATCCGGCGTGCCGGGGCCGCCCACCTGCCAGGACCAGAGGGCCGGCGTGCCCGGCGTCGCGTCCTCCGACGCCGTGGGCAGTTGGAGGGCCGGGCGGCCGAAGTTGGTGCCGTTGGTGCCGCCCCCCACGGAAACGCCGGCCTGGATGGCTTCGCCGGGGACGAAGCTCGACATCGCCCCCACCACCGGCGGATCGTTAGGCAGGACACGGATGGTGTAGGTGGCCTGCCCGGCCTGGCCGGGGATGGGTGTGCCGTGGTCCAGCTCCTGGGCCACCAGGGTGAAGCTCCAGTTGCCGAAGGCGGCGGGGTTGGTCAAGGCGTCCCCGGGATCCGCCGGCAGCGTGCCCCGCAATCGGTTGGGGGTCCAGGTGATCTCGCCGGTGACGGGGTCGATGCCGGGGTAGCTCGGGGCGCCGGCGTCCGTGAAGGGCGAGCCGAAGCGCGTGACCGAGCCGCTCTTGACGGCGAAGCGGATGCCGTCCCCCTCCGCGTCGGAGGCGAGGATGCTGGCCCGCCAGCCGGTGATGGCGGAGGCGGGACCGCCGGACAGGTACTCGGCCTCCGTGGCCAGGGGATCGCTCCAATGGAAGCGGGTGCGGACGAAGATCTTGCCCTTGTGGTTCTCGGGATAGTGGAACTGCACGCCGCCCACGGTCTCGGTGTAGGCCGCGGAGGTGATGGCAGGCAGGCTGTCGGGCTGGGCCTGGAGGTTGAAGGTCTTGGTGTCCGTGCCGCCCCGCAGATCGTCGGCCTTGACGGTGACGGCGCGAAGGATCGTATCGGGCACGGAAGCCCAGCTCAGCTTGCCGTCGGCGCTGAGGGTCAGGCCCGAGGCCGCGGGCACCGCCTGCACCAGGCTCCAGGTGAGGGCGTCGCCGTTGCCGTCGGTCGCCGCCAGCTGCACGCCGGAAAAAGAGTGGTACTGGACGAAGGGGGGCACCGTGATGGCGCCGATGACCGGCGGCTGGTTGAGGGCGAAGATGGTCATGGTGACCACCAGGTCGGACTTCGCCCCCAGGAGGACGCCGCCGAGACGGTCTTCCGCCCTTACGGTGAAACGGACGCGCTTGCCCGAGGCGCCCACGGGCACGCCGGAAGGGATCTGGAAGGCCGTGTTCGGCGTGCCGGGATTGAGGGTGGCGATGGAAGTGTCGGCCTGGGTGGCGAAGGCGCCAGGGGCGCCGGCGAAGTCCACCGCCTGCTGCACGCTGCCGGCGAGCAGGTTGAAGACCACCTCGTCGCCGTCGGGTTCCGTGGCGCCGGGCGTGTAGGTGTAGGACGGCGGCACATTGCTGGAGGGATTGGTGAACTGGGCCGTCGCAGCGCTGGTGAAGACCGGCGACGCGTTGGCCACCACGTTCACCTGCAGGGTGCCGGGCAGCGAGGAGTTGCCCCGGGTGTCCGTGGCCACCGCGGCGATGGTCTGCAGGCCCGAGGCCGGCGCCGAGTAGGTGAGGGTGAGACCCTGCACCGTGGCTCCCGGCGTGGTGGTGGCGAAGGTGAAGAGATCCCCTTCCGCGTCCGTGGCCGCCAGGGCGTAGGTGGCCGCGTGGCGCTCCTTGGGGGTGGTGGGGCCGACGATGACCACATTGGTGGGCGCCGTGTTCTTGCCGCCGGAATCCGGCGGGGGGGAGCTGCCCCCGCCGCCGCAGGCCAGGAACAGCGCCATGGGCGTCAGCCCCAGGGCGGGGCCGATTCCGAAGCGTCCGGTTGTCGTGCGCATGGGAACTCCACTCTGCCGTCGAAGGCGCGACCTTCCAGTGTACCGTTGCCCCGCCCCTGGACGGATCTCATTCCTTGCCCAGAGCCCAGCCTCCATTCCCGCCGGGATAAGGAAAGGGCCCCTTTCGGGGCCCTTTCCAGCGATCCAGGGGATCTTGGGGATTAGTAGCGGGCGATGAACACGCCGGAGACGAGGTCGGCATAGGCCATGGGGAAGCGGACCGCGAAGGGCTCCTTGCCCATGTCGAAGCTGTGGGACGTGGGGGTGCCGGCGCCTTCGGTGCCTTCCATCCACACATTCCGGACCTTGATCGCGTAGTAGCGGTTGGTGCCGGGGGCGGGGACGCTGCCGAAGTAGTCGCCGTTGGTGCTGGCCACGTACATCGGGGGCAAGTTCAGGGTCTGGCTGGCGCCGATGCCACCGATGTGGCCCATGCGGTACTCGGCGACGGGCGCCACGAAGGTGCCGTTGGCCGTAGCGCCGGGGATCACGGCGAGGCCGTGGGGACCGTAGGTCACTTCGTAGATGGTGACGATGTAGCCGCTGGGGTGACGGAGGTCGTTCACCGCGGGCTGGAAGGTGAGCTGGACGTTGCTGTAGCCGTCCAGGCGGTACTCGCCGGCGCCGGTCGCGTTGCCATCAGCGATCTTGTAGCTGGGGGCGGTGAGGGCGGGGGCGCCGGTGGCGGCGGTCACGGCGTTGCCGTTGAAGATGTCAAGGCGCGTGCCGACCTGCACCGAACTGCTGGCGCGGTTGAAGCGGAAGTCGTTGATGTTGAGCTGACGCACCGGGGTGACCACGGGCTTCAGGCTGCCACCGGTAGTGCCGGTCAGCAGATCGTGGCCCTTGGGGGCGATGAGGCCCTGCTGGACGTAGATCTTGGCGACGGCGTCGGTGGCGACGCCGGTGGTGACGCTGCCGGGGGCTTCAACCTTGGAGACGTAGTTGTGGTTGATGTGGACCAGCTCGACGTACTCGGAGGGCAGCCAGGTGGTGCTGTAGGCCTTCATGACATTGGGGAAGGCGCTGACGGCGACATCGGTGCCGTTGCCGGTGTTCCACCACTGGGCGAGCACAGGCGCGCCGGGCTCGAGGCCCGCCTCGCCGAGGCGGTTGGAGTAGGTGGCGCCGTTCTGGGTGGTCTTGGTGCCACGGTCCTTGATGCCGTAAACCACGAGGCTGTTCTGGATCAGACCGTCCTGAGTGTTGATGGTGGTCAGATCGAAGTTCGAGGACGTGGTGTAGACCGGCGTGGCGGCGGGATCCGTGCCCTGGGCGCCGGAGAGCGGCAGGGTGATGGCGGGATCCACCAGCTTGACGCGGGAGGCCAGACCGAACTGGGCGGGGGCGCCCATGATGTTGCGGATCAGGTCGAACTGGCTGCGACGCCAGTTGAGGATCGAGGTGTTGCTGTTCAGGGTCTGGTTGGGGGCGCCGAGCTGGCCGTTGAGCTGCGCGAAAGAGATCTGCGCGTTGGTGATGGTCAGGCCGGTGTAGCCCATGGTGAAGCCGGGGGCCGTGGTGATGCCGCCCTTGGCGTCGACGACGCTGCCGGAGATCAGCATGGAGCCGCCCCAGGTCGCGTAGGCGTTCAGGTCGTTGGCGGGGGTGAGATCCTTCTTCATCCAGAGGAAGAAGACGCGGTCGCCGCTGGCGGTGTTCAGCCGGGCGGGGTTGGCGTTCCGGTCGAGGCTGCTGAGGCTGGTGCTCTGGTTGTTGCCGTTGTCGCCAAGGCTCAGGTAGGTGCGACGGCCGGATTCCATGCCCAGGTTCGCGTCGCTGCCCAGGATGTTCATGGCCGGGGCGCCACCGGACCAGTCGTGGGCGAGGCCGACGACCGAGTTGCTGTTCAGGTAGCCCTTGATGCCGATGAAGGGGATTTCCGTGTTGTTGCCGCCGCCCGCGGGGGTGGAGTAGGCATTGGGGAAGTTGAAGTGCAGGTTCGCGCTGTTGGGGATCCAGATGGAATCCGTGACCGCGTGGATGGGCTGGTGGGGGGCGACGGTCGTGGAAACGCCGCGGTTGGTGAGGGCCCCGAGGGCATTGGTGGTGGCCATCAGGCCGAACTTGCCGAAGAAGTTCGGGTGGGCGTTCAGCATGTCGCCGTTCTCCTGGATGGCCAGGGGAATGGGCGTCGGGGCGCCGCCGAAGGTGTATCCATCGGGATAGTTGCCGGTGAAGAAGAAGCGGGCGTTGCCGGACTGGTTCGGCGTGGCCACCTGCATGATGTCCTGCTCGTTGAACAGGTTCGCCGAGGAGACCGAGGGGTAGCCGGCGGCGGAGGTGCTGACGATGGTCGGCCAGGTGTAGGACATGCGGAGGCGCGGGCCATCCATGTCGAGCTGACTGGAGCCGCCGACGAAGCCGACGCCGGTGGCGCCGGAGTTGGATGTCGCCGAGGTCGATGGCGCCTTCGTTCGCAGGAGAGTAGTAGACCGCGCGGCCGGGCATCGTCTGGTCGTAGTTGACCTCGCTCTGCACCTTGCCGGCGAACCAGCGCATGGCGTTCACGCCGTAAGTGCCCCAGGCCGAGCCGTCGTCATCGCCCTGCGCCGCAGGATTGATGTAGCGGGGATCGTCGAAGCCGTCGTAGTTCTCGGCAACATTGCGGTTGGTGAAGAAGTCGTCCGCGGTGTTCAGGGAGAACAGGTAGGGGCTGTTGGAAGGCACGATGCGCGCATCGGCCTCGTTGTTGGAGAAGGCACCAGAGGGCATGACCGTGGTCTGCACGGGAGCCGAGGCGGAACCTTCAGGGGCGCCGCCCTTGAACTGCACGAAGGCCGGGCCGCTGTAGCCGCCGGCGGTGCCGATCTTGCCCGCAGCGTGGCTGGGGGGATTCAGCTCTTCGTTCAGGGGGTTGGCAGGGTAGGCGTATTCGACGAAGGCGCCTTCATTGATGCCGTCCAAGGTGTGCCACGCGCCGGCGCTGGCGTTGTAGTAGTTGCCGGCGTTGGGGACGGTGGGGATCACGGAGTGGTGGTTGCGGCCGGAGGCCAGGGCGCCCGTGCCGTCGCTCCTGCCGAAGAGGTTCGAGCCATAGGTCATGGTGGGGGAGGCATCCACCCACTCACGGTTGCTGCTGTAGCTGCTGTAGCCCTGGGGCAGGTAGTTGAAGATGTAGGCTTCTTCGCCATCGGCGGCGCGGGCAGTATCCGTGTTGCCGCTGGTGTACAGGTTGCCGCGGTTGGCGGCGTCGTACTCACCGAATGTGCTGTCAGAACGCCACACGAAGCGGCTGTTGAAGAACTTGACCGTGCCGAAGACCGGGTAGACGGACTTCTGGGCGGAGTTCGCGCGGCCGTACTGGTCCTCGGCGACGATGCCGAAGCCGTAGGCGCCCAGGCCGATGTAGCGGCTCAGGGTGTACTGGATGCGCACCGGCGCCCAGGTCACCACGAAGTTGCCCAGGCCCGTCCCGATCCAGGGGTTGTAGAAGCCGTTCGGCGTGCTGTTGGCGGCGTCGAAGGCGGGGAAGTTGGTGGTGGGATCCTGCGCCGGGTAGGTCGGGTTCGTGTCGATGTTGCCGGACACGAGGTAGTAGATGTTGGCCTGGTCGTAGTCCAGATCGCGGGTGCCGAAGTTCACCTGGATCGCGTCCTGGTGGCCGTCGATGTCGCTCCGGTTGGGATCGTAGATGGAGTAGTCACTGTCCACAGTGGAGAACGGAAGCAGAGAGCCGGGATCCTGCATGGACCAGATCCAGGCCGAGGCGGTGCCCGGCGTGGAGGTGTCCGAAGCCACGGGCTCCTGGATCGCGGGACGGCCGATGCCGGCGATGGCGCTGCCGCCGCCAACCCAGACGCCGTGCATGATGGCCGCGCCCTGGATCACGTCCAGCGCGCCGACCCAGGGACGGTCATTGGGCTGCACCTTGATCACCAGGGTGTTCGTGTTGAACTGGCCCGGGGTCTCCTGGCCGCCGATCAGCTGCTGCGCGCGGATCGTGAACGACCAGTTGGACGCGTCCAGCCGGTTGCGCACCGAATCGCCGTAGACAGCCTCGGAGTAGTCGTGGCCCAGGAAGTTGTTGGAGATGGACTGGTCGCCCGCGGCGTTCGCGCCGTCGTTGTAGCGCACGCGGTTGGCGGTCCAGAGGATCTCGCCGGTGTTGGGGTCCACGCCGGGGAAGTTCACGTCCGACGTGTTGGTGTGCGCCGTGCCGTGGCGGAACACCGAGTTCGCTTCCACCGAGTAGCGGATCGCGTCGTTCTCGGAGTCGCTCGCCAGCACGTTCGCGCGCCAGCCCTTCTGCTGCTGCGTCACGTCGGAGAAGAACTCGCTGTCCGTCGCGTCATTGTCGAGGAGCGTGAAGCGCAGACGGCTCGTCACCTGCTGGCGCACCCGGCTCGGATCGAAGAACTGCACGCCGCCCACGGTTTCCGTGTACGTCTGCGTCACGAAGTTCGGCTTGGTGTCCTGGATCACGTTGATCGTGAACGTCCGCGTGTCCGAAAGACCGCCGCTGTCCGTCACGCGCACCGTCACCTGCCGCGCGCCGAAGTCCGCGCCCGACGCGAAGTTCGTCGTCCACGTCAGCTTGCCCGCCGCCGTCAGCGCGAAGCCCGTCGGCAGGCCCGAAGGCGCCGACCAGACCTGCGTGTCGCCGGGGTTCGCGTCCGTCGCGATGAACTGGAAGCCCGGAGCCGGGATCCCGTGGTTCTGCGGCACCGCGGGGATCGACGAAGCCGCGATCACCGGCGCGAGGTTGCCCGAGAAGTACGTCGCCGTCACCACGCGGTCCGAGAAGTCGCCGGTGAAGCCCGAGGCCACCGTGTCCGTCGCGCGCACCGTGAAGGTGATCGTCACCGAGGTCCTGCCCGCAGGCACCGCGCCCGTGAAGGTCGTGATGCCCGTCGTCGCGTTCACCGTCGCCGTGATGCCCGCCACCGCGCCGCCGGCGTTGTCCACCGCCGTCGCCGTGCCCTGCTGGGGAGTAGGTCACCGTGTCGCCGTCAGGATCCACCGCGGAAGCCGCGTAGTTGAAGGCCGGCGGAATCGCCGCGCCGCTGCCCGTCAGGCTGAAGGAGGTCGGGCTGCTGAACACGGGAGCCCGGTTCAGGAGCACGTTCACCGCCACCGTGCCCGGCGTCGACGCCGCGCCCTTGCTGTCCGTCGCGAGCACCGACAGGGTCACCGTCTGCGCCGTCGCCACATTGGGACGGTACTTCAGCGTGTTGCCCGTGATCGTCGCTTCCGTGTTCGCCGGGCTCAGCGAGAAGGTGATCGCATCGCCTTCCGGATCCGTCGAGGTCAGGTTGTAGATGTACTCGTGCTTGGTGATCGCCGTGGTCGGGCCCGTGCTGATCAGCGGCTTGCTGGGGGCCTGGTTGGCGGGCTGCTGCGGCGCGGACGAGCTGCTGCCGCCGCAAGCGACCATCACCAGCGCGAGCGCCGAGATGGAGCCGATACCGGCTGCGGTGCGAAGGGTTTGACGGTTCATGAAGCCTCCAGAGAGATGAGAGCGTGAACTCTCGGTTTGAATGTCCAAGTGGACGTTGGGTTGAGATTTAGGACGGGGCGCGAGCCCCATCAAGGTTGAGAGCGGAAGGTGACCAGCTGGGCAGGAACCCTGTGGCGACACGGCCTTGAGGCGTGGGCCGGGGGCGTCTACTCCTGAGGTTGATGGAAGAGAATGGGGTTAAGGGAAGAAAGAGAAATTGACCGCGATGGGCGGCCAACAGCAATTGAACACCTGGAGAGTATCAGGCTCAAAAGGCCCTCGGCACAAGTGGTTGGGGGCGGAAAGATTTCAAAGGAGGCACATTTGCTCCAGGATTTCGACATAGAGGCATCGATAAAGCAACATGCCTGCCAAGGGGCATATTGGATCTCTGACCCCTCACCTGGCCCACTTAAAGCGTCAGACACGCATGATCAGGGAGGTTAATTGCTGTTCGCTAGTTCCGCGCGCCGCCCGGGGCCCTGGGTGAATCAAGCGCCAGAAGAGTGCGGTTGGATAAATTGTATTCATATTTCAGGGACGAGGCCTGGACATCACCGGGAGGCCACCCTTTGAGCCTTCCAGCGCCCGACCCCATCCACGCCTGCGGCAGCCTGTGCCCCCGTTGCTCCTTGGCAACGGTCCCCGGCCCCCCTACGCTGAACCGAAACCTGGAGGTTCCCGTGATCCCGAACCACGCCCCGCAAGGCCGGCCACGCCTTCCCCTGAACCTGCTGGCGGCCCCGGTCCTGCTTGCCCTGCTCCTGGCCTGCGGCGGCGGGGGAGGCGGCTCGGCCCCGCCCTCCGGCGGCGGGATCACGGGACAGACGATCAATGTGGGCGCCGCTGGCAACTTCTTCAGCCCCGAGACCCTCACCGTGAAGGCCGGGACTCCGGTGACCTTCGTATGGATCACCGGGGGGCACAGCGTTTCCTCGGGAACCGCCTGCAACCCCAGCGGGCTCTTCGGCAACAGCACCGTCCTCACCCAGGGGCAGACGATGCAGGTCCCGGCCTCCGTCACCAACACCCCGGGGAGCTATCCCTTCTATTGCACCCCGCACTGCGCCGGCGGGGCGGGCATGAAGGGCACCCTCATCGTCACGCCCTGAAGATCCCCCGGCGTCGCGAACCACGCAAGAATGGGGGACCGCCATCCCGGCGGGCCCCTATGCCTGTGAGGTCACGGTGAGCCAGCGTCTGGTGGAATGCGTCCCCAACTTCTCGGAGGGCCGGGACCGCACCAAGATCGACGCCATCCTGGATGCCATCCGGACCGTGGGCGGCGTGCAGCTGCTGGACGTGGACCCGGGCGCAGACACGAACCGCACGGTGGTGACCTTCCTGGGGGACCCCGAGGCCGTCCTTGAGGCCGCCTTCCGCGCCATCCGGAAAGCCTCCGAAGTCATCGACATGCGCAACCATTCCGGTGCCCATCCCCGCATGGGTGCCACGGATGTGTGCCCCTTCGTCCCGGTTTCGGGGGCGACTCTGGAGGATTGCGCCGATCTGGCCCGGCGCCTCGGAGCCCGGGTGGGGGCGGAGCTTGGCATTCCCGTCTATCTCTATGAAGCGGCGGCCTCGCGCCCCGAGCGCCGGAACCTCGCCACCGTCCGCAGAGGGGAGTACGAAGGGTTGGCGGACAAGCTGGCAGATCCCGCCTGGGCTCCCGACCACGGCCCCGCCACCTTCAACCCGTCCGCCGGCGCCACCATCATCGGCGCCAGGGAATTCCTCATCGCGTACAACATCACCCTCAACACCCGGGACAAGGCCCTGGCTACGGACATCGCCTTCGAGCTGAGGGAGAAGGGCCGGGTGGCCCGCCGGGGCCAGACGACGACCCGTTACGACAGCGGCGAAGTGCTGTTCTACCGGGACGGCCGCTTCCCCTGCGGCAACTGCGACCAAGACGAACCCACCTTCGAGGACCTGGCGGCCCACTGCCAGGAAAGCCATGGTTACGATCTTACGGAATTGCTGACGTTGAACGACCTCGATGCCTCGAAAGGGGTGATCGGAAAGAAGGCCTACCGCGCCGGCCTGTTCCGGGCCTGCAAGGCCATCGGCTGGTATGTGGATGCCTACAGGCGCGCCCAGTTGAGCATCAACCTCACGGATTACAAGGTCACCCCGCCCCAGGCCGTGTTCGATGCCGCCCGGGCCCTCGCCACGGCCCGGGGCCTCGTGGTGACCGGGAGCGAGGTCGTCGGCGTCCTGCCCCACGCGGCGCTGCTCGAGGCGGGCCGCCACTACCTGCGTCTCCAGGGCAAGTCGCCCTTCGTGCCCGAGGCTGACCTTCTCCAGACCGCCATCCACAGCCTGGGGCTCAACGACGTCGCCCCCTTCGAGACGGCCAAGAAGGTCCTCGGCCTGCCGGTCCGCGACGGCGCCTTGGCCTCCCTGCCGGTGGGCGCCTTCGCCGACGAGGTGTCCCGGGACACCCCGGCCCCGGGGGGTGGCTCCATCGCGGCCCTCGCCGGGGCCCTGGGCGCCGGCCTCGCCGCCATGGTCGCCAACCTCACCCAGACCAAGGCCGTCTCCACCGAAGCCGAAGCCGAGCTGCTGCGCATCGCCCAGGGCGCCCAGGCGCTGAAGGACGAGCTGCTGCGGGCGGTGGACGCCGACACCGAAGCCTTCAACGCCTACCTTGACGCGCGCCGGCTGCCCCAGGGCAGCCCTGCGGAAAAGGCCGCCCGGGCCGCCGCCATGCTGGCAGGACTGAAGGTGGCGGTGGCCGTGCCCCTCCGCACCGCCGAGGCCTGCCTGGAGGCGTTGCGCCTCGCGGGGTCCGTGGCCTCGGTGGGCAATCCCAATTCCCTCACGGACGCGCTGGTGGGCGCCCAGATCGCCTTCGCGGGCCTGCGGGGCGGCCTCTGGAACGTGCGCATCAACCTGAAGGACATCGCCGATCCCGCCTACTGTGCCGACATGGAGGTCCGCTGCCGCGGCCTCCTCGCGGCGGGGGAACAGGCCCTCGCGGCCATCACCGCTGATGGCGAGGCGCGCCTCACGGCCATGAACCAGCCCGGGGCGTGATCCGGTTCCTGGCTGGGGAGGGTCCGCGCCGATAGAATGTCGGGTTCGGAGACGCCATGCCTGAAGCCGCCCCATCCACCGCCGCCCCATCCAGCGTCGCTCCAGGCCGCCGCGGCCCCGTCGCCGAGTCCATCCTGGACCTGGTGGGCCACACGCCGCTGCTCAGGCTGCATAGGTTCAGCCCGGACCACGCCCTCTTCGCCAAGCTCGAATACCTGAACCCCGGCGGCAGCGTGAAGGACCGTATCGGCGTGGGGATGATCGAGACCGCCGAGAAGGCGGGCCTCATCCGCCCAGGGGTTTCCACCATCATCGAGCCCACCGCGGGCAACACCGGCGTCGGCCTTGCCATCGCCGCCCGCGCCAAGGGCTACCGCTGCATCCTCTGCGTCCCGACCAAGTACAGCCGGGAAAAGATGATGCTCATGAAGGCCCTGGGCGCGGAACTGGTGCTCATCCCCAAGGAGCTCGGCATGAAAGGCGCCATCGCGAAGTGCGCTGAACTCGCCGCCCAGATCCCCGACGCCTACGTCCCCCAGCAGTTCGAGAACCCGAGCAATCCCGACACCCACTACCGGACCACCGCCGAGGAGATCTGGAACCAGCTGGAAGGCCGGGTGGACGCGGTGGTCATCGGCGCGGGCAGCGGCGGCACCTTCACCGGCACGGTGCGGCGGCTGAAGGAGCTGAATCCGCGGATCCAGGCGGTGCTGGTGCAGCCCGTGGGTTCCGTGTTCTGCGGCGACCCATTGAAGGAGTGGCAGGTGGAGGGCATCGGCAACGGCTTCATCCCGGGCTCCCTGGACCTGCAGCTCGCGGACCGCATCATCGACGTGGCGGATGCCGACGCCCTGGCCACCGCCCGGGAGCTCATCGGCCTGGAAGGGTGCCTCGTGGGAGGCAGCAGCGGCGCCAACGCCTGGGCCGCCCGCAGGATCGCCGCCGACCTTCCCGACGGCGCGCGCATCGTCACCCTGTTCCCCGACGGCGCGGAGCGCTACATGAGCAAGCAGCCCGTCGCCGACCTGGACCTGCCTTGAGCGTCGCCCGCGCCCTTCTCGAGGCCGGCGCCGTCCGCCTCTCCCCCGCCGCCCCGTTCACCTGGGCCAGCGGCCTGAAGGCTCCCATCTACTGCGACAACCGCCAGCTCCTCGGCCTGCCCGCGCACCGCACCAAGGTGAAGCTGGCCCTGGCCGCCCTCGCCGCGGAGCAGAAGCCCACCCTCGTGGCGGGCACCAGCACCGCGGGCATTCCCTGGGCCGCCATGGTGGCCGATGAGCTGGGCCTGCCCATGGCCTACGTCCGGCCGGAGCCCAAGAAGCACGGGATGGGCCGCCAGGTCGAAGGCCCCAACGCCGATGGCCACCGGGTGGTGCTCATCGAGGATCTCGTCTCCACCGGCGGTTCGAGCCTCAAATGTGTGGAGGCCCTGCGCAAGGAGGACGCCCACGTCCTGGGCGTCCTGGCCCTCTTCAGCTATGGGCTGGACGTCGCCGGGCGCGCCTTCGCCGCCCACGAAGTCCCCGTGGCGGTGCTGGCGACCTTTGAGGAACTGCTCAAGGAAGCCCTGGCCAGCGGGAAGCTGGATGGCACCGGCGTGAAGGCCCTGGCGGAATGGCGCCGGGACACGGGCGCCTGGAGCCGGGCCCGCGGCGGGGGCTGAGGCCGTTGACCGGAATCTGAAACGGCTGTCCAGCGTCCTGGGCCTTGAGTCCCGGGGCCATTGGGCTGAGCCTGGGATGCAGCGAGGCCCTCATGAAGCTCTACACGCGCACGGGTGACGAAGGCATGACCGGCCTCTTTGGCGGAGACCGGGTCAACAAGAGCCATCAGCGGCTGATGGCCTACGGCGCCCTGGACGAGCTGAACAGCGTCATCGGCGTCCTCCGGCTCCACGCCTCGGACAAGGCCGCCGCCGGGACCGCCCTCGAGCAGGTGCAGCACGACCTCTTCGTCCTCGGCGCCATCCTGGCCACGCCCTCCAGCCGCCTCGACGCCCTGGGGGAGAAGATGACCAAGCCGACCTGGGAGATCCCGGACATGGAGCAGGACATCGACCGCCTGACGGCCCTGGCCCCCCCCATGAAGCACTTCGTGCTTCCCGGCGGTTCCGCCGCCTCGAGCCACGCCCACCTGGCCCGCACGGTCTGCCGCCGCGCCGAACGCGACATCGTGGCGCTGAACGCGGAGGAGCCCGTGCCCATGGATGTCCTGGTCTACATCAACCGCCTCAGTGACTGGCTCTTCGCCCTCGCCCGGGCGGAGAACGCCGTCCAGGGCGTGCCGGACGTGGAGTGGATCCCCCGTTGATTCCCCGGGCGGTCAGCCGGCGGTCTCCGCCGCATCGTCCCCCGGCAACTTGAAGAGCCGTTTTTCCGCAACCCGCAACCAGTTCTCCGCCGCGAGCACGCCTTCCCCATGGTGCATTCGCTGGAAGTGCCCGCGCAGATGGCGCAGCGTGCGCGGGATGGCCGGTGCGAAGCGGGCCTTGCCCCGGTGCAGGAGCTGGAAGCCGAAGGTCCCAAGGGCCTTCAGGTTCCGCTGCACGGCGCTGAGGTTCAGCTCCTCCCACAGGTCCGAATCCGACCAGCCCAGCTCCTGGCGCACCGCGGCCACGAGCAGGCGCCCGGCTTCCGGACTCCAGTCCCAGTAGCCGTCGTAGAGGATACTCGCCAGGTCGTAGGTCGCGGCGCCGCGGCGGGCGTCCTGGAAGTCGATGACCACGAGCCGGTCCCCTTGCACCATGAGGTTCCGGACATGGAAATCCCGGTGGGCGAGAAAATTCGCCCGCCCCGCCTGGGATTCGTGGAGGTCCTCCATCAGCCGGTCCAGCCAGCGCGGGGGATCCTTCTGCAGAAATTCCTGAAAGAAATGCTCCCGACAAAAGGACCATTCGAAGGCGAACTTGGGCTCGTCGAAACTGCGGGCCATGAAGAAGGACCGGGGCGGCGCGCCCAGGGTGAGGGGGCCGAGCCAGGTCGCGAGCACCCAGCCCGCCTTCATCGCCCAGGCCTGCTCCTCTTCCGGGTGGGTGGTCAGGCGCTCCTCCAGGCTCACGTCGCCCAGGTCCTCCAGGAGCAGGCAACGGTCCCCATCGTGGGCCTGGAGGATGGTGGGCACGCGCAGGACCGGATCCAGATAGGCCTGGAGGGCGCGGAATTCGAAGTAGGTCTCGTCGGCACGCCCAGCCTCGTCCAGGGGGTGCAACACGAGGATCGCCGTGCCCAGCTGGGGATGGTCCACCCGGAAGTACCGCCGCGTCCCCGCATCGCCGGCCAGGGGCCGGGGATTGGCGCAGGCCCAGCGATCAAGGGCGGCTTCGAGGCGGGAATCCATGGCTTCAGGGTAAGGCGAGGCGGACCTGCCGGCCCTCCTCTTCGAACCAGAAGGCGTTTTCGTCCTGGATGGCGGCGGGAGGCGCCGCGCCGGGGCCCAGGACGCAGCGGCGCAGGTTTCCGGCGGGGTGGGCTTCGGGGTGGACGTAGCACCCGGCCAGCCGGCCCTCAGCCTCCGGGGCGAGTTCGGCGGCGGCGGCGATGAGGGCGCCCGGGGTGCCGATCTCCCGCCAGGGAAAAGGCTCAGCCACGAGGCCACGGTGGTGGAGGAGCGGCAGCAGGGGCGCCAGATCCGAAGCACCTTCCGGGATGCGGGCCAGGGCCGTCGCGGACCAGAGGCTCGCGCCGGTGAAATGGTAGGGGCCCCGGCCCGTCTCGCCCCGGGGCAGCACCCGGTCCTCGGGGTCCAGCCACACCGGCGTCCAGGGTCCGCCGGGATGAGGGACCAGGAGCCAGTCCAACTCACCCTCCAGCCCCCGGTGGCCCTGCGTCAGGACCTCCCAGGGCACTTTGGCCACGGCATCGGCGTTCCACACCGCCAACGGCCCCGCGGTCCGCCCGACGGCGTGGCGCAGGCCGCCGGCGCTGCCGAGGAGCGCGGGCTCCTCGAAGACTTCCAGCCCGTGCGCCACCGTGCGGAGCCGGGGGGTGAGCAGGTGGGCATTGCAGGCCAGCCTCTGGAACCCCGCGCGGCGCAGGTCCTCGGCGCCCCACTGGAGCAGGGCCTTGCCGCGCAGCGTCCAGGCCGGCTTGGGCAGGGCGAGGGAGAGCGGCCCCATGCGGGTGCCGAGGCCCGCCGCCAGCAGGAAACCGTCAAGGGCCGTCATCGGTCTCGTCCGCCGCCGGCGGTTCCGAAGGCCGGAGCAGGAACTGGCCCGGCGCGAGGCCCTGCATGGAGAGGACGCGGATGCGCCAGCCCTCCACCTTGAGCTCGTCCCCCACCCGCAGGACCCGTCCCAGCTGCTCCTGGAAGAAGCCCCCCAGGCTCACGGCCCCCTCCGCGGACTCCAGCTCGAGGGCGAGGTGGTCCTGAAGCTGCTCCAGCTTCACGCCGCCCTGGGCCAGCCACGCGCCGCTCCGGGTGCGGCGCAGCTGGATCGCCTCCCGGTCGAATTCGTCCTGGATCTCCCCGACCAGCTCTTCGAGGACATCCTCGAGGGTGACGAGCCCGTCCACGCCGCCGTGCTCGTTCACCACCAGGGCGAGATGCTGCTGCTGGGACTGGAAGTCCAGGAGCAGGTCCTGGATGCGCCGCATCTCCGGCACCAGGAAGGCGGGCCGCGCCAGGGCGCGGAGGTCCACGTCCTGGTCGCTCTCATGGAGGGACCAGAGCAGCTCCTTCAGGTGCACCACGCCGACCACCCGGTCCAGGTCGCCCTCGACCACGGGGATCCGCGTGTGAGGCGTGGCCCTCGCGAGGGCCAGATTCTCCGCCAGGCTGCGGGTCAGGTCAAAGCAGACGACCTCGTTGCGTGGAATCGCCACTTCCTTGATGGTGCGCTTGGAGAACTGGAAGAGATTCTCAATCAGCTCGCCCTTGGAGAGTTCCAGGTTTCCGGAGGCCTGGCTGCGCTCCAGCATCCGCTTCAATTCCTCTTCGCTGGGCAGATGCAGGTCCCCGTGTTCGTCGTCCGCGCTGGGCGCCGCGCCGAAGAGGCGCTCGACGACGCGGCTGAGGGCGATGAGCAGCCCCGCCAGCGGCCAGCTGATCCGGGACCAGAACAGGAGGGGCGCCGCCGTGCGCAGGCTCCAGGTCTCGGCGGCCCGGATGGCGAAGTTCCGGGGCACGAGTTCCGCCAGCACCACGTGGAGGGTGGTCATCACGAGCAGGGCCAGCGCCGTTGAGAGGGGCAGCACGAGCTTCGGCCAGGGGAGGTGGGCCAGCACCGGGTGGAAGAGGGCCGCGAAATACTCTTCGCCCACGGCGCCCAGGGCCAGGGCGCAGATGACGATGCCGACCTGGATGGCGCTCAGATGGCGCCCCAGCTCCTTCTGCACGTCCAGGGCCAGCGCTGCCCGGGGGTCCTTCCCCAAAAGGGATTCGAGCTGGGTCACCCGCACCCGCACCGCGGAGAACTCCGCGAAGACGAAGAAGGCGGTCAACGCGATCAGCAGCGCGATGGCGAAGATGGGCCCAGGGTGCATCCGTCAGGGCTTTTTCAGGGCCTTGCGCTTCGCCAGCAGGCCCTCGAGTTCGTCCAGGAGACCATGGACGGCGCCCACGTGCTCGCCGTGGGCTGACAGTTTCTCGGAAAGCTCTCCACGCTGCTGCTCGAGGTCGGCCAAGGCCGCTTTCCCGTCCGCGAGTTCCGCCTGGGCGTTGTCGAGGGAGACTGACTTGGCGGCCACCTCGGCCTTCAGCCCATCGCGCTCGAGCTCGAGGGCCTTGAGGCCGTCGGCCTGGGCGGCCGCGTCGGCCAGGGCCTTCGCGAGTTCCGCCTCCTTGACGGCGAGCTGTTCGGCATGGGCGGTCGCCGTCGCCTTCAGGTCCTCGATTTCCTTGTCCTTGTCGGCGAGCCGGCCGCCCATCTCCACGAGGTCCCGGCCCTGGCCCTTCAGCGTGGCCTCCAGCCCCGCGATCTCGCCCTTGTAGGATTTCGCCTTCTCTTCGGCGGCGTCCGCGGCGACGGTCTTGGCCTGGAGCGCCTCGTCGTGTTCGGCCTTCAGCGTTGCGGCGGCCGAGGCATGTTCTGCCTTGGCATCCTCCAGAGCCTTCTGCAGGTCGGCCTTGCCCTGGAGGAGTTCGGTCTTGACCGATTCGAGATCCCCCTTGGTCTTTTCGAGGCCCGCCACCTTCTCCTTGGTCCCGGCCAGTTCCGCTTCGAGGGCCTCGTGCCGGGCCTTCAAGGCCTCGAACTCCTCCATCCGGCCCTCTAGGTTCATGGCGACCTGCTGGTGCTTGTCGCGGTCCTTGATCAGGTCCACCACGCGCTGGGTCTTTTCGCCGAGCTGTGCGTTGAGGGTTTCCACCTGCTGGAGCAGCTCCTGCCGCTCCGTCATGGCTTCCCGCAGTTGGGCCTTCAAGCCTTCCGGGTTCTCCTTGGCCGCGTTCTCCTCAAACTGGTGGACGGCGGCTTCCGCGGCCTCGAGCCGGCCCTGCAGGACCTGGGCATCGGCCTGGCGCTTTTCCAGATCGTCGAGGTTCCGGGTGACGGAATCATGGGTGCTCTTCAGGGCCTCGAAGTCCATCTGGACCTTCGCCAGGGCGGCCTCCCGGTCCTGGAGCTTGGCGTCGCGCTCCTGGATGAAGCGGTCCCGCTCCTGGAGCAGGCCGTCCCGTTCAGCCAAAGCCTTGTCCCGGTCTCCGATGGCGGAATCCCGGTCCGCCACGGCCTGTTCCATGTTCTTCAGGTGGGCTTCCATGGAGGCGGCCTGGGCCTGAGCCTCCTGGATCCTGCCGTTGAGGGCGGCGATCTGGGCCTCCAGCTCGGGGACCCGCGGATCCGCGCCCGTGCCAGTTCCCGCACCCATCGATGGCCGGCTCGGGATGGGAAGCGGTCCCGTGGCGCTGGGATTGGGCTCCTTCGCCATGGGCACGCCGCCGGTCAGTTCCCGCAGCATGTCCGCGGAGATGGCCATGGTCTTGGCGGGCGCTGAGGTCGGCGCGGCGGGCGGCGGGGCGGGAGACGCCAGGTCCTCCGCGAGATCCGACTTGAGGCTGTCCAGCCAGTCGTCCCCGGCACCGAGATCCGATAGGTCCCCCAGGGGATTGTCGGGATCCACGGCCCGAGGGGGCGCCAGGACGCCCAGGGCCTCCACCAGCTGGGTCGGGCTGATGGGCTTGTGGAGGTAGAGGTCCGCCTTGCCCTTCAGACTCTGGTGCCGCTTGTATTCCTCCTCCGTGGCCTTGGCGCTGATGAGGGCCACCTTGAGGTCGCCGAGCTTTGGGCTCTTCCGGACGGCCGAACACAGGGCGTAGCCCTTGTTCTCCGCCACCTCCACACTGATGAGGACCGCCGCGTAGCCGCCGCCTTCCAGCTTGGCGATGGCTGACTCGGGACTGCTCAACACGTCGATGTCGAAGGCGGCCTCCAGGCTGACCTGGTGATCCTTCAGAAAGCTCCGGTCGTTGTCCACGAGGAGGAGGCGGCTGGCCATTGGGCAATCCTAATGGGTGGACTGACGAGTTTAGACCCGATGGCCCTGGCGGGGGCCACAAAATCCATGGATCAAAGAATTGCGCCGTCCAGGGGGGGCTGGACGGCGCTTGGACTCCAAGGACTTTAGCGGGGGGGAATGGCCAGAGTGGTCTGCTGTCCCCTCTGGAAGCGGACCAGCACCAGGAGCGGCTTGTTGCCCGCCTTCCGGACCTGGGCCATGAACTCCTGTACGGAAGCGACATTCTGGGTGCCCACCGCCGTGATCACCAGACCCGGAGCGAGACCCTTGTCGGCGGCGCCGGAACGGGCCGATACGGAGGTCACGACCACGCCTTTCACGTCCTCCTCGATGCGGTAGCTGTGACGGTTGGCGGGATTCAGGGGCTCGACGGTGAAGCCGTACGACTTTTCCAGGTTTCCTTCCTTGCCCCCAGGTCTTTCCGTACTGCCGCGCTCCTCTTCTTCCTCTTCGCCGCCCTGCCCCTGGCCCTTGGGCTGCAGATCCTTGCGGTCGCCGAGCACCACGCTCAGGTCCACCGGCTTGCCGTCCCGGATGACGCCAAGGCGGACCGTTTCGCCAGCCCGGCGCTGGCTGATGGCCAGGACCAGCTCGTCCGGGGAGGCCACCTTCTGGCCATCCACCGTGGTGATCACGTCCAGGCGGCGCACTCCGGCCTTCTCGGCGGCCTGCCCCTTGTTCACATCGCTGATCACGACGCCCTGCTTCACGCCCAGGGCCTCCTGGTACGTGGCGTCGAGGGGCGCGGTGGTCACGCCCAGGGCGCCCCGCTTCACCGGCCGGCCGCTCTCCAGGTCCTTCAGGACCCGCTTGATCATGTCGATGGGCACCGCGAAGCCGATGTTCTGGCCGTCGGGACGGATGGCGGTGTTGATGCCGACGACCTCGCCCCGCAGGTTGAGCAGGGGGCCGCCGCTGTTGCCCCGGTTGATGGCGGCATCGGTCTGGAGGAAGGATTCCACGCCGCCCATGAGCTTGCGGCCTTTGGCGCTGATGATCCCCTGGGTGACCGTGTGCTCCAGGCCCAGCGGATTCCCGATGGCCACGACCCATTCTCCGATGCGGAGGCCGTCGGATTCACCGAGCTTGGCAAAAGGCAAATGGGTGGCGCCGATCTTGATCAGGGCGATGTCCAACTCCTTGTCCTTGCCCAGTACGGTGGCCGGGTAGGTCCTGCCATCGGACATCTTGACCTCCAGCTTCACGTCGGAACCCCGGATGCCATCCACCACGTGCGCGTTGGTGAGCACCTTGCCGTCGCTGGAAATGATGACGCCCGAACCTCCGGACACTGCCCGCTGCTCGTCGTCGCCACGCCGCCGGGGCTGCTGCTGCGGCCCGCCGGGGCCAAAGAACCAGTTGAAGAACTCGTCGCCGAAAGGATTGCCATCCGGCCCCCGTCCATCCGTTTTCACGAAACTCGTGTTGGTGATGGCCACGACGGTGGGGTTCAGCTTCTCGGCGACTTCCGCGATGGGCGGAAGGCGGTCCAGCCCCTTGGCGTCCACCACCACGGGCTTCTCTTCCTGGGCCTGGCCCACCCAGCGGTAGCTGAGGCCCATGCCCAGGGCCATGCACCCCGCGGCGAAGGCCGAAAGCCCAAGCACTTGTTTCATGTGCCGATTCATCGTGCGCACCTCATGCAGGTCCCCGGCGCGGGGACAGAACGATCATGGTGCCAGGGTACGAAAGGTTTCAGAGGGCCCCGGGCGCGGCGCTCAGGATTTCGCCCACCCGCGCCACCACCGGTCCCCAGGCCCCGGGCGTCGGCTGACGGACCAGCCTCAGGCTGGGGTACCACGGGCTGTCCTCGCGATCCAGCATCCATCGGGGATCCGGCGCAAAGGGCAGCAGCAGCAGCGTCGGCTTGCCGAGAGCCCCGGCGAGGTGGGCGATGGCCGTGTCCACCGTGACCACACGCTCCAACGCCGCCACCGCCGCGGCGGCCTCGGCAAAATCCTGGAACCCGGAACCAAGATCCAGCGGCCCGCCAAGGGCTGCAAGTTCCTCTGCGCGCCCGTCCTTCTGAAGGCTCGCCCAGTGAAGGCCCGGCAGTTCCAGGAGCGGCCGAAGCAAGCCGGGGGGCAGGGAGCGCCGCCGGTCGTTGGCGTGCTCAGGACGACCCCGCCAGCAAAGCCCCGTCCATGCCCCGGAGCCCTCGGGCAGACTCCGGCGCACGGCTTCCACCGCGTCCGGGTCTGCGTGCAAATAGGGCCCGAGCCCGCCCAGATCCTCAAGCTTGAGACCCAGGGCCAGGGGCAGGCTCAAGGCGGGAATGATGCAGTCGTGGGGTGGCAACGGCTGCCCGGCGGACAGGATCCTGGTGGCGCCGGCAAGGCCCTCGAAAAGCCTCACCAGGGGCGGCCAGACCTGGAACAGCACGGTGCCCCCTTCGATCCGCCTCAGCAGCTGGGCCATCTGGATGAGATCCCCCATTCCCTGCTCCGCATGCACCAGCAGGGTGCGCCCGGCCAGGGGTTCCCCCCGCCAACGGGGTGCTTCGCTTCGAGGCGGAGGCTGGGGCGGATCCTTGCGCCGCCACCGGGCCTCGTAGCCCGCGAAGCCCCCGCCGAGATCACCCTGGAGCAACCGGGCCAGGCCCAGGGCGTACTCGGCCTCCGCCAGGGAAGGATCGCGCGCCAGGGCGGCACGAAGCGCGGCCTCCGCTTCGAGGGGGCGGTTCAAGGAGAGGCAGAGGACGCCGCGATTCAGCAGGTATTCGGGAAGACCGGGTGCTTTCGCCAGCACCTGGTCCAGGAAGGCGAGGGCCTCCTCCGTGCGGCCCAGGTCGTCCAGGGCCGTGGCGATGCCAAGCCAGGCAGAAGGGCGGTCGGGGACCAGGGCCGGCAGGCGCTGGAAGTGGGCCAGGGCCTCGGCGGGCTGCCCCAGCTGGAGCCGCAGGTTCCCCAGGTTGAGATGCAGGGGCGCCGAATCCGGGTTCAGTCGGCCCGCCTGTTCATAGGCGGCCGCAGCGGCTTCGGGGTCTCCCGCCTTCCGCAGGGCGACGCCGAGGTTGGCCCAGCCCCGCGCCTCCCTTGGATTCAGCCGCACCACCTCCTGGAATTCGGTGGCGGCCTCCAGGGGCCTGCCCGCCGCCGCCAGGACGGCGCCCAGGTTGAGCCGGCCATCCGAGTGGGCCGGCCGCAGCGCCAGCAGTTGCCGATAAGCCGCCTCCGCCTCCAACAGCGCGCCCCGCTGCTGGAGCCGGAAGGCCTCGGCGAACAGAAGATCCGGATTCATCCAAGCTCCAGGCAGATCTCCAGATTCTTGCAGATGGCGCGCACGGGAGGCGTTCGAGTCCCTCGGGGCCGACCGCATCAGGACTTCGAAGCCCCGGCACTGACCGGGGGACGCGGGGGACTCCCCTCCGGCTCCGCTTCGCTCCGCCTCCGGGCCGCACGGAGTCTAAGGCGGCTTCCGGCCTGCGCGCGCTTTGCGCGCTCCGGCCTCCAAGGCGCCGCCTAAGACTCCTGTGTTCGAGTCCCCTCAGCCGCCCCAAACATTAAAAGCCCCGGCGCTGCCGGGGCATCGCGGGGACTCCCTTCCGCCTCCGCTGCGCTCCGGCTCCAGGCCGCGGTTCCCGCTGCGCCCGGGCCTCCCGCTTTGCGGGACCGGCCTCGACGCTCCCGCGTCTCGGCCTGGCCCTAACGGCGCGCGGGTACCGTTCGAGTCCCCTCAGCCGCCCCAAACATTAAAAGCCCCGGCGCTGCCGGGGCTTTGAATGGGGCGGCTGAGGGGACTCGAACCCCCGACACCTGGAATCACAATCCAGTACTCTAACCAACTGAGCTACAGCCGCCGTAGCGCCTTCCAGAATACCGGGGACGACGGGACGGAGCGAGGGGAATTCCTCAGCCCAGGGCCTGCAGGAGCCGTTCGCGATGGCGCTCGAGGAAGGCTCCGGCCGAGGGCAGAAGACTCCGGTAGAGGACGGCACACAGGACGAGCAGGATCGCCATGGCCGGGAGCAGGGCCGCCGGGGCGAGCCAGACGCAGAGGGCCCAGGTGCCGCCGAAGACCGCGGAATTGACCAGGGTCGTGCCCAGGCTGATGGCCACCATCAGCAGGGGCATGCCGTTGTTCTTGAGGCTGTCCCGAGGGAGAGGACGGGGCAGCCAGACGGAAGTCCAGTGGCCCACCAGCGTCTGCACCAGGAAGAAGCAGCCCGCGAGACAGGCGCCGGCGGCGAGTTCCAGGACCGTCGGCTTCAAAACGATGGCCATCAACACCATGAGCAGGGCGGCCTGGAGGCCCTGGTACCAGGCCAGGCCGAGCAGCTTCCCTTTCAACAGGTCCTTGCTGGACACGGGCAGGAGCAGAAGCGCCTTCACGCCGTGGCCATCCAGGCCGAACTGGTTGAACTGGAGCTGGCCTGAGGTGAGGGCCAGGTAGGCGAAGGCGGAAGGCAGGGCCCAGAAGCCGCCGCCCCCCAGCACCGAGGCTGGCCCCTTGATGATCACGATGGACATGAGGGGGATGAGAAAACCGAAGCGGCCCAGATGGCTGCCGATCAGGGTCTCCCAGGTGAGCCGGGCGAGCCCCGTGGCCGGGTTCGAAAAGCTCCACAGACGCTCTTTCGTGCCTTGGGGGGGCTGCACCTTCAGGACTTCCGAGTCCGACTCCCAGGCCAGCACCCGCGCCGCCGCCAGGCCCAGGAGGGCCAGCAGCAGGAAGGGCGCCGCCTGCCGCCCCAGGCCGGCGGCGAAGCGGCCCTCCCGCAGCTCCTGCAGCCCCCGGAGTGATTGGGTGGTGGGAACCCATTCCAGGATGCGGATCGTGCGCGCGACCGCCTGTTTCACGAAAGCCACCCTCGCCGGATCGAGGGGCCGGGCGCCCCGCTGCTGCTGCGTCCGGCCGCCCAGGGTCGTCAGGACGCTGCCGCCCCAGGCGAGGAGGCCGAGCACCAGGAGCGCGACCTGGAGGCGCTTCACCAGCACTGCACCAAGGGCGCCGAGGAGATGCTGGATGAGCAGCATGGCCAGCAGGGAGCCCACGCAGACGAGCAGGAAGAGGGGCGCCAGGACCGGGCTGGCCACGGCGAAGCCCAGAAAGGTCCCCAGCAGCGTGAGGCCCGCCAGGAAGGGCAGCGGATCACCCAGGCCCGCAAGGAGTTCGGCGGTGAAGAGCTGCCGGAGGCCCAAGGGGTAGAGGCGGTAGCTTTCCCAGGTCAGGGTCTTGGTTCCGCCCATGATGCCGCTCACCGTGCCGCCCAGCAGCGGGATTGCCGCCAGGACGCCCCCGAGGAGGGCGCGCGCTTCGGGAAGGTGGAGCTTGACCCCGCAGAAGTAGCCGAGGCCGAGCCCCACGCCGAACAGCGGCAACGCCCCGAAGAGGAAGGCCACGCCCATCACCAGGTACACCGCCCAGGTGCCAGATTTGCCCAGTTCCCGCACGCTGCGGTTCCAGGTGGCCTGGCCGTGGGCCTTCAGGACGGCGCGGGTCAGGCCTATAGCCACGAGAGTTCGCCCTTCCGCGCCCCGCCGACGAGGTCCACAAAGATGGACTCCAGGCTCCCGCCTCCCCGGCGGAGGTCCTCCATGGTCCCGAAATCCTTCAGGCGGCCCTCGTCCAGAATGGCGATGAGGGGGCAGAGCCGTTCGACGATCTCCAGGATGTGGGAGGTGAGCACCAGGGTCACGCCCCGCGCCTGCAGGGAGGCCAGGATCTCCTTGATGGTCCGGCTCGTGACCGGATCGATGCCTTCGAAGGGTTCGTCCAGGAAGACCACCTTCGGGCCGTGGATCAGGGCCGCGCAGAGGGCGAGCTTCTTTTTCATGCCGAAGCTGTAGTCCGCGGCGACAGTCTTGGGCGCCGGCGCGAGGTCCAGCTTGTCGAACAGCTCCTGCTGGCGGGCGTCGATGACGGCCTCCTCCAGCCCGTACATTCGGCCTACGAAGCGCAAGTACTGGGGGCCCGTGAGGAATTCCAGCAGGGCCATGTCCTCGGGCATCACCCCGATCTGCCGCTTCACCTCGAGGCCGTGGGTCTCCAGGTCGAGGCCCAGGACCTTGATGGATCCCGAGGTGGGCCGCAGGAGCCCCGTCACCATCTTCAGGGTCGTGCTCTTCCCGGCGCCGTTGCGTCCCAGCAGGCCCAGGAAGGCCCCCGGCTCCAGCACCAGGCTCAGGTCGTCCACGGCGGCCTTGTCGCCGAAGCGCTTGGTGAGGTTCGTCAGTTCGAGGGCGGGCGCCATGACCCGAGCTTAGCGGTTCGGCCCGCTCTGGGTCGCCCCGGCGAGGTCAGAATCGCGCGAGCTGCTGGTCGTGGGTCCTGGACAGGAGGAGAAGGGACGCCGCCGCCCCGATCCCCGCGCAGGCCATGTCCCACTGGGTGTCCCACACATCGCCCTGGGTGCCGAGGAAGGCCTCCGCCGCGCTGCCGGTCCACACGGCGGTCTGCCATTCCAGCAGCTCGTAGGCCGAGGAGAGTCCGAGCACCATCAGCAGCAGGACGAACACCGACCAGCCGCCGGGCTTCAGGACGCCCTTGCGGAAGAGCACCTCCCGGAAGAGGAGGACCGGCACGAAGCCCTGCATCAGGTGGCCGAGGCGGTCATAGGGATTGCGATCCAGGTGCAGGACCTTCTGGGCCCAGAAACCCGCCGGCACCTCCGCGTAGGTCCAGTGGCCGCCCACCATCAGCACCAGGGCGTGGAGGGCGAGGAGGACGCAGAGCAGGTCCGTCAGCGGGAAGCGCCGCCAGGCCGCGAGGATCACCGGCACGCCGAGGATGACGGGAGCGTTCTCCATGAACCAGGTGAAGCGGTCCGCCTTCGGCGCGACGCCGAGCAGGGCCAAGGCCAGCCCCGTCGCGGCCAGGCTGGCGATCGCGAGGGGACTGGCCTTGGCTGCCACGGACGCCTGCTAGCGCTTGAAGGCGCTCACGGTCTGGAAGTAGTGGGCGAAGGCGACGATGCCGCCGGAGGCCTGCTCCCAGTCGTAGTTCTCGTTGGGGGCGTGGTAGCCGTGGCTGGGTAGGCTCAGGCCGAGGAAGTAGACTTCGCAGCCCAGCACGTCCTCCATGGTCTTCACGGCGCCGATGGAGCCGCCCTCCCGGGTGAAGGAGCAGGTGGCGCCGAAGGCGAACTGGTAGGCGTCCTTGATGGCCTCGGCGTAGGGACCGGTGACGTGGCCCTTGAAGGGCGCCAGGCCGTGCTCCTCGTGGAGCTCGACATCCGGATTGTGCTTCTTCACGAATTTCCGGATGCGCGCCATGGTCTTCCCCTCGTCCATGTCGGGCACCAGGCGGCAGCTCACCTTTACCTCCGCCCGGGCGGGCACGGCGCTCTTGATGCCAGGACCCGTGTAGCCGCCGACGACCCCGTGGATCTCCATGGTGGGCCGGCCCCAGACGCGCTTGAGGACCTTCATCGGATCCTCGGTGCGCATACCCTTGATCATGTGGTCGGACTTGAAGGTCTCCACGCTGAACCCCGAATTCCGCCAGCCTGCCAGCTCGGCTTCGGAGGGCGGGACGACTTCGTCATAAAACCCGGGAATCTTCACCTTTCCGGTGTCGCCGTCCATCATCTTGCTGACCAGCTCGATGAGCTCGGAGAGGGGATTGCGGGCCGCGCCGCCCACCACGCCGCTGTGCAGATCGTGGTCCGCGGTTTCCAGGGTGAGGCGGAAGCCCTTCAGGCCCCGCAGGCCCGCGGGGGTGGAAGGCTTGCCCCGGGTGATCCACACCGTGTCGGAGACGACGATGGCGTCGGTCTTGAACCGCGCCGCGTGGGTCTTGAGGCCGGATTCGAAGTTGGGGCTGCCGATCTCCTCCTCGAGCTCCCACAGGAAGTGGATGTTGAGGGGCACGCCGGCGCGCTGGGCGGCCAGGGCGCCGAAGAAGGCGGTCACCGCCGGTCCCTTGTCGTCGGTGCTGCCGCGGCCCTTGTAGGTGTCGCCGTCCACGACGAAGGTGAAGGGGTCCGCCACCCACTCGGGCTCGTTGGCGGGCTGCACGTCCATGTGGTTGTACACGGTGATGGTCGGCAGGCCGGCATCGCTTCCGAACCAGCCGTGGATGAAGGGATTGCCTTCGGTTTCCAGGATCTCCGCCTGGCCGCCGTGGCGCTCGAAGAGGGCCTTGGCCGCCTCGGCACAGCGGCGGACGTCCCCCGCCTTGGAAGGATCGGCGCTGATGGAGGGAATCTCCACCAGGGTCTTCAGCTCGGCCTCGAAGGCCGCGCGCTGCTCGGCGGCGAACTGGGAGAGGGATTCGCGGGTCAGAAGGTCGGCGTTCATGGGCTGCTCCAGACGGAACCTCCACCATACCCAAGGCAGGCGGTGATGGGGGCCATGTAGAATTGGCACACCTCGGAGACTTGCATGGACCGTTTCGGAAGCTCGCGCCTGCGCATCGTCTGGACCCTGCTGGCCCTCCTGCTGGCGGGCGTCCTCCTGGGCGGCCTGAGCCGTTCCGCGGACAACGCCGTGACCGCCTTCGGCTCCCCCATCCCCCTCGCCACGGAGGATCTGACGGCCTATACGGCGGACAACCTGGCGCGGGTCGCCTACACCATGGTGAGCGCCATCATCCTCTTTGCCGGCTTCTTCCCCATGTGCGAGTGGATGGCCTCCGGCCAGGCGAAGGACCGCTACGCCGCCCTGTTCATCGGCCTCGGGCAGGCCTTCCTCCACGGGCTTTTTCTGAGCCAGGTGGCCATGTTCCCGGTCTGGGCGGTCTGCGCCAAGCTGACGGGCTCGCCCTTCCACCAGAGCGTCCTCAACGGCGACCTCTCGGGCCTCGTCCTGGGCCTCCAGCTGCTGCTCTGGGCGACCCTGCTGGCCCGGCTCATCAAGTCCAACCGGGGCCTCGCCCTGATGCTCGCCTTCGTGATGCAGGGCCTGGGCGAGCTCGTGGCCTACGTTGGCCAGTTCGCGCCCATGCTGGGCTTCTCGGAAGGCACGGGCACCATCCTGACCTACGCCAGCCATTTCTTCCCGGTCCAGGGACTCCCCGCGGACGGACCCTCCTGGGCCTCTCTGCCCCTCGCCATCGGCGGTCCGATGCTGCTTCTCGCCCTCCTGCTGGCCTTTCCCGGCAAAGGGAAGAAGGGGTGAGAGCCTTCCGGCTCCAGGTTGTGCCGGCCCTGATACTCCTGGGCAGCGCTTTGGCGGCCCAGGCGCCACCCGCCGCCCAGGGCCAGAACCCCCAGGATCCGGCCACCATCAAGGCGCGGCTGGCGCAGGTGCAGGGCCGTCTCGCCCAGGTGGACCAGCAGATGGCGACCCTCAAGAAGCGGCGCAAGGGCGTGCTGGTGGAGATGCAGGGCATCGCCCTCCAGCGGGACCGGGCCCAGGCGGAAAGCGAGGGCGCGAAGCTGCGGCGGGACCAGACCGAGGCCGAAGTGCTGCGGCTGGGCCAGGAGCGGGACCGGATGAAGGCCGACATCGTGAAGCTGCGGGGCAGCATCCGTCACCAGGTCCGCTGGATGCAGGCGGTGGGGCCCTGGGGCGATCTGGGCTTCCTGGCGAGTTTCCGGAGCTTCGAGGACTACCTCCAGCGGGGCCGCCTGCTGGCCTGGCTGCGCCTGCAGCAGCGCAAGCGCCTGCGCGGCGTGCAGGACCTCCAGGGCAGCCTCGCCCAGCGGGAGAAGGATCTGCAGGCCACCCTGGCCCGGCTCGTGGCGGATGAGAAAAGCTCGGAGGCCCTGCAGGCCAGCCTGCGCCTCAACGAGGAAAAGCTCCGGGGCTTCCTGGAGACCCTTCAGGCCGATGAGCGCCAGCAGCGGGCCGTGCAGGCAGAGCTGAGCGAAGAGGCCCTGCAGCTGGAGCGCATGCTCGCCGGCCTCCTGGGGCGCCTGCCGAAATCCGAAAGCTTCGACGCCGCCGTGACCTTCCCCTCCCTGAGGGGCGACCTGCCCCAGCCCGTGGACGGCAGCCTTGCCATGGGCTTCGGCGAGCACATCCATCCCCGCTTCCACACCAAGACCTTGCAGAGCGGCCTGCTCATCGACGCCCCCGCCGGCGTGCCCGTGCAGGCTGTGGCGGACGGAAAGATCGTCTTCGCCGACTACTACCAGAGCTACGGCCCCATGGTGATCCTCGACCACGGCGGCGGCTGGTTCACCCTCTACAGCCACCTGCAGGGCCTCATCGTCCAGAAGGGCCAGATCCTGAAGGCCGGCGAGGCTCTGGGCTACGTGGGCCAGACCGTGGACGGCCCCAAGCTCGGCTTCGAGATCCGCTTCAAGACCAAGGCCGAGGACCCTCAGCGGTGGCTGAAGCGGAAGTACCGGTAGGCACTAGCGGACCAGGTTGCCGGCGTTGAAGAGGGGCACGTAGACCGCCAGCAGCAGCCCCAGCACCATCAGGCCCATGAGCAGGATGAGGATGGGGCCGATGAGGTTGGTGACGGCGGTGGTGGCCTTCTCGACCTGCTGGTCGAAGAAGTCCGCCACGTGGTTGAGCATGTCGGGCAGGGCCGAGCTCTGCTCGCCGACGCGGCACATGTCGATGGCCAGCGGATCCAGGATCTTGCCCTGGTCCAGGGCCGAATGGAGGCTGGAGCCCGCGCGGACGGCCTCGATGACGGTGACGAGGCGCACCTTCATGCGCTCGCTGGCGGTGGTGCGCTGGATGACCTCCAGGGCCTGGAGCACCGGCATGCCGCCGCTCAGCAGGACGCCCAGGGTCCGCGAGAACACCGAGGAGTGGTACATGCGGTAGAGGGTTCCGAACTTCGGCAGGGCCAGCAGGCCGCGCTCCCACAGGCGGCGGCCCGCCTCCGTGGCGATGAGCCAGCGGCTGAAGAACACGAGGCCCACGCCCAGGATGCCCTGCAGCCAGATGGTGGAACGCATGAACTTGCCGAAGTTCAGCAGGACGGAGGTGGCCATCGGCATTTCCATGCCGCCGCCCTCATAGATCTCGGAGAAGCGCGGGAGCACCACATTGAAGAGCACCAGCATGGACAGGATGAGGACCATCACCAGGAAACCCGGGTAGAAGAGGGCCTCCACGATGCGGCGCTTGGAGCCTTGCGCGAACTTCTGGAAGGCCAGCCACCGCGAAACGACCTCCGGAAGGGTGCCGCTCCGCTCGCCGGCCACCACGTTGGCGCGGTAGACCGCCGGGAAGGTGCCCGCCTGCTCCAGGGCTTCCGAAAAGGCCATGCCCTCCCGGACGTAACCCACAACCTTCTCCAGGGAGGACCGCATCAGCGGATCCTGGCCGTGGCCCATGAGCAGCTCCAAGGACTGGAGCAGGGGGATGCCGGCCTTCAGCAGGGCCAGGAACTCGGTGTTGAAGTGGATGAGGGAGTCGGCGGACAGGGTCTTGGCGCTGCGAAAGGCCGAGGCGCTGGCCTTCACTTCGATCGGGAAGCCGCCTTCCTGGAGCACGCGGCCACGCACCTCTTCGGGGCTCTGGCCGTCGAAGTCCCGAATGAGGACCTCGCCATTGGCGGTGGTGAGCTTGACGGTGAAGCGCATGGGTTTTCCTGGAATCCTCAAGAATAGCGGTTATGGCCCTGTCCCGTATTTCCAGCGGGGGCCGGCAGCCCTTTGAACTGGCAGAGTATGGGGATGCGGTACTTGTCCATCCTTCCGGTCTTCAGTCTCGCCCTGGCGGCCCAGGCGCCCCGCAGCGCGCCCCTCGAGGTCGGCTCGCCCCTGCCGCCCCTCCTGGACCTGAGGGATGCGGACGCCACCGTCCTGGTTCCGAAGGATCCCCGCGACCCCGCCCAGGCGGCCCGGGCCGCCGAAGGCTGGGCCCCGCGCATCGCGGCCCTCAAGGATGCGCCCGCCCTCCGGTTGCGGCTGCCTTCCTCCGGCCCGCGAGTGCCGCTCCTGCTGGCGGCGAGCCAGGCCCTCAAGGCCCAGACGCCGGGCCAGCGCCTCTACCTCGCCTTCGATCCCGCCGCGGAGGCGATCCTGGAGGAAAGCGCCTGGGGCTCTGTGGACGGCGGCGCCCTCGGCCCCGAGGACCTCGGCCCCGATCCGGCCCAGTGGCGGGACCGGCTCTTCCAGGCCCAGAACACCTTTCCGGGCCGCCCCTGGACCCTGTGGCTGCCTTCGGACCCAGGCGCCCTGACCGCCGCGCTGCTGGGGGACGGCGGCCGGGTGGTGGCTCCCGCAGACACAGCGGCGGCCCGCCTCGCCACCGCCATCCCCGAGGGCTATATGGAGGTCGAAGGCGGCCTGGGCGATCTGCTGCTGCGACGGAGGGGCAGCCGCGAGGCCCGGCGTTGGCGCTTCCAGGAGGGCGCCTGGATCGAGACCGCCCTCCCCGACCTCCGCACGGAAGTGGCCGTGGTCGCCGACGAGGCCTACGACGTATCGGCCCTCATGGCCAAGGTCCGCGCCTTCGCCCTGCGGGAACGCCTCGCCGCCCGCACGGTGGAAGCCCGCATGGACGTGGACCTGCACCTCCAGTCGGAGAAGGGTTTCGGCATTGACCTCGGCTTCACCTTTCGCGCCTTCGAGCGCGCCGGGGAGGGCGAGGAGCTGCTCCAGAAGGAGGTCCGCTTCAACGGTGTGCGGGCGAAGGTGACCGAAGGCCTGCAGCTGCCCATCATCGAAAGCCGCTCCAGCCTGGCGCCTCCAGTGGCCCTCGCCCTGACGGAGCGCTACCGGTATCGGGACAACGGCGCCGAAGGGGCGGGGCGGCGGCGGCTCTCCTTCGAGCCCGTGGACCGGGACCCGCTGCTGTGGCGCGGCAGCCTGCTCGTGGAGGAGGCCAGCGGCCGGATCCTCCAGGAGATCAGCGAGCGCAGCGACCTGCCGGGCACCGTGCGCTCCGAGCGGCGCACCCTCACCTACGGCGATGCCGAAGGCCACTGGCGCATCGCGTCCGTGGACACCAGCGAACGCTGGGCGACCCCCGGCGGCGTCACGCAGGTGCTCCGCAGGATCCGCTACCGCGATCTGGTGGTGAACGGTCTCGGCTTCGAAGCCGCGAGGCTGCAGGCACGGGCGTCCACCGCCACCATGCTCAAGGCCACCCCCGACGGCGTGCGCTACTTCACCCGCCAGGCCGACGGCACCCGCCGCGTGGACCTGCAGGCCCGCACTGGCGGCCGCGCCATCGGCGGCGCCATCCTGATCGACCCGGGCTTCTCGCCGCCGGTGCTCCCCGCCGCGGGCCTCGCCTACTACGACTTCAACGCCTTCAACAAAGGCGTGCAGGTGAACCTGTTCACCGCCGTCCTCTTCAACACCGCCAGCCTCGCTGTCCCCCGCCTTCCCGGGGGCTTCGACCTCCGCGCCAACGCCGTGGCCCTGCTCTGGCCCGGGGGCGAGCGGCCCGTGCAGGATGGCCGCCTCGCGGACAAGGACGAGGTGGCGCGGCGCTTCGGCGTGGTGAACGTGGCGGTGGGCCATGACCTGGGCGGCGGCTGGCGGGGCGAAGTGGGCGGGACCTTCCGCTACGACGCCTTCACTGAATCCAAGGACGACAAGCGCCGGACGCCGGGCTTCGCGCTGCCCCCCAGCGGCTGGACCACCGAAGGCCGCCTCGCCCTCTCCTGGTTGTGGCGGGGCTTCCAACTCCGGGGCTTCCACGGGGAGGGCCGCCGCCCCGACGGGACCTATGGCACGGCGGACGCGCCCCAGGCCGTTCCGGACGGCGGCCGCTTCAGTCGCAGCGGGGGCAGCCTGGGTTACGACCACCAGCTCGGCGCGGGCCTTTGGCTCCACGGCGATGCGGGCTACGTCACCGGCAAGGGCTTCGACCGCTTCCAGGCCATCGACCTGGGGATCGGCGGCGAAGTGCGCATCGCCGGCATCCGCAGCAACGCCATCACCGCCGACCGCCTCGCCTACGCCAAGGCCGGCGTGGTCCTGCCCGCCACCGCCCACTACCGCCTGTCCCTCACCCTCGACCATGCCCGGGCCCGGGCCCTGGACAACCAACGGACCTACGCCCTCACCGGCCTCGGCATCGCCGGCGACCTGCCCGGCTTCGGCTGGTTCACCACCGTCCGCATCGATCTCGGCGTCGGCCTGCAGAGCGACATCCCCGGCGTCCGCACGGTGAATGGGCTCATCGCGTTCCTGCGGGTGTTTTGACCTCGATGAAATAGTCCGCCACCTGGAAGGCTGCCTTCTGCAGATCAATGTAGGAGGAGGTCAGCAGATTGCTCTGGATGGAGACAGTCACGCCCTGTTCCGGGAAGAGGACGAGGAAGGCCTGGGCGCCGTGGGCCATGCCGTGGTGGTTCACGGCGCGCACCTCTCGACCGCTGGGGAGCTTCTGCATCCAGGTCCGCCATCCCAGGGCGTAAGGCGCGCCACTGGGCCGGCCGTCCTTGAGCGCCACGGGGGTGGTGAGGAGGGTGAAGGTGGCACGCGTTACCACCTTCCCCGCCAAGGCCGCCGCACCAAGGGTGGCCAGCTCTGAGGGAGTGGAGGCGAAACCCCCCGCTGCCCATTTGTTGCTGACGTCCAGAGCCTCCGCCCGTGCCGGTAGGCCCAGGAAGCCCTCGGTGTAGCAGGTCACCCGGCCCAGTGTTCCGGCGGGTCCGCGATCGGGTCCCGTGGAGACGAGGCCCAGAGGGGCGAAGATGTGGGCCTTCATGTAGGTCAGGAAGTCTTGCCCCGAAGCGCCTTCGATGGCGGCGCTGAGGAGGACAAAGTGGTAGGCCGAGTAGGCGTATTTCGTCCCGGGCTCGTGGCGCAGCGGATCCTGCGCGAAGACCTTCACCGCCTTCTTCACCGACGGGAAGGCGCGGGTGTTGTGGTACTCGCCCCGGGCCATGTCGTAGTCCCGAAGCCCCGCCTGGTGGCTCGCCAGCATTCGCACGGTGATGGGATGACCTTTTGCGGGAAAGTCCTTCACGTAGGTCTGAATGGGCGCGTCCAGATCCACTTTGCCTTGCTCCACCAGTTGGCCCAGCGCCAGGGAGGTCAGCGCCTTGGAGGTGCTGCCAATGGGAAAGATCGTCTCGGTCGTGACCGGCGTCTTGGTCTCGAGGTCCGCAAAGCCGAAAGCCTCCCGCCAAACCAAACGATCACCGCGAGCCACGGCGATGGAAAGGCCGGGAATCCCCTTCTCCTGCCGGAAGGCCTTGAGAAAGGCGGAGGCCCTGACTTCGGGGGCCAAAGTTTCGGGAGCCGTCGTTGCAGGAGCTTGGGCGAAGAGGGCGGGGATGAAGAGTGTGGCGAAGAGTAGCGGGCGCATGCTCGAGCTACGGGCCCGGGCCGCCATCGGTTAGCGGTGGGAAGTCTGGAGGCTGGAGTCTGGAGGCTGGAGGCTGGAGGCTGGAGGCTGGAGGAAAATAGTGGCGGCCCCGAAGGGCCGTCACCAAGCAAGCTCCGGGATCCGACCCGTCAGGCGTAGAAGCCCCGGTAGTGCATGGCCTGGCTGACCCGGTCGAGGGCCAGGATGTAGGCGCCGATGCGGGGGTTGGTCTTGTACTTGTCGGTGGTGTGGAAGACGGCGTGGAAGGCGTGGACCATGTACTCCACGAGGCGTTCGTTGACCTCCCGCTCGCGCCAGTAGAAGCCCTGGCGGTTCTGCACCCACTCGAAGTAGCTGACGGTGACCCCGCCGGCGTTGGCGAGGATGTCGGGCACCACGAGGACGCCATTGTCGAGAAGGATCGGATCGGCCTCGGGGTGGTCGGCCCATTGGCCCCTTCGACGATGACCTTGGCCTTCACCTTGGCGGCATTGACTTCGGTGATCTGGTTCTCGAGGGCCGCGGGCACGAGGACGTCCACGGGCAGCAGCAGCAGCTCCGCGGGGTCCATGGCCTCGCCGCCCTTGAAGCCCACCACCGATTTGGTCTCGGCCAGGTGCTTCAGCAGGGCGTGGATGTCCAGGCCGCGGTCATTGCGGACGGCGCCGCGAATGTCGCTCACCGCCACGATGCGCGCGCCGGCCTCGTGGAGCAGCCGCGCGGACTGGGAGCCCACGTTGCCGAAGCCCTGCACCGCCACGGTGGCGCCGGCCAGGGGCTTGCCCAGGCGTTGCATGGCCTCCCGGGCGACGATGAGCACGCCCCGCCCGGTGGCCTCCGTGCGGCCCAGGGAGCCGCCGATGCCCAGGGGCTTGCCGGTGACCACGGCGTTCTCGGTCTTGCGGACGTGCATGGAGTAGGTGTCCAGCACCCAGGCCATGGTCTGGGAGTTGGTGCCCACATCCGGCGCCGGGACGTCCCGGTCGGGGCCGATGATGTCCATGATCTCGGCGATGTAGCGCCGGGTCAGGCGCTCCAGCTCGGCCTGGCTCATCTTGGACGGGTCGCAGACGATGCCGCCCTTGCCGCCGCCGAAGGGGACTTCCACCACCGCGCACTTCCACGTCATCCAGGCCGACAGGGCCTTCACCTCGTCGAGGGTGACGCCCAGGTCGTAGCGGATGCCGCCCTTGGCGGGGCCCCGGGCGATGTTGTGCTGGACCCGGTAGCCCGTGAAGACCTCCCAGCGCCCGTCGTCCATGAGCACCGGCAGGCTCACGATCATGGACCGGGAGGGCAGCATGAAGACCTTGAAGAGGGCGTCCTCCAGGCCATAGAGCTGGGCGGCCACCCGCAGGCGCGCCTGCATGGCCTCGAAGGGGTTGTTGGCGTTGACGTCGGTCATGGGCGGCTCCATGTGTTCGGTCGGAGGAGACGCCGACAGGCGCCTCCCGGGATGCGCGTCAGGCGATGGGTTCGGCGGAGGCGGCCGCCGGATGCACGTCGGGGGGGAGCTCCAGCTCCCGGCCCTGCTTCCACAGGCCTTCGAGGTTGTAGAACTGGCGGTTGTCCTCGTCCATGACGTGGACGACGAAATCGCCGTAGTCCATGAGGATCCAGGCTCCCGTCTGGGCGCCCTCCAGGGAAAGAGGCCGCACGCCCTCGAGCTTCAGCCTGTCCTCGATGGCGTCGGCGATGGCCCGGTTCTGCCGGTCGCTGCCGCCGCTCATGAAGGCGAAGGTGTCGGTGAAGCTCGCGATGCCCTTCACGTCCACCAGCTGGATGCGGAAGGCTTTCTTGGAACGGGCGGCGTCGACGAGCGAGGCCAGCCGTGAATCAAGGGTCATGCGGGCTCCATGGGCTCTTCACGATACGGGTTTTCGGCTGTGATCGCAGCCCAAACTTGGGGCGGCAATTCCGGCGGAGGCTCGCCCGGATCCGGACGGGGCCCCGCGCGCAGGACTTCGCGGAGGCGGCTGGAGGCGGCATCCAGGGCGGTTCCGGGCAGCCATACGAGCTCGCCGGGAGCGCCCGACCAGGTGTCCCGGACGCGTCCGGCCAGCTCGGAAGGCACTGCGGCGACCATGCCCGGCCGCGGCGCCACCGCCACCGAGGCCAGCTCCAGCACCCGCCCGGCCTGGTGCCACCGGGGCAATCCCGGGAGCTGGTCCGACCCGATGACGAGGATCCACTGCTGGCCGGGCTCGCGCCGCCGCAGCGCCTCGAGGGTGTCGCTGGTATAGCTGGTGCCGCCCCGCTCGAGTTCAAGGGTCTCGATGGCCACCGGCCCCGGGAACCCTTCCAGGGCCGCCTTCAGCAGTCGGAGCCGCGCCTCCGGAACATCATCCGGCGCGTTCGCCTTGTGGGGGGACCGGGCCGTGGGCACGAAGCGCAGCTGGTCCAGATCCAGCCCGGCGAGGGCCAGCTCCGCGAGCCTCAGGTGTCCCCGGTGCGGAGGATTGAAGGCGCCCCCCAGCAGGCCGATGCGCATCACGCCTTCGGAATCGCGGTCAAGGCCTCGTCCAGCTTGAAGACCAGGGCCCGGATGCCTTCGCCGGTGACGCCGGAGATGAGGATGGGCTCCTGGCCCCGGGCGCGGCAGAGGGCTTCGAAGCGGGCCTTCCGGTCCTCGTCCTGCAGGGCGTCCACCTTGTTGCCCACCAGCCAGCGGGGCTTTTCGAAGAGCACCGGGGAGAAGGCCTTCAGCTCGCCCTCGATGACCCGCACCGCGTCCTCAGGCTCCTCCATGGGATCCGCGAGATCCACCATGTGCAGCAGCATGCGAGTGCGCTCCACGTGCCGCAGGAACTGGATCCCCAGGCCCGCGCCCCCGGCGGCGCCTTCGATGAGACCGGGGATGTCGGCGATGACGAAGCTGTTGCCGCCTTCCACCGGAACGACGCCGAGCTGGGGCTCGAGGGTGGTGAAGGGGTAGTTCGCGATCTTGGGCCGCGCCGCGCTGACGCGGCTGACCAGGGTGCTCTTGCCGGCGTTGGGAAACCCCACGAGGCCCACGTCCGCGATGAGCTTGAGCTCCAGCTCGAGGTTGCGGGCCTCGCCGGGCTCCCCGGGCTGGTGGTGCATGGGCGTGCGGTTGGTGCTGGACCGGAAATGCCAGTTGCCCAGGCCGCCGCGGCCGCCGCGGGCCACGCAGACCTGCTCGCCGTCGGCCATCAGCTCCGCCAGCATCTCCCCGCTGTCCGCATCGCGGATCACCGTGCCCAGGGGGACGTCGAGGACGATGTCGGCGCCGTCGGTGCCGTGGCGCTGGTTCCCCTCCCCGCCGCCGCCCCGCTCGGCCTCGTAGCGCCGGAGGCTGCGGTAGAGGTTGAGGGTGTTGAGGGAGCGGTTGGCCTTGACGAAGATCGATCCGCCCAGGCCGCCGTCGCCACCGTCCGGTCCGCCCTTCTCCATGGACTTCTCCCGGCGGAAGTGGGTGGACCCCGCTCCGCCGTGACCGGCCTCCACGCTGAGCTGAACCTGATCTAGAAACACGGCTGTCTTCCTTGTGCAAAAAAAACGCGCGACCGCCTGGATCGCGCGCCGGGATTCATGAAGGCCGGATCAGGCCTCGAGGGGATCCACATGGATGAATCGACCCTTCTGGCCCTTGTCCTGGAAGCGGACGGTGCCGTCGACGAGGGCGAAGATCGTGTGGTCCCGGCCGATGCCGACGTTCAGGCCCGGGTGGAAGGCCGTGCCGCGCTGGCGGACGATGATGGCGCCCGCGGAAGCCTTCTGGCCGCCGAAGAGCTTGGTGCCCAGGCGCTGGGAGTTGGAGTCGCGGCCGTTGCGGGTCGAGCCGACGCCTTTCTTGTGAGCCATGACATACCTCGTAATGAAATCAGATGGTGGTGGTCGATGAGGAAGGATGCGGGGGCGGGTTCATCCCGCCCGAGCATCGGGGGTCTGGAGGTATGCGCGCAGCGCGGAATCCCCAGATGAAAAAGCCTATCCCTTGATGCCCTTGATGCGGACTTCGGTGAAGCCCTGGCGGTGGCCCTGGGTGCGCTGGTAGGTGGTGGTGCGCTTCTTCTTGAAGATGGTCACCTTCTGGCGGCGGCCGTGGCGCAGCACTTCGGCTTCCACCGAGGCGCCCTTGACGGTCGGCGCGCCCACCGTCACATCGGCGTCCTTCGCCAGCAGCAGCACCTTGTCGAAGGTGACGGCGGACTTGGGCTCGGCTTCCAGAAGCTCGACGCGGAGAATGTCGCCTTCGGCGACACGGTACTGCTTTCCACCGGTGTGGATGATGGCGTACATGAAATCCTCGAATTGGATTGGCACGGGGGCGGCATTCCAGACGGAAGCGCTTGGGGGGCCCGAGGCCGAGCAGGTCAACCAGAATGCCAAGGAAGCCCAAGGAATTCAACGGAGAATTCCAGGGGACGCCCCGGCCGGGGCCCTCACCAGGCCAGGTTCACCCCCGCCACCAGGATCCGCCGGGAGAAGTAGCTCTCCTCGACGCCCCGGGTCGCGAAGTCCGGAGTGTAGGTGTATCGGGCCGCGTTATGGCGGTTCAGGACGTTCATGACCTCGGCGAAAAGGACGGTGCGCACCCCCCGGAAGGACCGGATCCGCGTGAGGCGAAGGTCGCCCCGGGCGTAGGCCGGCAACCGGTCGCCGAAGCGCGGGCCCTCCACCGGATCCCAACCGCCCCCAGGATTCGGCGTCGCGCCCAGCACCGCGGTGGCTGGCGCGCCCGTGGCGTAGCGGAAGGAGGCCGCCAGCTCCAGGCCCGGCCGGAGGGTGTGGATACTCACGGCGGTGAGGTTGTGGGGCACGGACGTGGGCACGGGCCCCAAGGCGGCCTGCCGGCCTTCCCTCCGGCGCGTGTCCAACCAGCCATAGCCGAGCCAGGCCCGCCAGCCTGGGGCGCTGCGCTTCACCAGCAGGTCCAGGCCCCGGGCCTCCCCCCGGCCGGTGCTTACATAGCGCAGGATCGGGTCCTCCACGACGAGGTGGCGGTAGTCCTTCCGGTAGGCCTCCACCCGCAGGTTCCAGGTGGCCGCGCCCGCCTTGAAGGTGGAATCCCAGGCGGCCAGCCAGTGGGTGGCGCCCAGGAGCCTCAGATCCGGGTTGCCACTATGGGGATCCAACTGGTCCAGGGGCGGCGCCTGATGGAAGGTGCCCGCCGCCAGGCGTAGGGTGCTGCATTCCCGGAGCAGGAAGGAGAGGGTGGCCCGCAGGTCCCCGGTGCTCTCCCGTGGCAGGCCGTAGCGGTCCACCCGGCCCCCCAGGGAGAGGCCCACCCGTGGCGCCAGGACGGCCCGCCAGGTCAGGTAGGCCCCGGTGCGCCCGGCGTCGAAGGCGTAGGCGAAGGTCCGCCCGGCCGCCGCCGGGTTCCAGTTGGCCAGATCGAAGGGGACCGCGCCCTTCGGGTCGCGCTGTGTGTGGTCCCGGTCCAGGCCCCCTTCCAGGGTGTGTCCGGGTCCGGCCATCCAGGTGCCTTCGGCCCGGAGGAAGGTGGTGGCCTCCCGGGTCCGGATGCCCCAGCGATTGAAGCTCCAGTCCTGGTGGAAGCGGCTGTGGCCGGCCACCAGCTGCCAGACGAAGGACTCCCCGGTGGTACCCGTGGCCTGGAGGCTCCCGACAAGGCTGTCGTTGCGGTTGCGGTAGGTGTCCTGCAGATTGGCGAGGGTCACCGTGGTAGCCAGGTGGTCCCGGATGCCCAGTAAGGTGGCGGAGAGGCGGGCTGCGCCACCCAGGGGCATCTGCCAGTTGAGCTGGGCGTCGGTGGAGAGGGGGCTTTCCTCGAAGGTGGGCGCCAGGCCATACCACTTGTCCAGCAGCACCGGATCCGAGCGGCGCACCGAAGCGCGTAGGAGGCCCGGGCCCAGGGGCCGGTCCAGGCTGGCGCCCTGGCTCGGGATGAGGAGCATCACCTGGGTGGAGCGGACCGGCTCGGCCACTTCCGTGGAGATGTCCAGGACCGCGGAGAGGGCGTCGCCATAGCGGGCGGAGAAGCCCCCCGGGATGAAGTCCACCTTCGTCACCAGGGCCGTGTCCACCGCGGCGAAGATGCCGCCCTGGGTGTTGGGGTGATGGAAGGGCCGCGCCAGACGCCCGCCGTTGAGGTAGATGCCGACCTCGTCGGGCTTGCCCCCGCGCACGAAGAGTTCGGCCCCCTCGGAGGCGTTGCTGACGCCGGGGAGGCCCTTCACCGCCTGGAAGGTGTCCGCGGCGGCCCCCGGCGTGGTGTAGACCTCCAGTCGCGACAGGGTAGACGAAGTGCCGTCCTGGCTCGAATAGCCCGAACCCTCCGTCACTTCCACCACGGCCCCCCGGCCTTCGGGCTCGAGGAGCACCAGCAGTGCTTCCCCGGCCACGGCCTCCCGCTCCTGGGCGCTGAAGCCCGGCGCGCTGATGCGCACCCGGCCGCCGGTGGTCCCGGGCAGCAGGAAGGCGCCCTTGGCGTCGGTGGTGGTCCGGGCGGCGCCGGCCTGGACGGTGGCGCCCGCCAGAGGCGTGCCGCCGGGGCCCAGCACCGCGCCGCGGATCTCCAGGGCGGCCAGCAGCAGCGCCGAGAGCATCAGCGGCTCCCGTCCGGGTCCTTCGGCGCTTGCGCCGTCGACTTCGCCAGGGCCGCGTCCACCTTGGGCTTCACCACGCCCCGCGCGAAGGCGTAGGCGGGATCCAGGGCCAGAGCGGCCTCCACGCTGGCCCGGGCAGCGGGAGCCCGTCCCGCTTCTGCCTGGGCGAGGGCCAGCCAGGCCAGGGCTTCGGCCCTTCCCCAGGCGGGGGCCCAGGGATCCTTGGGGGCGGCTTCGGCCTGCGCGGCCCGCACGGCGGCCTCCAGAAGGGGCAAGGCCCGCGCCGCGCCGCCGCCGAAGAATTCCGGCGTGTGCAGGACGTGCACGGCGTGCTGGAGGGCGATCCTGGGACTGGCAGGGGCCAGGGACCGCGCTTCCCGGAACAGCCCCTCCGCCTCCGGGGCCAGGGACATGGCGGCGCCGGGCTGGAAGCCGATCTTCAGGCCCAGGCAGGCCCCGCGCAGGGCAAGGCTTTCGGGATCCCGGCGCGCCTGGAGGACCTTGAGGGTCCGGTCCAGCATGGCCTCGGCGGCCTTCGGATCCTTCGCCCGGGTCATGGCCACCAGCTGGTAGGCGACCTGGGCTTCCCCGTACGCCTTCCGTTCCGCCGGGACGGTAGACAGGGCCAGGACCGCCTGGAGCTGGCGCAGGCCGTCGAGGTCGAGGCGGGCGATGCGCTCGAGCCCGGCGGGCGGCGCGGGCTCCTGGGCGGCGAGGACGAAGGCTGGCAGGAGAAAGAGGGCGCTGGGTCGCATGGAAGCTCCGGAGGCCGTCGTGGCCATCCCCAGGCTCGCGGCCCTGGCGACCGACTTTCGCGCCCGACGCACCAAGGGCGGGATCCGGCGGACCAGCGGCGGAGCCTCGCTCCCGGGTCCCTAGCCCAGCTTCTTCCGAAGCTCCGCCATGCGGTCCCGGCTGACGGGGATGCGGGTGCCGTCCAGGAGGCGCAGCTCCCCGGTGCCGCCGGGGTCCGGCAGCAGCTCCCTCACCCGGTCCAGGGCCACCATGGCGCTGCGGTGGGTGCGGGCGAAGCAGGGGGCCAGCAGGCCCTCCAGCTCATCCAGGCTGCGATCCAGGACGAAGCGGCCCTCCGGCGTATGCACGAAGAGGAGGCGGTTCTCCGTATCGAGGTGGGAGACGTCGGCCCAGCGGAGGATGCGCAGGCGCCCCTTCACCAGCACGCTGAACCGTTCCGGCGCCTGCTCCCGGCGGGCGGCTTCCAGGGCCTGGAGGACGAGGGCGAGGTCCGGCCCTTCGCCTTTCGGCCGGACCCGGGCCAGGGTCTCGAGGAGCCTCGGAGCCTCCACGGGCTTCAGGAGGTAGTCGCAGGCGGCCCAGCGGAAGGCCTCCACCGCGTGCTGGTCGAAGGCGGTCACGAAGGCGATGGGCGGCAGCGCCAGGGCGGCCTCCCGGGCCCGGCGCAGCAGGCCGAAGGCCCCTTCCGGCGGGAACTCGATGTCGAGGAAGAGCAGGTCCAGGGGTTTCCCGCCCAGGAGGGCCAGGCCAGCTTCTCCGTCCGCGGCCTCCGCCACGCAGATCGATCCCGGGGCCGCCTCGGCCATCAGCCGCTTGAGCCGGGACCGTGCCGGCGGCTCGTCCTCGACAATGCCGTAGCGCAGGGTCATGGCAGCCTCAAGGCCACGGCGCAGCCCGTCTCCACCGGAAGCCAGGTCAGGGCGCCGCCGTGGGCCTCCAGGCGCTCCCGCACCGTGCGCAGCCCCACGCCGTCCGCGGCCTCAGGATCCCGCCCCGCCCCGTCGTCCCGCACCACCACCCGGCCTTCCGCCGCCTCGACCCGGAGGGAGCAGGCGCCAACCTTGGGCCGGAACCCGTGCTTCAAGCTGTTCTCCACCAGGGGCAGCAGGAGGAGGGGGGGCACCGGCCGCTCCGCCATGGCGGGCTCGAGGCTTAGGCCGGCGTTGAGTCGGCCCTCGAAACGCAGGGCCTCCAGGGCCAGCAGGTCCTCCAGGAGGCTGAACTCCTCGCGCAGAGGCCAGAGGGGCAGCTCAAGGGCCGCGAGGATGCGCCGCAGGAGGGCCGAGAGCCGCAGGGTGGCCTCTTCCGCCCGGGCGGGATCCTCGGGGATGAGGGCCGCGATGGTGTTGAGGGAATTGAAGAGGGTGTGGGGCTGGAGCTGGGCCTGCAGGCCCAGGAAGCTGGCGCGGGCGGCCTCCCGGGCCAGGGCGCGCTCCTTCTCCACGAGGTGCACCAGGGTGTGCTTCGCCATCATGAAGTGGGTGATGGCGAAGCCGATGAGGAAGGTGATGATGCCCATGGTGGGCCGGGCCATGAGGTTGAGGCCGGTGGTGATCCAGACGAGCCCCCAGCACAGGGCCAGCAGGGCGAGGTAGAGGAGGCTGATCTTCAGCATGGAGACCGTCGCGGCGCGGGCCGGCGGGATGGCCGGGTCGTCGGAGGGCCCGTACCAGGGCTGGAGCAGATGGAAGCCCGCCCACATCACCACCGCGAAGATCAGGCAGATGGCAAGGGCGTAGCCCAGGTGGTTCGCCAGGCCCGACACCCGCAGGCCGACACCCAGGAGCCCGCCCAGCAGGACGGCCCAGGGCAGGTCGCGGAGGAAGCTTTCGACGCGGGGGTGCATGGCCCGTCCAGCATGCCAGCCCCTGCGCGGCGCGCCCGGAATAGCGCACCAAAGGCCCGATCGGAGCGACGGATGGCAAGATGAACGGATGGCCCGCGACTTCCAGTCCTTCCTCCAGCAGCTCGAAGCCGTCGGCGAGCTCCGCCGCATCACCGCCGAGGTGGATCCATTCCTCGAGATGGGGGCCATCGCGGACCGGGTCGCCAAGCAGCCCGGCGGCGGCCCGGCCCTGCTCTTCGAGAACCCCACCGGCCACGGGATCCCCGTGGTGATGAACGCCTATGGAAGCCTCAAACGCATGCAGATGGCCCTGGGCGTCGAGCGGGAAGCCCGGGGCCTGGACGCCATCGCCGACCGCATCGAGCACCTCATCCAGGAGGCTATGCCCAAGCCCGGCATGGGCTTCCTCGACAAGCTCGCCATGCTGCCCATGCTCGCGGACGTCGGCGGCTGGATGCCGAAGACCGTGCGCAGAGGCCTCTGCCAGGAGGTCGTGAAGACCGGCGACCAGGTGAAGCTCTCCGAACTGCCCGTGCTCACCACCTGGCCCGAGGACGGCGGGCCCTTCATCACCTTCGGGATGAGCCACGTGCGGTACAAGGACGGCCGCCGCAACATGGGCCTCTACCGCCTCCAGGTCTACGACGAGCGCACCCTGGGCTTCCATACCCAGATGCACCACGACGGCGCCCGCGCCCGCCACGGCTACACCGACGGCGAGCGGATGCACGTCGCCGTGAGCTTCGGAGGCGACCCGGCCCTGCTCTACGCCGCCACGGCCCCGCTGCCGCCCTTCCTATCCGAAGTCATGTTCACCGGCTTCCTGAGGGGCGAAGGGGTGGAGATGGTGAAGTGCGTGACCTCCGACCTGGAAGTGCCCGCAGATTCGGAAATCGTCATCGAGGGCTGGGTGGATCCCGCCGAACTGCGCCGGGAAGGACCCTTCGGCGACCACACGGGCTACTACTCCCTGGCGGACGACTATCCGGTCCTCCATGTCGAAGCCATCACCCATCGGAAGCACCCGATCTACCCCGCCACCATCGTGGGCCGCCCGCCTCAGGAGGACGCCTACCTTGGCCTGGCCACCGAGCGCATCTTCCTGCCCCTGCTGCGCATGGTGCTCCCGGAGATCCGGGACATGCACCTTCCCGCCGCCGGCGCCTTCCACAACCTCGTCGTCATCTCCATGCGGAAGGAGTTCCCCGGCCATCCCCAGAAGGTGATGAACGCCATCTGGGGCACGGGCCAGATCATGTTCACGAAATGCGTGGTGGTGGTCGACGAGGACATCGATCCCCACGACCTCACGGAGGTGCTCTTCCGCATCACCAGCAATGTGGATCCGCGCCGCGACCTGCTGTTCACCGACGGCCCTCTGGACGTCCTCGACCACAGCGCCGACCGCTTCGCCTTCGGCTCCAAGGTGGGCATCGACGCCACCCGGAAGAACAAGGCCTTCGACGGCTTCCGGCGGGAATGGCCCCGGGATCTGGCCTTCCCGGAGGAGATCCTCGGGCGGATCACTGAGAGATGGAAGGACTACGGACTATAGAAAAGGCCCCCGTTCCGGGGGCCTTTTCCCTCGTTATAGGCTGTTTATAACTCAAGTTTCTGAGAAAGATCCAGGCCTGGTGCGGGTCTCCTCTAAAAAAAAGCAGGACGCATTCCGCATGCGTCCTGCTTTTTTTCATCCTCTCCGCCGCAACTCACATCCGCATGCGCGGCAGTCCTTGTTCCCAGCGGTCGAACATCGCTTCGCGGAACAAGGACAGCAGGTCGACCGGGGAAGCCCTGAACACCGGTTCAGACTTTCCTTCGGCCTGACGCTTTCGGCGTCTCCAGTCGTGATTAGCCTGTTGCCATGAGGACAAGGGCATGAAGACTTCCGTGCGTGCCGTACCCCCGTTCAACTTCAGGATGCAGACCCAAAGCAGCGCAAATGCGGCAGCCATGGCGGGGTGGACACCACACACGGACTTCGGTCCCCTGACTTGAGCCTGGCCGATCTTGGCATTGGTCTTGGCCGACCTATGGCTGACCTCGATGGCCCATCTTAAGAGGTACAGGCCCAGGAGATCGATGGCAGGCAAACTGAAATCGGTGGTCAGCAGGTACGCCTTGTGCGAGTACGACTCCCGATTCCCGTCTTTGTACGCTGATGGGCGCAGGATCAGCACGCGAAGAGGCGTCTTCCTCGTGCTGTTTTTCCGCGTGACCGGACCGACCACCTTGTACTTCACAGGGCGCGTATCTCCTCCATAAACGCAATGCCCCACATGGGACTTGATGTTCTTGTCCTCTCCCATGGCCTTCGGTGTTGGAAGCTCAGGCCCATAGGCATGCCCACCTGGGGTCTTCCGCCCAATGGCCTGAAGCGTTGCATCCGGACGCACTCGCCCGATATAGAGACAACGAGGGGGCAGCGAGAAAAAGACCGTGGCATTGGTGTAGCTGTTGTCTCCAACGACGACAAGAAGGCGGTTCGCCATGCCGGCTTCGTCCATCCATCCCCGAATTCGGGTAATCGCCGCCACCGCGACATCCGGCGCAGTGGGGTACCGCTGCCGGAGCGCTGTCAGTTCCCGCTTCCTGCGTTCGGCTTCCTCCCTCGTTGGGCGCCCCTTCTTCTTCTTCGGTGTTTCGCTCCTCTTGTTCCCACCGTCTTGGCGCGTTGCCCCTTTACGACGCCGCCGGGGGTTGCGCTTGGATTTCAGGTGTGATGGCAGTCCCTCTACGGGGTCAAAAGCCAGCGTGATGGCCAGGGGCTTCTTGGTCTCCGCATCCTGCACCAACAGCGCGGCATGGAAGACGGGATGACCCAGCATCAGCGCGTCGTATTGCCAAGGAGGGACAAGCGGGTTGTGACACCACCGCGTGAAGGCCATCTTCTTGCCGCGTTTCGGCAACACTGTGTCGTCGATAGCGACGCAAAGAGGTCCCTCCGTTGGGAGGAAGGGGATCACGGCCCTGAACACCCCGCGAAACAGCACCGGAGAAGGAGCCATACGCTCCAGACAGAGCACACGAGTGTCTGCGCTGGAATCCAACTCCTCTGTTCCCCGTGCCCTGATTGAGTCCGCGATGGTTCCGCTGACAGTCGAGAACAGCATGCCCGCCATGACATTGATCGCACGGTGCGCAGTGCGGTTCTGACCAAACGCGGGTCCGAAGGCCTGCATGGATTCGACCTGCCAGATTTTTCGGAGATCCTTGGCTGCCTGGAGATAGGCACGCTGCCGAATCCGAGGCAAACCATCTCCGAGCACCCGTTGGGTGCTAAAATATTTACTGACGTTCACGAGACGTCCTTTCGAAAGCTGTACTGGGGGCGGTGTCGCGACCGCCCCTTGTTTTTGAGATCCAAAGAGGTCGAAGAGTTCGTACCCCTACGGGGTTACAGGTCATGGGCGAAGGGCCCGCCCTTGGACAACTCATCCCAAGGATCACAGTGCGGCAGGTGTTCTACCGAGTGCCTGATCCTTGCGAGATCCGAAGACGGGCGTACACTACTCTTCGGAGTTCATAAGAGGCTCCTGTTGTCCGGGAAAGGCGGGTGGACGAAGCCCGCCTTCCTTGTGTCTGAGGAATGGGCGCAGCGAACACCTGCCATGAGGCCAAGGTTTAAACAGCCGAATCCCAATCGGCGTCAGCCTTGGCCGTCCGCAGCTCATAAGAGGTGTCGAAGTGTCTTTTGAGGCGCTGGCGTTGCCGCCAGGTCTTGGACTTAGGTGGTGGCCTCCTTTCTATTGGGGTCCTCAATGCATGGGGACGAACCACACACGAGGACCGGGGGTGTTCAGGCCCGCCGAGGCTTCTCCGAGGGACAGGGGGACCGGAAGGGCCACAGCTCCGCCTCCGAGGCACCGATGAGCGTGGCGATGAAAGCACAGACCGCGGAATTCCCGCCCGTCCTGATGGACAGCGTCACGGTCGAGCGGCCGACTCCCAACTGGTCAGCGATCATCTGGTGGGTCCACCCGACTTTGCGGATGCCGGCTACGATGTCCTGGGGATGCCAACCAGCTACCATTTGAGAACCTCTTCGCAACAATTCGGGCAACATGTTTGCCTTATGTATACCATAAGTTGTCTTGTCTCGTCGTCAAGGGGATGCTGTGGCAGAAAATTCCACCGTTGCGTCTCGAATCCGAGCCTCGAGAGAGATGCGCGGCCTCACCCAGTCGGCCCTCGGTGCTCGTCTGGGGGTCACTCGGTCCCAAGTGACCCTGTGGGAGACTGGAGGTCGGAATCCGTCGCCAAATTCCATGAAAGCCCTCGCACTAGCCCTTGAAGTGAACCTTGAATGGCTTGTCACGGGCAACGGCACGCCAACGGCATCACCCCAGTCCTCCGATGGCGTGGATCCGGTCCTGCATCAGATGGTCGTGGAGGCTGTCGTGACCGCGTTTCAGAAGCGTGGATTGGACATCCGATCAAATCTCTTCACGACGGTGGTCGTGACGGTCTACGCGACCGCTTCGATTCTGTGGGCTTCGGCTGGCTCGCGGGATCCCGAACGCTTCCGGGAACACCTCGCTGGTGCCGCTGAAATTGCCCTCAGCGCTTAGCTTCGGCCTTGGAAGGATTGAACATTTTCAGGCGGCGGGGTTGGGATCCCATCACCTTTGTCTTTCGTCTCAGGTAAGAATTCTTCACCACAGGGATGACAGAGCCAGTGGGTGTCAGCCTTGGCCGTCTTCTCCCGCCAGGCGGCGAGTCGGGACTCGAGATTGCGGTCACGAAACCAGGACACAGCCGTTATCCAAAAGCCGAGCCCAATGAACACCCATCCCATTGGGCTCTTCAGAGTGCTCGCCAATCCCAGGATGAGGCTTCCGACCAGTGCCGTCCCGAGGCCGAGGTAGTACACGGCGGTGAGATCACTAGGCATGGGCCCAGGGTCCAACCGGCTCAAGCGCTCATCGCCCCCGTTGAATGTGATGGTCTTGCCGTCCCACTGGAAGGTCCCCCTCGGCCGGGAGTCGAGCAGTGCTCGGATCTTTGCGGTCCGGCTCGATCCATCATGGGGACAACGGTATTCCGGGGCCAAGGTAGGGTCATCGGCCGGGGCGACGCCTTTACCCATCGTCTTGGTCATCACGATCGGCAGAATCACTTCGAGCAGACGCTCAATGGAATCCGAGCTAATGGGATGTTGGGACATGGGGGCTCCTGAAGTCCGTTGGCTCGCGGGTTCCAGCACGATCGTCCCAGAGACCTCGACTGCAAGCTCAGGTCGGGCAGGGAAGGCGCATGGTCATGCGACAACCCGGCGTATCGGAGCGGTTTACTGCGGTCAGGTTTCCTCCGTGTGCTTCGACGATCCAGGCGGAGATCGCCAGACCGAGTCCGGTGCCTTGGGTGTCGCTGCGTGTCCGGGCGGAATCGCCCTGATAGAAGCGTTCGAAGATGCGGGGGAGCTGCTCTGCGGGAATTCCAGGCCCGGTATCCTCCACGCCTATCTGAACCTCTGAACCTTCGGTCTGCAGCTCGACGCGAACGTGCCCTCCGGAGGGCGTGAACTTGAGGGCGTTGTCGAGGAGATTGGCGAGCACCTGCCGCAACCACCGTTCGTCCCCCAGGATGATCGGCGCCTGGTCGCAGGCGCCCTCTAGGCGGATGGATTTGTGCGTTGCCACAGGCTGAAAGGCCTCGACGACTTCCTTCACGAGTCTGCCCAGGGGCACGGGAGCCACGTCCAGCTCAAGCCTCCCGGCGTCCGCGCGAGCCAGCAGCAGGAGGTCGGAGCTGACCCGTCGGAGTCTGTCGACTTCCTCCCCAAGGCTCTCCAGGGAGGCGCGGTACTCCTCCCGGCTTCGGGGGGTGGCTGAGAGCCACGTCGATGGTGCTTCGCATGATGGCGAGAGGGCTGCGGAGCTCGTGGGAGGCGTCTGACGTGAAGCGCTTCATCCCTTCGAAGGCACGCTCCAGCCGCCCGAACATCTGGTTGAGGGTATCCACGAGGCGTCCCAGTTCGTCGTCGGGACCGGGGTGGGGGATCTTGGAAGCGAGGCTCTGGGCCTCGATGGCCTGCGCCTGCTTCGTGATGCGATCCACCGGGGCCAGGGCTCGTCCCGCCATCCAGTACCCGCCGAGCGCGGCAATGGCGATGGCAATCGGGACTAGGAGGATGAGGGAGAGCCGCAGGAAGCGGAGGGGCTCCTCGATCTCTCCCATCCGATCCATGACCCTGATGAGGCCGTGGCGGCCCGAGCGGGTCCTATAAGGCCTGGAATGGACTCGCAGCGTCTCACCCCCCTGGTGCAGAGTTTCGTAAGGGGCCAGCGATTTCAGTGACGCGAGGGAGGGGGGCGCTGGAAGCTTCCCGGAGTCCGGGGAACGGTAGAACACCTGGCCCTCGCCCTCGGTCTCATGGAACAGAATGAGGTGGCCGAGCCGGTCCAGGGCCTCGATCTGGGCTGTTTCGAGGTGGGCACAGTCATCCTGGCGAGATAGGATCCTCTCCACCTGGGCTGCCGTCTCGATCAGGGACGGATCGTGGTGGTGAAAGAGCTGGTACCGGACGATCCCGTAAAGCGCGGCGCCCGAGGTGAACATCAGGGCACCGAGGAATAAGGCAAAGCCCAAGGTCAGCTTGACGCGGATGCTGAGCGCAGTCCGTCCCATCAGTCTTCCCTCAGGGAATATCCCACCCCGCGGATGGAATGGATCAGCTTGGGCTCGAACCCGTCGTCGATCTTGCGGCGAAGGTAGTTGATGTAGACGTCCACCAGGTTGGAGCTGCCGTCGTAGTCCAGCGCCCAGACCCGGTCGAGGATCATGCTGCGCGTGAGAACCATGCGTTTGTGCCTCAGGAGGTACTCCAGCAGGTCGAATTCCTTCACGCTGAGATCGATGGGTCGGCCCGCACGGGAGACCGTGTGTGCGACCGGGTTGAGCTCCAGGTCTGCCAATGTGAGGACCGTCTGAAGGGTCGAAGGGGGGCGGCGGGAAACCGCCCGAACCCGGGCGATGAGTTCGCGCAGATCGAAGGGTTTGGGAAGGTAGTCATCAGCGCCGAGATTTAGGCCGTGGATACGGTCCTCCACGCCTGAACGCGCCGTGAGGATCAGTACGGGAACGGCCTTCCCCTGCCCGCGGAGTTCCCGCAGCACATCGAAACCGTGCTTCCCAGGAAGCATCAGGTCCAGGACCACCGCATCGAAGTCCTTCTCGAGGGCCTGAGCAAGGCCTTCGGGCCCCGTTTGCGCGGTGGCCACGGAGAACCCGCTCTCCCGAAGGCCCTGGGAGAGAACCTGGGAGAGCTTACGGTCATCTTCGATGAGTAGGACGGCTTGCATGGCGATTCGACTTTCCATGAAGTGTGACACGTCGCGGAGATCCCTCTTTCGCTCCCCGGTGTGGTTTGAGCTCACTCCGGCGCCTTGCTGGGTCATGTGCGCCTCCATTCATCAGTAGAGAATGTCCCGCCGCCCAGAAGCCGTCCCTGCCTCCAGAACGGTCTCCTTGGCTCGCCGCTCGTCGGCCCATGCTTCGTCCTCCTCCTCATCATCCTCTTCCATGGAACTCGGGGGTCTTCTCCGCCCCAATAGATCCAGGACGGACCCCTCCTCGTCAAAAGAAGGCCTGGCGCTCCTGGTCCCAGCGCCCGACCAGAACCTCGTCTTCGACAAACAGGGTGGCTGTGCCTTCTGTGGGGAGCAGCAACCACGAGGGTTCTGCACGGCTATCCCCTCGGGCTTCGATTACGCACCAGAGTTCGCCTCGCTCCTCGCGATTTTCAGCGCTTTCCAGCAACACATAGGGGGGTGACGCCGGTCGGCTGCGCAGAGCCTCCAGATCTCTGATTTCCCTGACTCGCACCATGGAACCTTCTCCCTTGGCCTTCAACGGGTGTGCCTGGCCAATCTGCTAATGGTGTCCACGCCCACCACCATGTCCACCGCCATGTCCACCGCCATGTCCGCCCGAGTGGGAAACCCCTCGGTGGCCCCAGCCGTGGCCAACGGAGCGAGAGTGGCCCAAGCCGTGGCCGGCGTGGTGCCCGGACCAATAGTGGTAGCCATGGTAGTGACCCGAGTAGTACCACCAAGGGAAGGCCCAGGCGTCGAAGGCGTAGCCGACGTAGAATGTTGTCTCATAGGCCGGTTCCGCCGACGGAGGAGGGCCCTCCCTGTCTTGGGCCTTGGGTGGCTCCTCGGGGGGCTGGGTCCGCCGATAGGCGAGCAGCTCCTGGATGAATTCCTCTCGGAAGCCGGCCTCGGCCAAGTCGGCTACGCCACGACCGGTCAGGATCACCCGAGCGTGGTAAGTGCGGAGGAACTCGAGGATCGTCCCCTCCCGGAGGCCGCCCTTGCGCATGCGAATGATGTCCGCTGCGGTGGTTTCGTGGTCGGCCCGGAGCGGCAGGCCAGTCCCAACGGCGAGCGCCCCTGCGAGGAGGATGGACGCGAGACTTGAACTCATGGTGCACCTGCCTTTCGGGAACCGCCGTTTCGGGTCGTCGGCCTGCGGCAGTCGACCTTGGCACCAAGTTCGGCGAGCGGATTAGGCATGGATTAGAAGCGACTTCTGACAACCGGATGCCCCGAAGTCTTCAACAAGCAGTTGGCCCGCGAATCGACGCTGGGTCTCAACACGGTTTCCTGAGTCGCTTCACCGCCATGGCCAGGCCTGTGACGCTAAGCACAAAGCCCAGCACGATGACGCCCATCATCAGGGTCCGCTTCGAACCATCGGGCAGGAACTCCAGACTGTGGAGGCGGAACGCGAGGTCGTAGAAGCGCCAGATGCCGCGTCGGCGGGCCTTTATGTCGCCTGTGAGGGCGTCGACGTACAGGTGCATGGAGGCTTCGCGGAGGTAGAAAGCATAAACGGGACGTGGCCCTGCGTACTCCGAGGCGAGGTCCAGGGTCGCGGGCCCGGCCCCAGCGACGCGTTGACCCGCACCCGTCCGCATGAACAGGTAGGCGGCCTCCTCGTCGTAGGTGCCTCCAAAGTCCCTCCGAACAACCTCTCGGGCCCAGGCGAGAGGCAGAACGGGGCCGAGGCGTTTTCGTTCGCTGAGGTCCCACACCGCGGTTTCAGCGCCCTTGTCTACCACCGCGACAGGATGACCCTCGACGATCTTGAGCGTCACGGCCAAGGCGCCCTCAAGCGCTTCGGGCGGCGGACTCATCCAGCTCTTGAGCTGGATGGGCGGCATACTCCGGCCGCTGCTCAGACTCTTCCCCCGAACCGAGTCGATGGGCCAAAGGGTGAAGATGAGGGCCGTACTCAACCAGAAAAGCAGGGGTACCAGGAGGGTCACCCCCATCCACAAGTGCCATTTCCAGACCTTGCGCCAGTTCATGAGGTCCACTGAATCTTAATGGATCTATCGAGTAACCGAGGCGATCCAGCCATGCTGAACGATCCGGAACCGTGAGCGCGCGTTGCGTGCGGGTAAAGGGACCGAATCATTCTTTTTCTTTCTTCTGAAAATATGTTGCGTAGAGGCCTCCGAAGCCTGCAGCGAAGCAGAGGCCCAGGCCAAACCCGAGCAGCGGGTTTTTGAAGACGGATCCAAACATCAAACCAACGCTTGTACCGAGGGCCAGCCCCGTGAGGTAACCGCGGACCCGCGGAGAGAAATTGGAGGTCCCAGTATCGGGCATTCTTCGCCTACTTCTTTCCAGGCGCGCCAGGCAATTTGATGAGTTCGGCTGTTGTGTCGTCCTCAGCGAGAGTGATCGAGGTCCTCAATCCGGGCTGGACACGATCAATCCCGACGAGCTTTCCACCCTCCAGCACCTTCGTCTCCTTCGTGATCGGGATTGTTTGTCGCTGCCCATCCTTCCGGAGAAGCACGAGCTTCGAAGCGGTCATGGATTCGATGGTTCCCATCACCACCTTATGAACGTGGGCCGAGAGGGTAGCTGGGGCCAGTAGCAGTGCGGCGGAACATGCGAAGTGCACGTGATTCATGGGAAACTCCTTGGGGTCAGTGGTGTTTTCGGGGAGCGGAGGCCGAGCTCCCGGGGTTGAGGAAGGCCTCCTCGCCGGCCACTTGCTCGGCCTGGCCCGGGGAAACCGGATTCATCGCCTTCATTCCATCGACCTCGGCAGCACTGAGGTTCGGCAAATGCCGGATGAAATGGACCAGCTTCCAGGACTGGAGATCGCTGGAGGGTGAGTTATCCCCCCAGGCCGGCATCCCCGAGAGCCGGATCCCGTTCTTGATGATCGCAAACAGCTCCCCATCGCTCAGCTTTTGGGTTGAGGACTCCGTCATATCCGGAGCCTTCGGGAAGAGGTTTCGCCCCATCTCCGTTCTTCCTCGCCCATCATTCCCATGGCACTGCGCGCAATGGTCAGCCCAGTGCGCTTTTCCTTCCTCGATGACCTCCGGAGTCCGCTCTACCGGATTCGGTGCGCGCCGTTGAGCCGCAGGTATGGCGGCGTGCCGCAGGCTCCTTGCGAGCACTTCTTCGAAGCGTGTTGGCTCGTCCCGGGCGCTGACGCCACGGATGACGATCCATCCGGCCATCCCTGTGGGGATCCCGACGATGAAAGCGGCCAGTAGCAGCCATCGCATGCGCCGCCGCACGTGGTCTCGAATCTTCATCCTTGCCCCTTGAGGTTCCAGCTCAAAGTCTTGGGGAGAATTCTTAGAAAAGGATTAGGGGGAGGCTTCCAGGCCTTCAATTTGTTCCCGGCTCGGCGCTTCAAGGTGGTTCCAGCTTTCCGGGTCGGTGTCGCGGGCTGACCCTTGTTCTCGGACCCAATCAATTTGACCACTCGGAAGAACGTGCTAGAACCGATACTTCATGCGGACCGCAAGGGTTCGAGGTGGAATGACGTGAGTGCCGCCGAATACGGACAGGAAGTTGTAGAGGCCTTTCACATCGGTGGCGTTGAGGAGATCAACGCTCGTGAGGATGCTGCGGCGCTCCGATAGCTTCCAGCTCTGGCCGAGGCTCAGATTCCAGGTGGTTCGGGCATTGACGCGCCAAATGCCTTCGGAATCCAAGTGAACGTATTTGGTTCCGAAGTCCAGGTCGGGGTTACCTGCCGCGTCCCCCGGGTCTCCAGCCACAAGGCCGGAATCGTAGCGGCCGATGATCTGGGCATAGAAGCTCTTCGACTCGTACCGCAAGCCGATCTGGACTGCGAGCTTCTCGTCATGGTCGATGAGGAAGCGCTCGCCGGGAGTGGCTGCCGATGACTCCAGCTGAAGGCCGCCCACCACGGGGGCCTGGAAGATGGCTCGGGATTGCCCGAGGCTTAGGTACGCGGAGAACCCGTGGATGGGTACCAGATCCAGCCGAAGGTCCCATCCCCGAAGCACGGCTCGGTCGGCGGCGATGGGGAAGAGCACCCCGGTGTTCGCGAACTGTTCGTTGTCCGCGGCGTATCGGCTCCGCTTCTCCCAGTAGTCAGCGGCGACCCGGGCCATCTGGCCGAACTGCTGTTCGATGCCCCAGGTCACGCTGCTCTGGATCTCTGAATGTAGCGGTGGCACAGGCGTTCCGGCATTCGGGCCGAGGTCCCAGGCCTGTTGGGAAAGTGACAAGGCGAGGTTCTCGTTCTCCGGCGTGATCATCAAGCGGTCATAGGAGACACGCAGAACCGTGCCCGTTCCTTCGATGCGATAGCTGGCCCCTAGACGAGGCTGGACTTCCGATTCGGAAAAGGACTTGACTGAGTACCGGTCGTAACGCAGGCCTCCTGCGAACACCCACTGGCCCAGGTGCCAATCGGCCTGGATAAAGGCGCTGGAAAGACGTGGCGTGATGCGGTCCTCGAAGCGGAAGATGTTCGAACCCCCCGACGGTGTGTACCGATAGAAGGGATTGGTCGGATCGTTCAACTCGACGTCTTGACCGTCCGTGATGCCGAAGGCAAAGCGCTCATGGATGGGAAAGGAGACGTGCTGCAACCCGACCTTGATGGTGTTTTCACCGAAGCGTTGAGTGAAGGATAGAGTCGCTCCGAGGTTGGCCAGACTGCGCTCCTGCCTGGCCCATACAGGGAAATCCGGCCCGCCCGGCGCGAAGCCAGGCTGCAGGTCCTGGGTCGGGCTCAGCTTCGCGGTGCTCTGGCGGGTGTAGACCGCGGCGTCCAGGCTCCGGTTGGCGTCGAAGAGGTGCGTCCACCCCAGGCTCAGGTTGGCGTCGATGTTCTCGACCGTCAGATCCTGCCCCGCGGCCTCCTGGCTCGTGAGATTCACCACGTCGCGCCGAGTGCGACCTCCGCTGACGGAAAGGCGGAGGGTGTCCCGGTCCGTGAGAATCCAATCGAAGCGTCCGAATAGACGCCCGGTGGATCCCTGGTTGTGGAGATTGTCGAAGTTCACCGGATCCAGGAACCGATCACTCGAGGAGGCAGCGCCGGTGACGAAGTAGCCGAAGCTGCTGGACCCTCCCCGTGCGCCGAAGCCGAACTCAACGGTGCGGAAGCGCGCGAATCCGAAGGATGCCTCTCCCTCGAATCCATTCGGGGTGCCGAGACCTGACTTGGACGTAACATTCACCACGGCCACCGGCTTGCCGCCGTGCTCCGCGGAGATGCCACCTGTCACGACCTCCAGGCTCTCCACTTGGGCGGGATCGAAGGAATTGGAGAAGGTGGCCTGCGCCTGGTCGGTGACCGGAACACCGTCCACGACGTACATGACCTGGCCGTGACTGCCGCGGAAGTGAAATCGTCCGTTCTCATCTTGGATGAAGCCGGGAGTGGAAAGGAGAATCGATTCCAGGGCCCGGCTCTGCACCGCCGTCGGGATCTTCTCGATGGTGGATTTGTCGATGTCCAAGCGGGTGGAAGACTGCGATTCCAAGAGGTTCAGGTGGTCCTCGACCACGACGGTAGCGGAGGCCGGCTTCAGGACCACGTCCAGTTCCAAGGGCAGGTTGGACCGCACGTTCAGATTCTGGTGGCCTTCACCGAATCCGGAGGCGTTTACCTCCAGGTGGTAGTCGTTCAAGGGGATGTTGTGAAACACGTAGCGACCCTGGCCATCCGTGCTGACCGCCTGTCGGTATCCCGAGACGGGATTGCGGAGGACCAGGTTGGCTTTCGGGACAGGCCTGCCCTGGTCATCCCTCACGGTGCCCGAGAGATTTCCATTCAACGCTGAGGGCGCTGGAGAAGCAAACACCGCGGGGGCGGTGACCAACAACATGGCGAGGAGGGGTAGTCGGGTCATGGGCGCCTTCCGGAAATAGAACTATATTTCATGTGAAACAGAGTACCAAAAGAAATGATTTTTGTTTACGATCGAAAATGAGCCCTCCCTTCTGGGCAGATCCCGAGAAAATCCATGGGCATTCCCCACCGCCCTCGCGGTGCCATCAAGACCCAATCTGACAAACATCCCGCCGCCAAGGCCCTTCATTCCGTGGGGATGAAGGTCACGCCCCAACGCCAAGGGATTCTCTCGGTGCTGGACTTCGCCAGGCGGCCCCTCTCGGTGGAAGAGATCTCGCAACGGCTGTCGGAGCCGAGGCCGGGTCTGTCCACCATCTACCGCAACCTGGAGCGATTCATCCAGGAGGGCTGGGCTGAGTCGATGCCCGGTTCAGATCAAATCATGCGGTTCTTGAAATGCCACTCAGGTGCCCACCACCACCACATTCAGTGCGAAGAATGTGGCTGCGTTGTCGAAGTGGGTGCGTGCGAGATCGAACCCCTCCTCAGAGAAGCTAAGGACCTTGGCGGCTTCACCATCACCCGCCACCGGCTCCAGTTGTTTGGGCTCTGCCCGACCTGCCTCGTGAAGCCTCAGATCGGATAGCGAGAGCCGCCCACCTTTCCGAATTTCCGAGCCTGGGCAGGTCAATCAATGAGATTACTTCCCCTTGGAATGGCCCGAATGGAAGGGATCGCTTCCAGATTGCAGCGGCCCCGCAGGAACACCGAACCTCCTCCATCCATCCCTGCTCTGAATGCATCCGAGGATGGAGACGCCACAATGTCAGATCAGCCCAAGGACGACCTCCAGGCGAGGTCCCGGCGCCTAGCGGGTCTGCCCAGGCTTCGATCCGATCTTCGGAGGACGGCTCAGCTCCAGGACCACCTCCACTGGATGGCAGCTCGGCTGCACGCCTGGATCGCCTTCCACGCCCTGCTAGCTGCGGCCACCGTGATCGCCCTGGCTTGGTATTTCGCCAAGGGCCATTGCTGTCGGTAGCGAAGTCGGGAGCCCTCAGACCCTGTTGCAGAGATCACAACCGAGCCGCAGGGCCCGAAATCCCGGAAGCAATCACCCGTTTTCTAATCCAACTCTAAGAAGCCCCACCTAGCCTACAGAGGTTGGTTCCGTCGAAAGGAATCGTAGTGCGCTCGGTCGTTCGCTTTTTCGCGCTCTTCCTACTGACCTTCGTCGGGTCGGTGGAGGTGGTGCGAACGTCGATCGTTCCAACGCTCCAGGCTTGCGTCTGCGGCTGTGGCGCCCCTTCGGATGAGCTCTGCGGGTGCAAGGGACCGTCCCAACCCGCCGCGCCGCCCACGCCCTCCAAGCCGTGCTCCGAGCCTGTCCGGGGATGTTCCACCACCCTTATCACCAGCTCAAGCATCCTCACGGCCTCCAAAGAGGTCGAAGAATCGGCAAAAGACCCGGAACCCAAGCCCGAGCCACGTCCTTGGCCGCTCCGGGTCGCCCAGCAAGTTGACGGCATCTCGGCGGCCCTGCTCCCGATCGCGTTCGGATCCTGGGATAACATCCCCCCGGCCTGGCCGGATCTCAATCGTCAGGCTTGGCTTTCGGTCTTCCGGAATTGAGAGACGGTCTGCGGACTTCCTAAGCAGATCAGCCACGTCTCTCAATTTCGGAGTAAGCCATGCGCACATCCCTGTGCCTGGCCTTGGGCCTTATGCCGATGGTCGGCATCGCCCAGGCCCAGGATCCACCCGTCCCTTCCCGTCAGGAACCGGCGGCGGCCGAAGACCCTGTTCTCGATTCCCTCCTTCACGATGCCCTCGAGCACAACCCCGATCTCGCCAAGTCCAGTGCCCTGGTCGAGGCTGATCGGGAGCGCATCCCCCAGGCGAAGGCCCTCGCCGACCCCTCGCTTTCCGTCGGGCTCCAGAACGACGGATTCAAGAAGCTCCAGATCGGGGAAATGGAGACGTCCTGGTACCAGGTGATGCTCACACAGCCCCTTCCGTGGCCGGGCAAGCGCGGCCTCCGGGGGGAGATCGCAGGGATCGGAGCCGACCTCACCAGCCTTACCTTTGAGCGAACGAGGCTGAGCCTTCAGGCAGACGTAAAGCGGGCCTACTTCGGGCTGCTGCTGGTGCGCGGCCAGCTCCGGCTGCTCCAGGACCAGGCCACCTTCCTTGATCAGGCTCAGGCCATCACGCAGGCGCGCTACGAAGTCGGGCAAGGGTCCCAGGCGGACCTACTTCGGGCCCAGCTCGAGCGGAATCGGCTCAACCAGACCCGCCTGTCGTTGCAGGCCGAGGAGCAGGTTCTGCTGGCCACGCTGAACCGACTCCGTGGGAAGGAGGAGGAAGCTCCGGTTGCGACGACAGCCACCTTGGAGAGCCTGAAAGTCCAAGGGGCTTCCTCCGATTCCATCCTCGCGGCGGCTGAATCGCAGAGTCCAGAATTGAAGTCGGCACGGCTCGGAATCAAGCAGGCGGAAAAGAGCCTGGACCTGGCCAAGCTGGATCGCCGGCCCGATTTCGCCGTGAACGCCGGGGTGATGCCCCGCGGCGCCCTCGAACCCATGTGGCAAGTCGGGTTCGCCATCTCCCTTCCAGTCTGGTCCAAGCAGAAGCAGCAGCGGGCGGTTGTGGAGCAGGAATGGCGCCGCAAATCCCAGGGTTCCGAGGCAACCAGCGTGAAGAACCTGCTGACCCAACGGATCCGCGAACGGGCTGCACAGATGACGGGAACCCTCGCGAATCTTCGGATCTATCGGGAAGGACTCCTGGTGCAGAGCGAAGCCAGCTTCCAGGCCACCCTCGCCCAATACGAAGCCGGAAGAGCACCCTTCCTGAGCGTCCTGGAGACCCTCAACGGCTGGGTGGCCGATAGGGGCGGACTGCTCCAGGCCGTGGCCCAGGCCAAGGCCATCGAGATAGCCCAGGAGGAATTCAACCTCGCCGGCACGCCCCCCATCGCAGTCCAAGGGCTTGCAAGCTCGGCCATGGGCATGGGCGGCGCCCCTGCAGGGGCCGGACCAGCCAGACCCGCTCTCTCGAAATCCGGAGCCTCGACCGCACAAGGTGAGTCGAACGGCGCCATGAAATCCATGTGATTCGGAGATACCCATGACACCCGAACTGAATACACCCGATCCGATCCTACCTCCCGCACCCAGCACTCGAAGGAACACGATCTTCGGCCTGGTGGCTGTGGTGACGGGGCTCGTCCTGACAACGTTGCTGTTCGCCCCGCCCCGCAAGAAGCCTGTGAAGGAGCCTGCAGCAGGGGCTGCCCAGGCTGCAGCAGGCTTGCCTTCCGGATGCACACGGGACCTGGCTGCTGCCCCGAGTGCCGAACCCGCCCCGCAGTCGGGTTGCGGTCACTGCGATTCCCCGTCGACCAGCGCCGCTGCCAAAGAGAACTGTGACATGCACGCGGCCCCCTCGAACCCATCGGCCATCGACGCCAAAGCCAAGCCATCCGGAGTCCCACATGAGTGAGTTGATGAGCCAACAGCCCCAGAACCGATCCAGGAGCTTACGGACCATCGGTCTGGTCGCCCTCGGTTTGGCTATAGGCGTGGGGGGGACCCTGCTCCTCCGGCCGAAGTCCAGGGCCCCCGAAGCCATGGCCGGGAAGGCGCCGAACAAGCAGATGTACCAGTGCCCCATGCATCCCCAGGTGATGCAGGATCACGAAGGGGATTGCCCCATCTGCGGCATGAAGCTGGTGCCCATCGAAGGGAGCGGGGACGCCAAGGCTCCCGGCGATCGGGGGAAGCTCGTCTTCTACCGATCACCGATGAACCCGTCCATCACCTCGCCCAATCCCATGAAGGACGAAATGGGCATGGACTACGTCCCGGTCTACGAGGGGGACCTAAAGAGCGGAGGCTCCTCCGTGGAGGGGCATGCGGCGGTCACCATCGATCATGAGCGCCAGCAGCTCATCGGCTTGAAGACCGCCAAGGTGGCTGAAGGGTCTATTAGCGGCGAACTCCGGACTACCGCCCGGCTGGCGGTGGATGAAACACGAGTCCGCAAGGTGAACGTCAAGGTCGATGGTTTCGTCGAACGGCTCTTCGTGGATTTCATCGGAAAGCCCGTCGCCAAGGGGCAGACCCTCTTCAGTCTCTACAGCCCTGAGTTCGTGAGCGCCCAGAGGGAGTACCTCCTCGCCCTCCGGACGCAGAAGGCGCTGGCCTCGGGCGCCCAGAGCAGCAGCGGCAACGAACTCGTAGAGGCCGCAAAGCGGCGCCTCGCCCTCTGGGATGTCCCGAAAGAAGTGCTGGAACGCCTGGAGCGGACGGGGGAAGTCGAACGCGCCCTCACCCTGCGGTCCCCCATTTCCGGGGTCGTCACGGTTAAGAACGTGGTCGAAGGCGCGCGCATCACACCCGCGGACATCCCATTCGAGATCACAGACCTGAGCCGCGTATGGGCCATGGCGGATGTGTATGAGAAGGAGTTGGGCGGCGTGAAAGTCGGCCAGCCCGCCACGCTCACCCTTCCCACCTTCCCTGGGAAGACTTTCCTTGGACGCGTGGTCTTCATTGATCCCATCCTCGACCCCAAGACCCGCACCGCCAAGGTGCGCGTGGAGTTCCCGAATCCCCAAGGCGATCTCAAACCGGAATTCTTCGGAGAGATCCTACTGAAGGGTCCTAGCCACAAGGGCATCCTCGTTCCCCTGGACTCCGTCCTGGATGCCGGCACCCAGAAGGTTGTCTTCATAGCCCTCGGGGAGGGGAAGTTCGAACCCCGGGAAGTCACCACCGGCGCCACGGTGGGTGAACGGGTCGAAGTGCTTTCCGGGCTCCAGCCTGGAGAGGACGTGATCGTCCGCGCCAACTTCCTGGTGGATTCCGAATCTCGCCTCAAATCCGCTCTGGCCCATTTGAGCCAGAAGGGCGCATCCAAACCCGACGCCGCGCCCAGCGGCCACCAGCACTGAGGGGGCCGTTATGAGTGGAAACAGCGCCTACGATCCTGAACACCCAACCTTCCTACAAAAAATCATCCGCTTCTCAGCGGAGAATCGCTGGCTGGTGATGGCCGCCTCGGCGCTTTTGATCGCCTTGTCCTTCTGGACCATGCGGACGATCCCCATGGACGCCCTTCCGGACCTCTCGGATACCCAGGTGATCGTGTACTCCAAGTGGGACCGCAGCCCCGACATCGTCGAGGACCAGGTCACCTACCCCATCGTCACCAGTCTGCTCGGCGCCCCTAAGGTCAAGGCAGTGCGCGGCCTGTCGGACTTCGGGTTCTCCTATGTCTACGTCATTTTCGAAGATGGCACCGACATCTACTGGGCCCGTTCGAGGGTCCTGGAGTACCTCAGCAAGATCACCTCCAACCTGCCACCCGGTGTGAAAACCGAACTGGGGCCCGACGCCACCAGCGTCGGTTGGGTGTACCAGTACGCCCTCGTGGACCACACCGGGCAGCACAGCATGGACGAACTGAGGTCCCACCAGGACTGGTTCCTGCGTTATTCGCTCCAGAGCGTTCCGGGGGTGGCGGAAGTGGCCACCGTCGGGGGTCAGGCACGGCAGTTCCAGGTGAGTGTCAACCCCAACAAGCTCGCCTCCTACCGCATTCCCATCGACACGGTGATCCAAGCCGTAAAATCCGCTAATTCGGAAGTCGGCGGCCGCCTAGTGGAGTACAGCGGCCGAGAGTACATGATCCGGGGGCGGGGTTACGTGAAGGCCACCAAGGACCTTGAAAGCGCCGTCCTCAAGGCGGAGAACGGAACGCCCGTCCGCCTGGGCGACGTCGCGACCGTCAGCCTGGGTCCGGAGATGCGGCGCGGCCTGGCGGACCTGGATGGCCACGGTGACGTGGTCGGCGGAATCGTGATCATGCGGCAGGGTGAGAACGCGCTCAATGTCATCGATCGTGTGAAAACACGCCTTGCGGATTTGAAAGCAAGCCTTCCCAAAGGCGTCGAGGTCGTGCCCGTCTACGACAGATCGATCCTTATCCATGACGCCATCAAGACCGTGAAGCACAAGCTCATCGAGGAAATGATCATCGTCTCGATCATCATCCTGATCTTCCTGTGGCACGTGCCCTCCGCCATCGTTCCCATCATCACGATCCCCGTATCTGTAGCGCTGGCCTTCATCCCCATGTACGGCATCGGGCAGAACGCCAACCTCATGAGCCTGGCTGGCATCGCCATATCCATCGGCGTGCTTGTGGACGGGGCCATCGTCGAGGTGGAGAACGCCTACCGGAAGATCGAGAAATGGATAGAAGCAGGGAAGCCAGGGGACTTCTACCACGTCCGGCTCGAGGCCCTAATGGAGGTGGGGCCGAGCGTCTTCTTCAGCCTCCTTGTGGTGGCGGTGAGCTTTCTGCCCATCTTTACCCTGCTGGATCAGGAGGGCCGACTCTTCAAGCCCCTGGCCTACTCCAAGAATCTGGCCATGGCCATCGCCGCTATCCTCGCCCTGACCCTGGATCCTGCCATGCGCATGCTTTTTGCGCGTGTCGAGCCCTTCATGTTCAAACCCAGGTGGCTGGCCTGGACCTTCACGCAGCACCGCGGTGGGTAAGTACTACCTGAGGGACAGGTATCCCATCGTCTTCCTCCACTGAATCTATGAACCGCCCCGTTGCTTGTCGTCAAGCACGCTAAGGCGCACCTATCGCCGTGTCGGGTGCTGTTGTTGCTGAACGATTCCGGCTTCATGGGGCTGGGAAGCGAATTCATGCCCGCCCTCAACGAGGGCACCCTGCTCTACATGCCCTCGACTCTGCCGGGCCTCAGCCAGACCGAGGCCCAGCGCATCCTCCAGGTGCAGGACCGCTTGATCCGAACCATCCCCGAGGTTGACCGGGTCTTCGGCAAGGCCGGTCGGGCGGACACGGCGACGGATCCGGCCCCCTTCTCCATGATGGAAACCGTTATCGGCCTCAAGCCAGAAGACCAGTGGGCGGGTGAAGCCCAGGTGGTTCCCCTCAAGGGCCTCTAACCGGGCTGAAGGTTGATCCTGCGCCCCCCTGGCGGGACCGTATCGCCCGTGAAGAGATCGTCGCGGAACCAGACTCGTCGTGAAGCTGCCGGGCCATCCCCAACGCCTGACCATGCCCATTGGCAGCTAAGGGCTCGACATGCTTTCCACTGGTATCTGGACGCCAGTAGGCCCCAAGATCAACGGTGCGACCTGAAACCATCCAAAGATCGCCGTGAAGCCGAAAGTATCCTCCAGCGCGTCCAGGGCACCCGCAGCGTCTTCGCGGAACGGGACCGCCCAGGGTTGGCTTCCTGGGACTTCGTCCTCCAAGCGGAGTGCTCGCTCGCCATGGGGCCCAGCGTCGAGCAGGGCCAACATGATGGGTGCGACTGCCATCGGTGGTGACAACCAGAGCATCGTATTCCGATGGCCGGTCCGGTACCCTCGTGAACGTGCGCTACGCCCGTGGACTACTGGGAATCACCGGGATGTCCTGAAGCGCGTCCTGCTGCCTATCCCTGGCGGATCTGCCATCCCCATGGAGGAGATCGCCAACTTGAAGTGACCACGGGCCCGGCCATGATTCGCGACGAAATGCCCTCCTCAACGGATATGTCCTCCCGGTCGACTTCGATACGTCGAAGATCGATGTCGGAAACCTACGTCCAC
>JADJVL010000013.1 GCA_016710635.1 Holophagaceae bacterium | reverse complement strand
AGATCGCCGACAAGGACAAGCCGGCGGAGGTCTAGCGTGTTCACCGGCCTCATTCGCCAGCTCGGCTCCCTGCAATCCCGCGCGCCCCGCTCCGGCGGCGCGCGGCTGCGCATCGCGTGCGGCCCTGAAGTGCTGGAGCGCGCGGAGCTGGGGGCCAGCATCGCGGTGAATGGCGCATGCCTCACCGCCGTGGCGCGGGACGGCCAGGCCTGGGAGACGGAACTCAGCGAGGAGACGCTGGCGAAGACGACCCTGGGCCGCCTTCCCATCGGCGCGGTCCTGCACCTCGAGCCTTCCCTGCGGGTGGGTGATCCCCTCGACGGCCACCTCGTCAGCGGCCACGTGGATGGGCTCGGCGCGCTGCTGGAGCGGCCGGAAGGCGAAGGCCTATGGCGCTTTTCCATGCCCGGCTTCTTCGCGCCCATGACCGCGCCGAAGGGCAGCATCGCCGTGGATGGCATCTCGCTGACGGTGGTGGACTGCGGCAGGGACTGGTTCTCCGTGGCGCTCATCCCCGAGACCGTGAAGCGCACGGCGCTGGCGGGAATGCGGCCCGGCGACGCCGTGAACCTCGAGGCCGATCCCATCGGGCGCTATGTGGCCCGGGCGCTGGAACACCGCGGGACCGATGCGCGGCTTTCGCGCTTCGCCCAGGAAGGCTGGACCGACGGGGAATCGTCCTAGGGGCCCGTTCAGGGCAGTCCCGGGAAGTGCTCTACCCACTGGATCTTCAGGTCCGGGAAATGCTCCACGAGCTGGATCTTGAAGTCGGGGAAGTGCTCGACGATCTGCCACTTTCCGCAGGCATCCGGGAAGCTGGTCACCTTCTGCACCTTCAGGTCGGGGAAGTGCTCCACCACCTGCACCTTCAGATCCGGGAAGTGCTCGACGATCTGCACCTTTCCGTAAAGCTTGAAGCCCTTGAAGGTGCAGTCGCCCTTCCGGGGCTTGTCGCCGCAGAGCCCCGGTGTCCCGGCGGCGGCGGCAAGGGCGAGGAGCAAAGAGCGACGGTCCATCAGCTGGCCCTCCGGGTTTCGCTGGAGCCGCCGGCGGCCAGGATCTTGAGGATCTCGACGACTTCCGAGGCCGAGGCCGGGCGGTCCTCCTTCTTCTTCTGCATGAGCCGCTCCACCAGGAAGCTGAAGCCCTCGGACAGGTCCGGAGACATGTCCTTCGCCTTGGGGATCGGGGCGTTGAGCTGCATGCGCAGGGTCTCGGTGACGGATTCGTGGTCGTAGGGCGCGAAGCCCGTGGTCAGCTCGAAGAGCATGATGCCCAGGGCATAGAGGTCCGTCCGGGGATCCACCTGCTCGCCCCGCACCTGCTCCGGCGCCATGTAGCGGGGCGTGCCGAAGACCTGGCCGCCCTCGTCGGTGCCCTTGGCGGACACGGGCGCCGCGAGGCCGAAATCCATGAGCTTGGCGTCGCCCCGGGCGTCGAAGAGGACGTTGAGGGGCTTGATGTCCCGGTGGACGACGCCTTCCGCATGGGCCGCCTCCAGGCCCTCCGTCACCTGCCGCGCGATGCGCAGCACCAGGCCCACCGGCAGGGCGCCGCGCTCCTGCTGGAGCTGCTTCAGGGTCACGCCCTTGAGGTACTCCATGGAGACGAAGGGAATGCCGTCGGATTCGCCGAAGTCATGGGTGCGAAGCACGTACTTGTGGGAGATCCGCCGCGCCAGCTTGATCTCCTGCTTGAGCTGGTCGAGGAAACCGGGCTCCATCTGGATCTCCGGGCGGATCACCTTCAGGGCCACGTCCTCGTCGAGCTGCTGATCCCGGGCGCGGAGCACCACGCCCATGCCGCCTTTGCCGAGGATTCCGTCGATGCGGTAGCGCCCGGCGAAGATGTCCCCGGGCTTGAGGGTGATGGTCTTGCGCTGGAGGGCCGGCATCTCGCCGCGGATGGCCTGGGATTCGGTGATCCGCACCGTGGCGTCGAGGTCCACCACCGACATGCCCACCTTGGAGCCCATGGTGTGCAGCCCGCCGGCCATGCCGCCGCCCGAGCCATCCTGGGCCCGCACCGCCTCGAGGGCCGCCAGCAGCTCGTCCTTGGCCCTGAGCTCCGCCAGCAGGGCGCGGAAGGCCAGGGTCAGGTAGCCCACTTCATCCTCGCCCTTGAGGGCGGGGATCTCCGGTCGCTCGCCTTCCGACAGGGCCACCGCCGCCTGGGTGAGGGAAGCCAGGGGCGCGGTCACACGGCGGGCGGACGTGAGGGCGACGAGGATGGCGATCAGCAGGCCGAGGGCGCCGGCCACGAGGATGGCGTTCCGGATGGCGTTGAAGGGGGCGAGAAAGGGATCCAGAGGCATGAGCACCAGATCTGCCACCTCGAGATCCAGCGCGTTGGCGGCCTTCAGGGGTGCCAGCACGGCGAGGTAGGGCTGGCCGCCGATCTCCAGTCTGAGGGGTTCGGAGCGGTCGCCGGCGACCACGGCCTTCCGGGCCGCTTCGAAGCCCGGGCTGGCTTTCAGATCCGCATTGAGCTTCGTCCGCTCGCCCACGCCGGTGGTGCTGCCCAGGACCTGGAAGTGGCTGAGGAGGCCGAAGTGGGGCTGGGGATCCCCTTTCCGGTTCGGGGGCAGGGAGACCTTCCGCAGTTCCACGGCCGCCGCGTCATTGAGCTTGGTCCCCACCAGCATCACGCCCAGGGAGGCTCCGCCGGGGGTGTGGATGGCCCTGGACATGGCATGGTAGGTGCCTTTGAAGGCGCCTTCCTTGATCTCGAAGAAGCCCCGGTAGGAAGGGCCTGGATAGTCGGCCTTGGCGGCCTCCTCGGGGTGCATGGCCATCTGCACGATGCCGACGTCGTTGTAGTCCTGCTTGGCCCCGTCGGTGGTGCAGGAGAGGAGCATGCCGCTGGGCCGCACCACCACCGCGACCTCGGCGCTGAAGCGGCTCAGGTTGTCGAGAAGGGTGTCGCGGATGCTGGCGGGGTCATTCTTTTCAACGGCGGTTTCGATATTGCTCATGTTCGCCGAGTACTGGGTGAACACCTCTAGGCCCGCGTCCATGATCCGGCCTTGCTGCTCGAAGGTGCGGTCCGCCACGGCGCTGGCGCCGATCATGCCCCGCAGGGCGGCTTCCCGGGACTGGCGGTTGGCGAGGTAGACGGTCACCGCCACCAGGGCGCCGACGATGAGGAGGATGGTCAGGCCGGTGCGCTGGAAGAATTTCCAGGCGAGGGAGCGGTACCACCGCACTTCGGTCTTCATGGGGGCCTCGTGGCGGAATCTTTGGGCAGGGCTTAAGTTGAACCGATCATAGCCTCTGATGCCCGTCCAGGATTCCCCGTGTCATGGGAAGGCCTGGATTCGACATCCGAAGGGGCGGGCCCTCCGTAGGGCTCCTGAATGACCTGGAGGTCCCATGTCCGATCGTCGAGGTTTCCTTGGCACCCTCGCCGGGGGCGCCGCCCTGGCGGCCCTGCCTTCCCTGTCCCTGGGCTGCGCCAGGCCTGACACGGCACCGGTGGCAGCCGGGGACCGCCCCGTGTCGGATTTGACCCTGCTGAACGGGGCCCTGGACCTGGAGCACACGGCGGTCTACGCCTACGGTCTGGCCGGGGGCTCGGGGCTGCTGAGCAAGGGCGCCCTGGCGGTGGGCGGCACCTTTAAGACCAGCCACGAGACCCACCGGGAGGCCCTTTCAGCAGTCATCCGTAGCCTCGGCGGCTCCCCGGTGGATCCCAAGGCAAGCTACGACCTCAGCGCCTTCGAGCTGAAGACCGAGGTGGACGTGCTGCGTCTGGCCCTCTTCCTGGAGATGAAGGCCGCAAGGGCCTACCAGGCCGCCGTGGCGAAGCTCCAGTCCCGTTCCCTCCTGGAGGCCGCCGCGCGCATCATGGGGGACGAGGTGAGCCATGCCGCCATTCTCCGTTCCGTCCTGGGCAAGGCCCCGGTGGGCTTCTACGGGCAGATCGATGAAGTGGGCTTCGACAGCTAGCCTGCTGCTGGCCTCACCGCTCTTCGCCGGCAGCCTCACGGGCACCGTGAAGATCCTGAACAAGGACGGCAAGTTCCGGGACCCGGTGAAGGACGTCATCGCCATCCTGGAGCCCCTCAACGCGCCCCGGCCCAAGGTGGCGCCCCGGCCCCTCCTGAGGGTGAAGACCCACGGCAAGAAATTCGTGCCCCGGGTGGCCTGGACCACGCCGGGCAGCACGGTGGTCTTCCCCAACCAGGACTCCATCATCCACAACGTGTTCAGCGTCTGCTGCGCCCAGCCCTTCGACACGGGCCAGTACGAGCCCGGCGACAGCCCCCGCACCACGCTCACGAAGCCCGGCCTCGTGAAGCTCTACTGCAACGTCCACCACAAGATGAACGCCTTCGTGTGGGTGCTGGAGACGCCCTACGCCCAGGTGCTGGACAACCGCAGCACCGTGGACTTTCCGGACCTGCCGAGCGGCACCTACCGCCTGAAGCTCTGGCATCCCGAAACCGGCGAGCAGACCTACCCCATCACCATTCACGACGGCGCGACCCGCGGCGAATGGACCCTCGGGGCGACCCTGCCGCCCTTCGAGACGCATAAGAACAAGTTCGGGAAGGACTACCCGCCGGCGAAGGATGAAGGAAGCTACTGATTCCCGGGCCCGCGGTTCGCCGCGCCTGGAGTGCACCTTCTTGACCATGTACCTGGGCCTGTCCCGCACCTCGACATAGATCCGCCCGATGTATTCCCCGAGGAGCCCGAAGGCCAGGAACTGCAGGCCGACGAAGACGAACAGGATGGCGAAGAGGGTGAAGGTGTAGTCGGGGCTGTCGGCGGGGTAGAGCTTGCGGTAGATGAAGAGGCCGATGCCGAAGGCGACCCCGAAGAAGCTGGTCGCCACGCCGAGGATGCTGAGCATCTGGAGGGGCAGGAGGCTGAAGGAGGTGAGCAGGTCGAACTGGAGGTTGATGAGCTTCCAGAAGCCGTACTTGCTGTCCCCGGCGGCGCGCTCGGCATGGGCCACGGGCACTTCGGTGATGCGTTTGGCAAACGAGTTGGCCAGGGCGGGGATGAAGGAGTGGCGCTCCTTGCAGAGCAGCATGGCGTCCACCACCTCCCGGCTGTAGCCCCGCAGCATGCAGCCGTAGTCGTGGAGCTTCACGCCGGTGGTCTTGCGGGTGATCATGTTGACGATCTTGCTGGGCAGGCGGCGGAAGATGGAATCGTTCTCCTCCCGGCCCTGGCGCCAGCCGCCCACCACGTCGAAGCCCTCGTCGAGTTTGGCGGCCAGCTTGGGAATCTCTTCGGGGGGGTTCTGCAAATCCGCGTCCAGGGTGACGACGATCTTCCCCTCCACTTCCGCGAAGCCGCCAAATATTGCGGCGTGCTGGCCGTAGTTCCGGTTGAACTCGACGACCTTCACCCGCGGCTCGGCCTTGGCGAGTTCCAGGAGCAGGAAGAGGCTTCTGTCCTTGGATCCGTCGTCGGTGAAGATCACCTCGTAGTCCTTCTCCCCGCCGAAGTTCTCGTTCAGGACCTTGGAGAGCCGCTCCCAGAGGGCCGGGATGTTGGCTTCCTCGTTGTAGATCGGGATCACGACGGAGAGGTAGGGATTCATGGGATTATTCTAGCTCCCCCGTCCCGGAGCAGCCCAGTGAGCGGAAGTCCCAAGATCCTGCTGGTGGAAGACGAGCTGAGCCTGGCGGAAGGCATCAAGCTCAACCTGGAGATGGAAGGCCTGCCCTGCACCTGGATCACGCGGGGCGACGAGGCCCTGCGGCGCATCCAGTCGGACACCTGGGACCTGGTGATCCTGGACGTGATGCTGCCGGGCATGGACGGTTTCTCGGTGTGCGAGCGCCTGCGGGACGCCAAGAACTTCACGCCCATCCTCTTCCTCACCGCCAAGAACACGGAGGACGACCGGGTCCACGGCTTCGAGACCGGCGGCGACGACTACCTGGGCAAGCCCTTCCAGGTCCGGGAGCTGCTGCTGCGGGTCCGCGCCATCCTGCGCCGGGAGGCTTGGTACAAGAACCGCGCCTTCGGCGGCCGGCAGGTCTTCGGCGAGCACTGGGTGGACTTCGAGAACTTCGCCGGCGAGGGTCCCCACGGCCCCTTCAGCCTCGGCGTGAAGGAATGCATGATCCTCAAGCAGCTCATGGAGAAGGCCGGCCAGGTCGTCAGCCGCGCCGACATCATCGGCAAGGTCTGGGGCGAAGGCCCGAACCCACCACCCGCACCGTGGACAACTTCATCGTACGCATCCGGAAGTGCATGGAGGTGGATCCCCATCATCCGCGGTGGGTGCACACGATCCGGAGCGTGGGATATCAGTTTGATCCGGAGGGGAAGGTACGGAAGGGGGAGGAATAACCCAGGAGCGCGTACTTCGACACACCTGCTTTAGCTCCCTACAAGTTCGAGTTTTATAGATGATCTGACGGAGTTGCCATGGCGAAGAACGAAACTACGGTTTGGGTGGTGCGTGGCGGTAGGCAAGGTGAGGCGGATGAGCTTTTTCTCAAAGGTAACGATATTGCTCTCGGTTGGTGGGAGATGGGTGATGCCGGCAAGTTGCCATCAACCAAAGAAGCCTTTAAGAAGGCATACGTTGAAGCCTATCCAAATGCAAAGCCTGGAATGATCCCCAACGGGGTCGGTCAAATTTTCCGATTTATTCACGAGATGAAGATTGGGGATCTGGTTGTGTATCCCTCAAAGATCGACCGCAAGATTCATATTGGGACCGTCACAGGTCCATACAAGTACAGCAAAGTTGGATTGGTAACAGCGCCCCAACGACGACCTGTAAAGTGGCTGAATCATCTCTCCCGAACCAAATTCAGCCAAGGCGCTCTCTACGAGATTGGCGGAGCACTCACATTTTTTCAGGTGAAGAGCTACGCAGATGAATTCAGAAAGGCGGCAGCCGGGTCGATTGAAGAGGTTCCGGTTGATCTGGACACCTCGACAGCTCAAGTGGTTCAATTCACTGCTGATTCCACAAGGGACTTCATCGTTAAGCGGTTGGCGAAAGACCTCAAAGGATTACCCTTCGAAGAATTCATTGCGCACCTCTTGGGGGCTATGGGGTACAGAACCAAACTTCAACCGGAGGGGAAACAAGGAGGCGTGGACATCCTTGCGTACAAGGATGAACTTGGTCTCCAGCCACCAATCGTGAAAGTTCAGGTCAAGTGCAAAGAAGATTCGGACGTCGGAGACCCCGAAGTTGCTGCGTTGTTCGGTCGCCTCGCCGTTGGGGAATTCGGGTTGGTCATCAATCTCGGTGGGTTCACCAACAAGGCCGTCCAATACGCCCGTACCAAGGCAAATCTGAAGCTAATTAGTGGGGAAGATTTAGTCGATCTCATCTTGGAACATTACGAAAAATTTGATTCTCGATACAAAGGGCTACTCCCACTCAAGCGTGTGTATGTTCCTGAAGTGATTGAGACCCCAGAAATTTAAAGACATCAGAGATCAAGCCAGAAAAAGCACGGGCCGCTGGGGCGGCCCGTATCTTTTTGTCCGATGAACCAGCGAACCTACTTCGGCGCGATCTCCCGGCTCTTGCTCCACCGCTTGAACCGCAGCATCTGCTCGGCCAGATCCTCGCGGGTCTCGAGGCGGACATCGTTCAGCACTTCCCGCTTTTCGCCTTCCTTGGCGAAGCGGCTTTCGCCCATCACCGGCACGAGCTGGGGGAAGACGAAGGCGCGGAGCTTGGGGAGGTTCATGGCTTCGGCGCGGGCCTTGGCGTCGTCGCGCCACGCCGGGTTGACCTTCGTTCCGAACTCGCCGAAGAAGGCTTCGGCGCCGGCCTTGTCGCCCATGGATTTGAAGGTCTGCAGTTTCACCAGGATCTCGCCGATGCCGGCGTGGGCCTTGTTCAGGCTGTCGACGGCGATGTAGCGCTTGCCTTCCTTCTCCACCATGCGCACCCCGAAGTCCCGGGAGGGCTGCAGCAGGTAGTTCAGCACCAGCTGCCGGCCCCGGTCGTGGGCTTCCCGGATGGTGTCGCCCTGATGGTTGGCATTGGCGGCGAACTGGTCCACCAGGTAGCGCAGGTACATGGCGTGGGCGGCGTTCAGGTGCTCCTCGGCGCTGACGGCGCCGATCTCCACGACCTTGGGGTCCAGGAACTGGTAGAGGGCCACCACGTCGGCGCGGCACTCCTCGAGGGTGGAATAGGCGGAGCCGAGCTTCGTGCCGGGATCCGCCCCGGCGAGGGAATCATCCGCCTGGCCCGAGCCGTGGCCGATGACCTCGTGCATGTAGACGAGCCACTGGCGGGCCAGGTCGCCGTGCTTGGCGACCTCCTCCCGGTCCTCGGGGAGGAAGAAGGCTTCCAGGCGCTGGGATTTCACCTTGGCGGAGGCGGAGTTCTCGACATTGAGCAGCACCACGTTCTTGGAGCCGTGCTCCTTGCGGACATCGGCGTAGTTCGGCAGGTTGTAGGCCGCGGGGCTCACGGGGCCCGCGTCGCCGGTCTCCACCAGCACGTTCACCACCGTGGCCACGGGCGGGTCCACCTTGGCGCGCTTCCACTTCGCGTCCCAGGGCATCTTGGCTTCGAAGTACAGGGCGTTCTGGCTGAGCCTGGTGATCTTCTCCGAGTCCGCCTGGATGCTGACGTTGGCCTCGTAGTTGCCGATGATGCCGCGGGGATCCTTGTAGGTCTCCACGAAGCCGTTGAGGTAGTCCACCACGCCCTTGGTCTTGAGCCAGGCCACCGTGTGCGCCTTGTACTGGGCCTCGTCCCCAGTCTCGAAATGGGCGATGAGGCTGTCCAGGGCGGCCTTCTGGTTGGCGTCGGGCTCGCTGCGCAGCTTCTTGACGCCGTCCTTCTCGGTTTCCACGAAGGTGTTGTCCACATAGCCCGCAGCCTTCTTCAGCCAGTAGGTCACGCGCTCCAGATCCTGGCCGTAGACGCCGCCCACCTTGAACTCCTCGGCCTCCACGGTGCGCTTGCCCTTCTTGTCCCGGAGCAGCGCGAAACGCACGTTCAGCTTTTCCTGGTCGGCCTGGGGCAGGGCTTCGATGTCCTTCAGGGTGATGCCGGGGTCGTACATGCCGTTGGCGCTGGTGGCCACGGGATCGGCGCCGGGGGTCTGGTTGACCTGCACGGGCTCCACCTTCGCATCGAAGATGTGGGGCCGGAGGCGGGCCAGCTTCTTCTCCAGGCTTTCCCCCTTCGCAAGGTCGAAGGCGGCTCCCTTCTTCTTCGCCTGCTGGGCGGCGGCCTTCAGCTGCTCGAAGGTGAGGAGCCGGGGCGTGAACTTGGTGTGGTTCCAGTGGTCGTACTGCCCGTGGTGGATCCACACCAGCTTGAGGTATTCCTCCAGTCCCGCGGCGGCGGCGGGGTCGAGGCTGTCCCGCTTCTCGTAGACGGCCTCCAGCAGGTTGCGGATCTCCAGGGCCGTGCGGTGGCTCTGCAGGTAGAAGATGTCGTGGCCGGCGATGGCGGCCCGATAGAGGAAATAGGCGTATTTCCGCTGGCTGGGCTTCAGCTTGTCGAAGCCCGGGGCGTCGAGGCCCAGGACCATGACCTCGCGGCCGTTCTCCCCCAGGCGTTCCAGTTCGCCAACCTTGGCGGCGGGATCGCTCGTGACGACGGGGGCCGCGGCGTGGGATGGCTTGGGGGCGGAATCCTGGGCGTGGATCGCGCCGCAGGCGAGCAGGGTGGCCAGCACCGTGATGGGTCGCATGTTGTCCTCCGGGAGGTCCCGCATTTTCGCACGGAACCGCCGGCCCGCCCCCATCAGGTCCCGGTCCTGGCCCGCCGGGCGCGGGCCTTCCTTCCTGGCGAAAACCGGCCCTTGGAACCGGGGAAATCCCTTGATACACTGGACGGCCGTGGGCGTATAACTCAGCGGTAGAGTGCTACCTTCACACGGTAGAAGTCCCAGGTTCGAATCCTGGTACGCCCACCAACAAGGCCCTGAAGCCCTTCAGGGCCTTTGATTTGAAGACAGGTTTCCAAGCCAGGAGCTCCCGATGGCCTTCATCAACGCGACCCAGGTCCGCGCCGGCATGATCATCAACTTCGAGAACGAGCTGTGCCGGGTGATCTCCGTGGAGCATCAGACCCCCGGCAACCTGCCCGCCCGCATCGTCACCAAGATGAAGCGGCTGAAGGACGGCATCAACCGGGAGAACCGCTTCGGCTCCAGCGACAAGATCGACAAGGCCAGCCTTGAGCAGCACAGCATGGAGTACCTCTACGAAGATGGCGACCAGCTGGTCTTCATGAACAACGAGACCTACGAGCAGCTGGAAGTGAACAAGGAAGTCCTGGGCGACGATCTGGTCTTCCTGCAGCCCAACATGGCCGTGGAGCTCGAATTCTACGAAGGGCAGGCCCTCAGCGGGTTGATGCCCCCCAGCGTGGTGCTGGAGATCACCGAGACCGCCCCCGTCATGAAGAATGCCAACGCCACCGGTTCCTACAAGCCGGCGCTGCTTGAGAACGGCATCACCGTCGGCGTCCCCCCCTACATCGAGACCGGGGAGAAGATCCGCGTGAATACGGTGGAGCGGACCTACATGGAGCGGGTGAAGTAGACCCCTTCGAGTCCCGGCCCAGACACAGGCCCCGCCGCTGCGGGGCCTTGTTCATTCCGCCTGCGGACCAGGTGGTTCCAGCCCTCCATTGGGGCCAAAGGCCAGCATTGACAACAACAGCGGCGGGCGACCCCGTCGCCCGGGGGGAGGGAGACCGGGGCCGGGTCCGGGCCTGGGGCTCGCTTTGCGATGTTCCCGTCCGTGCGCGGGATGGATACCATGCTGCATGGCCCAGCCCGTCCTGAACCTTCTGGAAGTCGACTTCTTTTCCGGCATCCCCCGACCGGAAGCCGAAGAGCTCGCCCGTCACAGCGAACACCGGAAATATGGTGATTCAAATCGCGTTTACTCCCAGGGCGACCGCCTGCCCGGCGTGCTCGTGGTGGTGAAGGGCGCGCTGAAGGTGTTCCGCACGGATGGCCGCGGCCACATCCAGGTGCTGGAGTTCCTGCGGCCCGGGCAGTGCGTGGGGGAAGTCTCCGTCTTCGACGGCGCCTCCATCGCCAGCAGTGCGGAAGCCCACGGCGAGACGGAGCTGTGGCTGATTCCCGCGGTGCCCCTGCGGGACATGGCCCACCGCCGGCCGGATGTCGCCGAAGGCCTGATGCGCCAGTTCGCCGCGAAGATCCGCCACCTCGTAGGGCTCGTGGAAGCTCTCAGCCTGCACAGCGTTCCCGAGCGCGTGGCCCAGACGATTCTCGAATACCAGGCCCAGCATCCGGACCGCATGGTGGTGGAATTCGACGAGACCCAGGAGGAGTTGGCCCAGTGCGTCGGCGCCAGCCGCGAAGCCTTCTCCCGCGCGCTGCGCCTGCTCAGCGACCTCGGCCTCATCCACAGCACTTTCCCGGTGGTGAAGGTCGTGGACATCGCCAAGCTGAAGCGCTACGCGAAAGGCTAGCGGCGAAGGCGGTTCAGCGCTCCAGCGCACCGGGCTCCCATTTCGAGGCCGCCGGAAGCGGGCGCCAGGCCTGGATCCGGTCCAGCACCGCTGCCGCGTCCGTCTCGTGGAGCAGCAGCCCGCGATGGGCCGAGGCGAGGAAACCTTCCGCGACGGCATGGTCGAGGCAGCCGAGCAGACGCTCGAAGAAGCCCGCGGCGTCCAGCAGGGCGATGGGCTTGGCGTGGAGCTCGAGTTGGCCCCAGGTGAGGATCTCGAAGAGCTCGTCGAGGGTGCCATAGCCCCCGGGCAGGGCGATGAAGGCGTCCGAAAGGTCCGCCATCAGCGCCTTCCGCTGGTGCATGGAGGTGACCGCGTGGAAGGCCGTGAGGCCGGGATGGGCGACCTCCCGATCGATGAGCCCCTGGGGCATGACCCCGATGACCTCCCCGCCGGCGGCCAGGGCCGCGTCCGCCAGGGCGCCCATGGTGCCGACCCGGGCGCCGCCATAGACGAGGCCCAATCCGCGTCCCGCGATGGCCGCGCCGAGTTCCCGGGCCGTGTCGAGGTAGGCGGGGAGTGCGCCGGAACGGGACCCGCAGAAGACGGTCACGCGCCGGATCAAGCGAACAGCTCCTTTCGCGCCGTCTCCGAGATGGCCAGCACCGCGGGATGCTTGAGCCGTCGCTCGATGGAGATGGCGTAGAAGCGCTCCTTCACGTCCGGCAGGGGCCCGAGGGGGACGAGGCCGTACTGGGCGCGGATCTCCCGTTCGACGGCGGCGTGGGCCGCGACGAGGCCGAGACCCGCCTGGGCGAAGACCATCATCAGGGCGCTGTCATCGAATTCCCCGAGGAGCCGCGGGCGCAGGTTAGCCCGCTCCAGCCAATGGTCCACGGAGCGGCGCAGCATGGTGGCGTCGGTGGGCAGCAGCATGGGCGCGCCTTCCAGGGACTGGGGGAAGTCCTTCTTGTAGAGCTTGCCGAGTTCGGGAGTCCCGAAGATGAGGACGCCGCATTCCCCCAGCAGGTGGTTGTAGGCCCGGACTTTCGCGTTGGGGGGCAGGGGCGAGTCCGAGAGGATGAGATCGAAGGCCTGGGCGGACAGCTCGGTGAAGAGCCGGGCCGGCTTGTCCTCCCGGCAGACCAGGCGCACCGTCTCGCTCAGCTTGGTGGCGGGCTCCAGCAGCCGGTAGACCACCAGCTTGGGCAGCACGTCGGCGATGCCGACTTCCAGTTCCAGGGGCCGTCCCGTGGGCCGGCCCTTCACCGTGTCCTGCAGCTCCCGGCCGAGGGCGAAGATCTCGTCGGCATAGCCATACACCATGCGACCCATGTCCGTGAGCTGGAGGTTCCGGCCCGAGCGCTCGAAGAGCTGCTCGCCGAGGGATTCCTCCAGGGCCTTGATCTGGCCGCTGATGGTGGGCTGCGCCAGCAGCAGCTTCTCGCCGGCCTTGGCGATGCTGCCCTCCTTGGCGACCGTCCAGAAATAGAGCAGGTGGTGGTAGTTGAGCCATTCCATGGTGCCCTCGGGAAAAACGAAGGGAATCATGGCACACATCGGCTGCGGGCGGGCCCCATCCCGCGCGACCTCGAGCCTTGCTTCGGTCCCCGAGTCCGGTAAACTGGTTGTTCCGGTCCGGTGTAGCTCAGTTGGTCAGAGCGCCTGACTGTTAATCAGGATGTCGGGAGTTCAAATCTCTCCACCGGAGCCAAAAGAACCAAGCACTTAGGCCGCCAGTGATGGCGGCCTTCGTGTTTGGGCGAAGCCGCGGCGCCGCGCCTCCGGCTTCCCCGCGTCATGGCGTGCTGGTCGGGACGGTTTTGCCGCGTCCCATGGTGTGACGAAAGACAACGGACCGCAGCTCTAGGGTAAAGGAAGCGATGGGACGGCACCCCCGGATCGGGGAGGCAGGCCCGCGCGCGGAGGGCGGGACCCCGCCTTCCCTTCAAGCCCAGAGGTGCCCATGCGCAAGGATCTTGTCCTAGGAATGGCCGGTTCGGGCGGCGACGGCATCGTTTCCGCAGGGGATTCGCTGCTGCAGGCCGCGGCGGCGGAGGGCTACCACGGGGTCATGACCAAGAGCTTCGGCTCCCAGATCCGGGGCGGCGAGTCCTCCTGCCGGGTGCGCATCAGCACCGATCCCATCCTCAATCCCGGCGGCAACCTGGACGTGGCGGTGGCGCTGAACTGGGAGGACTTCCTCAAGTTCGGCGCCGAGCTGCCCGTGAGCGGCACCACGGTGGTCATCTACGAAGCCGCCACGGGGGTGGCGGAAGCCGACATCCCGCTGGTGGGCGTGACGCCCCTGCAGGTGATCGCGGTGCCGATCTCGGAAATGGCCAAGGCCACCGCCGGCACCGAGCGTGCCAAGAACACCGTGGTCCTCGGGCTCATCGCCGGTTGGTTCGGCATCGGCGCCGTGGCGGTGATGAAGGGCATCCGCAAGCGGCTGGCCAAGAAGGGCGAGGAGCTCGTCGAGGCCAACCAGCGCGCCTTCGATGCCGGCATCGCCTTCGCCAAGGCGCATCCCCTCAAGATCGACATGTTCATCGAGGCCTCCGTGAACAAGGGCGCCCCGAAACTGCTCACCGACGGCAACGACATGTGCGCCGCCGCGGCCATCTTCGCCGGCTGCCAGTTCTTCGGCGGCTACCCCATCACGCCCTCCACCGAGATCATGCAGTTCTTCACCGACCACGTCTGGAAGTACGGCGGCGCGGTGCTGCAGGCCGAGGACGAGATCGCCGGCATCGGCGCCGCCGTGGGCGCCTCCTTCGCCGGAAAGAAGGCCATGACCGCCACCAGCGGCCCGGGCCTCTCCCTCAAGACCGAGATGATGGGCCTCGCCACCATCGCCGAGCTGCCCCTGGTGATCGTGGACGTCCAGCGGGGCGGCCCTTCCACGGGCCTGCCCACCAAGTCCGAACAGTCGGACCTCTTCGCGGCGGTCTTTTCCGCCCACGGGGACGTCATCCGCCCCGTCCTCGCGCCGACCTCTGTGGCGGACACCTTCCGCATCACGGTGGAGGCCTTCAACATCGCCGAGCAGTACCAGACGCCGGTGCTCATCCTGTCGGACCAGGAGATCTCCCAGCGCAAGGAGACCCTGGATCCCATCGACACCTCCAAGTTCACGATCATCGAGCGCCTGCGTCCCGCCGCTGCGGACCTGGTGGACTACAAGCGCTTCAAGCAGACCGAGAACCACATCAGCCCCATCAGCCATCCCGGCATGCTGGGCGGGACCTACCTGGCCTCGGGCATCGAGCACTCGGAATCCGGCGCCCCCACCAACAGCGGCTCGGTCCACGCGCGCATGAACGACAAGCGCACGAAGAAGCTCAACCCCCTGAAGGACCGCAAGGACCTCTTCGAGGTGACCGGCAATCCGGACGCGCCACTGGCCCTGGTGGCCTGGGGTAGCGTGGCGGGCGTCTGCCGGGAGGCCCTCCTCATGGCCAAGGACAAGGGCCTGGACGTGAAGCTGATGGTGCCCTACCTCCTCTATCCGGTGGCCGAGCAGGCCTACCTGGACTTCTTCGCCTCCGTGCAGAAGGGCATCATCGTCGAGCAGACCCACCTGGGCCAGTTCCACAAGCTGCTGCGCATGCACCTGGACCTGCCGAAGGGCGTGCGCTCCCTGGCCCGCAGCGGCGCCAACCCCTTCCTCCCCGGCGAGATTGTCGAGGCCCTCCACCATCTCCTCTCGGAGCTGCAACGCAGCCACGAGTCCGAACTTCAGCCCCAGGAGTGAGGTCCACCATGAGCGCCACCTGCGAATTCCAAGCGAAGGACTACCGAAGCGACCTCAAGCCGATCTGGTGTCCCGGCTGCGGAGACTTCTCCGTGGTGGCCAGCATCTACCGGGCCCTGGCCGCCATCGGCCGCCCGCCCCACGAGATCGCCTTCGTGTCGGGCATCGGCTGTTCCAGCCGCATCCCCGGCTACACCACCGCCTACGGCTTCAATAGCGTCCACGGCCGCGCCCTGCCCATCGCCCAGGGCATCAAGCTGTCGAGCCCCGAACTGCTGGTGCTGGCCGCGGGGGGCGACGGCGACGGCTTCTCCATCGGCGGCGGCCACATTGCCCACGCCATCCGCCGGAACATGGACCTCACCTACATCGTGATGGACAACCAGATTTATGGGCTCACCAAGGGCCAGTTGTCGCCGACCTCGCAGAAGGGGCGCATCACCTGCACCTCCCACTACGGCAGCCTGGAGGCCCCGGTGAACCCGCTGCTCTACGTGCTGGCCTACGGCGCCGGGTTCGTGGCCCAGGCCTCGCCCACGGACATCGCCGGCATGGCGGCGATCATCGAGGAGGCCATCCGCTACCCGGGCTTCGCCTTCGTGAACATCCAGTCCCCCTGCGTGACGTACGGCGAGGAGGCTCAGCAGATCAAGGGCCTGAAGGCCATCAGCGAATCCCTCGCGGCCCTCGGCCATGATTCCGCGGACCGGCTCGCGGCCATGGACCTGGCCCAGCACTATGGGAGCAAGCTCCATCTGGGCGTCTTCTACCGGGATCCGGATCCGGCGCCCACCTACGGCGACCTCGTGCGCGATCGCCAGGCTCTGCTCTCCCAAGGCGCCCTGCCCAAGGAGCGCATCCTCGACCTCTTCATCAAATCCTGAGCGGAGCATCCAATGGCGACCCGAGGCATTGATTTCGCCCAGCTATCCCTGATGGAAGCCCTTGACCTGGCAATCCTCATCGAAGAGGAAGCCCAGGAGCGGTATGAGGATTTCGCCGGGCAGATGGAGCAGCACCGCACGCCCGGTGCCGCGCGCTTCTTCCGCACCATGGCCGTCAATGAAGGCCGCCACGGCAGCGCACTGTTCGATCGGCGCACGGAGCTGTTCGGCCCGGCTCCCCGGACCGTCTCCAGCGCGGGGATCTTCGATGTGGAAGCCCCGGACTACGACGAGGCCCGCGCCTTCATGACCCCGCGCCAGGCCATGGAGTCGGCGCTGCGCTCCGAACAGAAGGCCCACGCCTTCTTCACGGAAGCCCTGCCGGGCATCCAGGACGCGGACGTGAAGGCTCTGTTCGAGGAGTTGCGGGACGAAGAGGCCGAGCATGAAGCCCTGGTGCTGGCGGAGCTCGCCAAGCTGCCGCCGGAGCCGGGCTTCTCCGAAGAGGAATTCGTAGACCCGCCCGCCGCCCAGTAAGGGCGCTACCTGAGAGTGAAGACGGCGTCCTCTAGACGCTGCTGCGGTTTCCGGCGGAGCGTATCGAGGGCCCGGTCGTAGTCGGCCTCGCAGGCCAGTTCCGGCACCAGCTCGGTGTGGAGCACAATGCCCTGCGCGTCGAGGACGACCACCGCCCGGGCCAGCAGGCCTTCCAGTGGGCCGTCGGCCATGGTGACGCCGAAATCCCGGCCGAAGTCCGGTCGGCGGAAGGTGGACCCGAAGATGACCTGTTCGAGGCCTCCCGCCTCCGCGAAGCGGCGCTGGGCGAAGGGCAGATCCGCGGAGATGCAGACCACCGTCATGTTCGGGGCATCCTCGGCCCGGGCGTCGAAGGCATAGACACTGCGGGCGCAGGTGGCCGTGTCCAGGCTGGGGAAGATGTTGAGGATCACGCGCCGGCCTTCGAGGTCCGCCAGGGACAGCTCCGTGAAGTCGGGCCTCTCCAGGGTGAAGGGAGGGCAGAGACTGCCCACACTGGGCAGTTCACCCAGGGTCTGGATGGGGCTTCCCTGCAGCGTGATGAGGGCCATGGGAACCTCCGAGAGCGACCTAAGAAGGCTACTCCCGACTTCGGGCGCGCACTCGGGCAAGGGGAGCGGCAAAGGTCACAAGGGTCTCAGCCCGCCACCTGGGCCGACAGCCGTTTCGGGGCGATGGCCAGGTAGCTCTCCAGCAGCCAGCTCTCCAGCACCGGCAACGGAATCTTCCGGCGCCCATCGAAGCGGGCGGTGACCCACCCGCTCCTGACCAGGCCATAGCCCGTGGGTTCGGAGAAGGGCAGCATCAGGGCGGCGCCGCTGGAATGGGGCAGCTTGACGGTGAACCCCAGGTCCTCTCCAGGCAGGTTGGTGAAGCAGAAGGCCTTGCCGCGGACCTTCCAGGCCACGTGCTCCCAGGGATGGTCCTCGGTGGCCTCGGGCAGGGACAGGGCGAGCTCCCGGAGCGCCTTGAAGGCCGCAGCCAGGTTGGTTTCCCGCTTCGTGGCCATCAGCCCTTCTGGAGTTCCATGAGGATCTGGCGGGCGCAGGCCTTGAGGGTCTCGATGACGCCGGTGCCCTGGTTGGCCACGGCCTCCAGCATGGGCTCGTTGCGGAACCGGAGCAGCCGTTCCATCTCGTCGACGGGGGCCGCGCTGGGCATGTCCCGCTTGTTGAGTTGGAGGACGTAGGGAATGGTCCGGATGTCGAAGCCGTTGTCCTTGAGGTTCGTCGCGAGGTTCGCGATGGACTCGATGTTGGCCTCCATTCGGGGCTTCTGGCTGTCCGCCACGAAGATGACGCCGTCGCAGCCACGCAGGATGAGCTTGCGGGAGGCGTCGTAGAACACCTGTCCGGGCACGGTATAGAGGTGAAAGCGGACCTTGAAACCCTTCACGGTGCCCATGTCCAGCGGAAGGAAATCGAAGAAAAGGGTGCGGTCGGTCTCAGTGGCGAGGCTCACCAGCTTGCCGCGCTTTTCCGGATTGGCCTGCTCGTGGATCCACTGGATGTTCGTGGTCTTCCCGCAGAGTCCCGGGCCGTAGTACACGATCTTGCAGTTGATCTCGCGGGAAGCGTAGTTGATGAAGGTCATGGGGGTCGCCCGGGTCCAGCGTTGGCATCAAGGAGGAGAACAGCGGGGGCAGCTGCCTTCAGTCACCGAAGAGCTTGTCGATGTCCTCGTCGGTGATCTCGGAGAAGGGGCTCTCGAACTTGGTGGTGTTGGAGCTTTCGCTCTGCGCGCGGGTCTCCACGCGCTCGAAAATCTCCAGCAGTTCGCGGGAGGTCTTCTTCACCCGGAGGCGCACGAGAGCGAGGCTGGAACTCTGGTCGAAGATCACCACCAGGATGCCGCGCTTGCCCACGATGCTGATGTGCAGGTTGTCCTTCTCGCCCTCGTGGAAGAGCAGGCTGAACTCCTTCTCCCCGATGAGCTTGGCCAACCCGTCGGTGGCGGCGACATTGCCGGCGGTGAGGGAGGCCAGACTGGTCGCGTCAATGCTGTGGACGTCCCCGGCCGAGGCGATCTGCTGGCCGTTCTTGTCCACTAGGAAAACAACCTTGGCGGAAGCGTCCTTCTGGAGGCGGCCGATGATGTCTTGGAGTTGCTTGAACTCCTCCTCGAACATGACCAGATCGAGTTTGGCCACGAGGGACCTCCAGGCGGGATGCGAGAACTGAGCATACCGCAATTGGCATGGGCGGACCGGGGTCGGGCTGGAAGCCCCTGAACCTTTGGACTCAAACCCTTCGGGCCCGTTCCGCCCGGGCTCTGCGAGGAGCGCTCAGGTCGCCCCGGGCAGGGCTGCGGAGCCGTCGGTGCTGGCCGTATGGGAGGGGGGGCGAAGCCGAAAGTCCCAGATCAAAAGCCGTAGCCGGAACAAAGGAACGGGCCCGTGAGGGCCCGTCCGAATTCAGCACGAAATCGAAAGGTGCTTGGAATTATTACTTCTGCTCAGCCTTGGGGGCGGCCTCGGCCTTGGCGGCCTTCTTGTGCTTCTTGTGCTTCTTGACTTCGGTTGCGGCGGGAGCCTCGGCCTTCTTTTCCTCGGCCTTGACGGCGGGAGCGGCCTTCTTCTCGGCAGCCTTGGGGGCGGCAGCCTTCTTGTCGTCCAGGTTCATGGCGGACTTGGCGGCGGCTTCAGCCTTGGCGGCCTTCTTGTGCTTCTTGTGCTTCTTGACTTCGGTCGCGGCGGGAGCCTCGGCCTTCTTCTCCTCGGCCTTGACGGCGGGAGCGGCCTTCTTCTCGGCGGCCTTGGGGGCGGCAGCCTTCTTGTCGTCCAGGTTCATGGCGGACTTGGCGGCGGCTTCAGCCTTGGCGGCCTTCTTGTGCTTCTTGTGCTTCTTGACTTCGGTCGCGGCGGGAGCCTCGGCCTTCTTCTCCTCGGCCTTGACGGCGGGAGCGGCCTTCTTCTCGGCGGCCTTGGGGGCGGCAGCCTTCTTGTCGTCCAGGTTCATGGCGGACTTGGCGGCGCCTTCAGCCTTGGCGGCCTCCTTGTGCTTCTTGTGCTTCTTGACTTCGGTCGCGGCGGGAGCCTCGGCCTTCTTCTCCTCGGCCTTGACGGCGGGAGCGGCCTTCTTCTCTTCAGCCTTGGGGGCCGCAGGCTTCTTGGTCTCGACCTTCTTGACCTCGGTCTTCGTCTCCGGGGCCTTGTCGCCGGCGAAGACGGGGCTGGCGAGCGCGGCAGCCACGAGCAGGGCAGCGAGCTTATTCATGTGTATCTCCTGATGGATGGGTTTACCGGCACGGCCGGAACCCCAGACCAAAGCAGGGAATACGCCACAACATCAAATATAATGAATTCAAGAATATAAACTCTGAGTCGGGGCCCAAGGAGGTGTGGTGTTCTGCATCATGATGCAAAAATGCATCAGGGCAGCATCTAGGCGTCCTCGCCGTCCCCAAGCCCCAGATCCTTCAATTTCCGATACAGGGTCGTCCGATCTTTTCCCAGGATCTCGGCAATCCGGCTCTTGCGGCTCTCATGCTTCAAAAGCACCTGGATGTAGCGCTTCTCGAGTTCGTCGAGGCTCGGCAGGTGGTTCCAGCCCTCGATCAGTTCGACCAGAGGAGCGGGGGCCATGGGGGCGCGAAGGTCCTTGCCTCGATTCTCGTCGCGGATCTTGCTCGGAAGGTCCTCAGGGTTGATTTCGCGGCCTCGGCTTAGCTGGGTGAGATGCTCGATGACGTTGGCCATCTCCCGGACATTCCCCGGCCAGGAGTAGGCCTCGAGGTGGGTCCGGGCATCCTGACGGATGGCATATTCGACGCCATCCTTTCGGGAGGCTTCCGCGAGGTAGTGGTCGAGCAGCAGGGCGACATCGGAAACGGTGCGCCCCTTGTCGTCCTTCGTCCAACGGTCCCGGAGGGGCGGGACGCGAATTTCCACCACGCTCAGACGGTAGTAGAGGTCTTCCCTGAATTTGCCCTCCTTGACGAGTTGGGCGAGATCCTTGTTGGTGGCGGCGATGACGCGGATGTCCACCTTCACGGTGCGATTGGCGCCAACGCGCCGGATCTCCTGTTCCTGCAGCACGCGGAGCAGGCGTACTTGGAGGTTGGGGGAAGTCTCGCCGATCTCATCCAGAAAGATGGTTCCCCCGCTGGCTTCCTCGAAGAGGCCTTTCTTGTCGCTGATGGCGCCGGTGAAGGAACCCTTGGCGTGGCCGAAGAGCTCGGATTCCAGGAGCGTTTCCGTCAGAGCCCCGCAGTTCACGGCCACGAAGGGGCGGTCCTTGCGGTCGCTGCTCTGGTGGATCGTCTGGGCCACCAGCTCCTTGCCCGTGCCGCTTTCACCGATGATCAGCACCGTCGCCTTGGAGTTCTGCAGGGAGGCGATGGTCTTGTAGACCTCCATCATCTGGGGGCTGCCACCGATCATGACGCTGCGGGGACCTTTGGGGGCGCTTTTGGGGCGGCTGCCCTCCTTGCGCACCAGGGCCCGTTTCACCAGGGCCTTGAGCTCCTCGTTGTTCCAGGGCTTGGACAGGAAGTCGAAAGCGCCTTCCCGGACGGCCTCGAGCGCCTTCTCGATGGAGCCGAAGCCCGTGAGGAGGATGGTCTCCACCCCGAGGGGCTTGGCCACCCTCAGCAGGTCGAGGCCGTCGAGCCGGGCCTCCAGGTTGATATCCGACAGCATGAGGTCGAACCCGCCGCCGTTGAGCTTCTGGATGGCGTCGTCCGGCTTCGTGGCCTTCACGACCTCCAATTCCATCTCCCCGAGGAGCTCTTCCAGGAGATCGCAGGTTTCCCGGCTGTCATCCACCACGAGCACGCGCGCCATAGGCATTCTCTCCCTTAATCGAGCTTACAGGACTGGCCTGGAGGGTAGGCTCCGGGCTACGCTTCCCCAGATACCCCAGGAGGTGATCATGTTCCCCATCGTCAGGCTGGCCGCCCTCTCCCTCGTCCTGGCCGCCCAGGCCCTCGCCGGCGACCTCACCATCTCCATGACCGGCACCGGTAAGGTAGGCGCCGGGCCCCAGACCCAGCTCTGGTCCTCCAAGTTCATGCGGACCAACAATCCCGGGTTCGCCTCCGACACCCTCGTGGACTACGAAAAGGGCATCACCTACACCATCGACCACAAGAAGAAGGTGATCCAGAAGATGGCCTGGGATGACCTGGAGGCCGCGGTGGAGGGGATGGCGAAGCAGTTCAAGGACATGCCCCCCGCGCTGCTGGCGATGATGCCCGGCGGGGGTGGCGGCGATGTCAGCGTCGAGGACGGCGGCAAGGAGGTCATCGTCGGCCGGACCTGCCACAAATGGACCATCACCATGGGCAAGATGGTCTTCGAGACCAGCAACGACCCGAGCCTCAAGCCGCCGATTCCGGCGGTCTCCTACGCCCGTTTCATGAAGCTCAAGAACCTGATGAGCGCCATGGGCCCTGCGGCGACGGGCATGCGCAAGGTCGGAGACGAGATGGCGAAGATCCAGGGCATGGCCCTCAAGACCCGGACGGTGATGCCCATGGTGGGGGAGGTCACCACCGTGGCCACCGAGGTGAAGGAAGGCCCGATCCCCGCCGTCGCCTTCGCCCTGCCCGAGGGCTACAAGCTGGAGGACCAGGGCCAGAAGCTGGCGAAGCAGTTCGCCAAGTAGTCTTCGCGATCCGATGTGGAATGGGGCCGCGGCGCGGCCCCATTCCTCTTTACACTGATGGCATGAACCCGACGCCCCCATCCTTCGACGACGGCCTGGATCGGCTGGAAGCCCTCGTCCAGCAGCTTGAAGGGGGGCAGCTTTCCCTCGAGGAGGCCCTGCACCGGTTCGAGGAAGGGGTCCAGCTGAGCCAGGAGTTGCAGGCGCAGTTGGGGCAGGCCCAGCGCCGGGTCGAAGTGCTCAAGGCGGGCCTCCACGGCGAGTACCGTGCGGAACCCCTGGACGCCGGAGCCGGCGGGGAAGCCCTGTGACCGAGGCGGCCCTCAGCGTCCGGCGGGACCTGGAAAGGCTGCTGCCCCTGGTGGAGGCGCGGCTGCTCGGCCCTTTCCGGGACGGCGAGGCGGAGCGACTCGCCGAAGCCATGCGGTACAGCCTTTCCGCCGGAGGCAAGCGGGTGCGTCCCGTCCTCTGCCTGCTGGCCGCCGAGGCCGTGGGGGGCGACGCGGAATCGGCGCTGCCGGGAGCTCTGGCCCTGGAGTTCATCCACACCTACTCCCTGGTCCATGACGACCTGCCCGCCATGGACGACGACGACCTGCGCCGGGGCAAGCCCACCTGCCACATCGCCTTTGACGAGGCCCACGCCATCCTCGCCGGCGATGGTCTGCTGACCGAGGCCTTCCGCATCCTCGCCGCTGAAGGCGCCATCGCCCCGGAGCGCCGGGTGAGGGCCCTGGAGACCCTCGCCGTCGCCGCGGGCTGGCGAGGCATGGTGGGCGGCCAGGCCCTGGACCTGGAGGGGGAAACCCTGACCCGGGAGGGCCGGGACCTCGGACTGGAACACCTCCAGACCATCCACCGGCTCAAGACCGGGGCCCTCCTGCGGGCAGCCCTCGAATTGGGAGGCATCCTGGGGGGCGCCGAGGGCTCCCGGCTGGATGCCCTTCGGGGGGCTGGAGCCGCGCTGGGACTGGCTTTCCAGATCCAGGACGACATCCTGGACGCCACCTCCGACGCTTCGACCCTCGGTAAACGTGCAGGAAAAGACAGCGGCAAGGGTAAAATCACCTACCCTGCGCTACTGGGCCTCGACGGTGCCCGAAAGGCTTTGCAGGAAGCCACGGAGCGTGCCGTATGTCTGCTGCAGTCCCTTCCCAATCCCAGCTCGCTGCAGGCCTGGGCCAGGTACTTGGAAACCAGGGAAGCATGAGCAGCCGCTACCCGCTGCTGGACGCCATCGCCGCCCCCCAATCGATCCGCCAGTTCACCCCCGCCCAGCTGGAGGAGCTCTCCGCGGACGTGCGGCGCTTCCTCATCGATTCCATCTCCTCCACCGGCGGCCACTTCAGCTCCAACCTCGGCACCGTCGAACTCACCGTCGCCCTCTTCCACGAATTCGACTTCCTCACGGACCGCATCATCTGGGACGTGGGCCACCAGGCCTATCCCCACAAGATCCTCACCGGCCGCAAGGACCGCTTCCCGACCCTGCGCCAGCACCACGGCCTGGCGGGCTTCCTCAAGCGGGACGAGAGCCCCTACGACCATTTCGGCGCCGGCCACGCCAGCACCAGCATCTCGGCCCTGCTGGGCATGGCCAAGGCCCGGGATCTCCAGCACCAGGACCATGCCTGCGTCGCGGTCATCGGCGACGGCTCCATGACCGCCGGCATGGCCTTCGAAGGGCTCAACCAGGCGGGGTACCTGAAGGCGAAACACTTCCTGGTCATCCTCAACGACAACGACATGAGCATCAGCCCCAACGTGGGCTCCCTGCAGGGCTACCTGAACCAGATCATGTCGGGCCAGTACTACAACCGCTGGCGGGAGCGCATCGAAGCCACCATCAAGGCCATCCCCGTGGAATCCGTCTCCCGGAACGTGGCGAAGGTCGCCAAGTGGAGCGAGGAAAGCATCAAGCGCCTCATGGTCCCTGGCCTCCTCTTCGAGGACCTGGGCTTCCGCTACCTGGGTCCGGTGAACGGCCACGACGTGAACGCCACCGTGAAGGCCATCCAGGACGCCAAGAAGCTCATGGAGGACGCTCCCGTCCTGCTGCACGTCCAGACGAAGAAGGGCTTCGGCTACGAGCCCGCGGTGCAGGACAGCCAGAAATGGCATGGCGTCACCGCCTTCGACGCGGAAGCGGGCGAGATGCGAAAGCCGGCGGTGGACCCCTCCAGGCCGACGCCCCCGAGCTACACCACCATCTTCGGCAAGGCCCTCGTCGAGCTCGCGAAGCACGATGACAAGATCGTGGGCATCACCGCGGCCATGGATTCCGGCACAGGGCTCGACATCTTCTCGAAGGCCTTCCCGGACCGGATGTTCGACGTCGGCATCGCCGAGCAGCACGCGGTCACCTTCGCCGCGGGCCTCGCCGCCCAGGGGATGCGGCCGGTCGCGGCGATCTATTCGACCTTTCTGCAGCGCGGCTTCGACCAGGTGGTGCACGACGTGTGCATCCAGGACCTGCCGGTCACTTTCGCCCTCGACCGGGCGGGCATCGTCGGCGCCGACGGCCCCACCCACCACGGCCTCTACGACATGGCCTACCTGCGCTGCATCCCCAACATCATCCTCATGGCCCCCAAGGACGAGAACGAGCTGCGGCGGATGCTCATGACGGCGGTGTACTGCGGGCATCCCGCCGCGGTCCGCTATCCCCGGGGCAACGGCCTCGGCGTGCCCCTCGACGAGACCATCACCGCCCTGCCCATCGGCAAGGGCGAGCTGCTCCGGGAAGGCGACGACCTGCTGCTGGCGGCCATCGGCGCCATGGTGGCGCCGGCCCTGAAGCTCGCCGAAGAGCTCGCGGCGGAAGGCATCCAATGCGCCGTCGTGAACGCCCGCTTCCTGAAGCCCATGGATTCGGACCTCCTCGCCACCCAGGCCGCCCGGGTGAAGGGCGTCGTGGCCATCGAGGAGGGCTGCGAGCCCGGCGGTTTCTGTGCGGCGGTCCTGGAGACCCTGGCGGACGCGGGCGTGGTCCGGCCGCTGCTCCGGTGCGCCGTCCCGGACCACATCGTGCATCACGGCGATCCGAAGCGGCTGATGGACGAGGAGGGCCTCAGCCCCGCCGCCCTGGCCTCCCGCATCCGGGCCTTCTGGAAGCGCCTGGCCTGAGGCCGGGACGCCCTTCCCGAACCTCGACTTGCCGGTTCCTGTCCAGATCCCTTACGGTTGATAACCCCCTTTGCCAAACCCGATGGAAGTCCGAGGTACACCGTGCGCCTTTTGATCGCAGTTGCCGCTCTCACCGCCACGGCCCTCGCCGGCCAGGATTTCGACCCCGTCCGCTCGGCCACCGGCTGGGCCCGGATGGACAAGGACGGGTCCATCACCTTCTACGACGCGGGGACGCTGACCCTGCGCACCTGGAGCCGGGACGGGGGTGAGATGGGCAAGGTGTCCCTGGGACGCCTCGAGGCCACGCCGGAGAAGTGGGTCCTCGACATCTACGGCAACGCCTGGATCGTGGCGGGCGGCACGCTTTACCTGGCGGAAGCCAAGACCGGCAAGGTCTCGTCGAAGGAGAAGCTGCCCGCCGAGGTCAGCGACCTGGCCTGGGACGTGAAAGGCTTCGTGATCGGCTACCGGGGCCAGGAGCCTTATGTCGAAAAGCGCGACTACCGTAACGGCAGCGTGACCTGGTCCTATGGCTCGAAGCCCAAGCGTGGCGCCGTCGGCGGGCCCACCCGCGTCGCCGTCACCGACGAGGGCCAGGTGCTCCTGGCTTCGGGTCCCGGCCTGCCCCTGACCCTGCTGGAGGGCGCCAAGGGGAAGGCCCTCGGCCAGACGGCGTTCACCTTCAACGGCCTGGCCGCGCCGGACCTGATCATGGGGGGCACGGACCGCGGGCCCCTGGTGATCTGGAACGGCAAGGCGGTGGCTTTCGCCGCCATCAACGGTCGCCAGGTCCCCGAAGCCAAGATGAGCGGCGCCCTCGTCGCCCGGCTGGACATGTCCCAGAGCACGGTGGAATTCCTGCCGACGGGCTTGACGGAGGACCACCAGCTCATCGGCGTGCATGAAGGGCAGGCCGTCTACATCAAGCCGACCGGCGGCCTGACCTACGTGCAGGTGCGCTAGCTAGCGCTTCAGCTGCAGGATCCGCTCCCGGTCGAGGGCGGGGATGATGCGCCAGTTCCGGACCGGCACGGGGTTGAGGCTTGGCCGGGCCAGGACGAAGGCGAGCAGGTCGTTGCGCAGGCCGTTCTCGAAGGTTGCCTCCGGCGCGGCGGTCCAGCCCACGGCGGCCTTGTACCCGCCGCCGCCGTAGTAGCGGTAGGAGGACATGGCCAGGGTGAAGGTCTGGTCCGGCCGCACGGGCTGGCTGTTGTAGGTCAGGGTGGTGATGCGGCCGCCGGGAGCCTTGCTGATGTCCATGGCGTAGGCGACGCCGTCCAGGGTGTCGAAGTTGTAGCCGCCGAAACCCTTGGCGTAGAGATCCGGCAGGTGGCTGTAGTTGTAGTAGCGGGCGGCGTGTTCCAGATAGCGCCGGACCTGCTCCCCGGTGACCTTCAGCCGGACCAGACCGTTCTCGTAGGGCATCAGGGCGTAGAACTGGCGGACGCTGGTGGCGCCTTTGGGGATGTAGGTCTGCGTGGCGATGCACGCCGCGGCGGAGAGCTGGGCGCCGGTCGCCTGGCGCTGCACCTGATGCAGGAGCTGCATCGCCGGCGTGTCCTCCATGCGGGCGAAGCGGCAGTCCAGGTCGGTCTGCAGGTTCGTGGCGAAGGTGTTCAGGTAGGTCTCGGTGGCGGCCCGGAGTGGTCCGGTGAGGGCGAGGGCCTCGGCGTCGTCGGGCACCGTCTCCGCCGTCTCGACAACGTCGCCCTGGGCCGCCACCAGCTGCCACCGGGCGCCGGCCTTCCGCAGCACGAGATCGGCGGTCATCAGGGCCCGGCCGTGGGCGCGGCCCTGGAGGATGGGAATGCCCTTGTGCTGGGTTTTGACCAGGCTGTGGGTGTGGCCGGTGAGGATCAGGTCGATGCCGGGCACCTGTTCCGCCAGGCGCAGGGCGGCGTTCTCGTCCCCGGTGGCGCCGGGGAGCGTGCCGAGGCCGGAGTGCATGGCCACCACCACGACGTCGGCCTTTTCCCGGTCCCGCAGCTTCGGGATGAGGGTCCTGGCGGTCTCCACGATGTCGGCGAAGCCTAGCCCGCCGTAGTTGGCAGGAGGTTCCCAGCTGGGGACGCCCGGGGTGGTGAAGCCCACGATGAGGACCGAGACGCCTCCCACAGTAACCTTGGTGAACGCGGGGAAGGCCTCCTTCCGGCTTTTCGGGTGGAAGGTGTTGGCGCTGAGGAAGGGGAACCGGGCCTGCTTTTCCGCAGCCCGGAGCACGCCCATGCCGAAGTCGTATTCGTGGTTGCCCACGGCCATGGCGGCGTAGCCCAGGGCGTTCATGATGGCGATGGAAGGCTCGGGCAGGTCCTGGCGCAGGTGGCTCTGGACGTAGTTCACGGGTTCGCCCTGGAGGGTGTCTCCGCAATCCACGAGGACCGTGTTGGGGTTGGCCTCCCGCCGCTGGCGGATCATGGTGGCGATCTTGGCCCAGCCCTTGGGCTCCGGGGTCAGGCTGTAGCTGTTCTGGGCCGTGATGTGCCCGTGCATGTCCGTGGTGGCCAGCACTTGGATCCGGACTTCCTGGGCCGGGAGGCCCCCGGCCAGCAGGCCGGCCAGCACCACCCACAGGGACAGCAATCGCTTCACTTGCACCTCCACCACGGCAACGGGAAACCTTAGCTTGGACGAAGGATGGCCTGGCGGTAAACTGATCCTTCACGGCTACGTCAACCCATCTTTCAGGGAGATCCCATGCAAGAAGTCCAGATCAAGGCCCCCAAGCACGAGTTCACGATCCTGTGCGACGACATCCGGCAGGAGATGGGCGGCAAGGCCTCCCTCATGGGCCTCTACGACCACCACATCGTGGTGCCCGAGGTGCCCTTCGTCCTTCCCAAGGTGTGCTTCTACAGCCGCTTCTCCCGCATGGACGGCCAGTTCAAGTTCTCCTTCTCCATCGTGAGCCCCACCGGCGAGCGCAAGGACATCATCCGCGACAGCGACGTGCAGATCCCCGAGGGCGCCAAGGAAGGCACCTTCAACGTCATCGCCTCCCCCTTCGAAGTGGGCGCCGAGGGCGTCTACGAAGTGATCATGGGCCTCACCAAGGGCGCCGACCGCTTCGAGTACGTCTACAAGTTCGCCATCAGCAACGCCCAGCGCCTCCAGGCCGAGTACGAGCAGTTCGTGGCCGAGCAGCAGAAGGCCGGCGCGGCGGCTCCCTCCGCCAACTAAGGCGACATCGCACTTCCGAAAGGGCGGGCCTCGGCCCGCCCTTTTTCTTTGTACGCTGGAGCCGTGGATCCCGCCCGCACCGCCAAGCAGCGCATCTTCCTCGGCCGCGAGGGGGACGAGGCCCTGCGTTCGAAGCGCGTGTGCGTGGTGGGTCTCGGCGCCACGGGCTCGGTGATCGCGCCCTGGCTGGTGCGGGCCGGCGTGGGGCACGTGACGCTCATCGACCGGGATCTGGTGGAGCTGAGCAACCTGCAGCGCCAGCTCCTCTACGACGAGGACTGCCTGGGCGCGCCCAAGGCCGAGGCCGCGGCAGCGCGCCTGGCGCGGGCCAATCCGGAGGTCGAACTAAGGGCAGTCGTAGCGGACCTCACCTCGGGGAATGCCCGGGAGCTGCTTTCTGACTTCGACCTGATCTGCGATGGCACGGACAACTTCGAGGTCCGCTTCCTGATCAACGATATGGCCATCCTCACCGGCACGCCCTGGATCTACGCCGGCGCCATCGGCGGCGAGGGACTGGTGTGGCCCATCCATCCACCCCGCACGCCCTGCCTGCGCTGCCTCATGGAGGAGCCGCCGGCCTCGGGGGACGTGGACACCTGCGACACCGCCGGCGTGCTGGGGCCCACGGTGGGGGCCATCGGTTCCTGGGCCGCCATGGAGGCTCTCAAGATCCTCACCGGCAAGGAGCCCCATCGCGAGATCGCGCGCTTTGATTTCTGGGAGAACGAGCGCCAGTTCCTCCAGCCCCCCGCCACCCGCTGCCGTTTCTGTACGGAGCGGATCACCGAGTTCCTCGACGCGCGGTGGACGCTGAAGGCTTCGCCCCTCTGTGGCCTGGAAGGCGTGCAGATCCGCGTGAACCCGCCCGGCGCCCTGGACCTGGCGCTGCTCCAGGGGCGGCTGCAGGCCCGCACCGGCAGCCCCTGGCAACTCGCGCCCATGCTGCTGCGGGGCGAGGATGGCCCGAACCGCATCACCCTGTTCAGCGACGGTCGCGCCCTCGTGCACGGGCCCATGACGCCGGAGCGGGCCCGCGGCTGGTATGCGGAAGTGGTGGGGTGCTGAGGTGAAGCTCCTCCTCGCTTCGCGCAATGAAGGCAAGCTCGTGGAGTTCCGCCTGCTGCTGCCGGGCTTCGAACTCTTGCCCTGGCCGAAGACCGCGCCGGGCATTCCCGAGGACGGGGCCTTCTTCCGGGACAACGCGGCCCAGAAGGCGGACTTCGCCCGGGCCTGGTGGTCGCGGCACGGGGAAGCGGAGCTGGACGGCGTGCTGGCGGATGATTCCGGCCTCTGCGTGGAAGCCCTCCACGGCGGGCCCGGCGTCCTCAGCGCCCGCTTCGCCCGGGAGCTGGAACAGGATGAGAAGAACCGCGCCCTGCTGGCGATGATGCCCCTGGACGCCCGGCGCAACGCTTCCTTCGTCTGCGTCCTCGCCTTCGCGCCCTTTCCCGCGGGCGAACTGGTCTACGCCGAGGGCACGGTGGAAGGGAAGCTGGCCCCGCACCCGGCGGGCACCCGGGGCTTCGGCTACGATCCGATCTTCATCCCCAAGGGCTACCGGCGCACCTTCGCCCAGCTCGGGAACCGGGTGAAATCCCGGCTGAGCCACCGCGCCCGGGCCTGCGAGGCATTGAAGCTGATGGTCTAGGCGCCGGTCGCGGGAGGGTCCGGGACTTCCAGTCCGTCCGCCTCGGCGGCCGCAGGTTCACCTTCGGGCGCGGCGGGCTCAGGGTCGTCCTGGTCGGGGCCAGCCTCGAGCAGCAGCGGAATCTCCGCCGTGATGACCGCTTCCCAGCTTTCCGGGGTCTCCAGGAGATGCAGGGCCACGTCGAGGCCCTTTTCCCGCAGGACCACCGCCCGCTGGTAGGCCTTCAGCACGGCGGTGCGGACCCGCTGGTAGCTGCTGTCGGTGATCTTGGTGTTGAAGTTCATGGTGGCCACCAGCAGCCACATGCCGCTGGGGGCCGCCTGGGGGTTGGCGATGAGCACCTGGGGCGGTAGGACCGCCGACGAGCTGCCTTCCCGCAGGTCCACGCCGATGCGGTCGCACCAGGCCTGCAGATCCGCCACCCGAGCCCGGGCGGCCTCCTCCGTGGGGGCCATGATCCGCGCGAAGAGGGTGAACATCAGCCGCAGCTGGGGGGCGTCCATGGCGGAAGTGAGGTACCCCGCCATGCCGGCGATCTGCTGGAAGTCCTTCAGCAGGGCAAGCAGCTTCGGACTGGGGCGGACGGGTTCGCGCTTGGCCATCGGGATTGAGTGTAGCCCCTGTGGGAAAGCCTCCCCCTGCAATCGGCGCCCGGCCATCATGGGCGATGCTCTCCGTGTACCTGCTCCGCCACGGCCCGACCACGGCGAACCCGTCGGCGGCGCCCCTGGGCACGACGGATGCGGAGATCTCCCCGGAGGGCGAAGCCCTCTGGCCGGCGGTGAAGCGGGAAGTGCTGGCTCTGGGGGTGCAGCGCGTGCTCACCTCCGACCTGCGCCGCGCTCGGGATCATGCCCTGGACCTCGGCCTGCCGGCCCTGGTGCTGCCGGAGCTGCAGGAACAGTCCTTCGGCGAGTGGGAAGGGCAGCCCTGGAGCGAGATCAAGGGCGGCGAAGCCTTCCTCGCCAACCCGGTCCACGCCACGCCGCCGGGCGGGGAGAGCTTCTCCCGCTGCGCCAGCCGCGCCGTGATGGCCATCCAGGGCCACCTGACCGGCGAGGCGCCCATCCTCGTCCTCTCCCACGGCGGTACCCTGCGGGCCATCCTCGCCCACTTCATGGGCCTGCCCCTGGACCGGGCCCTGGACCTCGCCTGGCAACCCTTCGGCCTGACCAAGCTGGAAGTCCACGGCTCGAACCGCGCGGTGCTTCGCTTCCACAACAAGGCCCTGCCGGCGGGGAGTTGATCCGGCCGGCGCTTTCGTGGAATGCTGGCCCTGACATCCGCCCTGGATGTTCGGGAAGCCGGTGGGATTCCGGCGCTGCCCCGCAACGGTATGCACCTCGCGCAAGCGGGATGTCCCGGAGGAGCGCTCCACGGAGCGGGCCTTCGAACCGGAGTCACTGAGGCGCCGCCTCGGGAAGGCTTCGGAGCATCACTTGATGCCGGACGCGTGCGAGCCCGGAGACCGGTTCAGGGCTCTTCCCAACCGTCGAGGGAGCGGAGGGCTCGCGCCTTCCGCCCGTGCCCGCCTTCCTTCGCTTTCATGCGTGGAGGCATGAATGGGCCAGCGACTCAACTTTTCCAAGCTCTTCCTCATCCTCGTCTGCGGGGTCCGGCTGCAGGCCGGGGAGCCCGAGGAGCGGAAGAAGCCCGAAGCCACCGTCACCGTGACCGCGGAGGCCGTGCCCGTGGAGGTCGTGAAGACGCCCAACCCGGTGCGGATCCTCGAGGGGGAGGAGCTGGCGCGGCTGCAGGTGCGCACCCTCGCCGAGCTCCTGGCGGTGCTGCAGCCCGGGACGGCCATGCCCACCGGCGGCCCCGGCAAGCAGGCCAGCGCCTTCCTCAACGGAACCCTGTCCCGCAACGTGGTGGTGCTCCTGGACGGCCTGCGACTGAACGACTCCACCGATGTGAGCCCGAACCTGGGGGCCATCAGCCTGCTGGGCATCGAGCGGGTGGAACTGCTCCTGGGACCGAACTCGGTGCTCTTCGGCAGCGACGCGATCGGGGGCGTCATCAACCTGCGCAGCGCCGCCCCCGCCGAAGCCGGCCTCCACGGGGCGGCCTTCCTCATGGGCGGCACCCAGGCCCAGGGCGGCGGCGGGGCCACGGTCCACTGGCAGGGCGCCGCCGGCTGGCTCAGCGCCGGTGGCGAAGCCACCCGGCAGGGCACCGACTTTCCCGGGGATGAATTCCATCAGGCGGGCGCCTTCCTCCGCGGCGGCGGCCGCTTCGGGGCCTTCGACCTGACGGCCCACTACCGCAATTCCGGGCAAACGGTGGCCACGCCCTTCGATGTCCAGTACCTGCCGCCGGCCTACGCCCCGGTCCGCGTCTTCGTGCCAGACCGGGAGAGCAGGGCCCGCCACCAGAGCTGGGGCGCGACCCTGCGCTTCGAAGCCTCCAAGTCCCTGGACTTCGAGAACGCCTTTGGCGTGATCGAGGGACGCAGCGGGGATCCCGCGGGCCGGGGCCGCGCCCAGCGGGACCGCAGCTTCCGCCGGGTGGAGGACCAGGTCTCGGTGAACTGGATGCCGGCCGCCGCGCTGCGGATCTCGGGCCGGCTGGAGGGCCGCGTGGACACCAGCGAGGCGCGGAACTACTACGACCCCCTGCTCTTCGGAAACGTCCAGTACCGCGGCGAAGGCCGGGATCTCGCCGCCGCCGTGGAAGTCCGGTGGGAGCTCACCCGGGGCCTGGACTGGGTGAGCGGCCTGCGGCGGGAAGCCACCCATCGGGACCTCACCCGGGTCGCCACCGGCGCCCGCAGCCGGGTGGGATCCGCGGAGGCCACCACCCTCAAGACCGGACTGAATTGGCTCCTGGACCCCCGCCTGCGCCTCTACGCGGGCTTCGGCCAGGGCTTCCGCATGCCGAACCTGGTGGAGTTCACCCTCAACGCCCAGGCCGGCGTGGTGGATGGCCGGGACTACGGCCTCGCGCCGGAGCGGGGCCGCACGCTCCAGGTCGGAGCCACCGGCCGCTTCGCGGGCGGCTTTCGAATACCGCCTGGAGGCCCAGCGCACGCGGATCACCAGCCTCCTGGCCTACCGCTACGACCCCACCTTCTCCGGCGCCTTCACGGACCACTACGAGAACGCCGGGAACGCGCAGGCCTCCAGCCTTGAAGGGGCCCTGGCCTGGCGTGGGGGAACGGTCCTCGCCTGCGGCTGGGACCTGATCCTCCGCAGCCAGGACACCCGTGACCTCGACCACGACACGCCGGCGGAGCGCTACGGCGCGCAGAACACGGCCCTCGTCCGCCATCCCTTCTTCACGGCCTCCGTGGCGGCCTTCGCCGCCGCCGGCCCCTGGCGCGGGGACCTGCGCGTGGACCGCATCGGCCCACGCTACGACGTGCAGGACGTGCCGTCCTTCCGGGTGATCAGCACGGGGCACGCGTACACGGAGGTGAGCGTGTCCTTCGGCTGGACGCCGCGGAAGGACCTGACCCTGCTGCTCAGAGGCGAGCATCTCCTCCAGCCGAAGCAGAACGCGGCGGACTGGACTTCCGGCGCCTTCGATGGAAACGGCAATGCCGCCCTCGTCTACGGCTTCCCGGCGCCGGGACGCCGGGCTTCCCTCTCCGCCACCTATCGCTGGTAAGGTCCCGCCATGCTCCGCGTCCTGCTCTGCCTCTTCGCTTCCCTGGCGGCCTTCGCCGGGGCGCCCAAGCGCGTCGTGAGCCAGACCCTCGGCACGGACGAACTGCTCCTGGCCCTCGCGGATCCGGGGCAGATCGCCGCCCTCAGCCACCTCGCCGCGGATCCCAAGTTCAGCCCCGTCGTGAAGGAGGCCGCGCCCTATCCCAGGCTCCGGGACAGCGATGCGGAGAGCGTGCTGAAGCACCGGCCCGACCTGGTGCTCGTGGCGAGCTACACCCGCGCCGAGACCCGCGCCCTGCTTCAGCGCAGCGGCGTGACGGTGGTGGCCCTGGAGCGCTTCGACACCTTCGAGGACCTCTGCGCCAACGCCCGCCGCATCGGCGCGGCCCTGGGCCACGCGGCGCGGGCGGAAACGGTGGTGGCCGCCTGGCGGGCCCGGGTCGCGGCCCTCCAGGCCCGCCTCGCGGGGGCGCCGCCGGTGCGGGTCATCGCCCCCAGCACCTACGGCTTCCTGGCGGGCCTCGACACCACTTTCGACGACGTGTGCCGCCACGCGGGGGCGGTGAATGTGGCCGCAGAGGCGGGACTCCAGGGTCACGCGCCAACCCCCGCGGAAGCCATGCTCGGGTGGCGCATCGACGCCCTGGTGATCAGCGACGACGAGCGGGGCGACATCGCCGCGCGGATCGAGGGCCTTCCACCCTACAAGTTCCTGGCGGCGACCAAGGCCCGGCGCTTCGCGCGCATCAACGGTCCCGCCATGTCCTCCATCTCCCAGGGGCGCCTCGACGCCTACGAGCAGCTGGCGAAGGCCCTGCATCCGGAGCGCTTCCGGTGAGCCGCCCGTGAGCCTCCGCGCCGTCCTCCTCCTGGTGGCCCTCCTGGCCCTGGCCCTGCTCGCCTCCCTGGCCCTGGGGGAGGTGCACCTCGCGCCCGGTGAGATCCTGCGGGTTCTCGCCGGTGGCGGGGATGCGATGACCCGCACCATCCTGCTGGACTTCCGTCTGCCGCGAGCCCTGGTGGCCATGGCGGTGGGGGCGGCCCTGGCCGCTTCCGGCGTCCTCATGCAGTCCTTCTTCCGCAATCCCCTGGCGAGCCCCGGGCTCCTGGGGGTGAGCAGCGGCGGGGCCCTCGGGGCGGTGATCGCCTTCGCCTTCGGATGGGCCTCCCTGTCCATGTGGTCCCTCCCGCTGGCCAGCATCGCCGGCGCCTTCCTCGCGACCCTGGCGGTCCTCGCCATCGCCCGGGAGGGGGCCAGCACCGAGCACCTCCTGCTGGCGGGGGTCGCCATGAACGCCCTTTTCGGCGCCGCCACCAGCTTCGTCCTCACCCTGAAGGCGGGCCACTTCGAGGTCGGCGGCCAGATCCTCTTCTGGCTCATGGGCGGTCTGGAAAGCCGCACCTGGGAGCACGTGGCCATCAGCCTGCCCGGGGTGCTCCTCGCCTGCCTGCTGGTGCTGCCGTCGGCCCGGGCCCTCAACCTCCTCGCCATGGGGGAGCTGGGGGCGCAGAGCCTCGGCGTGAACGTGAAACGCCTGCGCTGGGAGCTCATCATCCTCTCCACCCTCCTCACGGCCCTGGCGACGGCGGTGGGCGGCGTCGTGGGCTTCGTCGGCCTCATCGTCCCCCACCTCCTGCGCCTCGCCTTCGGCCCGGACCACCGGCGCCTGCTGCCCCTCTCCATGCTCGGCGGCGCAGCCTTCGTCCTCCTGTGCGACCTCCTCGTCCGCACCCTGCCGGGCCAGCTCCGCCTCGGCGTGGTCACGGCCCTGGCGGGCGGCCCCTTCTTCCTCTGGATGCTGCGGCGGGGAGGCCGCCCGTGATCGCCGCGTCCGGTCTCCGCGTGGAAGGGCGCCTGCGGGACGTGTCCCTGGAGCTGCCCGCGGGCTGTCTGGCGGCGGTGCTGGGGCCCAACGGCGCCGGCAAGTCCACCCTGCTCCAGGCCCTGGCGGGGCTGCTGCCGGCGGAGGGCGAGATCCGCTGGCGCGGCGAGGAGCTCCGGCGCATCCCCTTCCTGGACCGGGCGCGGATCCTGGCGTGGGTGGGCCAGGAGAGCCACGCGGACTTCGGCTTCCCCGTGCGCGAGGTGGTGGCCCAGGGCCGCTACGCCCACAGGGAGGCTGGACACGGCGAGGACGGGCATGGAATCGAGGAGGCCCTGGCCGCGTTCGATCTGACCGATCTCTCGGACCGGCCGGTGACGCGGCTCTCCGGCGGAGAGCGGCGCCGGGTCTTCCTGGCCCGGGCCCTCGCCACCGGCGCGCCCATCCAGCTGTGGGACGAGCCCACCTCCCACCTGGACGTGCGCCACGGCCTCGAGGTCCTGGAACTCGCCAACGGCCTGAAGGCGCAGGGCGCCACCGTGCTCATGAGCCTCCACGACCTCCGCGCCGCCCACTGCTTCGACCGGGTGCTGGTGCTGCACAAGGGCGCCTGCGTGGCCCAGGGGCCGCCGGACGAGGTGCTGACGCCGGAGGTGCTGCTGGAGGTCTTCGGGGTGAAGGCCCGCCTCGCCCAGGACCTGATCCTCGAACTGCCGCGCTAGGCCCCACTGCTGACTGGCCATTCCCGGGCGGGCGCCTACAATCCTCGGACATGTCCCTCTCCCCAGGCAGCAGGATCGGACCCTACGAGGTGCGCGGCCTCCTCGGGGCCGGCGGCATGGGCGAGGTCTACCTGGCCTGGGATCCGCGCCTGGGCCGGGAAGTCGCCCTCAAGCGCATGTCGGGTGCCGGCTCGGAGGACCCGGAGTGGCGGGCGCGCTTTCTGTCCGAGGCGCGTCTCGCCGCGGGCCTGAAGCATCCCGGCATCGTGGCCATCCACGACATCCTGTGGGAGGACTCGGCCCCGTACATCGTCATGGAGCGCCTGGAAGGCGAGACGCTCCGGGAGAAGATCCATCGCGGTCCGATCCCGGAAGAGGAGGCGCGCGCCCTGTGGCTGAAGGCCGTGCGCGCCATGGCCGCGGCCCACGCCCAGGGCCTCATCCACCGCGATCTGAAGCCTGAGAACCTCTTCATCACCCGGGACGGGGAGCTCAAGATCCTGGACTTCGGCCTCGCGAAGCGCCTCGATGTCCTGGAACACGACGCCACCGTCGCCCTCCAGACGGGCACGGGCGCCATCCTCGGGACCCTCACCTACCTGTCGCCGGAGCAGGCCCGGGGGGAGTCCGCCACCCGCCGCTCGGACGTCCACGCCCTGGGGCTGGTCCTCTTCGAAATGCTGACGGGCCGGGCGGCCTTCCGCCGGGGCACGCCCGCCGAGATCCTCGCGGCGATCCTGAACGATGATCCGCTCCGGGACGCGCCGCTTTCACCGTGGGCCGCGCCGGTGCTGCAGGCCTGCCTGGCGAAGGATCCGGAACTGCGTCCAGCCAGCGCCGCGGTCCTCGACGACCCGACGGTGAGGCTGGCTGCTCCGGTGCTGGAACGCAGCCGCCGCTGGCTCGGGTCCGCAGTGGCCGCCGGATTGGCGGTGCTGGGCCTCGGAGGGCTGTGGCTGTCGCGCCGTCCTCCCGCCGTGCCCGCATCCACAGCCTCCAGGTCGCCCGGGTGGGCGGCCCTGCAGCGGGCGGAGTACATGGCTTCACGCCTTGACTGGAACAAGGCCACCGTCTCGACGCCTGGCCAGGATCCGATTGTGCAGGCCTACCAGGAGGCCTTGACGGCGGATCCGGGCCTTCTGGAGGCGCGGTTGGGCCTGGCGGAACACCTGGTCGAATGGGTTTTCAACCGCGAAGGCGAGAAAAGCGCCGTCGCGCCCCTCGCCTACGAGCACATCCAGCGCGTGCTGCAGGTGCATCCGGATGATCCCAAGGCGCTCGAGCTGAGGGGCCGCCTGGCCTTCACCCACGATGCGGGCTACCACATGGAGGAGGCTCTGGTGGACCTGGCCCGGGCCAGCCGCCTGGACCCCGGGAATGAAAAGACCCGCTTCATCCTCGGCACCATTTGCGAACATGTTGGCCTCCTGGACGAGGCCACGAGGATCTATTCGACCTCCCGGTATGCGGGAAAAATGGGATTTGGAACCCAGTACAGGCTGGCCCGTGTGAAATGGATGAACCTGGATCTGGAAGGCGCCAGGGCCATCTACCTGACCCTGGTTCCCGTCGGGCAGTGGGAACTGCCGGCGGTGCTGGAGCGCATGGGCAAGGCTGTTGAGGCCCAGGCGCTCGCCCAGACCCTGAAGGAGTTCGGCCCGGCGGGATCCAGGACCTTCGAGTCCGACCTGCAGGCCGTCCAGTCATTCCTTCTGGCGCGCCAGGGCCGAGGCGCCGAAGCCCGGGCGTTGGCGCAGAAGGCCGAGGCCGCGGGCCAGGGCCGGGCCCATTTCCACCACGCGGCCTATCACTTGGCCTGCGCCTACGCGGCTCTCGGGGACGAGGCCGAGGCCCTGCGCCTTCTCCGCATCGCCACCGAAGAGGGGCTGCCCTGCTACCCGCTCATCCAGAGGGATCCGCGGCTTGATCCCCTCCGCGCCAGGCCGGTCTTCAAGCTCTTTCTGGAAGCGCAGCGCGTGCGCTGGGAAGGCTTCAAGGCCCGCTATGCCGACGCTGGAGGCAATTAAGGTCCGGCCGCACGACGCCTGAGCACCCACCCCAGCCCCACGGGCCCCGCGAGGGTCGTGAGCAGCAGCGCCGCCACCACGCCGGCCTGGACCTCGGCACTCAGGAGGGGCGCGCCGTTCAGGGTCAGCGCGCTGCCGGTGGCCACGAAGATGAGTCCCACTTCACCCCGGGGCACCATGCCCCAGCCGATGACGGCGGCGCGCAACCCGCGTCCGGCGGCCCAGCCAGAGACCAGCTTGCCGGCAACGCCCAGAATCGCGAGGACGGCGCCCAGCAGCAGGGTACGCGGTTGCATGAGGGCCACGGGATCCACCTTCGCGCCCATGAGCAGGAAGAACAGTGGCGCGAGGGTGACCACGAGGGGATGCACCAGCTCCTCCAGGCTGTGGAGTTCACGGGCTTCCAGGTCTTTGATGTGGGCGGGCTCGAGGATCAGGCCGGCGGCGTAGGCGCCGACGATGGTGGCCAGTCCCGCCAGGTTGCCCAGGTAGGCCAGCAGGAAGGCGAAGCCGAGGCCGATGGGCAGGAGCACCTGCTCGCTACGGAGCCGGTTGGCCAGGGCGAAGAGGTGGGGCGTGGCGAAGCGGCCGAGGGTCAGGGCGAGGGCGAGGAAGCCCAGGGCGAGGCCGAAGGTCTTCGCAAGTTCCCGGAAGGGCAGGCCGGCGCCAGTGCCACCGGCGGCCACCAGGCCCGACACCAGGACGAGCACGAGGAGGCCCAGGATGTCATCGAGGACCGCGGCGCCGACGATGATGCGGCCCTCCGGGGACTTCGCCGCGCCGGCACCCTTCAGTACGGAGGCGCTGATGCCGATGCTGGTGGCGCAGAGGCAGGCGCCGATGAAGAGGTCCACGGCGAAGGGCGTGCCCGCGGGGAGCAGCAGCCAGGCGCCCAGGAGGCCCACCGCCATGGGCGCCACCACGCCCACCACCGCCACGCGGAAGCTGGCGGCGCCCACCTTCAGCATCTGGGCCACGGTGCTTTCGAGGCCCACGGCGAACATGAGCACCACCACGCCCAGGTAGGCCAGCAGTTCCGCGGCGGGGGACTTCGTCACGTCCGGCAGGGCGGGGAAGACCCGGCCAAGGGCCGCTAAAGCGAGGCCCATGCCCAGCTCGCCGGCCACCGGTGGCAGTTTCAGGCGGAGGGCCGCTTCGCCCCCCAGCTTGGCGGCGAGCCACATCAGGGCCAGAAGGCCCAGGGTCGCGCCCAGGGGATCGGACATGAGAAGCGCGGCGGTCATGCTCCGAGTCTTGCAGCCATGGCCGCTCCTGAGGAAGTTCCGCGAAACCAGGCCCAGTCCGCCGGTGTGTCAATGTCGCGCAGGGTCTCCAGCTCGGTCCAGGCGAGGCCCAGCGCCACGCCGCGCGCCCGCAGGGCCGCGCCGGTGTCCGGGGCGCTCCAGGGCAGGCCGCGGAACAGCCCCGTCTGCTCCGCTCCCAGGGCCAGCAGGTAGAAGCCGCCATCCGCGGCGGGACCGAGGGCGGCATGGCCTTCGGCGGAGCCGAGGAAGGCCGAGCGGAACAGTTCGATCCGGAGGCCGGGCACATCGGTGCCCACGATGGCCACCCGGCGGAAGCCCGCGGCGAAGCCGAGGCGGAAGGCCTCCGCGATGCGTGCTCCGAGGTCCCCCGTGGGCTGGGGCAGGACGGCGTCCGCGCCCGGGAGCCAGGCGTCCATCGCGGCCTCGGCGCCAGCCGCATCGGCATACAGCCAGAGGGCGCAGGGCAGGGCGGCCTGGGCCGTGCGGCAGGTTGACCAGGCCGCTTCCGCCAGGGCCCGATAGATTTCCGCGGCCCGGTCCTCGCCGAACTCGGCCGCCAGCCGCGTCTTCACGCGCCCTGGCGCCGGGGCCTTCGCGAAGACGATGAGCAGGGAATCGGTCATCATCGAGATCCTCCCATGTCCCGCGCCAAAGTCCTGCTCTTCCTCGGTTGCCTCGCCGGTCTCTTCGTGGCGGGCTTCTTTCTCCCCGTCCTGGCCTGGGTGAAGGCCTTCGCCCTGTGGGTCCAGGGGGCCGGCTGGGTGGGCGCGGCGGCCTTCTTCCTGATCTACGTCCTGGCGACGGTGCTGGCCCTGCCGGCCCTGCCCATGACCCTCGTCGCCGGGATCATCTACGGGCCCGTCCTGGGCACGCTCCTCATGAGCCCCAGCAGCGTGGCGGGGGCGACGGCGGCCTTCCTGCTGGGCCGCACGGTGCTGAGGCGCAGCGTGACGGCGAAGCTGGCGGCGAGCCCCCGCCTCGCCGCCCTGGACGGCGCCGTGGCGAAGGAAGGCTGGCGGCTCGTGGCCCTGCTCCGCCTGTCGCCGCTCATTCCTTTCAACCTGCTGAACTATGCCCTTGGCACCACGGGCATCGCCCTGGGGCCCTATGTCCTCGCCAGTTTCCTGGCCATGCTCCCGGCCACCTTCCTCTTCGTCAGCGCGGGCTCGGCCCTGGGCTCGGTGGCGGGCCTGGGCGCCAAGGTGGCCATGCCGCGGTGGCTGCTCTTCCTCGCCCTGGGAGCGACGCTGGCGGTGACCTGGCGGGTGGGCCTGCTGGCGCGGAAGGCGTTGGCGAAATCCTTCGCCGACTCGGCGGAGGCCCCGTGAGCGCGGCGGGTCTCGTGCCCGGCGATGCCAGCGACATCCGGCTGCGCAGGCTGGTGGCGCCCGAAGACTGGACGAACCCCGCGCCCCAGCCGAAGTACGATCTGGTGGTGCTCGGCGGTGGGCCCGCGGGGCTCGTGGCGGCGGCGGGGGCCGCGGGGCTGGGCGCGAAGGTGGCGCTGGTGGAGAAGGGGCTCCTGGGGGGCGACTGCCTCATCGCCGGCTGCGTCCCCAGCAAGGCCCTCCTCGCCGCCGCCCGGGCTGCCCACGAGGCCCGCGCCGCCGGCCGCTTCGGCGTCCACGCCGAGGTCACCGTGGACTTTCCCGCCCTCATGGCGCGCCTGCGGGAGGTGCGCGCGGACCTCGCCCCACAGGACAGCGCCGAACGCTTCCGAAGTCTCGGCGTGGACGTCTTCCTCGGCGAGGGCCGCTTCACCGGGCGCGACACGGTGGCCGTGGGCGGTGCCTCCTTGCGCTTCCGGAAGGCCTTCGTCGCCACCGGCGGCCGGGCCACGGTGCCGGACCTTCCCGGGCTCCAGGAGGCCGGATTCCACACCAACGAAACGATCTTCGGCCTCGTGGAACTGCCCCGCAGCCTCGTGGTGGTGGGCGGCGGACCCATCGGCTGCGAGCTGGCCCAGGCCTTCCGGCGCCTGGGTTCCGAGGTCACGGTCCTCGCGCGCCCAAGGCTGCTGCCCCGGGAGGACGGGGACGCCGCGGCCCTGCTGCGGCAGGCCTTCCTCGAGGAAGGCATCCACCTGCTCGAAGGCGCCGAGGCCACCTCGGTGCGCCTCCAGGACGGCCAGCGGGTCGTCGCATTCAGGCTTGATGGCGAAGACCGCGAAGTCCGCGAAGTCCGCGGCGACCTCCTCCTGGTGGCCACGGGCCGGACGCTGAACCTCGAAGGCCTGGGCCTCGACGCCGCCGGCATCGACCTGGAGGCCGGGAAGCTGAAGCTGGACCCGCGCCTGCGCACGACGAATCCGCGCATCTACGCCGCCGGGGACGCGGCGGGCGGCTACCAGTTCACCCACGCCGCGGATGCCCACGCGCGGCTCGTGCTGCGCAATGCCTTCTTCTTCGGCCGCGGCCGGGCCGGCGAGCTCGTGGTGCCCCGCTGCACCTACACGGATCCGGAAGTGGCGCAGATCGGTCTCACGAAGGCGGAGGCGGAGGCCCGGGGCCTCGCCGTGGACGCGTTCCGGATCGACTTCGCCGATACGGACCGGGGCGCGGTGGAGGGCGCGACGGGCTTTCTCCAGGCCGTGGTGAAGCGGGGCACGGACCGCGTTCTGGGCTTCACCCTCGTGGGCCCCCACGCCGGGGATCTCGCCGGGGAGGCCGCCGTCTTCATGGCCACATCCGGTCGGCTGGCGGCCCTCGACGCCATCATCCACCCCTATCCGACGCTGGCGGAAGGCTTCAAGCGCCTGGGCGGCGCCTACATGAAGACGCGCCTCAGCCCCGGGCTGGCGGCCCTGTTCCGGCGGTACTTCGCCCTCTTCCGCTGAGGCCGCATGCTCGTTTCCGTCATCATCCCCGCCCTCGACGAGGCCGCGCGCATCGAAGCCTGCCTGGGGCAGTTCCGGGAACAGCCCGGCGCCTGGGAGCTGATCGTGGTGGATGGCGGCAGCCTGGACGCCACCGTGGACCTGGCCGCCGCGGCGGGGGCGCGGGTGCTCCGCGGGCCCAGGGGCCGGGGTCCGCAGATGAATGCCGGGGCCGCCGCGGCCCGGGGCGACATCCTCTTCTTCCTGCACGCGGACGCCGCGGTTCCCCCAGGGGTCGGCGCGCTGATCCGCGGCACCCTGGGGGAGGCCTCCATCGCCCTGGGAGCCTTCCGGGTCCGGCACGCGGCGGAACGCTGGGCCGGCACCTGGAAGGCGCGGGTGCTGAGGCTGGCGGACCTGCGCTCCCGGCGCACCGCCTGGCCCTACGGCGATCAGGGACTCTTCTGCCGGACCCGGGACTTCCGGGCGGTGGACGGCTACCCGGACGAGCCCCTGATGGAGGAGCTGGGCCTCGCGGCGAGGCTGCGCACCCTCGGGGCCGTGCACACCCGCCCCGAGGAGCTGCGCGTTTCCGCCCGGCGCTTCGAGGCCGGCTTCCTGAAGGCCTTTGTCTGCATGAACGCCTTCCCGGCCCTCTACCGTCTGGGCGTCCCTCCGGCGCGCCTGGCGGACTGGTACGGCGCGCCGCGTTGATCGCAGCCCCACTTCGTGGTGTGCTGATCACCTTCCCACGGTGATCCATGCCCGCACCCATCGGCATCTTCGGCGGCAGCGGCCTCTACGCCATGGCCGGGGTCCGCGACACCGCCGCGCGGCGGATCCCCACGCCCTTCGGCGAGACTTCCGATCCGTTGATCTTCGGCACCCTGGAAGGCGTGCCCGTGGTCTTCCTCTCCCGGCACGGGCTGGGGCATCGCTTCACGCCCTCGGAAGTGAACTACCGCGCCAATGTCTGGGCCATGAAGGCGGCGGGTTGCGAGATCCTCCTCTCCGTGAGCGCCGTGGGCACCCTGCAGGAGCGCCACGAGCCCGGCACCCTGCGCCTGCCGGACCAGTTCATCGACAGGACCCACCTCCGCGCCTCGACCTTCTTCGGGAACGGGCTGGTGGGCCACGTGAACTACGCGGATCCGACCTCGGCGTGGCTGCGGGAGAAGCTCCTGGCCGCCGGCAAGCGCCTGCTGCTGCCCATTGAGGACGGCGGCACCTACGTGAACATGGAAGGCCCCCAGTTCAGCACCCGGGCGGAAAGCCGCCTGCACCGCTCCTGGGGCGCCGACCTCATCGGCATGACCCAGGCCACCGAAGCCAAGCTGGCCCGGGAAGCCGAACTGGTCTTCGCCACCATCGCCCTGGTCACCGACTGGGACGCCTGGCGGGACGAGGAGGAGGGCGCCGTCGGCAGCGACATCATGGCGATGATGGCGGCCAACGTGGGCAAGGCCCAGGAGCTGCTGCGCCGGGTGGTGGGGGATCTGGCCGGCGGCCCGCCGGAGCACGAGCCCGCCCGGCATGCCCTGGCCACCGCCCTCGTCACGCCGCCGGACAAGGTGCCCGCGGAGACCCGCGAAAAGCTGCGGCTCCTGGTGGGGAAGTACGGCTACTAGGGCGCCGCGCCCGGGCCCACTTCAGTTCCGCTGGGATTCCAGCAGGGTCACGCAGGTGGCGCTGCGGCCCTTCCGGGCGATGTCCAGGGCGGTGCGTCCCCGGAGGTCGGCCCGCAGGGGATCGGCGCCCGCGGCCAGCAGCCACTGGAGGGCCGCCGGGTCCTCGAGGCGGGCGGCGAGCATGAGCGGCGTGGTCCCGTCGGGCAGGGCGCGGTCGGCGTCCAGGTTGCCCCGGGTGAGGAGGAAGGCCAGGGTCTCGCGGCGGGCGGGGCAGGCCTGCCCCGCGAGGGTCCAGTGCAGGGCGGTGCGCCCGGCGGCGTCCCGGCGATGGGGGTCGGCTCCGGCGGCGAGGAGCATCTCCATCAGGGAAGGGTCGTAGGTCGCCATGATGCGGGACCGCTCGGCGGCGCGCATGAGGGGTGTCACGCCCTTGGCGTCGCTCCGGTTGGGATCGGCGCCCTTCTCCAGCAGCAGCTTGGGGATCTCGGGGATCACCAGGTCCTGCACCGCCGCGTAGAGGGCGGTGCGGCCGCCGGCGTCCGCCGCGTTCACGTCGCAGCCCAGGTCCAGCAGCAGCTTCATGCCCTTCAGGGAAGCGCGCATGCGGTGGAGGAAGGTGCGTCCGTCCGCATCCCGCTCATGCAGGTTGGCGCCGCGACGCATGAGGGTCATCGCGATGTCCTTCTCGCCGAGGAGGATGGCGAGGAAGAGGGGCGAGAAGCCCGAGCTGTCGCGCACCTGCAGGCTGGACCCGGCGTCCAGCAGGAGGTCCACCAGCAGGGGGTCGCCGGTGCGGATGGCGGTCATCAGCGGGGTTTCGCCGGAACCGTCCCGGGCTTCCAGGGAGGCCCGGCCCTGGAGAAGGAACCGCACCAGCTCCGCGTCCTTGGCGGCGACGGCGGCGTGCAGGGAAGTCGGGACCACGGTCCGGGCTGGGGCGGGCACGGCCCGGCGCCTCGCGACGGGCTTCACGCCGCCGGGTTTCGCCGGAAGGTGCAGGGTGCCCAATGCGACGAGGACGAGGGGAAGGCGGTGACGGCCCATGCCCCATTGTGGCACCCCGCGGTCCCTGGGGTCGTGCCGGGCCCCGGGATGCGGCAAGAATGGCGGGATGCGCCTCCTGGACCTCGCCTCCGCCCTCAGCGGCCTCTCCATCCTGGGGAGCCTCGCGGTGCTGCGCCACCACTTCGCCCGGCTGCCCCGGTTGCCGGAGGCGCCACCCGGGCTGGCCTCGCAGGGCCGGGTCTGCCTCTGCATCCCCGCCCGGGACGAGGCCGGCGAGATCGGTCCCGCCCTCGAGTCCTGGCTGGCCCAGGACTATCCGGAGCTGGCCATCGTCGTGGTGGACGACGGCTCCACGGACGGCACCTCCGAAATTCTCGCGGCCAAGGCGGATCCCCTGCGCACGCCGGGGGCCGCTCGGCTCCGCGTCCTGCGCAACGACGACCTGCCGCCGGGCTGGCTCGGCAAGAACCACGCCCTTCACCTCGCCACGCGGACGCCGGAAGCCCTCGCCGCCGACTGGCTCCTCTTCGCCGACGCCGACGTGCAGGCCAGCCCCGACCTGTTGCGGCGGGCCTTCGCCTTCCTGGACGAACACCCCGCGGACATCCTCGCCCTCCTCTTCGCCGCGGACGCGGTATCGCCAGTGGAGCGGCTCTTCGTTGGCCTCGCGACGCCGGGCTTTCTCATCCTGGTGCCGCCCCACCGGGTCCCGGAGCCCGGCAGCTTCGCCTTCGCCGGCATCGGTGCGTTCACGCTCGTGCGCCGCGCCGCCTACGACGCCGTGGACGGCCATGCGGGGGCGCCCCTGGAGGCGGTGGACGACATGATGCTGGCCCGGCGGGTGAAGCGGGCGGGCTTCACCAACCGCCTCGCCCTGGGCGGGCCCATGCTGCACCTGCGGATGTACCACGGCCTCCTGGACCTGGTCAGGGGCCTGCGCAAGAACACCGCCGCCCTGCCCGGATGGTGGCTGCTGCCCCTGCTCATCCCGGGCTTCCTCGTCCACCACGCGGGTCCCCTCCTGCTGGCGTGGGCCGGCTTTCCCTGGCTCGGCCTGGCCCTGCTCCTGGTGACGGCGGCCCTGATGGGCGACGTGGCGCAGCGGATCACGGGCCGGCCCATGGATGCCCTGTGGGTGCTGTGGCCGCTGAACGGTCCGGTGCTGGTCTGGGGCATGGCCTGGGCCTTCCTGGACCGGCTGCGGGGCCGGAACACCTGGCGGGGCCGGTCGGTCCTCCTTAAACCCAAGACTTAAAAGGCAATTGGGTAAAAAGCGAAAAAATCTTCTTGAAATTTTCGCCTCCCGCTTCATCCTTGGGACACCGCCCCCCGCAGACCCGATCTTCGCAGGGCGAACCGACCCGATTCCGCAACCCTTGGAGTGAGGCATGGCCCTCGTCCGGGCCCTCAAGCCCCTAAACTCATTCCACGTCCCCGAGGTCCCCATGGCCGCCGCCACCGCTCCCGAAATCCCCTTCGACGACCGCCTCAAGGCCCTCAACCGCACCCTCCAGGACATCGAACGGGCCTACGGCAAGGGCGCCATCATGAAGCTCGGCGACCGCATGGCTGGGGCCGACGGCATCGAGGTCATCTCCACGGGCTCCATCAGTCTGGACGCCGCCCTGGGCGTGGGGGGCGTGCCCAAGGGTCGCATCGTGGAAGTGTATGGGCCGGAAGCGTCCGGCAAGACGACCCTGGCCCTGCACATGGTGGCCCAGGCCCAGAAGAAGGGCGGCCTCGCCGCCTACATCGACGCGGAGCACGCCCTGGATCCGGAATACGCCCAGAAGCTCGGCGTGGACGTGGCGAACCTCTTCATCAGCCAGCCCGACAGCGGCGAGCAGGCCCTGGAGATCTGCGACCAGCTGGTGCGCAGCGGCGCCCTCGACATCATCGTCATCGACTCCGTGGCGGCCCTCGTGCCCAAGGCCGAGATCGACGGCGAGATGGGCGACAGCCACGTGGGCCTGCAGGCCCGCCTCATGAGCCAGGCCCTGCGCAAGATGACCGCCACCATCAGCAAGACCAACACCTGCCTGGTCTTCATCAACCAGATCCGCATGAAGATCGGCGTCATGTTCGGCAGCCCCGAGACCACCACCGGCGGCAACGCGTTGAAGTTCTACGCCTCCGTGCGCCTCGACGTCCGCAGCATCCAGAGCATCAAGGGCAACACCAACGATCCCCTCGTGGCCGCCAAGGACGAGGACAGCTCGGTCATCGGGAAGAAGACCAAGGTCAAGGTCGTGAAGAACAAGGTCGCGCCGCCCCTCAAGGTGGCCACCTTCGACATCATGTACGGCGAAGGCATCAGCCGGACGTCGGAACTGGTGGAGCTGGGCACCCAGCTGGAGATCATCCAGAAGAGCGGCTCCTGGTACAGCTACAAGGAGAGCCGCCTGGGCCAGGGCGCGGAGAACGTGAAGAAGCTCTTCCAGGACAACCCGGAGCTCGCCGACGAAGTGGAGAGCCAGATCCGGGAGAAGGTCGGCCTGAAGGGCCTCGGCGCCTGAACGGAAAACCTGGTCAGAATGAGGGCGCCGGGGAATAGATCCCCGGCGTTCGTCATCTGAGCCCACATGAAAGCCTTGACTGCAGCGGCAGGGATCCTTGCCATGGCCCTGGGCGCACAGGAGCCCGTCTACTTCAAGGAAGCGCCGCTTCCGTGGTGGCGGCCCAAGGGTGAACTGCTCGTCGAGGCGGAGCGGCTGCCCCCACTCGACGAGGATGAAAACGGGGGAACCTCCGTGGACCGGATCCGATCCCTGCTCCAGCTGGACTGGTCTCCGGTTCGCGGGAGCTGGACCGGGGAACTCTCCGTCCGGGCCGCCATCGGCAGCGACGGCAACCGGCTGAACCTGCTCCGCTACGACCAGCGGCCCTCCAATGGCGTGTGGCTGCACCGGGCTTCGGTGAGCTATCGCGCGGCGGACGAAGGCAGGTTCGGAACCCTCACCCTCGGGTTGCAGGGCAACCCCCTGCTGAGCCAGGAAAGCCTCTGGGACCATGATCTGGGGGTCCTGGGCGTCGGAGGGCGCATGGCCCTGCGGAGCGAGGGCCGGGGCCTGCTGGAAGCCGGCCTGCGCGGAGTCGCAGGTCGCGTGCGCACCTTCCCCGAGGGTGGCGCGGAACTCGCGGCGCTCCAGGGCGTGGTTCGCATGGAGACGGGGCCGGTCCAGTGGACCCTTCATGCCGGGCGGTGGGTCCTGCACTGGGATGCGGGCGAACACCGTTTCCAGGCCCTGGACCCGGGGCCGCAGGCCGCACGGGTCTCGACGCGCTTTGACACGGCGGGCGGGGCCGTGGCGGGCGCGGCTGGGTGGCCTTGGGAGTTGAAGGCCTTCGTGCAGCGCAATGTGGAGACCCGGGGGACAGGGGGGGAAGGGCAGCTCTGGCTGGGACCGATGGAACGGCGCTACCGACCGCGGTTCGGTTTCATCCTGCAGCGCTACGCCGCCACCGGGACGGCCCCCCTCATCAATGGCGACGAGTGGTGGTTCACGAGGGCTGCAAAGGGGCCGCGAGTGGTCATGACGCTTCCCCTGCCGCGAGGGCTTCGGATCACCCTCCACCACCTCGAGCATCGTCTGGACGGCGAGCGCCGGCCGGTCCGCCGCACCGGCCTGGTCCTGTCCTGGCGTTTTTGATACCACGGGAGGCCGTATGGGCCGCTTTCTCCCTGGTCCCACGGGGGGCGGGCGGCGAACAATGGGATAGGCCATTCTAAAAAGGAGCTTCCGTATGGCGCCATCCGCCTTCCACGTCGACACCGTCCACCTGGACCAGTTCACCGAAGGCAACGAGCGGGAGCGCGCCGAGTTCGTGCGGATCCTGGGCGGCAGCCTGAAGGACACGGGCTTCGTGAAGGTGGCGGGACACCGGGTGACGCCGGCGGACGTGACCGGCGCCTACGAGGCCGCCCGGGACTTCTTCGCCCTGCCCGAAGAGGTGAAGCGCCGCTACATCGTGCCGGACGGCGGCGGGGCCCGGGGCTTCACGCCCTTCGGCCAGGAGCACGCCAAGGACAACCCGGTGGGCGACCTCAAGGAGTTCTGGCACGTGGGCCAGGAGCTGCCGCCGGGCCACGAGCTGCTGGCGATCTACGGGGAGAACCTCTGGCCCGAGGCCGAGGTGCCGGGCTTCAAGGCCCACACCCTCGCCCTCTACCGGGCCCTCGAAGCCTGCGCCGGGACCCTGCTGGAGGCCATCGCCCTCTACCTCGGCCTGCCCCTCCGCGCCCTGGCGGACATGATCGCCGATGGCAATTCCATCCTGCGCATCATCCACTACCCGGCCTTGAAGGACCGCTACCTCGAAGGCGGCGTGCGCGCCTCGGCCCATGAGGACATCAACCTCATCACCCTGCTGCCGGCGGCGACGGGCAGCGGGCTGCAGCTCCTGGACCGGGACGGAGTGTGGCATTCCGTGGACGGCCTCGAAGGGGAGATCGTCGCCGACGCCGGGGACATGCTCAGCCGCCATGTGAACCTCCGCATCCCCAGCACCACCCATCGCGTCGTCAACCCCGACAGCCCCGACGCCGTCCGCTATTCCATGCCCTTCTTCTGCCATCCGCGCCCGGACGTGCTGCTGGACTGCCCGGACAGCCTGCGGGCCCCCGGGGAACCGAAGCTCTTCGAACCCATCTCCGCCCACGCCTTCCTGCTGCAGCGCCTGCGGGAGATCGGGCTGATCCCGTGACCTTCCTGGAGCCCGCCATGCGCCGCACTTTTCTCTCGCTGGTCCTCGCCCAGTGCTTCGCCGCGCCCCTCTGCGCCCAGTTCACGCCCTCGCAAAAGCTGCCCCAGGAGCGGCTGGACGCCCTGCAGCGCATGTCCATGCCCGGCACGGAGCACAGCCGCCTCGCCCGGCGGGAGGGCGCCTACACCACAATCACCCGCCACTTCGCCGCCGCCGGCGCCGCCGGGTCCGAGCTCACCGGCAAGGCGGACCTGAAGATGATCCTGGGGGGCCGCTTCCTCCAGGAGGACTACCGCTCCGACAAGGTCGGCGGCGCCGAAGGCATGCGCCTCCTCGCCTACGACGGGACCCTGAAGCAGTACCAGTGCGCCTGGGCCAACGCCGGGGCCACGGGCCTCGTGCGCCTGGAGGGGAGCAGCCCCGACGGCGGCGCCACGGTGTTGCTCAACGGCACCCTCCACGATGCGGATGGGGAGCCGCTCTCCCTGCGCTTCCTCATCCGCGAGATCGACGCGGACCGCTTCCTGGCGGTGCTGGGGGGCGACGAGCAGGGCCAGGGCCCGCGCCAGGAGATCGTCTACACCCGGTTGAAGCCCGCTGTGAAGCCCACGGAGAAGCCCGCCGAGAAGCCCATCGGCAAGTAGGTCCCTACTTCCCCGCGAGTTCCTTGGCGACCTCATCGGCGCGGTGGGGTTGGAGGTCCCGCAGGCGGGCAATGGCTTCGGCGGCGCCCCGCCGGTCTCCGAGGCGGGTCCGCAGGCGGACCACCTCGGCCCAGAGTTCGGCGTGGTTCGGGAGCAGTCCGGTGGCCTTCTCCAGATGCGCGAGGCCTTCCCGCGGGGCGCCGGCCTGGGCCTCCGCCAGGCCCAGGTTTCCCCACAGGTCGCCGTCCAGGGGACGGTAGGCGAGGGCGGTGCGCAGGGCCACCGCGGCCTCCCGGGGCCGCCGGGCGTTGAAGAGGGTGTGGCCCAGGTTCGACCAGGCGAGGGCATAGTCCGGCGCCAGCTTCAGGGCCGTCCGCAGGGCCGCTTCCGATTCGGGGAAGCGGTTGTTCAGTTCCAGGGCGGCCCCCAGGTTGTTCCAGGCCTGGGCCATGGCGGGCCGCAGCTCCGTGGCCTTGCGGAAGGCCGCCACGGTCTCGGTCCAGAGGGCCTCGTCCAGCTCCCGCACCCCGGGGGCGGCGGCGGCCTGCTTGAGCTTCAGGTGGAGGGCGCTGCCCCGGGCGTACCAGGCATCCGGGTCCGCGGGATTGCGGGTGGTCCACTCCGCGGTGAAGACCTCCCAGGCGGGCTGGTTCTCCGGATGGTCGGCGATGGTCTGCACCAGTTCCGGAAAGGGATCGGCCGCACGGGCGGCGTCCTCCCCGGAGGGGCGCTCGAGGAGGGCGGCGAGGGCGCCGGCGGAGACGGCGAAGTTGATGGCGGGGGACTGCTCGAAGACGAAGGTGGTGAGGCCCAGGAGCCGGCCCGCGTCGTCGAAGAGGCCGCCACCGCTGGAGCCCGGCGTGGTGCGGGCGTCGGACTGGAGCAGGACGCCGCCGGGGAAGCGCCAGACGGCTTTGAGGACGCCCCGGGTGAGGGTGGAGCGGCCGGCGGGGAAGCCCACCGCCTGCACCGCCTGGCCGACTTCCGGCGGGGCGGGGGCCGCGGGCGCCGGGGGCAGGGGCAGGCCCGGCACGGAGAGGAGGCAGAGGTCCCGCCCGCCGTCCACGGCGCGGAGCACCGCCGGCCAGCTGCGCCCTTCGTGGAGCACGGTGTAGGTGCGCTGGCCCTGCACCACGTGGGCGTTGGTGGCCACGAGGCCCGGGGCGATGACGACGCCGCTGCCCTGGGCGAAGCGGTGCTCACCGGGCAGGGTGATGTCGCCCTGGGCGGCGCGGACCAGCACCACCGAGTTCAAGGGCGAAGCGGGGGCGGCCACGTGTGCGGGGGTCGCCTGTTGGGCCGAGGCGAAGGCGCCCCCCAGCAGGAGGACGAGCGCCAGCTGCAGGCGGCGGCCCATGGTCTCACTCCCCCTGGGAGCCGAGCTGCACGTCCTTCAGGTGGGCGGGCCGGGCCGGCGCGGACGCTTGTCCCTGGCCTTGGCCGGGGGTGGACGGAGCAGGCGCGCCCTTGGCCGGGGCGGCCTTGCCCTTGGTGGGGTTCTCGCCGCGCATGAGGGCGGCCATCTGCTCGGCGTCGGCGAACTGGTCGAACATCCCCAGCTGCTCCGTCGTGGGGAAGACGTCGTAGCGCAGGCGGCGGGGGCCCCAGATGTCCACGTCCTCGCCCCGCATGCCCGGGACCCGGGGGAAGGTCTGCCGCACGAAGATGCCCAGGGGCGCGCCGGCGGCGTCCTGGAGGGCCACCAGGTCGGATTCGGGAAGGAAGCAGGCCATGTCGGCCTTCCAGGTGGCCACGGTGAAGGTGCGGCCGGTGGTGGGATGGGGCAGGATGCCCACGGGGGCGGGGCGCCCGCCGAGCTTGGCGAGATCCTCCTTCTGGGCGTCCAGGGCCAGCACGAAGTCGGTCTGGCGCAGCTGGCGCTGGGGCTGGGCGATGGGATGGGGGTCCTGCAGGTTGGCGGGCACGAACTTGCCTTCCACCCGCTGGTAGAGGGTGACCACGAGGCGGTCCGCCGCGCTCGAGGCCGACAGGCTCTTGTCCACGGCCTCCGCCAGCTTGGTGAGGAGCACCTGGGGGGCGATGTAGAACTCATTGCGGCTGGGCACCGCGATGAACACGTTCTGCCCGGGGAAGAAGCCCTCCCACAAATGCGGCAGCAGGAGCCGGGCCGCGTCGGCGCCGTCCTGGTAGGGGCTGCGGTAGATGCCGGAAGGCATGCGCTCGAAGGGCGTCTTGCTGGCCTCCTTCAGGTGGTCCAGGGCGCGCTCCAGGATGTCGTCGGGGCTGATGCCCCAGAGGGTGGCCCAGGCTTCCGGCATGCTCCGGTCCCCGATGCGCACCCGCTTCGACAGCCCTTCGGCGACGGGCCAGGCCTTGAGGCCGTCCCGCTGGGCCATCCACTGGGGCACGAGCTCCGGCAGGGCCGTGTCCGCGATGTCCTCCCAGGGCTCCGGCAGGCCCCAGCCCTTCTCCACGCAGGTCTGCACCGCGTCCGCCCATGTGGCGCGCCCCGTGGGCCCCTGGTGCTCGAAGTCCGGAATCAGCGCCGTCAGCCCCGGCAGGTCCAGCCCGAAGCCCCGCTCCGCCGCGAGCGCCTCCAGGGTCGGCAGGGGCGCGTCCGGCGTGCGGTTGAAGAGCTTCGTCAGAAAGGACATCGGCGATCCCAGGGCAAACCTCCATTTTGCCTGGAAAGGGCTGGAGGCGTTGCATGGGAATTGCAGGCGGGGGTGGTTCGCGGCGGATCCCGCACCGTTCGTCCAGCGGTCCTGGCCTTCCAGGGGGCGGAGGTGGACTTTCTCCGAAGGGTCCCGGCTGCCCCAAGACAGGAGGGTTGGCAGGAAGGTCGCCGTGGGGTTGAATGGATGTTCAGCTCCACGGCATCAGACGAATCGCGCCCTGGCTCCGCACTCCGAAGTCCCGGACGAGGGTCGCCGTCGATCGTGCGGATTCTTCGTGATTTGGATGTCACAACATCTAAATATTTTCTTGAACATTGAAGAATGTTCATTGGAACATGGAGGCTGCGATCGCAGGCCTGACCCGATTTCCAGGGGCCGGGGTTCCCGTTCGCGTTCGCACCGTCCGGAGAACCCCATGACCCCTCGTGCCTTCGCGCGTCCCCTGCCCCTGCTCGCCCTCCTGCTCTGCGGCGGGCCGGTGCTGGCCCAGAGCTTCCAGAGCTCCTTCGCCAACGTCGCCTTCGACCGCGCCAAGGCGCCGTCCTCCTTCCATGGCGTGGTGGAAGTCGAAGCCCCCACCGGGGCGGCCTCCATCACCCTGCCCCTGGGACCCGGCATCGGCGCCCGCGGGCTGCACTTCACGCCGACCTTCAGCTTCCGGGCTTCGCCCCAGCTCCGGATCTCCAATACGAGCACGGAGGCGATCCTCTCCTCCTCGGTCGATCAGCCGACCATCCTGCCCCAATCCATCGACGAGCTCTATTTCGAGTCCGCGGGCCTGGCCTCTCTCAGCCCCGGCTATCTGGATCTGGCGCTGTTCCTGGGCATCCACCGCCGCCAGTCGAACTGGCGACTCCCCAACGGCGGCAGCGGCTCAGTGCTTGGGGAACTCCCCGCGGCCGTCAGCAGTTCTGCGGCAGCCCACACGGTGATCTCCGCCTTTGGCTACGCCGGCGAAACCATCTCCCTGGCGCCCCATTACAGCACCGACGCATCGTTCAGCGAACCCTTCGTCAAGATGGGCTCCGACGACAGCCTTGTGGTCGGGCTGGCGGGCGATGAGCTCAGCGTGCCCGTGGACTATTCGAACGGAACCACCGTTTACAAATACACCTTTCCCCACCGGGTTCTCGTGGTGCGCCAGGATGTGGCCTACGAGTTCGACTATGTGAGTCACCATTCCCGCGACATTCATGTCCCGTACGTATCGAATCGGGACAAGTCCCCGTTGGATTACGCCCGGTACGTCATCAAGAAGGCCACCAACCGGTTCGGGGAATCGGTGCTGTACACCTACGATCCGGGAGGGCTCAGCTATACGGCCACCTGGAGCAAGGATTCCAGCGTCTATGTGAAGGTTGAGCGCGAGTGCTTGCGCACGGCCCTGTCCCAGGGAGTGCCAAGCCTGGGTCGAAGCGACATCTTCCACACGATGTCGTCTACGATCCTCGTGTCCTACGGCGGGGTGCAGGCCTCGACCTACCGGGTCCAGATCCCTGCCAATGAAACCGGCCCAGTCTGCCAACCCATTTCAGGGGGAGGTTCCGGAACCGGGACTTACCTTGATGCCCCTTGGGGCTCCTGGGAAGGCTTCCAGCCCCTGCGGGTCACCGAGGAAGCTTCTGGAGAGTCCGTGGAGTTCGGATATTCGACGGGCCCTGGCGTCGCCTGGGTCATTCCCTGGCTCATCTTTCCCACCGTTTTGTCCAGCGTCCGTTCGGCCCACAAAACGACGAACCTCACCTGGGAACCCTACCGTTTCCGCATCAACTACAACCCCTTCCAGTGGCAGGGCATGGTCGCCGGCAACCCGGCGGGCAGGCCGGCCTTCGCCCTTGGCGTCACCCACATCGACGATGAAGATCTGGTGACCCACGAACATCGGGTAACCACCCACCAGCGGGCGGTGCCCCAGATCAACTGGATCGAGGAGCCCGGGCAGCCCTATCCAGGGGAGTCCTGGACCTCCACCGCTTTCTACGACGCCATCACCCATCCCGACGGCCGGATCACCGTGCTCAAGTTCGTCGAGCCTCCGGCCAGCAATGGGACCACGGGCGCGGAGGGCCTCCAGAACCAGGCCCACCTGAAGCACCTGGTGGCGGAGCAACGGGAGTACCAGGCCGGCGCCAACTGGCAGGGCGATCTGGGGGCGGCGCCGGGGAGCACCGGCACCTACCGGGCGACTCTGAGCAGCGGCTGGGACCTGCATTCCATCGGCAACTCCGCAGGACTGACGGGTCTGGATAGCGTCCCCTATCCCCTGCAGACCGAGACCTGGGAGCAGGACCTCGGCGTCTACAGGCTCTCCAGGAAGGAGGATTGGAACGGTACCGGGTGGCAGCGCTCCATCAACGCCATCCAAGGTGGTGGCACCTTCGATCGCAACACCCAGTTCACCCTCACCTCCAATCCCGGTGCGTGGCTCTTCAATCTTCCGGAATACGAGGCCACCACGGGCCAGCCCGCCCGGCACCGCGTGTTCAATTCCAACGGCACCGTCGACGAGGAAACCATCGACGGCGCGCCGGATGGCTCCCTCACCCTCAAGTTCACCTACCACCCCGGGCTCCCCACCCCGTCCGCCGTGCGCCTCAGCAGTGCCAGCTTCTACAATCCGTCTGTGGTTGGCGCCGACTACGGCGTGGATGGCTGGGGCTTCATCAACAGCATCCAGCTCCTCGGGGCGGCCTATTCGGTGAGCCAGGAAAACGACGCCCTGGGCCGCCCCAAAAACCAGACCGACGCCAACGGCCACACCACCGGTTTCGAGTACGACACCGTGGGCCGCCTGACCGATGTCCGGCCGCCGTCCCCCCAGCTGCCCACCCATTACGGCTATGGCTCCGACAATCTCAGCGTGACCCAGACCCGCGGTCTTGCGGGGTCCACCTTCCACTACGATGGCTTCGGCCAGCTGAGCGGGGTGGACCGCCTCGGCGGCGCCTCCATGTCCCTGGGCTATGACTCGGCGGGCCGGAAGAATTACGAATCCGTCTGGGGCGGCGGCGCCGCCCACAGCTACGGCTACGATCACCGGGACCGGATGACCTCCCACGTGGACCCGAACGGGATCCACACGGACACCGCCTACAGCGGGCTCTCCCGCACGGTGACCGTGGGCTCCCTCGTGACCAGCTTCCAGAACGACGGCCTCGGCCGCCTGTCCAAGGTCACGGACGCCCTTGGCAACAGCACGACCTACGACTACGACGATGGGGACCGCATCCTCCATGCGATCAGCCAGGATGGCGCGAGCGGTCCGACCCAGACGCGGACCTGGGGCTACAACGGTCTGGGCTGGCTGAAGTCCCTCAACCAGCCCGAAAGCGGCGACACCACCTACAGCGACTTCACCGTGCAGGGCAAGCCGAAGTCCACGAACTATAACGGCAAGGTGGTGACCGCCACCGTGGACAGCCTGGGGCGCGTGCGCACCGTGGACGGCCCCGACGTGCATCAGGCCTTCGACTTCGATGGCGGCGCCCCCTACAACGGCAAGCTCCGGGCCGCCGAGGACAAGGCGGTGCGCCTGGAGTACGGCTACGACGGCCAGGGGCTGCTCTCGGACATCACCACCAAAATCTACGCCAGTGGTCAGGTGGGCGTGGGGCCGGAGGATTCCTACACCCAGAGCTTCGGGTATGACAGCGCCTACGGCCTGCGCACCAGCCACACCATCGGGGGCCGGATGATCGGCTTCGATTACGACCGGGTGAAGGGTCTGCCGACCTCCGTCGGTACGGTCAACCAGCCCCTGGCCTCCGCCGGCTACGACCCCACCAGCTGGAGTCTCAACTACCTGGGCTTCCCCACCGCCGGTGCCTCCAGCACCTTCTCCTACGACCCCGACCAGCTGCGGCTGAAGACCTTGTCCCATGCCGGCCCCGCCGCGGCGACGAAGTCGTGGATCTACACCTATGGCACCCACGGCGATGCGGCTCAGGGTGAAAAGATTGGCATGATGCTCAGCGATGGGGAGGACGCCTTCGACTACGACAAGCTGGGCCGCCTCACGAAAGCGACAGTGAAGCTGCCTGCTGCCTGGGGCTCCGGGCAAAGCCTGGTCCAGGAATTCGAGTACGACGGGTTCGGAAACCAGATCAAGAGCACGACGGAAAATTCTCCGAACCCGGTTCCCTGGGGGCTGCAGAAGGTCATCAACAACTTCCAGTTCACCCTGGCGGAGCAGGGATCCCTGATCGCCCGCAACCAGCTGCCCATCACCGCGGGCGGGAGCGATACGGGTGCCCGCTATGACGACCAGGGCAACCTCAAGCAGATCTTCAAGACCAAGGGCGATGCCGCCACGCAGGTGGAGCTCACATACGACGCCCTGGGCCGGGTGGTCGAGATGGTGGATGCCGAACGGTCGGTGAAGGAACGCTACTTCTACAGCCCCGAAGGCCTGCGGACCCGCATCGAGACCTACCGCTACGGCGGCCTCATCAAGGTCCAGCACAAGCTCTACAACGACCAGCGGCAGCTGGTCTCGGAATACGAAGCGGTGCCCCAGTGAACCCGATGACGATTGCGACCCCCATGGGATCTCCGATGAACGCTCTGCTTTCCTGTCTCTCCCGCTGCGGACGCGCCCTGGGGCTGCCGCTGCTGATGGCCCTGGTCTTCGCCGCGTCCGGTCCCCTGGACGCCCAGGCCTGCGCCACGCGCTTCTCCTCGCCCATGGGCCTGGTGCTCGCGCCCAGCGGCATCACCTATGTGGCGGACAAGGGCAACCACACCATCCGCGCCATCACCCCGAACGGCAGCAGCAGCGTGCTGGCCGGGCAGGTGGGGGTCGCCGGTTCCGACGACGGGACCGGGGGCGACGCCCAGTTCGCCTCGCCCACGGGGCTCTTCCTGGAAGCGAGCGGCAACCTGCTGGTGGCCGATTCGGGGAACCATCGCATCCGGCGGGTCACCCCGGCGGGGGTGGTGACGACGGTGGCCGGCACCATCCAGGGCGCCGCCAATGGCGGCGGTCTCACCCTTGCGAAGTTCAATTCGCCGTGGAGCGTGGTGGCCGACGGCTCCGGCAACATCTATGTCGCCGACAAGGACAATCACGCAATCCGGAAGATCGCCGCCAATGGCTCGGTGACCACCCTCGCGGGGTCCCTGGGTGTCTCCGGGGCCGTGAACGGCACCGGCAGCGCCGCCCGCTTCAATCAGCCCACGGGGATCTGGATCTCCGCGAATGGTGGCACGCTCTACGTCACGGACCGGATGAACCATGCCATTCGTTGGGTCCTTCCCTCTGACGGTCGCGTCACCACGGTCTGGGGCGCCCTCGGCATTTCGGGCTCCACCAATTCCAACGGCACCTTTGCCCGTTTCAACCAGCCCACCGCCATCATCGGGAATGCCACGTACCTCTGGATCGCGGAGGCCGGGAACCACATGACCCGCCGCATCGATCAGAGCAACGGCTATGTCGGACCAGGCGCCGGTGCGGCCCAGGTCAGCGGCACGGCGGACGGGGCCTACTCGGCGGCCCGCTTGAACCAGCCCCAGGGCCTTGCCTGGGACGGGGCGGGCGCATTGATCATCGCCGACACGGCCAACCACACCCTGCGCCGGCAAAGCGTCCAGGACGCGCCGAACTATCCGGTCAGCACCTGGTTGGGCACCCCGGGCACCGCCGGCAGCACGAACTGCACCTTCACCGCACCTTCCATTTCGGCCCAGCCCCAGAGCCTGACGGTCCTCGCCGGCACCGGCGCCAGCTTTTCGGTGACCGCCGCGGGCTCGCCGGCGCCCTCCTTCCAGTGGCGGAAGAACGGTTCGAACCTGGCCGGCGCCACCGCCAGCACCCTGGCGCTCCCGGCGGCCCAGCCTTCGGATGCGGGCGGCTACGACGTGGTGGTCACCAACACGGCGGGCACGGTGACCAGCACCGCCGCCACGCTGACGGTGCAGTTCGCGCCGGTGATCACCGGCCAGCCCGCGGGCCTCACCCTGAACGGGGGCGGGGGCGGCAGCTTCAGCGTGACCGCCAGCGCGGTCCCGGCGCCCACCTACCAGTGGCGCAAGGCCGGCGTGCCCCTGGCCGGGGCCATCGGCAGCAGCTATGGCATTTCGAACGCCCAGCTCACCCAGGCCGGCAGCTACGACGTGGTGGTCAGCAACCCGGTGGGCAGCGCCACCAGCAATGCGGCCCTGCTGGTGGTGAACCTGGCGGTCTCCGCCAGCCCGGCCACGGCGAACCTGTTGGTGGGCAATGCCCAGCAGTTCTCCGCCACGGTGGCTGGCAGCCCGGACACGGCGGTGACCTGGTCCGTGCAGGAGGCCGGGGGCGGGAGCATCACCGCCGGGGGCCTGTACACGGCCCCGGCCAGCGTGAGCGTCAGCCCGACGGTCTTCCACGTGGTGGCCACGGCCCACGCCGATCCCAGCCGGACGGCGATGGCCGCGGTGTCGGTGATGAGCAACGAGCCGGCGGCCATTACGACCGATCCCCAGGATCTCACGGTCAACGCGGGGTCCTCCGCGGACTTCTCGGTGGTGGGCTCGGGCCCGAACCTGAGCTACCAGTGGCGGCGGGACAATGTGGATGTGCCGGGAGCGACCGACAGCCGTTATGTGTTTCCCGCGAAACGCGAAGACGACCACGCCAAGTTCACGGTGCGGGTCTCCAATGCGTACGGTGCAGAGGTCAGCGCGCCGGCGGAGCTGCGGGTCCGCTGGGCTCCGGAGATCTCGACCCAGCCCGCGGATCAGAGCGTGGTGGCGCCTTCCACGGCCTCCTTCACGGTGGTGGCCTCCGGGGGGGCGGCGCCGCTGACCTACCAGTGGTTCCGGACGCCGCCCGGGGGTGGCGCGCCGGTGGCCATCCCCGGCGCGAACGCCGCGACCTACGCGACGGCGACGGTGAATGGGGACGATGGGGCGAAGTTCCACGTGGTGGTGGAAAACATGGTGAGCCCCTCCGCCACCAGCGCGCTGGCCACGCTGTCGGTGACGGCGACGCCGGTGCCGCCCAGGGTGACGGTGGGGCTGCCGGCGAACCAGTCGGTGACGCTGAGCCCCTCGGTGCCGGTGACGGCGACGTTCTCGGTGACGGCCACGGGCACGGCGCCGCTGGCCTACCAGTGGTTCCGGACGCCGCCCGGGGGCGGTGCGCCGGTGGCGATTCCCGACGCCACGGCGGCGACCTACACCACGCCGACCCTGATGTTGGAGGATCACAACAGCACCTACTACGTGCAGGTGAACAACGCCCTCGGCGGTGAGAACTCCCGGGTCGCCACCCTCACCGTGGCCGCGCCCACCCTGACCGCCATGACCTGGAAGCGCGACATCGTGTACCTCGGCGGCAAGGAAGTCGCCGAGATCGACCACACCGGCGCCGTCACCGTCACCCTCACCGACCACCTCGGCACCCCCCGCTTCGTCATCGAACCCAACGGAACCGTCCTCGAGCAGAAGTTCCTGCCCTTCGGCGAGAGCCTCCTCGCCCAGGCCGATCAGGCGCGGGTGGCGAAGGGGTATACGAATCATGAGCAGACGGATCCGTCGGGGCTGATTTACATGCAGGCACGGTTCTATGGGCCGATGTATCACCGGTTCCTGAGCCCGGATCCAGCACGGGATCAACACTTCGAACTAACGCAGAGCTGGAACATCTACAGCTACGTGATGAACAACCCCGTGATGAGGATTGATCCGACGGGGATGTTTGGAGAGCCAGGGGATGGCGGCGCCCAGTCGGTTGGGCAGTTCCTCGATCAAGCAGGGCAGAGCGCCTACGAGAAGGGGAACTACACCAGTTGGATTGGGCTTGGATTTTTGAATGCCGCCAACAAGGTGCTAACTCCCGGGGGAGACTCCCTTTCTCAGGTGAATGCGCGGGCACAGAATGGCGAGATTGTTTCTGGCAAGGAATTGGCGATAACTGGGGCCTCAGCTACAGCTCAAGTGCTTCTAACGGCGGCACCTGGTGTAATGAAGGGACGTGCACTTACAGTTGCGATGAAGACCGAAGCAGCTGCCAGTGGCGGTGCCCAGGCCGTCCGTGCTGGGCAAGCGGGAGAAGCCGCTGTTCAAGCCGCATATGACATCGGAAAGAAAGAGATCATTGATGTGGCAGGAAGAGCCAGGATTCCCGATGGGATCAATCGCGCAGCAGGGACGCTCAGCGAAGTTAAGAATGTTAAGTCGCTGAGTTTTACCAGTCAGCTTCGGGATTTTGCCGCTTATGCGAAGCTAAACAGACTCCGGTTTGATCTGTATGTGAAGCAAGGTGCCGAACTATCAAAGCCCCTTCAGCAAGCAGTCAAGGATGGCTTGGTCAACTTGAGGGAGATCCCGAAATGACAAGCGGGGAGAAGAAGGATTGGGTGACCGCTAGCGATTTGATGGCTCGGCTTGAGAATGACCCCGAATGGGTCAAACAAAGAAATGAACGAGAGAGGATTCACGCCGAGAAGGTTGCTCTTAACCTCGCAGCAGAGAAGCCATTGGTAGATGCTTTGCGCGATGTGGGATTGAACATTGGTTCTTTGAACGATCTGATCCAACTGGAGAAGCCCTACCCCGAAGCGATCCCAGTCCTTATGGAGTACATGGATCGCGAGCATTCTGATCATGTCCGTGGGTGTATAGCACTTGCCCTCGCCGTACCCGAGGCGATCGGGGAATGGCGGAAGATCAAGACAGCCTTTCTCAATGATCCGAATCCCACGACCGACTTTTCACGGACAAAGTGGCAATGGGCCTTGGCATTGGCAGCTTCAGCCGATGATTCGGTACTTGGGGAGGTCATCGAATTGATCCTAGACAAGAACACTGGGCGGGATCGTGCTCCACTTCTCCAGGCCTTGTTACGTTCGAAAGATCCTCGCGCCAGGGCGGTGCTGAAGGAGCTTGAAAAGGACCCGGTCATTGGAGCCGACGCAAAGAAGGCGCTGAAAAAGGGACGATGGCCCTGACCCCTTAGCGTGGCAAGTTCGTTATGGCGCGTGACTGTGGCGCCCGCGGGCGAGTCGCCCGCCAGCGCTGGCTTTGAGCGTGGCGCATTTCTGTGGTGATCCCACGGACATGCGCCACGACGTGCGCCATGGAGCCCTGTGGAACGAGGCGGTCCGAGGCTTTTCCGCACGTCTAGAACATGGCGCATGCCCGAGCGAAAAGAGACGCGGAGGCCGCCTGCGGCGGCGCCGATTCTGAGCGATCAACGCCGACCCGCGCCGAAGGCTCGGCATCATCTATCGCCGCCCTCCGCGGCGGTCGGCAGGCAGCGCCGTTCCGATAATCCGGATTATCAAAACGGGTCGCGCGGGACGTCGCCCGGCGCGACTGCCACCGCCCGCCTAGACATAACGGATCGTTTTGTCTCCCGCCGGGGAGGGCTTTTGGTTCCGCGGCAGCGATGTGTCATCACCAGGAGCGAACAGGTTCGCGCGGGGGGTCAGCAGGGCCAACAAGAATCGCCAAGGAGCCGTCTTCACCGCCCACGCCCCGCCGAGCTGATCCACCGCACGGTCTCCCACTCCGGGAATTCCTCCAAGGCCCGGGCAACCTGCGCGTCCCAGTCCGAGCCTTCCGCCGCCGCCTGGGCCTTCCCCCGCGCCACGAAGGTGGGCAGCAGGGCGTAGAGCTGGGCGCGCATCTGGGGTTTGGGGACCACGCTGCTGAGGTTGTTCGTGGTCCGGGCGAAGGGGTGGGCGAGCCAGCGGTCGGCGTAGCGGATCTCGTCGGCGTCGCGGCGGCGGTCGGCTTCGGAGCGGGCGCCGTCCTCCACCACCTCGTGGAGCACCGCCACATCGGGCACCTCCACCAGCACCCCGCCCGCGGCCTGGATGCGCAGGCACAGGTCCCAGTCCGCGGCGTAGAAGTCGTACCAGGTGTCGAAGCCCCCGGCGGCCAGCGCCGCGTCCCGGGACAAAACGCCGTAGTTCACCATCGGGCGGTTCAGGGAGCGCATGGCGAAAGGCCCACGGTCCGGCCGCCCGGGCCAGCGCTCGACCTGGCCCAGGGAAACCCCCGCCGCCCCCAGCAGCGCCGCCACCGTCATGGCCCCAGACAGGGCGTCCCGCGGGAACAGCACATCGTCGCTGCCGTAGCAGAACCAGCGGCCCTGGGCGGCCTCCAGCAGCGCCTGCAGCGCCCCCGGCCAGCTGAAGCCGCCCAGGGAGCCCTTGAAAGGCGCATCGTCCAGCACCACCCGCGCCCCATGGGCCGCGAACACCGCCCGGGTGGCCGCGTCCGCAGCGGGGCAGGCCCCCAGGAGCTCGAAGGTCCGGCGGCCCAGCGCCGCCGGCAATGCCGACAGCACCCGGTCCAGGCCTTCCGCCCGCCCGGTGGAAGGCACGAGAAACGAAAAGTCGATCGTCATGCCGAAGCCCCCGCGCACCAGCGCGCCCAGGCCCCGCGGACCACCTCCCCGAACGCCGCGGCGAAACCCGCCTCGTCCATCAGCGGGGAAGCCGCCAGCCGGCTCCGCAAGCCCGCCTGCAGCGCCGCCAGCCGCGGCCGGTCCTCCGCCAGGGCCACCGCCGTCGCGACGAAGGCCTCCGGGTCCGCCACCGCCAGTTCCGGCAGGCCCGCGTTCGTCAGAATGCTCAGGCCGCCCCGGGACATGGCCCCCGGGCCCGCCAGGCTCACCACCGGCACGCCCATCCACAGGGCGTCCAGGGTGGTGGTGTGGCCGTTGACCGGGGTGGTGTCCAGCACGATGTCCAGGGCGCGGAAGGCCGCGTAGTAGGCCTCCGGCGCCATCCGGTCCAGGAAGGTGAGCCTGGCTTCGGCGATGCCCCGCGCGGCCAGGGCGCCGCGGAGCCGCGCGCGGTGGGCCTCCCCCGGGGCCAGCAGCACCAGGGTCGCGTCCGGCACCGCGGCGAGCACGGCGGCCCAGAGCGCCAGGGTGGCCTCGTTCAGCTTGGAAGGGTTGTTCAGGCTGCCGAAGACCACGGGCCCATCCCCGGGCGCCTTCGGCGGCACGCGGGCCTGGACCGGCGGCCGGTAGCACCAGAAGGTGTGGGGCAGGCGCAGGGGCGCCTCCACGAAGGGGCGGTCCGGGCGGTCCGGCGGGTCGAGGTAGGGATCCGTGATGCGCCCGTCGAAGGTTTCGAGCCCCGTGGTGCCCGGATAGCCGAGGTAGCTGAGCTGGACCGGCGCGGGCTTCCGGGCGAACAGACCGATGCGGTTTCCGCCCATGTGCAGGGTGAGGTCGATGAGCACGTCCACCCGGTCGGAGCGGACCATGGCTTCCGCCTCGGCGTCCGGCAGGGGGGCGATGTCCCGCCAGCGGTCCACATGCTGCTGGAACTCCGCCGTCACGCCGTCCGGCCGCGCCACGTTGCCGTAGGCGTACACCTCGAAGTGGCGCCGGTCGAGATGGGCCAGCAGGGGCAGGGTGAAGTAGGCCTGGCAGTGGTCCATGAAATCCGGGGACACGAAACCCAGGCGCAGCCGCCGGCCCGGATCCCGGATCAGGTGGTGGAAGGCCCGGTCGCCCTCGGGGAGCCGGAAGCCCTGGCGCCACTGGGCGTGCTCGGCGGCGAGGCGCGGGTCGTCGGCCTCCGGCAGGAAGTGCAGGGCGTAGAGCCGATCGCTGCTGAAGCCGGGCTGGCCGGGGGTGAGGGCTTCGGCCCGGCGGTAGGCTTCCAGGGCCTCGGCCACCTGGCCGAAGTCCTTCAGCAGGCCCCCGATGGCCTGCCAGGCGGTGGCGCGCTGCGGGTCCAGCGCCACCACGGTCTGGAAGGCCTCCAGGGCCTCGTCCAGGCGGCCGAGGGCCAGCCGGGCCCGGCCCAGTTCCCCCCAGGCGCCGGCGTCCTGGGGCGCCAGACGGCAGAGGGCGGCGAACTGCGCCTCGCCTTCGGCGAACTGCCCCGCCCGGCAGAAGGCGCCCCCCAGGCTGCGGCGGTACATCGCCTTCTCGGGCGCCAGCCTGGCGGCGGTCTGGAGGTGCCGGAGCCCCTCTTCCAGATTGCCGCCCTGGATCGACGCGAGGCCCAGCAGGAAGTGGGCTTCCGGATCTCCGGGCGTCTGGGCCACGAGCCTGCGGCAGGCCCCGAGGGCCTCGGCGATGCGCCCCGCGGACAGCAGGGTCTTGGCCAATTCAATGGATGGCTCATTCATGCAGGTTGATTCCAGGTCCCTTCGAGTCTATCCGTCTTGCCGGTTCGTGGCCCCGCAGGAGGTCCGGGTTGGGCCTCTGCCACCATGGAAGATTCAGCCGTACGGCAGACCTGGAGTGTCCATGCAGGCCTCACCTACCTACCATTCCCAGATTGGCCAGGATCAGTTCCTCTACGAGAAATTCTTCCAGGGCAGGACCGGCGGCATATTCATCGAGATCGGCGCGTTTGACGGCGTCACGTACAGCAACACCTGTTTCTTCGAAAGGCACCTCGGCTGGACGGGACTTTGCATCGAGCCGCTCCCTTCGGCCTTCGACGCGCTGCAGAAGAACCGCACCGCACGCTGCTACAACTGCTGCGTCTCGGACTTCGAGGGCGTGGCCGACTTCCTGGACGTGGATGTCCTCCATGAGTCGAAGATGTTCAGCGGTCTTTTGGAGAACTATGACCTCCGCCAGGTGGAGCGCATCCGGAGCCACGTGCAGAGCCAAAGGATCCTTCAGGTCCAAGTGCGCACACTGAACGGCCTGCTGGAGGAGAACGGCCTGGCGCACGTCGACTACTGCAGCATCGACACCGAGGGATCCGAGCTGAAGATCCTGGGCTCCCTGGATTTTTCAAGGTTCACCTTCGACTACTTCTCCATTGAGAACAACTACTCGGATGCCCGCTGCCAACGGCTGATGGATGCCAATGGCTTTGAGCTGATCCATGTCTTCGGAGGCTATGACCAGTTGTATGCGCGGCGGGGCATCCTTCCCTGAGCCCACCGCGAGACGGGTACATCAGCGGAGAGCTGGGGATCCTCCTTGGGGCGAAGCCACCCTATCCTGTCCCCATACCCCTCCTCGACGCCCGCCACCGCCCGCTGAAGGCGCTCCGCATTTCGGCGACGGACCGGTGCAACTTCCGCTGCCGCTATTGAATGCCCCGGGATCTGTTCGAGGTGAGCGATGTGGGCGAGGGCGAGCACGGGGCGGGCTTTCTGCCGAAGGGGGAGATCCTTCACTTCGAGGGGCTGGATCTTCTTGCCCGGCCGCGGCGGCTGCCACCAGATCCCCGGGGGACGGACTGCGGGACCTCAGCGTTGAGCCTGGTTGATCCGCCACGCCTCGAACTCGGAGGGCCTCAACCCGTACCAGGCAATGTTGCCCTCGTTCAGGTTGCGCAGTTCCTGGAGTGCGAGTGCCTGGAGCCGCGTGCGGTCGGGCTCGGGGGCGTTCGAACGGACGAAGGCCTCGAGGCGGGAGGGAGGCTCCGACGCGGCCCAATGGGATTGGACGGCCTGCCGCACCCACTCCCGCAGGGCCTCCCGGTACCTCAGCCGGACAGGATCCGGCTCCCCCATGGACGCGCGCAGGGCCCGATAACGCTTGCTGGAGCGGCGGTAGGCCTCCACGGGAACATCGCTGAAGGAGAGGGGCTGCAGGTTCTTCTGGAGCAGGGGCAGGTTCGCGGCGGTCAGGCGGCCCTTCTGAACCCGGAGGAAAGGCTGATGTCCTTACGGGGCCCATCCCCAGCCTGCCGGAATTCGCCGTCTGAATTCCCGAGCGGGAAGGAAGCGACGCCCAGCACGGAGAATTGGCGGAAACATTCCCGATCGGGAAAAAAGACCTGGACTTCCGACCCCCGGGACTAATACTTTCCCGTACGGTAAAGATCCATGAAGCGCCCCCCCCTCACTCCCGCCGACCTCGGCACCCTGGTTCGCGCGACCCGCCGGGCCCAGGGCCTGCGCCAGGATGAGCTGGCAGGGGCCTCCGGGGTGGGGGTGCGGTTCATCGTGGACCTGGAGGCGGGCAAGCCGACCCTGCAATTGGGGAAGGCGCTGAAGGTGCTGGCGGCCTTGGGCTGCGAGCTCACCCTGACGCCCCCCGGACCGCCCCCGGAAGGCCGGTCCTGATGCGCCGCCTGACGGTCTGGTGGGAAGGGCGAAGGGTGGGGGAGCTGACCCAGGATGACGATGGGGAGCTGGGCTTCGCCTACGGCGCCGAGTGGCTCGCCGATGCCGCCGCGCCGGCCCTGTCCGCCTCCTTGCCCCGGCGTGCCGACGCCTTCTCGCGGCGGGAATGCCGGCCTTTCTTCGGGGGCCTGCTGCCGGAGGAGCGCCAGCGGGAGGCCGCGGCCCAGACCCTCGGTGTGTCCGCCGCCAACGAGTTCGCCCTCCTCGACCGGCTGGGCGGCGATGTCGCCGGGGCCCTCCAGTTCCTGCCGCCTGGGGAAGCGCCGCCCGCCGCGGCGGGCCCCTGGAACCCCATGGCTCTGGGGGATCTGGGCCTGCTGCGGATCCTGGACGCCCTGCCTGCCCGGCCCCTGCTGGCGGGGGAGGAAGGACTGCGCCTTTCCCTGGCCGGCGCCCAGGCCAAGGTGCCGGTGGTCCTCGTGAACCGCAAGGTGGCCCTGCCCCGGCCGGGGCAGCCCACGACCCACATCCTGAAACCCGCGATGCCGCGTTTCGAGGGCACCACGGAGAACGAGGCCTTCACCATGCGCCTAGCCACCGCCGCGGGGCTGGAGGCCGCCGGGGTGGAGCCGCGGGTCCTGCGGACGCCGGAGGGCGGCGCCCGGACCTTCCTGCTGGTGGCGCGCTATGACCGCGCGCCGGGGCCCCGGGGCCGCGTCCGCCGCCTCCACCAGGAGGACTTCTGCCAGGCCCTAGGGGTGCCGCCGGAGCGCAAGTACCAGGGCGAGGGCGGACCCTCCCTGCCGGATGCCTTCGCCCTCCTGCGGCGCGTATCGGCGCGCCCGGCGGCGGATGCCCTGAAGCTGTTGGACGCCGTCGTATTCAATGCGGTGGCGGGCAACGCGGACGCCCACGGCAAGAACTTCTCCCTCCTCTACGACGAAGCCGGACCGCGGCTGGCCCCGCTCTACGACCTGCTGTGCACGGTGGTCTATCCGGACCTGTCGCCCAGGTTCGCCATGAAGATCGGCGGCAGGGGCCGGTTGGAGGACCTGGATCCGGGCGGGTGGGCCGCCTTCGCGGAAAAAGCGGAGCTGGCGCTGCCCTTTGTCCGGCGCCGCGCAGGGGCGCTGGCGCGGAAGATCTCCGCCGTGGCGGGACCCGTGGGCGAGGCTCTGGCGCTCATCCCCGGTCTCGACCCCGCCTGGCTCGGGCGCCTGGCCACGCTCATGGAAACCCGGGCCGAACGGTGCGTCGCCACCCTTGAACAGACGGGCGCCTGACGGGGCCCGGGGATTCGCAGCCAAAGCCAGCGTCCAGGTGCTGCAGGACACTCGCGAGGCACGATCCGGGACCGGCATCCTATCCTGTCCCCATGCCCCTCCTCGACGCCCGCCACCGCCCGCTGAAGGCGCTCCGCATTTCGGTGACGGACCGGTGCAACTTCCGTTGCCGCTATTGCATGCCCCGGGAGCTGTTCGGGGCGAGCGATGTGGGGGAGGGCGAGCACGGGGCGGCCTTTCTGCCGAAGGGGGAGATCCTTCACTTCGAGGAGCTGGAGCGGGTGGCGCGGATCTTTGTGGCGCTGGGGGTGGACAAGCTTCGCCTCACCGGGGGCGAGCCCCTGCTGCGCCAGGACCTGCCGGATCTCGTGGCGCGGCTACGGCGTTTGGACGGCCTGAAGGACCTGGCGCTGACCACCAATGGCGCGCTGCTGAAGGAGCTGGCCAACCCGCTGAAGGCCGCCGGGCTGGACCGCCTCACGGTGAGCCTGGACACCCTGGACCCGGCGAAGTTCGCGCGGCTCAACGACACCACGGTGCCCCTGCCGCGGGTGCTGGAAGGCATCGAGGCCGCGCGGGCGGCGGGCTTCGCGCCCCTCAAGCTGAACTGCGTCCTGCAGAAGGGCGTCAATTACGACGAGATCCTGGACCTGCTCCAGTTCGCCAAGGACCGCGGCCTGGTGCTGCGCTTCATCGAGTTCATGGACGTGGGCACGCTGAATGGCTGGAAGCTGGACGCGGTCGTGCCCGCCGCCGAGGTGCTGGCCACGATCCGCACGCGCTGGGCCATCGAGCCCGTGGCGGAACCCCTGGCGGGCCGCGTCGCGGAACGGTGGAAGTTCAGCGACGGCTCCGGCGAGTTCGGCGTCATCGCGTCCGTCAGCGCGCCCTTCTGCAGCGGCTGCGACCGGGCCCGGCTGAGCGCCGAAGGCAAGCTCTACACATGCCTCTTCGGCAGCGAAGGCCTCGACCTCAAGACCGCCCTGCGCAACGGCGCCTCCGACGCCGACCTGTCCGCCCTGCTGCGGGTGAAATGGTCCCGGCGGGACGATCACTATTCCGAAATCCGCACCCAAGAGACCGCCCGGAACCGGAAAGTGGAGATGTTCCACATCGGCGGGTAATCGTTCATGGCGCCATCCAAAAGCGTCTTGACGGGGTTGACCTTCAACAAGGCACCTTCCCCGGCATGATTCGCCCGCAGTTGGGCGAATCGTGTCGGGGAAGGTGCAGGCAAGCGATAGCGCGGCAGGTCGGGGGATCGTCCTCCGTGTTGCTCTCCGGATGGGGGAGGAATGGAAAACCCGTTGTGCCGCAGTTGACCTTCGACCCACCGGAACCCGATGCCCGGGATGGGGATGGTTCATGGTCCTGGCGCGCTGTCGCTTGCCTGCACCCTTGTCCGACACGATTCGCCAAAGGCGGGCGAATCATGCCGGACAAGGGTGCCTTTTGAAGGTCAAGGTCAACGGCCAGGTCAACGGCCAGGTCAAGGTCAACGGCCAGATCAAGATCAACGGCCGCACCCGGTCACGCTCCGGTCTGGAACGGCGGCCTCGTCCCGGCCTCATTCCGGCCTCAGACCCCCAGCTCGGACCACGCCCGCCCGGGGAACTCCGGCGGATCGAGCCCCAGCAGCCGGAGCTGGAGGGTCATCTGGGCTCTGTGGTGGGTTTCTTCCAGGAGCATCAGCCGGAGGTAGTTCGCGGGCTTGCTGACGTTCCCGAAGCCGGTGACGAACGGCGCGTCGAGCTGGTCCTGGCGGATGTTCATGAGGAGGCTCTCGCAGGTCTGGCTGTGGAGGTCCCAGGCGAGGAGCAGGTCGGAGGTGCGGCCGGTGCCGGCGATCCAGGGGGCTTCGCCGTAGATGGCGGCGAGGAGGCCCGGGTTGCCCTTGGTGAGGGTCGTCAGGGTGCTTTCCCGCACCAGGGCGAGGTGGGCGAGCTGTTCGCGCAGGGAGCGCACGCCGTAGTCCCAGCGCTTGTCCCACATGTCGGTGCGGGTCTCCGGCACGGAGGCGATGACGGACCGGGTGTGGGCCGTGGAGATGCCAAAGGGTCGAAGTCCGTCGCGGATCATGGGCCGAGGTGCTCCATCACGTCCTGCAGGCACCGGCGTGGGTGCGCCGGGGATGTCCGGGAGGTTGGCAGCCGATGCATGTCATGGGCCGAGGTGCTCCATCACGTCCTGCAGGCACCGATCATACGAGTCATCGGGGGTCTCCGTCAGGAAGAACTCCACGGCGTGGCCCGCGGGGCGGCTTTCGGGATGGGCGGACCAGGCGGCGAAGAGGGCGTCCAGGGCCGCGGTCTCCAGGCGGTTGGCCCGGTGCTTGTGGGACTTGCGGGTGCGGTCCGTGTCCGGGCCCCGCAGGGAGAGGCCGTGGCCGGGGGCGGCGTGGAAGGTGAACACCTGCACCCACTGGCCCTGGATGAACTGGGCGAAGTGGAGGTAGGCCCCGTGGTTGGAAAACGTGCCGTTCACCACCCGGGTCTTGCTCTGCCAGGCGCTGGTCCACCGCAGCAGCAGGGCGTCCGCCCGCTGGCGCTCGCTTTTGTGGCGCAGGCTCGTGTGGGCCACCAGGAGGAAGTCCTCCAGGTGGGATTCGGGGCTGCCATGTTCCGCGACCATCAGGCCTGCCGGTAGAGATCGGCGCCGTCGGCGGCGAATTCCTGGCTCTTCTCCGCCATGCCCGCCGCCAGGGCCTCGTCCTCGCCCATGCCGTGCTCGGCGGCATAGGCGCGCACCTCCTCGGTGATCTTCATGGAGCAGAAGTGCGGGCCGCACATGGAGCAGAAGTGAGCCTGCTTGGCGCCTTCCGCGGGCAGGGTCTCGTCGTGGAACTCCCTTGCGGTGTCCGGATCCAGGCTCAGGTTGAACTGGTCCTGCCAGCGGAACTCGAAGCGGGCCTTCGACAGGGCGTTGTCCCGGTCCTGGGCGCCGGGGTGGCCCTTGGCCAGGTCCGCGGCGTGGGCGGCGATCTTGTAGGCGATGACGCCGTCCTTCACGTCCTTGCGGTTGGGCAGGCCCAGGTGCTCCTTGGGGGTCACGTAGCAGAGCATCGCCGTGCCGTACCAGCCGATCATGGCGGCGCCGATGGCGCTCGTGATGTGGTCGTAGCCCGGGGCGATGTCCGTGGTGAGCGGGCCCAGGGTGTAGAAGGGCGCCTCGCCGCAGGTCTCCAGCTGCTTGGTCATGTTCTCCTGGATGAGGTGCATGGGCACGTGGCCGGGGCCCTCGATCATGGTCTGGACGTCGTGCTTCCAGGCGATCTTCGTCAGCTCCCCGAGGGTCTCCAGCTCCCCGAACTGGGCCTCGTCGTTGGCGTCGGCGATGCAGCCGGGCCGCAGGCCGTCGCCGAGGGAGAAGGCCACGTCGTAGGCCTTCATCAGCTCGCAGATCTCCTCGAAGTGGGTGTGGAGGAAGTTCTCCTTGTGGTGCGCCAGGCACCACTTGGCCATGATGCTGCCGCCCCGGCTGACGATGCCCGTCAGGCGCTTCGCCGTCAGCGGGACGTATTTCAGCCGGACCCCGGCATGGATCGTGAAGTAGTCCACGCCCTGCTCGGCCTGTTCCACCAGCGTGTCCCGGAACAGCTCCCAGGTCAGCTCCTCGGCCTTGCCGTCCACTTTTTCCAGGGCCTGGTAGATGGGCACGGTGCCGATGGGCACGGGGCTGTTGCGCAGGATCCATTCCCGGGTCTCGTGGATGTTCTTCCCGGTGCTGAGGTCCATCACCGTATCGGCGCCCCAGCGGATGGACCAGGCCATCTTTTCCACCTCCTCCTCGATGCTGGAGGTGACGGCGGAGTTGCCGATGTTGGCGTTGATCTTCACCAGGAAGTTGCGTCCGATGATCATGGGCTCGGTTTCCGGGTGGTTGATGTTGGCGGGGATGATGGCGCGCCCGCGGGCCACCTCGTCCCGCACGAACTCGGGGGTGATGGGACGTCGTCCTGTCGCTTCCCGGCCCAGGTTCTCCCGGATGGCGATGTACTCCATCTCCGGCGTGACCAGCCCCTGCCGGGCGTAGTGCATCTGGCTGACGTTGCGGCCCTCCTTCGCCTTCAGGGGCCGCCGGCCGCCCTTGAAGCGGATCAGCTCCAGGTCCGCGTCCCGGTCCCGGAGCTGGCGGTAGTAGGAGCTGGGCTTGTCCAGTTCCTGCACGTCGCCGCGGCCGCGGATCCAGGCGTCGCGCACCGGGGCCAGGCCCTTGGTCACGTCGAGAAGGAGGCTCGGATCCGTGTAGGGCCCGGAAGTGTCGTAGATGCGCACGGAGCCGTTGGCCTCGAGGCTGCCGTCGAAGGCGCGGGTGGGCTGGAGGGCCACTTCCCGCATGGGCACCCGCACGCCCGCCTGGGTGCCTTCGACGAAGACCTTGGTGGAGGCGGGGAAGGGCCGCAGGCAGTCCGCGAGGGCGCCCGGATGGACGGGCTGCGGGTCCGTGGCTGCTGGCTCGGCTGTTGGCTCGGCGGCGGGGGCAAGGGCGTTCTGGGGCGTCATGGCTGCTCCGGGGAGCCCAAAGTCTACCGCGAGGGGTTCGGGGAATCCTTGGCAGGCCTTCCGGGGGCTAGGCTCGAATCAGGTGTCTCCGGAGTTCCCATGAAAGCCTTGCGCATGCTCCTGATGAGCGCCCTGTTCGGACCACTGGCCTTCGGTTTCCAGGCCCCGGGCCAGGGCAGTCCGGAAGATCCGGTGATGCGGGTTCGGGCCCAGCGCGCCGCCGCCCAGGGCATCGCCGAAGCCGACCTGCCCCCGGTGCCCAAGGGCATCGTCGAGCCGCCGCCCCTGCCGTCGCCGGAGATCCATCCCCGGGACACCCGCGGCTACAAGGCCGCCCGGCGCAGCCGCCACGGGCGGAAGGCCACGGCGGCGCGGAGCAAGGGCGCCCCCAAGGCCCGCAAGGCCGCGCCGAAGAAGCGCCGCCGCTGACCATGGCCCTCCAGCGCCTCGGCGTCCTCACTTCCGGCGGCGACGCGCCGGGGATGAACGCCGCGATCCGGGCCGTCGTCCGGCAGGCGGTGTTCATGGGCATCGAGGTGCGCGGCGTCCACAAGGGCTTCCAGGGCCTGGTGGACCGGGACTGGCCGGCCCTCACCAGCCGGCAGTGCGCCAACATCCTCCAGCGGGGCGGCACCATCCTCCACACCGCCCGCTGCCAGGCTTTCCTGGAGCCCGCGGTGCGGGCCCAGGTCGCCGCGGACCTGAGGGCCGAGGGCATCGAGGCCCTCGTGATCATCGGCGGCGACGGCTCCTTCACCGGCGCGGACCTCCTGCACCGGGAGCACGGCATTTCCTGCGCCGGCATCCCCGGCACCATCGACAATGACCTGCCGGGCACGGATCGCACCCTGGGCTTCGACACGGCCCTGAACACCGCCGTCGAAGCCATCGACCGCATCCGCGACACGGCCTCCTCCCACGAGCGCCTCTTCCTGGTGGAGGTCATGGGGCGGCGCAGCGGCATGCTGGCGGTGCACACCGCCATCGCCTGCGGCGCCGAGGCCGTGCTGTATCCGGAAAGCGCCGAGGACACCTTCGAAGCCCTGGTGAACCAGCTGCGGTCCAACTGGGAGCGGGGCAAGCGCAGCTCCATCGTGGTGGTGGCGGAAGGGGACCAGGAGGGCGGCGCCATGAAGGTGGGCGAACGCCTCCGGAGCGAATTCGGCCTGGACCTGCGGGTGGTGGTGCTGGGCCACATCCAGCGGGGCGGCAGCCCGACGGCCATGGACCGCATCTGGGGCAGCCGCTGGGGCGTGGAAGCCGTTAAGCGCCTGGTAGCTGGCGACACCGCCTTCTACCTCGGCATGGACTCCGGCCGCCTCGTGTCCCGGCCCCTGTCGGCCATCCACGAGCCCCGTCCGGAACCGCCCCGGGAATTGAGCGAGCTCGTGGCCGTCCTGGCCCGATAGGCCGACAAGGGACTTTGAGGCCTGCGTCCGGGCTATTCTGGAAGCGTCACCCCGCCGCCCATGCCCACCCGCCCCTTCCTTCCGGCCGCCCTGGCGTCCCTGGCCTTGTGCGCGGGCAGTTCCGCGCCTCAGGAGCCGGGCAATCCGGGCGCCCGGCGGGTGCTGCTCCCGGCGCGGCGGATCCAGGTCGCGGGCCCCGCTGCAGGCCCCGCGTCCGGTCATGACCGGGCGGACCTCCGCCGGGACGCGGCCCGAGCCTGGTTCGGCGGGGCCGCCACCCCGGCCTACCTGGATTTCAAAGGGCGCCTGGCGGCCGAACACCGGACGCGCTTTGCGGCCTCCTTTGCTGACGCCCTCGCCGACCCGGCCTCCGGTGCTAAGCTGCCCGCCGCGGGCTTTCCCTCGGGCACCTCCGCCTGGACGAACCTCGGACCCCGGGCGGAGGCCACCACGCCAGGCTTCCCGGACATGGACAGCGGACGCCCGGTGGGGATCCTCACCCATCCCACGGATCCGAAAATCGTCTACCTCGCCACCAGCGGCGGCGGTGTCTTCAAGTCCGTGGACGCTGACCTGGCCACGGCCGCCGACTGGACCTGGACGCCGCTGACGGACGGGCTGCCCGCCAGCGGGTCGTCGGGGAACCTGAGCGTGGGCGCCCTGGCCATGAGTCCGGCGGATCCCAATGTGCTCTACCTGGGGCTCGGAGACGCCTTCGACGCGGAAGGCCGGGGCCTCTACCGGTCCACCGACGGCGGCGCCACCTGGACCGCGGCGGCGGGGCTCTGCGCCGGCACGACCCGGGTCTACGACATCCTCGCCCTCGACGCGAACCTCGTGCTGGCGGGCACCAACGGCGGCCTTCTGCGCTCCACCGACGGCGGCGCCACCTTCACCTGCACCGCCCCCTTCGGCGCCGGCGCGGCGGTGTGGTGCCTGCGCCGGATCGGGGCCACCGGCGTGCTGGCCACGGCGGAGTCCGGGAGCGGCCAGGGCTCCATCTGGACTTCCACGGACGCCCTCAACCCCGGCAGCGCCTGGGCCCCGGCCACGGTGACGGCGCCGGGCGCCATTGGCCGCATCACCGTCGCCACCACCCCGGCGAGCGCTTCCGTCGCGTGGGGGATCTACGAGGACACAAGCACCGGCAACATCGCGAAGGGGCTCCTCAAGTCCACGAACGCCGGGGCCTCGTGGAGCTTCGTCGCCTCCCCCGGCGGGTCCACGGGCCTCTTCAACACCCTCGTGTCCGGCCTCGGCTCCGATGGCGGGCAGGGCTTCTACAACCATCTCCTGGCGGTGGATCCCGGGGACGCGAACCGGCTCTTCGTCGGGGCGAACCTGGCCCTCTACCGCACCCTGGACGGCGGCGCCTCCTACGAGCAGCTCACCCACTGGTACGGGGCGAACCGGGTCTATGCCCACGCGGACTTCCACCGCGCCGCCTGGTCGAAGACCGGCCCGGCGACCCTCTATGTTGGCAACGACGGCGGCCTCTGCATCCTGCGGGATCCCTACCGCGCGCCGGTCCCCGGGGGCTCCAGCCCCGCCTCCGATCCCACCTTCATCGACAACCGGCGGAACAAGGGCCTGGCCACGCACCTCGTCTACAACCTGGGCTCGACCCAGGCGGCCAACGCGCCGGACGCCGGTTCCCGCATCTCCCTGGGCCTCCAGGACAACGGCACCAGGATCCGCCAGGGCTCCGGGGCCGCCCTCGCCACCAGCGCGGTCTTCGAGGACGCCATCGGGGGCGACGGCTTCGGCACCCTCTGGCATCCCGCGGACGCCGCCAGGGTCCTCGCCTCCCTCTACTACGCCAACCTCCAGATCAGCGCGGACGGCGGCGCCACCTTCAACGCCGCCACCACTGGCCTCACCGGCGCCGGGGATGCGAACGCCGCCCCCTTCTTCACGAAGCTCGCCCCTGGCCCGGGCCCCCAGCCGGACGCGGCCCTCACCTTCACCAACAGCACGGTCTTCAGGACCGCCAATTTCGGCGGCAGCTGGTCCCCCATCAGCAACGCCGCCAGCCTGCCCTTGAGCGGCCGGGTGATCCGCAATGTCGCAGGTTCGGCCCTGGATCCGAAGTCCGTGGCCATCGTCACCAGCGGGGGCACGGGCTTTGCCACCGCGGATGGCGGCGCCACCTGGAGCCCCTTCGGCACCCTGCCGGGCAACGCGCTGTTCATGAGCAGCGTCTGGTTCGACCCGTTGAACGAGCGCACCCTCTACGCCGCCTCCGTGGCGCCGGATCCCGCCGCCACCCACCTCTGGCGCAGCCTCGACGCCGGCGCCACCTGGGCTTCCGTGGAAGGCCCGGGTTTCCCTTCGGGCATCCCCGTCCATGTGATCCAGAGCGATCCCGGCAATGGCAAGGCCCTCTTCGCCGGCACGGATTTCGGGGTCTACGCGTCGCAGGACGGCGGGGCTTCCTGGGCGCGCTACGGCACCGGGCTGCCTCTGGTGGCGGTGCGCGACCTCTACGTGGCCCCCGATGGCAGCTTCCTCCGGGCCGCCACCTTCGGGCGCGGCGTCTGGGAGCTGCGCGGCGCCGCGGATCCCGTCGCCCCCAGCATCAACCGCGACCCCATGCCGGTCTCCGTCTACGCCGGCGCCGGCGCCACCTTCACCGCCACCGCCAACGGCAGCCCGGCCCCGGCCCTCCAGTGGCGCAAGGGCGGTGTGGACATCCCCGGCGCCACGGCACCGGCCTACACCACGCCCCCGGCCACCGCCGGGGACGACGGGGCCGCCTTTTCCCTCCGCGCCACCAACGCCTCCGGTTCCGCCACCAGCGGCGCCGCGCTCCTGACGGTCCTGTCGACGACGGCCCCCGCCATCACCCTGGACCCCGTCGGTCAGACCCTGCCGGAAGGCGCGCAGGCCACCTTCACCGGCGCCGCCACCGGCGTGCCGCCCCCGACCCTCCAGTGGCGGCGAGGCGGCGTGGACATCCCCGGCGCCACCGGCGCGACCTACACCCTGGCCGCGGTCCAGGACGCGGACCACCTGGTGCCGTTCACCCTGGTGGCGACCAATGTGGCGGGAAGCGCCACGAGCGCCCCGGCCCTCCTCACGGTGAATCTCGAGGCCCCTTCAATCGTGGCGCCGCCCCAGGACCAGGCCGTGCTCGAAGGGGCCACCGCCACCTTCATGGTCCTCAACACCGGCAGCAGCACGGACTACCAGTGGCAGCGCGACGGCGTGGACCTGCCCAACGCGTCGGCTACCAGCTACCTCACCGGGCCCACCACCCTTGCCGACAACGGCGCGGCCTTCACGGTAAGGGTCTTCAACCGCGGGGGCAGCGTGACCAGCGCCCCGGGGATCCTGACGGTGAACCCCCTGCCCGCCGCGCCGGTGATCACCGGCCAGCCCGCGGACGCCAATGCGGTGGTGGGCCAGACGGCCACCTTCTCCGTGGCGGCGACGGGGATCCCGGCGCCGGGCTATGCCTGGCGCCGGAACGGCGTGCCCATCCCCGGGGCCGGCGGGGCGGACTACACGACGCCGCCGACGGCGTTGGTGGATGACGGGGCGACCTTCACCGTGTTGGTCGCCAATTCCGAAGGCAGCCGTTTGTCGGATCCGGCGGTGCTGCGGGTCTCCCTGGCGCCCCAGCCCCCCGCCATCAGTTTCTTCAAAGCCACTCCGGCGGCGGTCCAGCCCGGGGGCGCCGCCACCCTGTCCTGGTCCGTGGCCGGGGCCACGGACCTCGCCCTCGCCGGCCTCGGTCCCGTCCAGGGCACGAGCCTCGTGGTGGCCCCGGCGGCCTCCACCACCTACATCCTGAGCGCCAGCAACGCCGCCGGCACGGTCACCGCCATCGCCACGGTGGCGGTGCGCTCCAGGGATCTGGACGGCGCCGGGGACACCGGGGACGTGCTGGATCTGGCGGTGCTGGCCCGGGCCTACGGCGGGCCGGGCGTGGCGACGGCGGTGGCGGCGGCGGACCTGGACGGCGACGGGGACTGCGACGAGGACGACCTGGCGATCTTCCTGGCGGGATTCTGAAGCCTCCGGCCCAGTAGGATGGAGCCACGGGGGACGCCGACCATGACTCAACCCAAGCTCGCCGTGGTGATGGCCGGAGGCCGGGGCACGCGCTTCTGGCCCCGTTCCCGGGCCGCCCTGCCCAAGCAGTTCCTCGCCATCACGGGCACGGAGACGCTTCTGGAGCAGACCGTCCGGCGCCTGGAAGGGGCCTTCGCCCCGGAGCACATCTTCGTTCTCACCACGGAGGACCTGGCGGAGGCGGCCCGGCGCCAGCTGCCGGAACTGCCTCCCGGCAACATCCTGCTGGAGCCCGAGGGCCGCAACACGGCGCCCTGCCTGGCCCTGTGCCTGGTGGAGCTGGAGCGCCGGGTGGGCGCGGGGGTGATGGCGGTCCTCAGCGCGGACCACTGGATCGGGGACCGGGAGGCCTTCCTGGGGGACCTCGACGTGGCGATGGACCATGCCACCGCCACCGGCGACCTCGTGGTCTTCGGCATTCCCCCCACGAGCCCGGAAACTGGTTATGGCTATATCGAATCCGTCGGGGAGGGTGCTGTGCGCAAGGTCGCGGCCTTCCGGGAGAAGCCGCCCTTCGACCAGGCGGTGGCCTACCTGCAGAGCGGCCGCCACACCTGGAACGCGGGCATGTTCGTATGGACCCTGAAGGACTTCCGCGCCGCCCTGGCGGCCCACGCGCCGGAGCAGCTGGCGCCCCTGGACGCCTGGGACGGCGCTCCCGCCAGCCTCGCCGCCGCCTACGGGCAGCTGCCGAAGGAGCCCATCGACATCGCCCTGATGGAGAAGGCCGGGAATGTGAGCGTTGTCCCCGCCCGCTTCCGCTGGTCCGACGTGGGCTCCTGGCCCGCCGCCCTGGCCTTCCAGGACGCGGACGCCAACGGCAATGTGGTGTTGGGGGACGCGGTCCTCGTGGACACCAAGGACTGCGCCTTCTTCGGCGGCAAGCGCCTCATCGCCGCCGCGGGCGTGGAAGGCCTCATCGTCGTGGACGCCGACGACGCCCTGCTGATCACGCATCGGGACCGGGCGCAGGGAGTGAAGGAGATCGTGGAGCGGCTGCGGGCGGAAGGGCGGACGGAGCTGTTGTAGGGGGGATGGGCAAGGGCGGGTGGCAAGGGCGGATGGTTGGCGCGACGATGCGGCTGGCACGGAGACTTGCGGTGCGTCGGGACCTGGCGCGCTGTCGCTTGCCCGCACCCTTCCCAAGCACGGATCGCAAAGGGCGCGATCCGCACTTGGAAAGGGTGCCTGTGTGAAGGTCAAGGGCACGGGCGGAGCCCGCTTCAGCTAGTGAGAAGAGAGAAGGGACGCATCCGAACAGCCGGGATGTGCCTGCCTTTCAAAAGAGCACCTCGCTCCAGTGCGGCCGGCTTTTTGGCCGTGCTGGAGCGAGGTGCCGGCAAGCGATAGCGCGCCAGGACCATGAACCATCCCGGTCCGTGGATGCCAGCCTTGGTGGGTCGCAGCCCGCAGCAACCACCCTCCCGGTAACGGAAGTTCCCCACCCCGCCGCCATCCCGCTAGGCTTGCTCAGCGAGTTGATTCCATGGACAGACCTCCAACCCTCCACATCGACAAGCCCTGGGGCTTCTTCGAGCAGTACGCGTTCAACGAGCGCTGCACGGTGAAGATCCTCGCCTGCAATCCGGGCCAGCGCCTCAGCTTGCAGCGCCACGCCCACCGGGACGAGCTCTGGGTGGCCCTGGACGAGGGCGTGGTGGTGGACCTGGACGAACGGGAGTTGCGCCCCGCGGTGTGCGAGGAGCTCTGGCTGCCGGCGGGCTCCCGGCACCGGCTGCGCTGCGACGACAACAACAGCCACGCGGTGCGCGTGCTGGAGATCAGTTTCGGTACCTTCGACGAGAACGATATCGAGCGCCTGCAGGATGACTATGGTCGTGCTTAAGGTCGCCGCCTTCCTGTTCGCGGTGCCTCTGCTGGCCCAGTCCGGAGAACAGCTCCTGGCCAGTGTGGACAAGCTGCGCCACCCCTGGCCCGCCTTCGCCGTGGAGGTGGAGATCGCCGGCGGCGGGCGCAGCCAGCGCTGGAAGGTGCGGGCCCGGGAGAATGGCGACGCGCGGGTGGAGGGCGTGTCGGAGAAGGAGAAGGGCCGCGCGGTGCTGGTGCTGGGGGACCAGATGTGGCTGCTGCTGCCCAACGCCAAGCGGCCCGTGCAGGTGAGTCCCGCCCAGCGCCTGCTGGGCCCGGCGGCGGGCGGCGACATCGCCCGCACGCGCTTCGCCGAGGATTACGCGGTGAAGACCCTGGGGCACGGCAACCTGGACGGCCAGGCCGTGTGGCTCCTGGACCTGGAAGCCAAGCGCAAGTCCCTCACCCACCGCACCGCCCGCCTCGCCGTGGCCAAAGCCGACGGCCGGCCCCTCCAGGCGGACTTCTTCCTGGCGTCGGGCAAGGCCGCCCGCACCGTTAAGTTCGCGGCGCCAGCAATGGCCTCGGGCAAGCGGGTCCTCACCGTCATGACCGTCTTCGAGCCCGGCGGGGGCAGCGCCGAGATCCGCTTCAGCGGGTGGGCGCTGGGCAGCGTGGAGGCGGCCCTGGTTCCAGCTGCCGAAGTGATGCCGGTCTCCTTCGTGGCTGCCGGGCCGGGAAAGGGCTAAACTGTTCCTTGAGGTGCCCCTTCAGGGGCTTCCCGCCACCAAAATCCCATCACTTGCAACCAGCTCCCTCTGTGGAGTTCCCGCTTACTCTTCCCACCAACGTTCCCCTCCAAACTTCCCACACGAAACGCCCCTGCCTCGGGGGCGTTTCACTGTCTGGGCTTCGCCCGGACGTGTGCCCGAGGCAGGGGCTACGCCCTCCCGCCTATCGGACGCTGCGCGTCCTCCCAATCGCCCTTCGGGCTCTTGGAGGAAGAAACGCATGCGTTTCTTCCCTTCTCGGGGGCGTTTCACTGTCTGGGCTTCGCTGGAAGGCTGGTTCCGGGACTGTGGGATGGCAGAATGGACGGTTCCGGAGTCCGCCATGCACGATGAAGAGCACGAACTGAGCGCCTTACCTCAACGGCGAGCGCATCGCCCCGGGCGGGATCCGCAAGGGAATCTCGGCGGCGGACTCATCGACGAAGCCTTCCTGGCCTACAACGGCGGGCGGCCTGGCGAGGCGGCGCGGCTGCTGGTGAAGAAGATCCTCAAGCCCGTGACCCTCGGCGTGACGCTCACCGGCGCGCTGACGCCGGCCGGGCTGGGGCGGAGCTGCATCATTCCGCTGATCGAGGCCGGGCGTCATCGACTGATGATCAGCACCGGCGCGAACCTCTACCACGACACCCACTTCGCCCTGACCTGAAGCTGCACCGGGGCAATCCCTACACCTCCGACATCCTGCTGCGGGACGAAGGCGTGGTGCGCATCTACGACATCCTCTTCGACTACACGGTGCTGCTGGACACGGACGCCTTCTACCGGGAGCTCATCAAGGCGCCGGAGTTTCAGCGGTCCATGAGCACGGCGGAATTCCACACCATGGTGGGCAAGGCGCTGTTCGAGCGGGAGCAGGCGCTGGGCCTCGGCACCGTCTCCGTGCTGTCGGCGGCCTACCAGTGCGGCGTGCCCATCTACACCTCCAGCCCCGGCGATTCGAGCATCGGCATGAACGTGGCCGCCGTGGCCCTGGAGGGCAACAAGCTGGCCTATGACGTCAACGCCGACGTGAATGAGACTGCCAGTCTCGTCCTCGACGCCAAGCTCAAGGGCGGCAAGAGCGCCGTGTGGATCCTCGGCGGCGGCTCCCCCAAGAACTTCATCCTCCAGACCGAGCCCCAGATCCAGGAAGTACTGGGTATCGACGAGCGGGGCCACGACTACTTCCTGCAGATCACCGACGCGCGCCCCGACACCGGCGGCCTCAGCGGCGCCACGCCGGGCGAAGCGGTGAGCTGGGGCAAAATCGATCCGGACCAGCTCCCCGACGCCGTGGTCTGCTACACGGATTCCACCATCGCCCTGCCGCTGCTCACGGCCTACATGCTGGACCGCATGGAGCCCCGGCCCCTGAAGCGCCTCGCCGATCGGCGCGAAGCCATGATGCAGCAGCTCCGCGACCAGTACGCCACCCGCGGGCGACTCAGCGGTGCGCCGACGACGGCCCGGGATGTGGCCAAGCGCGGCACGACGGTGGGCATGCCGGAAAAGGGCGAAGGGAAGGGGACCTATCCCTGCGGGACGCCGAAACCCTGATGGGCGACCGCACTCCCCACCTAACCGACACCCACGCTCCATTCCCTAGAATTTTCGATGAACACCTATCAAACCGAAGATCACGACGAGGAATCCAAGACCTGTCCAAAGTGCGGACACCAAACCGAGCACTGGGCCCTGATTTGCGAGAAATGCGAGTACGAATGGGCGCCAGGACGTTCTCTGATCACTCGGGGGCCTTCACAAGTCTTCGGGTTTCTTGGTTGGCTCTTCGCGGGGATGGTCCTTTTGGCATTTGCTGTTGAATATCTTCTGGCGTTGATTTTGGGGTTTCATGGGACCTGTTTTGTGATGCTTGTAGTCCCGTTCGGATTTGCCATTTTGAGTCTCGGTTGTTTCATCATGCATTCCGTGTTGAACCGGAAATCTTGAGGTACCCGACTGAGTTGCCCTTTTCGCAATCTTGAACTTGGCCTATCTGACGGATCTATCCACGGGCGCCCGCACCCCCACCTCACCGATCCTCTTGCGACTTTCATCGCAAAGCAGACGGCCTTCTTCGTCGCCTCGGCGCTCCTAGCGCCCGACGGCTACGTGAATCTCTCTCCCAAAGGCCTGGATGCGATCGGGGTGCTGTCCCCGACGCGGGTGGCCTACTAGGACCTCGCAGGCCTGGAAGAGGAATTCAGGGCTCGCGGATGGTCGCTTATAAGCTACCATTGGCCCATGATCGAGGTCCGCAAGACCGCCGAATTCCAGAAATGGCTGGATGGTCTGACCGACCCGCGAGCCTACGCCCGCATTGAAATCCGCATCTTCCGCCTGGCCCTTGGGCTTCCCGGCGATGTGAAGGCCGTGGGCAAGGGCGTCTCGGAGCTGCGCATCGATTACGGCCCGGGGTATCGGGTCTACTTCTGCAGGAAAGGCGCGGCGCTGATCGTGCTCCTGGCCGGGGGCGACAAGAGCACCCAGGCGAAGGACATTCAAACGGCCTTGAAGCTGGCCAGCTCCCTCTGAGGAGGACCCCATGGAATCCACCAAGCGACGCACGCCCCGACCCTCCAGCGCGCGGAGCCGCGTTGCCGAGCCCGTCACGACTCCCTACGAGGCCGCGGAAAACCTGACCAGCGAGGCGCGCATGGCCGCCCTCCTGGAGGCGGCCCTGGAGGACGGGAACCCCCAGGTCGTCGCCGCCGCCCTGGGCACCCTCGCCCGGGCCAAGGGCATGGCGAAGATCGCCGAAGACACGGGCCTGAACCCGAAATCCCTGTACCGCGCCCTCTCCGGCGAAGGGAACCCCGAGCTGGACACCTTCCTCAAGGTCATCCACGCCCTGGGCCTGCAACTGCACGCATCGGCCATCTGAAGCCTCCCATGGGCTCCCGCACTCCCCACCTCACCGATGCCCTCGCCGCCTTCATGGCGAGGCAGCCGATGTTCTTCGTGGCCTCCGCGCCGCTGTCCGCCGATGGGCATGTGAATGTCTCCCCCAAGGGCCTGGACTGCTTCCGCGTCCTTTCGCCCACCCGCGTCGCCTACCTGGACCTCACCGGCAGCGGGAATGAGACCTCGGCCCACCTGTTGGAGAACGGCCGCGTCACGCTGATGTTCTGCGCCTTCGAGGAGCCGCCCCTGATCCTGCGGATCTACGGCACGGGGCGCACGGTCCTGCCTGCGGATCCGGATTGGGAAGGCCTCGCCGCGCACTTCCCCGTTCTCGCCGGCATCCGCCAGATCATCGACGTGGAAGTCCGGGAGGTGCAGACCTCCTGCGGCCACGGCGTGCCCCTCATGGCCTTCCAGGGCCAGCGGGAGCGCATTCCCGCCTGGGCGGAGGCCAAGGGGCCCGAGGCGGCGGCCTACCGGCAGGAGAAGAACCGGCGCAGCCTCGACGACCTGCCCACGGCCCTGGACTGAGATCGTGGACCAGCTTTACGGCGACCTCCTGGCGCTGCTGCCCGTGCTGCGGGAGGCCGGGCTCCGCGCCGAAGCCACCGCCCTCCTCGGATCCTTGACCAACGCCTGCAATCCCCGGGAGGTGCTGGACAACTTGCGCTGCGCCCTGGCGGAGCTGCCGGAGGACCTTGGGCCCGAGGCGCGGACCCTGGTGAACCGCCTGCAGGACCACCTCGAAACCCTCTGGTCCGAGCGGCACCCATGAGCACTGGCCGCTTCGCGCCTTCCCCCACCGGCGTGCTGCACCTGGGCAACCTGCGCACGGCCCTGGCCTCCTGGCTCTCGGCGAAGGCCCAGGGCGGGCGCTGGCTCGTGCGCATGGAGGACGTGGACGGGCCGCGGTGCCGGCGAGACCTCGGTGATCAACAATTGCGGGATCTGGCGGCCCTGGGCTTGAATCCGACTTGCCGGTGATGTGGCAATCCGACCGCGGCGGGGCCTACCGCGCGGCGCTGGAAAGGCTGCATGGGAGACGACCGGCTCCATCCCCGCGCATGCACGCGGAAGGACCTCCAGCTGCTGGCCTCGGCGCCCACGGCGACGAGGGCTGCGGCCCCTATCCCGGACGCTGCCGGCAGCATTCCTGGGAGGGTTTCGAGCGGGCCCTGCGCTTCCGGCTGCCCCGTGGTTCCGCGAACTGGGTGGACCTCGTCCTGGGGCCGCAGCTCGACGATCCGGAGGTCCTCACCGGCGATCCCCTCCTCTTCCGCCGGGACGGCTGCTTCGCCTATCACCTGGCGGTGGTGGTGGACGACGGCGCCCAGGGCGTCACCGAAGTGGTGCGGGGCTCGGATCTGCGCAGCGTCACCGCCACCCAGGTGCGCCTGCAGGAGGCCCTGGGCCTGCCCCCGTCCGGCCTACGCCCACCTGGGCCCGTCACCTCGGACGGGGCGCGCCTGGGGAAGCGCGCCGGCGCCCTGGGCCTGGAGGCGCTGAAGGCGCGGGGCGTGGGCCTCCCTGAGATCGTCGGCTGGCTGGGCTGGGTCCCTGGCTGCCTGGAGGCGCCGATGGCCTGCGCGGCGCCGGATCTGGTACCGGAACTTCAACTGGGCCAAGGTGCCCCCGGCGAGCTCCCGTTCCTTGGCATGGTGTGAAGGTGCCTGACGCCCCGCTGGCCGCGGTCATCATGCTTTCTGGAGTCAGCGATGAGGGAGGTACTGCGGTTGGCGTATGGAAGCTTCCCTGGCCTTCCGGCAGTCCCTGCCGGAGCGGCCGGTGGGGCACGGGCGACGCTCGAAGAGCTGCGAGCGGCCCTGGATTTGCCTCTGGAAGAACAGGGCGTGGATCCGGCCCGGGTCATCACCGAGCTGGCCCGGGACGCTGAGCCGGGGCTGGTGGGCGAGGCGGGACCCTGCTTTTAGGCTTCGTCATCGGCGGCAGTTCCGAGGCCGCGGTGGCGGCGGACTGGCTGACCTCCGCCTGGGACCAGAACGCCGGGCTGTACGCCGCGTCGCCGGCCCTGGCGGTCGTGGAGGAGGCCTGCGCCCGCTGGATCCTGGAACTCCTGGGCTGCCCCGCGCCAGCGGCGTGGGCTTCGTCACGGGCTGCCAGATGGCCAACTTCACCTGCCTTGCCGCGGCCCGGGGGGAGATGCTCCGCCGGGCGGGCTGGGACGTGGAACGCGATGGCCTCCAAGGATCGCCCGCCCTCCGCGTCATCGTCGGCGACGAGGTCCACGTCACCATCCCGCGGGCCCTGCGCTTCCTGGGGCTGGGGGCGGGCCGCATGGTGCGGGTCCCCGTGGATGGCCAGGGACGCATGCGGGCGGGACGAACTGCGCAAGGTTCTCGCCGCCGGGGGAGGGACCGACCATCGTCTGCGCCCAGGCGGGCAACATCAACACTGGCGCCATCGATCCCCTCGACGCCTCGCCGATGCCTGCGTCGCCCACGGCGCATGGCTCCATGTGGACGGCGCCTTCGGCCTCTGGGCCTGCGCCGCCCCGACCGGCGCCACCTCGCCGTCGGCGCGACCGGGCGGATTCCTGGGCCACGGACGCCCCCAAATGGCCCAACGTAGCCTACGACTCCGGCATCGCCATCGTGCGGGACGCCCGCGCCCACCACGCGGCCATGACCGCCAGCGCCTCCTACCTCATCCAGCAGGAGGGCGCGGCCCGGGACGCCGTGGACTGGGTGCCCGAATTCTCCTGCCGGGCCCGGGGCTTCGCCCTCTATGCCCAACCCGCGCCCTGGGCCGGGCCGGGCTCGCGGAGCTGGTCTCCGCGGCTGCGCCCAGGCCCTGCAGGGCCGCGGAAGGCATCGGCTCTCGCATCCCGGCGCCCAGATCCTCAACGAAGTGGTCCTCAACCAGGCCCTGGCGCGCTTCACGCCACCCGGCGGCGGGGACGCCGACGCCTTCACCTGCACGGTGGTGGAGCGGTGCAGGCCGATGGCACCTGCTGGCTCTCGGCAGCACGTGGCGGGGCCAGGCGGTGCGGGGCTTCTCCATCAGCGGCCAGGCGACCACTGAGGCCGACATCGACCGCTCGGTGGCCGCCATCGAAAGGGCAGCGCGGGTCTGAGCTCGATGTCTGAACTCGAGGTTGAGCCTCGACGGGGGGCGCGGGCTCAGCCCGCGCATCCCCGTGGGGAGCACGAGGGGGACGCAGAGCGACCGCAGGGAGCAGGCGGTCCCCTCGTTTAGATCAAAACCTCGTCGCTGCCCTCGTTCACCCCCTCGAAGAGGATTGTGGAGAGGTAGCGCTCGCCGGTGTCCGGGAGCATGGCGAGGATGACGTCGCCGGCCTCGGCCCCTTCGCCACCTCCAGGGCCGCCGCGAAGGTGCCGCCGGAACTGAGGCCACAGAAGATGCCTTCCCTCCTTCGCCAGGGCGCTGGGCCGTGTCCCGGGCCAGGAGGTCGGCGACCGGCAGAGATCAGGTGGGGCACCGCGCGGTCCAGCACGGAGG
>JADJVL010000012.1 GCA_016710635.1 Holophagaceae bacterium | reverse complement strand
CGCCCGCCGAGGGCCGTGGCCTGGTGGCCGTAGAAGCAGGTCTCGCCCCGGGGATCCACAACGTGCAGGTCCATGTCGCTGTCGTTGGTGTCCCAGTTGAGGACGACGCGGATGTCCACCGGCAGGTTGCGCTGGAAGGCCTGGTCCATGCCCTTCACGCGGATGGCCGGCCGGGTCCGCGCCAGAAGTGCGTTCAGCTCCCCAAGGGCGATGAGGTTCACGTCCCGGAAGCGGGCGTCCCAGTTCCCCTTCACAACTTCCCACAGGAGCTCCGCCGCCCGCTGGGGCTCGCCGCCCTCGGCGCAGGCCAGGGCCAGGTCGCGGGTGCTCTGGGGCTCCTCGGGCCGCCAGAGCTGCACCTTGGCGAAGACCCACATGGCCAGGGCGGGGCGATGGACCTGCATGAGGCGGTGGCCGAGGACCCGGAAGAGGGCCGCGTCCTCCAGCCGCAGCTCGGCGAGGTTGGAGAGCACCCGCAGGGCGAGGCGCTCCGAGCCGTCCTGGCGCAGCTGGTCCGCCACGTCGAGGAAGAAGCCGGGCTGGTGCTCCCAGTCCTTCCACAGGTCCAGGTAGGCGCCATAGCGGTCCGCCTTGGGCAGGGCCCGCAGGGCCTTCAGGTAGGGCGTATTGGGGTCCCAGGTCTTGAGGGTGATGGCGGCGGGCCGGGCCGCCCGGTCGTCGTGGTCGAGGCCAACCTCGGCCTGAGCGTCCACAGTCTTGGCCGCGTCCTGGCGGCCGGGTCCGCCAGCCCGCCGCTCCGCCTTCTTGCGCTCGCCGCCTCGGGCGTCGCGGCTGAGGGCCGCACTGGAATCCGTGAGCTCGGCCATGACCGGGGACGGTGCCGGGGGTGGCGCAGCGGCCGGGCGCGGCGTCTCTTCTCGAACCCGAGTCGCAACGGACCCTGCGGCATACCCGTGCACCTGGCCCCGGTCGTCGCGGGCCTGGTCTTTCTCCTTCATCGGCGGCGGGTTGAAGGCCTTCTCCCACCAGGCCTGGCGTTCCTTCCACTGGGTGAGCACCCTGTCCACCCGTTCCCGCTCCTGGCGCTGCTGGACGGCGCCTTCGGCCTTCACGCGCTGCCAGTAGGCCTCACGCAGGTCCGCGGGAGGCACGATGCGGTAGCGGACGTAGTCCTCGAGGGCGTCCAGCACGATGAGGGAGGTGCCCTCGGTGACGATGGAGAACCGCGTTCCCAAGTCGGTGATGGCCTCCTTGTTCCCTTCGGGATCGCGCGCCAGCTCCGCGAGCTTCTTCTGGGCCCAGAGGCGCCGGGCCGGGGCCGCGCTGCCGTTGCCGCGGCCCACCTTCACCACCTTGGTGAAGACGATGGAACGGCCGAAGCCGAAGGCGAGGCGCAGGGTGGCGGTATCGGAATCGAGCCGGCCCGCGAGGCCGAAGGCGCCGCGCACCCGCGCACCCTTGGCGGGCAGGAGGTCCGCGACGCGGCCCTCCTGCACCGTCGCACCGAGGAAGGCCAGGGGCCGCGTGCGCAGGGCCTCCAGGGCCTCGTCCACGCCTTCCGCGGCGAGGTCCAGGAACTCGCCGCCGCTGCCCTCCGCCAGACCCCGCAGGAAGGCCGGTGCGGCCTGGGCGGCGCTGTTCAGGGCGATCACCGGCGCGTCCGGCAAGGTCGCCTCGCTGGAACCCAGGGTGGACAGGCCGTCGCTGAAGAGCAGCACCTCGTCGGCTCTCTCGCCGGAGAGCTTCAGGGCGCCGAAGCTGGTGGCGCCGTCGAGGGGCTCGGCTTCGAGAGCGGCCCGCAGCGCCGTGGAATCGCCGTTCCGGATGGCGAAGGCGCGCAGGGGCTCGGCCTCGTTGCGGAAGACGCAGAGGGCGACCTCCGCCGTTCCCAGGCGCTTCAGGTAGCGGGTCAACAGGTCCAGCTCCTTGGCGCGGTCCCTTTTCCCAGCGGAGGCCGAGGCGTCCCAGGCCACCAGGAGGCGTCGGGGCGCGGCCTTCGGCTCCCGCTTCCCGAGGGGCGCCAGGGCCGCGTAGAAATAGCGGCCATCCTCGGTATCCTCGTAGAAGGAGGCGGCGGCGTCCGGGGGCTTGGGAATGGAGAGGGCGAGAGGGCGCACGGGCTGGAAGTCCTTGCGGACGGCTTCGGCCCGGAAGGAGTGCCGCCAGGGTTGCAGCTCGAAGGTGTCGAAGGGACTGCCCTCCACCGCGGGTTGCAGGGTCTGCTCCACCACGTCCACCGTGAGGCGGAAGTTCGCGACGGCCTCCGGCAGATCCAAGGGCAGGGTGTAGCGCAGGGTGGCCGGTTCCTTTGCCGAAGCCCCAAGCTCCTGCTCGTAGGCGATGACCACGCGTTTCGTCCCGTGGGCGGGGATGGGATAGACCCGCGCGCGGAAGACATTGCCCTCCAGCTTCTCGAGCAGGCCCGGGTCCACCCCCCGGCGCACGATCTCCTCGAAGGCCTGGCGGCCCTTGGCCTTGTCCACCACGACGCCTTCCCGGAGCGTGCCGTTCACGTCCATGGCGAAGCGGGACACGGTCTGGCCCTCGCCGAGGGGGAAGACGAACTCGCCTTCCAGGATGCGGTCCTGGGGATTGAACAGCGTGAAGTCCCAGGTGGTCACCGCGAGGCTGCCCACCACCTGCACCTCGATGGCCAGATCCTGAAGGCGGGCGGGCGCCTGCCTCCCGTCGGGTCCCGGGACCAGGATGGAAGGCCGCGGCCGCGCGATGGCCTGGGGCCTCGCCGGCGGTGGGGCATCCTGCCGCGGAGCCGCGGGTGGGCGCAAGGCGGGAAGGCCTGCACAGAGAAGGGCGGCGGCGAGGAGAGCGCGCATGGTGACCTCGGGGATGGAAGGAAAGATGCCAGGGATCGGGCTTACAGGATTCTGGTGGCGATGGGTTGGCCACGAGGAGTGAAGCCTGGGCCGCTTGAGGACGGGATGGTTCTTTCGACCAGCTCCCTCCCGGAAAAGTTCCGGATGGGAACGGAGGGCATTCGTGGGGACCGCAAGCGCCCTAGAATGGGAACCATGAACCAGACCCGCCTCAGCATCGGCCTCCTCTTCGGCGGCGAGAGCCCGGAACACGAAGTCTCCATCGTCTCCGCCCGGTCCATCGCTCAGCACCTGGACCCGGCCCGCTTCGACGTGCGGCCCATGGGCATCGCGCGCAACGGCGTCTGGGCCGTCCTGGGGGATCCCTTCGAGCGGCTCTCGAAGGGCGAACTGCCCGCCCGCAGCGCCCATCCCTTCCTGCCCCTGGAGGCGGGGGCGGAGGGCACGGCGCTGCCCGACGCGTTCTTCAACGCCCTCCACGGGGCGGGCGGCGAGGACGGCCAGATCCAGGGCTACCTGGAACTCCTGCACCGGCCCTACACCGGCGGTGGCCTGCTGGCCATGGCGGCGGGCATGGACAAGTGGATCACCAAGCGGATCTGGGAATCGGAGGGCCTGCCGGTGGTGCCCTACGTCGGCCTCACCGAGGAACGCTGGGCCGCCCGCCGGGACGCCTGCCTCGCGGAATGCGGCAGGCTGGGCCTGCCCCTCTTCATCAAGCCTGCGAACCTCGGCAGTTCGATCGGTGTGGAGAAGGTGAAGGAGGCCGGGGCGTTGCCCGCGGCCCTGGACCGGGCCTTCGCTTTCGACCGCAGGGTCCTGGTGGAGCAGGGCCTGGACGTGCGGGAGATCGAAGTGGCCGTGCTGGGCGGCGACGATCCCTTCGTCAGCGTTCCCGGGGAAGTGCTCGTCGCCGATGAGTTCTACACCTTCGAGGACAAATACATCGCCGGGAAGAGCACGACGCGGATCCCCGCGGACATCCCCGCGGAGCTGGCGGACCTGATGCGCAAGGAGGCGTCCAGCGCCTTCCGCGCCCTGGACGCCTACGGCATGGCCCGGGTGGACTTCTTCCTCGAGCGGCTCACCGGCCGGGTCTTCCTCAACGAGATCAACCTCATCCCCGGCTTCACGAGCATTTCCATGTACCCGAAGATGATGGCCGCCAGCGGCATCGCCTACGGGGAACTGCTGGGGAAGCTTGTGGACCTGGCCATCGCGCGCCACCGTCAGATGAAGGCCAAGAGCAAGGGCTTCCAGAGCGGCACCGACTGGTTCCAGGGATGAGCCCGGCCTTCGACCTGTCCACGGTGACGCGGCCCCTGCCGCGGCTCTGGACCTATTACGTGCTGCAGGCCCTGATGACGGGTCCGCTCTTCCCCGTCACGATCCTGGTGCTCTACTTCCGCTACCACACCCTTGCCTACCGCTTCGACGACCAGGGAGTGTCCATGAGCTGGGGCATCCTGTTCCGCCGGGAGATCCACCTCGCCTACCCGCGCATCCAGGACCTCCACCTCATGAGCAATGTGGTGGAGCGCTGGCTGGGGCTGGCGAAGCTCCATGTCCAGACCGCCAGCGGTCAGGCCCAGGCCCAGATGGTGCTGGAGGGCCTTCCGGATATCGAACGCGTGCGGGACGAACTGTTCCTGCGCTCCCATGGCGGCGCGCCGCCACCACCGGCGGCGGCCCCTTCAGCCCTGGGGGAGGAACTCGACGCTCTGGCCGTGGAGCTGCGCGCCCTTCGGGAAGCCCTGGCCGCGGAGCGGCTCCGCCGTGGGTGAAGCCCTGCGGCGCCGCGTGATGGCCTGGCTCCGCGTGGGCCTCGAACCGCATCTGCCTCCGGGTTCGGAGGGCAGCTGCGAAGTCTTCCGCGCCGGGCTGGCCCTTCCTGCGCTACCGGCAGGTGCTCTGGGCCTTCCGGCAGCTCGCCAGCCTCGCGGGCCTCCTGGTCGCCTACTTCTTCCTCCGGGAATTCCTCGTTGGACCCCTTCCCGCGGAGGCCGCCCGGATCGCGATGGTCCTGGAAGCCCTGGCGGTCCTGGCCTTCCTGGTCCAGCTCCCGTTTTCGTGGCTCGCCCTCCGCTGGGACTACGACTGCCGCTGGTACCTGCTCTCGGAGCGCTGCCTCCGCCTGCAGGAAGGCCTCCTCACCCTCAAGGAGCAGACCTTCACCCTGGCCAACATCCAGGACATCCAGGTGAAGCAGAACCCGCTCCAGCGGCTCTTCGGACTCTGGGACGTGGAGGTCCGCACCGCCGGCGGCGGCGAGCAGGGTCCCGGGGAGCCCGGGTCCGCCCACGCGCCTTCCCTGCACACGGCGAGGCTCCGCGGCATCGCCGACGGCCCCGCGGTCCGTGACCGTCTGCTTTCCCGCATGGCCGAGGCCCGGATGCCGGGCTGGGGAAGGCCGCGGGGAGGCGGTGGGCCCGAGCCCAGGCCCCTCGCCGGGTCCGGCCCGGAAGGCGCGGGCCCTGCGGCCGCAGCCTGCGAGACCCGCGGCGCCTGAGCCCCTCCAACCCGGCGGGGAACTTCCGGCACGGTGGCACTACACTAGGACGATGCATCAGCGCTCCTGGCTCTCTCTGATCTCCCTTCCCCTCGTGGCCCTCTACACATGGCCCGTGGTCCTCCAGAACGTGAGCAGCGCCAGGGCCTCCCGCGGCGTCCAGCAGGAAGTCAAGGGCGCCGGCCAGGATCCGCTCTCGGGTCTCGCGGACATCCAGGACGTGCTGGGCATCGTCCGGGACAACTACGTGGACCGCCCAGACATGGAAAAGGTGGTCGGCGGCGGCATCATGGCCACCCTGGAGCGGGCCCATCCCCTGAACGCCTTCCTCACGCCGGAGGACCTGCGCCTGCCGGATCCCGGTCCCGCCGGCCTTGGCATGAAGGTGGTGAAGCGCCGGATCTATGCCCAGGTGGTGGCGGTCCGCCCCGGCTCGCCGGCGGCGGAGGCGGGCATCCTGGGGGGCGACGTGATCCGCAAGATCGACGGCGAATCCGTGGGCCTCATGAGCGCCTGGACCCTGGAGCGCAGACTGCGCGGCCCCAACGGTTCGGACGTGGAGCTGCTTCGCTATGCGGGGGCCACCGGCAACCTGGCCAAGGTGAGCCTGCACCGGGCCCTGCCCACCCGTCCCGCCATCGAGGTGCGCAAGGACGACAAGGCCTACCTCGTCACCTTGCCGGACCTCGGACCCGGACGGGCCGACGAGCTGAAGGCCGCCCTCAAGGACCTGGACCGCGCCCGGCCGCTGGTGCTGGATCTTCGGCTCTGCATGGGGGGCGAGCTCGAGGAGGCGGCGAAGGCCGCGGGCTGCTTCGCTTCCGGGCCCGCGACCCTGGTCACCGTGCAGGAGGCCGCGGCCCGGGAGGGCGAAGTCAAGGACGCGCCCGTCTCCGTGGTGCCTTCCGACCTCGCCGCCTTCCCCAAGGCCGTGGTCCTGACGGGGCTGGGCACCTTCGGGGCGCCGGAGGCCCTGGCCTCCGCCCTGAAGAAGCTGGGCCTGCAGGTTTACGGCGAACGCACCTATGGCCTGGGCGTGGAGCGGGCCCGCATCAACCTCAAGCAGGGCGGGGCGGTGGAACTGGTGGTGAAGCGCTGGCTCGGCGCCGGCGGCGAGAAGCTCGATCGCGCCGGAGTGGAGCCCACCACCGCGCTCAAGGGCCTGAAGCCCACGGAGGATCCCCTGCCGAAGCTGCTGCCCCTGCTGGAGGCCCAGCCCGGTAAGCCCGCCGACAAGCCCGCGGGCAAGGCCGCCTTCCTCCTGTTCCCGGGCCTCCGTCCCGCGACCGCCGTCGAGGTCGCCTGAGCCGTGGGAAAGGGCTCCCGAAAAAGCCTGAGCACGCCCGCCCTCCTGGGGTGGGCCTTGGCGACCCTGCTGCTCGGGATCGGCCTGGGCGTGGCGGTCACCCAGATGGGCTGCGAACGGAATGCCCTGCCCCGGAAGACCGCGCCGCCGAAGCACGGGACGGAGCCGCCGAAGGTGCCGGGCCATCCCGAACCCAAGCCCCTTCCGCCGAAGGAGGCCAAGGCCCCCGAGCCCGCCCTGCCGCGCCTCGCCATCATCATCGATGACCTGGGCTACGCCGAGCCCGAGCTGGTGACGCGCCTCTGCGCCCAGCCCATCGCCTTCACAGTGGCGGTGCTCCCCTACCAGGAGCACACGAAGGAGAGCGCGGAGATCGCCCACCGGGCCGGCAAGGAGATCATCCTCCACCTGCCCATGCAGGGCCGCGACGACAAGAACCCCGGGCCCGACGCCCTGGTGGATGGCCTGACGGAACAGGAGCTCCGGGAGCGCACCCGCAAGGCCTTCGGCGAGGTGCCCTACATCCAGGGCGCCAACAACCACATGGGCAGCAAGCTCACCGCCGACCGTCCCCGGATGCGGATCGTCCTGGGGGAGTTCAAGGGCCGGAAGCTCTTCTTCGTGGACAGCCGCACCACCAAGGAGACCGTGGCCTATGACGTGGCGAAGGAGCTGGGCCTTGCCTCAGCTTCACGAAAGGTCTTCCTGGATGACGACAAGAGCTTCCCGGAAATCGAGAAGCAGTGGGACCGGGCCGTGGCCCTGGCCAAGAAGGACGGCGAAGCCATCGCCATCGGGCACATCTATCCCGAAACGGTGGAAGCCCTGGAGAAGCTGATCCCGAGGTCCCGGGTGGACGTGAAGTTCGTCCGGGCCGGCGAGCTCGTGAAGTAGGGCCTCAGTCGCGTTCCTTGCGGGCGATGTGGATGACCTTCTCCACCACCGCGTGCACGACGCCGTCCTTGTCCACCAGTTCGACGGTGTAGGTCCGGTCCACCTTGGGCAGGTCCTGGAGCAGGTCCCGGATCTCCTGGAGCTCCGCCTCGTCCAGGCGGAAGGTAGCGGTCAGCGTCGACCGCCCCGGCCGGCGGAAGCGGATGCTGGCGGCCTTGTCCCAGACGATGTAATCCCGGCCCAGGTTGTGGATGAGCATGAGCATGTAGAAGGGGTCCACCGCGGCGTAGAGGCTGCCGCCAAATATCGTGCCCACGTAGTTCCGCGTGCGCAGGCTGAGGGGCAGGCGGATGCGGGTCTCCCGCCAGTCCGACGCGATGTGGGTGACCCGCGCGCCGGTGCCCCGGTAGCAGGGCCAGAAGTTGAAGGCGAGGCGGAAACAGCGGGTCTTGAAGGATTCGGCCATGGTGCCGCTCCGGAAAATGTTGGCTGCCAACTGGAAGCCACCATTCTCCCGCATCCACCCTGTCGCAGGAGGCCTGGGCTTTGGCCCCTGCGGCTCAGAGCCGGATGCCCGCAGCCATGGCGAACTGGAACTGGGGCGCGAGGGGGCGCAGATCCTGCGTCAGGGCCAGCTGCTCAGGAGCGGGCGCCCGTCGGTTCGTGAGCGCCCAGGCCGCCTCCGCGCGAAGGAACGGCTTCAGGCGGGCTCCCTCGAAGTGATGGGCCAGGTGGGCCCGGAGCCAGGCCCGGGTCAGGTGGCTCTGGGCCTCGAGCTTGAAGGCCGGGAGGCTTGGGTCAACCTGGGTGAACTCCCTGCGCCGGTCGAGGCCTTCCATGCGTGCCTCCAGGCCGACACCGCCTTCCAGCCTCCGCCGCAGGCTCCACTCGCCGCCGCAGGCGAGATAGCTGTACCCGAAGGTGTCCCTGGAGAGACTCGAGTACGGGTCTGACTGGCCGTTCAGGAGGTGCCTGAATCCGGCTTCCGTCCTGGGCCGGTAGGTCGCGTTGAGGGCCAGCCAGCCCGGTCCCGCCTTCACGATGTCCTGGCTGATGCGGAGGGCCAGCCCGCGGAGGGGGCGGATCGAGTCCTCGTAGTGGAGAGGCTGCCCTTCGGAGGTCGCGGCATCGTAGGCGAGGAGCCCCGGCCGCACGTGGTCCGCCAGGATGGAAAGAGACGTCCTCGGCGCCTCCTGCGCCTGGAGGCAGAGCGCTGCCAACGGCAGCCAGATGATGGTCCTCATGAATGCTCCAGTCGTCGAGCGCCCCTGCGCTCCCCGCCTGGATGAGCGGCGGCCGCCCTAGGTTCCCCTGACCATCAGGGCCTGAAGAAGTACACGGACAGTTCCTTCGTAGGCGTGAACTTCTTCTTCGAAGCCCGAAGGATGCCCCCCGGCAGCCTCTCCACCGGGCCGCCCCAGTCCAGGGAGACCAGGCCGCCTTCGGGCTTCTCGATGCGCAGTTCGAAGTCCTCGATGGGGGTCTTCCAGGTGTTCGCCGTTGTCAGGATGTACTTCACCCAGGTGGCGCTCACGTAAGCGCCACTGGTGGGAGCGGCGGCTTCCCGCTTTGCCGCCATTGCCGTGAGGGCTTTCACCAGGGCCGCGTCGGCGCCGGCGTCGGGATGCTCCTTCGCCAGCTTGGCGGGCTCCACGAAGCCAAAACCCGCCACCGGCGTGTACTCGTGGGCGATCTTCACCGTGGTCTTCGCCGGGAAGCGCTGGGTCCAGTGGTAGGTGACCTTCGCCCGCCAGTTGGGCATGAAGGACCAGCCTGGATCATCCTTGGCCGCTTCGCCGAGGATGCCCGCGGCCACCAGCTCTGCTCGCGCGGCTTCCGGCAAGGCGTCCACCTGGTACTCGGCCTTCCGCACGTCCAGATCCCAGTGGCAGAAGCCCGCGAAGGATTCGATGGCGAGTCCCGCGGCCTTCAGCTCGGCGGTGACCTCCCGCTCCTTCACGAAAGCCCGGGCCTCGGTCTGGAAGCGCCGGGGCGCGCCGTCGATCCACACCCGGAAGTCCTTGAAGCCCCGCTCCCCGCCGGGATCCTCGCCGGGGTACTCGTACTCGGGAATGGGGAACGCGACTTCCGTGACCACATCCTTGTCCGTGTCATTGCGGAACTCATACTCGACGCGCACGCGCTTCGGGCCGATGGTGAGCCGCTCCTTCACCATGGCCACGCTGCGCTCCCTGCGCAGCCGCAGGCCCCCGGCGGCGGTCTCCGCGGCGCCATCGTTGCGGCGGGCGGCGGGAAGGGCGGCGCAGGACGCGAGGAGCAGCGGGATGATCAGCCACCTGTTCATGGATGCCCCCAAGGACGACGGAACCGGCCGCTGCCTAGAACCGCACCGTCACCCCGTCCCGCTTGTCCACCCGCACCGTATCGATGAACTGCACCTGCCGCGTGCCGTAGGTGAGGATGAGGGAGCTGGTGCGGATGCCGTGGCCGAAGAAGCGCACCCCCGCGAGGAGGTTGCCGGTGGTGACGCCGGTGGCGGCGAAGATGATCTGGCGGCCCGGGGCCAGGTCCTCGGTCCGGTAGATGCGGCCGAAATCCACGCCCATCTCCTCGGCCTTCTCGCGGCTGGCGGTGTTGGTGTCCACCTTGAGGCGGCCCTGGATCTCGCCGTTGAGGCACTTCAGGGCCGCGGCGCTGAGGACGCCCTCCGGCGCGCCGCCGGTGCCCATGACCGCGTGGATGCCGGTGCCGCTCACCGCCGCCGAGATCGCCGCGCTCAGATCGCCGTCGCCGATGAGCTGGATGCGGGCGCCCGCCGCCCGGATGTCGGCGATGAGGGTTTCATGGCGGGGCCGGTCCAGCACGCTCACGGTGAGGTCGCCGATCTTCCGGTCCAGGGCCTTGGCGATGGCCTCCAGATTGTCGATGACCGGAGCGTCCAGGTCCACCTTGCCCTTGGCGGCGGGGCCCACCACCAGCTTCTCCATGTAGAGGTCCGGCGCGTGGAGCAGGCCGCCCTTCTCCGAAGCCGCCAGCACGGCGATGGCGTTGGGGGCGCCGGTGGCGCAGAGGTTCGTGCCTTCCAGGGGATCCACGGCGATGTCCACCGCGGGGTTCGGCGCGCCCTGGCCCACCTTCTCGCCGATGTAGAGCATGGGCGCCTCGTCCCGCTCCCCCTCGCCGATGACGATGGTGCCTTCCATGCGGACGGACTCCATGGCCGTGCGCATGGCCTCCACCGCCAGCTTGTCGCTGTGCTTGCGGCGACCGTGGCCGATGCTGCGGGAGCAGGCGATGGCCGCCTCCTCCACCACGCGCAGGAATTCGAGGCTGAGGGTCTGTTCCATGGCGGTTCCTTCAGGGCTGCGGGCGGTTCCGGATCGGGCGCGTCCGCAGGATCAAGCCTAAGGCCTGTGGGCCGTGGGCTGAAGCCGGAAGGCTGGCCCGGCCCTCAGCGGCGCCCTCACACCAGCCGGTTCACCGAGGAACGGATCCAGTCCAGGAAGGATTCGCTGCCTTCCGCGATGGGGAACATGATGATCTCGGGGATCTCGTAGGTGTGCAGGTCCGCGATGACCTCGCTGACCTTCCCGAAGTTCTCCGTCGTGGTCTTGATGATCAGCATGACCTCTTCATCCAGCTGGGTCTCGCCCTTGAAGTAGTAGTAGCTCTTCACGCTCGGGAGGATGTTCACGCAGGCGGCGAAGCCCTGGTCCACCAGGGCCGCGGCGATGGTGAGGGCCGTCTCTTCGCTCCCGCAGGTCGTCAGGATCGTGCACGCGTCGGTCATCTGGCTTCCGTCTCCCGGCGAAGAGGGAGTTTCCCACGCTTCCGCCCCGAGCCCAAGGCTCCCTTTCCGCAATTCCGCTGGACGCATCCCGGGTGGGTTGGATAATCTGGCTCTCTTCGGGGCGTGGCTCAGCCTGGTAGAGCGCTCGGTTCGGGACCGAGAGGTCGGAGGTTCGAATCCTCTCGCCCCGACCAGATCCAAGGGGACCCATCGCATGGGTCCCCTTCTTGCGTCCAGCGGACCGGCCGGGAGCCGCCCAGCCCGCTGGACGGCAGGCGCACCTTTGGGATCAACTGGACGGATTCCCTGGGAGTCCGCATGCACATCTTCGTCACCGGGGCCGCCGGCTTCCTGGGGAGCCACGCGGTCGGCGAGCTGCTCGCCCACGGGCACCGGGTGACGGCCCTGGACGACCTGCGGACGGGGCACGCGGCCGCCCTGCCTCCGGCGGTGCGCTTCCTGCGCGGAGACTGCGGCGACCAGGACCTGCTGCGCCGGACCTTCCGGGAAGACCGGCCCGACGGGGTGCTGCACCTGGCGGCCTCCATCGAAGCCGGCGAGAGCATGCGGGAGCCCGGCCCTTTCTTCGCGAACAACACGGCCCGGACCCTGCTCCTGCTGGAGGTGCTGGTGGAGGCGGGCGTCCCGCGCTTCGCCTTCGCGAGTTCCGCGGCGGTCTATGCCTCCGCGGGCGCCGTCCCCATCCGGGAAGAGGATGCCATCGCGCCCGGCAGCCCCTACGGCCATTCCAAGCGCGTGGTGGAGGAGGCCCTGGAATGGCTGCACCGGCAGCGGGGGCTGGGCTGCGCCGTGCTGCGCTGCTTCAATGCCGCCGGCTGCGCCGGGGACATCGGGGAGGACCACGCCCCGGAGACCCACCTCATCCCCCTGGCCCTGGACGCCGTGCTGGGCCGGAGCGGGCCTCTCCGGGTCCTGGGCGAGGACCATCCGACCCCCGACGGCACCTGCGTGCGGGACTACGTGCACGCCTCCGACCTGGCGGCGGGCTTCAGGCTCGCCCTGGAACGCACGGGGCCTGGGGAACACCGCGTCTGCAACCTCGGCAGCGGCCTCGGCGCCTCCGTGCGGGAGGTCCTGGCCATGGTCGGCGAGGTCACCGGCCAGGCCGTGCCCGTGGTCTCCGCCCCGCGCCGGGAGGGCGATGCCGCCGTGCTGGTGGCCGACATCGCCCGCGCCCGGCGGGAACTGGACTGGGAGCCCGCCCGCTCCGCCCTGCGGCCCCTGGTGGAAAGCGCCTGGGCCTGGCGGCGGGCCCATCCCGGCGGCTACCGTACCCCGGCCCCTGTCTGAGGCTCCGATGCCCCTCGTCTCCTTCGTCACCACCTGCATGGGCCGCCTGGCCCACCTCCAGCGCGCCCTGCCGACCTGGCTCGTCCAGCCGGACGCGGAAATCATCGTGGTGGACTTCTCCTGTCCGGACCTGAGCGGGGACTGGGTGGCGGCGGAACATCCCGGCGTGCGGGTGGTGCGGGTCCAGGGCCGGCGCCACTTCAACCTCTCCGCCGCCCGCAACGCGGGGGCCGCGGTGGCTTCGGGACGATGGCTCTGCTTTCTCGACGCGGACATCCTTCTCGCCCCGGATTTCGGCGCGGCGGTCTTCCCGCAGCTCGAGGAAGGCACCTACTGGCGCTCGGAAGGGGGCACCACGGACCTGATGGGAACCGTCCTCGTCCCGCGGGACGCCTTCACCGCCCTGGACGGTTACGACGAGGCCCTGGAGGGCTGGGGCAACGAGGACGGGGACTTCTACAAGCGGCTGCGGTGGCGGGGCGTCGCGCGGCGGACCTATCCCCATGCGCTGATGGCGTCGATCCCCCACGGCGATGACCAGCGGGTGGAACACGCCTTCCTGCGGGACCGCGGCGTCAACTGGCTCGTGAACCGGACCTACCTCGAAGCGAAATGGAACTTCATGCGGCTCCAGGAGCGCGACCTGACCCTCGCCGAGCGGAAGAATCTCTACGCCCATGTCCGGGCCTCGGTGCTCCAGGCCCTGGAAGGGAATGAGCTGCCCGAGCTGGCCTTCAGCCTGGGCTGGCAGGCCATGATCCCCGGCGTCGAAGTGGAGCACCGGTTCTCGCTCCACCTGAGATCCACGACCTAGCGGTCCGGGGCTCCTAGCGAAGGACCGTCGGCGTCCTCAGGAGGCCGAAGAGCGCCGCCAGCGCGTCCCGGGCCTGGCCGTCGCCGGGGGCCGCGGGGGCCGGCGGATCGCAGGGCTCGACCTCCAGCCCGGCGAGGTCGACGCCGGTGAAGCGCCGCAGGCGGGCGCGCACCTCCGGCCAGGCGGCGGCGGCGGCCTGTCGCAAGGCCTGGACGCTGCCAAGGTCCCAGACGCCGATCACGAGGATGCCCCGGCGCACGCGCACCAGCCGGGTGCGCTTCGCCAGGACCGTGCCCACCACCAGCGTCCAGGCGCCCTGGAGGCGTTCCTCCATGTCCGCATCCGCGGCCTGGGATCCGCGCTGGGCGGCGCGGAGGGGCTTCAGCCCCCGGGGCGGGCGGCGGCGCGGGCTGACCGGGGCGCCGTCAGCCACGGGGCTTCCGGGGCGGCACCCGGTCTGCGCAGGCCCGCTGGCCGTTGAGGAGCAGGGGGCTCGCGAGGGCTGGGATCATGCGGCCGGTCTCCTCGTCGAAAAGGGGCTGGATCAGGTGGTGGAGGCGCCCCGCCTGTCGGAAGAGCACATCGTCCACCGTGCGGACCCGGCTCGCTGGAATCGCATCGGCGTCGCAGGTCTCGATCACTTCGTCGGCGCAGCGGCCGGCGAGGCGCTCCTGCAGCTCCCCCAGCAGCCGCTCGCGGTCTTCCACCCGGCCCCGGTTGCGCCGCCAGTGCGGATGGGCGTCGAGGTCCAGGCCCAGCCAGAGGGCGAGGATCTCGAACTGCTTGTCGCTGCCGACACCGATGGCCACTTCCCCGTCCCGGCAGCGGAAGGTCTGGTAGGGCACGATCTGCGGGTGGCCATTGCCGTAGCGCTTGGGCGCCTGGCCCGTCATCAGGGCGCTGGCGCCCACGTTCACGAGGCCGGCGAGGGCCGCCTCCATGAGAGGCACCTGCACGTGGATGGCCTCGCCGGTGCGCTCCCGGTGCAGCAGGGCCGCCTGCACGCCGTTGGCGCAATAGAGCGCCGCCAGCACGTCCACCAGGGCCACGCCGACTTTCATGGGCCGGCCCTCCTCTTCCCCGGTGATGCTCATCCAGCCGCTTTCCGCCTGGAGGATGAAGTCGTAGCCCGCCCGCCGGGAGGCCTCCACGTCGGACGCGAAGCCGCGGATCGAGGCCACGATGAGCTTCGGGAACTGGGCGTGCAGCTTGCCCCAGGTGAGGCCCAGCCGCGCGGCGGAATCCGGGAGGAAGTTCTCCACCAGGACGTCCGCCTCCTTCAGGAGGTCGAGGAGCCTCGCCTTGCCGTCCGCTTCATGGAGGTCGAGGGTCTCGCTGGTCTTGCCCCGGTTCGCGCAGCGGAAGTAGGCGCTTTCGCCTTCCGCGGGGTCGAAAGGCGGGCCCCAGCCCCGGGTCGGATCCCCGTCCAGGGGTTCGACCTTGTGCACCTCCGCTCCCAGATCCGCGAGGAGCTGGGTGGAAAAGGGGCCGGCGAGGATCCTGGACAGATCGACGATGCGGAACTTGTGGAGAGGCTTCAGGGCCATCGGGCCAGTGTAGCGGGTGGAACTCCGCGCGGGACGGCCTCCCGGACCTCGCGGTATCATGCGCCTTTGGCCCGTGGGGCCCTGGCAGGAGTCAGTGGTGATGCAGGATCAGGACCCGATGCGCGAACACGAGAAGCCCCAGGAAACTCCGGGCCTGCCCGCCCCCGAAGCCGGAATGGCACCAATGCCGCCCGCCCCCGCGCGCTGGAGTCCGCCCTTGCGCTGGAGGCCGCCCCCGCGCTGGAGGCCGCCCCCACGCTGGAGCCCGCCCCGATGCTGGAGGCCGTGCCGACGCCGGAGCCCGTCCCTGCGCTGGAAGCCGCCCCCTCCATGGAACCGGCCGCCACGTTGGACCCAGCCGCCACGCTGGAACCAGCCGCCACGATGGAGCCGCCCGCAGCCGTCCCCGCGGTCATTCCAGTCCCGGAGGCCCCCTCCGAGGCCCTTGTCCAGGCCGGACAGGAATTCCAGGAATCCTTGGCCACCTCCGTAACCACGCCCGAGACGGGCGCGACCGGAATGGCCTCAGCGCCGGCGGAGGCTCCTGACGCCTCCCCTTGCTACGGAAGACCCTCTCCCCATGGTTCCTGAAGGCGCTTCCGGTGCGGCTTCCGAAGCCGCCCCCGCGGCCGTTCGCGAGCCCCGGGAACGGCATCGGGACCGGCGCCCCAAGGAGAGCTCCACCCGGGCCTTCCGCGGCGACGCAGCCCAGGTCCAGGACCAGCTGCTGACCCGCATGGTGGCGGAGCTGAAGCTGCCCCGGGCCGGCGTCGCGGCGGTGGCCGCCCTGCTGGCGGACGGCAACACGGTGCCCTTCATCGCCCGCTACCGCAAGGAGCTCACCGGCAGCCTGGACGAAGTGCAGATCCGCGCCGTCGAGGACCGCGTGGCCTACTACAAGGACCTGCTGGACCGCCGCGCCACGGTGCTGAAGTCCATCCACGAGCAGGGCAAGCTCACCGACGAATTGCGGGCCAAGGTCGAGGCGGCCTGGATCAAGTCCGAGCTCGAGGACCTCTACCTTCCCTACAAGCCCAAGAAGCGCACCAAGGCCATGGTGGCCCGGGAGCGCGGCCTGGAGCCCCTGCTGGACGCCCTGCTGGCGGACGCCACCGGCGCCGATCCGCTGATGCTGGCGGCCCCCTTCATGAAGGAGGGCGAGGAGGGCCTCGCCACCGCCAGCGAGTGCGTGGAGGGCGCGGGCCACATCCTCGCCGAGCGCCTCGCCGAGGACGCCGACATCCGCCAGATGCTGCGCCACGAGTTCAAGGACAAGGGCGTCCTGAAGTCCACCCTGCGGGAGGAGAAGAAGGAGTCCAAGGAGTCCCTGCGCTTCCGCCCCTACTGGGACTTCAGCGAGCCCATCCGCAAGATCCCCTCCCACCGCCTGCTGGCCCTGCGCCGTGGCGAGAAGGAGGAGATCCTCACCGTGAAGCTGGACGTGGAGCGCGAGAGTCTCGTGAGCCGCCTGGTGGCCAAGGTGCCCGTGGATCCCGCTTCGGGTTACCGGGCCTCGCTCCACGCCGTCGCCGAGGATGCCTTCGACCGCCTCCTCGCCCCCAGCATCGAAGTGGAAGTCCGCATGGACGCCAAGCGCGCGGCGGACATCGAGGCCATCGGCGTCTTCCAGACCAACCTGGACCATCTGCTGCTGGCGCCTCCGGCGGGCCAGCGCTGCACCCTGGGCGTGGACCCCGGCATCCGCACCGGCTGCAAGCTCGCGGTGATCAACCGCCTGGGCCAGTTCATGGAGACCGCCGTCATCTACCCCTTGGAGCCCAAGCGGGACTTCGACGGCAGCCGCGCGATCCTCGAAGGCCTCGCCGCGAAATACCCCATCGAGGCCATCACCGTGGGCAACGGCACCGGCGGCCGGGAAGTCGAGACCTTCCTGAAGGACTGGCTGAAGGACACGGAACGCCGGGACGTGATCTGCGTCAGCGTCAGCGAAAGCGGCGCCTCCGTCTACTCGGCCTCGGATGTGGCCAGGGAGGAGTTCCCCGAGCTGGACCTCACCGTGCGCGGCGCCATCAGCATCGCCCGGCGCTTCCAGGATCCCCTCGCCGAGCTGGTGAAGGTGGAGCCCAAGTCCATCGGCGTGGGCCAGTACCAGCACGACGTGAACCAGACCGCCCTCAAGAAGGGCCTCGATGATGTGGTCGAGTCCTGCGTGAACCGGGTGGGCGTGGACCTCAACTCCGCTTCCTACAAGCTCCTCAGCTATGTGGCCGGCATCGGCGAGGGCCCTGGCCAAGAACATCGTCGCCCACCGCTTCGAGAAGGGCGCCTTCCACACCCGGGAGCAGCTCCTGGAGATCCCCCGCTTCGGCGAGAAGGCCTTCCTGCAGGCCGCGGGCTTCCTGCGCATCCGCGAAGGCGCGAACCCCTTGGATTCCAGCGCGGTGCATCCCGAGGCCTATCCGGTGGTGGAGCGCATCTGCCAGCTCACGGGCAAGACCGTGGCCGAGCTCGTGGGCAACGAGGCCGTGCTGGACGCGCTGGATCCCAAACTCTTTGTTGATGAACGCTTCGGCGTCGAGACGGTGAAGGACATCCTGGCGGAGCTCAAGAAGCCCGGCCGCGATCCCCGGGAGAAGTTCGAGGCCGTGCAGTTCCGGGAGGGCGTGAACAAGCCCGAAGACCTGGAGATCGGCATGGAGCTCCAGGGCATCGTCACCAATGTGACGGACTTTGGCGCCTTCGTGGACGTGGGCGTCCACCAGGACGGCCTCGTGCACCTCAGCGAGATCAGCCACCAGTTCGTGAAGAAGGCCGCCGACAAGCTCAGCGTCGGCCAGGTGGTGAAGGTCAAGGTGATGGCCGTGGACTTGCCGGCCAAGCGCATCGGCCTGAGCATCAAGGCCCTGCTGGCGCCGCCGGTCCACGTCCACGCGCCGAGGCCGCCCCGTCCGCCGCGGCCGGAAGGGCCGAGGCCCGAGGGCCAGGGCGCCCGACCGTCCGGCCCGAGGCCTCCCCGCGCCCCGCGGCCCGAAGGCAGCCAGCCTCGCCCGCCGCGGCCGGACCAGCCCCGCCGGGAAGGCGTCGCTCCCCGGCCCGGGTCCGAAGGCCGGCCCGACCGGCGTCCCGACGGCGGCCGTCCCCAGGGCGACCGACCCCAGGGCAACCGGGGGCCCCGCCCCGACCGCCGCCCCGAGCGGCCCTCCGAGCCGCGGGTCATGCGCTCGGAGCCGCCCGCGGCACCGGTGAAGGACAACGCCTCCCTGACGGACCTCATGGCCAAGTTCTCCAAGGGGCCCAAATGATCGCCCACCGGCCGGGCCTGGTCGCCGCGATCCTGCTCCTGGCGGCCGCCTGCCGGACGATGCCCGCGGACCGGGATCGCCTGGTCTATGCTCCCCACGAGGAGGGACTGACCCTGGCCTACGAGAACCCTTCCCTGGAAGGCAATGCCCGCGTCGAGTCCCGGTTGCAGGTCCGGGTGGAGGCGGCCCAGCCCTCCCCCGATGGGAACTCGGTGGTCGGTGAGATCCGTCACACACGGCTCCAGGGCGAGGACCGTTTTGCCTTCGAAGCTAGGAATGGCGGCCTCCGGGTCATGGACGCGCAGAAGCGCGCCGCCATGGTGCTGCCGGAAGGCTTCCCCGACCGCGTCTCCTCCTGGGTCGAAGGTGGCGTCGCCAGCCGCATCCTGGGCCGGGGCACCTCGCCCCTCTTCGACAAGTTCCTCCCCAAGGATGCGCCGAAGGTCGGCGTCTGGATCGAATCTGCCCCCCTCAAGGGCGAGGGGGCCGCGGACGCGCATGTTCCTCCTGCCCCATATCGGCAGCGCCGAAGTCCTGGAATGGAATGAGGGCCGCTGGACGGCCTCCATGCGCCTTGTGGGCTGGGGGTTCACCGATGCCCCGGCCCGGAACCTTTCCGTCCCCGCGGCTCCGCGCGGCGCCAAGAAGAAATAGGAGCGCTCCCCATGGCCAAGGAGAAGGACCCGGTCCTCCTGCCCGAAGGCGCCGCCAAGGGCGCCCTCCGGGACAACCTGGAAGTGGTGTGCTTCGCCGTCCTGCTGATCGTCTTCTTCAAGACCTTCGTGGGTCAGCAGTTCACCATCCCCTCGGCGTCCATGCGCAACACGCTGATGATCGGAGACCACCTCCTGGTGAACAAGTTCGTCTTCGCCGTGCCCCAGTGGGACTGGGAGGCGAAGCTCTTCCCCATGCGCAAGGTGGAGCGCGGCGACATCATCGTCTTCCGGTATCCCGTGGACCGGGACATGGACTACGTGAAGCGCGCGGCGGCCCTGCCCGGGGACACCTTCGAAGTCCGCAACAAGCGCTTCTACCTGAACGGCAAGCTGCTCACCGGGGAGTGGGAGCACCACATCATCCAAGGCCAGGACGTCGCCAACGGGCGGCCCCAGCCCCAGCCGGGTCCGTGGCCCCTGACCCGCGACGCGGGCCCTGCCGTCGTGCCTCCCGGGCTCTGGCCCCACGCCGATCCTGAGCTCCTGTCGGTGAACCGCCAGGGCAAGCAGAGCCTGGTGAACGACAGCTACGCCGACAATGTGGGCCCCTACACCGTGCCGCCGGGCTTCCTGCTGGCCCTGGGGGACAACCGGGACAACAGCCAGGACAGCCGCGCCTGGGGCTACGTCCCCATCGAGCAGCTCCGCGGCCGGCCCTTCCTCGTGTGGTGGAGCTTCCGGGAAGGCAACGACGACGACCAGAACGCCAATGTCCCCAAGCATCCCGGCGACGTGGCCATGAATTTCATCGACGGCGCGCGGCACTTCCTGGTGTGGACGCGGTGGGAGCGGACGGGCACGATCCCGCGGTAGGGAGATGCTCCGGCTTTGGAGTGTCCTTCGATGTTCTTCAGGGACGGTGAGGGCAGGGTAGACCCGTTGTGTCGCAGTTGACCTTGGACCCACCGAAGCATGGATGCCCGGGATCGGGATTGTTCATGGACCTGGCGCGCTATCGCTTGCCTGCACCCTTGTCCGACACGATTCGCCAAGGGCGGGCGAATCATGCCGGGCAAGGGTGCCGTTTCAAGGTCAAGGTCAAGGGCAAGGTCAAGGGCAAGGTCAAGGGCAAGGTCAAGGACCAACCCGAACTTCGTCATTCGCAGTCCGGTTTTGACCTTCACAGAGGCACCTTCCTGGGCCATGATCCGCCCGCGTTTGGCGGATCGTGGTCCAGGGAGGTGCAGGCAAGCGAGAGCGCGCCAGGCCGGGGCACGGAGCCTTCGACCTGCTTCAGAGACGGTGAGGGGCGTCGGACCCGTTGTGTTGCAGTTGACCTTGGACCCACCGAAACATGGATACCCGGGATCGGGATTGTTCATGGACCTGGCGCGCTATCGCTTGCCTGCACCCTTGTCCGACACGATTCGCCAAGGGCGGGCGAATCATGTCGGGCTAGGGTGCCTTTTAAAGGTCAACGGCAAGGTCAACGGCAAGGTCAACGGCAAGGTCAACGGCAAGGTCTACGGCAAGGTCAGGCTCCGCGCCCGGTGAGGCGCTCGCCGCTCACTCCAGGTTCGCGGCCTGTTCCCTGATCTGATCCAGCACGCCCTTCGCCTCCATCACTGCACGGGTCATGGCGATGCGCTTGCACTTTGATCCGCAGGTGTTCAGCTCCCGCAGCACTTCCTGGCTCCACACGTCCAGGGCCTTGCCTTCGAGGCGACCTTTCTTCAGGCGCTCTTCGAAGTCGTCGAGGTGGGCGGCGAGGCGCACGAGCTCCTCGCGGACGTCCTGGCGCTCGGCCAGGGCGCCGGCCTCGGCGATGACACGCTCCTGGGGAAGCTGGCCCGCGAGTTGGGCGTCCTTGAGCACCTGCTCCAGGCGCGCGCGGTACTGGGCCGGAAGGTCGGCGGCCTGCGCCTCGGCTTCGGCCTGGAGGATTTCGCGCAGGCGGCGCAGCTCCGACAGGCCCTGCACGAAGGCGGGCCGTAGGCGCTCGGCCTCCTTGGCGCGCCCCTCGTTCCACAGGGCCAGGAGATTCCGCAGGCCCTCCAGCACCACGGCTTCCATGCGCTCCGCGAGGTCCGTGGGCGGCGGGAGCCAGGCGCCGGGCATGCGGAAGAAGGCCTCGGCGCTCATGGGCGGGAGGTGAAGCCATTCGGCGTCCTCCGCCCAGGCCTTGGCGACGGCCCGGAGCAGGGGCCGGTTGATGTGGGGTTCGAGGCCGGGCTCGTCCTGCACGTCCACCGCCAGGTCCAGCTTGCCCCGGGAGGCGGCGCCGCGCACCTCCGCGCGGATGGCGGCGTCCAGGGACAGCAGCGCCGCCGGCAACCGCAGGGAGAGGTCCAGGGACTTGTGGTTCACCGAGCGCAGGGCGAGGCGGAGCTGCCCGCTGGCGAGGGGGACCTGGCTTTCCGCGTAGGCGGTCATGGATCGCATGAATCGTCCTCCAGATGCGTGTCCGGCCGGAGCTTCATGCCCGGGGCGCCCTTCCGGCGCCCCTACTTGGAACCCTTGCCGAACTTGAAGAGGCCCTTGGCGCCTTCCAGCATGCCGTGGAGGGAGCCGGTGATGTCCTGGGCGGTCTCGAGAACCTTATCCTTGGCGCCGGTCTTCTCCTGCGCGAAGTAGGGATGTTGGGGGTTCAGGGCGTAGGCCCATTCCCAGTAGCGGGTCGCCCGGGTGTGCATGCCGCGTTCCTGGTACACCTGGGCCAGCCTGAAGGCGCTGTCGAAATCCTTCTTGTCGAGGGCCAGGCACTGCTCGAGGGCCCCTACGAGGGCCCGGTGGTCCGTGCCGAGGGCGTCCAGGATCTTGGCGTGCAAGGCGTGGTTCTCGTGCTTGTCCGGGTTGATGCGGAGGGCCTCCTGGACCTGCTCCAGGGCGGCCTCGAGCCGTCCGGCCTCGAAATGGTACTTGGCCCTCGAGAAGGGATCCTGCGGCCCCCGCCCCACGGCGGCGTCGAGCTCGGCGGCGCTCTGCAGCTGGATGGAAGGCGAGGGCCCCGGTTCCGGGAACTGGGTTCCCGCTGCGGGTTCCGGCCCCGGACTCCACGTCCTTCAGCATGGTGTAGGCCTCCGCCAGTTCGCGGACCCGAAGGGCCGCCTGCAGGCGTTCGGCCCCGGCGTAGTTGTCGGGATGCCACTCGGCCGAAAGGCGCTGATAGGCCGCCCTGATCTCGTCGGCGCTGGCGCTGCGGGGGACTTGAAGGATCTCGTAGGGATTCACGACGCCGCCACTGGGATGGGATCCAGAGGACCCTGGAATGAGTGTGGGGACATGATACGCCCTGCAGGATGCCCGTGGGGGCGCGGGGCGGCGGCGCGGGACGGCCCGCTCCAGGTGGTCACGGCTGGCCGTTCCCGTCGCCGTCCGGAGCGGACCCGTCGGCTTCCTCCCGCTCTTCCCGCGCCTCCTGCTCCTCCTGCTTCCGCGCGAGGGCCAGGTAGTACTCGGGCCGGGTCTCCCGCACGTGGTCCGCCGAGGTGTTCCCGGTGAGCCAGGCCTTGTCCATGGGGTAGACGTCCGGATCGAAGATCACCAGGTACCAGTGCCACACGAGGATCGAGAGGGTCGCCAGGATGGCTTCGTACCAGTGGGCGGTGGTGGCGGCGTCGGTGACCCACTTGGGGAAGTGGCGCATGCTCCAGTTGTTGGCCCAGAGCAGCAGGCCGGTCACGGCCATCACGATGGTGCCCCACATGTAGGCCCAGTACTCCATCTTCTCCGGGTACCCGAACATGCCGAAAGTGGGCCTTGTCTTCGAGAAGCCCAGGTTGAAGCGCAGCATGGCGATCATGTCCTTCGCATCCTGGAAGGTTGGCATCAGTTCGCGGAGGATGACACGGTCGCGCTTCACGACGGCCACGTGGACCAGGTGGAGGACGGTGGCGAGGGAGATGACCACCGCCGCGATCCGGTGGACCAGGCCCCGGTACTGGCTGGTGGGGTCGAATTCCTGGAAAGCCTTGACCCACGCGGCATCGGGGAATTTCAGGGCAAACCCGGTGATGACCAGGGTGATGAAGCTGAGGACCACCATGCCGTGGGCGATCCGGAATTTCAGGTTCATGCGGGGGACTTCGCCCCCGGTGACGTGGGTGTGGCGGCCGCGGCGGACCTTGGCGAACCAGTCCAGGCCGTTGTGCAGCAGCATGAACCCGATGGTCGCGGGGATGAGGACGAGGTAGACGAGCCGGATCCACTTCACCACCGAATTCTCGGGGCCGCTGCCGGGCTTCAGGTGGACCGCGCCGATGGCGAAGCGATCGCCCACGCCGGCGTGGCAGCGCCCGCAGGTCTGCCCGAGGTTCTTGGGGTGGATGGTGGATTTGGGATCCGAGGAGGCGAGGATGTTGTGGATGCCGTGGCAGCTGCCGCAGTTGGCGACGGTCTGGGCGCCCCCGCGCATGGCGAGGCCGTGATAGCTGTCTTCGAAGGAGGGCAGCTTGTCGGTGGGGAGGTTGTAGCGGGCGGAAAGGCGCTCATCGCCGTGGCAGCGGCCGCAGGTCGCGGTCGAGACTCGGGCCGGGTTCACCAGGGATCCCGCTTCCGAGGGCGCCAGGATGTTGTGCTCGCCATGGCAGTCCGTGCATACGGGCGCGCCCTTGGCCCCAGCCTTCACCGCCTTGCCGTGGACGCTCGCGTCGTACACCTCCTGGACGTCCGAGTGGCACTTCCCGCAGGTCTGGGCGATGAACTCGTGGTTGGTGGAGGCATGGCCGCCCTTGCCGGACTGGATCCCATGGCTGCCATGGCAGTCGGAGCAGGAGGCCGCGGCTTCCTCGCCGCGGGCCACGGCGCGGCCGTGGACGCTCAGCCGGTAGGCCTCGACGGGCTTGGCGAAGGGGATCTTGTGCCGGGCCAGGAAATCGGGGTTCGAATGGCAGGCGCCGCAGGTGTCTGGCATGTTCTTCTTGGTGGTCTTGGATGCGGGGTTCGAGCTCCCCAGGATCTCGTGCGGGGCGCCATGGCAGGAGAGGCAGCTCGCCGCATCCGCCATGCCCTCCCTCTTGGACTGGCCGTGCACGCTCTTGGCGTATTCCTTCGTTTCGTCGCCGTGGCACGAGGCGCAGGCCACCTTGGCCGGCTTGTCGGCGTGGGGAAGCTTGGTGATGCCGCTGTGGCAGTCCCGGCAGTCGAGGCTCCCGTGGGCGCTCTTCTCGAAGCGCGGGACGTCCACCTCATGACAGGCATTGCAGTCCTGTCCTTTCGTGGGCTTTGCCGGTGGTGCCGCGGTCAGCAGCAGCAGCGAGAGCATTCCAGCCATAGCGACGGACATATGCGCCTCAGATCGTGGGTGGCCATCGCACCGTCGACGCCGCCCTCGCTCCACTTTCATGTTCGGGCGAAACCGTGTCCAGGCGATTGGACCCGCCCGAGCGGACTTGTGACGCAGTACCAGCCGCCCGGCGCGCCGCGCGGGCCGCGGCGGCGAAGTTGTGATCACGGTCAGCGCGCCTGGGCCGCGAAACGGCGGAGAATCTCACCGGAGGCGGGATCCAGAGCCTTCCGTTTGACGAGCAACGCCGCAGGAACCAGCCGTCCCGCACCTGATGAATTCCACGCTGGCTGAGGGAACCCTGAGCCGAGGAGACGAGATCGTGATCAACCAGACAGCAGCCACGATTCGACTTGCGCTCCGTCCGGCCACGCGGGCCTTCGCCTTCGCCGCGCGCGCGGCGCTCACTCTGGCCGTGGGCCTGGCCCTCCTGGGCGGGCCAGCGCCGCTGAACGCGCAGGGGAAGAAGCCGGCCAAGGCCGTCAAGGAGGCCTGCTACGACTGCCACGGGGAGAAGGACTTCGAGATCGAGGTGGGCGGCGCGAAGAAGTCCATGTTCGTCGATGGGGCGAAGTTCGGGACGTCGGTGCACGCCTCGCTCTCCTGCCGCGAGTGCCACAAGACCCTGGCGGAGAACCACTCCGACGGCGGCGTGGCCTACACCAAGGTGGACTGCGCCCAGTGCCACACGGACGAGGCCAAGGTCTACCAGACCAGCATCCACGGCATGAGCTCGGCCATGGGCGCGTCTGGCGCCGCCAGTTGCACCGACTGCCACGGCAACCACGCCATCGTGCCGGTGAAGCAGACCGACTCCCCGGTCTACAAGATGAACCTGCCCATGACGTGCGCGAAATGCCACGCCAACAAGAACATCACCACCGAGTACAAAATGAAGTACCCGGCCGTGGAGAGCCAGTACCAGGAAAGCATCCACGGCCAGGCGTTGCTCAAGAAGGGCCTGATCGTCGCCCCCAGCTGCAACGACTGCCACGGCGTCCACGACATCAAGCGCAGCGTGGACCGCAGCTCGCCCATCAATCACGCGAACGTGGCCAAGACCTGCGGCAAGTGCCATGTCACCGTGGAGGAGATCTACAACAAGAGCATCCATGGACAGCTGCTCGCCAAGGGCGATCCCCGCGGACCGGTCTGCATCCAGTGCCACTCGGCGCACCAGATCGAGACGCCCACCAGCGGCCACTTCAAGTCCATGGCCGACCAGACCTGCGGCAAGTGCCACGCGGACCGCCTGGAGCACTACCGCGACACCTACCACGGCAAGGCGATGGCCCTCGGAAAGGCGAACGCCGCCCGGGACGTGGCCGCCTGCTATGACTGCCACGGTCACCACGACGTGCTGCGCGCGGCGGACCCGAAATCGCGGCTCTCCTCCGCCAACATCGTCGGCACCTGCAAGCAGTGCCACCCGAACGCCAACGCGAGCTTCACCAAGTACGCGCCCCACGCCAACCCGATGGACCGGAAGAACTATCCCCAGCTCTACTATGTCTTCCTGGTCATGACGACCCTGCTGGTGGGCACCTTCACGGTCTTCGGCGCCCACACCCTGCTCTGGCTCTTCCGCTCCATCTGGCTCTACCGCCACGACTCCAAGCAGTTCCGGGAGTCCAAGATCCAGATCGCCAAGGATGACGAGCAGTTCACGCGCTTCCAGCCCTTCGAGCGCTTCCTGCACCTCCTGGTGGTCACGAGCTTCCTGCTCCTGGTGCTCACCGGCATGCCGCTGAAGTTCTACTACACCGACTGGGCGAAGACGATGTTCAGCATCCTGGGCGGGCCGCAGACCGCGCGCACCCTGCATCACTTCGGGGCCGTCATCACCTTCCTCTACTTCGCCCTGCACTTGAGCAGCACCCTCAGCAACTTCTGGAAGCACCGTGGCTTCCTGCGGGATCCCGAAACCGGCAAGTTCGCCTTCGCCCGCATCTGGGTCGCCATGAGCCACCCGGACTCCATGATCCCCACCAAGCAGGACCTGAAGGACTTCATCGACCACAACAAGTGGTTCTTCGGCAAGGGCCCCAAGCCCCAGTTCGATCGCTGGACCTACTTCGAGAAGTTCGACTACCTGGCGGTTTTCTGGGGCGTCTTCGCCATCGGCGTCTCGGGCCTGATCATGTGGTTCCCCGAGTTCTTCAGCCGCTTCATGCCGGGCTGGATGATCAACGTCTCCCTCATCGTGCACTCCGACGAAGCCCTCCTGGCCGCCGGTTTCATCTTCACGGTCCACTTCTTCAACACCCATTTCCGGCTTGAGAAGTTCCCCATGGACACGGTCATCTTCTCCGGCCGGGTCTCCAAGAGCGAACTGCTGCATGAGCGCAAGCGCTGGTACGACCGCCTGGTCTCCGAAGGCCGCCTCGACTCCTTCCGGGTCAAGGACGAATGGGAGAGCTGGAAGGGCATCGCCCGCAGCTTCGGCTACCTCTTCTTCGGCCTGGGCGTCCTGCTGCTCCTGCTGATCATCTTCGCGATGACGACGCGCCTGACCCACTGATACTTCCCGCCGTCCAAGACCAGCCACGCGTCCCCAGGGCGCGTGGCTGATCCGTTCCTGGGCCTTCGGGAGAGGTGGGCGGAGCGCGGACGGGGATCACATCTCGCGCCCGTCCAGCGGATGGGTGATCATTTCCGGACCTCGTTGTCCTATGCTGGCCCTGGTCCGGTTCGCCGCAGACGGAGACTCAAGATGCTCAAAGACTTCCTCCGCAGGATCTCGCGCAATCCCGTCAGCCTCTTCGGGGTGTGGGTCACATCCGTCAGCGCGGTGATCTTTTTCTCCCTGTTCGGCATGGAACTGGTCGGGTTCAGTGGCAGCCCCTACATCGGGATCATGGCCTTCCTCATCGTTCCGGCCTTCTTCATCGGCGGCCTGCTGCTGATCCCCTTCGGCATCTGGCGCGCCAAGCGGCGGGCCCGGAAGGCCCTCGAAGCCGGCGAGGCGGCGCCCGACGAAGGCTTCCCCATCCTCGACTTCAATTCGGAGAAGGTGCGGAAGATCGCGATGATCCTGTCGGTCCTGTCCGTCGTCAACCTGATCATCATCGCCACCGCCACCTACAAGGGCGTCGAGATCATGGGCTCGACCAAGTTCTGCGGCACGGCCTGCCACACCGTCATGGCGCCGGAGTACACCACCTACCAGAACTCGCCCCACGCCAAGGTCAAGTGCGTGGAGTGCCACATCGGCTCCGGCGCCAGCTGGTTCGTGAAGTCCAAGCTGTCGGGCTCCTGGCAGCTCATCTCCGTGGCCTTCAACCTCTACCAGCGCCCCATTCCGACGCCCGTGCACAATCTGCGCCCCGCCCGGGACACCTGCGAACAGTGCCACTGGCCCACGAAGTTCGTCGGCGACCGGCTGAAGGTCATCACCCGCTTCAATGAGGACGAGGAGAACAGCGAGATCAAGACGGCGCTGCTGATCCACGTGGGCGGCAACCAGGGCAGCGTCTCCCGGGGCATCCACTGGCACGTGGACCGGGGCGTGAAGATCCGCTACCAGTCCGACGAGAAGCGCCAGGCCATCGGCGACGTGGAGATGACCAAGGCCGACGGGACCGTGGAGCTGTTCAAGGCCCCCAAGCCCCTGGAAAAAGCCCAGGCGGACTGGCGCACCATGGACTGCGTGGATTGCCACAACCGGCCCTCCCACATCTACCGGCTCCCTGAAGACGAGGTGAACACCTCCATGGCCAGCGGCCGCATCGACCGCACGCTGCCCTTCATCCGCCGGGAGGCCGTGAAGGCCCTCAAGGCCCCTTACGCCACCCGGGAAGAGGCGGCCATGAAGATCCGGCAGGCCCTCACCGGCTTCTACGCCAAGGAGCACCCGGACATGGCCAAGGCCAGGGCCGCCACCATCGAGGACGCGGTGAAGGACGTCACCCGCATCTACGAAGGGAATGTCTGGCCCCACATGAAGATCAACTGGGGCTCCTATCCCACCAACCTCGGCCACACCCAGGTGGACGGCTGCTTCCGTTGCCACGACGACGAGCACAAGACCGCCGCCGGCAAGAAGATCAGCCAGGACTGCGCCCTCTGCCATTCCGTGCTGGCCCAGGACGAGAAGGACCCGAAGATCCTGAAGGACCTGCTGAACCCCTGAGGCGTTCCATTGCCTGAAAGCGCCGGACCTTGGGCTGCCCGCCCGGGTCCGGCGCTTCTGGCGTTGGAGTGGGGCCGGTGCGGCGATGCGACCGCGGGCGGAATGGGTTGTTCCGTCCAGGATCCCCGGAGGCCGCCGAGGCGCCATCGGTGGGATGATGGGGCTTCACCTGGGATCCCCCATGCTTCCCCTCCTCACGGTCGCCGCCATGTTCTCCTTGTCCCAGCCCTCCACCGACGGCCCGAAGGTGGGCCAGCCCGCGCCGGCCTTCGCCGCGAAGGACCAGTCCGGCAAGACCGTCCAGCTCGCGGACTACAAGGGCAAGTCCTCCGTGGTGCTCTACTTCTATCCCAAGGACGACACGCCGGGCTGCACCGCCCAGGCCTGCTCCCTCCGGGATGGCCACGGCGCCCTGCTGGCGGCCGGCGCGGTGGTGCTGGGGGTCAGTGCCGACGACGAGAAGAGCCACAAGGCCTTCGCCCAGAAGTACGAACTGCCCTTTCCCATCCTGGCGGACCCGGACAAGACCATCATCAGCGCCTACGGCGTGAAGATGCCCCTGATCGGCATCGCGAAGCGCGTGACCTTCCTCATCGACAAGCAGGGCGTGATCCGGCACATCGTCTCCGAGGTGAACACCAAGGCCCACGACAAGCAGGTGCTGGAGCTCCTGAAGGGGATGTAGGGCCCGGAACGCGCCCCGTCTTGTCCTGAGTCACACCGGGTTGGCGGGATCCTTGAAGCGCGCCTGCCTCCGGGTAGGCTCCGGAGGTTCCATGTCCGAAGCCCTCTTTCCCGCCACGGCGTTCCCCGTCCTGCAGGGCTGGAACACGCCGGGGTCCCTGGACCTGGGGGCGGCTTTCCTCCGGGCCGGGGGCTGGGCCCTTCCCCGCACGGACGCCTTTCCGGATCCCGCCAAGGTGAAAGCCAGGCTGCAGGAGCTGGCGGCGGAGCTGCGCGGCCAGGCCCGCCTTGGCCTCGACTTGCGGGGTCTGAGGGAGGGCGCCGACGGCGTTGTGGAGGCCGCCCGGGAAGCGGGCGTCGCCTTCCTGCTGCACACGGCGGACCTGCCGCCGGCCCTGGACGCCCTGCGGCGGGTGGCCATGCCCCGCCTCGTCGCGGTGGCGGACCGGGATGAAGCCTTCCGCGCCAAGGCGGCCGGGGCCGCGGCCCTCCTCGTCCAGGCCTTGGACGTTCAGGCGCTGCAGGCCCTCGGCCTGCCGGTGATCGCCGAGGCGGAGAACGAGGCCCAGGCCAGGATCGCCCTGGCAGCCGGCGCGGCGGGGCTTCAGCCCCGCTCCCCCAAGGTCCTGGAGGACGCATCCCTGGAATGTTTCAGCTCCGAATTCATGGACCGTCTCGGCGAGTCAGGCCGCGCCGGGCTCCGTGGCACCTATCCACCCTTGCCCAGGCTGAAAATCCGCAACCTGGACCTCGCCTATCCGATCCAGCAGGGCGGCATGGGCGTGGGCGTGTCCTGGGAGGGCCTGGCCGGCGCCGTGGCGCGCCAGGGCTGCGTGGGTCTCATCTCGGCGATCGGGACGGGCTACCATCCCGCCGCGACGAGTCCCCGGCGGCTGGGCCGGCCCGACGGGCAGGCGGGGATCAATCCTCCGGACATGCTGCAGGCCATCATCCGTGAGGCCCGCCGCCGCTCCGGAGGGCGTGGCGCCGTGGGCGTGAACATCCTTTGCGCCATCGAAGGCTATGAACACGCCGTGCGCACCTCCATCGAGGCCGGAGCCCAGATGATCGTCTCGGGGGCCGGGCTGCCATTGGCCCTCCCGGAGTACGTGGGCGATGCGGACGTGGCCCTGGTGCCCATCGTCTCCTCTGGGCGGGCCCTGAGCATCCTCTGCCGCCAGTGGTCGCGAAAGTACGGCCGCCTGCCGGACGCCGTGGTCCTGGAAGGGCCCATGAGCGGCGGCCACCAGGGCCTCAGCGCCGAGCTCTGCGCGGATCCGGGTCACAGCCTGGAGAACCTGCTCCCTGAGGTGCTCGCCGAGCGGGACAAGTGGGGCGGCTTTCCCGTGATCGTGGCGGGAGGCGTCTGGGACCGGGCCGACATCGACCGCTTCCTGGCCCTGGGCGCCTCCGGCGTACAGATGGGCACGCGCTTCATCGGCACCTTCGAGTGCGATGCCCATGCGGGCTTCAAGGAAACGATCCTCAAGGCCCGGGCCGAAGACATCGTGCTCATGAAATCCCCGGTGGGGATGCCCGCCCGGGGCGTGCGCACCGCCCTGCAGGCCCGCATCGAGTCCGGCACCGCGCCGGCGGTGCGTTGCGTGAGCCAGTGCCTCCAGCCCTGCGGCCACGGCCGCGGCGCCGCAGAAGCCGGGTACTGCATCGCCGACCGCCTCGGGGACGCCTGGAACGGCGATACGGAAAGCGGGCTCTTCTTTTCCGGCAGCAACGGGTCCAAGTTGAAGGAACTCGTCAGCGTGCGGGATCTGATCGAGGAGCTGACCCAGGACCCGGGGCTGCAGCGCCTGGAGCACTGAGACCGGTCATCTCCGTGACTACGGCCGCCACCCTAGCCGCAGCACTCGCCGAAGCACGGGCCGCCACTCCGTTACTGGCGAGTTCGAGGTGCCTCCGGCGTCAGGCCTCCTCCGCGATGCCGCCTAGCCAGGAGCGCGCCCGCAGGCGCTCCACGCTGGTCTCCGCGAGGATCTCCAGGGGTGCCTTCCCCTCGAGGCCGAGTCTGGGCACCGCGGCCCGGGCGAATCCCAGCCGCGCGCCCTCCTGCAACCGCAGGGGGAGCTGGGCCACGGGCCTGACTTCGCCGGTGAGCCCGACCTCGCCCATGAAGAGGCACTTCTCGGCGAGGAGGCGTCCCGTGGCGCTGCTGGTCAGCGCGGCGATCACGGCGAGGTCCGCGGCGGGATCCTCCACGTCCAGGCCGCCGGCCACGTTCACATAGACGTCCCGGTCATGGAGTTGCACGCCGCCCCGGCGCTCCGCCACGGCGCAGAGCATGGCCAGGCGCTGGGAGTCGATGCCCAGGGCCGTGCGGCGCGGGATGCCGAGGCCCGCGGAGGCCACGAGGGCCTGAATCTCCACGACCATGGGCCGGGTGCCGCTGAGCACCACGGTGGCGGCGCAGCCGGGCCGGGGTTCGGCGTCCAGGAAGAAGGGATTGCCTTCCGCGGCCACGAGGCCCCGTTCGGTCATGGCGAAGACCCCCAGCTCGAAGGCCGCGCCGAAGCGGTTCTTGAGGGCGCGCAGGAGGCGGTGGTGGTGGTGGCGGTCCCCTTCGAAGGCCAGCACCGTGTCGACGAGGTGCTCCAGCACCTTGGGGCCCGCCAGGCTGCCGTCCTTGGTGACGTGGCCCACGAGGACGAGGGGCGTGCCCGTGGCCTTGGCCCAGCGTGCCAGCCGCTGGGCGCAGCCGCGGACCTGGCTCACGCTGCCGGCGCTGGACTCGAACTCGGGATCGAAGAGGGTCTGGATGGAATCCACCAGCAGGAGGGCGGGCTGCAGCCGGTCCGCCGCCGCGAGGATGGCGTGGACGTCGGTTTCGGCCAGGAGGTGGATGGCGGGATGCTCCGCGCCGAGGCGCTGGGCCCGGAGCTTGATCTGGCGCTCGCTCTCCTCGCCGCTGGCATAAAGTACGGGGCCGCCTCCGCGCTTCTGCGAGGGATCGGACGCCATGTCAGCAGCGTCCGATCGAGGCGTCGTCTGCGGAGCCGAAGGCCCTGCGGCCCGGGCCGCCCACTGGAGCAGCAGGGTGCTCTTGCCGATGCCGGGCTCGCCCCCGAGGAGCACCACCATGCCGGGCACCACGCCGCCGCCAAGGACGCGGTCGAGTTCGACGATGCCCGTGGCCTCCCGTTCCGTCTCGCTGATCTCCACGTCCAGCATGGACACGGGGCCCGCGTAGTGGCCCTGGGAGAAGGCGCTGCCGGCGCGCTGCAGGTCCCGTTTCAGGACGCCGCGCACCTCCTCGACGCTGTCCCAGGCGCCGCACGAGGCGCACTTGCCGAGGGCCTTGGGGAAGCGGGCGCCGCAGGCGGTGCATTCGAACATCGGTGAGGGCTTGGCCATGGCAGGAGTCTAGGTGTTTCGCTTTATTTACGCCAGTCTGATTTTGCTCCCGGCGCACCGGGAAGGCTCCCGCCCGGCGGCTCCGGCGCCCTGTGATGCCCGTCAAACCTGCAGGGCCGCGGGCCCGATGGGCTCCTAGTCTGGTTCTGGGGGGCTTCCCCCGCGGGAGTTGCCATGGCCACCTCAACGACCTTCAAGGGGACCTCCACGCTGGTCCGCCGGAGCCCCGTTCCGTCCGACCTCGAGATCGCGCAGGCCGCCCGCCTGCATCCCATCCAGCACATCGCCGAGGAGCTGGGCCTCGAACCGGGGGAGATCGAACTGCACGGACCGTCCATGGCGAAGATCCGGCTCGAGGTGCTCGACCGGCTCGAGGGCCGGGCCACGGGCAAGTACATCGACGTCACCGCCATCACGCCGACGCCCCTGGGCGAAGGAAAGACCACGGTCACCGTGGGCCTGAGCCAGGCCCTGGGCGCCCAGCTCGGGCGCAACGTGGTCACCTGCATCCGCCAACCCAGCCAGGGTCCGACCTTCGGCATCAAGGGCGGGGCCGCCGGCGGCGGGTACAGCCAGGTGGTGCCCATGGAGGACTTCAACCTCCACCTCACCGGCGACATCCACGCCATCGGTGCCGCCCACAACCTGGCCGCCGCGGCCCTCGACGCCCGCATGTTCCACGAGAGCCAACTTGGCGACGAGGACCTCTTCGACCGCCTGTGCCCGAAGAACAAGGAGGGCCGCCGCCGCTTCGCCGTGAACATGCGCGGGCGGCTCGCGCGGCTCGGCCTGCCGGCGGCGGATCCCGAAGCCCTGACCGTGGACCAGCGGCGCCGCTTCGCCCGCCTCGACATCGATCCCGACCGCGTCATGTGGCGCCGGGTGCTGGATACCAGCGACCGCTTCCTGCGGGGCGTGACCCTCGGCAAGGGGCCCGAGGAGGCCGGCCACGAGCGGGAAAGCGGTTTCGACATCACCGTGGCCAGCGAGATCATGGCCATCCTGGCCCTCACCACCGGCCTCGCGGACATGCGCAAGCGCCTGGGCCGCATGGTGCTGGCCTTCAACAAGGCGGGGGAACCTGTCACCGCCGACGACCTCGGTGTGGCCGGAGCGATGACGGTGCTGATGCGGGACGCCCTCAAGCCGACCCTGATGCAGACCCTGGAAGGCACGCCAGTCCTCGTGCACGCCGGTCCCTTCGCCAACATCGCCCACGGCAACAGCTCCATCCTCGCGGACCAGATCGCCCTCAAGCTCGCGGACGTGGTGGTCACCGAGTCAGGCTTCGGCGCCGACATGGGCATGGAGAAGTTCTTCGACATCAAGTGCCGGACCTCGGGCCTCATCCCGGACGCGGTCGTGCTCGTGGCCACCGTGCGCGCCCTCAAGATGCACGGCGGCGGGCCGAAGGTCGTGGCCGGCAAGAAGCTGGACGCGGTCTACCAGACCGAGAACCTGGAACTGCTGGAGAAGGGCCTGCCCAACCTCCTCCACCACATCGGCGTGGCGAGGTCCTTCGGCATTCCCGTGGTGGTGGCGGTGAACGCCTTCGCCGATGACACGCCGGCGGAGCTGGAGCTGGTGCGCAAGGCCGCGGTGGCGCGGGGCGGGGCCTTCGACGCGGTGGTCTGCCACGTCTGGTCCCAGGGCGGCGAGGGCGCCGTCGAGCTCGCCGAAGCCGTGCTGAAGGCCGCGGACCAGCCTTCCGAGTTCCGCTTCCTCTACCCCCTGGAGGCTTCCATCAAGGAGAAGATCGAGGCCATCGCCATGAAGGTCTACGGGGCCGATGGCGTGGACTATTCCCCGGAGTCCGAAGCGAAGATCGCGGAGTTCGAGCGGCTCGGCTACGGCCGGCTGCCGATCTGCATGGCCAAGACCCACCTGAGCCTCAGCCATGACCCGACCCTCAAGGGCGCGCCCAAGGGCTTCCGCATCCCCGTGCGGGACATCCGCGCCTCCCTGGGCGCCGGCTTCGTTTATCCGCTGCTCGGCAAGATGAGCACCATGCCGGGCCTGCCCACGCGGCCGGGCTTCTTCGACGTGGACGTGGAGCTGGAAACCGGGAAGGTGCTGGGCCTCTCCTAGGCCCGAAGGATGACCATCGAGGCCACACCATGGGCCATCGGACCCTGAAGCGAGCGATGGGCAGCTACGGCCAACTGGCCGAGCGGCTCAACCGCTTTCCCCAGGGGGCGCCGCCCTCGGAACTCCTCTTCAGGATCCTCAAGCTGCTGGTGAACGAGCGGGAAGCGGGGCTCATGGCCCGGCTTCCCATCCGTCCCTTCACCGCCGCAAGGGCCGCCTCCCTGTGGCAGATCCCCGAAGCCGAAGCCCGAAGGGTCCTCGACGGCCTGGCGGAGCGGGCGGTGCTGCTGGACATCCTGGACGGCGAGGAGACGCGCTACGTGCTGCCGCCGCCCATGGCGGGCTTCTTCGAATTCTCCCTCATGCGGGTCCGCGGGGACCTGGACCAGAATGCGCTATCAGAGCTCTTCCACCAGTACCTGAATGTGGAAGAGGACTTCGTCCGCGACCTCTTCGCCACCGGCGAGACGCAACTGGGCCGCGCCTTCGTGGACGAGGCGGCCATCCCGAAGGAGGACGGGACCCTCACCGTGCTGGACTACGAGCGGGCCAGCGAGGTCGTGAAGGGCGCCAAGGCCATCGGCGTGGGGGTCTGCTACTGCCGCCACAAGATGGAACACCTGGGCAAAGCCTGCGGAGCGCCCATGGACATCTGCATGACCTTCGGCGACTGCGCCGCCTCCCTCACGCGACATGGCGTGGCGCGGGCCGTGGACGCCTCGGAGTGTCTCGACCTGCTCCAGCAGGCCCGCGAGCAGGGCCTCGTCCAGTTTGGGGAGAACGTCCGGGAGGACGTGGGCTTCATCTGCAACTGCTGCGGCTGCTGCTGCGAGGCCATGGTGGCGGCGCGGCGCTTCGGCTTCATGCGCCCGGTGCACACGACCAACTACCTGCCGGAACTGGACGCCGGACTCTGCAACGGTTGCGGGAAATGCGCCACCGCGTGCCCGGTGGAGGCCCTGAGCCTCGTGTCCGCCCACGACCCCAAACGCCCGCAGCAGAAGGCCGCGAAACTGGACGCGGACCCCTGTCTCGGCTGCGGCGTCTGCGTGCGCGCCTGCTCCCGGGGGGCGATCCGCCTGCGGCGCCGCCGGCAGCGGGTGCTGACGCCGGCCAACACCGCCCACCGCATCGTCCTGATGGCCATCGAGCGCGGCAAGCTGGCGGAGCTGCTGGTGGACGGCCAGGCTTCCTACGGCCATCGGGCGGTGGCGGGCATCCTCGGCGCTGTGCTGAAGCTGCCGCCCCTGAAGCAGGCCCTGGCTTCGCAGCAGGTGCGCTCGAGGTACCTGGACCGGCTGATGGCGCAGAGCCATCCGATCCGCTAACCTCGAGAGTCCCGAACAGCGATGGTGTCCGCTGCATAACCGCTCCCCATATCGGTATCCGAGCTGATGGCGCCTACGAACTCTCCCCTGGAGGACGTGGGCATGGACAGACTGAAGCGACGATTGGGCTGGACGGTCTGGGACTTGGCCCTGGGCTCGGCGGTGGGCCTGCTGTCCGGCGGAGCCTCCGCGGGCTTCCTGTGGTTGCTGGGACGCACCATCGCCCTGCGCGTGGACCATCCCTGGCTGCTCGCCTGCCTGCCGGTCTTCGGGGTGGCGAGCGCCTGGCTCTACCGCCGCTTCGGTCGCGAAGCCGAAGGCGGCAGCGCGATGGTGCTCGACGAGGTGCTGGAATTCCGCGGCCGGGTCCGCACGCGCCTGGCGCCTCTCGTGCTGGCGGGAACGCTGTTGACGCACCTCGGCGGCGGCAGCGCGGGCCGCGAAGGCACCGCGGTGCAGATGGGGCGAGCCTGGCCCGCACGCTGGGAAAGCTGCCTTTCCGCTGGCTGCGGCTCACCCGCTCACGGCAACGACTGCTCATCATGGCCGGCATCAGCGGGGGCTTCGGCTCGCTCTTCGGCACGCCCGCGGCTGGGGCCCTCTTCGGGCTGGAGGCCATCGCCCCGGGACGCCTCCATCCGGAAGGGCTGGTGATCTGCACCGCCGCGAGCTTCGTGGGCGACCTCGCCTGCCGGGCCCTCGGCGGCCAGCATGCCGCCTGGCAGGTGGCGTCGCTTCCCTTTGGCTGGGGGACGCTGGGAAAGGCCGCCGCCTTCGCCGTGCCCGTCGCTCTCCTCGCGGTGGCATTCGCCCGCGGCTGCCATGGCCTGGCGGCCTGGACCCGGGACCGCTTCCGCCATTGGGCGCTGCGGCCGCTGCTCGGCGGCCTGCTCGTCGGTGGCCTCTACCTGGTCTTTCCCGACGATGGTTTCCTGAACCTGGGCCTGCCCTTCCTGTCCCGGATCTTCGCCGAACACGGCCCCGTGGCGCCCTGGGCCTTCGCCGTGAAGCTGCTCTTCACCTGCGTGACCCTCGGCTTCGGATTCAAGGGGGGCGAGGTCACACCGCTCTTCGTCATCGGCGCGCTGCTGGGGTGCGCCTTCGCTCCGCTCCTCGGCTGGCCTCCGGGCTACACCGCCGCGCTGGGCATGACCGGCCTCTTCGCCGCCGCCAGCAACACGCCCCTCGCCTCCCTGGTGCTCGGCATCGAGCTCTTCGGCCCAGGCTTCGCCGCGCCCCTCGCCGTGGTCTGCTTCCTCGCCTTCGTGCTGGCCGGACATCCCGGGATCTACGGAAACCGGGCTGCTCAGGGCGTGGGGTAAGCGCCGGCACGACGGACTTGGCAGGTTCCTGGCTTCTTCAGTCTCCAAACGGGAATACCACCCTCCACCCGTTGCAAAAGGAGAATCCATGCCTCGCCCTGCAACCTTCGCGGCCGCGCTCGCGCTGGCCGCCGCCCTTCCCCTGGCCGCCCAGTCCTCACCGGTGGGTCTGGGCCTTTCCTACATCGCGCCTTCGGGCGTGGCCGCCAACAACTTCAACGGCGGGGGCGCCCTGTCCCTCTATGTCCACAAACGCATGGGGCCGGCCATCGAAGGCCGTTTCCATCTGGATCTGATGGGCCTGCCCGGCAAGGATTTCCGGAAGCCGGACGGCGCCGGCGATGGCCAGTACAAGAGCGAAGCCAAGGCCATCGGCCTCGGCTATGACTGGCTCCTGCACTTCGATGGCATCCGCGCCCCCGGTGCCTACGCGCTGATCGGCGTGGGCGGCATCCGCTGGAACGAGGAGTTCACCGCCCAGAGCGATCCCGGTTCCCGCACGCCCTACCACGTGGTGGACAGCAACGACTTCACCTCCTTCGCCTTGACCATCGGCCTGGGCGTCCGCCTGACCCGCAACCTCGGCCTGGAAGTCCGCCACACGGAAGCCCGCACCGACAAGATCCGCTTCTTCGGCGAAAGCGAACGCTTCGTGGACGCGGGGTTCAGCCACACGTCGCTGGGGATGGCGTTCAGGTTCTAGTTGGTGCGTTCAGTTTCCCCGCGGAGACGGCTGGAGGACATCAATCTGCTGGCCGGGACCACGAGGATGGACGGTTTTTCAAACGAGCGCCCTTTCGGACTCGTGTTCGCGCCTTTTTGCGAACACGAGTCCGGAAGGGTGCTAGGCGCGCAGCGCCGTGGCCGGAATGGCCGGGAACGGGGGATTCGTTGGGACTGGGCGGTTCGCTGAATGATGCCGCGATTGCTGGTGGAGGCTCGGGCTTGGTCTCCCGGAACGATGGGCCACGACGCTTCGCGTCTGGCACCTCGATCCACGATGGCCGAAAGGCGCGGCCATCGCGGATCGAGGTGCTCCTATAAGGTCAACTTCAACGTAAACTTCACGGTCAACGTCCACACCTAGCGTCCAAATTGACGAAGAGGACTGCCTCTCGGACTGGTGCCAGGCTCACTCCGCCCGCGTGAAGGCATCGTGGATCTCGTCCCCGGGCAGGGCTTGCTTCAGCCAGGCGTCCAGTTCGGGGACCGAGTCCAGGAGCAGCTCCGCGCCGCCGGCGGTCAGCTCCTCCCGGCTGCCATAACCCCAGGTCACGCCGATGGCGCGCAGGCCGTGGTCCTTCGCAGCGCGCATGTCGTCGCCGCGATCGCCGATGAAGGTGTCGCCGGGGGCGATGGTGCCGTTCTGCCTCAATCGGGCGAGCACTTCGGTCTTGGGCTGCCACTTCCCCTTCAGCTCCGCGCCGAAGATCTCGTCGAAGATGAGGTTCAGGTCGAACTGGTAGGCGATGCGGCGGGCGAAGAGGCCGGGCTTGCTGCTCACAATGTAGATCCGGTGGCCCTGGCGCTTGAGGCGTTGCAGCATCATGTGGACGCCTTCGTAGACCTCATGTTCGAAGACGCCGTCCTCCCGGTAGGCGTCGAGGTAGCGGTCCAGGGCCTCCTCGAGGCGCGCGGGCTCCTCCAGGCCTGGGATGCGGCCCAGGGACTCCCGCATGCCGAAGCCGATCCAGTCCCGGATGTCGGCCTCCGCGGGCAGGGGCAGGCCCATCTCCCGGCAGACCCGCGCGACGCAATGCTTCACCCCGAGGAGGGGATCCACCAGGGTGCCGTCCAGGTCGAAGCAGATCGTGGCCACGGAGGTCCGGGTTCCCGCGCGTTCAGCCCGGATAGGCGGCGATGCACTGCCGCACGAAGGCCAGAGCCTCGTCCCGGCCGGCCCAGCCGTCGCTGTGGACGTCCTTCTCCTCGAGATCCTTGTAGGTCACGAAGAAATGCTCCACCTCCTTCATGAAGTGGGGCGGCAGGTCCGTCAGGGCCTTCACGTGGTCGTAGGAGGGATCGTTGTCGGCGACGCAGAGCACCTTGTCGTCCTGCCCCTTGTCGTCGTGCATGCGCAGCAGGCCGATGGGACGCGCGTGGATCACCACGCCGGGATAGGTGGTTCCGTTGATGAGGATGAGCACGTCGCAGGGATCCCCGTCCGGCGCCAGGGTGTTGGGAATGAACCCGTACTCCGCCGGGTAGTGGAAGGGCGAGTAGAGGACGCGGTCCACGTGCACCAGGCCCGTTTCATGGTCGATCTCGTACTTGATGCGGGAGCCGGTGGGGATCTCCACCACCGCGTTGACGATCTCGGGAGCCTGGGAACCCGGGCCGAGCTTGTGTAGGGCCATGCGCGCACCTCAAAGAGCGAACGGCCATTTTCCCACGGATCCGCCGGGGACGCCTGCGGGGATTCCCGGACGCCGGGCCCTCAGTGGCCGAAGCTGGCGAGGATCTGCTGGAGCGCGTCGCGCTCGCGGCCCTTGGGCTCCTGTTCCAGCGCCTTCAGGAGGGCCCAGCGGGCTTCCGGCGTGCCGATCCCGCGCAGCGAGCGGGCGGAGGCCAGGCGGATCTCGAAGGGTTCAGCGCCGCCGAAGAGACCCTTCTTGCGGCGGAAGAGCTCGACGAGGGGACCGATGGCCTCTTCGCCGCCGAGGGCGGGCAGCGTATCGAAGGCGCGCAGGCGGAGCTTCTCCGGCGCCCGGCGGTCGAGGGCCAGCTCGAGCACGGCGCCGGCGGCCCCTGTGGCCTTGGCCTGGCCGAGGCCGAAGAGGATCTCCATCTGGGTCTCCGGATCGGTGTCCGGCAGGAGCTCCGCCAGGGCCGCGGCGCATTCGGGCCCCTGCAGCTTCCACAGGGCCCGCACCGCCGCCCGGCGGACGCGACCATCCCCGTTGCGCAGGTGGGGCGCGATGTGGTCCGCGCAGCCTGGCTCCCCGAGCTCGGCGAGCAGGTTGAGGGCGTTGCGGACCAGGAACCAGGTGGGCGACCGCAGGGCCTCCAGCAGAGGCGCCACCGCCAGGGAGCCGGAGCTGCGCAGCAGTTCCAGCAGGCGGCCCCGCCAGTGGCGGTCGTTCTCCTGGCCGAGGGCGACCACCAGATAGCGGATGGCGTGCTCGCCGAGCCACTGGAAGTAGGGCAGGGAGACCGAGTTCACCTGGTCACGGTCCGGCAGGAAGAGCTGGGAGTAGGCCTTCGCCAGCAGGTCCGGTGCGCCCAGCCGCTCCTTGATCCGCTCGATGGCCCACTCCCGCCAGGGCTCACGGCCGCCCATCAGTCCCGAAAGCTCCCCGAGGGCGGTGACGAAGCGCTGCACGTCGCCGAGGGCGCCTCGGCCAACCCAGACCGGGAGCAGCTGCTGCAGGCCTTCGGCGGTGTGAAGGTGGATGGGCTCCATGGGCTCCCAGGAGAAGTGGGCCTGCAGCTTCTCGGACAGCTCGATGTCCACGGCGGCGGGCAGGCCGGGCTCCTCGGCCCAGTGGACCACGCCCCGGAGGGTCTGGGCGGCCTGGAGGCGGATCGACGGATCGTCCCCCATCAGATCCGCGAAGATGAGATGGAGCACCCGGAGGAACGCGTCCTGCCGGCCCGTGTCCAGCAGCTCCCGCAGGAACGCGAGGCGCTGTTCCAGGGAGATGGACCAGAGCTGCCCTTCCTCCAGCACCTGCACGACCCGGGCCTCGAGGCTCATGGCCTCCCAGCGCACATGCCGCAGCAGCCCTTCGGCGAGATCGCCGTCCAGGCCCTTCTCCCGCATGTGGATGGCGAGGGCGCGCAGCATCCCTTCCCGGTCGTGCAGGGGGCGCAGGATCGTCTGCAGGACGCCCTGGAGGTGGGTCCAGGGGACGTTCCGCTGCATCAGGTTGGTGATGGCCAGGCCCAGGATCTCCCCGGCCAGTTCGCGGATGCCCAGGGCCAGTCCCTGGGGCTTGGCGGGCAGGGTGGGAAGGCCCGCCAGCATGCTCAGCTGGGATTCCGGCGTCAGCGTTTCCAGGGCCGCCCGGAGGACGGCCATCTGGGCCACGGTGGGCATGCCTTCGCCGAGGCCGATGTTGTAGCCCATGGGTCCCAGGTCTCCGAGGTACGCGGGAATGATGTTCAGCACGGAGCCGAAGCCCTGGGCCGCCGGGCCCTCCGCGGGCGGCAGCAGATGGGGCAGAGGGAAGGATCCCGACGAGTCCCCTGAGGTGCGTTCCGAGAAGGTGCTCCGAAGGGCCTCCTTCACCAGGGCGACGAGGTTGTGCGGCGCCCCCGGAGGCGCGGGCGGGGCCGCTTCCGGCTCGGGCAGCGGCTCCAGAGCGGCCTCGGGCTGGCCTCCTTCGTCGGCGGACCCGGCGGGTGCCACCTCCTCGCCTTCATGGACCTGCTGGTAGCGGGCCTGGCTAAGGCGGACGTGGGCGACGCCCTGGGCTTCCAGGAAGGCCGCGGCGCCGCCGGCCTCCTCCAGGCGCCCGGGCCGCAGCTGCAGGATCTGCAGGACGGCCTTGGCCTCGTCGGCGCGCAGGCCGCGGAGGAACACGAAGCCCGAAAGGTTCCGCTCCGTCAGCTGGCGATGAAGGGCCTGGGAGTGGACGGTGCCGCCTTCGATCGGGTTGCCGTCCACCAGCAGCCTGGTTTCGGTGGCCGTCACCTGCAGCACGGGCTGGTCCGTAAGCCACTCGGTGAAAGCCTCCTGGACCGCGGCAAGGTCATTCAGCGCCCGGGGATGGGCCTCGCCGTACATTTGATGGGACTTCAGCGCCTTCTGCAGGGTGGCGGCGAGGTCGGCGAAGGTCGGCACGGGTCACGCCCCCCCCACCAGGAACTGGCGCAGCACCGAGCGAACCTCTTCCGCGGATTCGATCTCCAGGGCAAGGGCCATGGCCTCCTTCGACTCGCGGGTGCCGATGGCGGCCAGCCCCTTCGCCGCCGCGAGCCTGATGCCGACGGGCTCCAGCCGGGTGAGCAGGCCTTTTTTCTTGAACACGGCCTGGAGGGATGGGATCGCGTCGGGATGCTTGAGGGTCGTGAACGCTTCGATGATGCGCAAGCGCAGGCGTTCCCCGTCGGCGCCGCCCTTGCCCGTGCGGAAGACCGCCAGCAGGTCCGGCAGCACCCGTTCCTGGCCGAGCTCGCCGAGCACGGCGGTGATTTCCAGCTGCAGGGCCGGATCGGCGGTGTGCAGGGCCTCGCCGAGGGTCTTGGCTGCGCGTACCGGGTCCAGGACGCGGAGCGCGACCAACACCGAGTGCCGCACCCGGGCATCCTCGTGGGCTAGACAGCGCGCGACGTCCTCGTAGGAGGAGCCGTCCTGGATCTCGCCGATGAGGTCCACCGCGTTGCGGACCATGAACCAGTCCGGCGACTGCAGGGCTTCCCGGAGGGGCAGGGACGCCTTCCGGCCGATGGCCTTGAGGGCCGCCAGCAGCTGGGCGCGGCGTTCGCGGTCCTCCTCCAGGCCCAGGCACACCGCCAGGTAACGGGCCGCGGGCTGGCCCATCAGGGCCAGGAGGCTGTGGAGCTGGGGCAGGGCTTCCAGGGCCTTCGGGTCGTGCAGGGCGGGGACCAGCGCGGCCATGTTCAGGGGGCCGGCGAGGCGGACGACGAGATCCTGGAACGCGTTCACCTTCCAGTCCAGGTCCGGATCGGCGAGGTGCGCCGCGCCCATGTCGAGGATGGACTGGATCTCCCGGTAGGCGCCGCTGAAGTCGCCGCTCCGCATGCGGGAGCCCAGCAGCGTCTCCATGGCCTGGCAGCTCCAGCCCAGCGCTTCCTGGCCCTTCTCTTCCCGGAGGTGCCGCTGGACGAGCTGGTGGACGCGGTCCAGCAGGGGCTCGGGAATGCCGGGGTCCTCCACGCATTCGGCGAGGTCCGCGAGGATGGCCGCGGCCTGGGCTCGCCGGGGAAGCTCCTTGCCCTGGAAGGCGCCGTCCAGGGAATCGAGGATGCGTCCCAGGCCTTCCAGATCGCCCTTGCGCAGGGTCTGCCGGGCCAGGGCCATGACCTGGTTACCGTCCAGGTCGAGGAGGTCCTTCTTGTCGTCCAGGGCGCTCCGGAGCTTGGTGTCGGTGCCCTGGGCCTCCCACAGGATGGCTTCCTGGAGGGACTCCAGGTCGTCGATGCCCCAGCCTTCGAACTGCAGGCGGCCCTTGAGGGCTTCGAGGCTGAGGTCCCGGTCCCGGACGCAGCACTGCAAGGTCGCCACGAGGAAGGCGAGCTGGGGCGTCTTGAGCTGATCCCGGGTGAGGATCTCCGCCGCGGTCTGGGCGAGCATCTCCGGGGCGAGATAGTCCAGGGCCCGGCGCAGCCCCTGCTCGCCGACGGGGAAGGTCGGCAGGCCCAGCAGGATCGCGCCCTGGCCTCCCGGCGGAAGGCGGAACAGGGCCTGGCGCAGGGCGTCCCGCAGGGTGACCGGATCCACCTTCGACAAACCCATGTGCTCGGTGATCCCGGAAATGGGCGAAAGGTCCGCGAAGGGGAGACGGACCTTCCGGAGCCCCTCCACGTGCTCGGTGGCGAAAGGGAAATTGAAGCCCGGAGGCGGGGTGGGCTGGGCGGCCTTCTGGATGGCGTCGAGGAGATCGTGGAGCTGATCCGCGAGGCCCGGACCCGCGGGCTCTTCCGCCCGCGGCGGAGGCGATGGCGGGGGTGGAGGTGGCGGTTCGGGGAGCGCCGCCACCGGCGGATCTGGGGTCGGGGGGACCGGTTCGGCGAGCTCGATGCGCCCGGGCGGGACCGCCAGGTCCGCCAGATCCGGCAGGGGCAGCGCGTCCGGCAGGAGGGCCGCCGGGGGTTCGGGCAGGGGTTCCGGCGCCGGCAGGGGACTGAATTCCGGTTCGGAAGGCGGCTGCACCTGGGGCTCATCCACCAGGGGCACGGGCATCGGCGCGGGCATGGTGACGGGAATGTCCGGAGCCAGTTCGGGTCGGGGAGGCGGGGCGAGGGAGGGTTCCGCGGGCGGAACCGGAATGGCGTTATCGGTCACCTCCCGGGGCGGGAGGTACACCGTTTCATCCGGGACCGGGGCGGCGATGCGGACCTTGATGGGCTGTCGGGGGCCTTCTGGCACAGGGGGCGGCGGCGCAGGGGGCGGGGCCTCGGGTGCCGGTCCCGCGGGTGGCCCCGGGCTCCTTCCCAGCAGCCGGGCCAGGTTGCCGAGGGGCTGGGTGGCCTTCGGGCGCGGAGGCGGGGGCGGCGCATCCGCCAGGCCCAGGGCTTCCGCCGCGGGTTGGAGGTCCTCCAGGCTGGGCGTGGGACCGGTTGGCAGCTTGATCGTGGGCGCGTCGGGGGTTCCCTCCTCCAGCAGGATGGGCCCCAGTTCCGTCCTGAAGGTGCCGGCGCCGCCCAGCTCCTTCAATCGCTGCGGCCTGAGCTGGAGGATGAAGAAGAGCAGCTTGAGCTCGTCCGCGTGCAGCCCCCTGTGAAAAGTGAGCCGCAGGACGCTGCGTTCCGTCAGGGCCTGGGCGAGGGCCTTCACCGAAGGGAGCGGACCCTCCAGAGGCTGGCCATTCAGCAGCAGGCGGTAGCGCCCCAGGGAGGCGTCGATCTCCAGCTTGTCGCTGAACTCCATCTGCTCGTCGAGGATCTGCTTCACGCCCTTCAACACCACGTGCGCCTTGGGATCCTCCGGGCCATAGACCTGGAGGAACTTGAGGGCGCGGTGCAGGACCTCCGCCAGGGAATGCTGGGTGCTCATGGGGGGCAGGCCTCCACGGGCTCGACCCATTCCCGGCGGAGCTGGGCGTAGTGGGACTTGAGAAAGGCGAGGCGCCGGGTCCCTTCGGCCTTCGCCGGCTCCGTGTTGAAGCTGGCGACGATGCCCTCGCAGAGCAACAGCCAGGACTCGCCCCGGTGCAGGATGTCCTCGGTGGTGATGGGCTGGAAGGCGCCGCTGATGCAGCCGAAGTGGATGAGGCTCGCCGCGCCGAGCTTGCTCAGCTTGTCGCAGTCCCAGAGGCAGGCGGTCTCGATGGGCTCGAGGCGCTTCGCGAGCTTCAGGCCCACGTGGTGCATGATGGCGTGCCGCACCGCGGGGATCTTCGCGGAGGGGAAGTCGGTGCCCGTGAGGATCTCGTCAAGGTCCGCCGAGGCGTCCTGGGCGTGGGTGTCCTTGGAGTGGGGATCCTTCAGCCGCTTGCGCACGTCGTGGAGCCAGGCGGCGCATTCCACGACGTCCAGGTCCGCGCCGGTCAGGGGGCAGAGCCACCGGGCCATCTTCACCACGGCGAAGGTGTGCTCGAAGCGGTAGTTGAAGATGGGCGCCTGCACGTCGTCGATCTCGTGGGCCACGCCCCAGAAGCGGATGGAATCCGCGTCGGAGAAGGAGCGAAGGGCCGCTTCGCAGGCTTGGCGCCAGGGGGTCATGGGTCCGGGTGATCGAGTTGGGCGGGGAATCCGCCGGTCCATTCTAGGACAGACGGCCCGGAAAGCCCGACATTGCCTGGACCGCCGGGGCCCGGGACCCTTCCGAGCGGCGGGTTCCCGCGGACGAAGGGCCTAGGCTTCCCGCAGCGCGCGGCGGCTGGCCTCGATCTCGGGAGCCATGGGCCGGTCCTCCCAGGGCGGGCAGGCGGCGGCCAGTTTTTCCAACAGCGGCTGCAGGCCCGGGGCCGGGGCGAGGCCCACGAGCCGCACGCCTTCCAAGGCCATCCGCGCCTCGATGGCCAGCACGTTTTCCAGGCCGTCCACCGCCCGGAGCAGCTTCCGGGCGGCGATGGGCCCCATGCTCACGTGATCCTCCTTGCCGGCGGAGGTCGGAATGGAATCCACCGAAGCCGGATGGGCCAGGCCCTTCAGTTCGGAGACCAGGGCCGCGCTGGTCACGTGGGCCATCATGAAGCCCGATTCCAGGCCGCCCCGGGTGGTGAGGAAGGCGGGCAGGTCCGAATAGGCGGGATTCACCATGCGCTCCTGCCGCCGCTCGGAAATGCTGGCCAGATCTGCGCAGGCGATGGCAAGGAGGTCGCAGGCGAAGGCCGGATACTGGCCGTGGAAGTTGCCGCCGGAGCGTGATTCATTCGTCTCCGTGAAGATCATCGGATTGTCCGTGGCGCTGTTGAGCTCCCGTTCCAGGATGGCGCCGGCGAAGTCCAGCGCGTCCCGGGCCACGCCGTGGACCTGGGGGATGCACCGCAGGCTGTAGGCGTCCTGCACGCGATGGCAGTCCTTGTGGGATTCGGCGATGGCGCTGGTCTCCCCGAGCAGCTCGCGCATGCGCGCCGCGGCGGCGAGCTGGCCGGGATGGGGTCGGGCGTCGTGGATGCGGGGATCGAAGGCCGCGCGGCTGCCCCGGAGGGCCTCCAGGGACAGGGCCGCGATCGCTTCAGCCTGGGGGACGAGGCGGCGCAGCTCGGCCACCGCGAGGCAGCCCAGGGCCGTGATGAGCTGGGTGCCGTTGATGAGGGCGAGGCCTTCCTTGGCCTCCAGGACCACCGGCGCCAGGCCCGCCGCCCGCAGGGCTTCGCCGCCGGGCCGGGTGCCTGGACCCGACGCGGCCCAGGCCTCCCCTTCCCCCACCAGCAGCAGGGCCACATGGGCGAGGGGGGCGAGGTCGCCGCTGGCGCCGACGCTGCCCTGGCAGGGCACGACCGGCAGCACGTCCCGGTTCAGGCATTCCGCCAGCAGGTGCAGGGGTTCGGGACGGATGCCGCTGAAGCCCTTGAGCAGGCAGTTGATGCGGGCCGCCATGAGGGCGCGGGTCTGTGGCCGGGGCAGGGGCTCGCCCACGCCGGCGGCGTGGCTGCGGACGAGGTTGAGCTGGAGCTGCCGCAGCTGGTCCGGTGGGATCACGACGGTGGCGAACTGGCCGAAGCCCGTGTTCACGCCATAGACCGTGCGGCCCTCCACGAGAATGCGGTCGATGACACCGCGGTTCTCGGCGACCCGGGCCAGGGCCTCGGGATCCAGGGCCACGGCCTCCCCGGCCGCGATGCGGGCCAGGGCCGGGGCGGTCAGACTGCGTCCGTCGAGGTGGATCATGGCGGCTCCTGGCCTCCATCCTATCGGAAGGCCGGGGGCGCTCCGGGTCACTCCCGGCGATGCGTCCTGGGCAGGATGAGCGCCAGCAGCAGGGCCAGGACCATGCAGCCGGAAGCCACCACGTAGGGTGCGCGGTAGCCATGGGTCGCGAACACGTAGGCGCCGAGGAAGGGGCCGAGGATCCGCCCCAGCCCCTGCATGGCGTTCATGACGCCGAAGATGGCGCCCTGCTCCTCCGCGGGGGTGAGGTGGCTCGCGAGGGCGTAGGTCGCCGTCGAGTTCATGCCGGAGCCCCAGGCCATGGGGATGAGGACCAGCATGAAGGGCCACTTCCACGACGAGACCGGCAGGAAGTAGAGGGACGCCGCCATGAAGGCGAGGCCTAGGCCCATGGCGGCCCGCTCGGGGATGCGCTTGGCGACCACCCGCACCAGCCCTCCCTGGTAGAGGGTGATGAGGATGCCGATGTAGGCGAAGAGCCAGCCGACCTCCCGCTGGCCGAAGGCGAAGCGGGCGTTGGCCATGAGGCTGAAGGTGCCTTCCATCATGGCGAAGCCCGACATGGCCAGCAGGGCGATGGCGAGGAGGTGGGGCATGCCGGGGCGTTTGAGGGCCCGGGCGAGGGCGTGGCCCCGGTTCTCCTTGTCCTTGGCCCGGGCCCGCACCTCCGGGGTGAGGGTCTCCGGCATCCAGGCGAGGACCATCAGGGAGGCCAGCAGGGAAAGTCCCGCCGCCACGAAGAAGGGCAGATGCCAGCCGTGGGTTTCCAGGAGGGAGAGGCCGAGGTGGGAGCCGCTGAGGATGCCGGCGAGGGCAGGACCGAGGACGAAGCCCAGGCCGAAGGCGGCGCCGATCATGCCGAGGGCCTTGCTTCGCTCTTCCGGCGCGCTGACGTCCGCCATGGCGGCCTGGGCCACGGAGATGTTGCCGCCGGTGACGCCGTCAAGGAGCCGGGCGGCCAGCACCCATTCGAAGCGGCTGGTGAGGGCGAGCATGAGATAGCCGACCGCGGAGCCCAGCAGGGACATCCACAGGACGGGGCGGCGCCCGGTGAGGTCCGACAGGCGGCCCAGCAGCGGCGTGGCCACGAACTGCATCACGGAGAAGGCCACGAAGGCCACTCCGGCCCAGAAGGCCCCCGGGGTCTGGAGGTGGAGCAGGGCGTTGGCCTTCTCCATCCACCCGCTGGGGTGCTCGGCGATGGACTTGGCGTAGAGGGGCAGGATGGGGATGACGATGCCGAAGCCCAACAGGTCCACAAAGACCGTCAGGAAGATCGCCATCCGGGCCCGCTTCGAATCCGCCATGTCCGCTCCAATCCTCCAGGTTAGCCCGGGGGCGGCGGTATTGCCGAGGCCAGTGCAGGCCGCTCAGGGCCGCGCAGGCTCAGCCGCGCAGGACGCAGAACAGCGCGAACAGGGGCAGGCCCAGTCCGCCGGCGGCGAGAACGGGGAATTCCAGGGCCAGCAGCTTCGCCAGCCAGGAGTCGGGCGCCTTCCGCCCCACGAAGAACACCGAGACCGCGAAGAGGAAGAAGACCGGGATCTGCACGGCGAGCAACAGGGCCAGGAAGGTGTTCATGGGTCACCCGAGGGAATGGATGTCCCAGGATGGGTGCGCGGTGCGCAGCGCGCCAGTGGCCCGGTCCCTTTCTTCTGCCGTTTGAAACCGGGCAATCCAGCAGGCGCCGGAGCCGCAGAGCAGCGGCTCCCCGCCCAGGGCCGCCAGCGCGTCCCGCGCCTCCCCCAGGGGCGGGCAGACCCAGACCGCCGCGCCCGTGAGGTCGTTGCGCCAGGGCGGCGCAGCGCCTTCGGTCAGGGCGTGCAGCTCCTGCGGAAAGGGATAGCCCACTTCTCCCAGGGCGCGGTAGACCGCGGGCGTCGAAACGTGCAGGCCGGGATGGACGAGGATCATGGGCTCCAGGGGGATGGGCCGCAGCGGGAGCACCCGCTCGCCGCGGCCCAGGCCCAGCACCGTGCCGCCGAGCAGGAAGAGGGGCACGTCCGAGCCCAGCCGGGCCGCCAGGGGCAGGAGCTGCTGGGGCGTCAGTCCGAGGTCGAAGAGGGCGTTGCCAAGCTTCAGCGCCGCGGCGGCGTCGCTGCTGCCCCCGCCAAGGCCGCCGCCATGGGGGATGCGCTTCTCGAGGGCGAGGCGCGCGGGGAGCGCCCGTCCGGCCTCCTGCTCCAGCAACCGCCAGGCCCGCACCACCAGGTTGGTTTCGCCGGCGTCGATGCCTTCGGCGTGGGCGCCGGTCAGGGCGAGGGAAAAGGTCTCCGCCGGCGCGCCTTCCAGCCGGTCCGTGAGAGCCGGGACGCCTTCCAGCACGGTGGTGACCAGCTCGAGCTCGTGATATCCGTCCGCGCGCCGGCCCAGGACGGCGAGGAAGCGGTTCAGCTTGGCGGGGGCCTGGATGATCAAGGGAGCTTCAGAGACTCGGGGCGGCGGGCATGGCGCCGGTGTCCACGTCGAGCTTCGGGGGGCGCCGGGCCACGTTGACCTTCACATTGGCGGTCTCGCGCTTCAGCGCGGCCCCGTCCTTGAACACGGCGACCACCATGATCGCGCCGGAGCGGGCGGGGCTGGCGTCGAGGTACACGGTGCCCGGGTCGCTGCCTTCGGCCCGGGCGGCGAAGACGGGCCGCGTGGCATCGTAGGGGTTCCGCAGGGCCCGGGCTTCGGGGGAGGCCTGGAACTGCTGGATGGCGGTGGCGGCGAGGAGGGCCCAGTCCAGGGGCTCCTCGCTGCGGGCCCGCTCGCGCTCCTTGAGGCCGTTCTCCGTGGCATCGTCCACCAGGCTCTGGAGCTCCTTCACCGCCAGGGTGGAGGCGGCCCGGGTCTCCTTGACGCCCTTGGCGCCGCAGCCCAGGAGGAAGAGAAGGGCGGGAACGGCCGTCAGTACCAGCGGGAAACGGGCAGGCCTCGAGCGCATGGTTTCTCCAGGGAAGCGGCTAGAGCCCGTCCTCGAGCTCGAATTCGGGATCCGGCAGGGACAGGATGTCCGGGCCGTCCTTGGTGATGGCGATGTCGTGCTCGAACTGGGCGCTGAGCCCGCCGTCCCGGGTGCGCACCGTCCAGCCGTCCGCCTCCACTAGGCAGCGGTGGGAGCCGGTGGTGAGGATGGGTTCGATGGTGATGGTCATGCCGGGCTCCATGCGGAAGCCCGTGCCGGGCCGCTGATCCGCGTAGACCACCTGGGGATCCTCGTGGAGCTCCTTGCCGATGCCGTGGCCGATGTAGTCCCGCACGATCCCGTAGCCCCGGGCCTCGGCGAATTCCTGCACGGCGGTGGCCATGTCCCCGAGGCGGTTGCCGGTCCGGCAGTGCTCGATGCCCACGTACATGGCCAGCTGCGCCGTCTGCAGCAGGCGCTGGGCCTCCTCGCTGATCTGTCCGACACCCACGCTGAGGCAGGTGTCCCCGTGGTAGCCGTCCAGCTTGCAGCCGCAGTCGATGGAGATGATGTCGCCGTCCCGCAGGACGTAGTCCGTGGGGATGCCGTGCACCACTCTGTCGTTCACCGACGTGCAGAGGGTTCCCGGAAAGCCGTGGTAGCCCTTGAAGTTCGGCACGGCGCCCTGCTTGCGGATGAAGGTCTCCGCGAGCTTGTCCAGCTCCAGCAGGCTGACGCCGGGCTTCGCCGCCCGCGCCGCCACCCGCAGGGCGTTCGCCGCGAGGCGTCCCGCCAGCCGCATCTTCTCGATTTCGCGGCGGCTCTTGTACCGGATCTGTTCTCGCAGCAGCACCATGCAATCCTCGCCACCAGTGTAGCCCGGTACCATGGGCTGGGAGGACTGGGCGTGAAGAAGGGTTGGCTATTGGGCGGACTTGGCGCGGCGGTACTCGGGGCTTCCCTCGTCCTCGGACTGTGGTTCAGGGGACCGCGCCTTCCCCGCCGTCCAGCCGGCGTGCCCGCCGGGGCCGAGTGGGCCGGCCGGGGCGGCTCGGGCCGCTTCTTCCTCGTGGAAGGCCGTCAGGGCGCGATCTACGCGATCCAGGTCTTCGAGGCGGGGAGCGGCGCCCAGGCGCGGACGACCCGGTGGCGGCTGGTGGGCTTCGCCCGCACGGCCCTCATCGCCGACGAGATCGCCGGCCTGGAGGGCGGCGTCATCCTCCTCAAGGACGGCTCGAAGCTCCTGCCCGCGGACTGACGCCATGGCCTACACCCGGGAGGAACTGGACTGGATCGAGGCGGAGTGGGCCTTCCACCTCCACGGCCGGAGCGCCTTCCTCAGCCGGGAGGACTTCGTTGAGGTCACGGCGTGGGAGGCCCAGGGCATTCCCGCCGACGCGGTGGTGGCGGCCATGGACACCTACTTCGGCCGGCGCGCGAAGCGGTCCCGGCCGAGGGCCTTCGTCGCCATGTCGCATCTGACGAAGGACGTGGCCAAGGCGGCGCAACTGCGGACCGCCCTCTCCCGCAGCGAGGAGGGCGGACCGGCGCTGGTGGTCCGGAAGCTGGATGGCCGCCTGGCCCGGGATCCGAAGGGGCAGCTCCTCTTCGAGGGCTGGCAGCGTCTCCGCGCGGCGACTCCAGCTCCGGACAGCCCCGCCTACCTGGACCACTTCGACGCCCTGCAGGCCGCGCGGCAGGCCTTCATCGCCCAGGCCGCCACCCACCTCGGCAGCGAGGGGGACGGCCTGCGGATCGAGCTCGCGGAACGGCTGCAGGATGCGGGCATCCGGGAGGGCGGTCCCGTGTGGAAGCGGGCCTTCGAACACCACTGGGGCAAGATGGTCCTGGAGGCCTTCGGAATTGGCGATGCGTGAGGAGATCCTGGAGGCCTGGAAGGGTGAGCTGGAGCGGCCGTCCGGCGCCTTCTTCGGGGCCTTCGCCCGCGCGTTGAAGATTGAGGCGGGTCTCCGTGACGCCACTCGGGAGGCGGTGAAGCTGCTCGTGCCCCGCCTGGACTGGGAGGCCTATCAGCCCCACATCCCACACGGGCTCCTGGGCCTGAGGGCCGTGTTTCGCCTGCGTCCGCTCCTGGCGGCCACGGATTTCCACCGCCTGCTCGCCGTGCAGCTCCACATGCTGGCCCACGAAGGGCGCAAGGCCGGGAGCGGCGGCCTCGCCGCCATCGGCAGGGGCAGCGGGCACTGGGGCAACCTGCGCATGGCCATCCGCAGCGGCCGCGCCTCGATCGCCTACGGCGAGGCCTCGGGGACGGAGGACCCCGGCCCCGAGGACTTCCGCCGCCTGGGTGACCTCGTCCTCCACGACATGGCCAACGTGGGGCACAAGGCGGTCCTCGCCCATCACTTCGAGGAGCTCTTCCTGGCCCTCGAATCCCCGAAAGCCACGGGCCGCCGGCTGCTGGGCCTCACCGCCTGGATCGCCGCCTCCCCGGCGGACACCTTCTGGCATCAGCGGGCCTCCCGCAGGCTGGGCGGCGAAGCGGTCCGGGTGCCCTTCGGCAGCGCTTCGCTGGACGAGGCGCAGCATCGCCATGGCGCCCGGGAGATCTGCGACCTGGGCCTGGTGGAGCTCCTGGACCGGCTCGCCGGGCGGCTGAAGGCCGGCGAGCGGGGCGGCGACCTCCTGGCGATGCTGGTCCTCGCCGCCAGCGAGAAGCAGCTGGACGCGCGGCGGGATCTCGAGGGCAAGACCAGCTGGAATTTCGTATACCTGGCCACCCAGGCCATGCGGCAGGCGGGCGCCGGGCAGCCCACGCCGTGGGCCCAGTCCGCGGCCCTGGTGAACCTCTTTCCCACGGACGAGGAGGAAGGCCGCGTTGCGCCGTCGCGCCGAAATCCGCTCAGGCCACCCTCGTGGACGCCATCCTCGACGCCGAGCCGGCCCAGGCCATGCATCTGGCCCTGGCGACCTTTCACCGGGGCGGCGCCGAGGCCGTGCTGCGGGACTTGGCGGCGGCGGCGGCCCAGAACGATCCCGCCTTCAATCACGCCCACCAGCTTCTGGCGGTGGCGGCGGCCGCGGATCTTGTACCCCTGCTGCCGCCCCATGCCCGCCTGTCCATGCTGATCGCCCAGGCCAAGTCGCTGGCGAACAGCCAGGGCAGCGGGGACCTGGGCAGACTCGCGGAACGGGCGCTGAAGGCGGAAGGCTGAGGCCGGGGTTCAGCCTTCCGCTTCCTGCTTCTTCACCAGCTTGGGCGCCGCAGGCGCCTGCGGGATGTGGGCGACGCCGACCCACACATACCGAGTGCCCCGCTTCTGGCCTTGCTTGGTGACCACGCCCTCCTCCTCCAGTTCGGAGAAGAAGCGGCGCAGGGTGGCGGGGGCCCAGTCGCAATCCTTCAGGCCGAGGGCCTCCTGGGCCTGGAAGCTGCTGAGGGCGCCTTCCAGCTGGAGGCTCTTCACCAGGTGCGCCTTGAGTTCGGCCAGTTCGGCCTTGTTCCGGCGGGCCTTGGTCTTGAAGTCATGGGCGGCGCCCTTGGAGGTGCGGGGGGCGGCGCTCGGGGCGGCCGCCGGGGGGGCGGCATTCGTGGCGGGGGCGGACGCCGGGCTCGCCGGCGGGGTTCCGGCGGTGGCCTTCGGGGCGGACTCGAAGAGCAGTCCGCCATCCAGATAGACATCGCTGTCCTCGGCGCGGAACAGCACCACCACGGAACTGGCGTGCACGTCCTCATTGTGGAGGGCGGTGATGACCTGATCGCCGATGCGCTTCTTGGCGGCGGCGGACATTGAAGGGGCCTGGATGATGACGAGTGCCATGAAAAACTCCACTATGGGGGCGGAACCTTCATTTTATAGCGGATTAACCCCGCTGCCATGAAATGTTTTTGAATTGCGTAAGATGGACATCGGAGACCCCGATGCCTTCTCGCGCCACAGGCAGGAAAACGCCCTTCGCCGAGGAACAGGTCCGTTTCGAGGCCTTCCTCCGGAGCAGGAAGCTCAAGTACACCGGGGAGCGGAAGGCCCTGGTCCAGGCGGTCTTCCAGACTGACCACCACTTCGACGCCGATTCCCTCCACATGGCCTTGCGGAAGAAGGGGGGCGACATCTCCAGGGCCACGGTCTACCGCACCCTCGATCTGCTGGTGCAGTGCGGACTGGTGCGCAAGCAGTCCCTGGGGGACCAGCACGCCCACTACGAAGCGGTCCGGGGCGACGAGCACCACGACCACTTGATCTGCCTCAACTGCCAGAAGGTGATCGAGTTCTTCCGCCCCGACCTGGAGGCCCTCCAGGACGCGATCTGCGAAGAACACAAGTTCCGCGCCCTGCACCATAGCCTGCAGATCTTCGGGCTCTGCTCGGACTGCGCGGACACTACCGACGAGAGCAGCCTCCTGCAGCGGGTTTCGCAGATCCATACCTAGCGGGACTTTCGGAGCGGCCGGCGCCCTTCTGGCCGTTCCGTTAGTCCCGCTTGTGTCGGCCACGACCTGACTGGACCGGGGAACCCGCCTCAACCCGGCGCACCGTGGTCCCGTAAGCCCCTTAAAGGAACCCATCATGCGCCTGCTCCCGATCTGCCTGTTCGCCGCCTCCGCCCTCCATGCGGACGCCCTCGGCGATCTCCGCGTAGCCCTGCAGAAGCTTCAGGGCCGCGAAGCCATCAAGGCCCGGGCGGAGGTGAACACGACCAGCCTCAACGGCGAGGGGAAGAAACAGAAGACGAAGCAGAGCCACGGGGCAGTCCTGTTGGAGGAAGGCCCCGGCGGCCTCCGCCTGGGCTGGACCCCCGAGCAGATGGAGGCCGCGCGGGTGGAGACCCGGCGGAAGAAGGCCGACCCCGAGGCGCAGACCCCGAACCTGGATTCCCTGCGGGCGCTCAACGCCGAGGATGCCTCCGAGATGCTGGGCGCCGCGCCGGCCCTCCTCGTGAAGCTGAGCCAGGTGAAGGTCCTGGAGGAGAAGCACGAGGCCTTCGGTGGGAAACCCGCGCGCCTGCTTCACCTGCAGATGGAGCCGGCCCTGAGCGCGGAGACCCGGGACGTGATGAAGAAGTTCGAGCAGCGCCTCAAGGTCTGGCTGGACGCCGACGGCACCCCCCTGGGCGCCGAGGAGAGCGTCGAGTTCAAAGGCAGCAAGTTCCTCATCTCCTTCGGCGGCACCTCCAAGGAGACGGCGGTCTTCCGCCGGGTGGGCTCGCGCCTGGTGATGGAACGGACCACGAAGGAGAACACCGGGAGCGGCATGGGGATGAGCAGCAGCGGCAAGACCGTGGTGGCGCTGACGCTGATGTAGGCAGGCGACCCACAAAGCAGGAGACAGGCCCTCACCGCTGAGCTGAGCCAGTGACGCGTGAACGGGAACAATGAAGGATTGGCGCCTTTAAATGGAGCACCCTTTCGGAGGTGCATTCGCGCCCTCTGCGAATGCGCCTCCGGAAGGGTGCCAGGCCCGCAGGGCCAGGGGCGGGATGGCCGGGAGGGATGCTCGGATTGGCCTCCGCGTTGGGCTGTTGGGCCAAAGCATGGGCAAGGGGCAGTCAGGTCACTTGGGCGGTTCGGCCTGGAATGGTCGGCGACGAGCGCTTCGCGCTCTGGTTCCTCGATCGGCGAGGGCCGGAAGGCGCGGCCCTCGCCGATCGAGGAACTCTTTTAAGGTCAACTTCAACTTCAACGTCAACTTCAAGGTCAACGGAGCAAGGTCGACTTCAAGGTCAACGCCTTGGTGCTCGTATGCACTATCGGTCCGTCTGGTCTCAAGAGCTTGAGATCACCCGGAGTACGGCCTCGCCTCAGGCCCCGGGCTTCTTCTTGAAAAAAGGCTTCCCCGTGGGCTTCACCGCCGGCTTGCCGGTCCTTCGGTCCGTGGGCCCCTGGCCTTCCTTCGGCTTGTAGGGGCTGAGGCCTTTCCTGGCTCCATGGGCGCGGTCTTCGGGGCGCTCGTAGGTGCGCTCGCCGGGACGCTCGGCCCGGGGCTTGAAGGGCGGCCGATCCGCGGCGTCCTTGGGCTTGAAGGGGGGCTTGACGCCCGGCTTCCAGGGTCCGCGGTCCTCCCGGGGCGGGCGGCTTTCCGCGCTGAACTTGGTGGGTTCGGGGATGTGGAAGCCGATGGAGCCTTCGCCCTCCAGCTTGGACAGCAGGGCGGCGACGATCTCCGCGGGCTCCTGGCCCTGGAGCAGTTCCTGGGCGGCGGCGAGGTGCTTCTTCGCTTCCGGACCGCCGAGGCCGGCGACGAGGCGCTGGTGCTTGGCCTTGCGGATGTCGTCCATGGAGGGGACCGCGCGCCACGCCAGTTCCAGGCCGCCGCGCCGCGCCCAGGCCATGAGGATGCGGCTCTCCTTGGCGTTGACCATGGCGAGGCTGGTGCCCTTGGCGCCGGCGCGGCCCGTGCGGCCACTGCGGTGGATGTAGCTCTCCAGCTGGGTGGGGATGCTCATGTGGACGACCAGAGGCAGACCCGAGATATCCAGGCCCCGGGCGGCCACGTCCGTGGCCACCAGGATGTGCAGCTTGCCCTCCTTGAAGGCGGACATGATGCGGTTGCGGGTGGTCTGGGCCAGGTCGCCGTGGAGGAATTCCGCCGCGAGGCCGGCTTCCCGCAGGGCTTCGCAGACGGTCTCGGTCTGGGCCTTGGTCTTGGTGAAGACGAGGGCGGCGCTGGGGTCGTCCAGCAGCAGAATGTTCACCAGGGCCTTGGTCTGCATGGCGTCCACGACCAGGCAGGGCGTGTGGGCGATGTCGGCGTGGCTGGCATGGGCGCCGGCTTCGGCGAGCTGGATCTTGAAGGGGTCCTTGAGGAAGCGCTTGGCGAGGGCCGCGATGGGGGCCGGCAGGGTGGCGCTGAAGAGGTAGGTCTGGGGCCCCTTCGGCACCTTCTCCAGGATGGTCTTCACGTCGTCGATGAAGCCCATGTTGAGCATCTCGTCGCACTCGTCGAGGACGATCATGCCGACCTTGGAGAGGTCGAGGGTGGCCTTCTCCAGGTGGTCCATGACGCGGCCCGGCGTGCCCACGACGACCTGCGCGCCGTACTTCAGGGAACGCAGCTGGGGCGTGTAGCTCATGCCGCCCACGAGCATGGCGGTGGGCAGGTCGGGGCGCAGGGTCTTCAGCTCCTCCTCCACCTGCTGGGCCAGCTCCCGGGTGGGCGCGAGGATGAGGGCCTGGGGATGGTGGGCATCCGGATCGAGGCGGTGCATCAGGGGCAACCCGAAGGCCAGGGTCTTGCCCGAACCCGTGCGGCTCTGCACCAGCAGGTCCCGGCCCTCGAGGCCCGGCGCGAAGGCCTGGGCCTGCACCGGCGTGGGCGTGGTGAAGCCCCGGCGCGCCAGGGCGTCCAGATAGATTTGGCTGCAGCCCATGGCTGCGAAGGTCTCGGTGTTCACATGCGCTCCCGGGGCGACTGTCCCGCGGGATGGCGCCAAAGGAACGCCTGCCGGATCTGGCCCAAACGACCAGTATCCCACGGAACTGAAGGGCTTTCGAGGATTAATCCCCGGCGGCCGGGCGGCGGTTTTGCGTCTTGGCCTCATGGCCTGGGCGTCCCGGCCGGGCTAGACTCATCCCGATCCCCATGGTCCACCTCATCGGCAAGTTCGAACTGCTCCGGCCCCTCGGGCGCGGGGGCATGGGAACGGTGTTCCTCGGCCGCGATCCGGTGCTGGGCCGGGAAGTCGCCATCAAGACCATCTCCATGGGCGCCGAGGGCGACCAGACGGAGCTCCGGCAGCGCTTCCTGCGGGAGGCGAGCCTCGCCGCCAAGTTCAGCCATCCGAACCTGCTCACCGTCTACGAGTTCGGAGAGCAGAACGGCATCCTCTTCATCGCGATGGAGTTCCTCCGCGGGGTGGACCTGAACGTCCTCCTGGAGCGCAAGCTGTTGGGCCCGCGGGCGCTGCTGGAGCTGCTGGCCCAGGTGGCCGACGGCCTCAGCGAAGCCCACCAGGCCGGCGTGATCCACCGGGACATCAAGCCCCAGAACATCCGCATCCTGCAGACGCCCCGGGGCCTGCAGGCCAAGATCATGGACTTCGGCATCGCCCGGTCCCGGCAGGACGGCTACATGACCCAGACCGGCGCCGTGCTGGGCACGCCCTACTACACCGCCCCGGAAGTGCTGAAGGGCGGCACCGCGGATCCTCGGGCGGACTTGTGGGCCGTGGGCGTCGTGCTCTACCAGGCGCTCTCGGGACGGCGGGCCTTCGAAGGGGACACGCCTGCCCTGATCCTCATGAAGGTGCTCACGGAGAATCCGAGCCTGGACACGGTCCCGCCGACGCTGAGGGCCCTGGTGGCCCGGGCTCTGGAAAAGGATCCAGCCCAGCGGTTCCAGAGCGCCGCGGACTTGGCGACTGCGCTGCGGGAGCACGCCTCCGGCCTCACCCAGGAGGCGCCCTTCGTCTTTCCCGCGGACCTCGTCGCCCAGGAATTCGTGCTGCTGCCCGCGACGGAACCCGTGGCCGCCGCTCCGGATCCCCTCCATTCGCCGCCGCCCGCCGCGAACAGCAAGGCCGCCCCTGGCGAGCTGACCGCCCTGGAGCCCGCGCCCAGGCCCTGGTTGGACCCGAACCCGGACGCCGAGGTGCTCTACCAGTGGGGCCTCAAGTTCATGCTGGGGGATGGCCTGGCGGTGGATCCCGCCTCGGCCACCCGCTGCTTCCGCAAGGCGGCGGACGGCGGCCACGTGCCGGCCATGCATCATCTGGGGGAACTGCTCCTGAGCGGCGAGGGCGGACTCCACGACACCCAGGAGGCCTTGCTCTGGACCCGGAAGGCGGCTTCCGCGGGATCGCCGGAGGCCATGGCCAGCCTCGGGGCGCAGCTCGTGAAGACCGCGGACCGCCGGGACGAGGGCCTGCAGTGGCTGCACGTGGCCGCCGCCGCCAACGAGCCCCTGGCCCTGAAGACCCTGGCGCGGATTTTCGCGGAGGCGCCACCGGCGGAAGGCGGCAAGGCCGAGGCGGCGAGGATCCTGAGGGCCGCGGCTTCCCTGGACGAACCCTCGGCCTGCCTGGCCCTGGGCAAGTGGCTCCGCAGCGGGTTCATCGCCCCGGAGGTCGCAGGGGAGGCACGGTGGCAGCTCACCCGGGCGGCGGATTTCGGCATGCCGGACGCCATGCTGGAACTGGCGGCGGACCACCGCGGCGCTGGCTCCGGGGACGAGGGTCGGATCATCGCCACGGAGTGGCTGCAGAAGGCCGCCTGGAAGGGTCATCCCAAGGCGATGCTCCTCATGGCCCGGGCCTTCCGGGATGGCGATGGCGTCCCGGCGAGTCCGCCCCAGGCCGCTGCCCTCTTCCGGCAGGCGGCGGAGCTGGGGGATCCGGAAGCGATGCTGGACCGGGCCTGGGCGGTGGCGAAGGGCGAAGGCGTCCGCGCCGAGCCGCTTGTGGCGCGGGACTGGTTCCGCCGGGCCGCAGAGGAGGGCTGCGCGGAGGCCTACCTCCCCACCGCCCAGCTCTACGCCGGCGCCGAAGGGCTGTTCGAGGACCGCGCCGAAGCGCTGAAGTGGTTCCACAAGGCCTTCGACGCCGGCAGCCCCGAAGCGGCCTTCCACATCGGCCGGATCCTGGAGAAGCAGGGGGACGAAAGCGGCGCGCTGCCCTGGCTGCAGAAGGCCGCGGACAAGGGCAATCCCGAGGCCCTGGCGGTGCTGGGCCGCCGCTACCGGGACGGGCGGGGCGTGCCGAAGGACGAGGCCCGGGCAGGCCAGTGCCTGCGGCGCTCGGCGGAAGGCGGTCACGGGGAGGGCATGCTCGAACTGGCGGACTTCCTCCTGCACCGGCAGATGATGAAGCCCGACGGCCCCGAGGCCCTGCGCTGGCTGCGCCGCGCCGCCGAGGCTGGCCACGAGGAGGCGAAAGTGCGCCTCTTCCGGCTCCTCGAGAAGGGCGGTCCCGGCGTCGCCCCCAACAAGGCCGAGGCCGAGCGCTGGCGGGTGGAGGCGGGCCTGCCGGAAGAGAAGATGCTGGGCAAGGTGACGGGCTTCTTTGGCTGGAAGAAGGAATGACCACCCTGCTGCTGATCCGCCATGGCATCGCGGAGGACTACCGGCCGGGCCACCTGGATTCGGAGCGGGCCCTCACCCCCGAAGGCTGGCGGAAGACCCGGGCAGCCATGGCGGGCCTCGTGGCCCTGGGCCACCGGCCCTCCCGGGGCATCAGCAGCCCCTACCGGCGCGCCCTGGAGACCATGGCCTGCCTGAAGGAGGCGGCCCTGGCGGCGGACGCGAGAAACGCCTTCCCCGTGGGCGTGTGGGACGGCCTCACCCCGGACGGCGAGCCCGAAGACGCCGAAGCCTGGCTGCGGCAGCTCATGACCGGCGCCGGGGAGGACGAAGTCCTCGCCTTCACCAGCCACGAGCCCTTCCTTTCGAGCCTCATCGCCCGGCTCACGGGCCGGCGCATCGATGTGAAGAAGGCCAGCTGCACCGTGGTGGCGTGGGTGGAGGGCGGGTGGCGATTCGAGCGGCACTGCACGCCCAGCGAGTTGCGAGGGGAGTGAGCGGGATCCCGTCGCGCCGATGGACCGTCTCGTGTGTCAGCAGATCTGGCCGTTGGCTTGGCCATTGATCTGGCATTTGATCTGGCCTTTGACCTTCGACAGGCATCCTTGCCCGGCATGATTCGCCCGCCCTTGGCGAATCGTGTCGGGCGAGGGTGCAGGCAAGCGATAGCGCGCCAGGTCCGGCCACACTTTCGCCTCGAGGCTACGGCCGACGGAAAAGCAGGCCCAGGCCTTTGCGACGTCCTTCCCCGGTCCGTGATTTCGACCCATCCTGGCGCGCTATCGCTTGCCTGCACCGCTGCAGATCACGGTTCGCCAAAACCGGGCGAACCGCGACCTGCAGCGGTGCCTTTTTCAAGGTCAACTTCTAAGGTCAACTTCCAAGGTCAACGGCAAGGTCACCTTCCTCGTCACCTCCCGTCCCTCCGACTCCGCCCGCTCCATTTCCATTTGCACCCTTCCACCATTCCGCCGACAACAGAGCCATGTCCCTGCGTCCGCCTCCCACCCTCGCCACGCTGCCTTCCGGGCTGAAGCTGCACTACCGCGTCCAGGGCGACGCGGGGAAGCCCTGGCTGGTGCTGCTGAACGGGCTGCTGAGCGACACGACCATGTGGGCGGGGGTGCTACCGGGGCTGACGCCGCGCTTCCGGGTGCTGACCTTCGACAGCCGCGGGCAGGGCCGCAGCGAGGCGCCGGAGGCCGGGCCCTATCTGACCCGGGACCTCGCCGAGGACGCGTGGGAGCTCTTCCAGGTGCTCGGCATCCAGCGTCCCTGGCTGGCGGGGCTGAGCAACGGCTCGGCCCTGAGCCTGGAACTCCTCAGCGCCCATCCCGGCGCCTTCGCCGGGGCCATCCTCACCTCCTCCGTGCCCCGCATCGATTTCGCCATGGCGCGGAAGGCCGAGCACTGGGCCCATTGCATGGAGGTGGGTGGGCCCCTGATGCAGTTCGACGCGGTGGCGCCCTTCCTGTGGGGGGACCGCTTTCTGGAAGCCCGGCACGGGGTGCTCCGGGCCTATCACCAGGTGGTGACCGGGGAAGGACGGGCGCCCCACGGCAACCTTCACCAGATCCGCGGGGTCCTGGGCTGGGACCTCCGGAGCCGGCTGGGGGCGATCTGCGCGCCGGTCCTGGTCCTCAGCGGCGCGGAGGACCTCCTCACGCCCCCGTGGAAGTGCCTGGAGACCGCCCAGCTCATTCCAGGCGCCCGCTTCGAACTCGTACCGGGTATCGGACACTCCTATCCGGTGGAGGACCCGAAGGGCTATGTCGCGCGTCTGCTTGGGTTTGTGGACTCCGCTGCCGGGGCGGCTCCCCAGTCTTCCTAAGGCCAGGGCCCACCCCGTCCGGTCACAGTTCATCCCGGGGCCGTAGCCCGGGCTCCGGGATTGCCGTACCCTGGGTCTCTCTCCAAGCACCATCTTTGAGACTTTTCCCCACCCAGGGGTGGCCTATGGCCAAAGACACCTTGATGCCCATCATCCTCAGCCTCTCCGACCTCAAGGAGCAGAGCATCGGCCGTCTGGCCGAGATGGCGAAGGAACTTGCCATCGAGAGCCCGCTGTCCATGCGCAAGCAGGAGCTGGTCTTCCGCATCCTCCAGGGCCAGGCGGAGAAGGAGGGGATGTTCTTCGCCGAGGGCGTGCTGGAGGTGCTGCCGGAGGGCTTCGGCTTCCTGCGGGCCCCGGACCACAACTACCTGGCGGGGCCTGACGACATCTACGTCTCGCCTTCCCAGATCCGCAAGTTCAACCTCCACACCGGCGACACCCTGTCGGGGATGATCCGGCCGCCCAAGGAGGGCGAGAAGTTCTTCGCCATGCTGCGGGTGGACGCGGTGAATTTCGATCCGCCGATGATGGCCAAGGAACGCAGCCACTTCGACAACCTGGTGCCCCTCTACCCGAAGGCCCACCTGAAGATGGAGCGGGATCCCCAGGAGCTGAGCACCCGGGTCATGGACCTCATGACGCCCCTGGGCAAGGGGCAACGGGCGTTGATCGTGGCGCCGCCCCGCACGGGCAAGACCGTGCTCCTGCAAAACATCGCCAATTCCATCACCGCGAACCACCCGGAGGTCTTCCTCATCGTGCTGCTCATCGACGAGCGTCCCGAGGAGGTCACGGACATGCAGCGCAACGTGAAGGGCGAGGTGATCTCCAGCACCTTCGACGAGCCCGCCACGCGGCACGTCCAGGTGGCGGAGATGGTCATCGAGAAGGCCAAGCGCCTCGTGGAGCAGAAAAAGGACGTGGTCATCCTTTTGGACTCCATCACCCGCCTGGCCCGGGCCTACAACACCGTCGTGCCGCCGTCGGGCAAGGTCCTCAGTGGTGGCGTGGACAGCAACGCCCTGCAGCGCCCCAAGCGCTTCTTCGGCGCCGCCCGCAACATCGAAGGCGGCGGCTCCCTCACCATCGTCGCCACGGCGCTGATCGAGACCGGCAGCCGCATGGACGATGTGATCTTCGAGGAGTTCAAGGGCACCGGCAACAGCGAGATCGTCCTGGACCGGAAGCTCAGCGACAAGCGCATCTTCCCCGCCATGGACATCCAGAAGAGCGGCACGCGGAAGGAAGACCTCCTCATCGAACCCCCGAAGCTCGCCAAGATCTGGGTGCTGCGGAAGATCCTCAGCAGCAGCGGCCCCGTGGAAAGCATGGAGCTGCTCATCGATCGGCTGGGGAAGGCCAAGACGAACGACGAGTTCCTGGCCAATCTGCAGGAACCGGCTGGACGGCGGTGAACAGCGTGCAGTCCGCAGCTGATCCAGGGACCGGAGCGCGTTTGAAGATCGCTTGCCCCGACCATTGAGGATGGCCAGTGCATCTTCGTGTCGCGAAAAGATCAACTTCAGTCAAGCGATGGCGGAGGAATGGAGCCTTCACATTCGCAACACTCGCCGCGGTCGCCTCGATCGTTGTACTTCCTGAACCCCTGAACGTCCGATTGGTGTTCGCCGGAATCCTGGCGATCCTTTGCGGGTCCGTGTCCTGGTTCGTTTACCCAAAAGCAATGTACAGACGGACCCGGGAACTGGCGGTGGAGAAATTCGGGCCAACCAATGGAGCCGATGTAGAAATTGAGCTTCGTGATTCCGGGGTATGGACCCGGACGGGTGATTGGCAGATCGAGGTGGCCTGGGCCGGTGTGGACGAAGTCGAAGAGGATCCCTCACTGATTGAATTCAGAATGAAGGATGGTGGTTCCGTCATCGCCAGAAAGCGGGCTTTTGCGGACCCTCAACAGATGGACTCATTTCTCCGATTGGCACGCGAAAGGGTAGCCGGATCTCGTTCTATTGGCTGACCCGCTTCCTGAGGAAACAAACGAATGACTGGAGGTGTCCATTGCTCCAGTCATGGAGCCTAATATCCCGTGGCCAAGGGCATCGATTCACAGGTAGCTCAGCCACCACTCCTTCCGCCGCGCCTTCACCCCCGCGAACCACACGCACAGCGGGTAGAGCAGCACCAGCCCGACGATCCAGGATGCATACACCACGCCGAGGCTGAAGCCGACGCCCGCCGGTGGAACCACGTCCAGATTGGCGGAGAGCCACGCCGTGGGCTTGCCGGCGGCCTTGTGGAGCACCCAGGAAATCCCGTGGGCGGTGGGCCACTGGAGCAGGTAGTAGAAGAGGGGCACGCGGCCGAAGGTGATGCAGGCCTTCGACAGCCAGCCCCGCCCGGAGCCCTCGAACCAGGCCAGGGCCAGCAGGGCCGGGCCCAGGGTGGCCATGAGGTAGAGCAGGCTGGGCGGGTACTTCTCGAAATTGATGAAGGACATGAATGTGAAGACCGTGTTCTTCTGCGTGGCCCAGGGGGTCGGATTGCCGTAGAGGTTGGTGGCCCGCAGGAGCACGAAACCCACGGTGGTGATAAGCCCCAGCCGCAGCAGCCAGCGGCGGCGCTCCCCGACCTCCAGGCCGTAGAGCCGCCCGAAGGCGAAGCCCGCGGCCATGACGCCGATCCAGGGAATCAGGGGGTAGAAGAAGACGATCACCGGGCTCGGCCAGCCCGCCACGGGCAGGGGCCCGCCCTGGTGGAGGATGATCCACAGCCGCGCCCCGAAGGCCGGCACGGGGCTGCCGGGGCCCGCCCAGGCGGCGACCTTGATCCCGTCCAGAGCGTTGTGGCCGAGAATCAGCACGAGGCCGAAGCCCAGCACCGCGGACCAGGGCAGGTGGATGAGCGCCGCGAGCACCACCATGGAGACGCCGATGGCCCAGATCACCTGGGCCATGCCGAGGAAGCGGTAGTCCAGGTTCCAGAAGGCCCCGATGCGCACCGCGGTGAATTCCAGGAAGACCAGCCAGAGGCCCCGGCTGAGCAGGAAGGTCGAAAGCTCGCCCTTGGGCCTGCCCCGCTGGAGCTGCAGCCAGGCCCCCGTGCCCGCCAGGAAGACGAAGACCGGCGCGCAGAAGTGGGTGATCCAGCGGGTGGCGAAGAGGGCCGGCGTGGTCTTCGCCAGGTCGAGGGGATCGAACTGGAAGGCCTGGGCGTGGACGAAGTCCCGGGTGTGGTCCAGCAGCATGATCACCATCACCAGGCCGCGCAGCAGGTCAATGGCGTCCAGGCGCGGTCGCGGGCCTTCGGTCATGGAAACTCCGGGGATGGCCGCCCAGGATAGCCGGATCCTTTGCTAGGGTGGTTCCGAGACCCGCCCATGAACTCCCCCGATTCGGCCCAGGAAGCCCAGGTCCGCGCCACCCTCCGCGAGCGCACCGTCCAGTCCCTGAAGGAGTACCTCCAGCAGGCGGACTACCCGCGCCTGCAGATGACGATGATGGTGACCCTGACCTGCCTGTCGGGCTTCATCGCCTCGTGGCTGCTCATGAACCTGGGCCTCGCCCATCTTGGGTGGCGCTACGGCGTGGCGGTGCTCGCCGCCTACGGCGCTTTTCTGGGCATGCTGAGGGTCTGGCTGCATTTCGAAGGGCGGCGCCTCCAGCTGGGCAGCCCGGACGCCGAGGATGCGGTGGACGCCGTGGATGTTGGCAGCGACCTCCTGGACGATGGCCTGCCCTCCTTTCGCGGCGGCGCCCAGCTGCCCTTCCTGCCCCAGTCCCCGCAGGCGCCCCTGCACGCCGGCGGCGGCTCGTCGGGTGGCGGCGGCTTCTCCTTCGACCTGGATGGCGACGAGCTGGTCGTGGTGGTGCTGGTTATCGCGGCCCTCGCCGCCCTGGCCGCGGCGGCGGGCTACCTCATCTACCAGGCGCCTTCGATCTTCGCCGACCTCATGTTCGACGGCGTCCTCAGCGCGGGGCTGTACCGGCGGCTGAAGAACGTGCGCGCCGCCGACGAAGCGGGTGAATGGCTGCCCACCGCCCTCAAGCGCACCGCCTGGCCCTTCGCGATCGTGGGCGCCCTGGTGGTGGCGGCGGGCTTCGCCATGCACGGCTACGCGCCGGAGGCGAGATCCATCGGCGGGGTCTACGCGCATTTCGAGGGGCGCGACGCGGGAGCTTCCGAACCATGAGCCGCGGTCGCGGTTCCGTCTTCGCGGCCCTCCTCGCCCTCCTGGGCTGCGCCCCGAAGCCCGTGCCGGCGGAGCGGCTGGCTTATCCGGTCATGGCCTTCGAGTCCCACGGGCCGGTGGTCTACGCCGACGCGGACGCCTTCTGCACCACCACCGAGCTCGGCCAGGGCAAGTACCACGCCCTCGAAGTCCTGGACCTCCGCGGCACCCGCTACGCCGTGGACAAGGTGCTCGCCGCCAAGCGCAGCAAGTCTTGGATCATGGACCTGGCGGGCAACGCCCCCCTGCGCCTGGAACTCAGCCTGAAGCCCCTCGCGACCCTGGACCTGCCCGCCGCCAAGGCCGCCATCGCCGCCCACATCCAGGCCCATGGGGACTATCTGGACCAGGTGGACGGCGGCCGTGCAAAGGTCCTCGCCGAGCTGCAGGCGGAGCCGAGCCTGGAACGCATCTTCATGCGCTTCGCCGGGCCGAGGTCCTTCAAGACGGTCCTGGCGGAGACCCAGGCCTGGGCGGATGCCAGGGATGGGGTCACGGTTGCGAAGGAGCGGAAGGGCCGCCGCTGAGGGCCCCGAACCGCATTTCGCCGGGGCCTTTGGCCCTCGATGGAATAGACTTGAAGGTTGTCCGCAGAAAGCCCATGACCTTCCCAAACACGCCCTTCACCATCGGTCCCCTCCAGGTCTCCAACAGCCTGGTCATGGCCCCATTGCACGAGATCACCGACCAGCCCTTCCGGAAGTTCATCCGCGAGATCGGCGGGCCGGGGCTGGTGGTGAGCGAGATGATCAGCAGCGAGGCGCTGATCCGCCACGCCCGGAAGGCCGAGCAGATGATGGCCTCCAGCGGCGAGCATCCCTATGCCATGCAGCTTTCCGGGGGCAATCCCCAGAGCCTCGCGGAAGGGGCCAGGCTCTGCGAGGAGGCCGGCGCCGATCTGGTGGATCTGAACATGGGCTGCCCGGCGTCTAACGTCACCAAGGGCGGCGCGGGCTCGGCCCTGCTGCGGGACATCCGCCTCGCCGAAGCCTGCGTGAAGGCCATGGTGAAGGCCGTGCAGGTGCCGGTCACCGTCAAGATGCGGGCCGGCTGGGACGCGTCCCAGAAGGAGCGCGCCGAGTTCCTCGACTTCCTGCGCATGTTCGAGGCCAACGGCGTGCAGAGCCTCGCCATCCATCCCCGCACCCGCGCCCAGGGCTACGAGGGCCACGCGGACTGGGCCATCATCGCCCGGGCGGTGGACGCCGGCACGAGCTACCCCATCATCGGCAACGGCGACGTGGTGCAGGTGCAGGACGCCTTCCGCATGAGCGAGGAGACCGGCTGCGCCGCCGTCATGATCGGCCGCGGGGCGCTGTACAACCCCTTCATCTTCCGCCAGGTGCTGGACCCCGAGTTCATCGTGACCACCGAGATGCGCGTGGACGCCACGCTCCGCTTCTTCCGCATCCTCCTCGAGCTTCTTGAGCCCCGGGAAGCCCTCCACAAGATCAAGAAGATCGGCTCCTGGTTCACCAAGGGCATTCCGGGAGGATCCGGCTTCCGCCAGAACCTCCACGCCTGCAACGACCCCGAGCAGCTGCTGGCGGATCTGGAAGCGCTGAAGCACCAGCAGGTGGCGTAGTGGGCTCACCTCGTGGGCATTGGCTCGATACGCTCACCCAAGTTTGGGTCAGATCGACTGGGCGGAAATGGAATCCTGCCGAGGATGAGTGGCTCTCGGGCCCTTTCGGAACATCCAATGGCATCGGGGAATCGTTTTTCGAAGAGTGGGCCGAAGCGCATGGGCTAGCCGTGGACGAAACATCCCAGAGTCGTGGCCTCCTCGACTCGCTGAGCCCTGTCATCGGCAGTGAGGCCCCTCATAAGATTCATCCAGACGTCGCCGCATTCTACGAACGAACCTCGGATTTCGAGATCGATGCCTGGTCCGAATGGTCCGGAGGCTTCAAGCCATTCGGTTGGTTGTTGGCGGCACTTTTCAGCCGAAGACTCCAACAGCTCAATGTTCCACTCGCCGGGTTGGACGCAAGCCAGGGGATGACAAGTCGGGTACTGAAGCTCCTGGACCCCTCGACTGGGGCAGTGGTGCGGACGGCATGGGTTCGCCGCCTGCTCGCCACGGGTCACATCATCTATGCCGGCGACTACTCCATTGGAAGAATTCCGGCTCGGGATTGCGCAGGCGTGAAAGTGGTCTTCCCTCTGCCAAACGGGAATGCCATGGTCCTGATGAGGGCCGAGGTTGCCTCCGACGGATCCCTGACGCTCGCTTCAGTGGGGGATGGATTCGGGGATGCGGGCTTCTACTTCACCCTGAGGCATCCACGGCCAAGCGCCCGATACGTCAAAACCATGAGGGAGACGATTCGTGTCTACTCAACCGGCGATGGAGGCGTTCGCGCGGACCATGTTCTGAAACTCTTCGGAGCGGTCTTTCTGCGGTTGCATTATCGGCTCAGGTTGGTGACCTCAGCGCCCTGAGGAGCCTCCGGCCTGGTGTCCCTTGGCCGGTCCGGTCCGAGTAAAGTCCCTTCGAACGCCAGGGCCGAAGCCTTCGGATCCACCAGCGGCCCGAGTTCGTACACGTTTCCGTAGCCGTAGCTCAGCAGGCTCTGGAAGGTGCTCAGGTTCAGCGCGGCGCTGGCGGACTTGCCCGGGAAGGCGCGCTCGGAGTTCTTGAAGTTGTTGTTGCAGTAGATGAGGACGCGGGTGCCTTTCGCGGGGAGCACCTTCGCGAGGCTCCGGGCCGTGAAGTCGGTGAAGGGGAGGTTCACGGCGCCCTGCACGTGGAGCTCGGCGAACTTGTTCGCGCTGCGCGCGTCGAGGACGATGGTGCCGGGCTCGCGGCTCATGCGGATGAACTCCGCTTCCGTCAGGCGCCGGGTGCTCCGCAGCTTCGCGGCCTCCACCGAACGCGCCAGGTAGCCTTCCATGTCGATGGCGGGATTGGGCGGACCGGGCTCCCCGGCGCGAAGCAGCGCGCACAGGCCGAGGGCGAGGATGGGCTTCATTCTTGTCATGGCGGTGCTCCTGCTCCATAGAGTGGTCCAACGGGCCAGGAGTTCCCGCAAATCGCCGGGGCAGCAATAAAATCAACAGGGGAGTTCACCTGCCGCCGGGTCCTTTCGGGAACGGACCACTGCAGTTCGGTGGTCAGCAACCGCCGTCCACCTGGGGCAGGAACGCGCTGACCTTCACGACGCTCTCCCGGCTCAGGCGGAGGAACTCGGCTTCCGGGCGGCGGCACCGGGCGGCCCGGTGGCGGGCGGCTCCGGTGGCGCGCGCGAGGAAGCCCGCCCTGTCGATCGCAGGGTTCTTCGGCCCGGGCTCGGCTGCGGAGGCGCAGGTGTCAAACAGGATCAGGGGCGCGGTCATGGCGGTTCGCATGGGGAGCTCCATTTCCTCGGACCGGCCTGCTCGGAGGGAAGCTCCATGGCGTTAACCTTGGGCCGGCTCCGGCGTCCCAGCTTCACGAGGCTCGGCCTCAAACCGAAAGGCACCCCATGGAACTCCCCCAGGCCCTCCTTGAAATGACCACCCTGCTGGTCCTGATGATCCTGGTCATGTGGATCCTCCTGCTGGTCTTCCGCCGCTCCCAGCTGCACTTGGACCTCTACAAGCTCCAGCTCCAGCACCGCAGCCAGCTCCTGGACAAGTGCGCCACCGCCGAGGAGCTGCTCACCTTCTCCGAAAGCGAAGCGGGCAAGGCCCTCCTCGCCCCGCCCCAGGGCGCGCCCTCCACCTCCATCCCGGCGGGGCTGCGCCTCATGCAGGCCGGGCTGGTCTGCGTCCTGCTGGGCCTGGCCTTCTTCTGGCTCGCGCCCCACTACCAGGGCCTCACCGATCCCAACGACCTGCGGAAGGTCGGCGAGTTCCGCTACTGGGGCGCCCTCTTCACCGCCGCCGGGGCGGGTCAGCTCCTGGCGGGCCTCCTGGGCCGCTTCAGTGCGCGCGCGGACCGCGACGGCGGGCGCTGAGCCCCCGTGGATGAAGCCGCCTTCCAGGCCTGCTACGAGGCCGTCCGTGGCCCCCTCTGGGGCTACCGGTACCGGTTGGGCGCCGCACCGGACGCCGCCGACGACCTCGTCCAGGAGGCCTTCATGAGGCTGCTTCAGCATCCGCCACGGGCCGCCGACGCCCGCAGCACCCGGGCCTGGCTCTACACCACCGCTACCCGGCTTCTGCGGGACCGCTGGCGGCGGCAGGCTGCCCCCGGGGGCTGGCGGGGCTGGTTCGCGTCTCCGGATGCGGAGGCCAGATTCGACCTCGTGCCCGATCCGTCGCCGCACCCCTTGACCGCCTGGCCGCCGACCAGCTCCTGGAGCGGGGCTTCGCCGCCCTTTCCCCCCGCCAGCGCAGCCTCCTCTGGCTGGCCCTCGTGGAAGGCCTCGACCACGGCGGCATCGCCGAAGCCCTCGGCCTCCGGAAGGCCAGCGTCAAGGTGCTGCTCTCCCGGGCCCGGGAGCGCTTTGCCGCCGTCCTGGATATCCCTGGCCAGCCCCGATGAGGCATCCATGAAACCCGAAGCCGTTCCTTCCCCCGCCTCTGATCCCGTCCTCGCGGCCCTCGGCCGTCTCGCGGAGGACCTGCCTCCAGGTGCGCAGCCTCGCTTCCCCCTCACCGCCTGCTCCCTGAAGGCGGACCTCACGGCGCGGGATGCCCGCGCCGCCCGGACGCGGCGGCTCCAGCGGGGCGTCCTCGGCGCCACCGGTCTCCTGGTGGCCGTCGCCCTTGCGGCCATGCCTCCTCCCGGGGGACAGCTCTCCTCCCTGGCGCTTCTCCTGCCCGTGGTTCTTGCCTGCGGGTGCGCGCTCTACAGCTTCACCCAGGTCGTCGAGCTCTGAGTCAGCCCAGGCGTCCAGCCTTCGGGACGACAAGAAAAGCGGCAGGGGTGACCCCCTGCCGCTGGGTGGATCCGGAACGCGCTACTGCAGTTCGGTGGTCAGCACCGCGCCGCCCATTTGGGGCAGGACCGCGCTGATCTTCACGACCTTCCGGGTGGCCTTGTCGATCCACACCGTCGTGCTGCCGGGCTCGCCATCGGCGGAGGTCTGCTCCACCTTCCAGGCCTGGAAGGTGCCGGCGGCGACCTTCACCTCCTCGGCGCCCAGCACCTTGATCTGCTTCAGGCCGGCCTTCTGCTTCTGCACGTCGAAATTGCGGAAGGTGGCGGTGTAGCCCTCGGCGAGGGGCAGGCAGGCGATGGACTCATTGGAGCCCGCGCCGTCGGCGAAGAGATCGCCGCCGAGGTCGGCGGAGAAGGCCTTGGGCGCCGCGCCCATGGCCATGCTGCCGGTGGCCTTCTGGTCCGCGAAGGCGATCTCGATGACCACGGGACCTTGCTTGACGGTGCGCTTCAGCGGAAGGAGGCTGCCCTTGGCATAGGTGGTGGAATCGCTCATCTCCTGGCCGGCGAGCTTGGCGGTGGCGTCCACCACCCAGGCGCCGTTCTCCTCCTTGGTGATCTGGGTCATGGAGACCGGGATGTTCTGCGGCCCGGCGGCCAGACTTCCGGCGTAGTTCAGCGTGCCCGCCGTCAGGTCCGCCACGGGCTTGGGGGCCGCGGCGGAGACCTCGACCTTCTTGGCCAGGGTCACGGTCTTGGGATCCACGGTGATCTCGCCGAGGCGCTTCGTGACCTCCGCCGTGCCGCCGTCCTGGAAACGGCCCTTCAGGTGCTTGGCGAAGAACTTCTCCGCCGCGGCCATCATGGCCATGTTGTTCACCGGGCGGGCGAAGCCGTGGCCCTCATCGGGGGCGCAGATGTATTCCACGGGGAACTTGCGGTCCCGGAGGGCCATGACGATCTGCTCGCTCTCGGCCTTCTTGACCCGGGGATCATTGGCGCCCTGGACCACGAGCAGGGGCGTCTTGATCTTGTCCGCGGAGTTCAAGGGCGACTGGCGCACGAGCTGGGCCTTGCCTTCCGGCGTGTTGGGATTGCCCATGCGCTCGTGGAAGACGATGCGGCCGGCCTCCCAGTAGGGCGGGATGGTCTCGAGGAGGGTCAGCAGGTTGGAGGGGCCGACGATGGACACGGCGGCGGCATAGGTGTCCGGGGTGAAAGCCACGCCGGCCAGGGTGGCGTAGCCGCCGTAGGAGCCGCCCATGATGCCCACGCGCTTGGAATCGGCGATGCCCTGCTTCACCAGGTGCTTCACGCCCCAGGTGATGTCGTCCTGCATCCTGTCGCCCCACTGCTTGTTGCCGGCGTTGAGGAACTTCTTGCCGTAGCCCGTGGAGCCGCGGAAGTTGGGCGCCAGCACCGCGTAGCCGCGGTTGGCCAGGAACTGGGCGTAGCCGTTGAAGCCCCAGCCGTCCCGGGCCCAGGGGCCGCCGTGGGGGAACAGGATGAGGGGCAGATTCTTCGCCGGGACGCCCTTGGGCAGGGTCAGGTAGGCGGGGATCTCGAGCCCGTCGGAGCTCTTGTAGCGGATGGGGGTCATCGCGGCCATGTGCTGGCGGGGCAGCTTCTCCCGGGTCACGTACTCCAGGCTCAGCTTCTTGGTGCGGCGGTCGAAGAGGTAGCGGGAGCCCGGATCCACGTCGCTGTACGCGGAGATCATCACCAGCTGCTCGTCGGCGGTGGAGGAGCCGAAGGTGATGGTCTTGCCCGGCAGCTTCGACTTCACCAGCTTGTAGTCCGCCTCCCAGCCCTTGTCCCGGAAATAGACCCGCTCCTTGTCGTCCTCATAGGCGGTGAAGATCAGCTCCTCCGTGAGGTCCGAAAAGGCCGCGTTGCCGAAGTCCACGCGCTTGAGGGGATCCCGCTCCACCAGCTCCTCCTTGCCGGTCTCGGGATCGAAGAGCACCAGCTCGGCGAGGTCGCGGTTCCCCTTGTTGGTCTCCATGTAGACCCGCATCCCGTCCTTGTGGAAGGCCACGGGGCCGGCGCTCTCGAAGATGCCGCAGGTGTAGACGACCTTGAAGGCGTCCTTGTCCACCCGCAGGATCTCCGTGTCGCCCTTCTCGGTGGTGCGGGTGGCGAGGCGCAGCACGCCCTTGCGGTCGAAGACCCAGCCGGCGATGCGCTCCGTGTTCTTGCGCAGGAGGGTGCGCTCGCCGGTGGAGATCTTCACTTTGTAGAGGTCGTGCCACGCGGCGTCCCGGTCGTTGAGGCCCACGAAGATGGCGTCGGGGTCGGCCTTGGGGACCGAGTAGATGTAGGCCCGGGCGCCCTTGGCCTCGGTGAGGTTCTTCGCCTCCGGGGCCTCCTTGCCGGCGGCGGGGGCGGCGGCGGGATCCACGGCGTAGACGTTGTAGTTCTCGTCGCCGTCCTTGTCCTGCACGAAGAGGATGCGCTTGCCGTCCCGGCTCCAGAAGAAGTTCGGCACGGGCCGCTTGGGATCGGCGGTGACGAGGTGCGCCGCGGAATAGGGCTCGCCCACCTTCTTCACCCAGATGTTGCGGGTCTCCTTCCAGGGTTTGAGGAAGGCGATGTACTTGCCGTCCGGTGAGAGCTGGGCCCCGGCGAGCTCGGGATTGCCGAAGAAGAGTTCGCGGTCCAGGACCGGCGGGGCCTGGGTCTTGGCGGGCGGGGCCGCGAAGGCCGGCGGGGCGGCGAGCAGAAGGGCGGCCAGGGGCAGGGCCATGGAGAGCCTGGTGGGGGACGGCATCGGAACCTCCGGGAGTGGAAGCTTCGAGCCTACGCGCCTCCCCGTGCGGGCGGGGCGCCAGTCGGCGAATGGCGGAACCGGGGCGGCGAGCGGGAGATTGCCGGGGGCGGCCCTCAGGCGTCCAGATCCTCGAAGAGCGCCAGTTGCACCCCCGCGGCCGGGTCGGCTGGATACGGGAACTCGCCGGCGGGGGCCCAGGCGTTTTCCGGAACGTAGGGCGCCGGGTCCTGGACCTCCGGGGGCATCCAGAGGATGGCCGGCGGCTCGCCGAGGCTGGCCAGCAGGCCGTCCACGGCGGCGGCGCTGGGCGGGGCGGGGACCCGCAGCCGGGCGAGGGGCGGCGCGTCCAGGAGGGGTTCCAGGGGCGGCGGCAGGAAGGCCCGGGCCTCCAGGGGCGAGGGCCTCCGCGGATCGGCGGCGAAGCCCGGCGTGAAGGCGGAGGGCTCCGGCGGCAGGGGCAGGGCGCTGCGCCAGGGCAGGCCTTCGCCCATGGCCTGCCGCCCCAGCTGCAGACCGGGCTCGGGATCATCGCAGGCGCCGACATGCACCGGCGCCTTGAGCAGGGCGGTCAGTTCCGCAAGGAAGCGCGTCGCCTGGACGGCGGCCTCGTCCCAGGCGCCCCCCGCCAGCATGAATTCGGCGCCGCCGAGGAAGGCCACTCGCCACTGGGCCCGGCGCCGGTGGAAGGGGAAGGCCGCGGGCCAGGCGTGGATCCCCAGGCGCTGGGCCAGGCTCCGCTCCAGGGCGGACTGATGGTCGGAGAGGCACGCCGCCACGGCGCCGGGGTCCAGGGAAGCCAGGGCGGGCAGTGGGATGACAGCCTCGCCCCAGAGGAAGGCCGGCGCGAGGTCCTCGCCGTGGAGGGGCCCGGGCCCTCCGTCCGGCAGGAGGCCGAAGCCCGGCAGGCTCCAGCCCTTGCGGGATTTCCGCACGAAGCCCAGGGCCCCGGCGCGCCAGCGTTCGCCATCGGCGCCGCCCGGCGGCAGGTCGCGGTGCAGCCAGGCCCGGAAGGAGGCGAGGTGCAGGGCTTCCGGAATTTCCGCGAGGTGGACCCGCAGGCCGGGCAGGGCGCCCAGGGCCTCCCAGAAGCCCCTGGCTTCGTCCAGGTCCAGGCCGCCATACCAGGAGGGCGCCTCGTTCCACACGAGGTGCAGGCCGCCGGGCAGCAGGGAAGACAGCTCGCCGAGCTGGCGCAGGGCCATCCAGGGCGCGGCGGCGTGGCTTGGGGAGAGGCCTTCGAGGGCGCGCGAGCCGAGGGTCCCCGCCCACGGCGCGTCGGCGCCGCCACGCACCAGGAAGCCGCGGCCTTCGTGGACCCTCACGCCGGCACCGCCCAGGCGTCCGCGAGGAACTGGGGCCGCCCGACGCCGCCGGGGGCGTGGGCCGCCCCCCAGCGGGACCGCAGCCAGGCCGCCGCAAGTTCCGCCGCGGGCAGCGGCGCCTGGCCCCGCAGGCGCAGGGCCAGCCAGGCGGACGCCAGGGTGCAGCCCGTGCCCCGGCGCTGGCCCGCAAGGCGCGGACTGGGAGCGAGGGCTTCGACGCCGGCGGCGGTGATCCAGAGGTCCTGCACGGTGTCGCCCGCGGCATGGCCGCCCTTCAGCCACACGGCCTCGGCGCCGGCCTCCAGGAAGGGCGCCGCGAGGGCCACGGGGTCCGCCCCCTGGATCGCCTCCGGGGGCAGGCCCGCGCAAGCGGCGGCTTCGCCCCGGTTGGGGCTCACCACCCAGCCGCCGCCGGCGAGGAGGATGTCCGCCAGCCTGCGGAGTTCGCCGCCGTCATGGAGGCCCACGCCGGCGCTGGGGGCGAGGATGGGGTCCCAGATGCGCACCGCCGGGGCGAGGGCGCGGAGGGTCGCGGCAAGGCGGCGCAGGGGCGCCTCCTCCAGGGCGCAGAGGCCCAGCTTCACGCCCCAGCGGCCGGCAAGGTGGGGCCCGAGGGCTTCGATGCGGGCGACTGGGTCCATCGCCGGGGCCAGGATGCGGGCGCAGGCGATGCCGTTCTGGAGGGTCTCCGCCGTGGCCACCGCCATGGGCAGGACCCCGAAGGCGGCCACCGTCGCGGCGTCCCGCAGCAGCCCCGCGCCGCCGGAGGGATCCATGCCGCCCAGGCAGAGGGCGACGGGGGGATGGGAGGGGGCGGCGTGGTCCATGGCGGGCCTTCAAGAGTGCCACAGGCCCGTGGAACATGGTCCCGGGACCCGCCGTGGAACAGAAAGCTAGGCGCGGCGCGGGTTCGGAAGGTTCAAGGGGGTGCGATACCACTTCCTGTTGGTTAAGTACTCTGTAATTATATTTTTAGAGATAAACATGGGCTCAGCGCCCGCCCCCGTTGGTTTTATGTATTTTCACTTTGCGCGGTGATTAAAGACAAAAAAAGAACAGCCCGATCGCTCGGGCTGTTCATTCCAGGAAGACGGGTGGCTATTTCTTCTTCTTGCCTCCCTTGCCGTTGACGTCGTCGGCCAGCTTCTTGCCGGGCTTGAACTTGGCGACCTTCTTGGCGGCGATCTTGATGGGCTTGTTGTCGCGGGGGTTGCGGCCGGTGCGGGCGCCGCGCTGCACCACGGAGAAGGTGCCGAAGCCCACCAGCGTGACCTTGTCGCCGCCACGAAGGGCGGAGCCAATGCTGGCGACCATCGTGTCGAGGGCGGCCGCGGCCTGGGCCTTGGTGATGCCGGCCTTGTCGGCGACGGCGTTGACCATTTCGGCTTTGTTCATGGAGAACCTCCAATATTGGGGGACTGGGCCCCCAGGGTTAGGGATGGCGGTTTCACCCCCATCGGGGATGACCGTTTTCAGGGACTTCGCAAAGATGTTGGCTTGAAGATGCCCGGTATTGCTTGCTTTTACTAAACTGCTTGGAAGGTACGGCTGAGAGTGAGGCCCGTCAAGGCTTTCCAATAAAAAAACTTCGCGAAACCGCGCCAGCAGCCGACTTCGCCTCGTTCTACATGCGCGAAGGCCCGGAAACCGAGGCCTGCAATTGGTTGAAATGCTTGGGATCCCCGTGGGACCTGCCTCTTCAGGGGTGCACTTCCGCCAAACCCCGTTCCATGGCGGGTTTGGGTGGTCCAGCCTCCTGCCACCTACAATGACCGGATGTCCCATCCCCATTTCCTGCGGGTGGCCTACCTGGGCACCGACTTTTCCGGCTGGCAGATCCAGACGGTCCAGCCCTCGGTGCAGGCGGCGCTGTGGGCCTCGGTGCGGGCCCTGGAGCCCGGTGCCCCCCTGCCCCAGGGCACGGGCCGCACGGACGCCGGGGTGCATGCCCGGGCCCAGGGCGTGCTCATTCAGCTCAGCAGGCCCTGGGACGATTTCCGCCTGCTGGCGGCCCTCAACGCCCGCCTGCCCCGCAGCGTGCGGGTCATGGCGGCCCGCCCTGCCCACCCCGACTTCTGGCCCCGCCAGCACGCGGTGGCCAAGCGCTACGTGTACCGGCTCGCCCAGGGCCCGGCGGAGGATCCCTTCGGCCACGCCACCCGCTGGCACGTGCGCGGGGAGGCCCGCCTCGACGCCGGCGCGATGGCGGAAGCGGCGCGCGCGCTGCTGGGCACCCACGATTTCTCCTGCTTCCGCGCCGTGGACTGCGCGGCGGCCCACCCCGTCCGGACGATCTTCAAGGCGGACGTGGTCCCGGGGCCCGAAGGGCTGGACCTGGTCTTCGAAGGGAACCGCTTCCTCATGCACCAGGTGCGCATCATGGCGGGGACTCTGGTGGAGGTGGGCCGGGGCCGCCGGGATGCGGGCTCCCTGCGCGGGCTGGTGGACGCGAAGGACCGCACCCTGGCGGGACCCACGGCGCCGCCCCACGGGCTCTGCCTGGAGGAGGTGTGGTACCAGGCGCGCTGGGGCGTCGGCGCGCCCAGCCCCTGGCCGGAGCGCATTCCCGAGCAGGAGGCGGCGGACCGCGCCGGCCGGGAGGCGGCGGAGGGCCCACCTGCTACGCTGGGCGGAATCCCCCCTACCGCCCATGGAACCCACCCGCTCCCTGGAGCCTGAGCCCCTCGAGGCTTCCTTCGACGACCACGGCGCCGGCAGCGCCAAGCGGCGCCGCTGGTACTACGGGCACCGGGTCTTCCGCGGCCGCCTGCTGGGCTTCGCGTTCATCGCCATCCTGGTGGTGGCCCACGCGAAGCTGCACCCGGACCCGTCGGTGCCCCACGGCGCGGTCCTGGCCTTTCCGGCGGTGCTCCTGGCCTACGCCCTCGCCGCCCGCGCCTTCCTGCTCGCCAGCATCGAGACCCCGCGCTACGCCGGGGCGGTCCTGCTGGTGGCGATGGGGGACGAGGTCCTCCGCCTCGCCGCGGTCTACCTCAGCGGTGCAGAGTCGTCCTGGCTCTTCCCGCTCCTGGTGGTCGGCATCGCGACCCACGCCTTCGAGAGCCCGCGCCGGGCGCTGGCGCTGCTCCTGGGCACCGCCGCGGCCTACTTCGGCATGGTCATGCTCGCCGCGAGCTCGGTGGGGCGTCCGCTGCCATGGACCGCCACCGTTGCCAACGAGATGGTCTTCCTCCTGGGGGGCGGCTTCCTCGTAAGCCTCGGCCAGGTCGCCCAGGCCTTGCGGCGGAAGGCCCGCCGGGCGGACGGGCTGAACCGCGCCCTGCTGGACCGGCTCACCCGCCAGAACGAAGTCCTCGCCTCGGCGAAGGCCACCGCGGAGCGGGCCTCCGAGTTCAAGAGCAACTTCCTGGCGGGGGTCAGCCACGAACTGCGCACGCCCCTCACCAGCAGCCGCCTCATCGCCGAAGCCCTCCGGGCCGAGGCGGAGGCCGCGGGCCGGGAGGACCTGGCGGGCATGGCGCGGAGCATCCAGGACAGCGAGGCGAGGCTGCTGCGCATGGTGAACGAGCTGCTGGACCTGGCCTCCATCGAGGCCGGGCGCATGGACCTGCACCCCGAGATCTTCCCCACCGCCGCCCTGGTGGAGGAGGTGCGGATGCAGATCCAGCCCCTGGCGGAGCTAAGGGGCGACCGGATCCAGGTGGACGTGACGGCCAGCCCTCCGGAGATCCAGACGGACCTCCACCGCCTGCGCCAGGTCCTCATCAACCTCCTGGGCAACGCCTCCAAGTTCACCGAAGGCGGCGTCATCACCCTGCGGGTGCGGTCCCTGGAGGAGCAGGGCCGCGAATGGGTGGTCTTCGAGGTGCAGGACACGGGCATCGGCATGAGCCCCGACCAGCTGCAGCGCCTCTTCCAGGCCTACACCCAGGCGGGGCCCGAGATCCAGCGCACCTACGGCGGCACGGGCCTCGGTCTCTCCCTCAGCCGCGAGCTGGTGGGCCTGCTGAAAGGCCGCATCGAAGTAGCCAGCGAACCGGGTCGGGGCAGCACGTTCACGGTGATTTTGCCGAGATGGTTCGAGGAGGGTGCGGCGGGAGCTGAGCCGACCGAAGGATGAACCCCGAAGCGATGCACCGCTGGTGAATGTCGACCTGGCCGTTGACCTTGCCGTTGACCTCGCAGTAGACCTTGACCTTCAAAAGGTGCCCGCGTTCACCATGGCCCGGTTTCTGAGGGCCATGTCGAACACGGGCGCAGCGCGAGCGAAGCGAGCCCAGGACGGGATGGGAACGGGGGATGGAACTGCAGTGTGATGAAGCTCAGGATTCCGGCACCGGGGGCAGCCATCCGACCCATCCTGCCGCGCTATCGCTTGGCCGCCCCCTTCCAGATCATGGTTCGCCAAGGGCAGGCGAACCACGATCTGAAAGGGTGCCTTTCCAAGGTCAAGGGCACGGTGAACCGCACGGTTCACGGCCAAGCCAACGGCACGCGTCACGGCACGCCCCGGTGATGATGAACCCTCGGTCCAGTCCCCCTAAACCTTCCGCCGCCCCTCCAGCGCCCCGTCCAGGGTGAGGTCGTCGGCGTATTCGAGGTCGCTGCCGATGGAACGGGGCCCCCTCCGCGATCGCAAGCCGAAAGGCGCAGCGGGAGCGGGAGCGCAGGACTAGATGTCCTGCGCGATCGGGGGGTAGTCAAGGGCCCCCTCCGCGATCGCAAGCCGAAAGGCGCAGCGGGAGCGGGAGCGCAGGACTAGATGTCCTGCGCGATCGGGGGGTAGTCAAGGGGCCCCATCGACGGCCTCAGACCTTCCTTCGCCCCTCCAGGGCCCGGTCCAGGGTGAGGTCGTCGGCGTATTCGAGGTCGCTACCGATGGGGAGGCCGACGCCGATGCGGGAGACGCTCATCCCCACGGGCTCGAGGATGCGGGCCAGCCAGGCGGCGGTGGCCTCGCCGTCGAGGGTGGGATTGGTGGCCAGGACGATCTCGCGGATGGCGCCGTCCTCCAGGCGCTTCAGAAGCTCCCGGATGCGGAGCTGGTCGGGGCCGAGGCCCTTGAGGGGCGAGATGAGGCCGCCCAGCACGTGGTAGCGGCCCCGGAAGTGGCCGCCGCGCTCGAAGCTCAGCACGTTGCTGGCCTCGGCCACCACCATCAGCACCGCCGGGTCCCGCCGGGGATCGGCGCACACGGGGCACAGGGGCTGGTCCGCGAAGGCGCCGCAGCACTCGCAGAAGCCCACCTTCTCCGCCGCGTGGTGCAGCAGGTCCCCGAGGTGGTTCATGGCCTCGGGGCCTTCCTTCAGAAGGTGCAGGGCCATGCGCTGGGCGGACTTGGCGCCCACCCCCGGCAGCTGCTGCAGGGCCTCGATGACGGCCTCCAGGGGCGCCGGGAGCTTCATGGCCGGGTTCCGGCCTTCAGAACTTCAGCCCGGGAATGTTCAGCCCGCCGCCGAAGCCCGCGGTGTGCTTCGCCATCTCGGCGTCGGCCTTCGCGGTGGCGTCCTTGAAGGCCGCCATCAGGAGGTCCTCCAGCATGGAGGGATCCTCCGGATCCATGGCCTCCTTGGCGATGGAGATGGCCTGCACCTCCTTGGCGCCGTTGAGGGCGACCTTGACGGATTCCCCGCCGCTGGTGCCTTCGACGCGCACGCTCGCCTGGGCGGCCTGCAGCTTCTCCTGCATGGCCTGGGCCTGCCGCATGAGGAAACGGATGTCCATGGGTGCTCCTATTCGGGTTCGGAAGGTCCGGCTTCGGTTTTCGGGCCGGCGGCCTGCATGGCGGCGGCATTGTGGGCCAGGGCGTGGAGGTGCCGCAGGCGCCGCGCGATGCGGCTCATGAGGAGGTAGCCGATGGGGATCGCCAGCAGGCTGAGGAGGAAACCCCCCACGAGGTAGGGGGCGAGGATGGGCTTCAGCATGGTGAACATCGCCTGGGCGCCTTCCCGGGTGGTGAAGCTCTTCAGGCCGATGGAGCCCCAGTGCACCGCCTCCATGTTGAGGTCGAGGCCGCGGCCCATGAGGATGTTCCCGAAGTACGCCGTGCCCGTGGCAATGGGCACGCTGGTCCAGGGATTGTTGATGAAGGAGGCCGCCAGCATGAGGGGGCGGTGCAGTCCCTTGAAGAGGAAGCACAGGGTCACCACCAGAGCCAGATGAAGGCCCAGGATCGGGTTGAAGGCCACGGAAAGCCCCAGGCCGAAGCTCCAGCCCACCTGGTTCGGCGTGAGCTCGGGGTGCACGATGTGGGCCTTCAGCCGCGCCCAGTAGCTGGGCCTGGCCTCGGCGGGAGCGGGTGCGGATGCGGTCATGGGGCGAAGTGGTCGAAGCCCCGGACGCGGAGCGGACTTCCATCATAGTGGATGACGGCGGCGGGGCCGCGGCCCTCGACGGTGCCGATGGGATGCAGGGGCAGGCCCAGGATCCGCTCCAGCGCCGCCTGCGGCAGGCCGGCCCCGAAGCAGCGGGCGTAGTCCTCGCCGGCGGCCAGCAGGATCCCGCCACCGGGCCCGGCCAGGGCCGTGCCCTGGATCGACTCGGCGATGCGCAGGCTGACGGCGGAGGCATCCGCCAGGCGGGGCAGGTCCTCGGCGAGGCCGTCGGAAAGGTCCATGCAGGCGTGGACGCCCGGCAGGGCGGCGAGCCGCGGTCCGAGGCCCAGGTTCGGCGAAGGATCCAGGTGGGCCTTGAGGTCCGGGTCTTCGCCGTCCCAGCGCAGGCCGGCGGCGAGTTTCGCCTGGCCAGCGGCGCTGCGGCCCAGGGGCGCGTCCACGAAAAGGGTGTCGCCTGGTTCCAGGCCGCTCCGGGTGAGCCAGCGCGTGGCGGCGCCGAAGGCGGTCAGGCCCAGGGAGAGCCCGGTCCGGCTGCCCACGGTGTCGCCACCGAGAACGGGCACCTGCCACTGGCGGCTGGCCTCCCCCAGGCCGTCCAGGAAGGCCCAGAGCCAGTCCTGGTCAACTTCCGGTGGCAGGGCCAGGGTGAGGGTATAACCCAGGGGCGCCGCCCCGCTGGCGTCCAGATCCGAAAGGTTCACCGCCAGCAGCTTGCGGCCCAGTAGGCGGGGAGGATGCCAGTCAAGGCGGAAGTGGACGCCCTCCTGCATGACGTCCGTGGTGACCAGCAGCGTCGAACCCTGAGGGGCCTGAGGGATGGCGCCACAGTCGTCCGTCAGGGCCTCCCCGCCGGGCAGCACCCGGCGGAGGCGGTCGAGGATCCTGGATTCATCGTGAGCCACGTCAAGCATCATGCCGTGGATCGGGGCGGGTCCGGATGCTAGGATTCCAAGGTTCCCGCGAGTGGAAAAGGAGACGACGCATGGCGATCACCAAGGTCTGGATCGAAGAAGGCTGCATCGTGTGCAACGCCTGCGAGGCCGAGTGCCCCGACGTGTTCCACGTGACGGACACGAGCTGCAACATCAACGGCAGCGTGCGCAAGGACGGCGTGGACAGCGAGAACCGCGACGAGATGAGCGAGCTCAACGACGACATCCAGTCCTCCCTCGCCGACAGCATCATCGCCGCCGCCGCCGGCTGCCCCGTGGAAGTGATCAAGTACGACCAGGCCTAGGGCGGATTGGTGCTCAACCAGAAACCGGCGCTCCTGGGGGCGCCGGTTCCGCATTTGGGACGGTTTGAACCCTGCGCTTCCAGCCTCTGCCAATGTCCGAGGATCCCACAATGCGATTCGTCCACGAATGGTCGCTATGCCTTCTAGCCCTGGGTAGTACGGGCAGCTCTGGCTTGGCCCAAACTGCCTCGACTCCCGCCATCCAGTCTCACCAAGAGGATTTGGAACCCTTGCGGTCACGGGCGAAGGCGGGGGATCCCAAGGCCATGTATGACTTGGTTCGCCACTACCCGGCAGCCTACGACGATACCCAGCGTGTCCATTGGATCTGGAAATCGGCTGATCTCGGGTACGGGCCGGCCTTGTTGAGCCTTGCGGCAGAGGCTACGCCTGCTGTTATCGAGGCCGCCACCAAGCGCCTGGGCCCGAGGGTGGGTCCGAAGGGTGCCTCCCTGAAAGATCGGATGACGGAGGCCTATGAGCATCTGCTCGACTGGGCCCGACGTGGGGATCTGGAATCCATGCAGATATTGGGCAGTAGTCATCTCAGGTTCGACCGGTACAAGCTCCAAACCATTGCTGAAGCAATTGAGTGGCTCAGGAAGGCTGAGGCAGGCGGCCATCCGGCGGCACCACTGGAACTCGGTTTGACCCTCTTTGAAGACGGGCCAACTCTCAAGGAACGCCGGGAAGGATTCGACCGATTGAAGCGGCTGGGGCAGCGGGGGGATTGCATCGCCCTATACCTGGTCTGTTCTGCTTACGTGTACGGGATGCCATCCATTGAGCAGAAACGGGACCTTAGGAAGGCAAAGCCTTGGGTGGACCTCCACGGTAAGTTTGGATGTGACGAAGAGGCAGACAACTTCCCTGCGACCTTGTGGCAAGCGGCTCCCTCCAGGCCTTCACCTCGATCCAATCGCAAGCAGGCGAAAGAAACCTCGGATTGAGGATTCCCGGGGCGCATAGAGACACTCCCCACACGATCTCGACTGATCTGCCGCTCGCATTCACTGCCCGCTGGTGAAAGCTAGGCTCTTCAAGCAAAATGAAAGATTCATCCGATCGGAACCCCCATGCTCGACCGAATCCAAGCCGATCTGAAGGCGTCCATGCTGGCCAAGGACGCCCTGAGGACCCAGACCCTGCGCATGGCGCTCTCGGCCTACCGCAACGAAGCCGTGGCCAAGGGCCTCGGGCCCCAGGGCGCGCTGAGCGAGGCCGATGCCGTGCAGGTCATCAAGCGCCTGGTGAAGAGCCGGGAGGACAGCATCGAGCAATACACCAAGGCCGGGCACCTGGACCGGGCTGCGGCGGAGCTGGCGGAGATCGCTCTCCTCAAGCCCTACCTGCCCGCCATGCTGGAGGGAGTCCAGCTCGAGAACGCCGTCCGGGAAGCCATCGCGGCGAGCGGCGCCACTGTGAAGAAGGACATGGGCCTCGTGATGAAGGCCCTCCAGGCCGCCCATGGCCAGTCCTTCGACGGCAAGGCCGCCTCCGCCCTGGTGCAGAGCCTTCTGAATTGACCCGTCCCTTTCTGAACTGATCTGAACGCCACCCCGGAGCCGCGCCAGCGCCATCCGGCGGATTAAGGAACCCCCATGAAGCAATCGAAGCTCCTCCTCCAGACCCTTCGCGAAACCCCCAAGGACGCCGACGTCGTCAGCCAGCAGCTGATGATGCGCGCCGGCATGATCCAGAAGCAGGCGGCGGGCATCTACAGCTACTTCCCCCTGGCGCTCCGCAGCATCCGCAAGTTCGAGCAGATCGTCCGCGAGGAGCTCGAGAAGGACGGCTGCCAGGAGATCCTCATGCCTGCCGTGCAGCCCGCCGAGCTCTGGGAGGAGAGCGGCCGCTGGAAGTTCTACGGCAAGGAGCTGCTGCGCTTCCGGGACCGCAAGGACGCCTGGTTCTGCCTCGGTCCCACCCATGAGGAGGTCGTCACCGACATGGTCCGGCGCACCGTGCGCAGCTACAAGCAGCTGCCCATGAACGTCTTCCAGATCCAGTCCAAGTTCCGCGACGAGATCCGCCCCCGCTTCGGCCTGATGCGGGGCCGCGAGTTCATCATGAAGGACGGCTACTCCTTCCACGCCAGCGACGCCGACTGCGACCGGGAGTACTGGGCCATGTTCGAGGCCTACAAGCGCATCTTCGCGCGCCTGGGGGTCAAGTTCCGCCCCGTGGAGGCCGACAGCGGCGCCATCGGCGGCAGCTTCACCCACGAGTTCCACGTGCTGGCGGGCTCCGGGGAGGACGCCATCCTCAGCTGCGACGCCTGCGACTACACCTCCAACATCGAGAAGACCGAGGCGCCGAAGCTGGCCCCGGGCGACCATGGCGCGGCCTTCGCGCTCACGCGCGACCACTTCGCCACCCCGGGCATCGTGAGCCAGGAGCTGCAGGCCGCCGCCATGAAGGACGCCGATCACCCGGGCGGCATGCCCATCGCCCAGACCAGCAAGTTCTTCCTCTACCACGCGACGATGGCGGATCAGACCCAGAAACTGGTGGGCGCCGTGGTGCGGGGCGACCACGACGTGAATCCGGTGAAGGTGAAGAACTTCGTGGGCGCCACGGACATGGAGCTCTTCCCCATCGAGGAGGCCGAGGCCTTCACCGGCGCGAAGTCGGGCTTCATGGGGCCGGTCGGCCTCAAGGACGTCCAGATCATCGTGGACCAGAGTCTCGAAGGCGGCGTGAACTACACTTGCGGCGCCAACAAGACCGACTTCCACCACTTCGGCCTGGATCCGGCCCGGGACCTGCCCGGCGCGGTCTTCGCCGACATCCGCATCGCCGCTGAGGGCGACGCCTGCACCCGCTGCGGCAAGGGCCACTACCAGGCCTTCCGCGGCATCGAGGTGGGCCAGGTCTTCAAGCTCGGGATCAAGTACTCCCAGTCCATGGGCTGCACCTTCCTCGACGAGCAGGGCAAGGAACTGCCCATGATCATGGGCTGCTACGGCATCGGCGTGACCCGCACGGTGGCCGCCGCCATCGAACAGAACTACGACGCCGACGGCATCGTCTGGCCCTGGCCCATCGCGCCCTTCCAAGTGCACCTGCTGAACCTGGACCCCGGGGGCGAGGAGGTCTCGAAGGTGGCCTTCCAGCTTGAAGCCGAACTGGAGCAGGCGGGCTTCGAGGTGCTCCACGACGAGCGCGAGGGCCTGAGCCCAGGCGCCAAGTTCAAGGACGCCGACCTGCTGGGCTTCCCCCTGCGCCTCATGGTGGGCAGCAAGGGCCTGAAGGACGGCGTGGTGGAACTCCGCGACCGCCGCACCAAGGAACTCGTGAAGCTGCGCCCCGAGGAAGTTGTGGCTTCCGTCACGGCGGCCAAGGCGCGCATCATGGCCTCGCTGGCCGAGGCCGGAGGGCGTTGATGACCGAGGAGATCCAGGGAGGTTCCCGATGAGCGGCGCCAGCGCCGTGGTGATGACCACTTTCATCGAGGGCGTGCTGGTCCACGGCAAGGAGAACCCCATCACCCTGCTGGTGCCCTGCCAGCATGCGCCCCACCGGGGGATCTACATGCCGCCGCAGGCGCCCTGGGCCCCGGGCTACTTTCCGCCGGGCGTCATGCAGGCCCTGGTGGAGCGCTCCTGGCGCATCCCCTTCCGCTTCCACGACCCCAGCAAGCTGCCCCTGGTCTTCGACGAGCGCACCTCCCGCCTGCCCAATCCTTGGTTGCTGCGGGTGGAGAGCCTGGAGAACCAGCAGCGCCTCTACCTGACCTTCCTCCTCAAGACCAAGTCCACCGACGGCGCCCCCCCGGAAGCCCCCATGGGCGGCGCCTGGATGAGCGAGCTGGACCTGGCCACCCAGGACATTCCCGCCGCCGTCCGCAAGCTCTGCGAAGCCGGGCTCAAGGCGGTGCGGGAGTCCTGAGGGACCGCGGACCCGGGCGTGGCCGTTGAGCTGGTCGTGGATGTTGACCTGGCCCTTGACCTTGACCTCGCCGTTGACCTTGGAAAGGCACCCGAGTTGACCGTGTTTCGCGCCCTTGGCGAAACACGGTCAACTCGGGTGCGGCTAAGCGGAGCGCGGCAGGGCCATGAGCCGGGAGATGACCGGGGAGGAAGGGGCGGTGGGTCGGGGGGGAATTGCTGGCTGGTGTTGGAAGACCGGATCCCGACCCACCGCCTCCCTCGGCACCGGGATGGCCATCCCGGCGGGACCTGGCGCGCTATCGCTTGCCTGCACCCTTCCAAGGTCAACGGCGAAGGTCAACTGCCAGGTCAAGGGCAGCCTTCGGCCTCGTTCTGTCTCTCACTCTCGTCCAGAAACTCCACGGCGCCCATTCGGGCGCCGCAGAACGATCAGGATGGGATCAGGCTCAGGACGGGTGGGTTGACCGGCCTAGACCAGCTCGAACGCGCTGAAGAAGTAGCTGACCTCGAAGGCCGCGCTGCCGGGGGCGTCGCTCCCGTGGGTGGCGTTGCGGCCGATGTTGGTGCCGTACTGCTTGCGCAGCGTGCCTTCGGCGGCGTTGGCCGGGTTGGTGGCGCCCATGAGGTCGCGCCACTTGGCGATGGCGCCTTCGCCTTCGAGGCACATCATCACCACGGGGCCCTCCGTCATGAAGTCCTCCAGCTCCTGGTAGAAGCCCTTGGCCACGTGTTCATGGTAGAAGCCCTTGCAGAGGTCGCCGGAAAGCCGGACCCGCTTGAGGCCGCGGATGCTGAGCCCGCTCTTCTCGATGGCGGCGATGATCGCCCCGGCATGGCCGGCCGCGACCGCGTCGGGCTTGATGATGGCGAAGGTGCGTTCGAGGGCCATGGATGCTCCGTTTTCCAATGTTCCAGTATGAAGGCAGGGGGCTTGGCCACGAAGCGGAAATTGGCAAAGGGCGGGGGGGAGCCCGGCTTTCATTGCTGGGAAACCAGGGGTTTGCCAGATACACTCAGAGGTTTACGGCCGTAGGAATCCCCATGCTCGATAGCGTCCTGAAGAAGATCATCGGCTCCAAGAACGACCGGGAGCTGAAGCGCCTGTGGGGGAAGGTCCAGGGCATCAACGCCCTGGAGGCTGACATCCACGCCCTCAGCGACGACGCGCTGAAGGCCAAGACCCCCTACCTGAAGGAGAAGCTGGCGGCGGGCGCCACCCTCGATGACATCCTGCCGGAAGCCTTCGCCGTGGCCCGGGAAGCCTCCCGGCGCGTCCTGAAGATGCGCCACTTCGACGTGCAGCTCATCGGCGGCATGGTGCTCCACGAGGGCAAGGTCGCCGAAATGCGCACCGGCGAGGGCAAGACCCTCACCGCGACGCTGCCCATGTACCTCAACGCGCTGGCCGGCAAGGGCGCGCACCCTCGTCACGGTGAACGACTACCTGGCCCGGCGCGACGCCGAGTGGATGGGCCGCCTCTACCACTGGCTGGGCCTCAGCGTGGGCATCATCCAGCACGGCCTCGACGACGACCAGCGGCGCGCGGCCTACGCCTGCGACATCACCTACGCCACCAACAACGAGCTCGGTTTCGACTACCTCCGCGACAACATGAAGTGGGACCTGGCGGAGTTCACCCAGCGCGGCTTCAAGTACGCCATCGTCGACGAGGTGGACTCCATCCTCATCGACGAGGCCCGCACGCCGCTGATCATCGCGGGCTCCAGCGAGGAGGACACCTCCAAGTACTTCCGCATCGATTCGGTGATCCCCAAGCTCCGGAAGGACGTGGACTTCAAGGTGGACGAGAAGGACCGCCAGGTCATGCTCACCGACGAGGGCATCCGCCACGCCGAAGAGCTCTTGGGCGTGCCCAACCTCTACGATCCCGGCGCCATCGAGATGCTCCACGGCGTCAACCAGGCCCTCCTCGCCCACAACCTCTACAAGCTGGACGTGGAGTACATGGTCAAGGAGAAGGAGGACGGCCGCGGCATGGAGGTCGTCATCGTGGACGAGTTCACCGGCCGCCTGATGCCGGGCCGGCGCTGGTCCAACGGCCTGCACCAGGCCATCGAGGCCAAGGAAGGCGTGGAGGTCAACGCCGAGAACCAGACGCTCGCCACCGTCACCTTCCAGAACTTCTTCCGCATGTACGAGAAGCTGGGGGGCATGACCGGCACCGCCGAGACCGAGGCCGCCGAGCTGCACCAGATCTACAAGCTGGACGTGGTGGTGGTGCCCACCAACATGCCCATGGTCCGCAAGGACTACGCGGACGTGGTCTACGCCACCGCCAAGGGCAAGAAGAAGGCCGTGATCGAGGAGATCAAGGAGCTCCACGCCAAGGGCCAGCCCATCCTCGTCGGCACCGCCAGCATCGAGAGCAGCGAGATGGTGAGCGAGAGCCTCAAGGCGGCGGGCGTGCCCCACGTGGTGCTGAACGCCAAGCACCACGAGAAGGAGGCGGAGATCATCGCCCAGGCGGGCCGCAAGGGCGCCGTCACCATCGCCACCAACATGGCCGGCCGCGGCACGGACATTGTGCTGGGCGGCAACCCCGAAGGCCTCGCCCGCCTCGAGGCCAAGAAGAAGGGCATCGAGCTCTACGACGACCAGGGCATGGAGACGCCGGAATTCGCGGTCCTGGTGGCCGAGATGTCCCGCCAGACCGAGGCGGAGAAGCCGGTCGTCATCGCCGCCGGCGGCCTGCACATCCTGGGCACCGAGCGCAACGAAAGCCGCCGCATCGACAACCAGCTCCGCGGCCGCGCCGGCCGCCAGGGCGACCCGGGCTCCAGCCGCTTCTACCTCAGCCTCGAGGACGACCTGATGCGCGTCTTCGGCGGCGACCGCATGAAGAGCCTGATGGGCACCCTGGGCCTCAACGACGACGAGCCCATCGAGAGCCGCATGGTGGCCAACGCCATCGAGAAGAGCCAGAAGCGCGTGGAGACCCAGCACTTCGAGATCCGCAAGCACCTGCTCGAATACGACGACGTGATGAACAAGCAGCGCATCTTCTTCTACAACCTGCGCACGGAGATCCTGAAGGGCAACACCAAGGACTACGTCCAGCAGATCAGCTCGGAGATCGCCGAAGGCCTGGTCTTCGACTACCTTCCCGAGAAGGGCGAGCGCGACGTCGAGGGCTTCAAGGAGCGCGTTGAGCAGCTCTTCGCCCAGCACGGCGAGGCCGTGGACGGCATCGGGGCCCTGGCCACCGGCGAAGCCTCCGCGACCCTGCAGGCCCTCGTGAAGGATGTCTATCTCGACAAGGAAGCCCGCCTGGGCAACGAGGACATCTTGCGCTGGCACGAGCGCGTCGCCATCCTGCAGGTCATCGACTCCGCCTGGAAGCGCCACCTGCTGGTCATGGACCACCTGAAGGAGGCCATCGGCTTCCGGGGCTACGGCCAGAAGGATCCGCTCATCGAGTACAAGCGCGAGAGCTTCGAATACTTCGAGCAGATGCGCTTCGGCTACGAGGACGAGATCGTCAGCTATCTGTACCGGGTGGAGCCGCAGCCGGCCTACGCCCCCGACGAGGACTTCTTCCGCGAGCCCCAGAACGTCTACGAGCTGGGCCCCGACGAGCAGGGCGCCCTCGTGAACGTGGACAGCGGCGAGGGCGTCCAGCGCGTCCTGCGCTTCAATGTGGGCGGCGTGGACGACGAGGACGACGGCCCGAGCGGCTGGAAGGGCTGAGCCCCTCCGCTTCCGGCCCATGAAGCTCCTCCTGGCGGACCGCCACCTGCAGCCCTCCAAGCGGCTGCTGGTGGGCGTCGCCCTGCTGGCCTCGGTGACCACACTCCTGCTCTGGCCGGCCTTCCACCGCCTGGCCTTCCTGGCCTGGCTCCTCTGGCTGCCCCCCTTCCTCTTCGCCCTGCGCTACGCGGCGGGCTCCTGGGTGCGCATCAGCGCCGAGCGCGGCGTCAGCTGGAAGCTGGCCCTGCCGTTCCGCACGGTGCTGGGCACCTGCGCCCTGCACCCCGCCGACATCGGCGAGCTGCGCCTGGACACGAGTCTCTTCGGCCGGCTCCTGGGCCTCTGGACCCTCCAGATCATTCCGCGGGAGGGCGCGCCGCATCCGCCCCTGCGGTTCTTCCCCGGCATGGACGGCCTGGCCCAGGAGCTCCAGGCCTACCTGCAGCAGTCCTGAGTGCCCGGAAGCCTGATAGCCTCGACACCATGGATCTCATCGTGGTCACGGGCCTTTCCGGCGCGGGCCGGCGCTCGGTGCTGGGAGCGCTGGAGGACATGGGCTGCATGGCCCTGGACAACGTGCCGGCGCGCCTGCTGGAACCCCTGCTGGAGCTGGAGCGGAAGCTGAACCCGGGCCGCACGCGGCTGGCGGTGGGCATGGACAGCCGCCACCGGGAGTTCCCCGAGGAGATCGGCCCGCTGCTGGCGCGGCTGCGGGAACGGGGGCTCCACTGCGAGCTGCTCTTCCTGGAGGCCAGCGAGGACATCCTGCTGCGCCGCTTCTCGGAGACCCGCCGGCCCCATCACCTGGCCGGGGACGACGGCGTGGCGGCGGGGCTGGCGCGGGAGCGGGTCCTCCTCGAGCCCGTGCGGGCCGAGGCCGGCCTGGTGCTGGACACCTCCAGCACGAACCTCGCGGAGATGCGCCAGCGCCTGCGGACCCTGCTTCCCGAGCTCCCGGAGGGCGGCCTCTGCCTGCGCCTCATGTCCTTCGGCTTCAAGCGGGGCCTCCCGGCGGAGGCGGACGTGGTGCTGGACGCGCGCTTCCTGCCCAATCCCTTCTACGTGCCCGAGCTCAAGCCCTTGACGGGGCAGGACGCGCCGGTGCGGGACTTCCTGCTGGCCAACGCGGATTTCCGGGCCTTCCTGGACCGCGCCGAGGGGTGGATCCGCTGGAGCCTGCCCCTGCTGGAGCAGGAAGGCCGGGCCTACCACACGGTGGCCATCGGCTGCACCGGCGGCCAGCACCGCAGCGTGGCCCTGGCGGAGCTGCTGCACGGGCGGCTGACGGGGAGCGTCGCCAAGACGAGCGTGTCCCACCGGGAGCTGGCCCCGTGAAGCTGCTCGAGCCGGGCGCGTACACGGATCCAGCGATGCTGCCGAAGGAGCTGGCGCGGATCTTCGGGCGCAGCTGGCAGTTCGCGGGGGCCCTGGAGGACCTGGCGGCGCCGGGCTGCTTCCTTTCCTGCGAGGTCGCCGGCGAGCCCGTCGTGGTGGTGAACGAGGAGAGGAGGCTGCGGGCCTTCTCGGCGGTCTGCCGCCACCGGGCGGGGCGCGTGGCGGGGGGCAAGGGCTGCGCGAGGGCCCTGCGCTGCGCGTACCACGGCTGGACCTACGGCCTGGACGGGCGGCTCCTCGGCGCGCCGGAGATGCCGGACCTGGACCGGAGCCAGGTCTGCCTGCCGGAGTTCCGCGCGGAGGCCTTCGGTCCCTTCGTGTTCGTCTGCCTGGACGCTGATGTTCCAGGAATCGCGGACTCCTTCGATCCGGTGGGCGCCGATCCCCTGGTGGCGCGCACCACGGGCTGGCGCTGCTTCCGCCGCCATGACTACCTGCTGGCCTGCGACTGGAAGGTCTACGTGGACAACTACCTCGAGGGCTACCACATCCCCGTGGCGCATCCGGAGCTGAACCGCCAGATCGACTACGGCGCCTACCGCGTCGAGACCTTCCGCCGCGTGAGCCGCCAGCACGCGCCAGTGAAGGCCGCGGACACGCTCTACCACCGCGACCTCGGCGCAGGCCAGGAGCCGGAAGCCCGCTACTGGTGGATGTTCCCCAACCTCATGCTGAACCTCTACCCGGACCACGTGCAGCTCAACGCTGTGCTGCCCGAAGGGCCCGGGCGCTGCCGGGTGCGCTTCGAGTGGTTTGTGCCCGAGCCGCCGCCGGCGGACTGGGAGGCGCGCTTCGCCGCCAACTTCGCCTTCAGCGACGCCGTGCAGGCGGAAGACATCGAACTCTGCGAGGCCGTGCAGAAGGGCCTCGGGTCCAGGACCTACACCGACCCGCGCATCTGCGAGGCCCGTGAGAACGGGGTGGCGCATTTCCATGGGTTGTGGCGGGAGGCGATGGGGAGAGGCCCTTCTGAACCCGCTGGCTAGGTGGGTTTCCCGATGTTTACCACCACCCCGTTCAGCGCCGCATTCCCGCTCACCGGATCCACCGCCCGGTCGTCGGTGAGGTCGTTGGCGCTGACGCCAGCGTGCTGCGAGGCAACCTCCATGCGGGTTCCCGGGCGGTGATGTCCCCACCCGTGGGGCAGGCTCACCACGCCGGGCATGAGGTCCTCCGTCGCTTCGACGTTGATGAACACCTCGCCGCTGCGGGAGGTCACTTTGGCCTTCTCACCGGGGGTGATTCCCAGGCGCGCCAAGTCGTCGGGATGGGCGAGCAGCGCAGAACGGTCCCGGCCGCGCAGGAGCCGGTCGAAGTTGTGCATCCAGGAATTGTTGCTGCGCAGGTGCCGGCGGCCGATGAGGAGGAGCTGGTCCGCGGGGGCTTCCGCGAGGAGCTCCACCTGGGCCTCGGCCAGGGCTTCCAGCAGCTGCGGGGGCGCGCAGCGGATGCGCCGGTCCTCCGTCATGAGCCGTTCCGGGAAGCTCGGTTCGAGGGGGCCCAGGTCCAGGCCGTGGGGATGGTCTTCCAGTTGCTTCAGCGTGAGCTTGCGGGGACTGGTTGAACCATGAGGTCCACGCTGTAGGCCGGCGTCGATCATCGCGCGGGGCGTGAGCATGGGCTTGGGCTCCTGGCCGAGCTTTTCCGCGAGCGCCTTGGTGAGTCGGGCGAGGATCTCCCAGTCGTGCAGGGCGCCTTCGGGTTTCGGTAGCGTGGCCGGACTGTAGCGGGCGACGTTCCGCACCGCCAGCACGTTGAAGATCAGGTCGTAGTGATCGCGCTCCAGGGCCGTGGTGGAGGGCAGGATGACGTCGGCGAAGCGCGTGGTCTCGTTGATGGCCAAGTCCAGGGCCACCATGAACTCGAGACTACCCAGGGCCTGCTCCAGCTGCGTCCCATTGGGCGTGGAGAGCACCGGGTTGCCCGCCAGGACAATGAAGGCCTTTACCTGGCCGGACCCCGGCGTGAGCATCTCCTCGGCCAGGACGGCGACGGGCAGCTCGCCGTGCGTTTCCGGCAGGCCTCGCACACGGCTGGTCCAGCGGCCATGGCTGCCGGGTTTCGAGCCGGCGAGGATGTCGACGGCCGGCCGTGTGACGAGGGAGCCGCCCACCTGGTCCAGGTTGCCTGTGACGAGGTTGAGGAGCTGGATGGCCCACTGACAGAGTGTCCCGTGCCGCTGGACGGAGACGCCCAGGCGGCCATAGCAGGTTGCCTGTGGCGCGGCGGCGAAATCCCGGGCCAGGCGGCGGATGGTCGTGGCCTCGATGCCCGTGGCCCGCGCAACCGCTTCCGGCGCGAAGGGCCGCATGGCTTCGCGCACCGCATCGAGCCCCTCGAGAACCGGGGCGAGGCGGCCGGGCTTCTCGAGCCCCTCCTCGAAGATCGTGTGGAGCAGCGCGCAGAGGAAGGCCGCGTCACTGCCGGGGCGGATGAAGTGGTGCTCGTCGGCGATCCGCGCGGTCTCTGTGCGGCAGGGGTCGACCACCACGAGCCGCCCGCCGCGACCGTTCAGATCCTCCAGCCGCTTCCCCACGCCGGGCACGGTCCACATGCTGCCGTTCGACGCCATGGGGTTCGCCCCCAGCATGAGCATGTGGGCGGTGTTATCGATGTCGGGCACGGGCACCAGGAGCTGGTGGCCGTACATCCAGAAACACACCAGCTGGTGGGGCAGCTGGTCCACGGAGGTGGCGGAAAAGCGGTTGCGGGTCTTCAGGAGGCCCAGGAAGGGGCCGCTGTGGGTCATCAGGCCGAGGTGGTGCACGTTCGGATTGCCCTGGTAGCTGGCGATGGCGTCCGCGCCATGGCGGGTGTGGATCTCCGCGAGGCGCGTGGCGACCAGCTCGATGGCCTCGTCCCAGCCGATGGGGATCCACGCGCTGCCCTCGCGCCGGACTGGGCCCCGCAGTCGGTCAGGATCGTCCTGGATGTCCATGAGGGCGACGGCCTTTGGACAGACATGGCCGCGGCTGAAGGGGTCCGCCGGGTCCCCCTTGATACCGGTGACCCGGCCGTCCTCCACGGTGATCTCGAGGCCGCAGATGGCCTCGCAGAGGTTGCAGGCGCGGTGGTGGACGCTCGCGGCGGGTCTGATCAATCACCGCTCCCGGAACACCACGTTCCGCGCCGCCAGCTCGTGGCGCACGAAGTCCCAGGCGCCGGCCTCCAGGCCGATGAACTCCGGAGGCGAGATGCCCTTGCGGGTGAAGCGGCCGGAAGCCACGAGGCGCACGGCGGCGGTGCAGGTGAAGCCGGTGGTGCGGGCCATGCTGGTGAAGCCGGTCACGGGATCCTGGCGGTCCACCATGTCGACGATGCGCTTCACAGGCTGGCCGCCCTGCTCGCCCTCCACGGTGATGCGCAGGACGGTGACGTCCACGTCGCCCTCCTTCATCTGCCACATGGGGAAGAGCAGGGCGGTGGTGAGGTCCAGGGGGCTCACCGCCACGCCCTTCACCTGCATGGGCTCCTTGCGGAAGAGGCCCGTCTCCCGAAGGACGCGCATCAGCGCGATGTGGCCGGGGTAGCGCAGGGTCTTCTCCTTCATGTCGGGAATCTGCGGGAAGCTCTTGATGAGGCTGCGCAGGCCGTCGGTGTTGAAGGATTCGAGGGTGCCGAGCAGCTCGAAATCCACCAGCTCGGGCTCGGACAGGGCAGGCCAGGTCACCACCTTGCCCCCGGCCACGTAGCGGGCGGGGCGGGTGTACTCCTCGATGACATCAATGGGGCTGAAGCCCGCCTGGTATTCATAGGGCCACTTCCGCACCAGGGGCAGACCGCCCACCAGGCATTCGAAGCGGTCCACCCGGTCCCACTGGCGCACCGTGTCGCCCAGGATGATGTTGCCGGCCCCGGGCGCCACGCCGCAGTCGACGATGGCGACGAGATCCCGGGATTTCGCGATCTCATCGAGCTCGTAGCAGTCCTCGTCGAAGAAGGAGATGTCCACCAGGGTCTTGCCGGCCTCCAGCACGGCCTTGGCCGTGGCGAAGCCCATGAAGCCCGGCACGGCGCCCACCACGATGTCCGCGTCCGCCACCGCCCCCACCACGCCGGAGCGGGTGGCGAGATCGGCTTCGCGGGTCTTGATGCCCGTGCCCTGGAAGCGCGCCAGGGCCTCCACGCTGCGGTCCGCCACCGTGACCTGGAAGTCCCGGGCCAGGTCCTGGGCCATGGTGCCGCCGACGCGGCCGGCTCCGAGAACGACGATGTGGGCCATGGGATGCTCCTTGAGGATCAATCCTCCAGTTTCACCGATGCCCGTCCGGAGAGGTAGGGCGGACCGTCAGGCCTTCCGGCGCCGCCAGAAATAGACCGGGATCCCGCAGGCCACCAGGAACACTCCCGGCCACGTGAACGCCGGCTTGTGCCGCAGCAGGAGCAGCAGGATGGCCCCCCCGCCGACGATGTAGATGAGTGGCACCACGGGATAGCCCCAGACTTTGTAGGGCCGTTCCAGGTCCGGGCGGGTGCGCCTCAGCACCAGCACGCCGGCGATCATGGCCACCACGAACAGGAGCTGGGCGAAGGTGCTGTAGTCCACCAGCTGGTCGAAGGTGCCCGTGAGGGTGAGGGCGCAGGCCCAGCCGCCCTGGATCCAGAGCGCCACCGCGGGTACGCCGTGGCGGTTCAGGTCCGCGGCGCGGCCGGCGAAGAGCTCGTCCTCGCCCATGGCCTGGTAGACCCGGGCCGTGGTGAAGGTGGCGCCGTTCACGTAGCCGAACATGGAGATGCAGATGGCGCCCGCCATCAGCGCTTCGCCCCTTGCGCCGAAGATCGCCCCCAGGGCCGCGGCGCCCACGCGCTCCTCCGGGGCCGCGGCGATGCCGCTCGGGCCCAGGAGCTTGAGGTAGGCCACGTTGGCGAGCATGTAGAGCACCAGCACGGCGCCGGGGCCGATGAGCAGGGCCAGGGGCAGGTTGCGCTTCGGATCCTTCACCTCCGCCGCCACATTGCCCACGAAGCTCCAGCCCTCGCAGGAGAAGAAGGCGCCCACCTGGGCCACCAGCAGGGCCGTGAGGAGCATCCCCGTGCCCGTGAGGGGCGGCGTGCCCACCGGCGGCACATAGGGTCCGGCGGGCGCCACCGTGGGGGCGAGGGCGAGGCCCAGGATCACCAGGGCGGCGAGGGCGCTGAGCTTCGCCACGGTGAAGGTGTTCTGGATCCAGGCCCCCATGCGCACGCCATAGGTGTTCAGCAGGGTGACCAGCAGGATCACGCCGATGCCCGCCAGCCGTGTCGTGGTCAGGCCGAAGGCGTAGGGGCCCAGCTCGATGCCGCCGGGCAGGGTGAAGGCTTTCATGTCCAGGTGCCCGCCCAGCCAGACCGAATCGTTGAGAGCCGGGAGGAAGGTGCCCGCGTATTTGGCGCAGGCCACGGCGACGGCCGCGATGGCCCCGCTCTCGATGATGAGGAAGCAGGACCAGCCGTAAAGAAATGCAGGCAGGGGACCGTAGGCCTCCTTGAGGAAGACGTACATGCCCCCGGCCTTGGGCAGCATGCCCGTCAGCTCGCCGTAGCTCAGCGTGGCGCACAGGGTGAAGAGCCCCGCCATGGCCCAGACCAGCATGAGCATGGGGCCGGTGTGCACTTCCTTCACGATGCCTGCGCTGACGACGAAGATTCCCGAGCCCACCATGGAGCCGGCGACGATCATCGCGCTGGAGAACAGACCCAGTTCGCGGCGGTAGCTGCCGTCGCCCCCCCGCCCCCCCCCCCCCCCCCGCGGCGGGGGGGGGGGGGGGGCCCCCCCCCCCGGCGCCCCCGCCGCCGCCCCCCCGAAGGCCCCGAGCCCACCATGGGGCCGGGCGATCTCGCCTGGGAACAGGCCCAGTTCGCGGCGGTGGCCCTTCAGCCATGGGGCCTCGGGGCCAATAGCTGGCCTCGGTTCCGCGTGGGAGGTTGGCGAAATCCAAGACTTCCACGCGCCTCCTCCTGGCCACGGCGCTCTTGGCGCTGCCCCCGGCCTTCGCGGCGTGGAGCTGGAAGCGGGAGGGGCCGACCTCCGACGCGCGGACCCTGCTGGTGAAGAAGGGTACGACCGTGGACCAGGTGGCCATGCAGCTGGAGCGGGATGGGGTCATCCGCTCCGCCCTGCTGTTCAAGCTCTGGGCCCGGGGAAGGCAGCTGCAGGTGATCCGCGGCGAGTACACCTTCGCGCCCCGGGCCAGCCTCGCGGACATCGCCGGGAAGCTGCGCCGGGGCGAGGTGACCTGGACCAGCGTGGTCATCCCCACCGGCGCCCACGCCTGGTCCGTGCAGAAGCGGGTGGCGGCCTTCGTGCCGGAGGACGTGTTCTGGACCCTCTGGGCGAGTCCCGCCCTGGCCCGGGCCGCGGGCTTTCCGGAGGCCCCGAGCCTCGAGGGCCTGGTGGCCCCGGCGACCTACCGCTTCAACCACGCCCTCGAGCCCGAGGAGGTGATGCTGCAACTGGTGGAGGCCTTCGCGCGGCAGGTGCGGCCGAGCCTGGACAGCGGCGAGCTGGGCCCTTACCAGACGCTGATCCTGGCGAGCCTCGCGGAGAAGGAGACCAACGTTCCCGAGGAACTGCCGAAGGTGGCCGGCGTCTACGCCCTGCGCCTGCGGCTGGGCATGCGCCTCCAGTGCGATCCCACCAGCCTTTACGCCCGCTGGCTGCGGGGCGACCTGCGTTTCACGGCCCCCATGAAGGCGGACCTGGAGGCGCAGCATCCTTTCAACACCTACACCGTGGCGGGCCTGCCCCCGACCCCCATCGCCATCCCCAGCGCCGCGGCCATCGCGGCGGCGAAGGCGCCCTTCATCGACGGCAGCCTCTACTTCGTCGCCACGGGCACCGGCGGCCACAACTTCTCGAAGACCCTCGGCCAGCACAATCGCTGGGTCGCCGTCTACCGGGCCGAGGTGGCGCGGCAGGCGCGGGCCGCCCGGACCGTGGCGCCCGGCTAGGCCGGCGCGGCGGCGCACGCCGTCCCAGGGATCGCCGGGCAGTCGTGTCCCCTGTCTCAGGGGTCCCGTGACATGCTCCCGGGGTCCCGCATCCGGGACGGATCCGGGAGGCCCCATGACCACGACCCAGGCCACGCTCCAGGGCGGCGCCTTCCTGTGTGCGCCCCTGGGCAGCCTCCCCCAGTTCACCCCCGAGGACCTGGACGACGACCACAAGGCCATCGGCCAGGCGGCCCGGGACTTCATCGAAGGGGAGGTGCTGCCCCGGGACGCCGCCATCGACAAGCTGGACCTCGCACTCTCCCGGGACCTGCTGCGCAAAGCGGGCGAGCTGGGCCTCCTGGGCCTGGAGATCCCCGAGGCCTACGACGGCCTGGATCTGGACAAGATCTGCGGCCTCCTGGTGCTGGAGGAATTCGGGCGCCAGGCGAGCTTCTCCGTGAGCTACGGGGCCCACACCGGCATCGGCACCCTGCCCATCGTCTACTTCGGCAGCGAGGCCCAGAAGGCCCACTACCTCCCGAAGCTCGCCAGCGGCGAGTGGGTGGCCGCCTACGCCCTCACGGAACCCGGCGCCGGCAGCGACGCCATGAGTGGCAAGACCGTGGCCGTGCTGGATGGCGATCACTGGGTGCTCGACGGTACCAAGATGTGGATCACCAACGCGGGTTTCGCGGATGTCTTCGTGGTCTTCGCCAAGGTGGACGGTCGGAAGTTCAGCGCCTTCCTCGTGGAGCGGACGGATCCCGGCTTCACCATCGGCGCCGAGGAACCCAAGCTCGGCATCAAGGGCAGCTCCACCCGGGCCCTGGCCTTCGAGGCCTGCCGCATCCCCAAGGACCGGCTCCTTGGAGAGGTCGGCCGGGGGCATCGCATCGCCTTCGGGATCCTGGCCATCGGGCGCTTCAAGCTGGGCGCCGGCTGCAATGGCATCGCCAAGGAGCTGCTGAAGGCCACCCTGAAGTACACCGCCGGGCGCCAGCAGTTCGGCAAGGCGATCGACACCTTCGGCCTGATCCGCAAGTTCCTCGCGGACATGGCCACCCGCATCTTCGTGGCCGAGAGCATGAACTTCCGCACCATCGGCCTCATCAACGACGGCATGCACGCCATCCCCTGGGACCAGCCGGATGCGGCGCGGCGCAAGCTGGACATCATGGACGCGTTCCAGATGGAGGCCTCCATGATGAAGGTCTGGGACTCGGAGGCCCTCGGGCTCACCGCCGACGACGCCGTGCAGTGCTTCGGAGGCTACGGCTTCTCGTCGGAGTACCCGCCGGAGAAGGTCTACCGCGACAACCGCATCAACCGGATCTTCGAAGGCACCAACGAGATCAATCGCTTGATCATCGCCGGCCAGGTCTTCAAGAAGGCGGGTACCGGCGCCCTCGTCCTGCGCCGGGACGCCGGGGACCTGCCCGTGAATCCCGGCGGTCCCCTGGGCAACGCCATCCTCACCGTGGAGCTCGCCAAGCGCCAATTCCAGTTCGCGGTGGGGGAGGCCCTGGAGGCCCAGGCCAGAAGCTCATCGAGAACCAGGAGGCCGCGGCCCATGCCGCGGACATGGCCATGGAGCTCTACGCCATGGAGGGCGCCGTGGTGCGCGCCGGGAGGATGGTCGCCGCCGGCCACCGCTGGGCGTCCTTCGCCCAGGATCTCGCCGAACTCTCCGCGGCCGAGGGGGCGCTCAAGGTGGCGGCCCTGGCCCGTCGGCTGCTTGGGGAGATCCACGAAGGGGAGGCCCTGGGCCGGGCCCTCGAAACCCTGAAGGCCTTCGACGGGGCCCTTCCGGTGCCCGGCTCCCGGCTGAGGGGCCGGGTGGCGGAGGCCCTCGTCGCGCAGGGCGCCTATCCCATCGCGGCCTTCTAGGCTCCGAGGCCCTCCGGCTCTGCGATGCTTGGACGGAACCCCTCCGATGGATCCGCCATGAAACCCTTGACCCTCCTCCCGGCCCTGCTCCTCCTTACCGCGTGCGGTCTGCCCCTGGGCACCACGGCCATCGGCGAGGTGCGGCGGAACGCCCCCACGCTGGAAGGGAAATCGGTGCGGGTGAAGGGGAAGGTGGAGAGCACGAACCAGCTGCCCTTCCTGCCGACGAAGTTCTACAAGCTGAACGACGGCACCGGGGAGCTCTGGATCGCGACCATGGAACCGCTGCCGGCGGTGGGGGAAAGCCTGGTGGTCTCCGGCGAGCTGCACAATGCGGCGGTCCTGGGCGGCGCGAGCCTGGGCATCCAGATCAAGGAAGGCCGCCGCGCCAAGGCGCTGTTCTAGTGGCGAAACTGCGCCTCGATCAGCTCCTCCTCCAGCGCGGGCTCGTGGAGAGCCGCAGCCTGGCCCAGGCGCGGATCCTGGCGGGGGACGTGCTGGTGGGCGGGCATCCCGTGGCCAAGGCCGGCGCCCAGGTGCCCGAGGACGCGGACATCCGCCTGCGGGGCGAGGCGCTGCCCTTCGTGAGCCGGGGCGGCCTGAAGCTGGAGGGCGGCCTCGCGGCCTTTGCCGTCGATCCCGCGGGGCGGACCTGCTTCGACGCCGGCGCCAGCACCGGCGGCTTCACCGACTGCCTGCTGCAGCGGGGCGCCGCCAGGGTCTATGCGGTGGACGTGGGCACCAACCAGCTGCACTGGAAGCTGCGCAGCGATCCGAGGGTGGTGTCCCTGGAGCAGACCAACCTGCGCCTCTGGGATCCGGCCCGCATCCCGGAGCGCGCCTCCCTGCTGGTGGCGGACCTCAGCTTCATCTCCCTGCGCCTCGCCATTCCGCCGGTGATCGCCAGCCTCGAGCCCGGCGCCGAAGCCATCCTGCTGGTGAAGCCCCAGTTCGAGGCCGGGCCCGCGGACGTGGGCAAGGGCGGCATCGTGCGCGAAGGCGCCGTCCGCCGGCGCGTCTGCGAGGAGATGTGGCGCTTCTTCGCGGCGACCGAACTGCGGCCCCAGTCCCTGGCGGAAAGCCCGATCCGCGGCGGCGAGGGGAACGTGGAATACCTGCTCTACCTGCGGCTGGGCGGGGAGGCGAAGGCCTTCCCGGCGGACTTCGGCTTCGAAGGGGTTTCCTAGACGTTCAGGGGCTCTTCGGAGGTTCCGATGATCCCGTGGCTGTTGAGGATCAGCAGGGGGAAGCGGGCGCTCTGCCCCTTGCCCGCGCCGCCGCCGTGGCTGCCCACGATGCATTCGCGCAGGACCAGGAAGCGGCTCTGGTTGAGGTAGTCGGAGATGCGGATGTCGGCCTCGATGGTGACGTTGCCGGTGACGCTGCCGGACTCCATCAGGAAGGAGGCGGTGAAGGTGTCGTTCTTGCCGGTGATGAGAGGCAGGCTCAGCAGCTCCTCTTCGCAGTCCGGGATGATCATGAGGGCCGAGATCCGCCGCAGGCCGAAGAAGTCCAGCTGCTTCTTGAGGTGGGGCAGGGTGACGTCCGTCAGCTTCAGCAGCTCGCCGCTGCGCTGCAGATAGTCCATGAACCCGTGCATCACCGGCACGTGGAAGGTGCCCCGGATCCAGCCGGCGGTGGTGAAGATCAGGGCCTGGATGTGCTTCAGGGGCGGGTGGTACTTGCCGCCGGCCTTCGGCGTCTTCTGGCGGTGCACGCGGGGGGCGGAGGGGATGGCGGCGGGGGCCGGCGCGGGCTCCTCCGCGGGGCGGAGGCTGCGGCTGGTGGCGCGGGGCGCCGCCGGGGCGGGCTCCGCAAGCTCGATGGTGCGGGGCATGGGGGTGGCGACGGTGCCCTTGAGCTGGAGATCGGTGCCCATCTGGGTGGGCACGCCGGAAGCGGTCCGCGCAGGGGGCGGGGCCTTGGGCTCCATGGGCTTCACGGGCAGTGCGCCGGTTTCCGGCAGCGCCTCCATCCCCAGCGCCCCGTCCAGCTGGGCGCCAGCGAGGTTGGCCCCCCGGAACAGGGCGCCCCGGAGGTTGGCCTCCTTCAGGATGGCCTTGGTCAGGTTGGCGCCGCGCAGGTCGGTGATGGCGAGCTTCGCCCGGGAGAGGTTTGCGTCCTCCAGGTTGGCGTCCGCCAGGATGGCCTGGGACAGGTCCGCGGATCGAAAGTCCGCCCGCTGGAGCAGGGCCCCGGTGAGATCGGCGCCGCTCAGGTCGGCCTTGCGGAGGTTGGCGCTGCGGAGGTCGGCGCCGGTGAGATCGGCGCCGCTGAGGCGGCAGTCGGAAAGGTCGACCCGGACCAGCATGGCCTCCGCCATGCGGCAGCCCGTCAGATTGCTGCCGGAGAGGTTCGAACCCTCGAAGTTGACCCGCTTGAAGTCGATCCCCTGGAGGTCCAGTTCGGTCAAGTTCTTGCGCTGGAGCTTGTTGCTCAGCGTGAGGGCCCCGACGATCTCGTCCCGCGTCATTTCGGCCATGGCTGTCCTCGAGAGTTGCCAGAAGGATAGCGGGACCCGCGTATGCGGGCGGATTTTTTCCCGGTCCGGGGCCCGTCCGGGGGCCGGTTCCGGCTTATACTTGTCCATCCCATCAGAGCCCCGGAGACGCGGATGCCGCAGGACCCCGCCAACATCGGCCGATATCAGGTCATCCACGCCCTCGGGCATGGAGCCATGGGCATGGTGTACCTCGCGCAGGACCCCCTGCTCAAGCGGAAGCTGGCGATCAAAGTGGTCCGCGAATCCGGCTCCGAGCGGGACACGGCCCTGGCGCGCTTCCAGCGCGAGGCCGAGATCAGCGCCCGCCTCAATGATCCCAACATCATCACCATCTACGACGTGGGTGTGGATCCCGACGCGGGACCCTTCCTGGCGATGGAGTTCGTCGACGGCCAGAGCCTGGCCTCCCTCATCCACGAAGGCAGCCTGGATGCGGAGAAGGCCATGGGCCTCCTCATGCAGTGCGCCAAGGCCCTGGTGGCCGCGGAGAGCGCCGGCATCGTGCACCGGGACGTGAAGCCCGAGAACATCCTCGTCTCCGCGGACGGCCGCCTGAAGCTCATGGACTTTGGCATCGCCCGGGGCGGGGAGCAGCGACTCACCAGCGCCGGCATGATGGTGGGCACCCCCGCCTACTCGGCTCCCGAGCTGCTCCGGGGCGCTGACGCCTCCTCGGCCTCGGACCGCTTCGCCTTCGCCGTCACGGCCTTCGAGATGTTCAGCGGCGGCCGCCTCCCGCATCCCGGGGACAGCCTCGCGTCCACCCTCTACCACATCGTCCACGAGCCGCCGGCCATTCCCGAGGACATGGAGCCCGAGATGGCGCGGGTCTTCGAGAAAGCGCTGAACCGGGATCCGGCGGCCCGCTACCCGGACCTGCGCACCTTCCTCGCGGACCTTGCCCTGGCCTTTGGCGCCAGCGACGGCCTCGTGACCGAGACAAGGTCCATCCCGCTGCCTTCCTTCTTCGACGGGATGGAGGACGGCGGGGCCCTGCCCGCCCTGAAAGGGAACGCACCCGCCTCCCTCACCGGTTCCAAGCGGCCCTCCAGTGGCAGCTCCAACGCCAGCATTCTTCCCCCCGACGAACTTTTCCGGGGCCTGGGGGGAGACACCCGGCGCAGCAGCTCGGAGATGCCGGCGGGCCCGCCCCGGTCCGCTCCGGCGCCCCGCAGCGCTGCGCCCCCCGCCAGTGGGACCTCCGGGCCCCGCAAGGCCCAGTCTGCACAGGAGGTCAAGCGCGCGGCGGCCCTCGGGGTCCGGACCAGCTCCGACGCCATCCCGACCCGCTCCGAAGCGCGGATCGAAAGCGGCAGCACCCTCCACCGGGTCATCACCGTGGGCGTGATCGTCCTGGTGGCCGGCGCCGCGTGGACCTGGCACGCGGCCACGGCGGAACGGACCCTCAACATCCTGACCTCCCCCCCGGGCGCCGAGGTCTACCTGGACGGCCAGTCCACGGGGATGCGCACGCCTTTCTCCCGCACCGTCCTGAACCGGGTGAAGCTGCTGCGCCTGGACCTTCCCAACCACCTTCGCGAAGAGCGGGAGCTCACCGGCGAGGTCCGCGACCTGTCCGTGGACCTCAAGCTCATGCCCGGCTTCGTGCGCGTGGTCTCCGAGCCCTCGGGCGCCGATGTCTATGTGGGTGGGGAGAAGATCCTCGGGGCCACCACGCCGATCTACGCCCTTGAGCTCCCCGCCCAGCCGCGGGAGATCCGCATCCTGCGCAAGGGCTACCTGCCCTGGGTTGGCGTGATCGGCCCCGGCCACGCCCTGCCTGGCACCGTGAAGCTCGTGCCCCAGTCCTGAGGCGCGGCGTCATTTTTCATCAAGGTGGACGGCCCCTCAAGGGGGCAGGTCCTCCGCCGCGGGCAGCTCGAGCTCGAAGATGAAGCGGCTGCCCTGGGCCGGGCCGCGCTCCGCCTTCAAGGTGCCGCCCATCAGCCGGGCCAGTTCCCGGCACAGGGCCAACCCGAGGCCCGTGCCGCCGTGGCGCCGGGTGTGTTCGGTGTCCGCCTGGGTGAAGGCCTCGAAGACCCGTTCCAGCTCCGCCTCCGGAATGCCGGGACCCGTATCCTCCACCTCCCAGCGCAAGGCCATGCGGTCGCCTTTGCGGACGGCCTGGAGGCGCAGGCTGACGCGGCCCTGCTCGGTGAACTTCACCGCGTTCCCCAGCAGGTTGTTGAGGATCTGCCGGAGGCGCACGGGATCGCCGAGAGCCAGGGGCACCCGCCCGGGCGCGTCGAGCTGGAAGGCGAGACCCCTGGAGGCGGCCTGCAGCCGCCACAGCTCGCCGCACTCCTCCGTCAGCGCGTGGGGCGCGAAGGGCGTCGTATCGAGCTCCATGCGCCCCGCCTCGATCTTGGTGTAGTCCAGCACGCCGTCCAGCAGTTCCAGGAGGTGCCGGGCGGCGCGCTCCCCGACTTCGGTGATCTCCTGCTGCTCCGGGCTCAGGGCGGTGCGCCGGAGGACGCGGACCATGCCCATGATGGCGTTCATGGGCGTGCGGACCTCGTGGCTCATCACCGCGAGGAAGGTGCTCTTCAGCCGTTCCGCCGCCCGGGCGTCGAGGGCCGCAGTTTCGAGCCTGCGTTCGCGCTCCAGGGCCGGGCGGGCGTCCTGGGCGACCACCACGTGGCCCAGGACGCCGCCGCTCCGGCCCCGGAGGGCGGTGATGGACAGGAAGACGGGGAAGTGGCGGTCCGCGACGTCCCGGTAGGTCCAGGTGCGGCGGCCCCCGGGCCTTTCGAGGCTGACGCCCTCCAGGGTCTGGGAGGCGTGCTCGCCGGACATCTGGAAGGCCTTCGCCGCGTCCGGGACCTCTTCGGGCACGTGGAAGTCCGTCATGGTGAAGCGGCCGATGGCCTCTTCGGCGGCGAAGCCCAGCATCCGCTCCGCTCCGGCGCTGAAGAAACGGATGAAGCCATCGGGGCCGGTGGCGAAGATGGCGAGGTCCCGGGACGCGTTCAGGGTCGCCTGCAGCAGCTGGCCTTGGGCCTCCCGGACCATGGCGAGCTCCCGCCGGTGGATGGCCCAGCCCACGATGGCGAGGAGGAGGAGGCTGAGGACCCACAGGATGCCGATCCGGTTGAGGGTCTCGTGCCCCACGGCAAAGAGGTCCTCACGGGCGAAGGGGCGCAGCAGGATCCATTCGCGGCCGTGGTCCACGTGGATGCGGCGGAAGCACAGCAGGCCGTCCCGGACGGCGATGGCGCCGGCTTCGCCATTCAGGGTGCGGACCGGCTCGGCGAAGGCCTCGTCGAAGCTCTGCAGGCGCCGGGCTGAAGGCAGGTAGCGCACCCACCTCGCGGCGGCGGCGGGCCTGAAGATGATCTGCCCCTGCTCCCCGAGGAGCAGCCATGGCTCCTGGTTTCCCGGTCCGAGGAAGTCGTCGGCGCCCAGGCGCACCTTCAGGGCCAGGACGCCCAGGGGCTCCGCCTGGGAGCCATAGACCGGAACGGAAATGTGCACCGAGGGAACCACGGGTCCGTCGGGCTTCAGGACAAGCTCCTCCGTGCCCTCCGCTTCCGACGCGCCGACCCAGGTGGCGCCCCGGGGCGACCGGAGCCCCGCCTGCACGTAGAGCAGGTCGAGGCGGGCGGCGGTCCGCGGCTTGAGGGCGCGGTAGTCGTCCAGGACGTGATCGTATTCCCAGCCCAGGCGGACCTGGCCGCCGCTGTCGAAGAGCTCGATCCGGTCGATGGCCGCGCCGCTCGCCTTCGCCACCAGGTTGAGCTGCCGGGCGGCGGCGGGGGACGGGCCCTCCGGCGTGGCGGCGAGGGCGGCGGCGAGGGCGGGCTCCTCGGCGAGGTCGGCGCCGAGCCGGCGGAAGTTGTTGAAGCGGTCCTCCAGCGCCTGGGTGCGGCTGCGGGCCGCGCCAAGGGTCTGGGCGACCACGAGCTCGGCCCGGACCTTCGGTTCCTGGGTGGCCCACCACCAGGTCAGGGCCGCGGGGATGAGCAGGCCCAGCCACGCCATCCAGGGGCGCAGCCCGGGCTTCGGCAGGGCATGAAGGGGCATGTCCCCAGGTTAGAGCCTCCCGCGGTCGCCGAAGCCGGAAAAGGCGGAGCCGGGACGCGGAAAGAGACGGAGGATCAGGGCGCCGCGGCGGGGACCGCGGGCTGCCAGCGCTTCCGCTCCAGCCAGACCAGGACCTCCTTGCCCTGGTCGTCCTTGCCCTGGTACTTCAACTTCACCGGGCCGGCGGCGTCCCGCTTCGTCACCTTCACGCCGGGGCCCCGCCCTTCGGCGACGAGGGCCCGGAGCGCCGCCGGCCCGCCCAGCTTCGGGAGGAAGGGCAGGGGCAGCTCCGCGAGGCTCGCCGAGGTGGTGTCCAGCTTCTGGCGGGGAATCTGCAGGCGGTAGCCCGTGGCGCCGTCCCCCTGGAGGAGCATGAGGCGTTCGCCGAGGCCCTGGAGTTCGAGGACGACCGCGCCGGTGGCGGCGTCCACCAGCAGGTTCAAGGTGCCCTTCCCTTCGCAGTCCGCGCCCACATAGCCCCAGGCGTACTGGGCCCGGATGGCCCCGACGGGCGCCTGGACCTGGACCGCGGGCGGGAGGAAGAGGATCACGGCAGCCTCTCCTCGTCGCCATCGCCATCGCCTTCGCCGTCATCGGCCGGGTCCGGCTTCGCGGGCACTTCGCCGGCGGCGGCGGGGCCGCCTTCCCTGGCGAGCTGCGCCCGCAGTTCGGAGAGCCGCTTCTCCAGCTGCTTGCGGCCCGGGAAGGAGAAGGCGAGGGCCCGCTCCCACTGCTCGGCGGCCTCGCCGCGGCGGCCCAGCTTGAGAAGGGCCTCGCCGAGGTGCTTGCGGACCTCCGGACTGTAGGGACTCAGCTCGGAGGCCCGGCGCAGGGACTTCTCGGCCTCGCCGAACTTTCCCTGCTTGAAGAGGACCCAGCCCCAGGAATCCTGGACGCTGCCGTTCTGCGGATCCTTGTCCACGGAGGCGCCGATGAGGCGCGCGGCCTCCTCCAGGTCGCCGCCGCGCTCCAGGAGGAGGTAGCCGAGGTTGTTCTGGAGGGTGGGGTTCTCCGGCGCCAGGGTCTGGACCCTGCGGAGCACCTGAATGGCCTCGTCGTAGCGCCCCATCTGGTCCAGCACGTTGGATTCCAGCAGCAGCAGGTTCACGTTGGGCTTGGCCCGCAGGGCCTTCGCCGATTCGAGCACCGCCAGGGCGCCCTTCCAGTCCTTGAACTCCGCCAGGGTGCTGGCGGCGGCCTCCCGCTCGAGGAGGGTGAGGGCCTGGCGGGAGGGCTTCCGGCTGAACAGCCCTTCGTCGAAGAGGTCCGGCGGGATCTCCTTGGCCTGCTGGAAGAGGCCGGTCCGGGGGAAGCGGGCCATGCCATCCCGCAGGGTCGCGCGCGCCTCCTTCCACCGCTGCAGGCGCAGGAGGGCCTGGGCCCGAAGCGCGAGAAGGTCGCCGTTCTCCGGGGTCTCCGGCCACGCGGCCAGCTGGTCCAGCAGCGCCTGTTCCTTCCCCTGCAGGAAGAGGCAGACGCCGAGGAGGCTGCGGGCGCCGTCCGCCAGGTTGCCGCTGTCGGAGCTGTTGGAGGCGTCCGGCAGGGTCTCCCGCCACTTGGCTTCGGCTTCGGCGTAGCGGCCGAGATTCATGAAGCAGAGGGCCTGGTTGTAGCGGACCCGGGGCGTCGCCCGCAGGCCTTCGGCGGTGGCGAGGTTGCCCAGGGCCTCCTCGAAGCGCTGGGTGCGCACCTGCACGAGGGCGATGTTCTCCCAGACCGCGGGCTCCATGGGGAGGTGCCGCGCCAGCAGCTGGAAGCTCTCCTCCGCATGGGCCAGGTAGCCCGCGCCGATCTGGTCCCGGGCGAGGTCCTCCAGCAGGCGCAGCTGGCGCCCTTCCGGCGTGCGGCCCTGGCACATGGCCAGCACGGCCTCGCGGCGCCCTTCGTAGCTGCCCACTTCCTTGGCGAGGGCGTAGGCGCGCTCCCAGGCGAGGGTTACGGAGGGCCTGAGGCGGCCCACCTGGAGCCAGGCCCGCAGCGCGGTGTCCTTGTCCTTGAGGCCTTCGGCGATCTCCGCGAGGCGCGCCCAGAGCTCCGGGTCCGTGGGCAGCAGGACGGTGGCGGCGAGGAGGCCGGCCTTGGCTTCGGGATAGGCGCCGCTATCGCCCTGGGCCCGACGGTACTGGAGGAGGCCCAGGTTCGCGGCCATCTCGGCGTTGGCGGGCGCCAGCTCGCAGGCCTTGCGCCCGCTTTCGATGGCGCCGGGCAGGTCCCCGGTCTCGGCGAGGGCCTCGCTGAGCCGGAGCTGGGCTTCGGCGCTGCGGGGCACCAGCTGGATCACCCGGCGGTAGAGGACGACGGCGCCGGCGGGATCGTCCCCGCCGCTGCGCCGCTGCATGGAGCGGGCCTGCACCATCAGGGCCCGGGGATCCTCCTGGGCCCCGCCCGCCGTCGCGGCGGCCAGGGACAGGGCGGCCGCCAGCAGGCCGGTTCGGAAGGCGGGGAGGGCTGGAGGCACGGGGATCTCTTCGGGGATCAGAGCGGGGCGGGGCGTGTGCCGGCGAGACGCGCCATCATCGAGCGATGGGGGCCTTTCCAGGCTTCCGGCGGCAGCGGGCGGATCTCCGCGCGGCGTCCCGGCAGGGGAAGGATGCAGTGTATCTCCGAAGCGGAGGGCCGCCCGGCGGAACCCTCTGCCGTGCTGGAAACCGCGCCGGCCTTCTTGTCCCGCTGGAGGAAGGGGAGGCAGGCATCGAAGGGTGCCGCGAAGGCCGCCAAGGGTTCCAGCCGCGCGGCAAGCCGCGCCAGCAGCGGCTCGGGAAAGGGCGGGAGTCCTTCCGCTTCCGCCAGCTGGAGGGCGGCGAGGAGGCCGAGGCCCACGGCCTCGCCGTGGAGCAGGCGGAAGTCCGAGGCGGATTCCAGGGCGTGGCCCAGGGTGTGCCCCAGGTTCAGCAGCCGGCGCTCCCCCCGTTCCAGGGGATCCCGATGCACGATGCCGGCCTTGGCCTGCAGCGCCCTCGCCATCGAGGAGGCGTCCGGGGCGGCCTGGGCCAGGAGCGCCTCCGCCCAGGGGGCATCGCCTTCAACGAAGGCCATCTTGAGGACCTCCCAGAAGCCGGATTCCCGTTGGCGCGGCGGCAGGGTCTCGAGGAAGGCCCGGCAGGCCACGAGGCGGACCGGGGGATGGAAGGCTCCTGCGAGGTTCTTGCCGGCGGCGAGGTTCACCGCGGTCTTCCCCCCCAGGCCCGCGTCCACCTGGGCAAGGAGGGTGGTCGGCCAGCTCTGCCAGGCCACGCCGCGCAGGAAGAGGGCCGCGGCGAGGCCGGCCATGTCGGTGAGTACGCCGCCACCCACGGCCACCACCGTGGCGTCCCGGTGAAGGGGCAGGGCGGCCCAGTCCTCCAGCCAGGGCAGGAGGGTTTCGAGGCGCTTGGTGTCCTCCGAAGTCCTTAGGAAGCGGCTGCCTTCGGGCACCGGCAGGCCGGCCCCCCGCCAGGCCGACTCCACCGCCTGGTCCGCCAACAGGACCCAGCGGCCCGTTGGCAGGAGGCTGCCCTCCAGGCGCTCCGTGAGGAAGACCTCCGTGGGGAAGCCTTCCGGCAGGTCCAGCCTCACGGGCGGCCTTTGAGGACCGCCTCGGCCTGCATGGGCGTCTCGCCCCGGAGCCACTTCACCACCACCTTGTCGCCGGGCTTGAAGGCGCCGAGGGCCGCCATGTAGTCCTGGATGTCCTTGAGGGCCCGGCCGCCGAAGTCGGTGAGGATGTCGCCGCCCTGCAGCCCGATGGCTTCCGCGGTGCCGCCGGGGCTCACGCCGGTGATGCGGAAGCCCTTGGGGTTGGCCGCGTAGTCCGGCAGGGTGCCGAAGGCGATGCGCATGGGGGAGCCGAGGGCCTTGGGGGGCTTCGCGCTTTCCGCATCGAAGGCGGGCACCTCGGCGGCGTTGGCCAGATCCGCCACCACGTCGGTGGCGAAGACCGCCAGCTGGGCCATGCCCTTGAGGTTGAGCTTGTCGGCGGTGTCGCTGGGGCGGTGGTAGTCGGTGTGCAGCCCGGTGAAGAAGAAGAAGGTGGGGATGCGGCCGGCGGCGAAGCTCATGTGGTCGGAGCCGCCCCCGGGCAGGCCGTCGCCGCCCTGCACGTCGAGGCCCGCCGGCGCGAAGGTGCGGGCGCGCAGGAAGGCGCCCTTGGGCGCGCCGTAGGCGCCCAGCTGCAGGGTGGGCTTGGCGGCGTCCATGCGGCCCACCATGTCGAAGTTCGCCATGAAGCGGACCTTGGCCTTGTCCACGGTGGGGTGCTGCATCCAGTAGGCGGAGCCGAGCAGCCCCTCCTCCTCCCCCGGGAAGTGCATGAAGAGGATCGAGCGCTTCGCCGGCCGGGCCTTCAGGGCGCGGGCCAGCTCCAGGACGAGGGCGGTGCCGGAGGCGTTGTCGTCGGCGCCGGGATGGGCCTCGCTCCGGGCGGCCCCGGCGAGGCTGTGGCGGCCGCTCGTGCCCAGGTGGTCCATGTGGGCGCCCACGGCGATGTACTCCCCGGCCAGGCCCTTGGCGCGGCCTTTCAGCGAGGCCACCACCACCGGCAGCTGGGCCTCCACCCGTCGGAGCTTCAGGGTCAGGTTGAGGTAGGACCAGGGCGCGAAAACATAGTCCCGGCTCTGGGCGTCGCCGGTGGCCTTGAGCTTCGCGATGCGGTCCTTGAGGTCGGCGCAGACGCTGGCGGCGGCGTCCACGGTCATGGCGAGCATGGGGAAGGGCAGGGTCGCGGCGCCGTCCATGCGGGCCATGGCGGGGACCGCAGGCCCTTCCTCGAGGAAGATCACCGCCGCGGGGTGTGCGCCGGCCAGGGCCTTCGCCCGGGCCAGGGGCGAGGTCTCCAGGGGGGACGCGTGGGGCGCGCCCGCCGCCGGGACTTCCCGCAGCATCATCACCACCTTGCCCTTGAGGTCGAGGCCGTCCAGGTCCTGGCGGGCCGGGGCGCCCAGGCCGTAGCCCGCGAAGACGAGGGCCTTGAAGCGGAAGCTGCCGTCCCCGCTGGCCCACATGGCGTCCAGGTCCTTGCCCCACACGGGCCGGCGGGCCTCGCCATCGCCGAAATTGAGGGAGGCCTCCGCCGTCTCCCGCTCGACGGCGGTGGGGAAGGGCATGCGCAGCACCTGGGTGGGCAGGCCCAGGGCCTTGTAGCGGGCGAGGATGTGCTCGGCGGCCTTTTCCAGCCCCGGCTCCCCGTTGCCGCGGCCCTTGAGCTCCGGCGAGGCGAGAAACGCGGTGTCCTTGCGCAGCCGCGCTTCGGCGGCGGCCAGGGCGCTCGCGGTGGGGCGGGCGCTGACGGTCCGGACGATCGCCGGCGGCGGTGTCGGCTTCGGCGCCGGGGCCTGGGCCTGGGCGAGGAGGGGCAGGACCAGCAGGAAGGGCAGAGAAAGGCTCACAGGCGCTCCCGGAATTCGTCGTCGTAGGGGTTCGAGTCCTTGCGGATGCGGTCGATGACCGCGTCCAGCTCGTGGTAGCGGTCGGAGGCGTCCATGACCTTGCTGGCCATGGCGCTGCGGAAGCCCGCCACCTCCACCCGCACGCCCTTCTGGGCCAGGGCCTGCAGCGGGTAGGCGAAGTCCTCGTCGCCGCTCACCAGGATGGCCACGTCGAGGGCATCGGCGTAGGCCAGCAGGTCCGTGGCGATCTCCACCTCGAGGCGGGCCCGGCGGGTGCCGTCCTTCTCCGTCTTCACGGGCTTCTGCACCACCCGGAAGCCGTTGCGGCGCAGCCAGTGGAGGAAGCCCCGCTGGCGATCCGCGGCCTCGTCCACGCCGGTGTAGAAGAAGGCCCGCAGGAGTTCGCGGCCTTCGCAGAGGTGGGCCAGCAGCTTGCCGTAGTCCAGCTCGAAGCCGAGCTGCTTGGCGGAATGGAAAAGATTGTTGCCGTCGATAAACACGATGCAGCGGGCCATGGGGACTGCTTTCCAAAGGGTTCTGAATGGAGCCTGAACGGGGCTGGCGGCGCCCGGGGCGCATTTCCATCATGCCACGAGGCAAGTTCTCCGATAATGAGCCCCATGGCGAACCAGGACGGCTACTTCCAGAGCGACCAGACCGACGGCCGCGAGCTGCGGCACGCGCTCCTGTTCCGGCTCCTGGGCTACCTCCGGCCCTACTGGGTGGGCCTGCTGTTCCTGCTCGTGCTGATGCTGGCGTCGGCCTTCCTCGAGGTGCTGCCCTCCGAGTTCACCCTGCGCCTCATCGACCACCACCTGGCCAAGGGCACCATGACGGGCTCGGCGCCGCTGGTGGTGGCCTTCCTGGGCTTCCTGCTCCTGGGCTTCGCGGTCCAGACCGCCCGCTACGTGCTGCTGGCCTGGGTGGGGCAGCGGGCCATGCTGGACCTGCGGATGGAGCTCTTCGCCCACCTGATGCGGCGCAGCACCCACTTCTTCCACCGCAACCCCGTGGGCCGCCTGATGACCCGGGTCACCAGCGATGTGCAGAACCTCAACGAAATGTTCTCCTCGGGCTTCGTGGCCATCGTGGGGGACGCCCTGTCCCTGCTGGCCATCGTCCTGTGGATGTTCACCAAGCACGCCGGCCTGGCGGCGGTGGCCCTGGGGATCATGCCCTTCCTGCTGGTGGCCACGGAGGTCTTCCGCCGCCGCGCCGGGGACGCCTTCCGGGAGACCCAAGGGCGCTACGCCGCCATCCAGGCCTACCTGCAGGAGCAGCTCAGCGGCATGAGCCTGGTGCAGCTCAATGCCCAGGAGGCCCGGGCCCGCGGCCAGTTCGGCGAGCTGAACCGGAGCTACCTCGAAGCCTTCCTCAAGACCATCTTCGCCTACGCCGTGTTCTTCCCCGTGGTGGAGTTCATCACCTCCGCCACGCTGGCGGCGCTGATCTTCTACGGCGGGATCAAGCTGCAGGCCGGGGCGCTGACCTGGGGCCTGCTCTTCGCGTTCATCCAGCAGAGCGGCCGCTTCTTCCGGCCCATCCGGGAGCTGGCGGAGCGCTACAACGTGATGCAGACCGCCATGGCCAGCAGCGAGCGCATCTTCAAGCTGCTGGACAACCAGGAGTCGATCCGGGAGGCCGCGGACCCGAAGCCGGCGGTCTTCGAAGGCGAGATCCGCTTCGAGGCGGTCTCCTTCGCCTACGAGGAGGGCGGTCGCAAGGTCGTCCAGGAGCTGAGCGGGGCCATTCCAAAAGGGAAGCGCATCGCGGTGGTGGGCCACACCGGCGCCGGGAAGAGCACCCTCATCAACCTGCTCATGCGCTTCTACGACGTGGCCGGGGGCCGCATCACGGTGGACGGGGTGGACCTGCGGGACCTGGAGCTGAAGGGCCTGCGCCACCTCTTCGGCCTGGTGCTGCAGGACGTCTTCATCTTCAGCGGGACCCTGGAGGAGAACATCGTGCTGGGCCGGGAACTGGACGCCGCGCGCATCCGCGGCGTGCTGGCCCAGAGCCAGCTCCAGTCCCTGGTGGAGCGGCTGCCCGACGGCCTGCAGACCCAGGTGGGCGAGCGCGGCCAGAAGCTCAGCGCCGGGGAGCGCCAGCTGGTGGCCTTCGCCCGCATGCTCTACCAGGAACCGGCGATCCTTCTCCTGGACGAGGCCACCGCCAACATCGACAGTGAGACCGAAGCCCGCATCCAGGCGGTGGTGGAGCATGTCAGCCACCGCATGACCACCTTCACCATCGCCCACCGCCTCAGCACCATCAAGGACGCCGACGAGATCTGGGTCATGGACCAGGGCCGCATCATCGAGCGCGGCACCCACGACGAGCTGATCGTGCAGGGCGGGCACTATGCGAAGCTGGTGCGGCTGCAGTTTGCGGAGGAAGAAGCCGCATGAGCCACTGGGGCCGGATGCGACCCGCGCCGAGGGGGTGCGACGATTCTAGGCACGGCGCGGTCTCGCGTATCGCGGAGCGATACCGAGAGGAAGAGGCGGCGTGAACCTGCCTCCCCTCTACCCCATCACCGACGCCCGCCTGGACCTCTCCCTCACGGCCCAGATCCACCGCTTCGGCGACGCGGGCTTTCCCCTGGTGCAGTTCCGGGGCAAGCCCCTGGACGCCCTGGCGCAGATGAACGAACTGCGCCAAGCGCTGCGGGAATCCGCAGACAAGGGCGGCTGGCCGCTCATCGTGGTGAATGACCGGGCGGACCTGGCGGTGCTGGCGGCGGCGGAGGGCCTCGCGCCCTGGGGCCTGCACCTCGGGCAGGAGGACCTGCCGCCCGAGGAGGCACGCACGCTTCCAGGGCTTGCGGAGGTTCACATCGGCACTTCGACGCATCGCGAGGAGGACTGGGACACCGTCCCCGCCGCCTGCGATCACGCCGGCGTCGGCCCGGTGCGGGGCACGGCGACGAAGGCGGACCACTCGGAGCCCATCGGCTTCGAAGGCCTGCGGCAGGGCTGCGCGGCGCTCCGTGCGAAGGGCCTCGCGCCCATCGCCATCGGCGGGCTCGCCGTCCAGGATTTTGCCGCGTGCTTCGAGGCCGGCGCCGAATCCATCGCCATGGTGAGCGCCCTCGCCGCGGCGGCGGATCCTTCGGAGCTGCTCTGGCAGGCCCAGCTCGCGCGCTGGCAGGCGCAACCGCCCTTCCGCCTGGGCCAGGGCCTCCTCCTGGCGGGGAGCAGCGGCGCCGGCAAGTCCACCCTGGGCCGCGTCCTCGCCGCGGAGCTGGAGCTGCCCTTCCACGACCTGGACCAGGCCATCGAAGCCCGGGCGGGCAAGCCCATCCCGGCCATCTTCCTCGAGGACGGCGAAGGCGCCTTCCGGGCCCATGAGGCGGGCCTCTTGCCCTCCCTCCTGTCGGAACCCGCGGTCATCGCCCTGGGCGGCGGCGCCTGGGAAGCGGCCACGGTGCGGGCGGCCGCGACCGCGGCGGGCTTCCAGGCCCTCTGGCTGGCGGAAGACCCCGCGCATTGCTGGGCGCGCGTCGCCGCCGACCCTCACCGGCCCCTGGCCCAGGAGCGCGGAGTCTTCCTGTCCCGGCACCGGGACCGGCTCCGGCGGTGGAGCCAACTGCCCTGCCTGCTGCCCCTGGGCCGGTCCGCGGAAGAGTTCGGGCGGGTCCTCGCCGCTCGGGTATCCTGACCCCTCACCCCATGGACCTCATCCTTTCGGATCTGCACGCCAACCTCCACGCCTTGCGGGGCGTGCTGCGCTTTGCCAATCGCCGGGCCATCCACCGCTTCGTGATCCTGGGCGACCTGGTGGGCTACGGCGCCCATCCCAACCAGGTGCTGGAGAAGCTGCGGGAGCTGAAGCCCCGGGTCATGGTGCGGGGCAACCACGACAAGGCCTGCGCCCGTCTCGAGCCCATGACCACCTTCAGTCCGCCCGCCCGCGGCGCCGCGGAATGGACCGCCGACAAGCTGTCCCGGGAAAACCTGCGCTTCCTGGAGGAGCTGCCCATGGGGCCGGCGTGGGTGGGCGAGGACTACCAGATCGCCCACGGCGCGCCCTTCGACGAGGACGCCTACCTGCTGCATCCCCGGGACGCCCTGCACGCCTTCGACGCCTTCGAGGCCCAGCTCTGCTTCTTCGGCCACACGCACCTGCCGGGCACCTTCGAACTGGACGAGATCGCCCACACCCTGCGCTGGGTGGAGTTCGACGCGAATGAATGGTTCTACCTGCGGACGGGCTGCCGTTACCTGGTGAACCCGGGCAGCGTGGGCCAGCCCCGGGACCGGGATTCCCGCCTCTCCTTCATGAGCTACGATCCGGCCAAGAAGCGCCTGCGCCTCCACCGTCTGGACTACGACCACCGGGGCGCCGCCAAGGCCATCCTGGCGGCGGGGCTGCATCCCCACCTGGCCCATCGCCTGGAACACGGGATCTGACATGGCGCCGGTGCGGACCCCCTCCCCCGCCGAACTGGAAGACCTCCTGCGGAAGGCCCTGGACACCCGCGCTCCGGCGACCCTCCGGCTGGAGGGCAGCAACCGCATCCTCGGGGACCTGCGCCTCGCCGCCCTGCGCACCGGCATCGACCTGCGCATGGAGGGGGCGAAGCGCCGGGACCTGCTGCCGGTGGCCGGCACGAAGGCGGCCCTTTCCCTGGTGATGGGCGACGAGGTGCTGAGCGCCGCCACCGTGTTCCTGCCGGCGGAGGAAGGGGACGCCGCGGGGGCGCCGGTGCTGCGCCTCGCCTGGCCCGGGCCCGAGATCGGCTTCCACTACCGCAAGGACATGCGGGTGGCGGCCCCCAGCCAGACGCCTCTGAACGCGGAGCTGGAGGTCAACGGCGGGGTGTGGCAGGCCCGCATCCTGAACCTCACGGAGATGGGCCTGGGCCTCGGCCTGAGCCAGGAGCTGCCCCTGGAGCCCTTCACCATCGTGGAGATCCGGACGGTGCTGCCCGGAGCCGGTCCCCTGCGGGCGGTGGGCGAGATCCGGCACATCACGGTGCTGGACGACGAGCCGCTGCCCACGCGCCTGGGCCTCGTCATCCGGGATGCGAACCCCGAGGACCAGGACGCCCTCTACCGCTTCGTGCAGCTGCGCCGCGCCGACCGCAGCGAGACCATGCGGACGGAGGGCGGGGCGGGCGCCGGGATGGGAGAAGGATCTTGAAGGCCATCTCCCTGCGCGTCGATGTGGACACGCTGGAGGGCTCCATCCGCGGCATCCCGGCCCTGCTGCGGATGCTGGACCGGCACCGGATGCGCGCCAGCTTCTACTTCAGCTTCGGCCCGGACAACAGCGGCAAGGCCCTGCGCCGCATCTTCCGGAAAGGCTTCCTCCAGAAGATGCGCCGCACCAACGCGGCGAAGCTGTACGGCTTCAAGACCATGATGTACGGCGTGCTGCTCCCGGCGCCCATCATCTCGAAGCGGGCCGCCGGGGAGATGCGCTCGGCGCTGTCCGCGGGCCACGAGGTGGGCATCCACGCCTGGGACCACGTGCAGTACCACGACCTGCTGGACCGGAAGTCGCGGCAATGGCTCTCGGAGTGGTACGCCAAGGCCCACGGCGCCTTCGAGGAGGTCTTCGGCTTCAGGGCGAAGGGCGCCGTGAGCCCCGCCTGGCGATGCAACGACGAGACCCTCGAACTGCAGGAGCCCTACGCCCTGGACTACGCCGGCGACTGCCGGGGCGAAGCGCCCTTCTATCCCATCGTGGACGGCAAGACGCTGTCCACCCTCCAGATTCCCACCACGCTGCCGACCCTGGACGAGCTGCTGGGACTGGACGGCCGCACCCCGGCGCAGGTGAACGAGGAGGTCTGGGCCATGGTGAAGGCGGACGCGCTGAATGTATATGCCCTGCATACGGAAGTGGAGGGCGGGGCGCTGGCGGAGACCTTCGACGCCTTCCTCGGCGGATTGAAGGATCGGGGCGTGGAAGCCCGGACCCACGCGGAGTGGCTGCCGGAGCTGAAGGCGGCGAATCCACCGGCGAAGGAGATCGTGCGCCGGGAGATTCCCGGGCGCGCGGGGTGGGTGAGCTTCGAGGGGTAGTGTGCATTCCTCGATGGGGTGACGCAGGAGGCGCGATGGCCAAGGTCGAACTGGTTCCCGTGGAGCGGATCGAAGGCGCGATTCTGGTGGTCCGGGGACACAGGGTCTTGCTGGACGAGCACCTGGCAACTCTCTACGAGGTCGAAGTCAGGGCGTTCAACCAGGCGGTGAAGCGGAATCTGGAGCGGTTTCCGGAGGACTTCATGTTCCAGCTCACCCAGGAGGAAACCGGCTTTCTAAGATCACAAACTGTGACCTTGAAGGCGGGGCGGGGGCAGCACCGGAAGTACCGCCCTTACGCCTTCACCGAGCAGGGGGTCGCCATGCTGTCCAGCGTGCTGAAGAGCCCCCGGGCCGTGCAGGTGAACATCGAGATCATGCGAGCCTTCGTCCGCTTGCGGCAGATGCTGATGGCCAACACCGACCTGGCCCGAAAGCTTGCGAATCTGGAAAGGAAGTACGACGCGCAGTTCAAGGCCGTCTTTGACGCCATCCGGGACTTGATGGCACCGCCTCCCCTGGCTCGGCGGCGGATCGGTTTTGGGAAGGGGGATCCCATCGACTGAGCAGGCGGGCGGAGGTGCGGCGCTTCAAGGCGATGGAGGGACTGTTGGGGCCGGACTGACGACGGCCTTCCGCAGCGCCGCCCGGGCCAGCAGGCGGGTGGAATCCAGGACCGGCAGGGGCGAGTTCTCCGGGGTGACGATCAGCGGGATCTCCGTGCAGCCCAGCACCACCGCGTCGCAGCCTTCGGCCTTCAGCCCTTCGATGGCGTCCAGGAACACGGCGATGGATTCGGGCCGGAAGACGCCCAGCACCAGCTCCTCGAAGATGATGCGGTTGAGGGCTTCCTGGGCCGCGGGAGGCGGCACGCGGTACTCGAGGCCCAGGCGGGCCAGCACGCTGGGGTAGAGGTCGCTCGCCATGGTGTAGCGCGTCCCGGTGATCCCCACCCGGCGGAAGCCCCGGCGCCGGGCCTCCGCCGCCACCTCCTCGACGATGTGCAGCCAGGGCAGGGGCGCCCGCGGCGCGACGAAAGGCCAGGCCCGGTGGATGGTGTTGTCGGGACAGATGAGGAAGTCGGCGCCGCAGGCTTTCAGCTTCCCCGCCGAGGACAGCATCAGCTCGGCGACGCCGGGCCAGTCGTCCCGGTGGATGCGGTCCATGTACTCGCCCAGGGAATGGGTGTGCATGGACACTTCCGGGTGGCGGTGCTCGCCCATGAGGGCGGGCGCTTCGTCGCAGATGGTGCGGTAGCAAAGGGCGGCGCCTTCGGCGCTGCAGGCGACGATGCCGATGTGGAGCGATTGGGTCATGGGCGGCTTCCAGCCTGGAGATGGCCTAGGCCACGACGTTGAAGATCTCCCGCGAACCGGCTTCGGCGTAGGGGATGAACCGCTCGTAGCAGGCGCGCCACTCGCTGGACCCCATGATCGTCATGGACTGGTTCTCCCAGTCGCCCAGGCTGGCGAACTCCATCTCGAAGAGGAGGGTGTAGGAGGGCCCCGTGAGGTCCGAGAGCAGCCGGGACTGGGCGCCCACGCCGAGCCTGGCGTTGAGGGCCAGGATCTCCTTGAAGGCGGCGATGGCCGGCTTGGCCTGGCCGAACTTGATGCGGAAGGTGTTCCTCACGAGGATCATGGCGGCCTCTTGCAGGACTGCCCGGGAGTCCGGGAAAGGGGGTGGGAAAGAGGCCGAGAGCGTACCACCGTCGGAGCCTGGACGCTTCGGGCCTCCGCCTACCCGGAAACGCCGAGGGCCTTCAGCCGCGCCTTGGCTTCCTTCTCCAGCTGGGGGATCCCTTTCTGGGCCCCGAGCTGGGCGCACTCGCGGTAATGCCGGATGGCCTCGTCGCGCCGGCCCGTCTGTTCGAGGACCTTCCCCAGGCTGCGGAGGGAGGCGGTGAAAAGGGGATTCAGGGCGAGGGCCTTGCGGTAGGCGGCGATGGCTTCGTCAAAGCGGCCCTTGGCCACGAGGCCATCGCCGAGGCTGTCGTAGCTGTTGGCATTGCCGGGATCCAGCTCCACCTGCTTGCGGAAATGCTCCAGGGCCAGGTCCACCTGCTGCATTTCCAGCTCCACGTAGCCCAGCAGGTTGCAGACCGCCGAGAACTTCGGATCCGCGGCAAGGGCCAGGCGGTACTCGGCCTGGGCGGCGCCGGGATCCTTCTGCTTCTTCCGGAGCTGTCCCTTCATGAAGTGGGCCCGGGAGGGATCCAGGGCCAGGGACCGCGTGGCGAGGGCTTCGGCCTTGTCCAGGCCGCCGCCGGCGATGGCGGGGGCGTTGAAATAGAAATTGAACAGGGCGAGGATCGCGCCCCGGTTCCCGGGTTCCAGCTGGACGGCCTTCTCGAGGGCAGCACAGGAGTCCTTGGCCAGGCCCATGGCGCTGAACATGTTGGCGTTCTGCGCGAGGTTGCCCAGGGCGTTCCCGCGCAGCACGTGGTAGGCCGCCTTGTTCGGACTGAGCTGGATGGCCTTGTCCACGCACTCCACGGTCTTGCGGGGATTGCGGGTGGCCCACTGCAGTTCGGCCAGCTGATACCAGGCCTCCGCATTGCGCGGATCGGTCTGAACCGCCCGGTCCAGCAGCGCCTGGGCCTGGGGGAAGTTCTTTTCCTTGATCAGCCGCGTGGCCTTCTCCAGTTCGGTCTCGGCGCCGAGGCGGCCCGGGAGGCCGAGCAGGAGGCAGAGGAGGAGCCGGTTTTGCAGGTTCGACATGGAGGGCCTCGGAGGAATGCGGCCTCTGCAGGCCGGTACGGTTCAGCCTGCACGCGCAGCCGGGCCGATGAGAGTCATCCTTTCATCAAGGGCGCGCCCGATCAAATCTGCCGCTGCCGGATCGGGATGCCGTGCCCCAGGCTCAGGGCGCGTACTGGGCGATACCGTTCCCGAAGGACCAGTTCTCCTTCGCCACTTCCACGAGGTTGATGAAGACGTCTTCGGGACGGACGCCGCAGTCCGCGGCGAGGATGCGGGCCACGGCGGCATGGAGGGCCCGCTTCTGCTCGAGGCTCCGGCCGAGGCTGAGGGTGATCTGGACGAGGACGACGCCGGGGGTCCGGACGATGTCCAGGTAGTTCGGGTCGAAGACCAGCCGGCCTGCCGGGTGCGCGGCCAGGACCTGGAAGCGGTCCGCGGCGGGAATGCCGATGGTCTCCACGAGGGCGCGGTGGACGCCGTCGCCGAGGGCGGCGAGTTCGCCGGTGGTGCGGCCTTCGAGAACATCGATGCGGACGAGGGGCATGGGGCTCCTTTCGCTTGGCTCGGGACGGGTCTGGACGCTGAGGATAGGCGCAGGGCTGAACGATGGATCAGGGCGGGATGGACCATTTGGGAAGCCCGCAGTGCACGCATTGCCTTGTGAAGCCATTGCGGATCTCGTCGCCGTAGATGAAGGGTTTGCCGCACTTCGGGCATGGGAATTTGGAGAGCGAGGTTGAGGACCATAGAACACCAACGGTAAACACGACGATACCGAGCGAAGCCGGAGCACTTGAGTCAATAAGTGACGAAGCCAAGAAACCAATCCCGACGACTGCACTACCGAGGACGAACGCCAAAATGAAGCGCATTCTCCTGCGCTTGTACTCATGCCACGGGTTTGAAGCGGAGTTCATGTGCGGCCTAAGACAAAATGAGAAAATTGGATTGGAAAAGCTTGGGTTAGAAGAAGATCTGCAAGTGGCAGTCGCGGGCCATTGGCTGGCTGCACGCAGTCAGCGGGAGCAGCAATGCGGCTAACAGCGAAGAAGGCTTCATGGGACGCCTATTGACGGGGCACAGCAATGGGGCCGCATGGGAGCCTGGGATTCATTTGGTTTGCATTCTGACGGGGGAAAACGGTGTGGAGTGATCCTTGAAAATGATTCTGAACCTGATCGGCAATTCGATTGTTTCAAAAGTGGCCTCAAAAGTTGAAATCCAACCAGGGTGAGGCTTGAGCGGATTGTAGGACCCGAGTAGAACATGTTTGGATTTCGGATTTGCCGCGTTGACAGAAGGGCTTAGAACTTGGCGGTTGAAATTTCCAGTCGAAACGATGGGGCCAGTGGATTTCTCGATCATGATCTCCTGTGAAACGCAGGGGACCCTAAGAGTCTGCTTGTTGGGAAATTCGCACTCCATCTCGCAATCCGGGGTGTCAAGTGGTCCTTCTGACCGGGAGAACTGAATCTGGCCCAATTCGCCTTCCGTGATGTGAAGTCGGAGATATCTGCCTTCCACCCTTTCTGCATGAGGGGCCTTGCAGCCAGTTGAGCTGAATAGAGCAAGCAGGACAGTGGTCAATCCGCCCAGGGTCGTCTTGCTAAAAGCGATTACGCGCATGAGCACCTGACCAAGAGGGATTGGGGACTGACGGGGTCGACTTCCCTGGATCGAGAAAATCGGGCCAGCGATGAATTCATTGGGGAAGGGAAATCTTGACCTTGTTTTCAACGAACCAGGCACGAAACGCAACTGGGTTTTGAATGTGGACGTCTGGGGAGGGAATTGAGAACCGAAGATGCTGACCTTCGCAGATTCCCATCGTGGCAATGGTCTGACCCTTGATCTTGAATTTGGCTAAATCGGTCATGCAGCCAGTCACCCCACCTCCGGTGGCTGGAGAGGTTTTTAGAATTTGGATAAGTCTCTGGATCTGCTCTGGGTTCGAAATGGAAACAGAGTGGTCCACCACCGAGTATTCCTGGATATACGTGCCGTCCGCTTGTCGAGTGAGATGCATGCTGGAGAGGCTATCTATTGTCACCTCATCAGCGTTGCCAATAACCTTTATGAATTCCGATACCGTCGTTTCTGCGATCCTCCGCGCCTTCTTCAGCGACGGGGGATGGGCTGGGGCCAGTGGGTTGTCAGCCCTTGGTTCTCGCGGAATGGAGGGCATAACAAGAATTATTGAGATTGTGAGAAGGATCTTCAACTCAACCTCCTGCTGTGTGAAATGCCCTAAGACGAAATCAGAAAGCTTGGATTGGAATTGCTTGGTCTAGAAGCAGGGCCGGATGAAACAGTTCTGGATCGATGTGTAGCCATTATGTCCGATGGGGTCCCGTGATGGCGGGGTGGGCAGTCAACGAAACAGGCTAAGCGCGCCCGCCTGAATCGAGGCGCTGAGCAGGTCGGGGAAGCCAATAGCCGAGAGCGAGCGGACGGCCATGCAGTCGGGTCCCGTATGGGGTTGGAGGTCAGGCGTCGCTGGGCTTGGCGCCGGGGTACCACTCGGTATGTTGATCGCCCTGGCGGCCAAAATAGGTCACGCGCTGCCCGCTGAGGAAGGCAAAGTAGCCTGAACCCCGGCAGCGACCGCACGCCTGCTGAAGTCCCGGAACTTCTGGCCGTGCTGCTGGCTGTCAACAATGGCGGCCTGCAAGGACGGACGGTCAAAGTCCACGGCGATTGCCGGTAGATCCTCGATGGAGAGTGGCGCGTGTGCGACGCCGCCTTCCATGCCATAGAAGGTGAAGGATCTGGAGGCGTAATCCACGAAGTAATTCTCCACACCGTTTTCCAGGAGGCTTTTCACGATCTCTGGAAACGGCATTGAGCCAATGAGTGTTGCTTCGGCAGCTTTGAGAATCAGGGTTGCATCCATGGGCTTGAACCTCGGTCATGAGTAATTCTGTGGGCGATGTTTAACAGAGAAAGATAGCCGCCTAACCGCGGGCCGAACGACTAGAACATGACCGAGGCAAGGTGCGGTTGGGTCCGAGTTGAACGAGACGTTAGGCTGAGTTAGCCGAGGCCGCCAATTTAGTAATTGCTACTTCGACATCGGAGCAATCTGCTAAACCAATGAATCCAATCTTATTGATCTTCGTTCCCCCCTTGCCGGTTCGATAAGAAAAGCTCATGAAAATGATATCCCCACCAGGTCCCCCATTCGAGACGCGCTCGAAGCCGGCGACTACAAGAGGAGAAAAGGAATGAATATGTAGCTTGAAAAGTTTCTCAAATATTACTGCTCGCTTGTCCGTAATCACATAGTAAATGCTCCCAGCCCTCCAGGCAGCCCAAAGGGGAGAAACCAGCATGATGATGCCTATCGATAAAAACATTAGGTCCCATGAAAAAGAGAACCCTTCGGATATGGAATTCCCTCTTACCTGGAAGTGGTTCGACTGGCGAAATGCAAATATTGACATTGCAGTCCAGAGAATACCGATGAGTGCTGTCTTCCAGTGCCTTCTGGCATAAGCCCAACGATTAGGCGAATCCGCCCAAATGATTTGCTCACCTGCAAGTTCGCTCGAAACTGAGCTCGCGATGGATGATGGCGGCGTGCGCAATTGCTAACCTAGCGGATGAAGTTAATCGGCCCAACCGTGGGTCGAGTGTCAAAATCATGAATCATGAAAGTCACGGTTGGGACCGGGTTGAACGAGGGGTTAGGGCAGCCTTAGACAACGCGAATGGAGAATCATAGGTTCGGCCGGAATCTGATGACACCATGCCGGAGTTCTTATCGACTGTGATTTTGGGACCCGGAGAACCTCCAACCCCTATGAATGATCTAAATGCCCAATGAGTCGGATTGTCCTCGGCCTCAGCCGGACCGCCGCATCCCCCAAATTCAAGTTCAAAGTACAGGCTCGCAATTAGCTCTGCCTGTTTGCTTGTGATCCTCGGATTCGGCTTAATAGTTGCCACTCTTTTGGCTGCATCCTTGAACGGATTCCCCCCGGCATACATGAATACCGAAGATATGCCCAGTGCCGCAGCGATTACGGTCTTTCTCACGGGTGGCAGTTGGAGACGCATGGTGGCCCTAGCGATAAAAGTTAAGCGGCCCGACGCAGTCGGGCCCGCTTGAACGACGGGTTAGGCTGAGGAGGAATCAGCCCAGTTGAGGAAAACGTTAAGGAGTTCATCTAGATTTCTGGGACCACAAGCACCGGTGAATTTGTTGCCTTCTACTTTGCAATGAACCCAATCGTGCTCGTCCTCTCGTTGAATGTGAACCGGAGAAAAGGCGCGCGAGGCTAGGTCAGTTTCTTCGAGATCCACGTCGAGGGTGAATCCTGGGTTATCAAGCGTTCCGATATCAATACCAAAGCTATGCTCCCAGTCCTCGTTGCACTGAGAGAGGTACCAATCCTGTAGGCGTTCAATCGTGGATTTCGTCATTTGAGATGAAGCCTAACGAAAGAAGTTAACCGGCGCTGCCACGGCGGCGCGGTGGGATGGAGAGCGAAGCGGGACGCTGAGCGAGGAAACCTGCCCGCGAAGGCAGCGTCCGGTTGAACGATTGGTTAGGCCGGTCATGGACGAAAGATGGGATCGGCATAAGTCCCATTGTGTAGGGTAACGACTAATTTTGTGAGCACTCGATCGCCTAGAACGGATTTGGATTTGAACTTGAGGACTTTTGAGTAAGACCGCCTAATTTCTGGGTAGCGAAATGAAATACAGCCTGCCGAATCAGATTCGCGGCCGCAGGAACCATAATTGGGGCGGGCTTGATTAAGGACGTAACGGCCGAGTGGAATTAGCCCAAACGAGAATGAGCCATCTGGGCCGGTTGTCTTCACCCGTTCTGGTGCGACAAGTGACGAATCGTGGAGATGAAGAATAATGACAGCATGAGAGAAGGTAGTTTGACCATCGGGCTTAAATACAGTCCCAGAAATGTAGCCAAATAGCCCTTGTGGCCAAGTCATATCCCGTTGCACAAGGAAGGATGGGCCTCGGCATCCCAGCAGGCTTGCAAGGATTACTACAACGAAGGGAAATGTGCACAGCTTCATTGACGGCCTAACGGAGGAAGTTAACCGGCCCGGCGTAGCCGGGTCCGGGTTGAACGGAGGGTTAGGCGAGGACTACTTGGGCGCATTTGGCCCCCACGATTGGTCCTGCCCTGTCGCGGTTAGCGAGGCCATGACTTGTCCGGTGTTGGACTTGGAGATCTTTATTATGTATGAGTGGTAGTGCCAGTTTCCGAACTTGAATTGGTCCCAATCCTTAAGAACAGTGGCACCGTCGTACACAATGTTGAAGTTGTTCGTCCCGTATTCCCGAGGAAGAGGTTGATCGGGTGCGCCAGCGTGAAACACCCTGATTGATCTGGGTTCTTGCCGAATCCCTTTACTCTGCGATTCAGTCAAGTCACTCCAATAGACATCCAGTTTGGTGGGGTCGAGGCCATCAAGAGCCTCTACGCGAATCGAGTTGAGATCAATGAAGAGTGATACCAGGTGACCGAGTTCTGTGGTGGCGAGGTAGCCCCCAGGAGCAAGACTCCTCGTAACCGGAACAGCCGAAGCTACCAACAACACCAGAACGCCGATAAGGACTGAGCGGGCCTTGGTAGGAGTGGTCACGGGGATGGCGCCTAACGATGCCCGTTAACCGGCCCAACAGCTCGCCGGACGGCGGGAGGAGACGTGATAACCGAATGCACGGAGGAGAAATTAGCCTGTGGCTGTTGGGCCCGGTTGAACGAGTGGTTAGGCAGCAACTTGACCGCCCAAGCATTATGAATTAAATATCTATATAGAATTGTTTGATGCTTTTATATTTCAGCTTTTACACTTATGGCATTGAACGCCGCTGCATCCACTGGTGCACTTGTGACATGTGCTCGAACATTTATGACAGGTGCTTGTAGCGGAGGCACCGTGATCAACGCAATATTCTTCACCAAACAAATTAGCATATATTGTTTTGGTTTTTTCGAAACTGTCTAATAGATCTAGAGCATCCTTCTCATCGCGCATACCAAAATATGGGAAATGATGGACGAAATAATTAAAAACGCGTTTGCAATCTTTTTCATACGCTCTGGTATCTAGTATATGTTGATGCCAAAATAGATCGATATCCTTGGTTGGAACAATAGATTCTTTCGGATAAACGTACAGCATACATAAATATTTCAAATACCTGATTCTCACTATGTCTGCAAAATCTGAACTCCACCCATGCCCTTCTTCCTCATCCATTAATTTCATCTTTACCATTGAGAGATCAATAGCTTCGAGTTCGGACATGACAGGCAGAGCGAGAGGGCTGTATTTTGAACAAGCTGCTGATGTGGACATTTCGACGACCTCCGTTTATTGGGTGAAGAAGAAATTCTGATGCAGTCAGTGACGTCACCAGCATGGTTCAGCTCAATTAATGTTGAAGGAATCAGCTCATAATAGACTCCTTTCGATGGTCTTCCCAGACTTTGCGGCCTAACCAGAAATTCTGCGACAACCACGTTTGCATAATTGTCGGCAGAACAGAATTACGACGACAAACTAAGAATTCAATTGGCGGGACTTGCTGATTTCGGGTTTCGTTACACAAACATAATACGCCCCGGATGAGATGGCTTCCATGGGGTGAACCGGAGGCGGGGGTTCTCCGGCCTAACCCGGTATCTCCGCCTCGACGAGCTGGGCGAGCAGGGTGAGCGACTCCTGCCAGCCGAGGTAGCAGGCCTCGGGCGGGATCATGTCGGGGATGCCTTCCTGCACGATGCTCAGGTCGGTGCCGCAGGAGACGGCTTTCAGGGTGATGGTGGTCTGCATGGTGCCGGGGAGGTTGGGGTCGTCGAAGGTGTCGGTGTGCTTGATGCGCTCGCCGGGGACCAGCTCCAGGTACTCGCCGCCGAACGCATGGCTGCCGCCGCTGCTGAAGTTGGTGAAGGACATCTTGTAGGTCCCGCCGACCCTTGCGTCCAGGTGGTGGACCTTGCCGGTGAAGCCGTGGGGCGGGAGCCACTTCACCATGGCGTCGGCGTCGAGGAAGGCCCGGTAGACCCGCTCGGGGGTCGCGCGGAGCACGCGGTGGAGTCGGACGGTGTTCGTGGCCATGGCCGGGGTCCTTTCATGGGTCTGGTTCGCGGAGAAGGGCCTCCAGCCTAGCGCCACCCTCCGGCCGGGCCAATTCCGGCCCCTGAAACCCGCGCCAATGCTGATAAACTGAGCGATTCCACGGGATCAGGCCCCATGTCCGAACGCTACGCGCCCTCCGAGATCGAACCCAAGTGGCAGGCCTATTGGGCCGCCCACGACACCTTCCGCACCCCCGAGGACCCGTCCCTGCCCAAGGCCTACATCCTGGACATGTTCCCCTATCCCTCCGGCGCCGGCCTCCACGTGGGCCATCCCGAGGGCTACACCGCCACGGACATCTACTGCCGCTACCTCCGCGCCAAGGGCCACGCCGTCCTGCACCCCATGGGCTGGGACGCCTTCGGCCTGCCCGCCGAGCAGTACGCCATCCAGACCGGCACCCACCCCGCCGTCACCACCCAGGCCAACATCGCCACCTTCAAGCGCCAGATCCAGAGCCTCGGCCTCTCCTACGACTGGTCGCGGGAGCTCGACACCACCGATCCCGCCTACGTGAAGTGGACCCAGTGGATCTTCCTTCTGCTTTACAAGCGCGGCCTCGCCTACCAGCAGGAAAAGCCCGTGAACTGGTGCCCGGCACTCGGCACCGTGCTCGCCAACGAGGAGGTCATCGACGGCAAGAGTGAGCGGGGCAGCCACCCCGTCGTGCGCCTGCCCCTGCGCCAGTGGATGCTGAAGATCACCGCCTACTCGGACCGGCTGCTGGCGGACCTGGACCTGGTGAAGTGGCCCGAAAGCACCAAGACCATGCAGGAGGACTGGATCGGCCGCAGCGAAGGCGCCGAGGTTCGCTTCGCCCTGATGGATGGTTCGGGGGAGGCCCTGGAAATCTTCACCACCCGCCCCGACACTCTCTATGGCGCCACCTTCATGGTCATCGCCCCCGAGCATCCCTTCGTTGAGCGCCTCGCGACGCCGGAGCGGAAGGCCGCAGTGGACGCCTATGTGGCCGCCGCCAAGAACCGCTCGGACCTGGACCGCAAGGCCGCCAAGGAGAAGACCGGCGTCGCCACCGGCGGCTATGTGAAGCACCCCATCACCGGCGACTCCGTCCCCGTGTGGGTCGCCGACTACGTCCTCATGGGCTACGGCACCGGCGCCATCATGGCCGTGCCCGGCCAGGACGAGCGGGACTGGGAGTTCGCCGAGGCCTTCGACCTGCCCATCCTGCGCACCGTGCAGCCCGAGCCCGGCTTCGACGGCAAGGCCTTCCTCGGCGACGGCCCCGCCATCAACAGCGATTTCCTCAACGGCCTGCCCGTCACCGAAGCCAAGGCGAAGATGATCGCCCACCTGGAGCAGAGCGGCCTCGGCACGAAGCGCGTGGAGACCCGCCTGCGGGACTGGGTCTTCAGCCGCCAGCGCTACTGGGGCGAGCCCATCCCCATCTACTTCCCCGTGGAGACCGACGGCGATCCCCGCCAGGGCGCCGCCCACGTCATCCGCTACGACCAGCCCATCCCCGTGGACGAAGCCGAGCTGCCCCTGCGCCTGCCGGATCTCGAGGACTTCAATCCCGGCGAGGACCCCGCCGGGACGCTGGCAAGGGCGGTGGACTGGCGCTTCTTCCAGAAGGACGGCAAGTGGTTCGCACGGGAGACCAACACCATGCCCCAATGGGCGGGCTCGTGCTGGTACTACCTGCGCTTCATGGATCCGAAGAACCCCGACGCGGCCTTCTCGGCGGAGGCCGCGAAGCGCTGGCTCCCCGTGGACCTCTACGTGGGCGGCGCCGAGCACGCCGTGCTGCACCTCCTCTACGCCCGCTTCTGGCACAAGGTGCTGCAGGACGCGGGGCTCGTTGAAGCCCCCGAGCCCTTCGGCCGCCTGGTGCACCAGGGCATGATCCTGGGCGAAGTGGAGTACACGGCCTTCGTGGATGCTTCCGGCCAGCCGGTGGCGAAGGAGGACGCGAGGCCCGATGGGGACGGCGGCTTCAAGCGCGCGTCGGACGGCGCGGCCCTGAAGGTGCAGCGCTTCCCGGAGGAGGCCGTCGAGAAGAAGGGCGCCGTCACGGTGCTGAAGGCCCAGCCCGCCATCCAGGTGGACGCCCGCGCCCACAAGATGAGCAAGTCCCGGGGCAATGTCATCAACCCCGACGACGTGGTGAAGGCCCACGGGGCGGATGCCTTGAGACTCTTCGAAATGTTCCTGGGGCCGCTGGAAGCGGTGAAGCCCTGGAGCACCGGCGGCATCCAGGGCGTGGCGCGCTTCCTGGAGCGCAGCTGGGCATTGGTCCAGAAACCCATGACCGGTGAAGCCCCGAGCGGCGAGCTGCTGCGCAGCCTCCATAAGACCATCCGCAAGGTCACCGAGGACATCGAGGCCCTGCGCTTCAACACGGGCATCAGCGCCCTCATGATCCTCCTCAACGAGCTGGCCAAGGCCGACCCGCTGCCGAAGGAGGCCGTGGAGCTCCACGTGCGCCTCCTGCATCCCTTCGCGCCCCACCTGGCGGAGGAGCTGTGGGAGACCCTGGGCCACCCGCCCAGCCTGCAGGCGGTGCCCTGGCCGGCCTATGACCCCGCACTCTGCGTGGACGCGGCGGTCACCGTGGCGGTGCAGGTGAACGGGAAGCTGCGGGGGAAGTTGACCCTGCCCGCGGGGGTCGCCGAGGCGGACGCACTGCAGGCGGCGAAGGCGGACGAGGGTGTGGTGAAGTGGCTCGAGGGCAAGGAACTCGTCAAGACGATCTGGGTGCCGGACAAGCTGGTGAGTTTTGTGGTGAAGGGGTAGGCGGTTCGGTCCGCACTCGGCGAAACGCTGGGCCGTTGACCTTCAACAGAGTGCCTTGATCAGCCTCGGCCGGCTTTTTGGCCGAGGTTGATCGAGGCACCGGCAAGCGAAGCGCGGCAGGTCGGGGAAGGGGCTTTGAGCAAGGGCGCGGATGGGCGTGGCGCGGTCGTCTCGGGTGGGGCGGTGCGTCACGGGACCGTCGCCCCGCGCTCGCTGCGCTCGCGGGCACTCGACTGAAGCACGATGGGCCAAGGACGCCCATCGCACTTCAGTCGAGTGCTCTATTCCACCCACCACTGCTGGGTGCTTCGTTCCTTTTTGGGGTGGCGGTCTGGGCGGTCCTTCGAAAACGCAGGGCCGTTGACCTTCAACAGAGTGCCTTGATCAGCCTCGGCCGGCTTCATGGCCGAGGTTGATCGAGGCACCGGCAAGCGGAGCGCGGCAGGTCGGGGAGGGGAGCTTTGAGCAAGGGCGCGGATGGGTAGGGCGCGGCCCGTCTCGGATGGAGCGGTTCGTCACGGGACCGTCGCCCCACGCTCGCTGCGCTCGCGGGCACCCTGTTCCGACATGATTGGCAAAGGGCGCCAATCATGCCGGAACAGGGTGCTCGTTTTCACCCACCGGGGCAGGGTGGATTCCAGACCTTCGGAGGTATGACTCCCAGCACTCAGGGATGGATCAACTGGAATGCAGAATCGGGACCGACTACTTCCCGCTCCACTGGTACACGCGGTCCACGCTCCGCCAGATCGTGCCGGTCTTCAGGAACACGCGGAACCGCACCATGCCGCCGTGCTGGGCGGAGTTCAGCCAGGGGCCTTCGGGGAGCTTGAGGGGCTGGGCGCGCTTGAGGTGGGATTCGGAGGCGAGGAAGCCGGCGCCTTGGCGGTTGGCGAGTTCCAGTCTTGCGAGGGTTTCGCTGGGGGCCGGCGCCACATCGCCGGGGGCATCGAAGGGCACGAAGCCGGCGATGATCTGGGTGGCCTCGCCGGAGGGCACGGGACCGTTGAGGGCCTGGATGGTGGAGCGCAGCGACAACTCCGGAGCCTCGCCCGCCGGCAGCAGGTCCGCGAGCTTCGACCAGCCGTGGGCGTGCACCGAGCGCCAGGCCTTGCCGGAATTGCAGGCGGCGGGCATGGCGTGGTCGTAGATCACGGCGTTGGCGGTGACGTCGGCCTTGATGGTCTCTTCCCCGCAGCTCGGGTTCTTCAGGGGCGAGTTCGGGCCGTTCCAGACCGGGGAATCAAAAGTCTCGGCCTTCACGAAGCGCCAGCCGCCGCTCGTCGCCGCTGTCGCGGCGGGGCCCGTCGTCCACTGGTAGATGCGGTCCACGGCGTGCCAGGAGCCGCCCCCGGCGAGGAGGACCCGGAAGCGGATCATCTGGCCGTGGCGTTCCGAGCCCTGCCAGGGGCCCTGGGGCATGCGGAAGGGCTTGAAGCGGGCGAGGTGGCTGTCCGTGGCCATGAAGTCCACGCCCCGCTGGTTTTCCACCCCGGACTTGGCGAGGGTGCTCTTCCCGTCGGGGGCCTGCCCCGGGGCGGCGTCGAAGGGCACGAAGCCCGCGGTCACCGAACTGCCGTCGTAGGGGGCCGGGGAGCCGCTCAAGTTTTTCACCAACGACATGGTGGAGAAGTCCGGGGCCTCGCCGGCCTTCAGGGCCTCCGCCAGCCTGGACCAGCCGTGGGCGTGGACGGCGCGCCAGGCCCGGCCCTGGTTGCAGCCCGCGGGCACGCTGTGCTCGAAGCTTCCGGAGAAGCCCGCCGCCTCGGCGCGCACCACCTCCCCGGCGCAGGCGCCCTTGGCCTGGGCGTCGGAGACCTCGGTGCGCAGGTACTGCCAGCGCGCCTGGGCCGCGGCGGGCAGGGCGAGGGCGAGGGTGAGCAGGAGACGGACCAGGAAGGGCCGGGACGGGCGCATGGGAACCTCCAACGGGGAACGGAACGGCCAAGCCGTGTGGCAAGCCCAGCATGGGTCCGGGTCCGCGGGCCGGGTACGCCCGTTGCGGTGACCTTCGGCACATCTGGGCCGTCCCCGTTGAGACCCTCCGCGCTCCGTGGGAGGCTCAGGGGTCATGGCGATCCTCCTCCCCAGTCCCCGGCCCGGCCGTCGCAAGGTCCGGCGGGCGGAGCATGAGGCGCGGTCGAGTTGCGCGGGGGCCGGCGGAGCCTGAGCCCTGCCTCCTTCCTTCCCCCGCCGGCCCCAGGGCCGGCCGAAACCGCGTCCAACCTGGAGATCCCATGCCGACCACCCTCATCGAGCCCTTCCGCATCAAGTCCGTCGAGCCCATCCGCATGACCACCCGCGCCGAGCGGGAGGCCCTGCTGGAGAAGGCCCGCCTCAATCCCTTCCTCCTGCGCGCCGACGACGTGCTCCTGGACTTCCTCACCGACAGCGGCACCGGCGCCATGAGCGCGAAGCAGTGGGCCGCCATCATGGAGGGCGACGAGAGCTATGCCGGCGCCCGCAGCTTCTTCCGCCTCGAGGCGGTGATCAAGAACCTCACGGGCTACGAGCACCTCATCCCCACCCACCAGGGCCGCGCCGCCGAGCGCATCCTCTTCGCCGTCGCCACGCACCCCGGCGACCTGGTGCCCAACAACACCCACTTCGACACCACCCGCGCCAACCTGGAAGTGGACGGCGTCGAGGCGGTGGACCTGGTGATCCCGGAAGGCCTCGATCCCAAGAATCTGCACCCCTTCAAGGGCAACATTGACCTCGAGAAAGTGGCGGAGCTGCTGGAACGGGAAGGCCACCGGATCCCCTTCGGCATGATGACCGTGACCAACAACAGCGGCGGCGGCCAACCCGTCTCCATGGCGAACCTGCGGGCCTACGCCCAGCTGCTGAAGCGCCACGGCAAGCCCCTGGTCCTGGACGTCTGCCGCTTCGCGGAAAACGCCATGTTCGTGAAGCTGCGGGAGCCCGGCTTCGCCGACCGCAGCATCGAGAGCATCGTCCAGGAGATGTTCAGCCTGGCGGATGGCTGCACCATGAGCGCCAAGAAGGACGGCCTCGTGAACATCGGCGGCTTCATCGCCCTCAAGGACGACCGGTGGGTCGAGGCCGCCCGCAACCTGCTCATCCTCACCGAAGGCTTCCCCACCTACGGCGGCCTCGCCGGCCGGGATCTCGAGGCCCTGGCGGTGGGCCTGGAGGAGGTGCTCCACGAGGACTATTTGAGGTACCGGCTGCGCACCGCCGAGTACATGGGCGAGAAGCTGAAGGCCGGTGGCGTGCAGATCGTCGAGCCCACCGGCGGGCACGCGGTCTACCTCGACGCCAAGGCCTTCCTGCCCCACCTGGGCCCGGAGGACTACCCGGCCTGGTCCCTGGCCAACGCCCTCTACCTGGAAGGCGGCCTGCGGGGCGTGGAGATCGGCTCGGTCATGTTCGGCAAGCGCCTGGAGGACGGCACGGAGACCTACCACGCCATGGAGCTGGTGCGCCTGGCCTTCCCGCGCCGGGTCTACACCCAAAGCCACTTCGACTACGCCGCCGAAGTCATCTGCGAGCTGAAGGCCAAGGCCGGCGAGGTCCGCGGCGTGCGGATCCGGAAGCAGAGCCGCTTCCTGCGCCACTTCACCGCGGAGTTCGGCTGGGCCTAGGCCCCGCCACGCGGATTTTCGCGCGATTTTCCTGGCGCCGCCGGCCCCCGTTTCCTGCAGAATGGGCTCGACCTTCCCAGGACAGGACTGGTGGCCCGCCAGGACACAGCCCAGCACTCACCCGCGACGACGCTCCGGTTTCCCGCCGGAGCGCAGGCGCAGTTCGAAGGCCAGGCCTGCGTGGTGCTGAGGACCGAGGGGGACGCTGAGGCGCGCCGGTGCTACTGCGAGGTCGGTCCCTGCCGCCTGCCCATGTGGCTTCCCGAGGATCGGCTCGCCCCGGGCCTGCCGGGCGACCCTCCCGAGGCCTGCTTCCACGCGGGCACGCCCCACGTGCTCATGGTCGACAATTTCTACAAGGATCCCGACGGGATCCGCCGCCTGGCCCTGCTCCAGGACTTCGTGGAAAGCGCGAAGGTCTACAAGGGCCGGCGGACCGTGGAGCGCTTTCTGTGGCCGCACCTCCGGGAGGCCTTCGAGCGGCTGCTGGGGCGGCCGATCGTGGACTGGCTGCACCAGCCCGCCAACGGCTGCTTCCAGATCACCGGCTTCGACGATCCCCTGGTCTGGCACAGCGACCTGCAGAGCTACGCCGCCGCCGTGTACCTCACGCCGGACGCGCCCCTGAACGCGGGCACGAGCTTCTGGCGGGACCGCCTCCACGGGCTCCGGCGGCCGCCGACCCACCGCCTCGAAGCCCCCCGCTTCGCTGACGAGGCGGAGCGGCTGGCGGTCCAGGCGGAGGTCTACCGCGAGCCCAACATCCTGCGACCCGACAACTGGGAGCTGGTGGACCGGGTCGGCGCCGTCTACAACCGGCTGGTGCTGTGGGACGCCAAGCTCATCCACTCGGCGAGCTCCTACGAGGGCCTGGACGGCTCCCAGGCGGGGCGGGCCCGGCTCGTGCAGCTCTTCTTTTTCACCGTCGAGGACGCCTAGCGGGGGCGCAGGCGCTTGTGATTCAGGTCGAATCCGGGCCGCCTACCTTGGGCTCGTGGGGACCCGTTCCCGGACTGCGCGACGGGTTCCGTCCCGCCCTGTGGAGGTCCCATGCTGCCCATCCTCTTCCTTCCCGCCTTCGTCCTCGCGGCGCCCGCCCCCGTGGTGCCGGACACCATCCAGGTCCATCCCCGCGTGTGGGTGCTGAAGGTGGCGCCCACCGCCGCCACCTACGCCGCGCTGAAGGGCGCCGGCATCACCCACGTGATCAACCTCCGCCGGGACGGCGAGCCCGGCTTCGAGATGGAGGCCGAGAACAACGCCATGATGGCCGCGGAGGTCGTCTACATCCGCCTGGCCATGGGCCGCAGCCCCAGCGCCGGGGACTTCGACCTCTTCCGCTCCGTGCTGAAGGACCTGCCCGCCAAGGCGCGGGTGCTGGTGCATTGCGGCAACGGCAACCGCGCCGCGGCGGCGGTCTGCGGCTTCCTCGTGGTGGAGGAAGGCATGAACCCGGAAAAGGCCCTGGTCCTGGCCCGGGAAGCCGGACTGTCCGCCCCGGAGACGGAGAAGGCCCTGCAGGCCTACCTCGCGAAGAGCCGAAGCTGAACCGCCGGTTTCACCACGCCAGATCCTGTTTCACCGCGCCAGCTTGGGAAAGCTCACCCGCACGTCCAGGCTGCCGGGCACGGGCCGCCCATCCTTGAGGGCCGGGGCGTAGGTGGAACTCCGCAGGGCTTCCAGGGCGGCTTCGTTGTAGCCCCAGACGCCGGGCACGCCCTGGAGGATGCTGAACTTCTCCGCCCGGCCGCTGGCGTCCACCTGCACCCGCACCAGGACGGAGACCTCGCTGCTCCGGTGGGGGTTCATGGTGTTGAACATGCCGCGCTGGGGATAGCGGGCCGCGGCCTGGGTGACGATGTGGGGGGCCGCGGAGGCCGGCGCCTCCTCTGGTTCGGCCTTGGCCTTGGGGGCGCGGTCGGGGGCAGGATCGGCCCGGCGCTCCGGCGTCTCGGCCTTCCGGGCGGCGCCCTCCAGGCCGGGGGCCCGGTCCGCCGCCGCGGCTTCGCCGGCCGGCGTCAGCCCCTGGGTGCGCCGCAGGGCCGCCTCCACCTGCTGGGCCAGCTCCCGCTCCCGGGTCTGGCTGGCCTTCAGCAGGTCCTCGGCCTCCTGCCGCGCCGCTGGCGTCTGGGCCAGGGCCACCTGCCGGCCCAGTTCCTCGGACCGCGCCCGCTCGGCGGCCTGCTGGGCCTTGAGGGCTTCCATCTCGCCGCGGATGCGGACGAGGTCCGCCTCCTTGGCCTCCATCCGCTGGCCCAGGTCCCGCTCCCGGGAGCGCGTGGCCAGGGCATAGACGAGCCAGCCCCCCGCCAGCAGCGTCACCGCCGCCAGGCTCGCCGCCGGCAGGGGATTGCGCTGCAGGCGCTTGATGCCCTGGCTCCAGGTGCTCACGGGGCTGGCCAGGACCGGCCGCCCGTCCAGGAAGCGCTGCAGCTCCTCGGCAAAGTCCTGGGCGCTGTCGTAGCGCTTCAGGACGTCCTTCTCCATGCAGCGCTGGATCACCGCCTCCAGCTCCTTGGGCAGCTCCGGGTCGGCCTTGCGGAGGGGCGGAGGCTCCTGGTCCACGATCTTGCGCAGGACCTCGGCCTGGCTCTTCCCCTCGAAGGGCAGGCGCCCCGCCAGCAGCTCGTAGAGGGTGACGCCGAGGGCGTAGACGTCCGAATGGGGGCCCACCAGCACGGAAGGCCCTTCGATCTGCTCCGGGCTCATGTAGGACGGCGTGCCCATCAGGGAGGTCATGCCCGTGGGGGCGTCGGCGAGGTCCCGGGCCAGGCCGAAGTCCATCACGAAGGCCTTCCAGCCGCCCTGCTCGTCCTTCTCCAGCATGATGTTGCCGGGCTTCAGGTCCCGGTGGACGATGCCCAGGCGGTGGGCCGAATGGACTCCCAGGGCCGCCTGCCGGACCACGTCCACCTTCTCCCGCAGGTCCATGCCCGAGGCGGCCTTCGACAGGGTGGGACCGTGGATGAACTGCATGCTCAGGAAGGGGATCCCTTCCTGCTCGCCGGCTTCGAAGACCTTGGCCACATTGGGGTGGTCGATGCGGGCCTGGGACTGGGCCTCCCGCAGGAAGGCCCGGGCCACGTCCTCCATGGCCACCCGGAAGAACTTCAGGGCCACGGTCCGTTTCAGCCGCACATCCTGCACCCGGAAGACCCGGCCCATGCCGCCCTCGCCCAGGTAGACCTCGGGACTGAAGCGGCTCCAGTCCTGCCAGGGGAAGAGCCCGAGGGGATTGAGGCGGGCCTCCTCGGGCTGGCCCTCCATCGCCGTGGGCTGGTCGCCGTACTCGGGGAACTTGCCGGTGACGAGGAGCTCGGCCTCCCGCTCCAGCAGCAGCATGGTCTCCAGGTCCAGCCGCCCGCGCCGCACGAAGGGCCGCAGATCCTCGCCGGCTTCGTGCGCCGGCAGCTCGCCGAGCAGGCCCCGCTGGAAGGCGAGGCCCAGGGCGGTCTTTCTGACGAGGAGCGACTTCACGGGGGGGTCCTGGCTGCGCCCATTCTATCGGCGAGGGAAAAAAGAAAGGGGGCCCGCTAGCCCCCTTCCTGGAAACCGCGGACTGGGCTCAGGCCTTGGAGGTCTGCTTGAGCTTGTCCTTGCCGCCGAAGAACTGGTCCCAGTAGACCACCACGGGGCTGGCGATGTAGATGGAGCTGTAGGTGCCGGTGATGACCCCCACGAAGATCGGGAAGCTCAGGTCCCGCAGGGCCGGCCCGCCCCAGGCGAAGAGGCAGAAGGCCACGAAGAGCACCGACAGGGAGGTGAGGATGGTGCGGCTCAGGGTCTGGTTGATGGAGTCGTTCACCAGCTGGGTGATGGACGAGCGCCGGTACTCGCTCTTGTGGCTGTTCTCGCGGATGCGGTCGAAGACCACGATGGTGTCCGCCATGGAATAGCCCATGAGGATCAGGAAGCTGGCCACCACCGGTACGCTGAACTCGAAGCCGAAGAGGACGAAGAGTCCCAGGGCCATGAGCAGGTCGTGGATGAGGGCGACGATGCCCCCCACGGCGAAGCTGACGGTGAACCGGAACATCACGTAGAGCAGGATGGCGCCCATGGCCCAGGCCACGGCGGAGAGGGTCTTGCGGGTCCATTCGCCGGAGATGGAGGGGGAGAAGCTTTCGTTCTTCACGATGGCCATGGGCCCGAGGCGGAAGTCCTTCTCCAGGCTCTGGCGGAGGACCGGCGGCAGGTCCCCGGGGAGCTGGGCGAAACCGGTGTAGATGCCGAGCTTCTCCCGGGCCGCGGTGACCTTGCCCGCCTGGGCCATGTACTCGGCCTTGACCACCGCCTCCTCGCCCTTCCGGTTCAGGGGGTTGGCCGTGAACCACTGGTCGGACATGTTCCCCGCGGATTCCAGGTTCAGGTCCTTCTTCGGGTCGTTGAGGGCCGGATCCAGGGCCTTCATGGCGGCGACGATCTGCTTGAGCTGGGTGGAGGAGTCCTTCTCGTCCTGGCCCTTCCGGGCCTTGACCTTGATGGAGTAGTCCTTGGTGCCCGGGTTGGCGGCCTCGTAGGCCACCACCGCAGCGTCCACCACGCCGCCCTTGGCCAGGGCCTCGCGGACCCGGTCCTGGGGCACGTCGCCCTGCAGGCGCACCTGCATGTCGATGCCGCCGATGAACTGCATGCCCAGCTTCACCCGGCTGCCCCCGCCCCTCCAGGGGGCGGCGTAGACGAAGCAGGCGATGATCATGCCCCACGAAATGGCCAGGGCGACGCCCTTCCATTTCATGAAGTCGAAGTGGGGGAGCTTGTCGAAGATCTTCATGGGTTCCCCTGGTCAGACCGAAAGCGTCTTGGTGCCGGGATGGCGCTCCAGCACCCAGTCGTAGATGAAGCGGCTGATGTAGATGCTGGTGAACAGCGAGGCGACGACGCCCACCGTGAGGGAGACGGCGAAGCCCTTGACCGGGCCCGTGCCGAAGATGAAGAGCAGCAGGGCGGCGAAGAGCTGGGTCACGTGGGCGTCCACGATGGTCCAGAAGACCTTGTCGAAGCCCGCCTGGATGGCCAGGGTCACGCTCTTGCCCGCCGTCAGCTCCTCCCGGATGCGCTCGAAGATGAGGATGTTGGCGTCCACCGCCATGCCGATGGTCAGCGCGAAGCCCGCGATGCCCGGCAGGGTGATGGTGGCGTGGAAGGAGCCCAGCAGCCCGAGCATCACGATGACGTTCACCGTGAGGGCGACGATGGCGTTGAGGCCGGACCAGCGGTACCAGACCAGCATGAAGATGACGATGGTGAGGAAGCCGATCATGCTGGCGATGACGCCCTTCCGGATGGAGTCCGCGCCCAGGCTGGGGCCCATGGACTTCTCCTCGAGGAACTTCATCGAGGCGCGCATGGCGCCGCTCTTGAGCTTGAGGGCGAAGTCGTCGGCGTAGGACTCCTCGAAGCCACCGGGGCTGCTGATGCGCACCGCGGGGCTGAGGATCTTCTCCTTGGCGCTGAGGATGGAGACGATCTTGCGGTCGAGGACGAAGGCGAACTGGCGGTTCTCCGTGGCGGCGACTTCGGTGACGTAGGCGTTGGCTTCGGTGCCTTCCCGGTCGAGGGTGAAGTTCACTTCGTTGAAGCCGGTGGTGGAATCCACGCCCCGGTTGGCGTCGGTGATGCTGCGGCCGGTGAGGCGGACCTTGCTTTCCAGCAGGACCCAGCGGCGGAACTTCTCGTCCTTCGGGTCCGCGGCCTTCGGGGCCTTGGCGTGCTTGGGCGCGCCGGGGACCCGCTTCTCCTCCTCGGGCTCGGGGATGAGCTCGGTCTCCGGGGGCAGCTGGCCCTTGTAGTACTCCAGGGCCTGTTCCTTGGACGCGAAGTAGATCATCGGCGCCTTGGCGAGGAGCCGCAGCTCCAGGCTGCCCGGGGTGGAGAGCAGGCCCTTGATGCGCTCGCGCTCGGCCTCGCCGACGCCCGGCAGCTCCACGACGATGCGCTCGCCCTGGGGGCCCGAGGGCGTGATCTCGGGCTCGGCCACGCCGAACTGGTTGATGCGGTTCTCGATGATCTGCAGGGCGCGCTTGGAGGCGTCGTCCTTCAGGTAGGTCTTGTAGGTGTCCTTCTGGACCACGGTGGCGGTGGCGCCCTGGACCTCCACCCGGTAGGTCGTGAAGGTCTCCAGGGCCTTCTCCACGGCGGCCTTCTGCTCGGGGAGCAGGCCCGTGATCCGGATCTGCTCGCCGTCCAGGGCCACCACGGCCTCCTTCAGGCCCTTCTCCTTCAAGCGGTCGGAAACCCGGCCCGCGGCGTCCTTGAGGTCCGATTCCAGGGCCTCGTGCTGCTGGATCTCCAGCTCGAAGTGCACGCCGCCCCGCAGGTCGAGGCCCAGGCGCACCTTGGACAGGGGGATGAAGAAGTAGGCGCAGGCCCCGCAGATCAGCAGGGTCAGGGTCAATCGCCAGAGGGTCCGCTTGCTCACGGGCGCTCCTTTCAGGGGCTTCGGGCTTCGGGCACCAGGCTTTTGGCCCGGCTCGCGTCAGTTCTGGGTCTCGGGCTCGGTGGCCAGGGCGACGACGGCCTGGCGCTTGGCCTTGACCGTGTTGCTGCCGAGCTTGAGGTAGAGGATCCTGGCGTCCTTCTCGTCCACCCGGTCGATGGTCGCGTACAGGCCGCCGCTGAGGAGGACCTCGTCGCCGCTCTTCAGCTTGGACAGGCGGGCCTCCATCTCCTTCCGCTGCTTGCTCTGGGGCCGCAGGATCAGGAAGTAGAAGAGAAGGCCCATGCCGACGATGGGGAGGAGGGACACCCAGGCGGGCTGGGGTTGGGCTTGCAGCAGGGCAAAGATCATTCAGGGCTCCTCGGTGTTCCAGAGTTCCCGCGTGCGGCGGGCGAAGTCCGGAAACCGCCCTTCCAGCAAGGCCTGGCGCCCGGCGCGGGTCAATTGGACAGTGTAGCTCAGGTTGTGGATGGAGTTGAGCGTGGATCCCAGGAGCTCCCCGGACCGCAGGAGGTGGTGCAGGTAGGCCCGGGAGAAGGTGCGGCAGGTGTAGCAGGCGCAGTCCGGGTCCGCGGGGCGGTCGGACTCCCGGTGCCGGGCGTTCTTGAGGTTGAGGCGGCCCCGGGAGGTGAGGAGGCGGCCGTGGCGGGCCTCCCGGGTGGGCAGCACGCAGTCGAAGAGGTCCACCCCCTGCTCCATGCCGAAGAGGAGGTCCTCCGGGGTGCCCACGCCCATGAGGTAGCGGGGGCGGTCCATGGGCAGCTCCCGCACGAATTCGGCCAGGGTGGCGTTCATGGCCTCCTTGGGTTCGCCCACGCTGAGGCCGCCCACGGCGAAGCCCTGGAAGGGCGCCCTGGCGTCCAGCTCGAGGATCTGGTGCAGGTGGTCCCGGCGGAGGTCCAGGTGCGTCCCGCCCTGGTTGATGGCGAAGAGCCCCTGGTGGGGATCCAGGGGGGACTTGCGGCAACGCTCGAGCCAGCGGGTCGTCCGGGCCATGGAGGCCTCCAGCTTCGGGCGCTCCAGCTGCCCTGGAGGGCATTCATCCAGGGCCATGACGATGTCGGAGCCGAGGTTGCGCTGGATCTCCATGCTGCGCTCGGGGCTCAGGAACTGGGGCGAGCCGTCGATGTGGCTCGCGAAGGTCACGCCTTCCTCACGGATCTTGCGAAGCGATGACAAAGAGAAGACCTGGAAGCCGCCGCTGTCCGTGAGGATGGGCCCGTCCCAGGCCATGAAGCGGTGCAGGCCGCCGAGCTTCGCCACGAGGGCGTCCCCGGGGCGCAGGCCCAGGTGGTAGGTGTTGCCCAGAATGACCTCCGGGGCGATCTCCGCCAGCTGGGCCGGGGACACCGCCTTCACCGTGCCCTGGGTGCCCACGGGCATGAAGGCCGGCGTCCGGACTTCGCCGTGGGCGGTCGAAAAGCGGCCTGCCCGGGCGGGCTGCTCCCCCTGGAGGGATTCGCATTGAAAGTTGAAGCCGGTGGATTGTGACGCAGCGATGACAAACCTCCTTATTTTCGCCTGGGATGTCACCCCTTCCTCATGATCCGGGGCGTCCATGTCATATCGATGCAAAATCTTCTAAATCGAGCGCTGGTGAGGGGTTCCGGTGATCTTCGTTCCTTGACGGACCGGGGGGCGCTTGTCATCTTAGCCCTCGGGCTAGCCCCAGATCTTTATCCTTTCCAGGAGCCGGTACGGCATCGCGCCGTTTCGGCTCCAGCTTTTTTCACCTGGATCTTCCATGGGAGCGACATGAGTACCCAAGATCCCAAAAAGGCCGCGCCAGCCAAGCCGGAGAGTCTCGAGGACCTGGTCTACCAGCCCTCGATCTCCGCTGGCCACAGCGAGCTCAAGCGGGGCAACCCCCTGGTCACGGTCCCTCTGACCCTCGCCCTCTACGGGGCCTTCGGTGGCACGGTCTTCTACCTGGCCAAGAACACCGAAGTGGGCAAGAAGGTCGTGAAGACCATGGGCATCGACCTCACCGAAGGCGAGGCGCCTCCGCCGCCGCCGCCTCCTCCTCCCCCGCCGCCGCCGCCACCCGCGGCCGCCAGCTCCAGGGCGGAAACCCCGAAGGAAGAGAAGGTCGAGCCCGGCCGCGAGGTCATTCCCGAAACCCCCAAGGAACTGCCCCATGAGGACCGTTCCAGCCAGACCAGCGGCGGTGCCGCGGGCGGCGTGCCCGGCGGCGTGATCGGCGGCGCGGTGGGCGGCGTCAAGGGCGGCGTGGTCGGTGGCGTGGTCGGCGGCACGGGCCGGGTCGTGGATTTCGACTTCAGCATGGTCAAGATCAAGTACCAGCCCCCGGCGCCCCCTTACCCGCCCCTCGCCAAGATCGCGAAGATCCAGGGCACGGTGGTGGTGGAGATCACCATCGGCCCCGATGGCGTGCCCACCCAGGCCACGGCGAAGGAAGGCCCGCCCCAGCTGCGGCCCTCGGCGGAGAGCTACGCCATGCAGTGGCGCTTCGAGCCCGCCCTCCTGAACGGCGTGCCCCAGTACGCCCGGTTCAAGCTCACCATGCCCTTCCGGCTCCGGTGAACCCCGCCATGAACCGCAACGTGCTCCTCGGCGCCGGCCTTTCGGCCCTCCTGGCCGCGGCCGTCCTGGCGATCACCGGCGGCCGGGCTGCCGCCCCCGCCACCCTTCCTGAACCCGCGGGCGCCCAGGCCCCCGCGCCCAACCTCGCCGGTGTGGCGAATCCGGCTCCCCAGCCGGCCCCCGCCGCCCGTTGAACTGAACCAGCACCCGAACCGAACTCCCCTTCTCCCCGCCACCTTTAGCAAAAAGGAACCGCCATGAACCCCTTCGCCGCCATCAACCTGGGCCTCATCGAAAGCTCGGACGCCTTCTCCATCATGGGCATCTGGAAGGAGGCCTCGGCCTTCAACAAGGGCATCATCGTCATCCTCGTCGTCCTGCTGGTGTTCCAGATCTACACCGCGGTCGAGCGCTTCGTGATGTACGCCGGCTCCAACTCCGCGTCCGAGAAGTTCCTCAAGCTCTTCATGGACACCCTGCGCCGCGGCGATTTCGAGGCCGCCAAGCGCGCCGCCACCACCCACAACAAGTCCCACGTGGCCCTCGTGCTCAAGCACGGCCTGGACATCTTCCAGTACGAGAAGCAGCTCAAGAGCATGAACCCCAACCACGACGTCATCCAGCCCGTCGAGCGCGCCATCTCCCGCGGCTCCGCGGAGGTCACCGAGCTCCTCAAGAAGGGCATGAACTCCCTGGCCACCATCGGCGCCCTGGCCCCCTTCATCGGCCTGCTCGGCACCGTGGCCGGCATCATCAAGGTCTTCGCTGACCTCAAGACCAAGGGCGCGGGCGACATCAACGCGCTGGCCGGCTCCATCGGCGAGGCGCTGGGCACCACCGCGCTGGGCCTCATCGTCGCCATCCCCGCCGTGTGGATCTACAACCTGCTGACCAACAAGCAGGACCAGGTCGTCACCAACATCAACAATGCCGCCTCCCAGATGATCGACGAGTTCATCCGCCGCGAGAGCCAGGCCTGATCCTTCCACCCCGGTAGGGGGGCCGCGCGGATTCCCGGGCGGCTCCTCCACCCCTTTCTAAGGAGGTCACCATGGATGCAGGTGGCAAGGGCGGTGGCGTCAAGTCGGACATCAACGTCACCCCGCTGGTGGACATCGTTCTGGTGCTGCTGATCATCTTCATCGTGATCACGCCGGCCGTGAACGACAGCGTGAAGCTGCCGCTGGCCAAGCACAGCCCCAAGGTGGAGAAGCAGCAGGGTGCCAAGTACATCACCCTCTACTACAACGCCAAGCACAACGACAAGGGCGAGTACGTCGCCGCGGGCGAGATCACCTGCGACGATTCCGACGCCAAGGGCGAGTCCTTCAAGCTCGACACGCCCGACAGCAAGCAGAAGCTGGTCGACTTCGTGAACCGCAGCGTCGGTGCCCTGGACGACAAGCGGGTCTTCGTGAAGGCTGACCAGGACCTGCCCTTCAAGTACATCAACGCACTCTTCCAGGCTTGCCGCGAAGGTGGGGCCGACGAGGCCTCCATCGTCACGAGCGAGGAGAAGAAGAAAGAGGAAGGGGTGAAGTAATGGACGCAGGCGGCGCAAAAGGAAAAGCCAAATCGGATATCAACGTCACCCCGCTCATCGACATCGTGCTGGTGCTGCTGATCGTGTTCATCGTCATGGTGCCCGGCCTCACCAAGGCCGCCAGCGTGCTGGTGCCGCAGGTCATCACGAGCACGGACCCGCCGAAGACCGACAACCCGCCGGTGGTCATCTCGGTCACCCAGGACGGCAAGTTCATGCTGCAGTCCAAGGAGATCGATATCAGCACCCTCAAGGACGAGCTGGTCCCCGTGATCAAGCTCATGCCCCTCGACGGCCGCAAGGTCTTCCTGAAGGTCGATGAGGACATGAAGTTCCAGTACGCCGTCGACGCCCTTGACCAGGTGCGGATGGCGAGCGAGCAGGTCAAGAAGGACACCTCCGCGAACCCGGCCTTCAACGGCTTCATGGGTAGCGACACCAAGGTGGCCATCTCGATCAAGAAGCGGAACTGATCCCGGCCGTTTCCGAACAAGGGCGCCCTTCGGGGCGCCCTTTTCCGTTCCGGGGGCTGCCGGTGGCGGTGACGCCGCCGCGACAAAGCCCCGGCTTGTCACGATGGAATTCACGCGGTGGTGATGGCGCGTGACACGGGCCGGCCCCATGTTCCGGAACAACCCAAACGGTGAATCCCATGACCCGCGAACTCCGCCGCGACATCAATGTCACGCCCCTCGTCGACATCGTCCTCGTCCTGCTCATCGTCTTCATCGTCGTCGCCCCGGCCGTGGACGCCTCGGTGGCCCTGCCTGCGGCGAAGCATGCCGTGAAGGGCGCGGCGCCCGAAGGTCCGCGGATCTCCCTGCGCCGGGAGGGCCGCCACGCCCTGGCCACCCTCGAGCTGCAGGGGCGGGCCGCCCGGACCTTCCGGGTCGGCGAGGAAGGGGACCCGGCCGCGCTCGCGGCCGCGCTCCGGAGCCTGGCGCAGGGAAGCGGTGAGAGGACCGTGACCGTCAAGGCTGACGCGGCGCTCTCCAACGCCCTGGTCGGCGATCTCCTCGAGGCCTGCCGGGCCGGAGGCGTGACCCGGGCGACCTTCACCACCCGCGAGGACGCCGCGCCGAAGACGGGGAGGCTGTGATGCACGCCGCCACGCCCGCCCGGGCCCTCCGCTCCGAGATCAACATCACCCCCCTCATCGACATCGTGCTGGTGCTGCTCATCGTCTTCATCGTGATGGTGCCCGTGCTCACGCGGCAGCACCCGGTCGCCCTCCCGGCTTCCGGCGGGGAAAAGCTCGCTCCGGGCGCGCCCCTGGTCCTCACCGTCCTGAAGGGCGGCGGGCTGCGGCTGCAGCAGGAGGACCTCGATGACGCGACCCTGCTGTCCAGGCTGTCCGAAGCACTGGCGCGGCAGGACGGACAGGAGCGCAAGGTCTTCGTGAAGGTGGACGGCGAGCAGCCCTTCCAGCGCACGGTCCACGCCCTGGACCTCGTCCGCGCCGCTTCGGACCGCGTCCGGCGGCCGGGGGACGGGGATGCCACCGTCGCGATCTCGGTCTCGAAGCCGTCGTGAGGAGGGAAAGCCGCGGAACCCCGGCAGGAACACCGCACGCATTCGCTCGCCCGTGCGGGGCCCCGCTCGTCGGAGGACATCAAGTCCTCCGTCTCGCGACCCGCATCGGGTTCACGGGTTGTACGCGCCCTGGGGCAGGTTCAGGCCGCTGGCGTGGAAGACGCGGGTCAGATCCTTCCCGGTGAAGCCCGTGGCCCGCTCCGCGGCCTCCAGGTGGTCCAGGAGCTGGGAGAAGTTCTCGCCGCCGGGGATGACGGGCACGCCGAGGTCCGCGGCGAGCTGGTCCAGGGTCATGTCGTCCAGGAAGGTGCCCTCGGCCTTCGCGCTCTGGCCGTGGAGGGTGTACTGGTCCGTGGGGCCGGTGTGGGTGCGCAGGGTGGCGCTGGGCACGACCACCGCGTCCACGGGGCCGTGTTCCTCGCGGTCCGCGTGGGCGGCGTACTTCAGGTCCGAGCCGCAGAGCAGCCCCGCCACCGTGACCGTGTCGCCAAAGGAGAAGTTCTGCGCCCCCGCGACCCGCAGCCGGGCGCCGGTCTTCCGGTTCAGCCGCGCGGCCTCCCGGGCGAGGATCGGTGCGAAGCTGGCGCCGGTGAGGAGGAGGATGTTGCGGCCCTGGAAGCGCGCGGCCTTGGGGGTGGCCAGGAAGCGCCGGGTCTGCTCGAGGAAGCGGCGCACCATGCCCACGCCGTTCTCCAGCTGGGCCCAGCTCTGGGAGTAGAAGTCGCGGCCGGGCACCTCGACGGCGGCGCGGGTGAACCACTCGTCCGCCAGGAGGAGCCAGGGTTCGCCCTCGTTCGCTTCCGCGCGGCGCCGCACCTCCGGGGTCCAGGCCGCCACCCAGGCCTTGGCGTAGGCGGGGTCCACGTCCGGGATGTCGGGCAGTCCTTCCCGGTGGGCCGTGAGGCCCACGGGCACGCAGGAGAGGGACAGCACGCCACCCTTGCCGGCCCAGGGTCCCTCCGTCTGGAAGGCGCGGCGCGCCCACAGCTCGTCCAGGGTCTTCTGCCACACCCAGCCGTCGTTGAGGCCGGGCACCAGCACCACCTGGGTGTGGACGTCGATGCCGCCTTCCAGCAGGTGATCGATCTTCCGAAGGATGTGGCCCTCCTTCGGATTGCCCACGAGCCTCACCCGCACTTCCGGATCCGTGGCGTGGACCGAAACGTGGATGGGCGACAGGCGCTCGCGGACGATGCGGTCCAGCTCGGCGCCGTCGCTGCTGCTGAGGGTGCTGAAGTGGCCGTAGAGGAAGGAGAGGCGGATGTCCTCGTCCTTGAGGTAGAGGCTCTTGCGGTAGCCCTTGGGCATCTGGTGCACGAAGCAGAAGACGCAGTTCTGCTTGCAGACCTTCACCTCGTCCGCCGCCAGGTCCAGGCCCACGCCGTCGCCGCCGTTCTCCACGAGGGCGGTGAACTCCGTGCCGTCCGCCCGGAGGATCCGCAGGGCGGACTCGTCCTCCTGGCTGAGGAGGAACTGGTAGTTGAGCTGGTCCAGGACCTTTTCGCCGTTGATCTCCAGCAGGGTGTCCCCGGGGCGGATGCCCGCGCCTTCGGCAAGGCCCCCGGGCACCACCGAAATCACCTTCACGCCCCGCTGTGCCATGGCTCCCCACCGGACCTTCCAGTCTGAAGGCGGGCCGCCGGATCGGCAAGGAATGCCTGGCGCCCTCAGCCCTGGGCGGCGCCGAAGGCGTCCAGCGCCCGCCGGGCCTGGTCCCAGGCGGCCTCCAGCGCCTCGAGGTGATCGGCGATGGCGCCGAAGTCGCCGCCCTCCGCCTGCAGTTCCAGTTCCAGGCAGAGGTCGGACAGCTGCTTCGCCCCAAGGGTCGCGCTGTTGGATTTCAGGTTGTGGAGGTGCCGCGCGGCGAGATCCCGGTCGCGGGTGGCGAGGGCCTCCCGCACGCCCGCCAGGCGCTTCGGTCCGTCCTCCAGGTAGTCCCGCACCAGGTCCTTCACCCAGCCATCCCGTCCCGTGGGGTCCAGGGACCGGAGGCCTTCCAGGGTCCGCGCATCGAGGGTCGTTGGCTCGGGGGCGGACTCCGGGGCGGCCACCGCCTCCGGAGGCGCTTCCCCGTGGCCCAGCCAGTGGTCCAGGACGCCCTTCAGGACATCGGGGCGCAAGGGCTTGGACAGGTAGCCGTCCATGCCCATGGCCAGGCACTTCTCCCGGGTGCCGCCCAGGGCGCTCGCGGTGAGGGCGATGATAGGGGTGTGGCGGCCTTCGCCTTCCCGGGCGCGGACTTCGCGGGTCACGGCGAAGCCGTCCAGGCCCGGCATGTTGCAGTCGAGGAAGACCAGGTCGTAGGTCGATCGTTCCATGGCCGCGAGGGCCTCGTAGCCGCCGCCGGCGAGGTCCGGCGCGTAGCCGAAGGAGGCCAGCATGGATCTGGCCACCTTGAGGTTCATGGGGTTGTCGTCCGCCACCAGGATGCGGCTGTGGATGGGGGCGGGCTTCAGGTGGGCGACGGGGCCGGTCCGCAGGATCCCCGTCTCTTCGCCCGCCGCCCCCGAGAGGAGGCGGCGCAGGGCCTCCTTGAGGCGGCCGCGCCGTACGGGCTTGAGGATGGCGATGGTCCGCTGCAGTTGCAGGATCTGTTCGGCGAGGGCCAGCCGCGGCGTCGTGGACAGCAGCAGGATCGGCAGGTCCGGGTTCCCCGCGGCGGCCCGGAGGCTCGCGGGGAAGGCCGGATCCTGGGCCTCCGGGAGATCCAGGTCCAGGATGGCGAGATCGTAGGCGGCATCGCGGGCGGCGGCCTCCTGCAGCCGGGAGGGCATCTCGAAGGCGGAGGCCACCGCATCCGGCGCGATGCCCCAGCGGTGAAGGATGTACCCAAGGCCTTCCAGGGTGTCGGGGAAGGGGCTCCCGGCCAGCACGCGGAGGGCCGGCGGAAGGTCGCCGCTGAGGGCGCCGGGTTGCGGCGGCCCGGGCTCGAAGGGGAGTTCCACGGTGAAGCTGCTGCCGATCCAGGGCGTGCTCCGGGCCTCCAGGCTGCCCCCCATGAGCTCAACGAGGCGCTTGCAGATGGCGAGGCCCAGGCCCGTGCCGCCGAAGCGGCGGGTGGTGGAGCTGTCCGCCTGGCTGAAGGCGTCGAAGATCCTGGGCAGGGACTCCTCGCTCATGCCGATGCCCGTGTCGGCGATCTCGAAGCGGAGCCGGCAGCGCCCCGCGTCCTCTTCCCGCGGCGGGGCCAGGCCGACCTTCAGGGTGACGGTGCCCCGCTGGGTGAACTTGATGGCGTTCCCGAGGAGGTTGTTCAGGATCTGGCGGAACCGTCCCGGGTCGCCAAGGTGGTCTTCCGGGATGTCGGGGGGGATCACGCAGGCCAGCTCCAGGCCTTTGCGCTGGGCGTTCTCGGAGTGGAGGGCGAGGCTGTCCTCCAGCTCGGCGCTCAGGCGGAAGGGGATGCGCTCCAGCTCGATGCGGCCGGCTTCGATCTTGGAGAAGTCGAGCACGTCGTTCAGCAGCGTGAGGAGGCTTTCGGCGCTGGTGAGCACCGTCCCCGCGTATTCGTGCTGGGTCTCGTCCAGGGGGGTGCGCAGCAGCAGTCCGGACATGCCGATGACGCCGTTGAGGGGCGTGCGGATCTCGTGGCTGATGGTGGCGAGGAACTCGGACTTCATCCGGGTGGCGGTGAGGGCCTCGTCCCGCGCCTCCGCGAGCTCCCGGGTCCGGTCGGCGACCTTGGTCTCGAGTTCCTGGTTCGCTTCGTGGAGGTGCTGGACGCGCCGCCGGATCAGCGCGAGGACCAGGAGCACCGCCGCGAAGGCGTAGAGCGTGCGCGCCCACCAGGTGTTCCACCACGCGGGCCGCACGGTGAAGGCCACTTCCCGGGGGCCCGTCGTGTTGCCGCTGGCGTCCCGCCCCCAGACGCGGAAGGTGTAGCTGCCCGCCCGCAGGGTCGGGTACTCCATCTTGCCGTCCGCCATCCACGGCGAAGCGTCCCGGTCCAGGCCCACCAGCTCCACCCGGTACTGGGTGTCCCGTTCCCGCTCGAAGCTCAGCAGGGCGAAATCGAAGCGCACGTGGTCCTGGTCGTGGGGTACCTCCGCGCCGGGCTCCAGGACCCTGCCGCCGTTGTGCATGATGCGCGCTTCGAGGTACAGGGGCTTGGGCTCCACGTCCTGCCACTCCAGGGCGGGGTCCAGCACCGCCGCCCCCGCCACCGTGCCGGTCCAGAGGCGCCGCTTGGCATCGACGAAGGTGGAGCCTTGGGTGCAGCCGTTGCTGGGCAGGCCGTCCCCGGTGGTGAAGGTGTGGGATCGATACTCGTCGGCGCCGGTCTGCCCGGTGGGGGTGAGGCGGATGACCCCCTTCAGGGTGAAGACATAGATACGGTGCTGGTCGTCCTCCTCCAGCCGGTAGGCGGTGTCGCTGGGGACCAGGCCCGAACCCGCGGAGCCGAACTGGGTCCAGCCCCGCTCCGGATGGTCCAGGTCCTGGCGGGAGGTGCCGCCGCCCTGGGTGGCGACCCAGAGGTGCCGCTCGCCGTGGGCCCCGGCGAACTCCTTGAGGTCGGAGACCCGCAGCCCCGGCACTTCCGCGGCGCTGTAGCGATGCCACGCGCCGGTCTGCAGATCCAGCCGGGAGAGCCCGCCCCCCCGGGAGCCCGCGAAGAGCACCCGCCGGCCCTCGCGGTCCCGGGTCTCCCGCAGGCTGGTGATGAAGTTGCCGCCGAGGCCGTCCTGCTCCGTGTAGACGCGGACCGCGCCCCCTTCCTCCCGGACGAGGCCCTGCCGGGTGCCGAACCAGCGGACCGTCCGGCCTTCCTCCAGGGTTTCGAGCATGGTGTAGACCCAGGTGTCCGGCAGGGCGGCGTTGTGCGGCCAGGGGGTCCACCGGCCGTCGCGCATGAGGTAGATGCCCCGGTCGCGGAAGCCGGCCCAGAGCGTCTCCTGGCCGCCCTGCTCCGTGCGCATCAGGGCCATGACCGCCTTCGCGGGGTGGCCTTCCAGGTGGTCCACCACGGACCAGCGGCCCTCCTTCAGGCTGGCGAGGCCACCGCCCAGGGTGCCGAACCACATGGCGCCGTCCTTGGTCTCCTGGATGGCGAAGACCACATTCTCGGGGAGTCCGGAGAGGGTGGTGAAGCTGAACCATTTCCCGAGGGTCACCTTGGCGAGTCCGGCGAAGGTGCCGACGAACAGGGACTGGACCTGTCCGGAATCCCGCACCGCCATGCTCCGGACCACGTTGCTGGGCATGGCGTTGCGGGCGTCGAAGACCGTCCAGGCGCCGCCTTCGTATTTCGCCAGGCCGCCTTCGGTCCCGGCCCACACCACGGTCTCTCCGCGGGCATTGCGGGTCTTCGTGAGCCGGAACACGTAGGAGTTCGAAAGGCCGGCGCCTTCGTCCCAGCGCTCCCAGACGCCCTGGACGCGCCGGGCCACGCCGCGCTCGGTGCCGATCCACAAGGCCCGGGCGGGGCCTTCGCCGGTCTCGAGGAAGGAGAAGACATTGTCGGTGGGGAGGCCGTACTCCTTCCGGCCGAGGGTCTGCCACTGGCCCCGCTCCAGAGCGAGGGCGCCACGCTCCGTGCCGATCCACAGGCGGGGCGCGCCGGTGTCGCCGGTGGTCGGGAAGAGGGCGTGCACCCGCTTGAAGGGGGTCCCGGTGGGCGAAGGCTGGGGCAGCACCCTGCCTTCCCGGACCATCACGAGGCCGTGCTCCTGGGTGCCCGCCCAGATCACCGGCCGCCCCCCTTCGTCCACGCCTTCCGCGAGGGCGACGCACTGGGCGTCGGGGAAGCCCTCGGCGGTCCCGTAGTGGGTCCACTTCCCGTCCTTGTAGTGCTGCAGTCCGTCGCCCCGGGTGCCGAACCAGTGGCTGCCATCGGCGGCGACGAGGTGGGCCACCACCCAGGAGGAGCGGGTGGGCCGGGGCATGGGCAGCACTTCCCAGGTGCGGCCGTCGTAGCGGACGGCGCCGTCCTGGGTGCCGATCCAGAGGTAGCCCTGCTTGTCGAAGCCCACGGTCTCGATGGAGTTCTGAGGCAGGCCGTCCCGGTCGTTGTAGACCCGGATGGGCAGCCGGGCGTAGCGCAGGGGGTCCGTCCTGGGCGGCGCGCCGCGCGCCATGCCGCCCAGGCAGGCCACCAGCAACGCGGCTGCGAAAAGCCGCCCAGCGGAGCCTGGAAGTCGGATCGCCACAAGGGCCTCGGTAGGGGTGCACCTAATATGCCCTGGTTGACGCGCCAGGCAACGGCTCAATCCGGCGCGCCGGGTCTTTGGCGCGGCTTCAACCCTGGACGATTCGGGGGATGCGGGAATGGATCTCCACGGCGAAGTCCCCGGTCGCCGGGTCGGTCACCACGTAGAGCGGCGTGCCCGGCGCCCGGTCCAGCCGCAGGCAGAGGATCCCGGTGCCGGGCTCCATCTCGAACCACCAGGATTTCCGGGCGGGATCCTTCTCCATCCAGCGCGCGGGATGGATCACCACCTCCGCCGGCGCCCAGCGCGTCCAGTAGGCCTTCGCCAGGCTTTCCCCCCGCGCCCAGCCGCCTTCGGGCCAGCCGCCGGGCTCCTCCTTGCGCCGCCCCCAAGGGAGCCAGAGGTCCGATTCCCCATCCACCTGGGATTGCCCGGCCACCCGGATCGCCGCCTTCGGGCTCGGAAAGAAGACCCGCACCGCGTCCACCCCCGCGCCGCTGCCGCGGACGCCTTCGATCAGCTCCGGCTGCGTGAGCCGCGCCGAACGCTTCTGGAATTCCAGGCCGCCGCACATGGGGACATTGTGGCCGGAAAGACGAAGCCCCCGGGTGGCCGGGGGCTTCGGTGGGAGCTCGGTCCGTCAGCGCACGCCGGCGGACATGCGTTTGATCATGGGGCTCAGGGCCACGAGGATGAGCGCCATGACGGTGGTGATGCCGAAGAGGCCGCCGAAGAGCACCGCGGGTTTGAGATGGTCGCTGAAGCCGCCGGCGAGGCCCGCCAGCAGGTTGCCCAGGCCGATGGCGAAGAAGAAGACGCCCATCATCAGGCCCGAGAACCGGGCCGGCGCGAGCTTGGACACCGTGCTGAGCCCGACGGGGCTGAGGCAGAGCTCCCCGATGGTGTGCAGGAGGTAGACGCCGACGAGCCACATGGGGGAGACCTTGAGGGCCGGGTCCGCGGTGTAGGCCATGCTGGGGAGCACCAGCAGCAGCATGCCCGCGCCGACGAAGAAGAGGCCCAGGGTGAACTTCATGGGGCTGCTGGGCTGGCGCGCGCCCATGGCGACCCACATGATGCTGAAGGCCGGGGCCAGGATCATCAGCCAGGCGCTGTTCACGCTCTGGAACCAGCTGGAGGGGAAGGCCCAGGACCCGATGGCGTTGCGGGTGTGCTCGTCGGCGAAAAGGTTGAGGGTCGTGCCCGCCTGCTCGAAGACGAAGAAGAACCCCATGATGAAGAACACGAGGATGGCCACGACCCACATGCGACCGCGCTCCTCGGGGGTGAGGGGCGGCAGCTCGGTGGCCATGCCTTCGCTGTCCACGGCCTTGGCGCCGGGCCGCAGGCCGATCTCGCCGAGGACCTTCTGGCGCAGGAGGAACTGGGCGATGCCGCAAAGCATGGCGAGACCCGCCACGCCGAAGGCGAGGCGCCAGCCGTTGAAGCTGCCGAGGCCGAAGTTGCCAAGCATGCTGACGAACTTCGGATCCTGGGCGAAGTAGCCA